>CAVPMM010000012.1:0-82639 GCA_963706525.1 uncultured beta proteobacterium | reverse complement strand
GCCGCGACCTGGCGCAAGCGGTGCAGCCGCTGCTGCGCAATATGCTGGAAGCGACCATCGCCTGGGCCCGGACCCAGGCACGCTGAGCGGCGCCACGCTAAGACCGACCACAAGATGACCGCATCGATGACAGACAATTCCCTTTTCGCCCGCCACGCCTTGTTGCCCGAAGGCTGGCGCCGCAACGTCCGGCTCGCCTGGAACCAGGTAGGCGAGCTGACCGGCGTCCAGGCCGACAGCACCTTTTCCGCCGGCGAAGCCAGCGCCGAATATGTATTGCCGGGCATGGTCAACCTGCATTCGCACACCTTCCAGCGCGCGCTGGGCGGCCTGACCGAAAAGGCCGGCGACGGCCCGGACAGCTTCTGGACCTGGCGCGACCTGATGTACCGCTTCGCGCGCCACATCACGCCCGAGCATATCGAGGCGATCGCCGCCCAGCTGTTCGCCGAATGCCTGCGCTACGGCTATACCGCGGTCTGCGAATTCCACTACGTGCACCGAGCGCCGGACGGGACGTTCTATGCGCGCCCGGCGGAAACCGCCGAACGCGTGATCGCGGCGGCACGGGCGACCGGCATCGGCATCACCATGCTGCCAGTGCTGTACAGCTATTCCAATTTCGGCGAAAAACCATTGAATGAAGGCCAGAAGCGCTTTCGCACCGACGCCGACGATATCCTGCGGCTGGTGGGCGAACTGGAGCGCCAGCGCGACGGCCAGACCGAGGTCGGCGTCGCCCCGCATTCGCTGCGCGCCGCCTCGACCGAGCAGATAGCCGAACTGGTGGCGGCGCTGCCGCCGGCACGGCCGCTGCACCTGCATATCGCCGAACAGCGCAAGGAAGTCGACGACTGCGTCGCCTGGAGCGGGCGGCGCCCGGTGCAATGGCTGTACGAGCGCCTGCCGGTCGATCAGCGCTGGTGCCTGGTGCACGCAACCCACCTCGCCGCCGACGAAGTCAAGCTGATCGCCGCCAGCGGCGCCGTCGCCGGCCTGTGCCTGACCACCGAAGGCAACCTGGGCGACGGCCATTTCCCACTGGCCGATTTTCTCGACGCCAACGGCCGCTTCGGCATCGGCAGCGACAGCCATATCTCGCACAGCCCGGTCGAGGAATTGCGCTGGCTCGAATACGGCCAGCGCAATGTGCACGGCCGGCGCAACATCGCGGCCTCGCCGCAGCAGCGCAACGTCGGCGACTTCCTGTGGAACGCCGCGCTGGCCGGCGGCACGCAAGCCTCAGGGCGGCCGCTGGGCGGGCTGGCCGCCGGCAAGCGCGCCGACCTGCTGGTGCTCGACGGCGAACATCCGAACCTGTTCGGCCGTGCCGTAGAAGACGTGCTGAACACCTTTATCTTCTGCGGCAACGACAACCTGGTGCGCGACGTCCTGGTCGGCGGCCACTGGGTGGTACGCGGCCAGCGCCATGTGGCGCAGGAAGCGATCGCCGAGCGTTTCAAGCAAGCGCTGGCGGACCTGCGGCAGCATTGATTCAACCTACACGGAGTTCCTGTGCCCCTCTTGCTGCGTAAAGAAAATCATCTCGTCACGCCCTGGAAGAACGGCGGCGGCAAGACCACCGAAATCGCCATCGCCCCGGCCGGCGCAACGCTCGATAGCTTTGACTGGCGCATCAGCCTGGCGACGATCGCCCAGAGCGGTGCGTTCTCCTCCTTTCCGGACATCGACCGCACCCTGAGCCTAGTCGAAGGTCCCGGCGTGGCATTGCAGATCGATGGCCAGCCGGTCGAGCTGTCGGCCGAGCATCCGACCGTGGTCTTTGCCGGCGAAGCGGCGGTGCATGCCACGGTCGCCGGCGGCACCACCGACTTCAACGTCATGAGCCGCCGTTCGCGCTATCGCCACCGGTTCGAGCGTCTCGATTTTTCCGGGACGACGACCGTGGTCCGCCAGTCCGCCGCGCTGCTGCTGTTCCTGGCGGCCGGCGAACGGCTGGACTGCCTGGAACGGGACGGCACCCCGCTCAGCTTGCGCCGCTTCGACAGCGTGCTGATCGGTGCCGAAGACGCCGCCGAATGGCGATTGCAAACCACCGAGGCCGCGACCGTGTTCGTGGTCGATTTGATGGAAGTTCAAAATGCCTGAGCCGACAACGCACGATACCGCCCCCATCTGGGACCTGCTGCTGACCAATGTCCACCTGGCGACGCTGGCCGATGCCGGCGGCTACGGAGAAATCCGCGACGGCGCGATCGCCGTCAAGGATGGCCGCATCGCCTGGCTCGGCCGGCGCGCAGTCCTGCCCGCCGGCTATCGCGCCAAAGAGGAACAGGATGGCGCCGGCTGCTGGCTGACGCCGGGCCTGATCGACTGCCATACCCATATCGTCTATGCGGGGAATCGCAGCGACGAATTCGAGGATCGCTTGAACGGCGTCGCCTATGAAGCCATCGCCCGCCGTGGCGGCGGCATCCTGTCGACCGTGCGGGCGACGCGGGCCGCCAGCCAGGACGGCTTGTACGGCGCCTCGCTGCCGCGCGTGCGCAACCTGCTGGCGGAAGGCGTCACCACGCTGGAAATCAAGTCCGGCTATGGCCTCGACCTGGCGTCCGAGACCAAGATGCTGCGCGTGGCGCGCCAGATCGGCGCCACCTTGCCGGTGCGGGTGCGCACCACTTTCCTCGGTGCCCACGCGCTGCCGCCGGAATATGCCGGCCAGGCGGACGCCTATGTCGATCTGCTATGCGATGAAATGCTGCCGAAGCTGGCAACGCTGGGACTGGTCGACGCGGTCGATGCCTTCTGTGAAAACATCGGCTTTTCCAGCGCCCAGACCGAACGCGTGTTCCAGGCCGCGCAGCGGCACGGGCTGCCGGTCAAGCTGCATGCGGAACAATTGTCGGATCAGGGCGGCGCCGCGCTCACCGCGCGCTACCGCGGGCTGTCGGCCGACCATCTGGAGCATCTGTCGGAACAAGGCATCGCCGCGATGGCAGCGGCCGGCACCGTCGCGGTGCTGCTGCCGGGCGCCTTCTACTTTTTGCGTGAAACAAAATATCCGCCGCTCCAGGGCTTGCGCGAAGCCGGCGTGCCGATCGCCATCTCCACCGATTGCAATCCGGGCACCTCGCCGATGACCTCGCTGCTGCTGGCGATGAACATGGCATGCACGCTGTTCCGCATGACGCCGCAGGAAGCATTGGCCGGCGCCACGCTGCACGCCGCGCGCGCGCTCGGCATGGCGGAAACGCTGGGCAGCCTGGAAGTGGGCAAGATCGCCGATTTCGCCCTGTGGGAGATCGATCGGCCCGGCGACCTGGCGTATGCGATCGGCGGCAATCCCTGCCGCCGGGTGGTGAATGCCGGCGTGCCGCGCACACCCTTGCTCTGAGAAGGAATGCCGCCAGTACTAGCTGCGCGGCACCCTGCCCATCAGGAAAAACTCGTCGTTGGGCCGCATCGAGATCGCATTCGCGATGCGGTTCGACATGCCGAAAAAGGCGGTGATGGCGGCGATGTCCCAAACGTCTTCGTCGTCGAATCCATGCGTGCTCAAGGCCGCATAGTCGCCCTCGTCCACCTGGTCCGAATACAGGCAGACCTTCAGCGCAAAGTCCAGCATCGCGCGCTGGCGCGGCGGGATGTCGGCCTTCAGGTGATTGACCGCAACCTGGTCGGCGACCAGCGGATTCTTTGAGTAGATCCGCAACAGCGCACCGTGCGCCACCACACAGTACAGGCAGCCGTTCCTGGCGCTGGTAGCGGTCACGATCATTTCGCGGTCGGCCTTCGACAGGCTGCCGCTCTCCTTTAGCATCAGCGCGTCGTGATAGGCGAAAAACGCGCGAAATTCGGCCGGCCGGTGCGCCAGCGTCAGGAACACGTTCGGCACGAAGCCGGCCTTTTCCTGCACCGCCAGGATCGCTTGCCGGATGTCGTCCGGCAGCTCTTTCAGTTCGGGAACGGGAAAGCGCGAAATCGGATGGGAAGTGGACATCGGTGATTTCCTTTTCGGGGACGACGGCCGGAATGGCCGCCCATGCGCTTCAGGATAGCACCGGCAGCGCCGCCACCACCTGCTCCACCTTGATCTCCTTGACCCAGCCCTTGCGTCGCTCGACCGTGATGATGCGGCTGTTGGCGGCGTCGATCGGCGTCCATTCCGGGCTGGTTTGCCGCATCAGGGCGATCACCGGCACGTGGACCGCATTGGCCAGGTGCATGATCGCGGTTTCCACCGAAACGATCAGGCTGCACAGGCTCAGCACCGCAGGCAGCTGAAAGAAATTCTCCTCGGCCGAAAACAGTTCGATGCGGCCCAGGGTGCAGCCGGCAAACAGCTGCCGTGCCGCCGCCATCTGTTCCGGCACCACGTTGACCACGAAGCACGCGTGTTGCCACTGCGGCAGCCGGCGGATCGCCGCCGCCAGCTCGATCACGCGCTCCAGCGGCCAGCTGCGTTCCGGCGACTTGGAAAACGCGTTCAGGAACAAGACCCGGTCGCCTTTGGTGAACCCCCATTCGGCGAATTGCCGCTCGGCATACTCACGCCATTGCGGCGGGATGCGCACGAAGGGAAAGCGTTCCGCAGCGGAAATCTCCAGACCGAACAGCGTGCGGAACCAGCCGGCATAGATCGCGCTGATATGCGGCAGATCGGCCGCGCGCGGCACATAGGCGGGAATGGCGGCATCCAGCTTACGATAGATCAGGTGCTTGGGGAGGTCCCATGGCCGCACGCGCTTTTTTTGCGCCACCGTGAATCCGTCCGGGCTCAGCTTGCGGATCAGCGCCGCGTAGAAATGCCGTTTCAGCACCGCCAGCGACACCACGATCGGATAGCGTTCGCGGCGCGCCTCGTCGATCGAGCGCGCCAGCAGCGCCGGACTGTAGGTTTCCTTGTACACCTTGTCGAACAGGCCGCAGTCGTCGATCCAGTCGTAGAGCGAGTACTTACGCAAATGCTCCCACTGGCCGGCGTCCTTGGTGCGCCGCGTTTCATCGACCCACAGATGCATCCTGATATGGGGATAGGCGCGTGCAAACGCCTGGAAACAGTTTTGCAGATAGGTGAAATCCCCCAGCGCCAGATGGGCGACGAACAGGATCTTGTCGGATTTTTGCAGCAGCTCCCGGGGTACCAGCGATGCGGACATGAACAGCCTGATCTAAGAGAGATTAACGGAGAAAGGCCGGCAGCTTGCTGGGCCGCGCCTTCAGGTAGCGCAGATACCAGACCAGGCTTTCGAAGGCCTTGCCGCGCCGCATCAGGAAGCGCGAATGCATCCGCATTTCCTTGTAATTCTGCGGCGTTTCATCGAGCGGCATGTCGGCCCACGGCGACATCTGGTGGTACTTGAAGAACAGGTCGCGCGACTCGTGCAGGCACCAGTTGTTCCAGGGTTTGACCGCGCCGGCGAAATGGATGAAACGCGGATCGTCCAGCGGCTTCATGCGGCGGATGCCGTTTTCCAGGTCGCCGATCAGGCCGTACAGCACGTTCCACTTCTGCTCGATATATTCGGCGCGGCCATCCAGCGCCAGATTCAGCGCATCCTGGTCGGGAAAGCGGAAATCGTGTCGGCGGTCGTTCAGCATCGCCTCGACCGCCTGCTCGGTAATGCGCTGCTCGAGCCACAGCGGCACGTTCATCAGCATCACGCCGGAATTGAAGTACTTCGGCTGCGACAGCTTGAGCGCCGCCACGCGCCGCACCGTAGTAGCCTCGGCGTCGGGCACCACCAGCGCCACCACGTCGTCCATGTCCCGCTGCAGCAATTCATCGACCTTGCCGACGCACAGGATGTCGGCATCCAGGTACAGCACCTTGTCGGTGACGTCGCGCAGCACCGACGGAATCAGCAGGCGGGTGAAAATCGACGGCGAATAATAGGTCGAGGCGATGAAATGCGAAAACTCGGAAAAGCGCGCCGGATCGATCAAGTGGACGCGGGTGGCGACACCGAATTTTTGTTCCAGCTGGAGCAGGCGGCGGCGATGCTCGTCGGCCACCGCAAAGGCAAACACGTGGAACACGAATTGCACTTGCGGATTGTTGTCGAGCAGCGAAGCGATGGTCGCCCCCATGCTGCGGAAGTAGTGGTTGTCGACGCAAAACGCCACGTGCAACACGTTTTTGCCGGCCGGTTCCGATTTGGTATGCATCTAGAGCACCTTCATGACTTGATCCACGGTCACCGCTTCCACCCAGTCGCGCCGACGCGCGGCGGTGATCACCGTGCTGTTGGCCGCATCGAGCGGAACCCATTCCGGATTTTTCTGGCGCATCAAGGCGATCACCGGCACCCCGACCGCGTTCGCCAGGTGCATGACCGCGGTTTCGACCGAGATGATCAGGTCGCAGCGAGCAAGGATCGCCGGCAGCTCGAAAAAATTCCGCTCGGCGGAAAACAGATGGGTGCGTTCCAGCGCCTGCCGCTGCAGAAACTCGCGGATGGCCGGCATGTCGTGCGGCATGGCGTTGACGATGAAGCAGGCGTCGCGCCATTCTTCGCGCGCCTGCATCGCCCGGATCAGCTGCGCCACCCGCTGCAGGGACCAGCAGCGCTTCTTGGTCTTGGCGAAGGAATTGACGAACACCCGCTTGCCGCCGGTGCAGTTCCACTGGCGCAGTTGCGCATCGGCCTGCCGTGCCCAATCTGGCGGCAACTCGACATACGGCAAGCGCGCCTCCGGCGCGATTTGCAGCCCGAACAGAGCGGCAAACCAGCCGGCATAGACCGCGCTGATGTGCTGCGGATTGTCGCGCTCCAGCCGGTAGAGCGGCAGCACGGCGTCCAGCTTGCGATAGGCCGCCAGGCGGTGCAGCGTCAGCAGGCTGAGTTTTTCCTGCATGCCGGCGACGAAGCCGCCGGGGCTGATGGCGCGCGCCAGAGCGGCATACTGCGCCGGCCGCAGGGTCGCCAGCGACACCACGATCGGATAGTCCTGGGCGCGCGCCTCGGCCACCGATTGCCGCAGCAGTTGCGGACTGTAGGTCTGGTCGTAAACCTTGTCGAAAAACGGGCAGGCGCGCACCCAGTCGTACAAGGAATAGCTTTTCAGCATCGGCCATTTCGAGGCGTCCGCGGTGCGCCGCACCTCGTCCACCCACAGGTGCAGCTTCAGATGCGGGTAGGCCTGCGCAAACGCGCGAAAGCAGTTTTGCAGATAAGTGAAGTCGCCCAGCGCCAGGTGGGCGATGAACAATATCCTGTCCGATTTCTGCAGCAAATCGGCGGGAACCAGTGGGCTAGGCATCGAAGTGGTGGGCAATGGATTCTGGAAGCGTTCCCGGCGTCCGGTACGGCTGGGCGCAACGCCGGCTATAGCGGCGCCGACAGCGCCTCCGCCGAAAACTGCAGATGATACAGATTCGCGTAGACGCCCTGCTGCTTGAGCAACTGTTCGTGCGTGCCGCTTTCGACGATGGCGCCGTCGGCCAGCACCACGATGCGGCTGGCGCGCTCGATGGTCGACAGCCGGTGCGCGATCACGAAGGTGGTGCGGCCGCGCATCAGCTGATCGAGCGCGGCCTGCACGGCGCGCTCGGATTCGGTGTCCAGCGCCGAAGTCGCTTCGTCCAGGATCAGCAGCGGCGCATCCTTGTAGATCGCGCGTGCGATCGCCAGCCGCTGGCGCTGGCCGCCGGACAGGCGCGAACCGTTGTCGCCGATCCAGGTGTCGAAGCCGTCCGGCATGGCGGCAATGGTGTCGCTCAGGTGCGCGGCCTGTGCCGCCGCCTTGATCCGGCCCATGTCCGGCTGCTTGTCGCCATAGGCGATGTTGGCGGCGATGGTGTCGTCGAACAGCACCACGTGCTGGCTGACCATCGCGATCTGCGCACGCAGGCTGGGCAGCGCGATCTCCTCGATCGATTCGCCGTCGAGCAGGATGCGGCCCGTGGTGGGCGCATAAAAGCCGGCGATCAGATTGACCAGCGTCGATTTGCCGCCGCCCGACATGCCGACGAAGGCGATCGTCTCGCCCGGCTCGACCCGCAGGTTGACTGCCTTCAGCGCCTGCTGCTTCTGGCCCGGATAGGCGAAGCCGACGTCGACCAGATCGACGCGGCCATGCACACGCGCGTCCAGGAGGCGGCCGCTGCTGCGTTCGACCGGCGCGTCGATCAGGCCGAATACGGCGTCGGCCGCCGCCATGCCGCGCTGCAGCGGTCCGTTGACCTCGGCCAGTTGCTTCAAGGGCGTCAGCAGCATCAGCATGGCGGTGATGAAGGACACGAAGCCGCCGACCGTGATCTGTCCCTGGCCCGACTGGATCAGCGCCAGCACGATCACCACCGCCACCGCGCAGGCGGTCATCAATTGCGTGATCGGCACCGTCGCCGCGAAGGTCTTGGTCATGCGCATCGTGTAGCGGCGCAGGTTTTCGGCGCGCTCCTCGAAGCGCGCCTGCTCGTAGTCGTGGCCGCCGAAGATCTTGATCACCTGCTGCGCGCGCGTGGTTTCCTCGATCACCTGGGTCAGCTGGGCATTGACCGCCAGCGCATCCTGGTTCAGCCGCTTCAGACGCTTGCCGGTGGCGCGCACCACGAACGCCACCAGCGGCAGCAGCACCAAAGTGACCAGGGTCAGCGCCCAGTTCAGGTACAGCAGCCAGGCCAGGAGGCCGGCCACGGTCAGCGCCGAGCGCACGATCGAGGTGAACACCTTGGTGATCATTTCGATGATCTGTTGCACTTCGAACATCATCGAATTGATTACGCGGCCGGTGGTATGCGCGGCATAGAAACCGGCCGGCACGCGCAGGATGCGGGCGAACATCAGGCGCCGCAGATCGGTCAGCAGGCGACTGGAGACCCAGGTCATCATGTAGGTGCTGAGGAAGGTCGAACTGCCACGGATCGCGAAGATGCCGATCACCGCCAGCGGCACCAGCCAGTAGGGAAACGCCTGCGTGCCGGAGAAGCCATTGTCCAGCAGTACCTTGAAGATATACGGCACCACCGGTTCGGTGGCGGCGGTCAAGATCATCCCCAGAAAAGCCAGCGCCAGCCGCTTCTTGTACGGGCGATGCATGGCCGCCAGGCGCGCCATTTGCGGAGGGAACTTCATTGATGGGTTTACCTGTGGTTAATTCGCCGCTGCGTTCAGCAGGATCATTGCAAAGCCGGATTGACGGACAACATCTTTTTGCGCTTGATGATAAACGCAAACAGGATCGCTGCCACGATGCTATAGAAATTATCGCTGGCGCCCCACATGAACATTACGTCCACCAGGCCGAGAATGAGGAAGCCGGCGCACAGGACCAGCCCCATGCCGGCCGTGGCGCGGATTTCGCGATCCCGATGCGCAATCTCGCGCAGGAAATAATAGCCGGGCACCAGGTACAGGCTGAGGATGGCGAGCAGGCCGAAGGTGCCCAGGGTCGCCATGTTGTACAGGATTTCATTGTGCGAATGGGGCTGGATGCGGGCCAGGGGGCTGATGATCTTGCGGCTCTCCAGCTCGCCCATGGCGCTCTGGTATCCTTCGCGGCCGACGCCGACCCACGGATGCTCGGCATAGAGCAGCCAGGAAGCTTTCCATAGCTGGATCCGGATGCCGAGCGAGGTATCCAGGCTTTTTCCGTCCTGATACTGCGAAATGTCGAGCTTCGCCTCGGCCGCGCGCTTTTGCACCAGATCGGTGGAGGCGAACAACGCCAGCAGCACCGCCGAACCACCGACAAACAGCGCCAGCTGCCGGCGCAACGGAATATTGCGCCCCAGGATGAAAATCGTGATGACCAAGAGCACCGGAATGCCGATCCAGGCGCCGCGCGTCTGCGACAGATAGGCGGCATAGATGCCGGCGGCGCCGGCCAGCAGCTTCAGCGCGATGCCGAGCCGGCGCCAGAGCGGATCGCGCACTTCGTATTCGATCGACAATACGCGCCAGGAATCCGAGCAGCTGCGCCATCTGCGCGAATTCGATGATCGGCATGAAATAGACATAGCCGCGATAGGTGCCGCCCCGGGTGGTCACATACATATGGATCGCCGCCAACAGAGCGCCGGCGACATAGGCCCACTGCAGCTGCTTCATCAGCCGGTACGGCAGCAACAAGGCGATCCACAGGATGACGACGAAAAACGCCATGCGCGACGGATAGTCGTAGGTCTTGATGACGAAGTTCTGCAAGGCCAGCTGGTTGATGAAGATCGCCAGCAGCATGCCGGCCATGGCCAGGTGCAGCGGCCAGTACTCCTTCACCAACTGCCAAAAGCCGCGGTCGTCGGGACGCAGGCGCCCAAGCGCGGCTGCCGCTGCCAGCAGCAGCAACGCGTAAAAACTCAGATTGCCGGCCTTCCTCTCGACCAGCAAAAACGCCGGCGCCGCCATCAGCACCACGAACACCAGCCAATGCAGCTTCAGGAGCTGATTTTTCATGCGCGGCGAACTCAATATTCGATCGCCACGGCATCGCTGCCGAACGACTCGGCCAGCATGCCCTGCAGGGCCTCGCTGGGCGCTACCCGCCAGTCGTCGCCAAGCAGCAGTTCGCAGCCGACGCCGCTGCGCTGGTAACGCAAGGCCAGCGGCAAGCCGTCCGGCGACACATAGGGCGCCAGCAGCCCGCGCAATTGCACGCTGTCGCAGCGCTCCGGCGCCTGGTTCAGCGACAGCACGAACTGGCGCGCGTAATGGCTGCGCGCGGCGGCCATGTCCATCACCTTGTCGGCGGTAACCCGCAGGCCGCCGAAGAAACGGTCTTCCGACACCTTGCCCTGCACCGCCAGGAACTCGTCTTCCTTGAACAGGCGCTTGTTGGCGTCGAACAGTTCGTTGTAGACCGTGACGTCGACCGTGGCGCTGGCGTCGTCCAGCGTGACGATGACCATCTTGCCGCGCTGGGTCATCTGCGTGCGCACCGCGGTGATGACGCCGGCGATCAGTCGCGGGTCGCGCGCTCGGCTCCAGGCTGGACAGCTTGGTGCGGGCGAATCGGCGCGCTTCCGCCGCGTAGGCGTCGAAACAAATGGCCGGACAGGTAGAAGCCGAGCGCCGTCTTTTCTTCCGTCAGCTTCTGCTTGTCGCTCCACGGCGCCGCCTTGACGTACTCCGGCGTCGCCTCCAGATCGCTGTCGCTCGCCGAACAGGCTGACCTGGTTGGCTGCCGCCTCGGCCTGCTCGGCGCCTTCCATCGCGCGCCCGACACTGAGCCAGCAGGATCGCGCGGTCGACGCCGAAGCAGTCGAAGGCGCCGGCGCGGATCAGCGACTCGATCGTGCGGCGGTTGATCTGCGCGCTTGTCGACGCGCTTGCAGAAGTCGAACAGATCGGTGAACGGCTTGCCCTGGCGCGCCGCGATGATCGCTTCGATCGCGCCCTGGCCGGAGCCCTTGACCGCGCCCAGGCCGTAGCGGATCTGCGTGGCCTTCTTGCCGGGTTCGCCGACCGGCGTAAAGCGGTAGTCCGACAGGTTGATGTCGGGCGGCAGCAGGGTCAGCCCGCAGACTTCGAGCGCATCCTCGACCAGGATCTTGATCTTGTCGGTGTCGTCCATCGCCAGCGACAAGTTGGCCGCCATGAATGCGGCCGGATGATGCGCCTTCAGATAAGCGGTGTAGTACGACAGCAGCGCGTAGGCGGCGGCGTGCGACTTGTTGAAGCCGTAGCCGGCGAACTTTTCCATCAAGTCGAAGATCTCGTCGGCCTTTTCCTGCGATCAGGCCGTTCTTGGCCGCGCCTTCGCGGAAGATCTCGCGGTGCTCGGCCATCTCCTCGGCCTTCTTCTTGCCCATCGCGCGGCGCAGCAGGTCGGCGCCGCCCAGCGAATAGCCGCCGATGATCTGCGCCATCTGCATCACCTGCTCCTGGTAGACCATGATGCCGTAGGTTTCGGACAGGATGCCTTCGGTGCGCGGATCGGGATACTCGAATTTCTCGCCGTGCTTGCGCTTGCAGAAGTCCGGGATCAGGTCCATCGGGCCCGGCCGGTACAGCGCCACCAGCGCGATGATGTCCTCGAAGCGGTCGGGCCGCGCGTCCTTCAGCATGCCCTGCATGCCGCGGCTTTCCAGCTGGAACACGGCGACCGTCTTGGCCTTGGTCAGCAGTTCGTAGGAGGCGCGGTCGTTGAGCGGCAGCTTGTCCAGGCTGAAGTCGGCCATGGCCGGATCGAGCGCGCGGATGTAGCGCACCGCGCGGTCGAGGATGGTCAGCGTGGTCAGGCCCAGGAAGTCGAACTTGACCAGGCCGACCGCCTCGACGTCGTCCTTGTCGTACTGCGACACCACGCCGGCGTCGCCGCCCTGCGTGTACAGCGGGCAGAAATCGGTCAGCTTGCCGGGCGCGATCAGCACGCCGCCGGCGTGCATGCCGACGTTACGCGTGATGCCCTCGACCTGCTGCGCCAGATCGAGCAGCTGCTTGACCTCTTCCTCGTTTTCCTGGCGCTCCGGCGAGCAGCGGTTCTTCCTTGATCGCGTCGGCGATCGTCACCAGCTTGCCGGGCTTGAACGGGATCAGCTTGGAAATGCCGTCGCAGAAGTTGTAGCCGATGTCGAGCACGCGGCCGACGTCGCGCACCGCGCCCTTGGCGGCCATGGTGCCGAAGGTGGCGATCTGCGACACCGCGTCCTTGCCGTACAAGTCCTTGACGTGCTGGATCACGCGGTCGCGGCCTTCCTGGCAAAAGTCGATGTCGAAGTCGGGCATCGACACCCGCTCCGGATTCAGGAAGCGCTCGAACAGCAGGTTGTAGGCGAGCGGATCGAGGTCGGTGATCAACAGCGAATACGCCACCAGCGAACCGGCGCCGGAGCCGCGCCCGGGGCCGACCGGCACGCCGTTTTCCTTGGCCCAGTGGATGAATTCGGCGACGATCAGGAAGTAGCCGGGAAAGCCCATCTTGATGATGGTGTCGGTCTCGAACTTCAGCCGCTGCTCGTAGCGCGGCCGCTGCTGTTCGCGCTGTTGCGCGTCCGGAA
Organism: uncultured beta proteobacterium; assembly: GCA_963706525.1. Lineage (GTDB taxonomy): Bacteria > Pseudomonadota > Gammaproteobacteria > Burkholderiales > Burkholderiaceae_D > DATJCV01. The sequence continues at coordinate 69,738 of CAVPMM010000012.1, read as the reverse complement.
ACAGTTGCAGCAGCCGCTGCTCCAGGCCGCGCTGCGCTTCCATTACCAGGAATTCGTCGATGCCGATGCCGTTGGGCGTGGGGAAATCCGGCAATTTCGGCTTGCCCAGTTCCAGCGTCAGGTTGCAGCGCTTGGCGATCTCGATGCTGTTTTGCAGCGCCGCCGGCATGTCGGCGAACAGCTCGGCCATCTCGGCTTGCGTCTTGAAGCATTGCTGGGTGTTGAAACGCTTGGCGCGGCGCGGATTGGCCAGGATCTCGCCGTCGGCGATGCAGGCGCGCGCTTCGTGGGCGGTGAATTCCTCGGCTGACAGGAATTGCACCGGATGGGTCGCCACCACCGGCAGCTCCAGCTTGGCCGCCAGCGCCACCGACTGCCGCAACAGTTGCTCCATGCCCGGCTGCCCGGCGCGCTGCACCTCGATGTAGAAATGCTGCGGAAAAATCGCGGCCCAGCGCCGTGCGCAGCGTTCGGCGGCGGCCGCGTTGCCGTTGCCGAGCGCCATGCCGATGTCGCCGAACTGCGCGCCCGACAGGGCGATCAGGCCGTTCGGCGCACCCTGCCGCTGCAATTGCTCCAGCCACTCGGCGCGGATTTCGGCGCGGCCGCGATACTGGTTTTCCAGCCATGCCCTGGACAGCAATTCGCACAACTGCAGGTAGCCGGTGCGGTCTTTCACCAGCAACAACAGGCGCGAGGCCTTCTCGCGGTCGTCGTCGTTGGTGATCCAGACGTCGCAGCCAACGATTGGCTTCAACCCCTTGCCGCGCGCCGCCTTATAAAACTTGACCATGCCGAACAGGTTGGCGAGGTCGGTGACGGCCAGCGCCGGTTGGGCGTCGGCCACGGCGGCGCGGACCGCGTCGTCGATGCGCACCAGCCCATCGACGATCGAATATTCGGAATGCAGGCGGAGATGAACGAATTGCGGTGAAGTCATGGCCGTCATTTTACCGTGCCCGGCAAGACCCCACGATCTACCGTCGCGGCAAGTTTATAATACCGGCAAATCAATGACTTAGAGAAAACCGCTGTGCTTTCGTCCCCCGCTCCTTACGTCAACATCGCCGCCTACAAATTCGTCGGCCTCGATGACACTGTCGAAAAACGTCCGCAATTTCTGGCTTTATGCCAGCAACTGAAGCTAAAAGGCACGATTCTTCTCAGCCCGGAAGGGATCAACCTGTTTTTGGCCGGTTTGCGCGAGCCGATCGACCAATTCCTCGCATGGCTGCGCAGCGATCCGCGCTTCGCCGAGCTGGAAATCAAGGAAAGCTATTCGGAAACGCAGCCCTTCGGCCGCATGCTGGTCAAGCTGAAAGCCGAGATCATCACCATGAAGCGGCCGCAGATCCAGCCCGCGCAAGGACGGGCGCCGGCGGTCGATGCCCGCACCGTCAAGCGCTGGCTCGACCAGGGCCACGACGACGCCGGCCAGCCGGTGGTGATGATGGATACCCGCAACGCTTTCGAAGTCGACGTCGGCACCTTCGCCGATACCATCGATTACCGCATCGCCAAGTTCAGCGACTTCCCCGACGTCGTGGCCGAGCATCGGCAGGAACTGGCCGGCAAGACCATCGTCACCTTCTGCACCGGCGGCATCCGCTGCGAAAAAGCCGCGATCCACATGCGCAACACGGGTTTCGACAGTGTCTACCAGTTGGATGGCGGCATCCTCAAATACTTCGAGGAGGTCGGCGGCGCCCATTACCACGGCGACTGCTTCGTGTTCGATCATCGCACGGCGCTGCGGCCGACGCTGGAACCGGCCACCGCAGCGCTGTGCTGCCCCGCCTGCGCGGCGACGGTGACGCCGCGCGAGCAATTGTCGCCGCTGTATGTCGCCGGGAAATCCTGCCCGCATTGCGCGCCGCTGCCGGCGGATGGCGCTGCGGCGCACGCAACACTGCGCGGCTAGGATCCCATGCTCCGGCCCGCTTGGCCCGCCTGGCCCGGCCGAACAGGAAATCGGCATACGCCAGTTCCCGCCGGGACTGTCCAACCCGCGCATTACCGAGTACCACCACTTCACCAATATCCGCGGCTACGACGACAAGGCGTCCTGGTGTTCTTCCTTCGTGAACTGGTGCCTGGCGCAGGCCGGCATCGCCGGGACCGGTTCGGCGCTGGCGCGCTCGTGGCTCGAGTGGGGAGAAGCGCTGGAGACGCCGCGGCCGGGATGCATCGCGATCCTCTCGCGCGACGATCCGGCCAGCTGGAAAGGGCATGTCGGCTTCTTCCTGCGCGCCGACGACGAATTGATCCATCTATTGGGCGGCAATCAGCTGGGGGCGGTGCGCGAGCATTTTTATCCGCGCTCGTCGGTGCTGGGATACCGCTGGCCGCCCGGCGCAAGCGGCGCCACGGTGGCGCGCTAGCCGTCCGGGCTATCGAGTAGGCCGAACCCTGCTTACCATCCGCAAAATACCGGTCGAACCGGAGCGCTTACCCGGCAAGTTGCTTACGGCTGAGCGACCCTGATTCCTCGAAAAATAGGGATTCAGGAGTATATCCAAAAAACAGCCGATATACGTCCGCAATTCGCATTCGACCCAGGGAGTATGAGATTTCGCACGGATTCCGCAGGCGCCAGTTTGGCCCTTAAGCGGATCGGCCCTCGCTCGTCCCGGGTTCCCCCCCCAGGTGCATTCACTATCGGGTTGGCCTTGCGCCTATATCGGATTGCAATCGGGACCCGCCCGGTGGCCGGTCGCTTTGACCAGCAGCCGCCACGTCGCCGGTTCCACGCCACTCCGCGCGGAACATCAGGAACAGTGCACGCCGCCCAAACAAGCGACGATCCAGCTCTCCACGGCACCGACTTGCGGAGTATCTCGGGATTTATGATATTTCTCGCCCGAGATCAGGCATATGCATGTGGAGTATATAAAACGGCGCTGGCGGGGCAGCGCCGCCTCTTGCTTATCCGGCGCTGCCCGGCAAATCAAACACCAGCACTTCCGCCTGCTCGCCGTCGCCGATTTGCAGCTCGGTTTCGCCGGCGAGCTTGGCCGCATCGCCGGCCGCCAGGTGCTGGCCGTTGACCGTCACCTTGCCGCGCACCGCGTGCACATAGGCCAGCCGCCCCGGCGCCAGCGTCAGGCGCGCGGCCTGTCCGGCGTCGAACAGGCCGGCGTACAGCCGCGCATCCTGATGCATGCGCACCGAGCCGTCGGCGCCGTCGGGCGAAGCCACCAGGCGCAGCCGTCCGTCTTTTTCGGCGCGGTCGAATTTCTTTTCCTCGTAGCTCGGCGCAATGCCGGTCACGTTGGGCTGGATCCAGATTTGCAGAAAATGCACGCCGTTGCGCTCGGAATGGTTGAATTCCGAATGCTGGACGCCGCGCCCGGCGCTCATGCGCTGCACGTCGCCGGGCCGGATCACGCTGCCGGTGCCCATGCTGTCCTTGTGCGCCAGTTCGCCTTCGAGCACGTAGGTGATGATTTCCATGTCGCGGTGGCCATGCGTGCCGAAGCCGGTGCCGGGCGCGACGCGGTCTTCGTTGATCACGCGCAGCGGACCGAAGCCCATGTGCTGCGGGTCGTAGTAATCGGCGAAGGAAAAACTATGGTAGGAATCCAGCCAGCCGTGCTGCGCGTGGCCGCGCGCTTCGCTTTTTCGCAATTCGATCATGTGCTTGCTCCTGATTGGGATATATTTTTGCCTGATCCACTATAACCCTCGCCGCCGCTTGGCGGCAGCCTGGAAATCTCGATCATTTGTTGCAGGATTTTGAATAGTTGCAGCCGGAAAACCGCATGTCCGCCACTCCCTATATCGGCCGTTTCGCGCCCTCCCCCAGCGGTCCGCTGCACGCCGGTTCGCTGGTGGCGGCGCTGGCCAGCTACCTCGATGCGCGCGCGCACCACGGCCGCTGGCTGATCCGCATCGAAGACCTGGATACGCCGCGCACCGTGCCCGGCGCCGCCGAGGAGATCCTGCACGCGCTGAGCGCCTGCGGCATGCACAGCGACGGCGAAGTGGTGTGGCAAAGCCGGCGCCACGCGCTCTACGAGGCGGCGCTGGCGCGGCTGCGCGACCTGGTCTATCCCTGCGGCTGCAGCCGGCGCGAAATCGCCGACTCGCGCATCAGCAGCGCTACCGCCGCCGACGGCGCCGCCATCTATCCCGGCACCTGCCGCGCCGGCCTGGCGCCCGGCAAGGCGGCGCGCGCCTGGCGTCTGCGCGTGCCGGATGCCGGTGCGGCGGACGATTGCATCGGCTTCGACGACCGCTGGGCGGGACCGGTATGCCAATGCCTGTCGGCAGAAGTCGGCGATTTCGTGCTGAAGCGCGCCGACGGCATCTGGGCCTATCAGCTGGCGGTGGTGGTGGACGATGCGGCGCAGGGGGTGACGCACGTGGTGCGCGGCGCCGACCTGCTGGATTCGACCGCGCGCCAGATCTACCTGCAGCGCCTGCTGGCGCTGCCGACGCCGCGCTACCTGCACGTGCCGCTGGTCAGCAATGCGGATGGCGACAAATTGTCGAAGCAGACCGGCGCCCGGCCGCTCGATCCGGCGCAGCCGCTGCGCGAACTGACGCAGGCGGCCGCTTTTCTGGGACTGGAATTGGGGCAGTGCCCGGGTGCGCTCGCTCGATGATTTCTGGCGCCGCGCGCCGGCGGCTTGGCAGCGGCGGCTGGCGCGCCAGGCGGAGCGCCGCGCGCCCGGCTGAGCGCCGGCGAATAAAGCGCCGACCGGCGTCAGCGCTTCGGCGCGCCGCCGAGCAAGGCGGCGATCTTGGTTTTCTGCGCTTTTCCCGGCGCCTTGACGACGGCCGCGCTGGGCGGCTCCGGGTTCGGCAACACTTCCGGCTCGTAGGGCTTCAAGAACCACGGATCGATCTTGTCCTTGCGCACCGCCGGCGCATGGCCGCCGCGTTCCGGCGCCGCCGCACGCCCGGCGAAATGGCCACCGCGACCGCCGGCACGGCCGTCGCGGTAGGAATGGCGCTCCGCCGCCGACGCCGGCCGCGGCACGAAGCCGGTCAGGTCGGCCGGCACGAACTTGCGCTTGATCAGCTTCTCGATGTCGGCCAGCAGCCGCTCGTCCTTTTCCGAGTACAGCGAAATGGCGTCGCCGGAGGCGCCGGCACGGCCGGTGCGGCCGATGCGGTGCACATAGTCCTCGGCGTTGTACGGCAGGTCGAAGTTGATCACGCACGGCAGTTCGGCGATATCCAGCCCGCGTGCGGCGACGTCGGTGGCGACCAGCACATCGATCTGGCCGCCCTTGAACGCTTCCAGCGCCGCCATCCGTTCCGCCTGCGATCTTGTCGCCGTGGATCGCGGTGGCCTTGATGCCCTCCTGCTCCAGCTGACGGCGACAGGCGCGAGGCGCCGATCTTGGTGTTGGAAAACACCAGCACCTGCTTCAGGTCGCGCCCGCGGATCAGGTGCGCCACGGCATCGCGCTTGGCCTGCTCGTCGACCTTGTACACCACTTGCGTGACATTCGTCGGCGGTGGCGTTGCTGCGCGCGACTTCGATGGTGACCGGCTGATTCAGGAAGCTGGCCGCCAGCTTCTTGATCTCGGGCGAGAAGGTGGCCGAAAACATCAGGTTCTGGCGCTGCTTCGGCAGCAGGTTGATGATGCGCTGCAGGTCCGGCAGGAAGCCCATGTCGAGCATGCGGTCGGCTTCGTCCATCACGAGGATCTGCATCTGCGACAGATTCAGCGTTCTTTTGCTGGACGTGGTCGAGCAGGCGGCCCGGCGTGGCGATCAGGATTTCGACGCCGCGCGCGCAGGGCGGCGGTCTGCGGCTTCATGTCCATGCCGCCGAACACCACGGTCGAGCGCAGCGGCGTGTGGCTGGCATAGGCCTTGACGTTGTCGGCGACCTGGTCGGCCAGTTCGCGCGTCGGCGTCAGGATCAGCGCGCGCACCGGATGGCGCGCCGGCGACGCGCTGGTGCTCGCGTGCGGCAGCAGCAGCTGGATGATCGGCAGCGAAAAGCCGGCGGTCTTGCCGGTGCCGGTCTGCGCCGCGCCCATGACGTCGCGGCCTTGCAGCACGACCGGAATCGCCTGCGCCTGGATCGGCGTCGGATGGACATATCCCTGGTCGGTCAGGGCACGCAGGATGTCGGGGGAAAGCCCGAAGTCCTGAAAACGGACCGCGGGTTTGCTGCTGGACAATGATTCTGACTGAGTGTCGGTCATGATATTGACGGGCCGGCCACGTATCGTACGCGCTGCAGCGGACCGCGATTCGGCGATTTGGCGTCCGAATCCGGTGGGTTACCCCTGCTTGGCCCCTTTCCTTCCAAAAATATCGATATGTTGTGAATAGATACGCGATTTTACTCGGGTTACGCGCGGTGAACCGGATTAGGCCTGTTGCGCCCGCGTTTATCCCCTTGATGGCGGACCGATGCGCGCGCCGTCGGCGGCCCTGACCGAAGGGGCAATGGCGCCAGCATGCGGCAATTATTGCCAAATTGACTCAAGTCAATTACTCGGCTAATTTTGCCCGGGTAGCATGGCCACATTGAAAAGTAGTTTCTTTTCGATTTTCCCAGGATGTATTTTCCTACAGGAGATTCATGTGAGCGCTATCCGCACCCTTCCCATCGTTTTCCTGTGCGCCGCTGCGCTTGTGCTGACGGCCTGCGATCAGGGCCCACCCACGGCCGCCGCGCCGCTGCCTCCACCGCCGACCCCTACGATGTCGGCAAGATGGACTTGAAGCCGGTTCCGGCCAAGATCAGCACGGAGCGCCACAAGGGCGCCTTTGCCGAAGGTGCGGCGCTCAGCATGGGCGCCGAACTGAAGCCGCTCGATCCGTCGCCGGTCAAAACCGTGCGCCTCGACACCACCCACAAGATCATCGAAATCGCGCCCGGCGTGAAATTCAGCGCCTGGACCTTCGGCGACCAAGTGCCGGGGCCGACCATCCGCGCCCGCGTCGGCGACCGCATCAAGTTCAGCATGACCAACCGCAGCGACGAAGCCATGCCCGGCGTCCAGTTCATCGCCGCGCCCATGATGCACTCGATGGACTTCCATGCGGCCATGGTGTCGCCGCAGGACAAATACCGTTCGATCGCGCCGGGCCAGACTATCGAGTTCGAGTTTACGGTGAACTATCCCGGCATTTTCATGTTCCACTGCGGCACACCGATGATCCTGGAACACATCGCCTCCGGCATGTACGGCGCGCTGATCGTCGAGCCGCGCGGCGGCTATCCGACCAAGGTCGATCGCGAATACGTGGTGACCCAGAGCGAGTTCTACGCCAAGCCGGATCCGCAGAAGCGCAAGATCGACGGCCAGCCGCTGTATGTGCTGGACGGCGACAACCTGAAGAAATCGCTGCCCAGCCATACCGTGTTCAACGGCGAGCATAACGGCATGGTGCGGCGCCCGCTGCCGGCCAAGCCGGGCGAACGGGTGCGCCTGTTCGTGCTCAACGTCGGCCCCAGCAAGACCTCCAGCTTCCACGTGGTCGGCACGATCTTCGATCGGGTCTGGATGGACGGCAATCCGGACAACCAGTTCCGCGGCATGCAAACCGTGCTGCTCGGCTCGTCGAATTCCGCCATCGTCGAATTCATGATTCCGGAAGCCGGCCAGTACATCATGGTCGACCACCATTTCGCCAACGCCTCGCAGGGCGCGATCGGCCTGATCGATGCCGGCGCCGTCAAGCCGTCGGAAAAGAACGACCTCGAGCACCACAACATGCCGGCCACCTCGACCCCGACCGAACCGGCGGCGGTCCAGGGCAAGCTCGACTTCGAGAGCAAATGCCTGGCCTGCCACTCGATCGGGCGCGGCAAGAAGCTCGGCCCCGACCTGCTCGGCGTCACCAAGCTGCGCAGCGACGACTGGCTGACGAAGTGGCTGAAAACGCCGGAGAAGATGCTGGAAACCGATGCCGACGCCAAGGCGCTGCTGAAGGAATACAACAATATTCCGATGCCCAACCAGAACCTGAGCGACCTCGAAGTCCAGCAATACCTGAAGTATTTCCACTGGGTCGATGCCCAGCCGCCCGGCGTGATCCACAGCGCGGAAGGCAGTCACTGACCATGCGCGCCCTGCTCTGCTCGGCGGCGCTGCTGATGGGCGTCTGGGCCGCGCCCGCCGGCGCCTGCGGCCACTGCGTCGAAGACAAGGTGGCCGCGGTCTATGACCACGCGGTGGCGACCCAGGCCTTCGGCCAGAAACATCAGGTTGCCTTTTTCGGCATCGACGGCGCGCTGGCGACCGACGAAGCCACACGGCGCGCGATCGAAGCCCTGCTGCGCGATGCGCCGGGAGTGGACAAGGGCAGCCTGCGGCTGTCGCTGGAGACAGCCGCGCTGTCGGCCGCCTTCGATCCGCAGCGCACCGGCTTGGCCCGGCTGCAACGCACGCTCGAACGCCGGCTGGCACCCCGGAAACTGACGCTGCTGCCGCTGCGCGTCATGGACGGCCCGGCACGGCTCAAGGCAGCGGCACAATGAGCGCCGGCGGCGCCGCCATGGACAGGCGCCGTGCCATGGCATAGAGGGTGTCGGCGGGCGCTTCGGGCCGGCATGTCACTAGCGTAATCCTGACCGGGTTGCGCTTTTTTCTTGGGCAGAGGCTTCCGTAGGAGCGCCATAGAGATGCCTGGTGCGGCCGATATACTCCCATTACCTATGGACAATTTCGGACATGGAAAGGTGTTTTTTTATACATACTCCCATATTCATGGGAAACGGGGCGCTGGCCGGCTGGTTCCGGCCCGGCCGCGGCCCGCTGACCGGCGGCGGTCCGTTTCAGTGCAGCGCGTCGCCGACGCCCATCGGCGCCGGCGTGATATTGACGATCAGCGAGAACAGCTTTTCGAAGCCGCTCTTCAGTTCGGCGCCGCTCAGCGGATCGCGATTGTCGGCGAACGCCGTTTCGATCGCACTCCAGTCTTCGGGCAGCAGAAATTGAACCGCAGCCGGCAGGATGATTTCCTCTTCCAGGCGCATGTGGCTGAAATAGAAGCCGGCGTATTCCGATACCAGCGCACGGAAGGCAGCGAAGGCCGCCGGGCCTTCGAACTCATAACGCGCCAGCGCCAGGTTGAGGCGGCGCACCAGCTCTTCGCCTTTTTCGTGCTGGCGTTCGAGTTCGGCGATGGTGTCGTCGAACTCATGGCTGCGACTGCGCAGGCGCGCGAACAGATGGCGGTCTTCCTTCGGGTGGTGGACCCGGTTCGGAAATTCGTTGATATAGAACAGCATGGCGCGGAACACTTTCAGGTCCGGCGCCGGCCGGCCCTGGTCGATCTCGCGCACGAAATACTGCATGCCGCGAATCACCGACGCCAGGTTGCCATGCTCGTCATGGATGATGCGCATGGTGTTCTGCGCGGCCGACAGGGGTAAGGACATGATGGATTCTCCGAAATGGATCGCCGCGCGGCAGCCCGCTGCTCATGGCCGGCAGCCGGCAAGCGGCGCGCAAGGGCTGCGCGGCCGATGCGAACGATGGGTTCCCATGCTAAGTGAAGGCGGGCGGCGGATGGAATGATGCAGATCAAGTCAGCGCCCGGCGCCGGCACGCCAAACCGGCCGTGGCGCGGCGGCGGCCCGAGCGGGACCTGCGCGTCTGCTGGCCGGTGTCTACTTCCTGCTTTCCAGGCGGCGCTCGACCCGGTCGCGGTACAGTGACGCCTGCATCAGCAACAGGGCGGTCACCGGCGAGGTCAGCACCATGAACACCGCAATCAGGATTTCCTGCAGCACCAGTCGGCCGCCGTGCGCCGACGCCACCAACATCGACGCCAGCAGGATGCAGGCCAAGCCCAGCGTATTGCCCATCGTCGGCCCATGCATGCGGGCCTGGAAATTCGGCAGACGCAACAGGCCGAGGGACCCGATCAATGCCAGCAGGCTGCCGGCGACCAGCAGCAGCGCGGCCGGCAGCGCCGCCCACAGGGGGATTTCGCTCATTGTCATGGCTCGATCACCTCGCCGCGCAACAGGAATTTCGCCATCGCCGCCGAACTGACGAAGCCGAGCAAGGCCATCAGCAACGCGATATCGAAATACACGCGCGTTCCGAAACGTATTCCCAGCGTCAGGATCAGCAGCATGCCGTTGACGTACAGCGTGTCCAGCGCCAGCACCCGGTCATGGGCGGCGGGACCGTACAGCAGGCGGATGGCGGCACACAGCATGCCGAGCGAGAGCGCAATCAGGGCGAACGACACCGCCCAAGTCAAGACGTGGCTCATTCGAATATCTCCTTCAATGGCTGTTCGTAGCGATCCTTGATAGTCCGAATCCAGATTTCCTCATCCTGCAGGTCGAGCACATGGATGGTCAGTACCATGCCGTCCGGCGACAGGCCGCCCCAGACCGTTCCCGGCGTGGCGGTGATGATGCAGGCCAGCATCGCCAAGCCATGTGGATCGCGCAGCTCGATCGGGATCTGCATGAAACCCGAATTCGAGCGGCGTTCCCTGCTACTCAGAATCAGCGCCGCGACCGCGATGTTCGAGCGCACGATATCCGCCATCACATGCCCCCCCAGCTTCAGCGCCAGCAGCATGCGGCGCGGCCGCGCCTGTACCGGCCGACCGTGCGCGGTGAACAGCAGCACCAGGGTCACCAGCAGCAGGCCGAGTACGACCTGGCCCGGCTGCAAGCTATCGTTCAGCAGCAGCCAGATCGCCAGCAGGAACAGTGTCAGCAGCGAGATGGGGCGCGTCCACTTCATCGCGGCGCTCCGTTCGAAGAAGCCGGCGTTTCGGCCGCCAGCACCGCCTCGATGTAAGTCTGCGGCGCGCCCAGCGCCCGGCCGGTGGCGTCCAGATACGCTGCCACCGGACCGGCGCCCGCGGTCAGCGCCACGCAGGCCAGGATCAGGAAGGCGACGGGACCGGCTTCCAGCAGGCGCAGGCGCGGCACGATGCGGTCGTCGGAACTCCAAAATATGCGCATGCCCATCCGGCCCAGGGCCACCAGGCCGACCAGTCCGGATGCCAGGATTGCCGCCAGCAGCACGATCGCCGGCAATAGCGGCATATCGCCCGACGCACCCGCCAGCGCGGTCGCCAGGATCGAGAACTTGGCGACGAAGCCGGACAGGGGCGGCAGCCCGCTGACCAGCAGCGCGCAGGAAATGAAGCCGAGGCCCAGGAAGGCCATCGCCGCCGGAATCACGGTGCCCACCACTTCGTCTGGCCGCTCCGGATCGAAGGGATCGTCGACGCCGAAGGTTTCGAAGCTGACCGCCAGCACGTTGGCGCCGAACGCCCGGCTGCGTTCGATCATCTCGGCCAGCATGAAGAACGCTCCGGTCGCCAGCACCGAACTGATCAGGTAAAACAGCGCCGGTCCGGCCATCGCCGCGCCGCCCAATCCTACCGACGCCAGCAGGGTTCCGGCCGAAACGATGACGCAATACGCGGTCAGGCGCTGCGGCTGCTGCGCGGCCAGCATGCCGGCGCAGCCGAAGAACAGCGTGACCAGGCCGATGCAGAATAGCCAGGTGCCGCCGAACAATGCCGGCGTGCCCGCCTCCGCCAGCAGCGAGCCGATGCGCAGCAACGCGTAAATGCCGACCTTGGTCAGGATGGAAAACAGCGCAGCCACCGGCGCCACCGCCGCGCCATAGGCCTCGGGCAGCCAGAAATTCAGCGGCCAGACCCCGGCCTTGACCAGGAAGGCGATGCCGAGAATCGCCGCGCCGACGTCGAACAAGCTGCGGTCGCCGGCATTCAGCGTCGGCAGGATCAGCGCCAGATCCGCCATGTTCAAGGTGCCGGTCATGCCGTAGATCAGCGCGGTCCCGATCAGGAACAGCAGCGATGCAGCCAGGTTGACCACCAGATAATGCAGGCCGGCCCTGACCCGCGGCGCGCCGGAACCGTGCAGCAGCAAGCCGTAGGATGCGGCCAGCAGCACTTCGACGAAGACGAACAGGTTGAACAGGTCTCCGGTCAGGAAGGCGCCGTTGACGCCCATCAGCAGGAACTGGAACAAGGGCTTGAAATGCGCGCCCAGCCGGTCCCAGCGCGCCGTCGCATACACCAGCGACGCCAGCGCCAGCACCGCGGTCAGCGTCAACATGACGGCGGCCAGCCGATCGACCACCAGCACGATGCCGAACGGCGCGCTCCAGTTGCCCAACCGATAGACCGCGATGACGTCGCCGCCCAGCCCCGGCAGCGCGCCACCCGCCATGGCAAGCAGAATCAGCGCCACCGCCAGCTGCGCCAGCGTGACGGCCAGCGAGATCACGGTACGCGCAGTGCGCCGGCCATCGGCCAGCAACAGCATGGCGGCGCCGCCGAGCAGCGGCAGCAGGATCGGCAATAGCGGCAGATGCGCCAGCCAGCCGCTCACGACTCGGACTCCTGGCCATCGACGTGGTCGGTCCCGGTCAGTCCGCGCGAAGCCAGCAGCACCACCAGGAACAGGGCCGTGGTGGCGAAGCCGATCACGATCGCGGTCAGCACCAGCGCCTGCGGCAGCGGATCGGCATACAGTGCCGCGTCGGCGACCGCCGTCGAGCCAACGATCGGCGCGCGGCCCGCCGTCAGCCGGCCCATGCCGAAAATGAACAGGTTGACCGCGTACGACAACAGTGACAATCCCATGATGACCTGGAAGGTACGCGGCCGCAGCAGCAGCCAGACGCCGGAGCCGGTCAGCACGCCGATCGCCAGGGCATAGATCAGTTCCATCAGTTTTCCATTCCGCTTGCCAGTACCTGCTTTGCCACGCGCGCCGCCGGCGTGGTCGGATGCGCGACGGCATGCTGCCGATGGCTGCGCAACGACTGGTGCGCCAGCGCAACCAGGATCAATACCGTGGCGCCGATCACCAGCAGGTAGACGCCCAAGTCGAACAGCAGCACGCTCGGCAGATGAAGCGTGCCGCCCAGGGGCAGGTTCAGGTGCCAGCTCAATGCCGACAGGAAGGGGCGATTGATCTGCCATGCCAGCAGGCCGGCCGCCGCCGCGCACAGCAGCCCGATCCCGATCCAGTACTGGGGATGGATACGTGTACGTGATTCGGCCCAGACCGTGCCGCCCGCCAGGTATTGCAGGATCACCGCCGTCGCCATCACCAGGCCGCCGACGAATCCTCCGCCCGGCGCATCATGTCCGCGCAGCAGAAAAAACACCGATACCACCAGCGCCACCGGCAACAGCAGCCGCACCAGCACCGCCGGCACTTTCATCGTCCCGGACGGCAAGGCCGCGAACGGGTCCGGCTCGCTGCGTCCGCCGGGCCCGTCCTGTTCGCGCTGCTGGCTGGTCAAGCCGATGCTTTCCAGCGCCGGACGGAAGCGCCGCAGCAGCGCATACACCGTGAGCGCGACGATGCCAAGTACGGTGATTTCGCCGAAGGTATCAAACGCGCGGAAGTCCACCAGAATCACATTGATGACATTGGAACCACCGCCCAGCGCCAGCGAATTTTCGACGAAGAACGGCGCAATGCCGGTACCGGGGCGCCGTGTCAGCACGGCATAGGTCAGCGCCGCCATGCCGCCGCCGACCACGGCCGCCAGCAGCAGGTCGCGCAGGCGCCGCGTGCGGGCGCGCACGCGCTGCGCCAGCGGCGTGGATTTTTCGTCGTCGGCGCGAAAGCGCGGCGGCAGCCAGCGCAATCCAAGCAGGATCAGCACCACCGTCACCACTTCCACCGCCAGCTGGGTCAGCGCCAGGTCGGGAGCGGACAACCAGGCAAAGGTGATGCTGGTGATCAGGCCCGCTCCTCCAGCGAGGGTCAGTGCCGCCAGCCGGTGGTATTTGGCCTGCCGCGCGGCGCCCAGCGCACAGGCGGCGCCGATCAGCCACAGCAACCCGAACACCGGATCGGCCGCCGTCAGAGGCAGGTCGCCGTCCGGCAATCCGCCGTGCCATAACACCATCAGCGCGGCGGCAAATACGAGGCCCACCAGCAGCAGCAATTGCACCTGCAAGCGGTCCGACGACAAGCTGCGGGTCAGCGCACCGGCGACGCGCGTCGCATTGTCGGTCACAAATTCGAACATGCGCTTGCCGCTGACCGGATAGATCAGCGGCACCACGCCGGGCGCGCGCTGCTGATATTTGCCCAGCATCAGATACAGCAGGATGCCGCCCACCATGGCGATCAGGCTCATCATCAGCGGCAGGCTCAGGCCGTGCCACACCGTCAGGCTGTAGGACGGCATGTGCGGTCCCAGCACCGATGCCGCCGCCATATCCAGAAATGGTCCGACCGTGAACGACGGCAGGATCCCCACCACGAGGCAGGCCAGCACCAGCAGCGCGCTGGGCACCAGCATCCAGAGCGGCGGTTCATGCGGTGTGCGCGGCAGGTCATGCGCCGGCGGCCCGAAAAATACCTGCAGGATGAAACGCAGCGAATAGGCGACGCTGAACACGCCGTACACCACCGCGACCGCCGGCAAGCCGAAGCGCAGCGGCAGATTGCCGCTGATGAAGACGGTCTCGGCAAAAAACATTTCCTTGGAAATAAAGCCGTTGAGCAGCGGCACCCCCGCCATCGAGGCGGCGGCGACCACGGCCAGCGTGGCAGTGATCGGCATCATCCGGTACAAGCCGGAAAGCCGCGTCAGATCGCGCGTGCCGCTTTCGTGATCGACGATTCCGGTCGCCATGAACAGCGATGCCTTGAAGGTCGCATGATTGACGATGTGGAAAATCGCTGCCACCAGCGCCAGTTCGCTGTTCAGCCCGAGCAGCAGCGTGATCAGGCCGAGATGACTGATGGTCGAATAGGCCAGCACGCCTTTCATGTCCTGCTGGAAGGTGGCCGCATAGGCGCCCAGCACCAGCGAACACAGGCCGGCGCCGCCGACGATCCAGAACCAGCTTTCCGTCCCCGCCAATACCGGCCACAGGCGGACCAGCAAAAACACCCCGGCCTTGACCATGGTGGCGGAATGCAGGTAGGCCGACACCGGCGTCGGCGCCGCCATTGCATGCGGCAGCCAGAAATGAAACGGAAATTGCGCGCTCTTGGTCAGCGCCCCCAGCGCGATCAATATCAGGACGGCCGTATACCAGGCATGCGCGCGCACCTGCTCGCCCGCCGTCAGCACCACGTCGAGGTCGTAGCTGCCGACGATGTGGCCGAGCAGCAGCACTCCCGCCAGCAGGCAGAGGCCGCCGGCGGCGGTCACCGTCAGCGCCATGCGCGCGCCGCGGCGCGCATCGACGCGGTGATGCCAATACGCAATCAACATGAAAGAACTGAAGCTGGTCAGTTCCCAAAACAACACCAGCTGGATCAAGTTGCCGGACAGCACGACACCCAGCATGGCGCCCATGAAGGCCAGGAAAAAGGAGAAGAAGCGCGGCACCGGGTCCTGCGGCGACATGTAATAACGCGCATACAAGACCACCAGCGCGCCCATCACCGTCACCAGCATGGCGAACAGCCAGGCATAGCCATCCATCCGGAAATTGATATCCAGCCCCAGCGCCGGCGCCCATGGCAATACGGTCCGCACCACGGTGCCGCTTGCCACCTCCGGATAAAACCCTGCGGTCAGCAAGATGCAGGCAAGTGCCACCAGCCCAGCCAGCCAGGCTTCCGCATTGCGCGCATTGGACGGCAGAAAGGCAGCGCACAGGCTACCCGCAAAAGGAAGGATGACGATCCAGATTAGCGACATGATTTGCTGAAATTTCCGAAGGAAGACGCTACTTCGGCGCAACAAGGGCGGCCGGCGTACTGGAACAACAAGATGGCTGAAAAAATGGAATTAATGATATTTGATAAATGAGAGAAGTGGCGATTGATTATTCGAAGCCATGCGCAAAAATCGTCAACAAGCGCTTTATCCAGACACAAAGAAACTGGAAACTTCACCTTTGGTTCCGATGAATGGCATCACCGGCAGGACCTTATTATAGTGGAAGCGATTCTTCCGTCCGGCTTAGAAATTTTCCCATATTCCGCCCGAAGAATGGGCAAATCGGCGCAATCGTCATACCCGGCTGGCCGCCTCATATCCCACCAAGGCACGCAAAGAATATAGGCCGCCATCCATTGCCATAATGACCATCCAAGTTGGCAACAATCAATTAAATCAGTAGAGAAAATGACAAAGGGTTAGCAAGAAATTCTTGCTAACCCTTTGATATGTGGTGGGCCTCCCGTGAGTCGAACACGGCACCAACGGATTATGAGTCCGCTGCTCTAACCAAGCATGAGCTAGAGGCCCGAACTTTTACACGCCTTGTCGCGCTTGATATCCACGATATCAACCGCGGCTGCCGTGCCTTCCTGTATGGGGATCAATTCCCTTCCAGGAAGCTCTTGAGCTTGTCAGAGCGGGAAGGATGACGCAGCTTGCGCAGCGCCTTTGCCTCTATCTGGCGGATCCGTTCGCGCGTTACGTCGAACTGCTTGCCGACTTCCTCCAGCGTATGATCGGTCGACATTTCGATGCCGAAACGCATGCGCAGCACTTTCGCTTCGCGCGGCGTCAATGAATCCAGCACGTCCTTGACGACACCGCGCATCGAAGCATGCAGCGCCGCATCGGAGGGCGCCAGCGTATTGTTGTCCTCGATGAAATCGCCGAGATGGGAATCGTCGTCGTCGCCGATCGGCGTTTCCATGGAAATCGGCTCTTTCGCGATCTTCATGATCTTGCGGATCTTGTCTTCCGGCATTTCCATCTTGATCGCCAAGGTCGCCGGATCGGGT
This sequence comes from uncultured beta proteobacterium, assembly GCA_963706525.1. GTDB lineage: Bacteria > Pseudomonadota > Gammaproteobacteria > Burkholderiales > Burkholderiaceae_D > DATJCV01. The sequence continues at coordinate 53,086 of CAVPMM010000012.1, read as the reverse complement.
TCGGCGCCGGTTTCCTGCAGGATCTGGCGTGAGATGCGGTTCATCTTGTTGATCGTTTCGATCATGTGCACCGGAATCCGGATGGTCCGGGCCTGATCCGCGATCGAGCGCGTGATCGCCTGCCGAATCCACCAGGTGGCATAGGTGGAAAACTTGTAGCCGCGCCGGTATTCGAACTTGTCGACCGCCTTCATCAGGCCGATATTGCCTTCCTGAATCAGGTCGAGGAATTGCAGGCCACGATTGGTATATTTCTTGGCGATCGAGATCACCAGCCGCAAGTTGGCCTCGGTCATTTCGCGCTTGGCCTTGCGTGCCTTCATCTCGCCGGCCGACATCTTCTTGTTGATGCCGCGCAGATCCGGCAGGGGCAGTACCACCCGCGCCTGCAGGTCGATCAGCTTCTGCTGCAATTCCTTGATGGCCGGCACGTTGCGGCCGAGCACCGTACTGTATTCTTCGTTAGCCTCGACCTCGCCATCGATCCAGGTCAGATTGGTTTCATTGCCCGGAAAAACCTTGATGAAGTGCGCGCGCGGCATGCCGCAGCGGTTCACCGCCACATCCAGGATCTGCTTCTCGATGTGGCGCACTTCGTCCACTTGTCCGCGCAAGGTATCGCAGAGTTTTTCCACTACTTTGGCGGTAAAGCGAATGCCGAGCAACTCGTTGGAAATCGCCTCCTGCGCCTTGACGTAAGGCTTCGACTTGTAGCCTTCTTTCTCGAAGGCCTTGCGCATCTTGTCGAATTGAGCGGCAATCGTGGCGAATTTGGCCAGCGCATCGCGCTTGAGCTGTTCCAGCTGTTCGGCGGAGAATCCGGCGGCTCCGGAGGCGCTGGTGTCCTCTTCTTCCTCCTCTTCCTCTTCGTCGACATCCTCTTCGTCTTCTTCATCGGCAACGGCGGGGGCGGCAACCGCCGGCTGCTCGGCGGCATTCAGATCGACCAGGCCATCGACAATTTCGTCGATCTTGATTTCATCATTGGCGATGCGATCGGCGCCGGCCAGGATTTCCGCGATGGTGGTCGGACACGCCGAAATCGCCTGAATCATGTCCTTCAAGCCGTCTTCGATCCGTTTGGCGATTTCGATCTCGCCTTCGCGCGTCAACAATTCGACCGAGCCCATTTCGCGCATGTACATGCGCACCGGATCGGTGGTACGGCCGAAATCGGAATCGACGGTGGACAGCGCCGCTTCCGCCGCCGCCTCGGCGTCGTCGTCGCTGGCGACGTTGGCGACATTGTCCGACAACAGCAGCGACTCGGCATCCGGCGCGTGCTCGTAGACGGCGATGCCCATGTCGTTGAAGGTGCCGATGATGCCTTCGATCGCTTCCGGATCGACAATGTTTTCCGGCAAGTGGTCGTTGATTTCCGAATAGGTCAGGAAACCGCGCTCCTTGCCGAGCTTGATCAGAGTTTTCAATTTCTGGCGCCGCCGCTCCAACTCTTCTTCGGTCGCCTCGGTGTCGGACGAAAACGCATCCTTCAGCAATGCTTTTTCTTTCGCCTTGCGATCCTTGGCGCGCGCCTTGTCGACCGCCTTGAGCTCGGCGCGCTCGACCGCGTTCAGCGCTGCCACTTCGTCGTTTTCGGGCTGGAACTCTTTCGGCTTGCGTCCCCGGCGGCCGGGAACCTTGACGCTGGGCAATACATATCCCGAGGTGTCGATCGCCGCCAATACCGCGGCATCCGTCGTCTGGCTGACGCCGGAACCGATCATCACGTCGACATTCGGCTGGTTCTGCGCCTTCGCCGTGTTTTTAACTGGCTTGGCCATTGCTAGTGATTCGGATTTCTTGTTTGTCACAGATGCTTTCAATTGCCCTGAAGCTTGCTTTGGCACAGCTTTGGAAACGGGTTTTACATTGGACGCGGACGCCGATTTGGATACGGCGCGGGCGCCCGCAGTTTCATTTTTTTTCGTCGTTGTTTTGGTCAAGGGTTTGGCCGCCGCCTTCGTACTCGTTCCGCTGCCCGCTTTGGCGGCTGACGCCTTGACTGGTGCTTTGCCGGCACGGGCTTTGGTCATAACCAGTTTGACCGGAGTGGAGGCCGATTTGGTTGCAAGCGGTTTCGCTTTTTTTGCTGAAGGTGTCTGGGTTTTCGCGGGTTTCTTCATTGCGTTCGCCATAGAATCAACAACCTGTTATCGAGGTTTAAATGACGGCGTTCACCGGCAGAAAAACGCCGCTTCCTGTCGCCGACGCCACCAAAAACGAGAATTCTTGCTTTCCCGTTCGCCTGGAAAAACCGGCAGCGTCAGGGAGCGAAATATTCCAAGACCTTGAATCAAAAGCTTTTAATTATAGCATAGCGCCTTGTCTTCTCCGCCCGGCAACAAGCCGTGCGGAAAGCTCAAACCGGCCCTGTTTCAGACCCTGCCTCTCTTCTCAATGCTTCCTGTCGCGCCATCAATTCACGATAGCGATTCCGGCTTTCCTCCAGCTTCAGGCCCGAGGTCGCCAATTGCTCCATTTCCGCCTTCAGCATCCGCATCTCGGCCTGTCGCAAGGCGCCCGCCAGCTCACGCCGCGCGGTGTCGATTTCCGGTTCGGGCTCTGCCGAAACTTCCGCGATCAGCGTATCGAAATCGGAATTTCCCTGTCGCAAGTGTTCCGATAATGCAGCAAAACCGACCTCTTTATCCAGGGCGCGAATCGCCTCGATCAGCTGCATCGTCATGCCCTCCTCGCCGGCCAGGAAATTGACGGCGGCCAACGCCGTTTCGTCCAGCGATGCCGCCAAGGCCGGATGGGCGATCAGCAGCCGCATGATCTGCCGCTCCATTCCCATCGGCGCCGTTCGCTTGCTGCGCGGCGGCGCCCGGCGCGTCTGCGTTACCGGCCGGCTCAATTCGCACAGGCTTTCGATTTCTGCTGGAGTCGTGTGCGTCAACTGCGCCAGGCCACGGACAATTTGCAGGCGCAGGGCCGTTGCCGGCATCATCTGCAGCAAGGGCTTGGCCTCGAACTGGACGCGCGCACGATCCTCGGCACTTTTCAATTCACTGCCGCCCGTCACCTCGTCCAACAGGAATTGCGGACAGCGGCATGGCGTCGCGAATCTGCTGCTCGAACGCCTCGGCACCGAACGTCGCGGACATAGCTGTCCGGATCATGCTCGGCCGGCAGGAACAGGAATTTGATGGTTTTATTGTCGGTCGCATGCGGCAGACAGGCATCCAGCGCACGCCGCGCAGCGCGGCGGCCGGCGCGATCGCCGTCGAAACTGAATACGATGTGGTCCGTCTGGCGCAGCAGCTTGTGCACATGGGTCGGCGTGCAGGCCGTACCGAGCGTGGCCACCGCCTGCGGGAAACCGAGCTGCGCCAGCGCAACTACATCCATATAGCCTTCGGTGACCAGCACGTAACCGGCGTTGCGGATCGCCTGGCGCGCCTCGAACAATCCATATAGCTCGCTGCCCTTTTGAAATAGGGGCGTCTCGGGTGAATTCAAGTATTTCGGCTCGCCCCGATCCAGCACGCGGCCGCCAAAGCCGATGATCTGGCCTTTCGGTTGCGGATCGGAAACATGATGCGGTCGCGGAAGCGATCGTAGCGCTTGTGACTGTCCCTCATCGTCGTCCGATCGATCGACCAAGCCGGCCTCGACCAGAACCTCGTCGGCGTATTCGGGAAACACCGCGCGCAATCCATCCCAGCCCTCGGGGGCATAACCGATGCCGAAGCGCACGGCGATTTCGCCGGTCAGGCCGCGCCCGTTCAGATAGGCCTTCGGGCGCTGGTGCGCGCGCAGCTGGTTGCGGTAGAAATCGCAGGCCCGCGTCATCACCTCCGACAACGCGAGGGTTTTTGCCTGATATTCGGCGCGCTGCGCCGGCGGCAATCTGTCGTCGCTTTCCGGCACCGTCATGCCGACGCCCTGCGCCAGGTCCTTGACCGCATCGACGAAGCCCAGGCCGGAATACTCGATCAGGAATCCGATGGCGGTGCCGTGTGCGCCGCAGCCGAAGCAGTGATAGAACTGCTTGGTCGGGCTGACGGTGAAGCTAGGGGATTTTTCGTTATGGAACGGGCACAGGCCCATGAAATTCGCGCCGCCCTTTTTCAGCTGGCACATACCGCCCGACCAGTCGACGATATCGACCCGGTTGAGCAAATCCTGAATGAAAGAATGCGGAATCAAGGTGAGTCAGCCGCCAACAACGTCTCGCCTTACGACTTGGCGAGTGCAGCCTTGACCAGACCAGAGACGGCCGTCATGTCGGCACGGCCGGCCAGCGCGGCTTCAGCACGGCCATCACCTTGCCCATGTCCTGCGGACCGGCGGCGCCGGCAGCGGCTACCGCGGCGGCCACCTCGGCCTGCACTTCGGCTTCGGACAATGACGCCGGCATATAGGTCGACAGGATGGCCAGTTCGGCCTTTTCGATTTCGGCCAGATCCGGGCGGCCGCCGGCCTCGAACTGGCTGATCGAATCCTTGCGCTGCTTGATCATCTTTTCGATGATGGCCAGCACCTGGGCGTCGTCCAGCTCGATCCGCTCGTCGACTTCCTTTTGCTTGATCGCCGCCGTGCAGCAGGCGGATCGTGGCGAGCCGCGTCGCTTCCTTGGCGCGCATGGCGGCTTTCATGTCTTCGGTGATTTTCAGTTTCAAGCTCAAGCGAACCTCCAGCAGAGTAAATTCGACCGTTAAACGCCAAAACCCGCTGCGGACTTTCCGGAGCGGGTTTGCAACGGCTGACAGTCTGTCGCACCCGAGTGCGACCAGGAATCAGTACAGCTTTTTCGGCAACTGCTGGCTGCGAATGCGCTTGTAGTGGCGCTTCACCGCGGCAGCGAGCTTGCGCTTACGCTCGGCAGTCGGTTTTTCGTAAAATTCGCGCGCACGCAACTCGGTCAACAAACCGGTTTTTTCGATGGTGCGCTTGAAGCGACGCATGGCGACTTCGAACGGCTCGTTCTCTTTAAGGCGAATAGTGGTCATGTAAATTCAAACCGAGGTTTAGGGAAAGACCAAGATTATAGCAGAGTGACGCGCCGAAAGAAAGCATTGCAACTCCATGCGCAACTACGCCGCCCTGCCCTCGCGCATCCGCTCTTGCGCGGCGGCACGCTCAGAATGAAAATCCCGCCGCTACCGCCGAAGCCCAGGCCCACTGGAAATTGTAGCCGCCCAGCCAGCCGGTGACGTCGACCGCCTCGCCGATGAAATACAGGCCCGGCACTTTCTGCACCATCATGCTTTGCTGCGACAAGGCGCGCGTATCGACGCCGCCGAGCGTGACCTCCGCCTTGCGGTAGCCTTCCGTGCCGCTCGGCAGGATGCTCCAGTTGTTCAGCGAGGCGCCGAGTCGCGTCAGCAGACGATCGGCCATATCCGGCCAGGCGTGCATCAGGACGGAAACCGCCTGCGGCCAGCCACCCCTCCGCCAACCGGGCCGGCAACCATTGCCCCAGCACATTATCGAGATTTTTCCGGGTCGCGGTTTTGCCTTTGATCAAGGCCTGCGCCACATCGGTTTCGGGCAGCAGGTTCAGGATCAAGGGCGTACCGGGATGCCAGTAACTCGAAATCTGCAGCACGGCCGGCCCCGACAGGCCGCGATGGGTGAACAGCAAGTCTTCGAAGAAATGGCCGCGCCCGGCTTTCGCGCCGGCTTCGATCGCCACCGGCAAGGCGACACCGGCCAAGTGGCCGAACGGCTGCCAGGTGTCCGGATCGAAGGTCAGCGGCACCAGTCCCGGACGCGGCTCGACCACCGCCACGTCGAACTGGCGGGCGACGCGATAGGCGAAATCGCTGGCGCCGATCTTCGGAATCGACAGGCCGCCGCTGGCGATCACCAGGTTGGCGGCGGCCAGCGTGCCGGCATCGGAATCGATCCGAAACAGCGCGCCGTTCTTGCCGACGCTGCTGACCTTGCACGGCATGCGCCAGTGAACGCCGCCGGCCGCGCACTCCGCCTTCAGCATGGAAATGATGTCTTCCGCCGAGTTGTCGCAGAACAGCTGGCCCTTGTGCTTCTCGTGGTAAGCGATCCGATAGCGCTTCAGCAGAGCGAGGAAATCGCGCGGCGTGTAGCGCGACAGCGCGCTTTTGCAAAAATGCGGATTCTGCGACAGATAGTTTTGCGGGCCGGCATAGAAGATTGGTGAAATTGCAGCGTCCGCCGCCCGAAATGCGGATTTTTTCCGCCAGCCGCGTCGCATGGTCGATCAGCACCACGCTTTTGCCGCGCTGGGCGGCCACCGCAGCGCACATCATGCCGGCGGCGCCGGCGCCGATGACGGCGACATCGAATGGTTTTGGCATGGACTGCACCGAAATAAACAAGCGGGGATTGTAGCCGGTCGGCGCGGCGCTTTCCTTTACAATGACGTATTGCAAGTTCGCCTTCGCCTGCCGATGGCGGCTGCTTTCAGATAGATGGGGCGCGGCGGCGAACGCGGCGCAAGCGATTGGCGGCATCCGATGATAGTTCTCGGCATCGAATCCTCCTGCGACGAAACCGGCCTGGCGCTATACGACACCGAGCGCGGCCTGCTGTGCGCATGCGCTGCATTCGCAAATCGCCATGCACGAGGAATACGGCGGCGTGGTGCCGGAACTGGCGTCGCGCGATCATATCCGGCGCGCGCTGCCGCTGCTGCGAGCAGGTGCTGGATCAGGCGCGGCGTCACGCGCGCCGCGATCGATGCCATCGCCTACACCCAGGGGCCGGGCCTGGCGGGCGCGCTGCTGGTGGGCGCGTCCGTCGCCATGCGGCCTGGCGCTGGCGCTCGACAAGCCGCTGATCGGCATCCATCACCTGGAAGGCCATCTGCTGTCGCCGCTGCTGGCGTCCGAGCCGCCGCCGTTTCCGTTCGTCGCGCTGCTGGTATCCGGCGGCCACACGCAGCTGATGCGGGTCGACGGCGTCGGCCGCTATGCATTGCTGGGCGAAACGCTGGACGACGCCGCCGGCGAAGCCTTCGACAAGTCGGCCAAGCTGCTGGGCCTGGGCTATCCGGGCGGCCCGGCGATTTCGCGCATGGCGGAATTCGGCGATCCGACGCGCATACCAGCTGCCGCGCCCGATGCTGCATTCGAAAGACCTCGACTTCAGCTTTTCCGGACTGAAAACGGCCGTCCTGACGCTGGTGAAACACCAGATCGCGAATATCTGCGAACAGGACAAGGCGAACGTCGCGCGCGCCTTCGTCGATGCCGTGGTGGAAGTGCTGACCGCCAAATGCGTGGCGGCGCTCAAGCAGACCGGCCTGCAAGCGGCTGGTCATCGCCGGCGGCGTCGGCGCCAATCGCGCAACTGCGCGAGGCGCTCGTGCGGCGGCCGCGAAGAAGCGCCGCTTCCGCGTGTATTACCCGGAACTCGAATTCTGCACCGACAACGGCGCGATGATCGCGTTTGCCGGCGCGCTGCGCCTGCAGGCCGATCCCGCCGCCGCGCGCCGCGACTACGCCTTCAATGTGCGGCCGCGCTGGCCGCTGGACGAATTGCCGGCCGTGTAGGCGCGCGCCGGGAGACGGTCATCGTGGCCAACTTCCGGCTTTGCCGGCCGCCTCCTCATCCCTGCTGCGCCCCGCCCGGCGCCATTTGCCGAGCGTGCGCAACCACACTCGATCCGCCGCCAAACCAATGCCGCGGCGCCCGCGCGTGCGGCGTATGCGAAGCCGCCGGACAGAAGCCAGGCGGTCGAACTCGGCAGGCAGCAACTGCGGCGATTGTTAAATGAACGACCCGGATTGTGCTATTCTTCGGCGCTGTTCTGCTTACCGAACTTTCCCGCCACGCCGGCCGGCGTCATGCGCACCCTGGCTGCAGCTTGGCACTTCGGTTGGCGGCTGCCAGGCTCATGCCGCAGCCCCGGCTTTCCACGGCAAGAATGCTTGCCGGTCCTACATCGATCCGCCGTCGACGCGTCTGCTCACGCGCTCCGGGTCTGCAGTAAAAACAACGACAAGCCCTTATCGCAGCTCATGGAAACGGAAACGATATGACGCCACTCAATTTCTTGCCGGCGCTCCCCGAGACGCTCAATGTGATGACCGCAACCGGCCTGATTCTGATTGCGGGAATCCTGGGCGCACGCCTGGTGGTGCGCGCGCTCCCGGTGCCGAGCATTACCGGCTATGTGCTGACTGGCTTGCTGATCGGCCCGGCCGGCTTCCACTTGATCGACGCCGGCGTCCTCAACAAGCTCGGCGTGCTGGTCGACCTGGCGCTCGGCCTGGTGCTGTTCGAACTGGGGCGGCGCGTCGACTATCGCTGGCTGCTGCGCGAAAGGCGCCTGTTGATCACTGGCGTCGTGATCAGTGTCGGCACCTTCCTGGCGCTGTTCGAAGTATTGACGCTATTCGGAGTCGGCAAGCTGATCGCCGCCATGGTGGCGGCGATCGGCATGGCGACGTCGCCGGCGGTGGCGATGAACGTGGTGCACGAGGTGCGCGCCGAAGGCCTGCTCACCGAACGCATGCTGAATATCGTGGTAATCGGCAACTCGCTGGCATTCGTGGTGTTCTCGATGGGCCTGGCGGGCCTGCACGTCGAGTACCAGGCCGGCTGGCAAAGCTATGTGCTGCATCCGCTCTATCTGCTGGGCGGTTCGATCGCCATGGGTTGGCTGGTGAGCCGCCTGCTGATCTGGATCGGGCACTGGGTCGGCCGCGATCCGCAGGCGCAGCTGATCCTGGTGCTGGCCCTGGTGGCAGCCACGGTCGGCATGGCGGCGATGTTCAACCTGTCGGCGCTGATCGCCCTGCTGGCGTTCGGCATCGCCAGCCGCAGCGAGGATCGTCGCCACGCGCTGGTGGAAGTCGACCTGAGCCAGTTCAATGCCTTGCTGTACGTGTTGCTGTTCGTGGTTGCCGGCGCCAGGCTGGAGCTGTCGCATCTGCGCGAACTGGCGCCGCTGGTGCTGGCCTTCATCGCGGTGCGCTTCGGCGTCACCATCCTGCTGACCACATCGTTGGCCGGCTTCAACGGCATGACGCTGCGCAAGGGCGGATTGCTGGGCGTGGCGCTGCTGCCGCTGTCCGGTTTCAAGATTATCATGGTGCAGCACGCGGCCGGCGTGTATCCCGACTTCGGCGTCCAGATGACCACGCTGACCGTATCGATCCTGGTGATCCTGGAAATCATCGGACCGATCTGCACCCGTTACGCGCTGATCACTTCCGGCGAGGCCAAGACTTGAAACGCCCGCCCCGCTCCCAAAGGGCGAGCAGGAAGATAAACGTGATTTGCTGCCGCATATCATGTGCGGATCCATATCCGCTGCGCTGAAACAGGAGAAACTCTCGATGCTGACATTCAACTCTTCCACCCCGCTGACGATGGGGGTGGAGCTGGAACTGCAGATCGTCAACCGGCGCGACTACAACCTGACGCGCGGTTCGAGCGACCTGATGGCGCTGCTCGACAAGCAGAAGCACGGCTACGACATCAAGCCCGAAATCACCGAAAGCATGATCGAGATCGCCACCTCGGTGCATACCGAGCACGGTCCGATGCTGGCCGAGCTGGAGGCGATGCGCAAGCTGCTGGTGGATTCGGCCGACAAGCTCAATCTCAGCCTGGCCGGCGGCGGCGCGCATCCGTTCCAGCACTGGGAAGACCAGCGCATCTTCCCGGCCGAGCGCTACCGGCTGGTGTCCGAACTGTACGGCTACCTGGCCAAGCAGTTCACGGTGTACGGCCAGCACATCCACATCGGCTGCGCCAATGGCGACGAGGCGATCCGGCTGTCGCACCTGCTGGCGCGTTACATCCCGCACTTCATCGCGATGTCGGCGTCGTCGCCGTTCTATCAGGGCGTCGACACGACGTTCCAGTCGTCGCGGCTGACCAGCATCAACGCCTTTCCGCTGTCGGGCTACATGCCCTTCGTGGCCGACTGGGAGGGTTTCAACACCTATTTCAACAAGATGGCGAAGCTCGGCATCGTCGCCAGCATGAAGGATTTTTACTGGGATATCCGGCCCAAGCCCGAATACGGCACGGTGGAAATCCGCGTCTGCGACACGCCGCTGACGATCGAAACGGCGGTGGCGCTGGCGGCCTACGCGCAGACGCTCTCGAAGCATTTTTTCGCCGAGCGGACGCTACAGCCGGCGCAGGACGTCTACCTCACCTATTCCTACAACCGCTTCCAGGCATGCCGCTTCGGCCTGTCGGGAGTCGTGATCGATCCGCTGAGCGACCGTCAGCCCAGCATCAAGGAAGATATCCTCTCCACCTTCGAGGCGCTGGCCGACGTCGCGCAGGAACTGGGCACCACCAATGCCATCGCCTATCTGCGCAAGCAGGTGCTGGCCGGCCAGTCAAATGCCGACTGGCTGCGCGCGGCGCACCAGGAGTGCGGCTCGCTCAACGACGTGGTGCGCCAGCAAAGCAAGCTGTGGATGGTGCGCTAAGGCGGCCGCGCCGGAGCGGCGTCACTTTTTCGGCGCTTTGCCCGGCAAGTTTTTCTTGCCGCCGATGCGGCTTTCCTTGCCGGCGATCAGGTTGCCGATGTTGGCCTTGTGGCGGTATGCCAGCAGATAGCTCATCGCCAGCACCGCGAGCAGGATGACGTCGGTGCCGAACAGCAAGCCGTAATAAAACGGCGCGAACACCGCCGCCACCAGCGCCGCCAGCGACGAATAGCGAAATGCGAAGGCGACGATCAGCCAAGTCGCCAGCGTCGCCAACCCCAGCCAGACGTTCAATCCGAGCAGCACGCCGAGCGCGGTGGCGACGCCTTTGCCGCCGACGAAGCGGAAAAACAGCGGCCACAAATGGCCGACGAATACCGCCAAGGCGACCAGCGCAATGCCGGTGTCATCAATGCCATAGGCCGCGCCGTATTTCTGCACCAGCCACACCGCCAGCCAGCCCTTGGCGCCGTCGCCCAGCAAGGTCAGCGCCGCCGCCGCCTTGTTGCCGCTGCGCAGCACATTGGTGGCACCTGGGTTTTTCGAACCGTAGCTGCGCGGATCGGCCAGCCCGAACAGCTTGCTGACCACCACCGCGAACGAAACCGAGCCGAGCAGATAGGCGGCCAGCACGCACAAGACTGTATTCATCGCTTCTTTCTTATCCTGGTTATGTTGTCACGAGAATCGATGCCAAAATTATACTATACAGGGTATTTTTAAATTCGCCCTGTTCACGTCCGAAATCAAGCCATTTTACGGCATACTCCCAAAAATCTCGATTCACTCGTCAAGCGCGCATTGCACCGCCGTCAACGGCAGCAAGCCCGCCAGCAGCGCCGGGTCAAGTCCGATCAGATAGCCGCGGCGGCCGCCGTTGATGTAGATTTTTTCGAGTGCCAGGATGCTGCGCTCGACGTACACCGGCATCGCCTTGCGCGTGCCAAACGGCGAAGTGCCGCCGATCAGGTAGCCCGAGTGCCGGCTGGCGACCTCCGGCGCGCATGGCGTCACCGACTTGCAGCCGATCTGGCGCGCCAGGTTCTTGGTCGATACCGTGCGGTCGCCATGCATCAGCACAATCAGCGGCTTGGCCGCCTCATCCTGCATGACCAGGGTCTTCACCACGGCATGCTCGTCCACGCCCAGTTCGCGCGCCGATACCGCCGTGCCGCCATGATCTTCATAGCGGTATGGATGCTCGGAAAAGCTGACGCCGCGGCGCGCCAGAAACTGCGTCGCCGGGGTTTCGGAAACATGTTCTTTTTTTGCCATGGGTCGGATCGCACGCCGCGCGCCGGCCGGGCGCAACGCCGGTCCGGATGCGCGGCGAAGCTGCGGGAAAAATCAGGGCGTGGATTCGGGATCGGGCGCGGACGGCGGCACATCCTGCTCCGCCTGGGGCTCAGGCGCCTCGGCTGACGAGGTTTTCTTTTCCAGCTTGCGCTGCATTTTTTCTTCTTTCTTCTTTTTCTTTTCGAGTTCTTTTTGTCGCTTTTCGTATTGGAAGTTCGGTTTTGCCAATGGGCAGCCTCTTTGGAAAGATTCAGGAATTGTCCGTCATGTTAGGCGGAGAAGCCCATGATTGGCAAGAATCGCCCGTCGAATCGCTCCCCTATCCGCGCGGATGATGCCGGGAGTGCAAAATTTTCAGCCGCTCGCGCGCCACATGGGTATAAATCTGGGTGGTCGAGATATCGGAATGCCCCAGCAGCAACTGCACCACCCGCAAATCGGCGCCATGATTCAACAAATGCGTGGCAAACGCATGGCGCAGCGTATGCGGCGACAGCGGCGCGTTGATTTCGGCCTTCAGCGCGTATTTCTTGATCAGGATCCAGAACATCTGGCGCGTCATGGCGCCGCCGCGCGCGGTCACGAACAGCGCGTCGTCGATCTGGCCGTCGAGGATCTGCGGCCGCGCCTCCTTCAGGTAGCGCTCGATCCAGGCGCGCGCTTCTTCGCCGAACGGCACCAACCGCGTCTTGCTGCCCTTGCCGGTGATGCGCAGCACGCCCTCGTTCATGCCGACTTCGATCGATTTCAGCAGCACCAGTTCGGATACCCGCAAGCCGCTGGCATACATCAGCTCGAGCATGGTGCGGTCGCGCAGGCCGAGCGGCGTGGCCACGTCCGGCGCCGCCAGCAGCGCTTCGACCTGGGCTTCGGTCAGGGTATGCGGATAGCGCGGCGGCTGCTTGGCCGATTTCATTTTCAGGCAGGGATCGGCGAGGATCTTGTTTTGCCGCAGCGCCAGCTGGTAAAAGCGCTTCAGCACCGATAGCCGGCGGTTGGCCGAAGTGGCCTTCGAGTTGGCGAATTTCGCCGCCACGTAGGCCACCAGATCGTCGGCGCCGGCGTCGTACAGGCGCTTGCCGTGCGCCGCCTGCAGCCAGCCGCGAACTGGCTCAGGTCGCGCCGGTAGGCGTCCAGCGAATTTTTCGCCAGCCCGTCTTCCAGCCACAGGGTGTCGCAGAACTCGTCGATGACGGCCTGGTCCGGCACGGCGGCGCGCGTGGCGGCGCTCATCGCCCGGCCGCGCTCAATAGCCGCTGACGCCTTCATGCGCCAGCAGCCAGCGCTTGACGCCGACATGGAAGCCGTTGGCTTCGTCGTGGTTGGAAAAGCCGCCCAGGCCGCCGGCGGCGGTGACGCGGTGGCAGGGAATCACCAGCGGAAACCAGTTGGCGCCGCAAGCCTGGCCGACCGCGCGCGGCGCCGAGCGCACACGCCGCGCGATGTGCGCCGTAGGTCAGTACTTTGCCGCGCGGAATCGCCGCGATGGCGGCCCAGACCTTGCGCTGAAAAGCGGTGCCGACCGGCGCCAGCGGCAGGTCGAAGCGGAAATCCGGCCGCGCCAGATACGCCTCGATCTGGCGCGCGGCGCGTGCCGACAACGCGATCGGACGGCGCCTTTTCCCTGAAGCCGGGCGGCAGATACACCAGTTCGCGCAGCACGCCGGCGTCGACGCGGATGCCGACCGCGCCGAACGGCGCCGCGATCACCGCCGCAAACAGTTGTCCCTTGTCAGATTCGTTCATGCCGGCGGCGGCTGCAGCCGCGCTCCCCATGGTTGCAAACCCCCATCATAAAATAAAAAAGGCGCATCTTGCGATGCGCCTCAAATTGCTTCTCCGGTGTCCGGGCCGTTATTTCAGCTGCTCTGAAACACCTGTCTCCTCAGTATCTCCGGTATCGATACCGTTGTTGTACTCCACTGCCTAATTCGGCCCAGCGGCACCGCCGAGCGGCGCATGCCAAAGGTCAGGAAAGTCGACACTGTACCAGCATCGACCGCCCTTTACCAAAGTTTTTGAGGTTGGCATGAATGCAATACAAACAAACAACATAAGTCAAAGGAATAACCCTTTTCCAGTACAGCGCCAGCGCCCTCGGATTTCGCTTGCCTCAGGCCGCCGCCGCGCTCGCTTGCAACGGCAGCCCAAGGTGCATCAGCGATAAATCAGGTTGGGCAGGAACAGCGAGATTTCCGGAATATAGGTCACCAGGCCGAGGAACACCAGCATTGTCAGCAGCCACGGCATCACCGCCATCGTGAGCTCCGATATCCCCATCTTGGTAATGCCGGATGCCACGTACAGGTTCAGCCCAACCGGCGGATGGCACATGCCGACCTCCATGTTGACCACCATCATGATGCCGAAGTGGATCGGATCGATGCCGAGCTTCATGGCGACCGGGAACAGGATCGGCGCCATGATCAGCACGATCGACGACGGCTCCATCACGTTGCCGGCCAGCAGCAGCAGGATGTTGACCACCAGCAGGAAGCCGATCACGCCAAAGCCCTTGTCCAAGATCCAGCCGGCCATCGCCTGCGGGATGTTTTCGCTGGTCATCAGGAACGAGAACAGCACCGCGTTGGTGATGATGTACAGCAGCATGGCCGACATCGAGGCCGAGTCGAGCAGCACCTTGCGGCACTTGCTTCAGCGTCATGTCCTTGTAGACGAACACGGCGATCACGAACGCGTACACCGCCGACATCGCGGCCGCCTCGGTCGGCGTGAACAAGCCGGTGTAGATGCCGCCCATCACGATCACGATCAGCAGCAGGCCCCAGGCGCTCTTGCGGAAGGCGACGAAACGCTCGCTTCCAGCTGGCTTTCGCCATGCGCGGATAGTTGTGCTTGCGCGCCAGGTACCAGGTGGTCATGCCGAGCATGGTGGCCAGCATCAGGCCCGGGATCACGCCCGCCATGAACAGCTTGCCGACCGAGGTGTTGGTCGAGACCGAGTACATCACCATCACGATCGAAGGCGGAATCAGGATGCCGAGCGCGCCCGAGGTGGTGATCACGCCGGCGCCGAAGCGCTTCGGATAGCCTTGCGCCACCATCGCCGGCAGGATGATCGAGCCGATCGCCACCACCGTCGCCGGGCTGGAGCCGGACACCGCGGCGAACAGCGCGCAGGCGACCACGCCGCCCAGCGCCAGGCCGCCGTGCCAGTGGCCGACCATCGAGGTGGCGAAGTTGATCATGCGCCGCGCCACGCCGCCGTGCGTCAGGAAATTGCCGGCCAGGATGAAGAACGGGATCGCCATGATCTCGAAGTTCTCGATGCCGGTGAACAGCTTCAAGCGCCACCGCGGTCGATCGGCACCTCGGTCATCGTGAACAGGAAGGTCAGCACCGTCAGGCCGAGCGAGATCGAGATCGGCATGCCGGTCAGCATCAGGCAAATCAGCAGTACAAAGATGATCAAGGCATTCATGCTTTTCCTCCGGCGATTTCTTCGTCCAGGCCCTCGACGTGCCCGTGGTCATGCTTGGGCAGGTCACCGGTCTTGACAAAGGTCCAGGCCACTTGCAGGAAGCGGAAGCACATCAGGTAAGAACCCAGCGGCACCGCCAGATAGACGATCCACATCGGCAGCTCGAGGTCGGGCGAGGTCGGTGTCGGTGTGGCTGAGGTTGTAGACGAAGTACGACGCCCAGGGTGCCGATGATGCCGGTGAACAGGGCGCCGGCCAGCAGCCCGAACACCACGAACTTGCCGCGCCAGCGGCGTATCCATGCGGTTGATCAGCACGTCGACGCCGACGTGGATGCCGGTGCGCACGCCATAGGCGGCGCCGAACTTGGCCATCCACACGAACATGTAGATGCACAGCTCCTGTGCCCAGCTGGTGTTGAGCTTGATCAGCTCATCCTGCAGCCAGTGAATCGGCAAGGCCGGATGCATAGCGATGCACCACGGCCACGAAGACGACGAGTGTTGCCGCGCCCATCAGAAACGCGATCAACCACTCTTCGAAATGATCGAGAACTTTCATGAGTCCCTCTGGTTAAAAAAAGGCCGGTATGTACCGGCCCTCGGGTCAAATTTTTCGTCTGTCCGAATGCGCCGCGACGCTCTGCAGGGCGTCCGCGGCACATTCAGCGCAGATCCGTCGATCAATAGCCCAGCGCGGCGGCTTCCTTGTTGACGGACTGGATCAGCTCCTTGCCGATGCGGTCTTCCATCTGCTTCTGCACCGGCAGCCAGGGCCTTGCGCCATTCGGCCTTCTCCTTGTCGTTCAGCACATAGATGTTGGTCTTGCCGGTTTTCTTGATCGCTTCCATCGCCATGCGTCGTTTTCCTGCTGGGCGATGGCGTTGTCGTACTTGGTGGCGTCCTTCATCGCGCCTTCGAGCTCGGTGCGGATGTCGGCCGGCAAGCCGTCCCAGAACTTCTTGTTGACGATCACCGCGTAGCCCAGATAGCCGTGGTTCGACATCGTCACGTGCTTCTGCACCTCATTCATCTTCTGCGTGTACAGGTTGGACGGCGGGTTCTCGGTGCCGTCGACCACGCCGGTCTGCAGCGCCTGGTAGACCTCGCGAGAATGCCATGCACCTGCGGGTTGGCGCCGAGCGCGCGCATCTGCGCGTCGAGCACCTTGGACGACTGGATGCGCATCTTCAGGCCCTTGAAGTCGGCCGGCATGGTGCAGCGGCTTGTTGGCCGACATCACCTTGAAGCCATTGTCCCAGTACGCCAGGCCGGTGATGCCCTTGGCTTCGAGCTTCTTGCAACAGGCTCTTGCCGATCGGGCCTTCGGTGACGCGGTACAGCACCGCCTTGTCGGGGAAGATGTAAGGCAGGTCGAATACTTCGAATTCCTTCACGCCGAGCGGACCGAACTTGGCCAGCGACGGCGCCAGCATCTGCACCGCGCCCAGCTGCAGCGCTTCCATCTCTTCCTTGTCCTTGTACAAGGTGGCTGTTCGGATAGACTTCGACCTTGACCCGGCCCTTGGTGGCTTTTTCGGCCAGTTCCTTGAAGCGCTCGGCGCCCTTGCCCTTGGGCGTGTCGACGGCGACCACGTGGCTGAACTTGATGACGATCGGCGCTTGCGCGAACGCAGCCGGAGTGACGAGGGCGGCGGCCGTGCAGGCCAGCAGCAAGGCTTTCAATTTCATGCGTGTCTCCTGTGAATGGGGGAAATAGATTGGTATGACCCGGCGCGTATTTTGGGCACCCTGATGCGTTACAGCAACTGTGGATAACCACAATCCGGGCGACGCTCGGGTACACTCACCGCCATGCGTAATTTGCGATTCGGCGAAGGTTTGCGCCAGAAATTCCACTTTGACATGTCCCGGCGCAAGCAGGCATGGCGCTGGCTGCTGCCGATCCTGCTGGTCCTGCTGTTTCTGGCGATCCTGATCTGGCTCCCTTGGCAAGCGCGCCAAATGGAAGCCAACGAGCGCCGCGAGCAATTGATCGCCGATACGCTATGGGTGGAACAGACGGTGCGCTTCCAATTGGGACGAGACGAGGCCAGCATCCGCCTGATCGGCGCCGAAATCAGCAGCGGCCAGCTTTCGCGCGACAAATTCGTCGAGCGCGCCACCTCGCTGATGCGCAATAACCATGAGCTGTACCGCCTGGTCTGGCTGGATGCCGGCGACCATTCGCTGGCTTCCAGCTTGCACACAAGCATGACGCTGGAGGATTTTTCGGCACCCTCGCGCGCCACCGCGCAGCATGCGCGCGAAATCCGCAAACCGCTGTATGCGCCGGCGGCACCGCCGCCAAAGCTACCCGGGCCGATGCTGCTCGACTACCATGTGCCGCTGTTCCAGGGTGGCCATTACATCGGCAGCCTGGTGGCCAGCTATTCCGTGGTCGGTATCCTCGACGAAATGGTGCCGTGGTGGTTTGCCCAGGACAATGAAATCGTGCTGACCGACAGCCAGGAAAACCTGATCGCCAAGCGCACCGCCGGCGGCAGCGGGCGCAGCGTCTACACCTACAGCCGCGATCTCGAGCTGCCCGGACTGACCCTGACCCTGCACACCAACAGCGTCAAGAGCGCGCCGAACCTGCTGCCGAACCTGCTGGTCGGCTCGGTGATCGCGCTCGCGCTCGGCCTGCTTGTGGAGTCTCGCTGGCGCTGTGGCGCGACATCAACCGCCGGCTGGCGGCCGAGGGCGCGCTGCGCCAGCAGGTGACGTTTCGCGCCGCGATGGAAAATTCGCTGGTCACCGGCATGCGCGCGCGCGACCTCGATGGCCGGTCACCTACGTCAATCCGGCGTTTTGCCGGATGGTCGGCTTCAGCCCGGAACAACTGGTCGGCAAGGAGCCGCCCATGCCGTACTGGGCGCCGGAGTCGATGGATGAATACGAGGACCGCCTGTCGCTGGTGCTGGCCGGCACCCATACGCCGCAATTCGAAACCGTATTCCTGCGCGCCGATGGCGTGCGGGTGCCGGTGCTGGTATTCGAATCGCGCGCTGGTGGACGAGGCTGGACGCCAGACCGGCTGGATGGCTCGATCCTCGACATCACCGACCGCAAGCAGGTCGAGGAACTGAACCGGATGCAGCAGGAAAAGCTGCAGGCCAGCGCGCGCCTGGCCAGCATGGGCGAACTGGCCTCGACTCTGGCGCACGAGCTGAACCAGCCGCTGGCGGCGATTTCCAGCTATACCACCGGCGCCCTCAACATGCTGACAGGCCGGCAGCGGTCGATCCAGCGCAGCTGCAGCCGGCGCTGGAAAAGGCCAATGTCCAGGCGCAGCGCGCCGGCCACATCATCCGCAGCGTCCACGAATTCGTCAAACAGCGCAAGCCGCAGCGCGAGCTGGTGCAGATTCCGGCGCTGATCAAGAACATTATCCCGCTGGTCGAACTGCAGGCCAGCCAGTTCTTCGTCACCATCCACACCGACATCGCGGCGCGCCTGCCGCCGGTGTCGGCCGACCGCGTGCTGCTGGAGCAGGTGCTGCTGAACCTGACCCGCAACGCGATCGAGTCGATGCAGGATGTGGCGCCGGAACGGCGCATCCTGCGCATCGTGGCCACGCCACAGGCCGCGGCGGCCGGCCCGCGCACCGTCAAGGTCGCGGTGATCGACCAAGGCCACGGCATCCCGCAAGAAGTCAGGAATCACTTGTTTTCCTCGTTTTTTTCCACCAAGGAAGAAGGCATGGGCATGGGCCTGAACATCTGCCGCACCGCGATCGAGTTCCATGGCGGCACCTTGACCCATGCCGACAATCCGGCCGGCGGTACAATTTTCACCTTTTCCCTGCCGGCCCTGCCCCGGAGTTAGTACGGATGCTACACATCGTCGACGATGAAGAAGTAATACGCGATTCGCTCGCATGGCTGGCGCAATCGCGCGCGATTCCCGCCCTCGCCTACGACAGCGGCAGCGCCTTCCTGGCGATGCTGGACCAGCTGACCGAATTCGGCGCCGACGGCGAATGCCTGCTGCTCGACGTGCGCATGCCCGACGTCAGCGGCGTTGCGCTGTTCAACCAGCTCCAGGAGCGCGGACTGACGCAGCGCCTGCCGGTCATCTTCCTGACCGGCCATGGCGACGTGCCGATGGCGGTCGACATGCTGAAAAGCGGCGCCTTCGATTTTTTTGAAAAACCCTTCAACGACAACAAGCTGATGGACCGCGTGCAGGAAGCGCTGGCGGCCTCGCGCGAAGCCGGCGCGCTGGCCGAGGTGGAATCGCGGCTGGCGGCGCTGTCGCTGCGCGAGCGGGAGGTGCTCGACCTGATCCTGGCCGGCAAGATGAACAAGGTGATCGCCGATCAGCTCGGCATCAGCATGCGCACGGTGGAAGTGCACCGTGCCCACATCTTCGACAAGATGAACGTCAAAACGGCGGTGGAACTGGCGCGCCTGCTGAAATGATCGTCTCGGCCCAAACGACTGACAGCGAGCACGGTCGCCGCTTCGCGGCGGCCGGAGGCGCCGCAGCTACGGCGCTTCCTGCTTGCCGGACAACGGCTTAGCGATACGCCTCGATCGCCTCGCCCAGGGTGTGGAAATCGAAGGCCGCGTCGTGCCGCCGGCCGTTGATGAAGAAGGTCGGCGTGCCGTTGACGCCGCTGCGCACGCCGCCGCTGAAATCGGTACGCACCCGTGCGCGGTAACGCTTCTCGTCGAGCGCCTGGCGCAACTCGCCGCCGGACAGGCCGAGTTCCCGGATCAGTTCCACATAGAGCGGCAGGCCCAGCGCTTCCTGGTTTTCAAACAAGGCATCATGCGCTTGCCAGAAATAGCCGTGCGCGCCTGAAAATTCCGCCGTCTCGGCGGCGAGCTGCGCCTGCGGATGGACCTCGGTCAAGGGAAAATTACGGAATACGAAGCATAGGTCGAGCCCGAAGTACTGCTGCAATCGCTTCACTACCGGGTAGGCGGCGCCGCAAGACGGGCACTGGTAATCGCCGTACTCGATCAAGGTGACCGCCGCTTGCGGCTCGCCCTGGATATGATCCTCTGGCGTGACGGGAACCCTGAGCGACATCTTCGACTCCTGGATTATTGGCCCAGCCGCTCCAGGGCTTCGAGAACACCGTCCACGCCCGGATTGATCGCCACCGGCGACAGGTAACTCCAGGCAATCAGGCCCTGCCGGTCGATCACGAACAAGGCGCGCGCGCATACGCCCTCGGCCGCCTGATACGCACCGTACGCGCGTGCCACTTGGCCCTTAGGCTCGAAGTCGGCCAGCAAGGGGAAATGCAATTTCCGGCTTTGCACAAATGCCTGGTGGCACCAGACACCGTCCACGGAAATTCCCAGCAAGACGGCATCGTATTTGCGGAACTCGGGCAGGACTTCGTTGAACAGCGCCAGCTCGTCCCCGCACACCGGGCTCCAGTCGGCCGGATAAAAAGCCAGGATGACGGAACGTCCGCGCAATTCGCCGAGCGACAGGGTCTGATCGGGCGTCACGCGCAGCGCGAAATCGGGTGCCGCCATTCCGGGCTCCAGAATGGATGAGGGTGCCCCTAATTCGGCGGCGCGGCTTGCGTCCTGAGGGTAGGCATCGGAGGTGGGCATGATGGATATGGTTTATTGCAAGGAATGATCCATTCGGAAATGGATTACGGCCGACGGCGCAAGGCGGAATGCAACTGTCTTGTCATGGACGAAAAATACCCGACGGCCTTTCGCCATCTGCATTCAAATTCGACAGACGACGCGATTAAATGGTTGCAGCGACTCCCGCCCCTACCCTCGATACAGGGGCGGACCACCGCGGATTGCGCCACGTCAAGACACAAGGGATTGGTTGCCTTGTCGCCCAAGCCGGCATGATAGATTGATGAACATCTCCGTGCCGCTGAACGGGACGATCAGGAGCTCTCATGGACAACTCCAACAAACTCGAGCCTCCCGACAAATACTCGGTTACCGGCCCCCACCACGGCTGGCAGATCGCCTGGGGAGTGCTGCTGATCATTGCAGGCGTTCTCGCCATATTGATGCCGGCGATTGCGGCGCTGGCTACCGCACTGGTCTTCGGCTGGGTGTTGCTGCTGGCTGGCGCATTCGAAATCGCCTATGCGTTTCAGACGCGTGGCGCAAGCGGCTTCGGCTGGAAGCTGGCCTCCGGCATCCTGACCTTGCTGCTCGGACTGGGAATCCTCTTCATGCCGCTGGCAGGCGTGGCATCGCTGGCCCTGCTGGTCGGCGGCTTCCTGTTTGCCAGCGGGATTGCACGGGTCGTGCTGGCGTTCCGCCTGAGACCGCGACGCGGCTGGGGCTGGGTGCTGTTTGACGGGCTGCTGTCGATCGTGCTGGCGATCCTGATCGCGATCGGCTGGCCGCAAAGCTCGTTTGCCATCATCGGCTTGCTGACCGGATTCTCGCTGCTCTCGACCGGCTTCTGGCGGATCGTGCTGGCCCGGCACCCGCTGACGCCAGGGTAAGCAGCACGGCGCATATCGTAGCGGCGGTTTCGTCTACTCCCTTTCCTTGCGCCGCTCTTCCTCGACGGTCAAAAGCGCCTCGGGTGTGCTTTCCAGCCTGGCTTTGGGAATGCGTTCGCCGCTCAAGTCCGAAAAGCCGTAAGTCCCGTCTTCAATCTTGCGCAGCGCCCGATCGATATTGCTCAAGCGCCGCAGATCCACATCGTGCCGCGCCTGGCGGATCTCGTTTTCCGCCATGTCCTGGGCGCGCTCTTCAAATTCGTGCGCCTCCTCGCCCTGCAATTCCTGGAGTTCGCGCGCGTTCGCCATTGCCTTGCCCTCGCCACCCAGGAGTTGCCGGCGCAGCGCTTCAAGCCGCTCTCGCTGCTGCTCGATGAAAGCGGAAGGCAGCTTGGCGTCTTCGTCCCCGCCTGCGGGGGAATGGGCGACGAAGTTGCGATCCTCGGCATCATGCGCATGGCCGATCGCCGCGCGCAAACCCGGCGTGATGCGGTCGCAATTCAAAATCACTTTACCGGAATGGACCGATTCGACAGCTGTCAGCGGCACGACGAAGTCGCCGGCATTTTCGACATAGATCACCAGCTCGGATTTGCCGCCCGTCGCCACCTGCCGCACCGAGCCTATCCCCGCATCGCCGTCGGAGACGAACACCATGAATCCTGGTTGGATGGCTTCGTACATGATTCGATCCTCTATGGAAGCTGCAATTTTTTCCGCCACGCCGGAGTATGATTTTCGACTCGTCGCCGGCACCTTGCATCCGCATTCTTCAAGCTTGATGCAAGCAGAAATTTCCTAACGGCAGCTCGCATTTCCGGCTTCCGCCATCGCAAGGAAGGTGATGCTCGCCGGCGCGAGTTCCACCTGCCCCCCTGCAATGGCCGCACCTTGCAGACTCGGCAGTGTGTCGTCCGCCCCCAATGCCAGCGTGCGCTTGTTCAATTGGACTTCGGTGTCTTCCAGTTTGTTCGCGCTCAAGGTGTAACGCTGCGCCGCCATCGGCAGCTCCAGCGATGCAGGATGTTCGGGATCGGTATTGACGGCCAGCAGCGTCACGCCGCCGGGGTGTCCGGGCAGGCATTGCGCATACAGGTGCAAGCCGGGGTTGGATGGCCCGGCATCAAGCACCGTCGAACCCATGAGCCGATGCCACAGCAAGGCGGCCCAGTAATTGGGACGGGGCGCAAACGTGGCTTGGTTGAGCAACCCGTATTCGCTCGACGCCAGCGTGTTGTGGAATACCACCTGGACGCCGCGCTTGGCCAGACGCCCCAATTGGTCGAGATAACGGAAGCTGTCCAGAAAAGTGGCGGCCCAGGGGTTGCCGCCGCAGGCCGCGTCGGCGGTCTCGGTAATCCATACCGGCCTGCCCGGCTCGAAACGGTTGCGCAGGTTGGTGACATAGAAGTCGTAGCTCAAATCGGTACGTCCGAGCCACTGTTCCGACAAGGCTGCATCGGCCGTGGTCTGTGCGCCGGCTCCCATCGTGGCGCAGCGGATCGATGCCGCTCCATAGTAGTGATACGAGAACACGTCGAATTGGGGGCGTGGTGTGGCAGCCAGCATATCCTCGGTCTTGATAAAACCCTTTGCCATGCCGCCGGAAAGCGCCGGCAGGAGGACGCCCTCGCCTACTGAACCGGGACCGACAACCAGCATGTCGGGAGCGGCCGCCTTCGCGAAGCGCCGAAATACAGCGAAGTCGCGGGCATAAGCGGCGGCGTCATAGCCGGCAGGGGCGCCCCCGAACGCGGGCATGTCCGGCTCGTTGAAAAATTCGGCGGCAGCGATCTGGCCGCCGTTTGCCTTCGTATACGCAAGAAATTTTTCAGCCTGGCCCGGCGTCCAGACCCCGGCCGCGTCGCGTACGCCGGCGCTGATGACAAACGACGAGACCAGCTTGGCATTTACCGCGTGCGCGAAATCGATCACGCCCTTCCATTCCGGCCGCGTCAGCACACCTTGAAATCCTGGCGGTGCGGCCGGCGGCGGCGTGCTGTCCGAATCGTGGAAATAAACGGAGTTCGCCCAGGTGCCGCTGGTGCGCATGTAGGCCGGCCCCAGCGCCGCCGCCAGCTTGCGCAAGCGCGCGTTGGCAAGGTCAATCGGGGCACGCGCCTGGAACATGGCGGGGTCCTGGCCGGCAACCGGAGCCGCGGCAGCGCCCGCAACGGAAGGTGCGGCGGCAGGCGGGGCCTTCGATGCCGCCAGGCTTTGCTGGTCGTAAGGCTTCCAGAAATTGCCGCCTATCACTTCCGCCATTTCGACGTTATATGATTGGTAGCGCGGGTCGACCGCAGCGATGCGCGGCAATGACGCCGGCGCCACCACCACCGGCGCCGTGCCGCCGGCATCATTGGAGCCGGCACCGGCTGTCGCGGCGCTCAGCGCTGCCAGGACCGCGCCCACGATCCAGCCGGCATATCGGTGCCAATCCTTACTTCTGCGTTCACGAGCTGCCGAAACATCAGCACGCCGGGGCGCCGCAACAGCTGCACTGCCGCGGCTCACCATCCCTCCGCCGCAGTGTTGAATTTTCCGGCCCGGCAATCGTTGGATTTCGGCACGGCTGTCCATCGCGAATCGGCCGATCAGCGAGCCAGGTATCGGTTGAGGCGGGTCTTCAAGTCGGCGATATCTTCCCGCAAAGCGGGATGGGCAATCTCGATGTTTCCGAGCGACATGGCGCATATCCTTTGCTTCCTCGATGCCAATCGTAAAATCCACTTTACGTCGCTCCGTCTTCGCCGAATTGCGCACTGTCAGAGGTTGCGATGGCGGGTCCGCCGCCTCAATCCCGTCCCGTCGGCCGCTTCCGCCGTCGCGCGTCTTCCGCTTCAGGCAAAATTTCGCCGGGATCGCCGACGCTCCCCGCCTCAGGCGCGATGAAATGCGTAATCCGCGGCGGCCCATCGATCAGGAAGCGATGGACCGCCTGCTCCAAGGCTCGGTCAACGTTCGTCACCCGCTGATGCTGGCGTATATGCTCCAGCCATGAATCGACCATGAAGGTTTCCAGCCAGCGCCCCTCTTGCGCCACGTCTTCGAACACGCCCCAGCGGTAAGCCCCATCGCGTTTGCGTTCGGGCGCCGCACGCTGGATCGCCGCCAGGAACGCATCCCGGTCCTGCGACGAAATTCGATATTCGAGCGTCACCAGCACTGGGCCGCGATCGTGCTCGATTTCATTCGACAGTACCGGTGCCGGCCAATGCATGGACGGCGTCAGATCCAGTTTGGCGCCCGTTTGCAGCTTCCAGCGGCGCAGCAATGGGACGGTGCCGAGCATGCCGGCGGCCGCGATGTCATGCGCGGCCGACAGGCTCGTCAGCGACGCCACCTCGCCCCATGCCAGACTGCCGAGCGCCATCGCACCGAACATGGCAGTAACGTAGGCGGCGAGGCCGCGGCCGCGCACCCACTCGGGCAGCGCTACCTGGGCCGATACGTTGAGCGTGGCCAGCACCGAGATCCACGATAATCCGGCCACAGCGCTGGCCGTCAACGCCACCACCGGCCGATGCGCCAATCCGAACAGCAGCAAGGCCAACGCGGTACCGGCCGATCCCAACTCCACCAGACGGTCGGCACCAAGCCATTGCTTGAAGCGCGGCAGCACAAGCGCACCGACCACCGCACCGATGCCGATCGCACCCAATAGCAGCCCATACAATTCCGGCCCGCTGGAAAGCTGGCTGCGCGCCACCAGCGGCAGCAAGGCCCAGTAGGCGCAGGCAAAGAAAAAAAATCCGGCGGCACGCAGCAAAGTCGCGCGCAACGGCGGGTTGTAGCGGGCGTGACGTAGCCCGACGACGATGGCATTGCCAAACCGCTCGGGCGGCAACCCGGCGCCTGTGCCGGCCGGCGGACGCCACCAGAACAAGGCCGCGATACAGCCGACATTGCTTACGGCGTAGATCCAGAACGGCGATGCCATCCCCCACCAGGCGATGAACCAGCCTGCCAGGGCCGGCCCGATCGCACGGCTGATATTGACGCCGGTGCTGATCAGCGCAATCGCCGCCGGCAGCTCCTTGCGCCCCGCCAATTGCGGCACGATAGCTTGCCAGGCGGGGGCAATCGAGGCCGCGGCGGCGCTGCTCAGAAAGACGAATGCCAGAAGAATTGCCGGAGTGACGCGATCCAGCATGATGAGTACTGCGAACCCGGCAGTCAGCAAGGTACCGACGGTTTCCATCGTCAGCAACAGGCGTCGGCGATCGAAAATATCGGCCAGCGCTCCGGCCGGCAGGCCGATCAGAAACATGGGAAAGGCGGTCGCGACCTGTACCAGGGCCACGATGCCCGGCTCGGAATCGAGCGCAGTCATCAGCCAGCTGCTGGCGGCATTCTGCATCCAGGCGCCGATGTTGGCGACCAGGACCGCGCCCCATATCACCGCAAAGGCCCGATGGCGGAACGGGCTCAATGCCGAACTGGAGGACGCGGAGGCAGCCGGTTGGATCGAGCTCATCGGTGCTTGTCAGGCGCGCGGACCCACGATGAAAATCACCGGCACCGGCCAGTGTCAGGCCGGTGCGGCGCCAGCGCATACACGTTTCAATCGGCACCATCCGCGTATGCACTGGAGCGCGGACCTTGGTGCTTATCGACGCCCGGAAAAGCGCCTCGAGCGACGCACGGAGTCCTTTTGCTAACGCAACGGCCTATCAGTATCAGTGGCCGCTGGAATCCCCGCGGCGGCTGGCCTCGAACAGGAACCAGGTGCGGCGCTCGGTTTCGTCGATCCAGACTTCGATCAGGCTGGCGGTGGCGATGTCCTCGCCCTCTTCACAAACGCCGTGCGCCTCGCGCAGGGCGGCGGCAAGCGTCTTGTTGTCATCGCAGAGCTCGGCCAGCATGTCTTCCGGCTCGACGTAGTCGGCGTCGTTGTCCAGTATGCGCTGGGTACGCCCGATGTGGCCGATCGACCGCAGCGTCATGCCACCCAGCTTGCGGATGCGTTCGGCAATCGGGTCGGTCATGGCGAACAGCTGTTCGCCCTGCTCGTCGAGCATCAGATGGTAATCGCGGAAGTGCGGCCCACTCATGTGCCAGTGGAAATTCTTGGTTTTCAGATACAGCGCGAACACGTCCGCCAGAATGGCATTCATGGCGCCGCTGATATTCCGGGTCGCCGCCGCCTTCAGATCGGTGGGCGTAAGCAGCGGCGCCCGCTGCCTGCGCTTGACGTCCTGCTCGGCTTTCTCACTGGTTTTCGTCATGGCTGTGCTCCTTCGCGATCAAGGGATTCCGACTGAGACTGGAGACGCTGGAGAGACATTCCAGGCTCCTTGGATGACTTTTAATTCTAGTCCAACGCGATCGGCGGCAAATACGCAAGTCGGCGTTTTTGGCCAATTAAAGCGCCTGCCGTTGAGCGCCGATAAAGTCCGCCATTCGGTGCGCCGTCCGCATGCCGATGCCGGCTGTCAATTTTTTCCGGAGCAACAGCGGCGGCATCACAGCAGCCATTCGACCGGCAGCAGCGAAATCAGCCACACCGCGAGCCGCCGCCAGACACTGGTGCCTGGTTCCCGGTCGTGCACCACTTCGCCGTCGGGCCCCTGCTCCACCCATTGCAACGCGCCGTCCCGGTTCAAGCGCACTTCGTATGCGCTGCGGGGAACGATGTCGGCAAATGCGTCGGCGATCGCCTGCGCCATGGCCGGGCTGTCGATCACGAAGCCCATTTCGGTGTTCAGCCGCGCCGAGCGCGGATCGAAGTTGAACGAACCGACAAACACATGCGAACGATCTACCGAAAAGGTCTTGGCATGCAGGCTGGAGCCCGAGCTTCCCAGCACACCGGCACGCTCCTTGTGGGCCGGCGCGACAGCGGCGCGCTTCATCTCGAACAGCTTGACGCCGGCTTCGAGCAAGGGCTTGCGGCGCTTGGCATAGCCCGCATGCACCGCGACGACATCGGTCGCTTCGAGCGAATTGGTGAGCACGGTGATGGCCACGCCCTGGCGCGCCAGCGCGGCGAAATATTCCACCCCGGCGGCGCCGGGCACGAAGTAGGGAGAAACCAGCTTCAGCTCCCGGGCCGGCATTTTCAGGATGCGCCGCAGGCGCGCCACCAGCAGTTCGTCCTGGGCTGCGCGCCCCAGGCCCTTGGCCGGATCGTCGCTGACCATCGTGGTGGCCGCCCATTCGAACGGCAACCGGTGTGCCAGCAGGTCGCGCACGAAAGGCTGGCCGGCCAGCGCGTCGATGTATGCGCGCGCCGCAGGATCGCCTGCAATGCGGGAGGCGGCGCTCGCCAAGGCGGAGATGGCCGCCGGATCGACCGCCGGCAGCACGCGCTGCGCCGGATAGGAAGAGGCACTGGTCCAGTAATCCTCGAAATCCCGCGACACGTCGTTGACTACCGGCCCGATTGCCAGCACATCGAGATCGACGAACAGCACATCCTGCCCGGCGTCGAAGTATTCATCGCCGACGTTGCGGCCGCCGATGATGGTGACCTGACCGTCAGCGGTGAACGACTTGTTGTGCATGCGCCGATTGAGCCGCGCGAAGTCGGTGAGATAGCCGAGTGCACGCCAGCGCCGCATCCTGAATGGATTGAACAGCCGCACCTCGATGTTGGAATGGGCATCCAGGGCGGCCAGCACGCCGTCCAGGCCGCCGGTATTGTTGTCGTCCAGAAGAAGCCGCACCCGCACGCCGCGATCGGCGGCCCGTCGCACCGCCTCGAACAACAACGTGCCCGACATGTCGCGGCGCCAGATGTAGTACTGCACATCGAGCGTGCGCTCGGCTGCATCCGCCAGCAGTGCGCGCGCGGCAAAGGCGGCGCGGCCGTCGCGCAGCGCCACCACGCCGGAGTCGCCAGGATGGGCCTGCACCAGCGGCGCCACTGATTTGCCGAGCCGCGTATCAACGGTATCCGGCACGACCGTCGATACGGAACGGCCGTCCGGCATCGACACCGGCAGTTGGCTACAAGCTGATTGCAGCGCAGCACTCATGACCATCGTCGCGCACAGAAACGGGAAATCGGGCAGCCTCACAAGGCTCACCACAATGCCAGTGGCATCCGGGGCAGCCCCGGCAAGCTCTCATGAGCCGCCGGCGCTCCCTGCCGCTCATTTTTGACTTGCCATGGCAAGCCGCTGGTGATACTGAAGAGAGGAAATGGTACTACCTTATCCCATCGAAACAGGGCGAGTCGGCGCCGACCTTGCGGCAAATCGGCGCAAAGTCCCTGTTCGATGACGAACGCCAACAAGCATGCGGCGCGTTTCCCATGACAAACCAGCCTGATGTCGGAAAATCCTTCTCGTGGCGGCGTGCACTGCGCGAGCTGTTCACGCTGAACGAAGGCCCGTGGCGCTGGTCGGTCGGGGTGCAGGCGGCGCTTGCCTCGGGCTTGCCGATGGCCTTGTTCACGCTGGCCGGCTACCAGGACCTCGGGCTGCTGGCGACACTGGGTTCGTTCACCGCGCTGTATTGCGCGAGCTTGCGCCGCATCGACCGCATGCATGCGCTACCGCTGGTGGGAGCCGGCTTCGTGCTGGCCTCGGTCCTCGGCGTCCTGTGCTCGGCCAACGTTTGGCTGACGGCAATCTGTCTGATCGCCGTCACCGCGCTGGTTTGCCTGATTACGCTCGGCTTCCGGGTCGGGCCGCCGGGACCGATGATGTTCGTGCTGGTGGCCGGCATCAGCGCGCACCTGGCGGCGCCGGGGAATTCCGGCGGCTCGGCGCTGCCCGCCTACCTGATCCCAGTGCTGGTTGCGGTGGGCGCGCTCAGCGCCTACCTGGTGGTGATTGCTCCGCTGGCGCTGCCGTCCGTGCGCCGCCGCGAGGGGATGGCGAGCAGCTTGCGCATCCTGTATCCGCGCATTCGGTTCGACCAGCAAACGGCCATCATCGCGGTCCGGGTGGTGGCCGCGGTCACCGTCGCCAGCCTATTGAGCCTGCCGCTCGGCATCCACCGCTCGTATTGGGTGGTGATGGTCGCCGGCGTGCTGCTGCAGGTCAGCCACAGCCTGCGCATCACTATCATGCGGGCCGCGCATCGGATCCTGGGCACGTTTGTGGGACTCGCGGTGTTCGGTCTGGTGGTGCTGGGCGGCCCGACCGGAATCTGGCTGGTGGCGGTGATTGCGCTGCTGCAGTTCGCCGTCGAAGTAGTCGTGGTGCGCAATTACGCGCTGGGCCTGATCTTCATCACGCCGGTCGCGCTGACCATCACGGCGGCCGGACAGACCGGTGACGTGCTGGTGATCATGAGCGACCGCATCATCGATACCATGCTCGGCGCCGCGATCTCGATGGCCGTGCTTGGGACCGGCGAATGGATTCGTGCCCGGGGTGCCGCAGGGGCCGCCGACCGCGATCAGGCATGAAGCAAACCGTGCCTAGGCGCAACGGAGTCAAAAAAATCCCGTACAGTTACGACTAGTTTCCATGCCGCATTGCGATTCGTCACAGATGCGGGCGCCGATAAAAATACCTTCGATGAATCGCACGGCAGGCCGCCGATGCTCGCCGCTGCCACCCTTCCCTCCTCCAAAAACAAGAATCCCGCATGTCCATCGCCACCATCCTGTTCCCCGATTTTTCCCTGATCCTGCTCGGCCTCATCCTGTACCGCGTCACCAACTGGGGCGCCGGATTCTGGACCGGGCTCGAAAAGCTGGTGTATTACGTGCTGTTTCCGGCGCTGCTGTTCTACTCGACCGCGCGCGCACCGCTCGATTTCGCCACCACCGGCGACCTGTTGCTGGTGGCGTTGGCCACCACGCTGGTCGGCATCGCCCTCGGCTGGCTGGCCAAGCCGCTGTTCAAGCCGGGCGCGATGATTTTCGAATCGGGCGTGCAAACCGCGTTCCGCTTCAATTCGTACATCGCCTTCGCGGTCGCGCAGCGTCTCGGCGGCGAGCACGCTACCTCGCTGATGGCGCTGATCGTCGGCTTTTCCGTGCCGCTGTGCAATGCAGCGGCGGTGCATGCGCTGGTGCACAAGAGCGGCGGCCTGTTGAAGGGGCTGCTGGAAAATCCGCTGCTGCTGGCGACCTGTGCCGGCGTGCTGCTCAATCTGGCCGGGCTGCAGGTACCGGAACTGGCCGGCGCCATCCTGTCGCGCCTCGGCAATTCGTCGATCGCGCTGGGCCTGATCATGGTCGGCGCCGGCTTGCGCCTGTCCGGGCTGCACGAAGCCAAGAGCATCAGCGCCTATTTCCTCGCCATCAAGCTGCTGGCGCTACCGGCGCTGGCCTACGGCCTCGGCCGCTGGATCGGCCTCGCCGGCCTGCAGTTGCAGATCGCCGTGATGTTCTGCGCCCTGCCGACCGCCTCCAGCGCCTACGTGCTGGCCACGCGCATGGGCGGCAACGGCCCGGTGGTGGCGTTCCTGATCTCGGGCGGCACCCTGCTGTCGGTGCTGACACTGCCGTTCTGGCTGGCGCTGACGCAGTGAGGGTGTTTTTGCAGTGGCCGTTGCTTTTGAAGTTGGGGTCGCTTTTGACGTGAAACCCGCTTGGGACGCTGCCGTTTGGGCGGCCCGGAAAATGGATCAGAAACGAAACATGTCTGAGCGCAGCGAGTTGGTTTCGTTTCCCATTTTCCGGGTGGCCCAAACGGGAACCCGCAGGGCAGCGGCCTCGCGGTCGCCTTCTTTTGCTTACTTTTCTTGGCGAGACAAGAAAAGTAAGTGGCCGCCGGGCCACCCCCGGCTAGTCACCACAGAGTAGCAGCCGCATCACTTAGCAACCAACGTCACTGGGGAAATCCATGCATTCCCGCTCAACCCCGCGGAAACAACAAATTATGGAGTATGTTCCAAATTAATAACAAAATACGCCCGAAATTAAGCACATGCATTGGGAGTATATAAATCCAGCCACCACACCACGCCGTTTTCTTAAACGACGATCCCATGCTGCCCCAACGCCCACGCCACATGCTCCCGCACCAGCGCCGACGGATGATCGGCGCGCCCCCGCAACGCCGCCACGATCTCCGGCGCCGCCCTTCGAAATCCGCGCCGCATTGCCCAAGCCGACCGCGAGATTGCGCAGCCAGCGCTCAGTGGCCGATGCGGCGGATCGGACTGCCTTCCAGCCTGCGGTTGAACTCTCCTCATCCCAGGCAAACAGTTCGACCAGGGTGGCGCGGTCGAGCCCGTTGCGCACCGTCGAAATCCGGCACGCTGGCGCGCTGCGCGAACTTGTTCCACGGGCAGACCAGTCTGGCAGTCGTCGCAGCCGTACACGCGGTTGCCGATCAGCGGCCGCAGCTCGACCGGGATGCTGCCCTTCAGTTCGATGGTCAGGTAGGAAATGCAGCGCCGCGCATCGAGCCGGTACGGCCCGAGGATCGCCTGCGTCGGGCAGGCGTCGATGCAGGCGCTGCAGCTGCCGCAATGGTTGCCGCCGGGCGCGTCGACCGGCAGCGGCAGATCGGTGTAGAATCTCGCCGAGAAAGAACATCGAGCCGGCTTCGCGGTTCAAGCAGCAGCGTGTGCTTGCCGCGCCAGCCCAGGCCGGCTTTTTCCGCCAGCGCCACTTCCATCACCGGCGCCGAATCGGTGAACACGCGATAGCCGAAGGCGCCGATTTCCGTTTCGATGCGGGTCGGCCAGCTGCTGCAGGCGCGCGCGCAGCACCTTGTGGTAGTCGCGGCCGCGCGCATAGACCGAAATCACCGCCGCCGCCGGGTCCTCCAGGCGCGCGGCTTCCTGTTCGCGCCAGTCGGAGCCGGTTTCGGGCGGCAGGTAATCGATGCGCGCGGTGATCACGCGCAGCGTGCCCGGCACCAGTTCCGCCGGCCGCGCGCGCTTCATGCCGTGCGCTGCCATATAATCCATCTCGCCGTGATGGCCCGGCTCCAGCCACGCCTGCAGGCCGGCTTCGGCCTGCGACAGGTCGATATCGGCGATGCGCACCTCGGCAAAGCCGAGTTCGCGGCCCCAGGCCTTGATGTCCTGCGCGAGCGCAGCCAGGCGGGTATCGGAAATCACTTGAGGGGCAATCGAAACGTCGCGGTGAGAGAGCGCCGCCTCGGCGCAAATGCCGGCCGGCGGCCACGGAAATTCAAGATAACCATTTTATTCGATGCAGCAGTTCAAGACCCGACCTCCATGACGAAGCCGGCACCGCCGCCCTGGGCGCCGCGCTGGCGCGCGCGCTGGCGCCGGGCCTCGCGATCTACCTGCACGGCGACCTCGGCGCCGGCAAGACCGCGCTCACGCGCGCGCTGCTGCATGCGGCCGGCCACGCCGGCCACGTCAAGAGCCCGACCTACACGCTGGCCGAACCCTACCGCGTGACGATCGGCGGTCGCATGACCGTCAACGTCGATCCATTTCGACCTGTACCGGATGGCCAGCCCGGAGGAATTCCTCGACGCCGGCTTCCGCGAAGATTTCAACGACGACAACATCTGCATCGTCGAATGGCCGGAAAAGGGCGAGCCGGTGTTGCCGCCGCCCGACATCGAGCTGTTCCTGAGCTGTCTGCGGCGACGGGTCGTGATGTAGAATTGCACGCGTTGTCCGACAAGGGTCTGTCAATGTCTCGATCGCCTGAACTTCGCACCGAATCTATGAATCCGCGCGTCTGCACACGCCGCCGCACCCTGCTCAAGGCCGGCGGCACGCTGCTGCTCTCGGTGCTGGCGCCGCTGCCGGCCAGGGCCGCGCAGATCCTCGCGGTGCGCGTCTGGCCGGCCGAGGACTACACCCGCGTCACGCTGGAAAACGACAGCAACCTGAAAGTCAGCCATTTCACCGTCACCGATCCGGAGCGGCTGGTGGTCGACATCGAAGGCCTCGACCTCAACCCGACGCTGAAGGAGCCTGGTCGCCAAGATCCAGTCGAACGACCCCTACATCAAGCAGGTGCGGGTCGGCCAGAACCGGCCGAACGTGGTGCGGCTGGTGTTCGACCTGAAGGAAGAGGTCAAGCCGCAGGTGTTCACGCTGGCGCCGGTCGGCCAGCTACCAGCACCGGCTGATCTTCGACCTGTATCCGGTCAATGCGCCGGACCCGATCGCGGCCCTGATCCAGAAGGGCGAATGGGCCAACGAAATGACGCAGCCGCCGCTGGCCGATGCCGGCCGCCGGCACGCGCCGCCGATCCGCTGAGCTGCCGATGCCGAAAGACGGCAAGGCCGCGGCCGCAGACCGACGCGCATGATCACCATCGCGCTCGACCCCGGCCACGGCGGCGAGGACCCGGGCGCCATCGGCGCGCAGCGGCAGCCGCGAAAAGGACGTCGTGCTGGCGATCGCCAAGCGCCTGAAGGCGCAAGCTCGAAGAGCAGCCGAACATGCGCGTGATGCTGACGCGCGACGGCGACTACTTCGTGCCGCTGCACGTGCGCGTGCAAAAGGCGCGCAAGGTGCAGGCCGACCTGTTCGTGTCGATCCACGCCGACGCCTTCGTCGAGCCGACCGCGCGCGGCTCCTCGGTCTTCGTGCTGTCCGAAAAAGGCGCCAGCTCGACCGCCGCGCGCTGGCTGGCGCGCAAGGAAAACGCGGCCGACCTGATCGGCGGCGTCAACATCGCAGACCCAGGACCGCCAGCTGGCCAGCGTGCTGCTCGACCTGTCGACCACGGCCCAGATCAACGACAGCATGAAGCTCGGCAAGGCGGTGCTGGCGGAAATCGGCGGCATCAACCGGCTGCACAAGGGCGCGGTCGAACAGGCCGGCTTCGCGGTGCTGAAGGCGCCGGACATTCCCAGCATCCTGGTCGAAACCGCCTTCATCTCGAATCCGGAAGAAGAAGCCAAGCTGACCGACAACGCTTACCAGGAACCAGATGGCCGACGGCGGTGCTGAACGGCATCCGCAAATATTTCGCCAAGAATCCGCCGCTGGCCAAAGGCCGCATGACCTGAGGCGTCGCCGACGCAACGGCACAAATTCCAGCCTTCCCTTCAGTTCTCCGCCGCAACGCCGATACAAATACGTTGTGCTAGCCACCTGGCGCGCCACCTGCCACATCCATCCAGTCGCTTTACCCATTCCTGATGGCTGTTGCCGGAGTCTGCCAATCGAGTCAACGCACGTCAGCGGTTCCTATCCATCTCGCATAAAAGGCAGACATGAAGAACTTGAAGATTGGCGTACGCCTCGGTTTCGGCTTTGCACTGGTTCTGGCGCTGACGGCGCTGATGACCGCAGTCGGCGTCTGGCACCTGCAGCGCGTCGGTGAAGAGACCGCGGCCATGGCCAGCAACACCTTGCGCAAGGAACGGCTGGCAGCGGAATGGCTGCTGGCAACCAGCACCAACGGCGTGCGTACCTTTGCCGTGGCCAAAAGCGGCGATGCGGTCAGCGAGCAGCTCTTCCAGGCGCAAATTGCTGCAACCAGCAAGCGCATCACCGAAATCCAGAAAGAGCTGACCGGGCTGATCGACGGCGACGCCGGCAAGCAATTGCTGGTGCAGGTCGCCGCCAGGCGTTCCACCTATGTGCGGGAACGCGATGCCACCTTCAAGGTAAAGGCCGAAGGCGACCAAGCCGCAACACAACAACAGGCCGACGGCAAACTGCAGCCGGCGCTGGATGCCTACGTGGCCAGCATCCAGGCGGTGCTGGATCATCAGAAGCAGTTGATCAATCAATCGGCCGGTGCCATCGATACCGACTTCCGCTCCGGCCGCATGGCCTTGATCATGCTCGGTGCACTGGCGCTGGCACTTGGCATGCTATGTACGTGGCTGCTGGCGCGCAGCATTACGAAGCCGCTGCAACATGCAATTGCGCTGGCAAGACAAGTGGCCGCAGGCGATCTGAATACACGGGTCGAAGTCGACCGCACGGATGAAACCGGCCAGCTGCTGCAGGCGTTGAAGGACATGAACGACAGCTTGGCCAGGGTGGTCGGCGACGTGCGCAGCGGCACCGACGCCATCGCCACCGCCTCGGGCCAGATCGCCGCCGGCAATGCCGATCTGTCGGCGCGCACCGAACAGCAAGCCAGCGCGCTGGAAGAAACGGCGTCGTCGATGGAAGAACTGACGTCGACCGTCAAGCAAAACGCCGACAATGCGCGCCAAGCCAACCAGCTGGCGGGGTCGGCGTCCGAAGTCGCCGGCCGCGGCGGCGCCGTGGTGGCGCAAGTGGTCGAGACCATGGGCGCGATCAATGCCTCGTCGAAACAGATCGTCGACATCATCGGCGTGATCGACGGCATCGCGTTCCAAACCAATATCCTGGCCTTGAATGCCGCGGTCGAAGCGGCACGTGCCGGCGAGCAAGGGCGCGGCTTTGCCGTGGTCGCGGCCGAAGTGCGCAACCTGGCGCAGCGCAGTCGCCGGCGCGGCCAAGGAAATCAAGACCCTGATCGACGATTCGGTGGCCAAGGTCGACACTGGCGCGGCGCTGGTCGACCAAGCCGGCGCCACCATGGCCGAAATCGTCGAGCGCGTGCAGCGCATGACCGACCTCATGGGCGAAATCAGTGCGGCGTCGCAGGAACAGACCGCCGGCATCGAACAAATCAACCAGGCGATCGCGCAAATGGACCAAGTCACGCAACAGAATGCGGCGCTGGTCGAACAAGCGGCGGCGGCGTCGGAAGCGATGCAGGAACAGGCGGGCCAGCTGGCGCAGGCGGTCGGGGTGTTCCAGCTCGGCACTCAAGCGGCCAGCGCCCGGCCTGCCGCTCCTGCCCGCGCGCCGACGCCGCTCAAGCCGGCTAGGCCACCGAGCCCGGCACCGGCGCCGAACAAACCGCAGCTTGCGGCCGGCACGGATGTGCCGGCGCCGCATCGTCGGCGTACCGCTCTTCCGCCTAAGACCGGTGGCGACTGGGAAGAGTTTTAAGCGGCGCTATGGCAGGCGCGCCTGCACCGCCCGCCTGACTTTTCAGCGACTGCGCGCCGATTTACCGGTCACTTTTTTGTAGAACTTCCACACTCCGGCCAGCATCAGCGGTCCCACCGCCGCGCCGACGCCGATCAGCACGATGGTATTCAAGTGATCGCGGATGATCGGGATATTGCCGAAGAAATAGCCCGCTGCCACCAGACCGACCACCCACAGCAAGGCGCCGCTCACGTTAAAGAACTGGAACTTGGAAAACGTCATCTTGGAGACGCCGGCGACGAACGGCGCAAAGGTGCGCACGATCGGAACGAAGCGCGACAGCACGATGGTCTTGCCGCCGTGCTTCTCGTAAAAGGCATGGGTTCTCTGCAGCGCCGCCTTGTCCAGCCAGCGGTAATCGTGGGTAAACACTTTCTGGCCGATGGCGTTGCCGATCCAATAATTGACTGTGTTGCCGGCAATCGCCGCGAACACCAACAGGCTCATCAGTACCCAGATATTGATTTCGCCGGTGGCGCAAAAGGCGCCGGCCACGAACAACAAGGTGTCGCCCGGCAGGAACGGCAGCACCACTAGCCCGGTCTCGCAAAACACGATCAGGAACAGCACCGCGTAGATCATGGTGCCGTATTGCGAGATCAGAATTCCGAGCGATTTGTCGACATGCAAGATGATGTCGAGGAGTTGCATAAAGTCCATGATTTTCCAATGAAAGTCCCGGCGGCATCATACACCACCGGCCCGCTTGAAGACGCATGGAAGCGGGAGCAGGGGCGCGGCGAATCGGGCCGCGCAGTTATAATCGCCGGATGAATTCTTCCCCGTTTGCGGCACGTCCAATCCAGCCCCTTCCCGACCAGCTGATATCGCAGATCGCCGCCGGCGAAGTGGTCGAGCGGCCGGCGGCGGTGGTCAAGGAATTGCTGGAAAACGCGCTCGACGCCGGCGCCACCCAGATTGCGGTACGGCTGGAGCAAGGCGGCGTCAAACGCATCGCGCATCACCGACAACGGACGCGGCATCGCGGCGGAACAATTGCCGCTGGCGCTGGCGCGCCACGCCACCTCGAAAATCGCCTCGCTGACCGACCTGGAAAACGTCGCCACGCTCGGCTTCCGCGGCGAAGCGCTGGCCTCGATCGCCGCCGTGGCGCAATTGCGGCTCACTTCGCGCACCGCCGATGCCGCCGCATGCCTGGGAAATCGACGGCGCACGGCGGCGAGGCGATCGCCCTCCTCGGGCGCGCTCGGCACCACGCATCGACGTGCAGGACCTGTACTTCAACACGCCGGCGCGGCGCAAGTTCCTGAAATCGGAACAGACCGAATTCGGCCACTGCGCGGAAGTGGTGCGCCGCA
Source organism: uncultured beta proteobacterium (assembly GCA_963706525.1). GTDB lineage: Bacteria > Pseudomonadota > Gammaproteobacteria > Burkholderiales > Burkholderiaceae_D > DATJCV01. Next base: position 15,351 of record CAVPMM010000012.1, on the reverse strand, counting down.
TCGCGCTGGCGCGCCCGGACGTCGCCTTTTCGCTGTCGCACAACGGCAAGGCCGTCGACCACTGGAACGTCGCGCGATACCGCCAAGCGCAGCGCCCAGATCCTCGGCGACGAATTCGCCGAGGCCGCCTGCCGCTGGACGAGCGCGCCGGACCGCTGCGCCTGCACGGCTTCGTCGGCCTGCCGACCGCCTCGAAGGCGCGCGCCGATGCCCAGTACTTCTATGTCAACGGCCGCTTCGTGCGCGACAAGCTGCTGACGCACGCGGTGCGCGCCGCCTACCAGGACGTGCTGCACGGCGACCGCTATCCGTCGTATCGTGCTGCAGCTCGAACTCGACCCGGCGCTGGTCGACGTCAACGTCCATCCGTCGAAGATCGAAGTGCGCTTCCGCGACAGCCGCGCCGTGCACCAGTTCGTGTTCCACGCGGTGCAGCGCGCGCTGGCGCACACTTCGGCCACCGCGCTTCGGCAGCGGCGCCGGCGCCGCTGCCGGCGCCAGCCGTCGGCGCTGCGCTGGCATCGCCACGCCGCAGCAGACGACATTCGGCGCCGCAGCTTTGCGCCGCCGATCACGGCGTGGCGCAAACGACCGGCGCAGTTATGGCGCGCTGTTTTCGCGCCGCGCGTCGACAGCCACGGCGCCTGTACGCCGACGATACGCCGGCCGCAGCCCGTTGCCGAACGCCGCGCCGCAGCCCTTGCCGAGCGGACGAGTTTCCGCTCGGCTTCGCGCTGGCCCAGCTGCACGGCATCTACGTGCTGGCGCAGAACGCGCGCGGGCTGGTGCTGGTCGACATGCACGCGGCGCATGAGCGCATCCTGTACGAGCAGTTGAAGAACGCGCTCGACGCCGATGCCATGCAGGTGCAGCCGCTGCTGATCCCGGTGACGTTTTTCGCCGATGCGGTCGAAGTCGGCACCGCCGCAGGAAAACCAGGAGACGCTGCAAGCGCTCGGCTTCGACATCGCCGCCCTGTCGCCGACCACGCTGGCGGTGCGCGCGGTGCCGGCGCTGCTGAAGAATGCCGATGCCCAGGCGCTGGCGCGCGACGTGCTGCGCGACGTGCGCGAATTCGGCGGCTCGCGCGTGCTGATCGAGCGGCGCAACGAACTGCTCGGCACGCTGGCCTGCCACACCGCGGTGCGCGCCAACCGCGGCGCTGACGCGTGCCGGAAATGAACGCGCTGCTGCGCCAGATGGAAGCGACCGAGCGCGCCGACCAGTGCAACCACGGCCGCCCGACCTGGGTGCAGCTGGCGCTCGGCGACCTCGACAAGCTGTTCCTGCGCGGACAATAGGCCGATGCCGCCGCCCGCCGCCACGCAGTCCTTGCCGCAGTTCGCCCATGTGCCGCTGCTGGCGCTGATCTCGACCCTGCTGATGATGCTGCCGCTGTCCACCGACCTCTATCTGGCCTCGCTGCCGGGGTTGGCGCGCGACTTCGACGCGCCGGCGGCGACGGTGCAGTTGACGCTGACGCTGTTCGTGGTCAGTTTCGGCATCGCCCAGCTGATCATCGGACCGCTGTCCGACCGCTTCGGCCGGCGTCCCGTGCTGCTGGCCGGGCTGGCGCTGTATGCCGCCGCCTCCGCGCTCTGCGGCCTGGCGCCGTCGATCGAAGTGCTGATCGTCGCGCGTGTGATGCAGGCGCTCGGCTGCTGTTCGGCGGTGATCGTCGGCCGCGCGCTGGTGCGCGATGCCTATGCGCCGGAACACAACGCGCGGGTGATCGCCAAGGCCAGCAGCTGGCTGTCGCTGGCGCCGATCTGCGGCCCGATCCTGGGCTCCTATTTGCAAGTCGCCTTCGGCTGGCGCGCGGCATTTGCCGTGCTCGGCCTGTTTGCGGCCTGCCTGCTGGCGGTCGCCTTGCTGCGCCTGCCGGAAACCAATGCGCACAAGAATCCGCGCGCGACCGAGCTGGCCGGCGTGCTGGCGAATTACCGCATCGTGCTCGGCGCCCGCGAATTCTGGGCGCATGCCGCGCCCGGCGCGCTGTCTTACGGCGGCATCTTCCTGTTCATTTCCGGCACCTCGCTGGCGCTGATCGACATCCTGCAGGTGCCGACCGCCTGGTTCGGCTATTGCTTCGGCTTCGGCGTCTCCGGCTATCTGGCCGGCACCATGCTGTGCCGCCGCCTGCTGCTTCGCCGCGGCAGCGGCGGCACCCTGCGCATCGGCACCGGCGTCTCGCTGGCCACCGGCCTGCTGTTCCTGGCGGCGGTCGCCGCCGGCCTTGCGCACTGGGCGCTGGTGGTGGCGGCGATGTTCCTGACCATGGGCGCGCACGGCCTGAATTTCCCGGTGGCGCAATCCGGCGCGGTCTCGCCTTTCCCGCAGCAGGCCGCGACCGCGGCCGGGCTGATGGGCGCGCTGTACATGCTGGTCGCCTTCATCGTCGGCAGCCTGGTGGGCGCCACCTACGACGGCACGCTGTATCCGATGGCGCTAATCGCCTGCGCGCTTGGCCTGACGATATTCGGCGTGGTGCGCCTGGTTCCCGGCGCCGCGCCCGTGCCGCAATGAGCGCCCTGCCTCTGTCCCCCTCCAAGCCGCTGGCGGTCGCCATCATGGGGCCGACCGCGTCCGGCAAGACCGCCGCCGCGCTGGAAATCGCCCGCCATATCCCGAGCGAAATCATTTCCGTCGATTCCGCGCTGGTGTACCGCGGCATGGACATCGGCACCGCCAAGCCGAGCGCCGCCGAACGCGCACAGGCGCCGCACCACCTGATCGATATCCTGGAACCGAGCGCCGCCTATTCGGCGATGCAGTTTCGCCAGGATGCGCTGCGGCTGGTCGCCGACATCCAGGCGCGCGGGCGGCTGCCGCTGCTGGTGGGCGGCACCATGCTGTATTTCAAGGCCTTGCAGGACGGCCTGGACGATTTGCCGCAAGCCGATCCGCAGTTGCGCGCGCGGCTGCAGCAGGAGGCGGCCACGCTCGGCATGCCGGCGCTGCACGCACGGCTGGCCGCGCTCGATGCCGCCAGCGCCGCGCGCCTGCAGCCGAACGATAGCCAGCGCATCCAGCGCGCACTGGAAATCATCGAGCTGACCGGGCAGCCGATGTCGGCACTGCTGGCGCAAAGGGCGCATGCCGAATTGCCGTTCACGCTGCTGCCGCTGGCACTCGAGCCGTCCGACCGCAGCGTGCTGCATCAGCGCATCGCCACCCGCTTCGATGCGATGCTGGAGTCGGGGCTGGTGGAAGAAGTCACGGCGCTGCGCGCGCGCGGCGACCTGCACGCCGGCTTGCCTTCGATGCGCTGCGTCGGCTACCGCCAGGTCTGGAACTATCTGGACGGCATCGACGACCGCGCCTCGATGCGCGAAAAAGGCATCATCGCCACCCGGCAACTGGTCAAGCGCCAGCTGACCTGGCTGCGCTCGATGCCGCGAGCGGCGGGTCGTCGACTGCCTCGACCCGGACGCCGCCATGCTGCTTTTGCAAGACATACTTAGCGCCCGGGAAAAGGGATAACCAGGGAAATATAGGGGTATGCCTGTTTTTCGGCTTAGTACCGAAGTTATTTAAGCGAATTTGAAATTACTCGACCCAGTATGAGACTCGTAATGGAACACCGATTTCTTTTATATTGACAGCCCGCAGCAAAAACACGATAATTTTCGGCTGTTTGGTGATATAGCTCAGTTGGTTAGAGCACAGCACTCATAATGCTGGGGTCGGTGGTTCAAGTCCACCTATCACCACCAAGAATGCGCTTCACGATTTCAAGGAAGCATCGAAACCCGCGTTTCTCCCGTCGAGAGCGCGGGTTTTGTTTTTCAGTACACAACTGTTTCCTTACCATCCAAAATTTTTCAGAGTTATTTGGGTAATTCGAAAGACACTAAAAAGAATACCCGCGAATATTTAAATCGGTGCCGCCGCGCAAAAATGCGCAGACACAGCCTGCACACAGGACTGAAGAAGAATCCGGTCCACGTACTGCGAACCAACCGCAACTGAAATTGCCGGCACGGTTCACTCGTTTACCAGATCAACAATACGCCCCCCCGGCGCGCCTCCCTCTGTGCCGTCCAGAGCCGGCCTTGCAAGTCACGGCTTAGGATGTTTGGCACGGCATTGAAATCGGCCTCGGTCCGGGCCAGCGTCATCAGCCCCGCCGGACGATACAGGCGTTCGATGGTGGCGGTGCCGTGCCACAGTAGATGCGGCGCATGCCGCTCCGCACCTTCGACAACATAGCGCGAAGGCCACAGCCGCAGCACCATGCGTTCGTGCGGAGTCAGCGCTTTGACATAAGTGAGACGCGACGGTGCGCCGTAATCGAATTTCGGCAGCACCGGCAGCTGCAATATGTCGGTGTCCGGCAATAGCCATAGCAAGCTTGTGCGGAACGTCCATGCCGGCGCCGGCTGCCAGCCACCAGCCGTCAAGGCGCTCGAAATCTGCGTGCGCGACGCTGCTGCCCATTGCACGGAAAAAGGTTCCTCCGCGCCCCCGTCCAATTCGGAGCGCGCCGCCGGCAGCAGGCGCCAGCCGCTTGTCTGCCAGTCCGCCAGCAGTTTCTTCGCGGGCAGTTGCGGGGCGTGGCGTGCCATCGCCGCGTCCTGCTGGCTGCCGATGTGCCAGCCGCCCGCCAGCAAGGTGACGCTCAGCGCAATCAATCCCAGCTGTAGTCCGTGCACGCGCTCGCCATGCACGCGGCGCCCGTAAGCCATGGCCAGCAGCGCCAGCCAGGCCAAGCCCAGGAACAGGCTGGCCAGTACATCGGAAAACCAATGCACACCCAGATACAGGCGGGAAAACGCAATCAGCATGACGGCGCAGGCGGCCAGCAGCGTCAGACCGATCCTCAGCGCCAGCGGCCGGCCACGCGCCAGCAAGAAGGCAAGCAGCCCATAGACCACCACGCTCAGCAAGGTGTGGTGGCTGGGAGAGGAAAGCTGGGCGACGCCGGTGTGCATCGCCGCCGGATGCATCCATGCCACGGTGTATTTCATGAACCACACCGTCAGCGTGGCGCCGGCCACGGCCGCCAGCCAGCAAGCGCAGGTGCGCCATGCCTGTCGATAACCGAGAAAGAGCGCGACCGCCAGCACCAGCGGCAGCAGCACCGCGCGGCCGCCGAATGCGCTGGTGCCGAGCATCAGCGCATCGCCCCATTCCGAACGCAGCCCCTGCAGCTCGTCATAGATGACCTGGTCCAGCTGGTACAGCGGCAGCTGCGCCACCATTTGCTGCGGCAGGGCGAAGAAAATCCAGGCGCCGGCAGCCAATAGCAGGGCCGCGCCCAGCAGCGCCGGCACGCTGGCGCGGCTGGGATCGAACAGCAGGCGCAGCGCCTTCGCCGCCGAGCCGGAGCGCCCGTAGGCATGCTCCAGCACACGGTAACGCAGCGCCGCCAGGCGCGGCCAGCCATAGCGGAAGGCAAGCCGCACCAGTTCCGTGATGCCCCAAAGGAACGCGCCCAGCACCAGCAGCAGGATGAGCAACCGCGAACTGACGGCGCCGGCGAGCTGCAGCGATGCGCCGAACAGGATGCCCGGAACCAGGTGGGCGGCGACCCAGGCGAATGCCGACACGACATTGATCAGGTAGAAGTGGACGGCCGGCATGCCCGACATGCCGGCCACGACCGGGACGATGGCGCGCACCGGGCCCAGGAAGCGGCCGAAAAACACGCTCTTCCCGCCATGCCGCGCAAAATAGGCCTGGCCTTGCTCCAGCACGGCGGGATACTTGCGGATCGGCCAGAGGCCGCGGATTCTTTCATGGTAGTGCTGGCCCAGCCAATAGCTGATGCCGTCGCCGAGAATGGCGCCGGCCACCGCCACCGCTGCCGTCCACCATGGGTCGAGCGCATTCAATCCAGCCAGCGCGCCGCCGATGAAAACGATCGAGCTGCCCGGAATCACCGTACCGATCACCGCCAGCGCCTCCAGCAGCGCCGCGCAAAAAATCACCGCCAGCGCACTCTGGGGATGTTCTGAAAAAAAAGTGATCAGGACCGATAGATGCGATTCCACGTCCCCTCCTTGCCGCCCGCCGGCCTGGCGCTGGTCGCGGCGCGGCGCTTGGGCGCGGGCGGCGCCGGCTTCATCGGGCACTTGCCTGACACCTTGCCTTGCGCCGTACAGCCGACTTCAGCGTTTGAAGCCCAGCACGAACACGCCCAGCCCGACCAGCGCGATCCCCAGCCATTCGCGCAAGCTGGGGCGCTCCTGCAGGAAAATCACCGCGAATATGGCCACCAGCACCAGGCTCAGCTTGTCCACCGGCGCCACCTTCGAGGCGTCGCCGATTTTCAGCGCGCGGAAATAGCAGACCCAGGAAGCGCCCGTAGCCAGGCCGGACAACACCAGGAACAGCCAGGTGCGGCCGCTGAGCGTGAACGGATTGCTCCATTTGCCGGCGAAGAATACGAAGAGCGTCAGGACGAAGAGGATGACGAAGGTGCGTATCAGCGTGGCAAGATCGGAATCGACGCCTTCCAGCCCGATCTTGGCGAAGATCGCCGTCAAGGCGGCAAAGACGGCGGAGAAGATTGCCCAGAAAAACCACTCGCTGGATGCCGGCATGGTCGCGCCCGATGGTTGATATGCCCGCTATTCTCGCACCACGCGCGCTCAATCAGGTAAGCGTACAAGCGCTGCGCCGGCGCCGAAACGGTGCGCAAGATCAGCGGCTCGGCCACGCGGCTTAGCACGGCTTCATCGGCATAGGTATAGGCATAAATCCTCATTGATATTTTGAATGATAATGATTATCATTTGTTTTCCATTGCCCACGCATAAACCGATCATGATCCTGCGCCCTTTCCTGCTCTCGCTCCTCCTGGCTTCCTCTGCCGCCTTGGCAGCCGATGAAATGACGCTGACGATCAAGGACCACCGTTTCGTTCCGGCCGAGCTGAAAGTACCGGCCGGCAAGAAAATCAAGCTGATCGTCGAGAACCAGGATGCCACGGCGGAAGAATTCGAAAGCCACGACTTGAACCGGGAAAAGGTGATCGCGCCCAAATCCAAGGCCACCATTTTCATCGGCCCGCTGAAACCCGGGACCTACAAGTTCTATGGCGAATTCAACCAGGCCACCGCGCAGGGCGCGGTAATCGCGGAGTAAGCCTATGTTCGCCGCCGCCCTCATCGTCTTCCGGGAGTCGCTCGAAGCGGCGCTCCTGATCGGTATCATTGCCGCCGCCACGCGCGGCCTGCCGCATCGCGACCGCTGGCTGACGCTCGGCATCGGCGCCGGGCTCGCCGGCTCGCTGCTGGTGGCGGCCTTGACGCAGTCGATCGCCGGCCTGGCCGACGGCAGCGGCCAGGAGTTGTTCAATGCAGCCATCCTCGGCATCGCGGTGCTGATGATCGGCTGGCACAACGTCTGGATGGCCTCGCACGGCAAGGAGATGGCCGGCAAGGCGAAACAGGTCGGCGTCGACATCCGCAACGGCCGCCAGGAATTGTCGGCGATCGCGGTGGTGGTGGCGCTGGCGGTATTGCGCGAAGGCTCGGAAAGCGTGTTGTTCCTGGAAGGCATGACCGCCGCCGCCACCGACAGCGGCGCGTCGATCCTGGCGGGCGGCGCCATCGGCCTGCTGGCCGGCGGCGCGCTCGGCGTCATCGTCTACCGCGGCCTGTTGCGCATCCCGCTGCGTTGGTTCTTTTCGGTCACCAGCGCGCTGCTGTTGCTGCTGGCGGCTGGGCTGGCCAGCCAGATGGCCAAATTCCTGATCCAGGGCGATTTCATCCCGGCGCTGGCGACGCCGGTGTGGGACACCTCGGGGCTGCTGGCGACCACTTCGGTGCTGGGCACCGCGCTGCACGTGCTGATCGGTTACGACGCGCGCCCGAGCGGCATGCAGCTGCTGTTCTATGCCGCCACCTTCATCACCATCGCGCTCGGCACGCTGTGGATCCGGCGCCAGCATCCGGTTTCCTACAAGTTACGCCCGCAATGAGCGCCGGTTGAAGGCGGCGATGGGGTACGGCGTGGCCGCCGGTGCCGAACGTGCCTTAGGCACGGGACAGCAAGGCCACGCCAGAGCCGGCAGGTAGCGCAGGCCGACGGCACGCCGCCCATGCCGGCCGCAAGGCGCGGCTTGCAGCCAGAACGCCGCACCACGCCACGCCCTCAGGCGGACGTGGGATTAGGGGAGTATGGGCAATTTTCGCCCGTTTTCGGACGCAATTCCTGCGTCATGAAAATTACTGCCAGCAGTATATGAAAGTGCCGAATCAATTGTAATCCGCCTCGTGCGGCCGCCGCAGGCGCTCCACCAGCGCCTTCAGACGCGGCTGTACTTCGTTCAGCAAGTAATCCGGCGACAGGTGGAAGGCCGGGCCGCCGCAGTTGATGCTGAGCGGCGCCGTGCCGTCGGCCGGCCGGAAGGCGATGGCGATCGCATTCACGTCGGGCTGCCAGTCGCCGAACGAGGTGCAGCAGCCCAGCGTGGCCGCTTCCTCGATCGCGCGCTGCACCTTGTCACGAATCGCCGGCCACGCCATCTCGTCCAGTTCGCGCACGCGCTCCAGGATGTCGTTGCGTTCGGTGTCGGAGATCACCGCCAGATAGGCGCGTCCCATCGCCGTGCTGGCGATCGGGATGCGCGAGCCGACGTCGAGGCTCAGGGTCAGCGCGGTCTGGCTGCGGCGGTTTTCGATGTAGATCATGCTGAGCCGGTCGCGCATGCCGAGCGACACCATGCTGCGCGAAAAATCCGCCAGCTCCTGCATCATCGGCCGCGCCAGCTGGCGGATATCGAGCTTGGCCAGCATGGCCGAAGACAAGGCCAGCGTGGCGCTGCCCAGCCGGTACTTGCCGCTGCTGGCGTCATATTGCAGATAGCCGGCCTTGGTCAGCGTGTAGGTCAGGCGCGAGACGGTCGATTTCGGCAGCTTGCAGCGCACCGCCAGCTCCTGGTTGCCGAGCAGGCGGTCGCCGGAACGGAAGCAGGCCAGCAATTCCAGTCCGCGCGCAAGGGCAGTGACGAAATGGCGGTCTTCCTTGGCGTTGGATGTTTCCAGACCTTCTACGCGCTCTTCGCCGCTGATGTCGTCCATGGTGTGTTCGTGATCGTAATGTGCAAAAAATAGAATATTAGGCTGCTTCAAGCGTCCAGTGCAAAATACAAATCGTGCAGCCTGGCGATATCGACCTCGGCCGCCGCCTGATCCAGCACCACGCGGCCGCTGCGCATCATGAAGACCCGGTCCGCCACGCCCAGCGCCATATGCGTATTCTGCTCGACCAGCACGATGGTCACGCCCTGCTCCTTCAGCTGCCGCAGGGTGGCGAATATCTCGTGCACGATCACCGGCGCCAGCCCCAGCGAGGGCTCGTCGATCAGCAGCAGGCGCGGCTCGGCCATCATGCCGCGCGCCATCACCACCATCTGCGCCTCGCCGCCGGAAAGCGAACCGGCCAGCTGCTTGCGGCGGTCGCGGAGCTTCGGAAACAGCGCGTAGGCGCGCTCCAGGTTGTGCGCCATCGCCAGCCGCGGCCGCGCCGGGAAGGCGCCCATGATCAGGTTTTCCTCGACGCTCATGTCGGGGAACACCATGCGCCCTTCCGGAATCAGCGACACGCCGAGGCCGGGCATGTCCCAGGTGCTGCGTCCGCGCACCGCCTCGCCGCGCAGCAGGATTTCGCCCTGGCTCGGCGCCACCAGTCCCATGATCGATTTCAGCAGGGTCGATTTGCCGGCGCCGTTGGGGCCGACGATCGCGGTCAGCTGGCCTTCGGCGATATCGAGGCTGACGTCCCACAGCACATTGATGGCGCCGTAGCCGGCGCGCAGTCTGCGAATTTCAAGCATGTGCGACATCCGCGCCTCCCGTGTAGCTCTTGATGACTTCCGGATCGCGGAACACGGCCTGCGGCGTGCCGTCGGCGATCATCTGGCCGAAGTTCAGCACCACCACCCGATCGCACAAGGTCGACACCGTTTCGATATCGTGCTCGATGATCAGGATGCCGATCTTGAACTTGCGGTGCAGCTCCTCCAGCTTGCTGGTGAAATAGCGCTTGCCGTTGGTTTCCAGCCCGGCCAGCACCTCGTCGAGCAGCAGCAGCTTCGGCTCGGTCGCCAGCGCCTTCGCCACTTCCAGCCGCTTCAATTCCTGCAGCGCCAGGCCGGTGGCGGCGTCGCGTCCGGCTTGCGCCGACAGATCCATGAATTCCAGCAGTTCGTCGATGCGCGCGTGGTCGACGCGGCCGTTGCCGAAGCGCTGGGCGACGATCAGGTTTTCGCGCACCGTCAGTTCGTGCATCGGCTGCGGGATCTGGAAGGTGCGGCCGATGCCGACGCGGGCGCGCGTGTACAGCGGCTTGCGGCTCAGTTCGATGCCGTCGAACTCGACCTTGCCGGCAGTCGGCTTGACCAGCCCCGAGATCGCATTGAACAGCGTGGTCTTGCCGGCGCCGTTCGGCCCGACCAGGCCGACCACCTGCTCCGAGCCCATCGAAAAGCTGACATCCTTCAGCGCGGTCAGGCCGCCGAACTGGATCGTGACGTGTTCAAGCTTCAGCATGCTGCACCTCCGCCTCTTTCTGCATCGGCGCCTTTTTCTTGAACAGCGACAGCAGGCCGTCGGGCGCGAACAGGATCATCGCCGCCAGCACGATGCCGAGGATGATCTGATGGCCGGACGACAGCATCGACTTGAACACCAGCTGGTCCAACAGATAGATCACGACCGCGCCGATCATCGGTCCGGTCACGGTGCGGTAGCCGCCGAAGATCGCGGCGACGATCGGCAGCACGCTCCACGAGCCGTGGAACGCATAGTCCGGCTCCAGGAAATTGATGATGTGGGCGTTGAAGGCGCCGATGACGCCGGTCATGAACGCCGACAGCAGCAGCATCCACGACTTCAGCATCACGCTGTTGACGCCGACCACCCGCGTCGCGTCCTCGCTGTCGTGCATCGCGCGCAAGGCGATGCCGTAGTAGCTGCTGCGCACACGGGCATAGATCAGGCAGAACGCCAGCACCAGCGTCAGGATCAGCAGGTAGGGGCCGAGGCCGGCGAGGAAATCGAGCTGGCTCACGCTCGGCAAGCCGGGGATCGACGACAGCCCGCCCGAGCCGTTGGTGAGCGAGGTAAATTCGGTCGCCAGGATGCGGAAGATATGCGCGTAGGCCAGGATCGCCAGCGCGAAATACGGCCCCGACAAACGCAGCGCCGGCAGCATCGCCAGCGACGAGAGCGACGCGAACAGGCCGGCCACCGGCATCGCCAGCAGCACCGGCCAGCCGGCCTTCATCGTCAGCAGCGCCGACGAATAGGCGCCGATGCCGAAGAACGCCGCATGGCCGAAGCTGACCATGCCGCCCAGGTTGCCGAGCAAGGCCCAGGCCACCGCGATGCCGGCCACGATCAGGGCCGAGACGGTCAGGCTGAGCAGGTAGCTGTTGCCCTGCAAGGCATACGGCACCACCAGATACAAGACGGCGATTGCCGGCCACAAGAATTTTTTCATGATCCTATCCCCGGCGCTTGGTGGCGCCGAACAAGCCGTTCGGCATGACGAACAGCACCAGCAGGAACAGCAGCATGCCGGTCAGTTCCTGCAAGGCCGAGCTGAACAAGGTGACGGTCATCGCTTCGGTGATGCCGAGCAGCATCGCCGCCAGCACCACGCCGGGCACCGAACCGACCCCGGCCAGCACGGTGATGATGAAGGCCTTGATCGTCAGCGAATGGCCGAGCGGCGGCGAGATCACGCCGCTGGAAAAGATCGCGATGCCGGCAATCGTCGCCAGCACGCCGGCCACCAGGAACGACACCAGTTCCACCTTCGCCGGATTGATGCCCATCAGCTTGGCGGCGTCGCGATTCGACGACACGGCGCGCACCGCGCGCCCGTACCAGCTGCGCGACAGCCACCAGCCGAGCGCTGCGGCCACGGCCAGGCTCAGCGCGAAAAACAGCAGTTCGCTGAACATGCTGTAGACGTTGCCGATCTGCAGCGCGTCCTGCATCGCCGCATTGCCGGTCGAGCGGATGTCGCTGGACCAGATCATCAGCACGCCATTGGTCAGGATCATGCCGAGCGCGAAGGTCAGCATCAGCGAATTCAGTTCGCGGTTGCGCTTGAGCCGCGACACCAGGAAATAGACGATGGCGGCGCAGATACAGACGACCACCAGCGCGAACGGCAATGCCAGCAGCGGGTTGACGCCGAACCGGCTCTCCACCGTGTAGGCGACGTAGGCGGCCAGCAGCACCAGCTCGCCATGCGCCAGGTTGATGATGCGCATGGTGCCGAACGCCAGCGACAGCCCGAGCGCGATCAGCGCATAGACGCCGCCGACCAGCGCGCCGGAATACAGGGATTGCAGAATCAGTTCTGACATGGCAACCGTGAATGAGAAGAGTCTCGTTGGAGCACTACCGCGGCAGCGCTCCCGAAAACCCTTGTTGATGAATAAGTACGCTAGCGCCACGTGTCGCGCCCGCCCATGGCGTGCCGGCTGCCCGGACACGCCATCGGCTGCGGATGGGAAAGCCGGCACCGGCTTACCAGGGCACCGCAGGATACGCGAGCTTGCCGCTGGCGGCGGCGGCCGGCGACACGATCACGATCTTGCCGTTGTCGTGCTGGCCCATGCGCTGCTGGAAGTGCGGATTGTCGCCGCTGGCGTCGAAGGTGACGCGGCCGATCAGCGTATCGCGGTCGGTCTTGCGCAGCTCGTCGGACAAGCCGCCCTTCTTCAGCGAGCCGTTGTCGGCCGCGCGCGCGATCGCCTCGAACAGCAGGGTCGCCTTGACGTAGCCGAACTGCGACAGGTAGTCGACTTCCTTGTTGTACATGCGCTTGTAGGTATCGGCGAACTGCTTGCCCTCGACCGCCTTGTATTCGACCGGATAGGGCAGCATCGCGGTGCCGATCACGCCTGGCATCAGGTCCGGGAAGTCGCTTGCCATTTTCGGCACCGCCAGCGACCACATGCCGATCACCGACTTGACCTGGGGCTTCAACACCTTGGCGGCGCGCAGGATGCCGACATAGTCGTTTTCGTAGGCACTCATCATCAGGACCTCAGGCTTGTCCTGCAGCTTGATCTTGTTGACGATCGGCTTGAAGTCGGTGATCGCAGGATCGAAGGCATGCAGCGTCACCTTGATGCCCTTGGCGCTCAGGTCCTTTTCCACCGCCTTGGCCAGTTCGGCCGTGGCTTCCTTGGTCGAATAGACGATCGACACCGATTTCGCCTGCATCTCTTCCAGCTGCGTTTCCACCGCGCGCTGGTAGCCGGCGGTGTTGTTGATGCGGAAGAAGGTCTTGTAGCCGCGCTTGGTCAATTCCTCGCCAACGCCGCCGGCGGTGATGTAGGTCAGTTTGAGCCGGTTGGCCGCATCCGAGGCCGGTCCGATGATGTTGGAGCCGTAGCCGCCGATGATGGCGACCGCGTTCTGCGGCGCCAGTTTCTCGACCGCGGCCACCGCCTTGGCCGGCGCCGACTCGTCGTCGATGGCCACGTACTTGATGGTGTGCTTGCCGTTGGTGCGGTTGAAGATGTCGACCGCGCTCAGGATGCCTTCGTTGAAGGCGTTTCCGGAGCGCGCGATGCTGCCGGTCAACGGCATGTGCGCGCCGACCACGAATTCCTCGGCGCTTGCGCCGGCCGCGGCGAATGCCGCGCCCAAGGCCAGCACCAGCTTCGAAAATCCCACCCAATTTGGATTTGCATATCTCCTCCCGTTTTAGCTGCGAAATGAATGCAGGAGGCGATTCTTTTCGGCATCGCCTCCTGGCCGGTCTGGCGGCGCATGGCGCCGTCGGCAGGCGCCCGGCTTCAGGTCGGCCGGACAGGCGCGTTCGAAACCTTCCGCGCATTCCGGCGATGGCGAGGTGGCCGGACTCGTCAGCCGTCATCGTATTGTCGGTGAACTTGCAGCCGTAACTCGGATTGGCGACCACCGCCGCATCGAGCATCTCGTCGCCTGTCGGGCTTGACGCCGTTCTGCTCCCAATTGACCATCGCGTTCGAAGGCCGAGACTTGCTCGTTGATCGAGAAATCGCAGTGGCCGACACCACGCACCGCGCGCTGCACCAGCCATTTCGAGGTTCCCTGTGCATCTGCCCGGCGCTTGTAGATCTGCTCCATGCTGAACGGGACATACATGTCGCCCAGCGTGTGGATCGTCACCACCGGCACGCTGATGCGCGCATTGGTCTTCGGCACCCAGCGCAGGCCGTCGGTGCGCAGGCGGTTGGCATCCGGCGTCGCCTTGACGCGGTAGATCGCCGCATTGAACGCCTTGCTCCTCCGCCGACAGCGTCGGACCGTCGCTCATCCGGAATACAAAATTCGCCGTCGATACGACGTCGTCGTTGAGTATGCCGATCATCGTGCCGTCACCCCCGAACGTGCCCCAGACCGTGCTGGTGTAGGCCCATTGAAGCCAACCTCGAACATCGGCCGTTCGCCGCCGGTCAGATTCTTGACGATCTGCTTGAGCTTTGCCGCCCTGCGCCGTGCGTGGCGCTTGGGAAGGCGGTGAACATGGCGCCCTTGACGATCGGCTCCAGTTCGGCCCAGTCGGCAGTCGGCCAGCTGCTTGCCGGCAGTCCCGCCAGCTGCATCGCGACCGTCTGGTAAGCACTGAAGAAGTCGTAGAGTTCAGTGTCGCCGAGCACGCCGCACATCGGCACCGCGCCATGGTAGCGGACCTTGTTCTTGGCGGTCGTGATGTTTTCCTCGTCCACCGCGGCCGCGGAAATATGGCCGCCCATCGAGACGCCGACGATGTACATCTTCGATGGCGCGCTGAGCGGACGTCCATTGTCGGAGGCGATCTTGGTGAACGCCAGCGCCAGCGCATTGGTGTCTTCCACCCCGGCGCGCACATCGTAGTAATTCCTCGAGTAGCTGGAAGCCGCCCACGCATAGCCCTTGCTCGAGCAGATGGCGGCGGATGCCCGGATTGCTGACCGTCAGATTGGCGCCGGTACCGGCATAGCCATGCGCATACATGACCAGCTTGCCGTTCCAGTTCTTCGGCACTTCGATCCGGTAACCCGAACCCTGGTGCACACCCCACCAGCGGTCGGCGTCGGGCGCGCCAGCCAGTGCAGTGAAGGGCAGCCCGGCTTCGGCAACGGTGAAGGTGCGCGAATCCTGCGGACGCTTGGCTTCCGGCACCGGCGCCGGGTCGGGCGCGGTACTGCTGCTACCGCCGCAGCCGGATAAAGCAAGACCTAAAGTCATCAATCCGGCCGCAAGGCGCAATGGCTTTTTCATATTTTGTCTCCATTTAATTTTTGTTAAAATGTCAAATTCCGCAATGCAGATCAATATTCCGCAAAATAAATGACCAATCGAAGATTATTCGGTAATTCGCCTTAAGTAAAGAGTGGAATCTTGCTTT
>CAVPMM010000011.1:0-82497 GCA_963706525.1 uncultured beta proteobacterium | reverse complement strand
TGAAAACGTGAGGAGCTTGAAATTTCCATTTGCTTGTACGCTTGCCGGCGCAAAGAAAGGGCGTCCTTGTGCGATTTAATGGTTCATTCCTGCACAAATTTATAGGCGTTTTTTGTTTTCACACAGCCTCGACCCGTAGCGGATTCAGGCGACTGTCTGCTTTTAGGAAGGTCAGTCACTCACCGCCCTAGTTTGCCCCGCACGCCTGTCAGCAGGTAGATCCGTCGCGCTCAAATCCCTCTAGGAACTGTCTCAGCAGCTCATCCAGTTGAGCGCGTTGCTCATCTGTAAGGATGGCGACCAGCTTTGCCTGCGTCTCGACATGGGCCGTAACGGCCTCGTCGATGAGCGCTTGCCCTCGCGGAGAAAGAGAAATGAGAAAGCTGCGACCATCGTCCGGATTCCTGACCCGCTCGACTAGCCCAGCCTTTTCCAACTGGTCGATCCGATGCGTCATCGTGCCCGAAGTCACCATGGTCGACACCATCAAATCGCCCGGCGATAACGCATAGGGCGAGCCCGCCCGGCGCAGAGTGGCCAGAACGTCGAAACTCGCGCCATTCAGCCCGTGCGCCGACCACGACTTTTCCATGCCGTGCACCAAGTGCTGATTTAGCCGTTTGATGCGCCCGATCGTACCCATTGGAGCGACCTCAAGATCAGGCCGTTCTTGCTGCCATTGCGTGAGAATGCTGTCGACTTGGTCCATAGGCCCTATTTTGGTACGAATCTATCTTGACATCAAGACTTATTGAATATATCTTGATGTCAAGATAAATTCCAGGAGGTGCACAACATGGTGAGTTCCGTAGGGGACGGGCACATACCTGCCCGTAAAAGGGTGGTGTCGTTGTTATGTCTTCTGTCCGGCGGATCACTGCTGGGTCTGTCCACCAATCTCGCAAAACTCGCGGGTGAGGCGCGTCTGCCGCCGCTGGCGTTTCTGTGCTGGTCAATCCTCGGCGCAGCGCTTGTCTTGATGGTGGTGTCGGCGCTCCGCCGGGATCTGCCACCGGTCAACGCGCGCGCACTGGAATACTATGCCGTGTCTGCGCTGGTGGGGGTAGCGGGCTCCAATCTAATCTTCTTTTCGGCCGTCCAGCATGTGGGTGCCAGTTTTGTCGCTTTGATCATCTCACTGCCGCCGCTGCTGACCTATGTGGGAGCGCTGGCATTGCGGATGGAGCGGTTTCAGATGATTCGCGCGGCTGGCGTGGCGACGGCGCTGGCCGGAGCCATTGTTCTGGCGGCGCGCAAGCTTTCCGCGCCCGATGCCGATGGATTCTGGGTGCTCCTTGCCCTCGCCGGACCGATCCTTTTGGCCATCGGCAATCTCTATCGCACGCTGCGCTGGCCCAAGGGCGCATCCGCCGATGCGCTGGCACCGGGGATGCTGGTTGCCGCCGCGCTGATGTTGCTGGGCGCCGGGTTTTTGCCCGGTTTCTCGCTCGCTGTGCCGATGGACCAGAGCCGGCCGCTGGTCTTGATCGCCGCGCAGTCTGTGGTCTTCGCAGGCATGTTTCTGCTGCTGTTCATGCTGCAAAAAACAGGTGGGCCGGTGCTGCTGAGCCTGCTGGGGTCCGTCGGCGCTCTTGTGGGCGTGCCGGTCGCAATATTGCTGCAAGACGAAGCACCGCCCGAGGGCCTGCTATTGGGCGCCGCCCTGATCGCTGCTGGCGTTGCCCTACTGACGCTTGGCAAGACCAAGTCCGAATAACCGATTAACTGCTACTACGAAGGAGATACCCGATGGAGATCACTGTGTACGGAGCCGCCGGGAACGTCGGCAGGCGCATTGCAAGTGAAGCGCTGGCGCGCGGACACCACGTCACTGGCGTGGTCAGAACGCAGGCGCAGTTTGGCAAGCTCCCCGCTAACGTCAACCCCTGTGCCACGGATGTTTTTGACCCGCAACAACTCGCCCGCACAATTCAAGGTCAAAACTTGATCATCAGTGCACTGCGTCCGCCGGAAGGGCACGAGGACGCCCTGGTCGCCCTGACCCGCTCGGTATTGGATGGCGCGGCAGCCGCAGGCGTACGTGTTCTTTTGGTCGGCGGCGCGGCGCGGCTACTGCTGCCGCAACGCAGCGGCGAGACGGTGCTAAGTGCGCCTGATTTCTTGCCCGCGTCGGTAGTCGCGATCGCTCGCGCCTGTCAGGCGCAATATGAACTCTGCCTAGATGAAACGCGTGTGGATTGGACCTATCTTTCGCCGGCGGCGATGCTGGAACCGGGAGAGCGCACCGGGCGCTATCGTCTTGGCACCGACACTCTCGTGGTTGATGAAAGCGCCGTTTCTCGGATTTCAATGGAAGATTTCGCGGTGGCGATGCTGGATGAAGCGGAAAGGCCAAAGCATGTTCGGCGTGCTTTCACGGTGGGATACTGAACCGACTGACGCGGGTTGAAGTTTTTGCGTCAGGGTACGGCTTCAACGGCCGCTTTCTGGCGACTTACAAGAGGCGGCGACTGTCTTATTTTGGCCGGATGCGGGAGGCCCGATTCCCATCAAGGCGCAAGCCGGCACTGAATGCGAAACCGGCTGGAGCATCTCTTTGATCATTGGGCGAACTCATAGGAGATCGCAGTAATCCGGCCGCGCCAGTACGGCTTGGCGCCTTCCGGCGGCAGCCATGCCACCTCGCCCTCCAGCGGCACATACATGCCGTCGCGGTCCTGGTAGTTCCAGAAATGTCCTTGCCAAGGCGTCGGGATGGTCCGGTCACCTAGCGTGCGGCCACGCGCATCGGCGCGTACGGTTTCAATCCAACCCTGCTCATTGAAGCGGAACAGCAGGGTCAGGCTGATCACGCCGTCGACCAGCGTAGCGCGTGCCGAGTGCGCATCGACGGCTTCCCATCGGACGCCTTGGCTGGGAAGCAAGGCCGTTGGATACCATGCCGCTTCAGCAAAAAATCGCATCAGCTCGCCTGTGGCAACCTCCTGTGTGCCGCGCCTGTCCGCCACGGTAATCAGGCCCAGCAATGCGGCATGCAAGGTGCCCTCACCGGCCACGTAAGCATCGTGCACCCGGACCGCCAAGCCGGGCAGCATCGTGATCCGGCCGTCCCAGTCAAAGCCGGGACGCCGGGTGACCACTTTCTGATCGGAGGTAAACGGCTTCCACTGCTCCGATGTCTCGCTCATATTAAAGGTGCCGTGGTGCTGGACGTGGACGCCGGCTACCATGGGTTTGCCTTCCTTGAGCGCCATACGGAAGTAGCGCTGTACCGGCGCGGGCAAGCCTTCGAGTTCACGAAAATCCACCACTTGGGGGTTGCACTGGCATGCGGGCCGCTTCGAGGCCAGCGCGCAAATCCCTGGTGCCATCCGCCCAATGGTATGCGCCATATGCCACGGTGATGGCGGCAATCGCCGTCAGGGCCAGGCCGAGGATGACCAGTGTTTTGGGCATGATGAATGCGAGGAAGGGCGCTGTTTGTGGAAATTGAACGACAGACTAGCCGAATCTGCGCTCGTACCGCAACGCTGGGAAAGCGGCTAAGAATTGGGCCAATTGGCGTCCGACTGCTTCTGGCCGATAGCGGAAGTTTGCCAAGGGCGGCTTCCGACCCTAAGCAGACCTCCAGATGGACGAGTGAAGCATCCCTTCACTTCTCCAACTCATACCAATGCTGCGACCGGTTGACGACGCCGACGACCAGCAACATCACCGGCACTTCGATCAGCACACCGACCACCGTGGCGAGCGCCGCGCCCGAATGGAACCCGAACAGGCTGATGGCCGTGGCCACTGCCAGCTCGAAGAAGTTGCTTGCGCCGATCAGACTCGACGGACCGGCCACGCAGTGCGCGACGCCGAGCCTGCGGTTGAGCAGATAGGCGAGGCCGGAGTTGAAGAACACCTGGATCAGGATCGGCACCGCCAGCATCGCGATCACCAGCGGCTCGCTCGACGATCGCCTGCCCCTGGAAGGCGAACAGCAGCACGAGCGTCGGCGAGCAGCGCGCAGATCGAATAGGGGCCGAGTCGGGCGACCGCGCGTCGAAAATGCGCATCGCCCTTTGCCAACAGCAGCCGGCGCAGCAGATTGCGCGAGGATGACCGGAATGACGATGTACAGCCCGACCGAGGTCGATCAGCGTGTCCCACGGCACGCGTGATCGCCGACAGGCCGAGCAGCAGTGCGACGAGCGGCGCGAAGGCGACGATCATGATGGCGTCGTTGAGCGCGACCTGCGATAGCGTGAAGTACGGATCGCCCTTGCAGAGCTGCGTCCAGACGAACACCATCGCCGTGCACGGCGCGGCGGCCAGCAGGATCAGCCCGGCGATATAGCTGTCGAGCTGGTCGGCGGGAAGCCATGGCGGCGAAGACGTGGCGGATGAAGATCCAGCCGAGCAGCGCCATCGAGAACGGTTTGACGAGCCAGTTGACGAACAGCGTGACGCCGATGCCGCGCCAGTGGCTCCTTGACCTGCGTCATCGCGCGCAAAGTCGATCTTGACCAGCATCGGGATGATCATCACCCAGATCAGCACGCCGACCGGAAGATTGACGTGCGCCACTTCCATGCGGCCGATCGCCTGGAAGAGCGTGACGGGAAGACCTGCCCGAAGCAGGATGCCGCCGACGATGCAGAGCGCGACCCAGACGGTCAGGTAACGCTCGAAGAAGCCGATCGCCGGCGCGGAGCCGCCAGCGACGGCGGTGATATGAGTAGACGTCATCGGAGGAAATTGGATCAAAGCCGCAACCGTATGTGTCGCGGGCATGGGCAGGGATGGTTAGGCGGAGGTAACCGGCGTGGCGCCGATCTTCTTGATTTCCTGCTGGATTGCGTGCGGTTCGAGCAGGGGAAGCGGCAGGCTGACGAACGAGTGCATCCGGGTCATGATCTGGCGGAAGATCTGCTCGAACGCAGCCCGCTTTTCCTCAGCGGTTCCTTCGACCGCAGCCGGGTCTGCGAATCCCCAGTGGGCCGTCGCCGGGTGCCCAGGCCAGATCGGGCAGACTTCACCCGCCGCGTTGTCGCAGACGGTAATGATGAAATCCATGTGCGGTGCGCCGGGCGACGCGAACTCGTCCCAGCTCTTGCTGCGCAGGTTCTCTACCGGGTAACCGGTCTTCTTGACTTGCTCGATAGCGAAGGGATTCACGCTACCGCCCGGCTTGCTGCCGGCGCTGAACCCTTGGAAGCGGCCGTTGCCCATGGTCGTCACCAATGCCTCGGCCATGATGGAGCGTGCGGAATTGCCGGTGCAGAGGAACAGCACGTTGTACGTCTTGTCAGCCATGATTTCCCTGAAATGAGTCGGTAAGTTTCCGTCGCATGCATACGGCATGGGACGAACAGAGGGTGGTGAATTCGGCTGTAGCCTGCACTGTGGCGGGTGCTTCGACCCTCGGCATCGTTGCGTATCCGCGCCGGGCAAAGAAGTCGGGCCCGGTCGTGGTCAACAGATACAGCGTGTTGATACCGGTCTTGCGCGCGTGGTCCTCGATGGCAGCCACCAGCTGCGAGCCCAGGCTGGTGAATCGGCTCGCTGGCCGCACGACCAGCGAGCGCAATAGGCCATCCCGGCCGTACGGCTCCAGCCCGACTGCCCTGAGCACGGTGTTCCCCCCTGCGGCGATCAAGAAGTGCTCCAGGCGGCTTGGGGCGAGGTCCTGATGCGGCAGCCCTGCCTCCTTCAGGAGCGCAAGGACGGCCGGCAGGTCACTGGGCTGGGCGAGTCGGATCGGGGTCACGCTCTAGCAGCAGGAGGTCGCCTTGGCACTCTGGGAGTTCGGCACACAGCACGGCGCATCCGGGGTCGCGGACGTCTTCGGCTTGGCGACGGGAACGCAGCATGCCGCACTTCCGCTCGGCTTCTCTGCCGATGCCGCCGTCTTGTTCGGTTCGCCAAAGACGGGGATGGTGTCCAGCGTATGGAAGGTTTCCCAGGCGATGCCGGACGGGTCGTTGACCCAATACTTATCGGATTTGGCGTAGCAGCAGGACACGCCTGCTTCCTTTTCCAGGCCGGGCTGCAAGGCGCCCAAGCGGCACTGCATTTCCTTCAGTTCCGTGCCCGACTCGACCTGGATGCCCAGGTGGTTCAAGCCGATCTCGGCGCCGCGCTGGGAGATGGCAAAGTTCACCCGGGGGTCATCGAGCATCCACTTGGCGTAGTCGGTTTTCACGACCGTCGGCGCGCTGGCAAACATCCCAGAGTAGAACTTGATGCTCTCCGCCAAGTTGTCGACAGAGACGTGTACGTGCAGGCGTTTCATGAGCAGGCTCCTTCTTCGGAACAGTTGGAAAGGCGGACAGGAGAACAGACGTTCCCGCCGCAGCAGTTTTCAGTCAAAAATCCAATCAGGCCGTTCATGGTCTGGAAGTTGGCCGCATAGATCAGCGAGCGTCCTTCCCGCGTCTGGGTCACCATGTCCGCATGCAGCAACTCCTTGAGGTGGAAGGATAAGGACGACGGCGCAATCCCGAGCGCCTCGGCGATCTTGGTGGCAGGCAATCCTGGCGGACCCGCTTGGACAAGCAAACGGAATATGGCCAGGCGGGAATCTTGCGCAAGCGCCGCCAGCGCGGCGACAACGTGTTCGGTCTTCATTTCGACATCCGTTGAAATATATAATTTGAGAATAGTCGAAATATCGAAGTATGCCCAGGACTTTATTCGTCCAGGTCTTCGGATTTAGCCGCGTTTAGTCGCGACTCGATGGGTTTCGGGAATATGCGCTGTCTGGCAGGGATTTATTGCTGTAGCTCACAATTCGGTACCGTTGCGGGGAATATGCGCTGTCTGGCAGGGATTTATTGCTGTAGCTCACAATTCGGCACCGTTGCGCTTGAAAATCCCACGACTATTGTCTATTTTGCAAATTTACGCCGGTGCAACGCCGGCACGTAGTAACGCCACGATGAGCCAGTATTCGCTTTGCTGACCGCCTGTCCGGTCGTGCCCCCTATTTATGAGAGGGTACGACGCGGGAGCGGGCGATGAAACAGGTCTGGCTGGGGGCGAATCGGGCGGAAGGGATGGCATGCGGCTCAGGTCGCGCGACTCTGTCCCTATTTAAGCGGGAGGGTTTCCACCCCCATGGCGCGCAGACAGGCGACCAGAAATGCCGCGCTGAACCGCTTGCGATTGACCTTGCGGTTTATCTGGTCGGGCGACTCGTCGATTCCCAGCTCCGCGAGCAGGCGCGAAAGCTGTTTGTAGCGAATCCCGCGCCGCATCATCTCGATTTCTATCAACTCTTTCGCGGTCTGCTCCCAAGCCTCGTAAGGCTGAGCCGGCTGGCCACCATGGCGTGGCAGTCTCTCCATCACTCTCCCTCGGCCTTCAAGCGGCCTTTGCTCATTTCGTGCCGATATTCTCTCACGGCTATTTTCAGTCGTATACGACTGATGCCAACCCGCCAGCATTACATGTTCTCAGGCAGTCATTTTTTTGAGGACCAATTGCTGACAAAACCTTTACCTATCACCGCGCCGCTCCGGCAGGTGGCCGTTGTGTTCTTGGCAACCGACCGAGCCGGTATCCGGTTGCCGAGCCCCGGAGGTGCGCAATGAGAAGCGCGCCGTCCTATGGCGTGCGCAGCCGCCGGACGATGGCGAACGCCGGCGTCCGGCTCACGGCCCGGACGTACGGCAAAGCCCGCATCGGCACCTATGCCGAAAAAGCCGGCGGCCACATCACCGTCGACTCCGACGCCGAACGCCTGGTGGCGCACATGCTGAGCGTCGACCCGCGCGTGCGCTCCTTCCAGCCACAACCGTTCACCGTCGACCTGGTCGGCGAACGGCTGCTGTTGACGCGCGAAGAAGTCTCCGAGGCACGCCGGATGCGTGGCGGCCGCACCGGAGAGGTGGAATACACACCCGACTTCGCCACGGTTCAGCTCGATGGCCTGCAATGCGCGTACGAAGTCAAACTCCAGGGCTACGAGGGCGACGACCGCTACTGGGCGAAAATCGAGCGCGCCCGCGAAATCATGATGGCGTACTGCTATCCGCTCTCCACGCTGGTCGTGCCGGCGGACGAACGGCACCCGGTCGTCGTCAATGCCCAACTGCTGAAGCCCGCGCTCGTGCGCGCCCAGGAATACCTGACGCCGGACATCATCGACCGGGTCCAGCGCTATTGTGAATCCGGCCCGGTGCTGCAACGCGTCCTGTGTGCCGACCTCCAGATTCCGACGGGCCTGATTCCACCCCTGCTGGCTACCGGTGTGTTGCAAGCAGACGTGGCGCATCACCCCATCTGCGCCACGCTGGAGCTGTCGGCCGCCTATGGCGACCTGGGCCACCTCTGCCTGATTGAGGAGCTGCGGTCATGATGTCCGACCTGCGCGCCGGAGACAAATTGGCGCCACCTGGCCAGCCGGACCGCTACTTCGAGGTGCTGGACGGTCGTGTCCATGCCGGCACTATCCAAATTTTCGATGCCGAGAAGCGCGAAGCCCGGTATGTCGATGAAGCCGCCATCCGGGCCGGAATTGCGGCCGGCAGTCTGATACTGCATCGCAAGGGGATGCCGCGCGTCGGCCTCGTCGCCCAGTACGACAACCCGGCACTGCACGCCAGGGTCCGTTTGCTGCACGACGCCCTGCGGCGCATCGATGCCCTCCGGGCGCAACGGGGTCTGTCGTTTGACGCCGCGATACCCCTGGCCCGTGAGGCCTACGTGAGCGAGAACGCAGACGGACTGGTGGTCTGCGCGTTTCCCTCTCGTGCGACCCTGTTCCGGGCTCACAAGCAGCAACTGCTCGGCTTGCCGGTGCTCAAAGGCGACAAAAACAAAGGCAACGCGACGCCCAGGTATTCGAAGGACCTGGTGGAATTCGCCGAGGGGGTCATCCAGGACCGAGTTCCTGGTCACGGAATCCAAGTGGACGGTCCTGGACCTGACGGGATATATCAACCGGGAAGCCCGCCGTCGCGGCCTGCATGTTGCCAAGCACGCTATCAGCCGCAAATTCGTCGTCGCCACGATTCATCGCCTGACCGTCGATGCCGAATACGACCGGATGGACCCGCTCAACCGGGTCGCCGGCAAGTCGTTCGCAACAAAGCGTATCCGGGCGGCATTTCCGTTTGCCCGCATCGAGCAGGATGCCCTGCATCTGCCCTTCGTCGTGCGCACCCCCCATGGCGTCGCCCGGACCGTCTATCTGGTGCTGGCGATTGATGTCTGCACCGGGTATCCGGTGGGATGGCATCTGGTCATTGGTTCGCCGCGCGAGATGGATTCGCTGCGGTGCCTCGAAATGTATCTGACGCCGGCCAAGGCGGCCCGCTTCAAGGAGCTGGGCATCGCCCATGCACGGAATCTCTATGGCACGCCTGCCCAGGTCATTTTTGATAATGGCCCGGAGACCAAGGGCGGCCGCATCGTTCGCCTCGAGTTGCTGGCGATGGACGTCAAGCATTGCAAGGCGAAGGAAGCGCAAGGCAAGCCCTTCATCGAGCGCCTGAACCGGGCACTCAAGGAGGCGTTGCAGCGCCTCCCGGGCTGCACGCGCTTCGAAGGAAAGGATGGCAAGCGTGACCCGGAGGCGCTGGGCGATGCGCTGATGACCGTCGAGGCGCTCGAGACGTGGATCGTCCGGTGGCTGTACGAGGACTGGGTCAACACGCCGCTCGAGCGTCTGCGCTGGGACGAACTACTGGTCGATGCGGTCAAGGGCAAGACGCCGCTTGAGCGTCTGAATTACCTGACCGAAGAGAGGGGACATCCGATCACCATGCCACCGCCCCGTCAGCAATGGATGGCCGCGCTCTTCGAGCACAAGCGGTGCACGCTGAGCGCCAAGACCGGCATCACGCTTGAGCATGGCTTCCGTTACAAGGGCGAAGCCATGTCCTATCTGCTGACCAAGTACGGCGACCACGCGCAGCTCCATGTGGTCTACAACCCCGACGATTTCCGCCAGGCGTACGTGTACGAGGACGATACCCTTCCGCTCGTCACGCTGACGCACGAACACGTCCGCCCGCAAACGCCGGCCTGGACGTTTGCGGAAGCCAAAGCCCGCTTCGATTCGGGCATGGAGGACTGGACGGTCCCGGACGACAAGGTGCAATTCCTGCGCGACCTCGACGCTGCGGTCACTGGACATGGCAAGGCACGCAAACCGCGCGGCAAGCGCGCAGAAAACCAGGAAACCGTACGCCGGGCCAAAGACCACTCGGCCCTCCAGCGCAGCATCGACCGGCCGCTGTTGTCGGCTGGGCCGTTTGGGCCTGCCCCTTCGACCAATCCCTCATTGCCCACGGAAGACCTTCAGCCGGTTGCCATCTCGTACGACGATGCGCCGCTGATGCCCATTGTAAACAGAACCACTGGAGAAAAACTGCTGTGACACCAGCCCAACAATTGCGCCGAGATATCGAGACCTGCGAACTGCCGCATCCCATGTTCGTGGAGCACCTCGCTACGCTCAAACGGCGCATCGATGACGCCCTCGCTGGCTTTGCACCCAAAATCGTTCGCGTCCCCGGTCCGAGCGGCGTGGGCAAATCTTCGCTCATTGCCACCCTGTCGCGCGACTACCCGGAAACCCGTATCGACGGACGGCGCCATGTGCCCGTACTGGTGGTGGCGGTGCCCCAATCCGCAACGGCCAAGCTGCTTCCCCAAAGTGTCCTGCGCGCGTTGGGCATCGGGGTCCCTGCCCGCATGACGGCGGGAGCGATGTTCGATTTCATGGTGACGCAGCTGCGCCTGGCCGGCACGCGGGTGATTATTTTTGACGAGATATCGCACCTCGTGGATGAAGGGTCGCGCGTGCCCCCGCGCGCCTCCAGCGACTGGCTCAAGGCGCTGGCCGACACCCTCGACATGACGCTGATTCTGTTCGGTATTCCGCGCCTCGAACGCCTTTTTTCAGCGAATGAACAACTGCGTCGCCGGGCTTATCCTGCGCGCAATTTTTTGCCGTATGACGCCAGCGATGCGCAGCAGATGGCGGCATACATTTCATGCGTCACCAATTATGCCCGCCTGTTCGCTGCGGCGGGCTATCCCGATTGACGTGCGCCCCCGCGTGCTGACGCAGCAAAGCTATCTGCTCACCGGTGGCCTGATTGGGGTACTCGC
Organism: uncultured beta proteobacterium; assembly: GCA_963706525.1. Taxonomy (GTDB): domain Bacteria; phylum Pseudomonadota; class Gammaproteobacteria; order Burkholderiales; family Burkholderiaceae_D; genus DATJCV01. The sequence goes on along the minus strand of CAVPMM010000011.1, from coordinate 71,427 downwards.
CGACTTCATGCGTGAGTTGGCCAAGTTAATGGCGTACCAAACGCCGCGCGCCATCACCTACGCAGACTGCCAGAAGGCACTGGAAGACGTCAACCACGCCGGGTCACCGCACAGATTGGCCTTCCTGGATTCGGGCATCGAAGACGTGGACGTCGAGCCGGCAGCCCTGAAGCAGGCATACGTCCATGTTTTGACCAGCAACCTGGCGTCCGTCCCGGTTCGTAAAAAATCAGGAGTTAAGCAATGAGCCTCATCGTCACCTATGCGCCTCGGGACGACGAGTCCGGAATGGGGTACTACCGTCGACTGTCCGCCGACAATGCGCTGTTCAGCTGGCGTAACCTGACGGATACGGCGGGTGTCGAACGTAAGTCGCCGCGCATTGCTGATGCGCACGGACGATGTAGCCCGCAATCTTGGTCTGGAGCCGGCGTGGACCGAATCCGCCAGGCAGAAAGAAGACCTCTGCCGCGACTGGGGCCGACTGCATCGTGCGCAATCGGACGCAGTGTGTCCGGCGTGCCTGGCTGAATCGCCGTACCTGCGACACCACTGGGAACACGCCTATGTCACCGCATGTCCGCAGCACCGCCTGCAGCTGGTCGACCAGTGCAACGCCTGTGGCAAACACCTGTCGCCGGAGCGACTCTATATCGGATTGTGCTCGTGTGGCCATGACCTGGGCAGCCTGCCGCGGGTGCCGGCGACCCGGGCACAGCAGTGGCTGTCGACGCTCATGGCGAGCCATGGCCGACAGTCGGGCAGCATGAAGCCGGTGCTGCATGGCGTCGACATCAACGTGCTGGTGAAGGTCATTCGGACTCTCTGCCTGTATGCAGACCCGAAGCGGCCCGGGTTGTCGCGTGGCGCAGCCGTGCCAAAATCGGTCGCGGAAGCGGTCGAATTCCTCGCACCGCTCGACGCCTTGCTGGCCGACTGGCCAATGGGATTTCGGGCCCATGTTGCGCAACGCATTGCCGCCGGCCGCAAGGATGCGCGCACGCTGAACACATTGCTGGGCGATTGGTATATCAGCCTGCGCAAGCTCTGCCAGGGCACGACGCTCGAGCCGCTCCTGCACATCATCCTCGACGTCGCCGCCGAAAAATCCGATTGCGTACTGGGCCTGGATTCGGCCAAGGCCATGGCCGAGGATGCGACCGGATACCTGCGGGCGCCGGATGCCGCCAAAGCCATCGGCGTCAGCGTCTCGCGTCTGCATGACTCGATTCAGGCGGGCGAATGCGCGCACCGCACGCGGCGTACGGGCACGCGGGGCCAGGTGTATGAAATTCCCTGCGCCGAGGTCGAGCGCATCCAGCAGCAACGTGCCGGATGGATTTCCGACAGCGCGGCCTGCGAGCTGGCCAGTGTTCCCCCCGTCGTGCTCGAGCGCATGAAAGCGGCCGGCGTCATCCGGTCAGACATCCGCTGGCGCGAAGACCTCCTGAAAGGCGGCCCGGTCGAGCGCCAATCCCTGCTGGATTTATATGCGCGTGTGGACCGGTGGGCCGAACCCGCTGCGGTCGCCGACGATGCGACACTCACTTGGGCGGAACTGACCAGCCGTCGCATGGGGGAGAAGCAGGCCATCGAGTCGCTGATGCAGGCCATCGCGAACGGCGATGTGAAAGCCGTCGCCCATGCGCGAACGCTGGGCGAAATGTCCTTCCTGAGGTCGGACGTGTCACAGTATTTCGGCACGCCATTGCTCGAGGCCGGCATGTCGATTCAGCAACTGGCCAAAGCGACCGGCTGGAAATGGGAGTCCATCGCGCACTGGGTGGACGAAGGGCTGCTGGCGTCCGAGTCGATTCAACGTCGTGGCCAGCCTTGCCGCGTCGTGTTGCCGCATCAGTTGCTGGCGTTCCGCCAAAGCTATATCCCGCTGGCAGACCTGGCGCGTGGCATGGGTACCAAAGTCGTCTGCGCTGTCGAGCTGTTGTCTGGCATCGAGCTGGTCGGTGCGCGGCAGCTCCCGAGATGGTGCCATTCGCGGCGGGCTGATTCGCATGGCAGAGCTGGGGCGCCTGGCAGTTCTCGGAGCAAGGGCAGGGCAAGACCTGTTTGTTCCATTAGCGCAGGAGTGATGATGGTTACCCAGCTCTTCCGGTATCGCGCGGTGCCATTACTTTTGAAACTTCTCAAGTGTCGTGAAACCGCTGCTACGGCTAAAGAGAGGACGATGGTCATTTGGGCACTGCGCGGTAGCAAGCAACACTTTACAAAACCAGGCTTTTGAGAGAGCATGAAATGGCACAACGCTTGCAAGACATTCTCCATAAACTTTACAGGCCGCCGACTGACGGGACGCGCCAAGTTTTTGCATTGTCGCGGCCTGATGCGGAAAAGCTGCCGCTTTTGCCATCGATTGCCGTCATCTCAATCACTGCACCGGAGCGCCCACCAGCTGCCATTGGCGACTTCGCTCACGTGCTGCGCCTGAGCTTTGCCGACGTCGATTTCCTCAATCCGGACCTATCCGAGCGCGCTCGGGGAAAGCTGGCTCACGCCTTCACCGAAGAGCAGGCAGAAGCCATTCGCTCCTTCGTCGAAGCACTGCCCGATGAGATATGTTCATTGGTTATCCACTGTGAAGGAGGCTATTCGCGCTCATGCGCCGTCGCCGTCGCGCTCCATCAGCTCTATGGTTACCAGGTGGAGCTCGCGCACCTCACGGAGGCTAACCGTTCAATCGTGCGCGTGCTGATGGGAGATTTTCGTAGTCACTCCAAGCGGAAGAAAATCACTCGCTAACATGCATCCATGAATCTGACCTTGTCGTTGGGTACTCGAATGCGACTACATCCCAATACCCACCCAGTACCTCTATTGGCGCTTCTGAACACATCCTCCCAACTGATAAATGGATTCGCCATTCTCATGCTTACCCAAATGGCTCAGCCTAAAAGCAGGTGAACACCTTCACAGCCTTGCTACGGGTGGTGAGGCTGAGCCCAGCCCTCCCTGGCAGATTTGCCCGGATGCGCCTTCACTCAGCCGTCACCCCCACTGCTACGGTATGGAGCCGGCCTCGCCCGACAGACTTTCGTTCCACGCCTCTGCCTTCGCCAGCGCGCCGATTTCTCAGAACTTCCCCCCAGAATCGGTTTCCCCGGCGTGCTGGTGGTCAGCACCTCGTCCACGCCGGCGGCAATTACCACATCACCGAAGCCCACCAATTGGATGGGGCGGTTCTTCGACCCGGCGGCATGGCGCGCGGCGGGTGGCATGCAGGTTCTTGCATCACAGTATATGTGTCGCTGGAGGGCATGCCACGCGAATCGAAGAAGCTTGAAAAATTTTGCGCTCGAGATGGGCTGATTCGAATAGGCAGCGAGCCGTCAGAAGACGGGAAACCCATCCCTAATCCAGGGTGTCTGATTTATGCTTGATTGCATCAGGAAATTTGGAAAAATGTCTGAAAAATGCATGGCTCCCCGAGTCTTGTCTGAATTTTGTTTGATTCGCCAAAAGTGCTAACTTTGCGGCAGATACAACAACCGGCTCGCGCCGGTAAACTGCGAGCAACAGTATTTCGAGAGACTCGTCAGTGTCTAGGACACAGGGAGCGATTCAGCCCACGATTTGCCCGACGTGGTCAATGGCTACCTCTAGCAGTGCCGCCTGCTGGGCTTCGTCAACCTTTTTTCCAACCAGAGATATGAGGTGGGATGCAATCGCCCAGCGTTGCGTATGGCGCTCTTCGAGGGCCAGTGGTCCATACAGTCTGGCGAGCTCATCGGCGTTCTGGACTTGAGCGTTGATGAGTCGGTCGGCGTCGCTGCCCGCGGCCAAGGCGATATTGCGTGCATGCAGGGCCATGGGGCCGCGCTGGATGCCTTCGGTGGCCAAGGCGCGCAAGGCGCCCAGGTTCTGCGCCAGGCCCGACGGCGACGGCGATCTCTCCCAGTTCTTGAGCCGAATTCACGTCGAGCATTTTCAGCGCCGCGCGTGCCAGCGGATGGGTCTTGGTGGCGCCCCCAGGGACGACATGATTGTTAAGTTTTTGATTTATACAGGCAGCAGTTGGCAGACATAATTCACAACAGTCGACAAAAAAGCCGCACCGGCAGGCGCCGGTACGGCTTTTTCTACAGCCCTCCAAGAGATCAGGCGTCGGCGCTCTGATATTTTTTTTGCTTGTCGATGGACTGATCGAGGAATCGCTCTGCGCTATCGTCCATTTCTTGCAGCCAGGGCGTGTGATGAACCGGGGCAAGCGTGCCGGTCACCACGGAGCGGAAAGGACGATCGCGGTAGGTCAGAATGTTGGCCTGCTTGTCGCGCAGCCACTGCTTGAGCAGCTTCGCCACTTCGTCGGCCTCGAACCCGGGGTAATCGGTCTGACTCATCAAGTCGCACACGTAAGCGGTCTGGAAATCGACGGCATCGAAAGGCGTATCGATCGCTTCTTCCTTGCGCACCCAGCGCATGATGTCGGCCTGGCGCTCTTCGGCGCTGGGCATTTTCATGCGGCCGAGAATGAGGTCGCGCACGTACCAGGCTTGCGCATCGAACATGTTGAACGTGTAGTACTGATCCTGCATGCCGAGATAGAACAGGCGCGGATTGGCCTGCCACACAATACCCTTGTACAGACCCTCGGGATACAGGCGATTCCTCGATGTCAGGCGCAGCTCCTTGGGCAGGAACGGATACTTGTGCAGGTAGCCCGTGCACAGCACGACTGCATCGAAATGCGCCGATGATCCATCCGCAAAAAATGCCTTGTTGCCTTCGAAGCGCTTCACCAGCGGCACCTCGCGCATGCCCTTGGGCCACTTGAAACCCAAGGCTTGCGAGCGATAGCTGATGGTTACCGAACGCGCCCCGTGCTTGAAGCACTGCACGCCGATGTCTTCCGCCGAATAGCTGCCGCCGATCAGCAGCAGATCCTTGCCGACGAACTGGTCGGCGCCGCGGAAATCATGGGCGTGCATGACGGCGCCGCGGAAACAGTCGATGCCCTCGCAGTAAGGCACGTTCGGCGTCGAGAAGTGGCCGGTGGCGACCACCAGATAGTCGAAGGTCTCGGAATAGGTTTTGTTGCTTTTAAGATCGTCCACGGCGAGCGTGAACGTCTTGGACTGTTCATCGTAGGAGACCCAGCGCGCCACGGTGTTGAAGCGGATGTACTGGCGCAGATCGTTGCGCTTCATGCGTCCCTGGATATAGTCGAACAAGACCTCGCGCGGGGGGTAGGACGGGATTGGGCGGCCGAAGTGCTGATCGAACGAGTAGTCCGCAAATTCAAGCGCCTCCTTGGGACCGTTGGACCACAGATACCGATACATGCTGCCGTGCACCGGCTCGCCATGCTTGTCCAGGCCGGTGCGCCAGCTGAAGTTCCACAGCCCGCCCCAGTTGTCCTGCTTTTCAAAGCAGACCAGTTCGACGTCTAGATCCTGTTGGTTGAAAGCCGATTCGAAGGCGCGTAGTTGGGCAAGGCCGCTGGGACCTGCACCGATGATGCCAATGCGAAGAGTCATTTATCCATCCTTGTTTCGCGTTGTAAAAACCAAGACAGACATGGCTGGAAGCCGGAGTCTGGACTTGGGGCGAGAGCCTCCCATTACGGCCCGAGCACGAAGAGAATCGCGACGAGACCAGGGTAGACCTGCAAGGGAACAGGTCATGGGATAGGGACAACGCAAGGGTCGCCGCCATCCGGGAGGGAAAACTGACCGGGACCTCCAGAACGGACGTGCCAGGCAGTGCGGGCTCCGGCGAGCGGTACCGGACACCCTATTCAGCTTGGGGAGCTGACAAAGCGCCTCTATTAAACCAAAGAAACGCGCCAATTTCAAGGAATTGCAGACAATTATGAATTAACTTCGGTTATTTTTGATTAATTTTCACAGGAAACAAAGAATCCCAGGCCTATGGATTTGGCTTCAAAGCCATAAGGGAGGTGGCCGAAACGGATGAATATCCCATTGAACGGCCACTTAAAAGACTACCGCCACGCTCGGCCTGTTCCTCTCGCTCATCGTCATCCTCGCCGTCAAAGTCGTGGTCGGCGTCGCCTGGCACGAAGCGTCATCAATGCCGCTCTGAGATCACCTCGATTGTTTGTTTGTTGACTATCACCCAAATCTGACCCACTTTTGGAGTGGAGTGAACCCTTGAAGCTGGACCGTTAAGGGGCAAAGAATTTGATACGCTTGCTGCGCTTTTAATAAAGGAGCGGCAATGTTCACCTGAATGCCAAGCGCTGTCTCGGCCATCTGAAAGCTGAGGAAGCCGCAGCACGCTTGCTCCTGCCGAATCAACTGTTCGACCGCCTCTTCTGCCTCAGCGCGGTAGAGCAGATGCGCGGTACCACCATCAATCCGGTGGGCCAATAGCGCCGTATCAGTCAGTTGCGCAATCCACGCGGCGCGGTTCTTGAACTCCGCGGGAGACAGCGTGCAAGCAATGGGGGCAGGTTTATTGGCAGCCATGGTTCTTCCTTTCGTCCGAAACGGATGGCGCGCTGCAACCACAACCGCCTGTCGTGGCCGCAGCTGGCCTACCAGTGGGCTTGCCCATCATCCGGGCGAGCAGCATCAGCGCCGGTACCACCAACATCAACAGATACCACGGTGAAAAGACCAGCCCGAGACTGGTCGCACCAAGCCAGGCCAGCAGCGGCCCCATGAACAGCGGCGCGGTACAGCAGGCCACACACGCGGCGGCAGTACCACCAATAAGTCCATATTTCTTCAGAACATTCTTCATTGTTTTCTCCTTTTCGTATCCAATGGAAAAGTACTTGCGCTGACTGTACATCCTCAAGTAACTTGAGGATCAAGTGCTTTGTTGAAAGAAAAACGATGAAAAACGACAACTTGTCGATTGGCGCCTTGGCCAAGCAGGTGCACTGCACCGTTCCGACGATTCGCTACTACGAAGAGATTGGCCTGCTGCCCCATGCGACCCGGGCGGCTAACGGTCGACGGTACTATGGCGACGCGGACCACAAGCGGCTCTTATTCATCAAGCGCTGCCGGGACTTTGGCTTTCCCATCGAGCAAGTCCGCAATCTGGTGAGTTTGTTCGAGGAAGGCGACCGCTCGTGCGTTGAGGTGCGCGATGTGGCGCAAGAGCACCTGGATACCGTGCGGGCAAAGATTGCCGAGTTTCGCCAGTTGGAGGTGAGCTTGGCCGCCTTTGTCGAAAGCTGCGATACAGCCTGCTGTGGCGGGACGACGAGGGACTGCACGATTATTGAAGACCTGTCCTCAACGTCGACCACCGGCGTTACCGGATGCGGTGGTGGCGCGTCGATGGGAGTTCCCGCCGATACGCCTGGCTTCGTCAGCTTGAGGCGGCGCTGAGATGGAGTGGACAGGTATGCCAGGAACTGCACAAGAGTTACAAAGACTCGCGACATTCAATTCGAGAAGGCAATGTTCGATTGGGCCGTGTAATTGAAGTCAATTCAGAAAATTTGCCATCTACGAAGGTGGTCGTATGACAATGCTCAGCGAACGGACACGCACAGTTGTGCAAACACGGAAATTTCTCCAAGGCCATAAGCATAGCCTTGACGTGCCAGAATCTGTCCGCCAGGAAGGCGCACCGGTTACTTCGTCACTAGTCACTATCCACCAAATATGGCATTAAGCGTGACGGCGTCAACTTCCCCCCACCTGGTGGGCCGAACCAAGCGCAGATGAAATTTGACTTGCTCAACAAGCTTCATTATTTACTGAAATAATAATAGGGCCGTAGCCCTTTTATTATTCTCTCCTACCGTAAGCAGCGGAAGTTATTTTTTCTTTGGATTTAGCGCTGCCTTCAGCGTCGCGCCGGCGGAGAACTTTGGAGTTTTGGATGCCGCAATTTTTATGGCTTCCCCTGTTGCTGGATTGCGGCCCTTACGCGCAGCGCGTTTGGAGACGGAAAAAGTGCCGAAACCGGTAATTCCCACGGTGTCGCCTTTCTTCAAGCGTTCCGTGATGATGGCGATGAGCGTATTCACCGCAGTGCTGGCGGCTGCCGCCGACAATTCAGTCCGTTTCGCAAATTCCGCAACCAGTTCGCCTTTTTTCATATTCACTCCAAAGTTAAAAGATTTGCGAGATTAGCATAGACGCTTGAAGATGTAATCTTCATGGCCGGCGAGGCTAGCTAGCAGACTTTTCGCCTTTATTGAATTCGACTTTAAGTAATTTGAGGCTCAAAGTCGTCAGCTTCACTCTCACTACCGGATTTAGCGGAGTCGTCTATCGGCTCTGCGGGTGGGAATGCCAGGACCTTTCTGGACTCAACATGAATGCTGGTGACATAAGCTGTCACAGGAGGGAGCCTCCGAGTACTTCTGGGAGATGCTGATTGAGCGCCTTCAGTAGGCCTGCCTGAAGCGCCTGGCTGTTCAGATTGCAAGCGAAACTGGCACAAGGACGCAGAGCAGCGCCAGCGCCGTTAGGGGCTTCGCATAGGGACTGAAGGTCGGTCGAATCGCGCCAGCCCGTTCTCGCTCATCACGTGAGAACAACTGCGCATAGTACAGGTCGTAATTCACCCGATACTTGTAGTGAGAATAGCCCGCTCCTGCGAGGACGGCCGTGGCCAGTATGGCCCAGAGTGCAACCAGCATTGGAAAACAGCTTTGGAAAAAGCTGTCGATTGTAACAGCTCGAGCCACGCCAGGACCGTGCCCTGGCGTTCTCTGCTACAGACCAATTTCACTTTGCATTGGGAGGGGCCTATCCTTCCATGCCAACGATGCGGGCTGGCACCACGTCAGCGCTTGGCGCATTGACCGCTTCCCGGAGGGGCCACTCCCAGTGCCATTGGCCATCCCCATTGCATTTGTCCTGAACAGAGCGACGGGTGAAGATTGATTGGCCACATAGACGCTGTAGACTGTTTTCGGCTTGAGTTGAGTTGCGACACTTCCAGTGAATCGACGACATCCAAATTGTGCGCCACGACGTAAAAGGTGAAACCCCTAGGTTGGGCATCGACAACATTTGCATCTGGCATCCAAATGCATAAATATGCTCCGCCTGCCGGCTATTTTTACAATCCCTTGGCAATAGGACGAACATAGCCACTAATCAGGTACAGTAGCGGTGGGAGACCTTGCGAAGGGGCACTTGGAAGAGGGAATCATGAACGAAGAAACATTCAACCTGAGTCTGCGCAAATTTCTGAAGATGGTGGGCGTCAGCTCCCAGAACGAAATCGAGAAGGCGGTCGCCAGCGCGCTGGCCGAGAAGGCCATAACCGGGAATGAAAAGCTACCTGCCACGATGACGCTGGAGATTGCCGGCGTCAAATTGAATGTGACATTCGAGGGCACTATCGCTCTTGAGTAGACAGGTAGTGTCCGTGACGGCGCGCCCGGTAGGTATCTGGACCAAGAGTCCCTGTGCTTTAAGTGAAATGACCGAGCGGCCAGCCGGATTTAGGGCTTTCGTTGGCACGTCGAGCGCAGTGTGAATTTCGGGGTCTTGCGCGCGTAATCAATTTATGACTACAGTGGGCGCATCAGCGGCAACTGCCGCGCTATATTGCATTCGCCCCAGGGCCACGCTCCACACCCGACTAGCAGCAGACGGTTGGCTATCTGTGGACTTCGGCCTTTTTTCATTTTTGGCGGGTGCGCTGGTTGTGGAACGTGATGCGCACGATGCGTCTGGCCGATTCGGTTCCGCCGTCGTTATCTTCTCCGCCTCGGCATCCGCCGAGCGCATCTCCACACAGTGACGCTATGCCGGCCGGTCAGTGCTATTTCCCGTTATTTCAAATCTGAAAAAATAGGCCATATTTGACGTACAGTTTTTGAGTGCTTCAGTTGATGGGCGATGGCGATGGGTGACGTTCGTCGAGATGGCAACCGGCGGCTAGGCGGCCGCTACTGTGAGAGGAAAAATCTCACGTTATGCTTCCCAAAATCTCACAGGATGCTTCCCACCGTCCGTAAAGTCTTGATTCGTAAGGAAGGAAAATCTCAGGTTATGGGGCCTGCTACATTTTGTTGTAGGACCCGATGGGAAGTTAGATTTTTCCCAGGAAAATTAGATGTCAAAAAAAGAGGCTGCTACGAGAGGGCCTCTTTTGTTTTTTTTGGGGCGGAGACTTAGGATAAATTATAAAGGCGTTTTAAATGGCTCTTTTCGACCCGTTTCTGCCGGTCGTCGAATTTCTCTAATGTCTGCTCCTATCTGCCACCGGACATTGAAACTAACGTAAAGGAAAGCTCTATCGGAACCAGGCATTCAATAAGTCCCTACGCTTTCGAGGAGGCTGTATCCAAGAGCAATTCCGGCAGGTCAAGCAGGACTTCTTCCGGCACAGACATCTCTTTCGTGTCTGTACGGTAGCCGCCACCTTCGATGACGGCGAAGCGGTCGCCGTCATTCAACGCCACGAGGCCGTGATGCCAGCACATGCGATGCAGGCTGATCGCTTGCCCGGGCATGCTCAAGAAGGCCTGCATGCGTTCCCATTCCGGCTGCGCCGCGCCAGGCGCCACCACGACGATGAAACGCTGACCGTTGAGCGGGATGAAAACCTGGCTTGCGCGATGATGCCGCTCAAGCCGTGCCAACCGTAGCGGAAACCTGCGCGCCGATGCGACGTAAAGATGGATCTTGGGAACGCCATCCGCGGGATTGGCACAGAGATCAAGGCTCGCGAGGTCGGCATAGCGTTGCGTGGTGCCATCGTTGATGAACTCAGGTGCCCTGCCCTGGGGATCAATGACAGCGCCGAAGGAGGCAAACGCCGTGGCACGCAATTCCTGGCACGACAGGCGACGCATCAGAAGTTCAGCCCCAGCCACTGCTTTACCTGCTCATGCAGGTCGCCCTCGAAGTCCTTTCGCTGGCCCGCGGCGGTGATGCGGCCAAGGCTGAGCACCTGCACCCGATCCGACATCTTGACCACGCGTCTGACATTATGGTCAATGAGCAATATGCCCATTCCAGCCTGCGCGAATCGTTCTATCCAGGTGAATACGCCTTCGGCGAGGAGAGGCGACAGGCCGATACTGGGCTCGTCGATCAGACACAGCTTGGGCTGCTGGAGCCATGCTTTGGCAAATTCGACCTGCTTTTGCTGGCCCCCCGAAAGATCGCCGGCCTGCACGCGACGCTTCTCGCGCACCGTCGGAAAGGCTTCCAGCGCCTCCTCGTAGCGCTGCTTGAGCACGGCGCCATACTGCCGCGCCCGCCCTTGCAGCGGCAGCAGCAGGTTCTCTTCGACAGTCAGATACGGGAAGAGGCTGGACTCCTGCGGTATGCAGCAGATGCCGTGGTCGATCAGCTTGTGAGGCGACAGGCCGCTGATATCCTGATCGCGGAAACGAACGCTCCCTTCCTTCGGCGTCAGGAACCCGCAGATGGTTTTGACGACCGTCGACTTGCCGGCGCCGTTGAGCCCGATCAGGCCGCTCACTTCGCCGGCATGCACGGCGAGCGAGACATCGCGCAGCACGTCGATGTCCTGCGCATAGCCTGCGGTCACATGCTCCAGGGAGAGCAATAGTTCAGGCATGGCTAGGGCTCCCGAGGTAGGCTTCGATGACAGGGGCGCTTTCCAGCACGGCGCGGGTCGGCCCTTCCGCAATCACCCGGCCCAGGTTCATGCACACCGCCCGCTGGCACAGTTCGACGACGATCGGCATGTCATGGCTTACCAGGATAAACGTCTGGCCTTGCGCATGGCGGCGGCGGATGAAGCCTGCCATCGTCTCCCGCATGACGGGATGCACGGCGGCAAAAGGCTCGTCCAGCAGCGCAATGCGCGGCGGCTGGATGAAGCACATGCCGAACTCGAGCAGCTTGCGCTGACCGCCCGACAGCGAACCGGCGTCGAGGTATTGCACCGGCGTCAAGGTCAGCTCTTCCAGCAGCGCCGTTGCCTGGTTGGCCGATTCCTGCTCCGACAAGCCCATGGCCATACCGGCCACCAGCAGATTGTCGAAACAGGAAATACGGGGGAAGACGCGGGTCATCTGGAACATGCGCAGCAAGCCGCGGTGCGCCAGCTGTACCGTCGACAGGCGCGTCACGTTCTCGTCCGCGAACCAGATTTCCCCGGCATCGGGCGCCAGAAAGCCGGACAGCATGTTGAGGACGGTAGTCTTGCCCGATCCGTTGGGGCCGACCAGGCCGAGTATTTCACCGGCATCCACCGACAGGTCGACCCGGTCGGCCGCGGCCACACCGCCGAAGTGCTTGCACAGACCAACTGTCTTAAGCAGCGTCATGGCAAGTCTCCAGCCGGTTTTTCAGGCGCTTGCGAGGAGCTTACCGGGCGCCGCCGCCGGGAGGTTGCCAGGCCCCACAGTCCGGTACGGAAGAAGCGGGCGAAGATGATCACCGCGAAAGCGAATACGATCATCTGTATGTTCCCGAAGTCGCGCAGCCACTCTGAAGCGAGATACACCAATAGCGCCCCGATGAGAGGCCCGGTGAGCGTTCCGATGCCGCCGATGACGACCATGGAGATCACCAGGCCGGTCTGCAGCAGCAAGCCCAGTTCCGGGCTCACCAGCTGGCTGAAAGTGCCATACAGGGAGCCGGCGAAGCCGCAGATGGCACAGGATAGAGCGAAGGCCAGGGTCTTGTAGCGGACGACATCGATGCCGCGGGTTTCGGCGCCGATTTCATCATCGCGGATGGCCAGCCAGAAGCGACCGGTGCGGCCGCGCATCAAGAGATACAAGCCAAGCACTGTCAGGAGCAGCACCGCCAGGAAAAGATAGTAATAACCGAGGCGGCTATCCATCAGGGTCGGCACGTTCAGCCCCTGGTCGCCTCGCGTGAACTCATGCGAGTTGCCGACCACCACGCGCGCGATTTCAGCAAAGGACAAGGTGGTCAGCGCCAGGTATGGCCCTTTCAGGCGCAATACGATGCGGCCCAGCGCCCAGCCGATGCCGGCCGTAGCCACGATGGCGGCTGGCATGCCGAGGGCGAGCGGCACTTTCCAGTGATAGTTGAGCAGCGCCGTGGTATAGGCGCCCAGCATGGCGAAAGCCGCCGGCGCCAGTGAGAACTGGCCGGTAAAGCCTGCCAGCAGGTTCCACCCGAGCGACAGCAGGGCGAAATACATGCTCACGATCAGGATGCCCAGCGTGTAGGCGTTGGTCACGGCCAGCGGCGCCAGTGCGAGTAGGAACAGGACTGCCAGTGTGGCGCGGAAGTCGGTGCGCAGGCGGTTAGACCAGAGGTTGCGTATCGTGCTCATACCTCGCGCCCCTTCTCGCCGAACAATCCCTGCGGCCTGAACAACAGCACCAGAATCAATATCAGCAGGCCGAAGGCGTCCCGATAGTCATACGACACATATACTGCGAAAAACGATTCGAGTACGCCAAGCAGGAGCGCGGCCGCCATGCTGCCCCAGATCGAACCCATGCCGCCGAGCACCACGATCACATAGGCCTTGATCGCCGGGAAAGCGCCGACATCCGGCGCCGGATTGATGATGGGTGCCAGCAAGCCGCCCGCCAGGGCCGCCAGCAGGCCGGAGATCGCGAAGATCAGGCTGGTGGTGCGCGTGGCGTCAATGCCGGCAAGCGATGCGCCGAGCCGGTTCTGGGCCACCGCCTGGATCTGCCGGCCCCACAGCGAGCGCTTGATGAACAGCGCCAGGCCGACCAGAATAGCCAGCGACAAGCCCGCCGCGATCAATTTCTGGCCGTTCAGCATGACCGGCCCGAATGCGAAGCGTGACGTCTCGATCAGGTTGGGACCGCGGTAAGGATAAGGGCCGACGATCTTGTCGACCAGGTTGATCAGCAGCAGCGACAGGCCGAAGGTCACCACGACCGCATACTCATCCTTCATGATGCTCCAGCTGCCGTAGCCGGCATACAGCGGGCGCATGAGCAGGCGCTCCACCAGCCAGCCGAGCGCCGCGCCGCCGGCGGCTGCGAGCAGCAGCGCGATCCAGGGTGAAACTCCCAGTTTCAGAGCAATCAGCACATAGATATAGGCCCCCACCATGTAAAACTCGCCATGCGCGAAATTCACGATCTTCAGGACGCCGAAGATCATGGATAGCCCAACCGCCATGAGCGCGTAGAACAGGCCGATGATCAGGCCGTTGACGAACAGGTCAGCCGCGAGCATCGATTTCCTCCTGGCCCGGTACCGCGCCGGCGCCGGGACGCCATGGGGCCAGTTGCTGCAGGCGGTGCGCCACGGCCAGCACCAGCCAGTCGGCGCCGTAGCGCCCGACTACCTGGAGGCAGACCGGGACGCCATCCGCAGTGCGGGACCAGGGCAGCGACAACGCCGGCAGGCCGGTCAGGTTGAACGGCAAGGTGAGCTGCGTCGCCGCCGTATGCATCGGATAGCTTACGCCTGCGATCGTGACCGTGGTGGCACCGACCGCGGGGGCCGGCGCGCGCAGGGTAGGGCAGAGCAGGATGTCGGCATCGCGCAAGACCGTGTTTATGCGGTCCGCCAGCTGGCGCCGCAAGCGTTGCGCCTTGACATACAGGTGGCCTGGCAGGAACAGGCCGATCTCGAGGCGCACCCGCACGTCCTCGCCGATGCTTTCGGGGGCTTTTTGCAAGCGCTCCCAGTCGGCGTTGGTCGCTTCGGCACAGATGGTATGGAACTGAGTCGCCGGCGCAATTTCACAGCCTTCGACCTCGCGCACGCTGCAACGTGCGCCGTCCCCGTGCGCAGCCTGCATGGCGGCGTCGACCGCCTGCGACACCGCCGGATCCGAGGGGTGCTCGAAGTAGCCGGCAAGCCTGGCAATCCGCAATCCGGAGAGATTGCCGCGGCGCCATGCCGGGACCGACGGCAGCTCGAGCATCGCGGCAAACAGCGCGGCACAGTTTTCCACCGTATCGGCCATCGGGCCGACATGGTCCAGCGTTGGTGCCAGGTCCACCACGCCGGTGCGCGGCAGCACGTCATAACTGGGCTTGAAGCCGACCACTCCACAGCACGCCGCCGGGATCCGGATCGACCCCGCGGTATCGGTGCCGACCGCCGCCGTCGCCATCCCCGCCGCAATCGCCGCTGCGGAACCGCCGCTGGAGCCGCCGGCCATGCGGTCCGGCGCGGCAGGGTTGCGCACACGGCCGAAATGCGGATTGTCGCTGGTAATGCCGTATGCCAGTTCATGCAGGTTGGCGGTGCCGATGATGGCGCCGCCCGCCGTGCGGATACGCGCCACCACTTCGGCATCCTGTTCCTGCTGCTGCGCCGGCAAGCCGCTGCCGCAGCTGAGCGGATAACCGCGCACCGCCATCAAGTCCTTGATGGCAACCGGCATGCCGGCAAGGAAACCGGGCGCCGCTTGCGGTGGCGTATCTGCAATGCAGGTAAAAATATGCCAGTCGGGATGGCGGCGCGCACGCTCCCATGCGGCGGCGGCGTCGAGCCTGCTGGTGACCGCATCTTCGCTCTGCGCGCTTATGCCGTCCGGTGCCTCGAGCCGCGCCGGCGCGGCAGCATAGGCCGGTACCGCCGGCATTGGCAGGGTGCGGAAGGATTCGATTTCCGGCTGGTTGATTTGCAGCCTTGCCGCCCAGGCGTCGGCGCGGTCGCCATGGCCATAGCCAAGCCATTCGGCGTAGCCGGCCAGTACGTCTTCGAGTGGTTCCATTCCGGTTCCAGGAGAAAGTAAACGACCCATCCCGTGGGGATGGGTGCGCGCGGGGCGGGCTTACTTGGCCGGCTTGACCAGTTTTTTCACGTCGAGCTTCTCGCCCGGCGCCTGGATCAGGACAGAATCGGCAATCGGCTGGTTCACGGCGGTCAGCTGGTAGTTCACATAGGGAATGTCCACCCATTGCTGGAACTTGTAGCCCGGTTCTTTCGAAAACTGGAACGTGCCGCGGGCGCCGCTGAAGGTCATCCCCTGCATGGTCTTGATGATGGATGCCGGCTCGGTGCTATTGCCCTGCTTGATCGCATCCACGATCAGCAACACGGAATCGGCGGCCTGGAAGATCAGCCGGTTGGGTTCATTCTTGGTCCGCTTCTTGTATTCGGCGGCGATTTGCTGGCCCAGGGCCGGCATCTGCATCTTCGGGTGGTACAAACCGAACGAGATCATGTATTTGCCGGCTTCCTTGACGTTCTGCCAGAAGTCCGGATAGTCCGCAATGCCGGCGCCGTCATAGCTCCAGGTCTTCGCGCTCGGCGCCACGCCCTGTTCATATAGCTGGTTCATCAGGATGTAGGCGGCCGGCGGCAGCATGATGTTGACCACCATGTCGGGCGGATTGGCGCGCAAGGGAAGGACGGCCGGCGTGAAATCCTTGCTGGCGCGGTCCAGAGTTTCATATTTGAAGTTGACGCCAGGCGCCTTGGTCTTGATCAGCTCGGCCATCAGCTTGGCCTGCCCGATACCGTAGTCGGTGTTTTCGGCAAAGGCCACGACATTCTTGACGCCCATGGCGGCGATGGTCTCGGCCATGGCGGTGGATACGCGGGTGTTATAGTTGGACGGGTTGAAGACTTCCGGATAACCCTTCTTCCGTATATCGTCCGACCAGCAATTCGTGTTGATGTAAGGAATCTTGGCGCGATGCGCCACTTCCATCTCGGCCAGGCATACCGAGCTTTGATGGCCGCCGGTGACGGCGACCACCTTGTCCTTGGAAATCAGCTTCTCGGTGGCGGCGCGGCCTTTTTCCGGAATGCCTTGATTGTCTTCGTAGACCAGCGTGATCTGGCGGCCCAGCACGCCACCCTGGGCGTTGATCATGTCCTTGACGATTTCGGCGCCATCCTTGACCTGGGTGCCTTGGACCACGGACCCGGGAGGGGACTGGGCAATGCTGATGCCAATGGCGATCGGGTCGGCGGCGGAAGCAGTGCCGGCGGCAACAATGAGTAATGGGGATAAAGCGAGCAAAGCGAACCGTTTCATTCCTGTCTCCTCTTGTGACATCTGGAATCTGGTAAAGCTGGCCGAACCGCGCCAGACCGCTACTGCTGATACAACAATATCGTCTTGTAATGCCGCGCTACCGAAACATCATCGTAAAAATATCTTCTACCTTTCCTCCTTCCGTGAGGGAGGTTCGCCTCCTATCGATTGCAGTGATTCCACCTTATGAAATTTCTAGCCTAGCATAAAATTTCGATATACCAACATTTATTGGTCACAATCGCCACAGCGGCATCGAACCAAGATTTGTTGACAATCATGCCGGCATAAAGTCACTTATGGCGAAAAATCTGCTGGCCGTTGTCTCCAGGATCCCCGGACTGAGCTCAGTGGCCATTCGGCAACTGAATAACAGACTTTAGGTAAATACCCAAGGACGAAATTGCATCTGATACATAAGGATAAGCAAGCCATAATGTGCCGCGTCCCATCCAGCCGTTTGCCGTTATTGAAAGCAGAATCTGATTGGTCCACAACTGTTCGTCCTAGTTGTCCGCATCTGGCGGCCTTTTCCGTTCGCTTTTACTTTCGGATGTCTGCTGTCAGTGTTAATGCAGTCGGTCCCCTTGGCTGATGGAAGGGCAGCTATTGGCCGAAAGCTGTCCTCGCGACGTCACACCCCCCATCGCGGTCATGTCCACGAGTGACAGCGGCCGAGTTCATGGCTTCACGGGCGGAGCCTTCGCCCAGCGGGACTTCAGTCGTGTGTTGGCTTGGGCTGGGGCCTTGGTTGCGTGCTTGAGTTCGAAACACCTAGAGCAGTGGCGATTGACGCGGCGGCTCCTCCAATGGTGCACCAGCAAAGACTTCTTCAGGAGCGAGCTTGAGCAAGTGCTTGGCATCCTCGAGCGTCCCGCGCAGCCAAAGATCAACGTCCCTGGCTTCAATCGGCACCACGGAACGTTTGTCTTGCGCGTTGGCGGGGAGGGCGGGATCCTACAGTTCTACAGGGCGGCGCTTTCTGTTAATCCGGAATGAGCAGGTCGATGAGCTTACCCATGCCGATCTCTCCGAAGTCGATTTGACCACCGCGATGGAATATCTAGGCCTGGGCAAGGTTCGCCTGCGCGAATTGCTACGGCTCTTATTCCCTTCCGCATAAGGATACCCACAGTTACTCCGTAGCACTGATGGAAGCAATCAAGATTTGGACGTTCAGGAACGGCGGGTGCTAAGTGCTATCCAACTCAAACGCCATGAATTGAATCACCTGCCCGGCCTCGTTCTACCGAAGCTGCGCTGTTTGACTAGTAGCTCAACTGAGCTATTCGTCCAGAAGATGAGTCGGAGGAAGGATAGTGTTGGCTGCCTGCAACTTCTGACTTTTACTCTCCCGTAATAGGACGCATGTTTTTCCGAAGTGGCGTGTCGGGTTTTTTCATTTTGAAAAATCGGGAAGAGGTGTGGTCGAAGTTGAGCCGCGCTCAATCCATGACAGCTCTCGTTGCTCTGCTACGAAGCTAGCCACTGAGGAGATTCAATATGAACGGATTCCGTTTTTTTCTGCCCTCTCTGTTTGCGCTGGCATCGCGTTGACTGGCGTTTCATTCGTCGTCACAGCACAGCACAGCCAACCGACGCGACACTTTGCCAAAAGTCACGCCATGAAATATTCATGAGTTTACAGTTCGATGTCATCGAACGTGAAAATTCCAGGCAAGGCTTCGCTCGCGCCCAAGAAGATCGCATGAGTACTATTGCCGCGCCCGCAATGGGCCGCTCACTCGCTCCTTTCCAAGGCAACGACCGCCTGCTGCTGGGCATCATCATGGGCGTGGTGGCCTTTTGGCTGTTTGCCCAGACCACGCTCAACATCGCACCCGACATGCAGCGCGACCTAGGCGTGGATTCCAACACCATGAACAACGCGGTCGCGCTCACTTCGCTGTTCTCGGGCATCTTCATTGTGGTGATGGGCGGGCTGGCCGACCGCGTGGGCCGGCTAAAGATCACGCGCATCGGTTTTGGTCTGAGCATCGCAGGCTCGCTGCTGGTGGCCATCACGCCCGCGGGCGCCATGGCCGGGCCGGTCTTGCTGCTAGGGCGCGCGCTGCAGGGCCTGTCGGCCGCCTGCATCATGCCTGCGAGCTTGGCGCTCGTGAAGGCGTACTGGGATGGTGCCGCGCGCCAACGCGCGGTCTCCATGTGGTCGATCGGCTCGTGGGGCGGCTCGGGCCTGTGCTCGCTGGTCGGCGGCCTGATGTCGCAGAACTTCGGCTGGCGCTCGATCTTCTGGGTGGCGATCGCGGTGAGCGTGATCGGCCTGTGGCTGATGCGCGGCACGCCCGAGAGCAAGGCCGACACCAAGGGCAACTACAAGTTCGACCTGCCCGGCGTGTTGGCCTTCATGGTCGCCATGCTGGCGCTGCAGGTGCTCGTCACGCAGGGCAACAAGCTGGGCTGGACCAGCCCGGCCGGCTTAGGATTGATCGCCATGACGGTGGTTTTTGGCGCGCTGTTCATCGTGATCGAGCGCAAGTCGACCAATGCGTTCTTCAACTTCGGTCTGTTCAAGAACCTGACCTACACCGGCGCGACCCTCTCCAACTTTCTGATCAACGGCACAGCCGGCACGCTGATCGTGTCGCTGCAGCTGGTGCAGTTGGGCGGCGGCATGAACGCGCAGCAGGCGGGCTTCCTGACGCTGGGCTACGCCGTCGCCATCATCGCCTTCATCCGCGTGGGCGAGAAGCTGCTGCAGCGCTTTGGCCCGCGCAAGCCGATGCTGTGGGGCTGCCTCATCACCGGCGTGGCCGCCGCGCTGTTGATGCCCGCCAACCTGCTGCTCGGGCAGTACAAGATCCTGGCCGTGATCGGTTATACCCTGTTCGGCTTGGGCCTGGCCTTCTATGCCACACCCTCGACCGACGCGGCGCTGTCCAACCTGCCGGCAGCGCAAAGCGGATCGGGCTCGGGTATCTACAAGATGGCCTCGTCGCTGGGCGCCGCCTTCGGCGTGGCGATCTCGGCCGCCATCTTCACCGCGTTGGCGGGCAACAGCGAAAGCGTGCGCTGGCTGGAGGGCGTCATCACCTTCACTGGTCGCCAGGACAACCTGGCCGTGCGCGAGGCCGCCTTCGTGGCGCTGGGCTTCAATGTGCTGATGGTGGTGCTGGCCATTGTCTCCATCCTCATCACCGTGCCCCAGGGCAAGAAGGCGCAGGGCTGAGCCGCCGCGCCGCCATTTTCTGTCTCGACAAGGAGCTACCATGAGCACGACCCCGGCACCTTCTTCCGACCCGATATGGGGCAAGCTTGATACATTGCTCCCGGATCTCGAAGCTCTCTACAAGGATGTGCACTCCCATCCGGAACTTTCGATGCAGGAGACGCGCACGGCCGGCCTGGCGGCCGACCATCTTCGTGCTGCCGGCTTTGAGGTCACGACGGGCGTCGGCAAGACCGGCGTCGTCGGCTTGTTGCGCAATGGCGAGGGGCCGACAGTCATGCTGCGCGCCGATATGGATGCGCTGCCGGTCGACGAAGCGACGGGCCTGCCGTATGCCAGCAAGGCAACCGCCACCGATCGAGACGGCAATACCGTGCCGGTCTCGCATATGTGCGGCCATGACATGCATGTGACGTGGCTCTGCGGTGCGACGAAATTGCTGGCCGATTCACGCTCAACTTGGCACGGCACCTTGATGGCAGTATTCCAGCCCGGAGAAGAAACAGCTGAAGGCGCGCAGGCGATGATCGACGATGGTCTCTTCAAGCGTTTTCCCAAACCGGACGTCATACTCGGCCAGCATGTCATGGTGGGGCCGTCCGGTACCGTGGCCGGGCGCGCAGGCGCGATTACTTCCGCGGCGGACAGCTTGCAGATTAGATTGTTTGGTCGCGGTGCGCATGGTTCCATGCCGCAGGCCAGTGTCGATCCCGTCGTCATGGCCGCATTAACCGTGATCCGGCTGCAAACCATCGTCTCGCGCGAAGTGGCGGCTGCTGACGCTGCGGTTGTCACGGTGGGAGTGCTGCAAGCAGGGACGAAAGAGAATGTCATTCCTGACGAAGCTCTCATTAAACTCAATGTGCGGACCTTCGATGCGGGCGTGCGCGAACGGGTACTGGCGGCGATCGAGCGGATCGTCAACGCCGAGGCCGAGGCTTCAGGGGCACCGCGCAAACCCGAAATCACGTCATTGGACCATTATCCACTCAATGTGAATAACCGCGATGCCAGCAACCGGCTGGTCGACGCTTTCCGAGGGTATTTCGGTGAAGAGCGGGTTCGTGCGACAGGACCTGCGCCGGCGAGCGAAGATTTCGGATCGTTCGGAACAGAGTGGCATTCGCCGTCAGTCTTCTGGTTCGTGGGCGGCACAGACCCGGGACTGTATGCGAAAGCCAAGAAGGAAAATCGCCTCAATGAACTTCCTGTTAACCATAGTCCCAAGTTCGCGCCCGTCATTCATCCCACGTTGCGAACCGGCGTCGAGAGCCTGGTCGTTGCCGCGCGGGCGTGGCTGGCAGCGTAGGCTCAGGGTACAAGGAAAGAGCCCACCCGTTCAATGACACGGGAAGCATGTAGAACCTTCAGACGTGATCGGCAACTTTGTGCCTCCTCAATCGTTCAGATAGCCTATCTTGTGGCGGGTTCGATGACATCTGCTTCAGGGCCGCGCCTTGTAGGAGCAGCACGGACCGCCCTCAAAGACCGCCGAGCGACATTTGCGACAGGACATCCACCTGCTTCAACTGCGGCGGCGGCGATTCGGGCAGCTTGACCCAGACCACCAACAGCAGGGCCATACCCGCAATCAAGGCCGTGAGGCCGATGCGGCGCCTGCCCTGGGGCTGAAAAGCGGTCGGGGCATCCGCGAAGCGCAGCGCGGAGGGAGCGCCGGCAGAACGCGCCACCTCGCGCCGCCAATCCGCCATCACGCGCCGCCCCAGGGCGTCGGCCGTTTGCGCGCCTTGTCCGCTGGCCACGCGCTGGAGTGCCTGGCGCAGGGCCTCATCGGGATCGGATGAGCGCGATGCTTGTGTTTCGAATGTCATGCAATTTCTCCTTCCACCGTGGCACGCAAGGCGCGCCTGGCACGGTACAGCAGTTGATGCGCGGCGTTGACGTCGAGGTCCAGCGCCTTTGCGATCTCATCGATGCTGGCGTCGGCATAGGCCCACATGGCCAGGGCCATGCGTTGCCGGGCCGGCAGGTTGCTCAGCGCGTCCAGCAGTTTTCGTTTGGTCGATTCGTGACTCAGCCCGCTCATCGGATGGGCCGCCGCACCCGCATCGGCGCGCCTTGCTGCCCCTCCATCAAGGTCGCCAGCGTATCGTCTTCGGTCGGCAGATCGTGGCGCGACGACAGCCGGGTGCGGCACCGATTGATCACGATGGTGTTGAAATAGGTCGCCAGGCGGCTGCCATGATGGGCCGAGGGGCTGCTGCGCCAAAGGCGCAGAAACGATTCCTGGACAGCGTCTTCGGCATCTTCCCGGCGCCGCAGCAATTGCGACGCCAGGCCGAGCGCTTGCGGCGTCAGGAGACGGACCAGTTCGGCCGCGCCGGGCTCGTCGCCGGCCCGCGCACGCTGCCACAGCGACCAATCGTCGCCGCAGGCGCTCATTTCGATGGCAAGGGTTGCTGCAGCGTGGCCCGCTCGTCGGGCGACAGCGCCTCCAGCAACAGGCGGCGCTGCTCGAGCGCCTCTTTGCGCTCCTCCGGCGACATCTGCTCGGCACGTTCGCGCCGCTGGAGCGTGAGGCGTTGGCGCTGCTCAGGCGAGAGCTGCTGCCAGCGGCGGCGCGCCAGCTCGGCAATCTCGCGGCGCTCTTCGGGCGTGAGCCTGACGATGGACAGCCGCATCGCATTGCGGAATTGAGACCGTTCCTCGGGCGTGGCCGTCAGCATTTGCCGATGGATGTCATCCCGGATCGCTTCCTGTTGCGCGATCGTCAAGCGGGCGAAGGCCACCGGGTCGGGCGCCTCGATCGGCGCCGCGCGGCCCGTCATGGCGGCCAAGGCCAACAGCACGGCCAACAGCCACCGCGGTGATCGGACGGGTCGGGTGGGCGGGCGGCTGGTCATGGCTGGCAAGTTTTGCATTCTCCTTTAACCCGCGTCAAGCGCCCGGTCTTACGCCATGTCCGACCATCTGATGACAAATTTTTTGCGGCAAGCGTAAGCGGTCCGAGCCCGGGCGGGTTAAAGCTCAGTTCCGACCGGCAACCCTGGCATGCCGCGCCTGCGTCGGAAGCGGACACGAGAGGCAGGATTCCGCGGCTTTGGCCGCCATGGTCATCACCATAAGCGAGAACTGATGCAAACCGACACAGAAGCAAGCGAGCATCGCCCCCCTGGCCAGGCCGCGCCGGCCGCCGCGGCCTCACCGCGGAAGACGACGCTTCGTCGCACCTGGCCCTGGTGGCTGGGGCTCACGGCGGCATTCGCCGTGGGAGTCTGCATCGATACCGCACAGTTGCGGACATGGATGGCGCGCGAGGCAGTGGCGCCGGCCAGCGCCGCCACCAGCCCGCGCGCTGGGGGCGCGTCGCGCGCGCAGCCGGTCTCGATCGGCGTCGTGCGGCGGCAGGATATGCGCATGGTGGTCAATGCCATCGGTACGATTGCGCCATTCAGCACGACCGTCGTGCGCTCGCGCATCGACGGCGAACTGAAGGCGCTGCACTACCAGGAGGGCCAGCCGGTGAAGGCGGGGCAGCTGTTGGCCGAAATCGATGACCGCCCGTTCCAGATCGCGCTGGCCCAGGCGCAAGGCACCCTGGCCAGAGACCGGGCTGCGCTGGACAGTGCGCGCCGCGATGCCGCCCGCTTTCGCGACTTGCTGAGCAAGGATGGCATCGCCCGCCAGCCGGTCGAGCAGCAGGAATCGCTGGCGGCCCAGCTGGAGGGAACGGTGCAGGCCGACCAGGCCCAGGTAGAGAATGCCAAGCTGCAGCTGTCGTACACCCGCATCCTGGCGCCGATTTCGGGCGTGGCCGGCTTGAAGCAGGTGGATGCCGGCAACCTGGTGCGCGCCAACGACCCCAGCGGCTTGCTGGTCATCAACCAGATGCAGCCGGTGAACGTGGTGTTCGCGGTGCCGGAGCTGCACCTGCCACGCATCCGCCAGCGCCTGGCCCAGCGCGAGCCGCTGCCGGTCGAGGCCTGGGACCGGGAGCAGAAGACGCGCTGGGCCGTGGGCCGGGTGGCGACGCTCGACAACGCCATCGATGCAGCCACCGGCACGATCAAGCTCAAAGCGGCATTCGAGAATGCCGACGGCAAACTCTTTCCGAACCAGTTCGTCAACGTCCGTCTGCAGCTCGACACCCTGCCCGACGTGGTGGCCGTACCCTCCATCGCGCTGATGCGTGCAGCGCAGGGCAGCTATGTATTTGTGGTCAATGCCGACGACAGCGTCAGCATCCGCAGCGTGCAGGCCGGCGAAGCCGACGGCGACTGGACCAGCGTGCGTGCGGATTTGCAGCCCGGCGACCGGGTGGTGACCGACGGCACCGACCGCCTGCGCGAGGGCAGCAAGGTGCAGGTGATCGAGCGCTCCTTGACGGCCAGCGGCCGCAGTGCGGCGAGCGCGCCTACCGCTTCTACGACTGCCACCGCCCCTACGGCTTCCGCCACTTCTGCAGCTCCCACAGCTCCCGCAGCGCAGACCGCATCGCCGAGCGCGGCGGCCCTTCCCGTGGCACCGCCGTCGCCGCTGCACCGCCGCCGGCGAAGGTTGCCGAGCGCGCCGCATCGAAAGAGCGCGCGACGGCAGCGGCATCCGCCGCGCCGGGCGGCGAACGGCCGGCATGGGTCAACGAACTTTCGGCCGACGGACGCCGCCAAGGTGATGCAGCTCAGCCCCGAGCAGCGCCAGGCCTGGCTGCGCAAACACCTGGAACAGCGCGCCCGGGTCGAGGCGGAGGCGATGGCCAGTCCCAACCCGCCGGACTGGATGAAGCGGCTGCCGCCCGATGTCGTCGAACGGTTGCAAAAGCTCAGCCCGGAAAAGCGCCAAGCCTGGCTGCTCAAGCGGATGCTCGAACGTGTTCAGCAATAGCGCGGCCAGCGGCATCGACACCCGCACCGGGATGGCGGCATGAATCCCTCGCGCCTATTCATCGAAAGGCCGGTCGCCACCGCGCTGCTGATGGTGGCCATCCTGGTGGCCGGCTTGCTGGGCTACCGGCTGCTGCCGCTGTCGGCGCTGCCCGAAGTCGATTACCCGACGATCCAGGTCGTCACGCTGTATCCCGGCGCCAGCCCGGAGCTGATGGCGTCGGCCGTCACCGCGCCGCTGGAGCGGCAATTCGGCCAGATGCCGGGGCTGGAGCACATGTCGTCCACCAGCTCGGGGGGCGCCTCGGTGGTCACGCTGCGCTTCGCGCTCTCGATGTCGCTCGACGTCGCCGAGCAGCAGGTGCAGGCGGCGATCAATGTCGGCGGCAACCTGCTGCCGTCCGATCTGCCGATGCCGCCCACCTACAGCAAGGTCAACCCGGCCGATGCGCCGGTGCTGACCATCGCCGTCACCTCGGCCACGCTGCCGGTGCCGCGCGTGCACGACATCGTCGAAAGCCGGCTGGCGCAGAAGATTTCGCAGGTGCCCGGCGTCGGCCTGGTCAGCATCGCCGGCGGCCGCCGGCCCGCGGTGCGCGTGCAGGCCGACCCCGGCGCGCTGGCGCGGCACGGACTGTCGCTGGAAGACCTGCGCGGCATCATCGTCAATGCCAACGTCAACCAGGCCAAGGGCGGCTTCGACGGCGCCGAGCGCGCCTCGACCATCGGCGCCAACGACCAGCTGCAGTCGGCCGCCGAGTTCGGCGAAGTGGTGGTCGCTTTCCGCAACGGCAGCGCCCTGCGCCTGAAGGACGTGGCGCGCGTGGTCGAGGACGCCGAAAATCTGCGCCTGGCAGCCTGGTCCGATCGCAGCGCGGCGGTGATCCTCAACATCCAGCGCCAGCCCGGCGCCAACGTCATCGAGACCGTCGACCGCATCAAGGCGCTGTTGCCGAAGCTGCAAGCGACGCTGCCGGCGGCGCTCGACGTGCAAGTGGTTGCCGACCGCACCGTGACCATCCGCGCCTCGGTGCACGACGTGCAGGTCGAGCTGCTGTACGCGATCCTGCTGGTGGTGCTGGTGATCTTCGTATTCCTGCGCAGCGCCTCGGCCACCCTGATCCCGAGCGTGGCGGTGCCGCTGTCGCTGGTGGGCACCTTCGGCGTGATGCACCTGGCCGGCTTCTCGATCAACAACCTGACGCTGATGGCCTTGACCATCTCGACCGGCTTCGTGGTCGACGACGCGATCGTGATGATCGAAAACATCGCGCGCCACGTCGAAGACGGCGAGCCGCCGATGGCGGCGGCGCTGAAAGGCGCCAAGCAGATCGGCTTCACCATCATCTCGCTGACGATCTCGCTCTTGGCCGTGCTGATCCCGCTGCTGTTCATGGGCGACGTGATCGGCCGGCTGTTCCACGAGTTCGCCATCACGCTGGCGATCTCGATCCTGATCTCGGCCGTGGTGTCGCTGACGCTGACGCCGATGATGTGCGCGCGCATGCTCAGGCACGTGCCGCCGGCCGAGCATGGCCGCCTGCATCGTCTGACCGGCGCCGTCATCGACCGCACCATCGCGGCCTACGGGCGCAGCCTGCGCTGGGTGCTGGCGCACCGCGCCGGCATGCTGTGGGGCTTCGGCGCGACGCTGGCGCTCACCGCCTGGCTGTATGTCGTCGTCGCCAAGGGCCTGTTCCCGGTGCAGGACACGGGCGCGATCCAGGTCATCACCGAGGCGCCGGCGACGGTCTCCTACCAGGCCATGGCCGAGCGCCAGCAGCGGGCGGCCGACCTGATCCTGCGCGATCCGGCGGTGGAGCGGGTGTCGTCCTTCATCGGCGTCGACGGCACCAACCCGACGCTGGGCGTGGGCCGCATGATGGTCACCTTGAAGCCGCTGGCCGAGCGCCGCGTGAATGCCACGGCGGTCATCGCGCGGCTCAAGCAGTCGACCGCGCAACTGCCCGGCATGCAGCTGCACATGCAGCCGGTGCAAGACCTGACGCTCGACGAGCGGGTGTCGAAAACGGCCTATCAGATCACCTTGAGCTCGTCGCTGCCCGATGCGCTGTCGCAGGCGACAACCGGGCTGCTGGAGCGGCTGGGCGCGCTGCCGCAGCTGGCCGACGTCACCAGCGACCGCCAGGACCAGGGCTTGCAGGCTTTCCTGCAGGTCGACCGCGACGCCGCCAGCCGCCTGGGCATCAGCATGTGGGCCATCGATGCGGCGCTGTACAACGCCTTCGGCCAGCGGCTGGTGTCGACCATCTTCACCCAGACCAGCCAGTACCGCGTGGTGCTGGAGGTGGGCGATGCGCATCGCCAGGGAGCGCGCGCCCTGACCGAGCTGCAGGTGCCGGGCCAGGGCGGCGTGCAGGTGCCGCTGGGCGCGGTGGCGCGCGTGGTCGAGCGGCCGGCGGCGCTGGTGATTCAGCATGCCGCGCAATTGCCGTCGACCACGGTTTCGTTCAACCTGGCGCCCGGCGTCGCCTTGGGCGACGGCATCAGCGCCGCCCAGCAGGCGATCCGCACGCTGGAGCTGCCGGCCAGCGTCGAGCTCGCCTTCCAGGGCGCGGCGCAGGCCTTCCAGGCGTCGCTGACGCACACGCTGCTGCTGATCGCCGCCGCGATCTTCACCATGTACATCGTGCTGGGCGTGCTGTATGAAAGCTTCGTGCATCCGGTGACGATCCTGTCCACCCTGCCGTCGGCCGCCGCCGGCGCGCTGCTGGCGCTGCTGGCGCTGCGCCTCGAGCTGGACGTGATCGCGGTGATCGGCATCGTGCTCCTGATCGGTATCGTCAAGAAGAACGCGATCATGATGATCGACTTTGCGCTCGCCGCCGAGCGCGAGCAGGGCTTGAGCCCGCGGGAAGCCATCTACCAGGCCGGCATCACGCGCTTCAGGCCGATCCTGATGACCACGCTGGCGGCGCTGCTCGGCGCCTTGCCGCTGATGCTGGGCAGCGGCGTCGGCAGCGAGCTGCGCCATCCGCTGGGCGTGACCATGGTCGGCGGCCTGATCGTCAGCCAATTGCTCACGCTCTACACGACGCCGGTCATCTATCTTGCCTTCGATGCGCTGGCGCGGCGCTGGCGCCGCGCGCCTGTCGGCGCCCAACGCGAGGCCGAAGCGGAAATCGGGACCGAGGTAAAAGTCGAGGCAACTGCAGGCGCGCAGCCATGAACCTGTCGTTGCCCTTCATCCGGCGGCCGGTGGCGACGACCTTGTTGACGCTGGGCATCGTGGTGGCCGGCGCGCTGGCGTGGCTGCTGCTGCCGATCGCGCCGCTGCCCAAGGTGGACTTTCCGACGATCCTGGTCTCGGCTTCGTTGCCGGGCGCCAGCCCCGAGACCATGGCCGCCACCGTCGCCACGCCGCTCGAGCGCACGCTGGGCAGCATCGCCGGCGTCACCGAGATGACCTCGGCGTCGTCGCAAGGCTCGACCCGCATCACCCTGCAGTTCGAACTCGATCGCGACATCGACGGCGCCGCGCGCGACGTGCAGGCGGCGATCAACGCCAGCCGGGCGCTGCTGCCCAGCGACATGCCGCACAACCCCAGCTACCGCAAGGTCAACCCGGCCGAGGGGCCGGTGCTGGTGATTGCGCTGACCTCGGCCACGCTGGGCCGCGCCGCGATGTACGACGCCGCCTCGACCATGCTGGCGCAGCGGCTGGCGCAGGTGGAGGGCATCGGCCAGGTGACGGTCAGCGGCGGCGCGCTGCCGGCGGTGCGCATCGCGGTCGATCCGCAGCGGCTGGCGGTTTCCGGCCTGTCGCTGGAGGAGGTGCGCACGATCGTCGTCACCGCCAACCTCGAACGGCCCAAGGGCGTGGTCGAGGACGGCGAGCGCTCGTGGCAGGTTGGCGCCAACGATCGCGCCGAGCGCGCCGAAGACTTCGCACCGCTGATCCTCTCCTACCGCAACGGTGCCGCGCTGCGCTTGAAGGACGTGGCCGAGGTCACCGACTCGGTACAGGACCTGCGCAACCACGGCGCCTCCAACGGCCGGCCGGCGGTGCTGCTGGTGCTCAGCAAGGCGCCCGGCGCCAACGTCGTCGAGGCCGTCGACCGCGTGCGCGCGCTGCTGCCGACGCTGCGCGCCTCGATCCCGGAAGCGATCGACATGAACGTGGTGATCGACCGCACGCCGACCATCCGCGCCTCGATCCGTGAGGTGCAGCACGCGCTGATGCTGGCCGTGGCGCTGGTGATCCTGGTCGTGTTCGCCTTCCTGCGCAGCGCGCGCGCGGCGCTGATGCCGACGGTGGCGGTGCCGGCGGCGCTGGCGGGCACCTTCGGCGTGATGTACCTGCTCGGCTTCTCGATCAACAACCTGTCGCTGATGGCGATGACGGTGGCCGCCGGCTTCGTGGTCGACGACGCCATCGTGGTGGTCGAGAACATCGCGCGCCATCTCGAGCGCGGCAAGACGGTCTGGCAGGCGGTGGTCGACGGCACGGCCGAAATCGCCTTCACGGTGCTGGCCATCAGCGTGGCGCTGATCGCGGCCTTCATTCCGATCCTGTTCATGGGCGGCATCGTCGGCCGCTTGTTCCGTGAATTCGCGCTGGTGCTGGCGGCGGCGATCGTGGTGTCGATGCTGATCTCGCTGACGACGACGCCGATGATGGCGGCGCTGCTGCTGCGGCCTCCGGCGCCGAAGCGCGCCACCACGCAATACCTGGCGCAAACATTGGGCCGGTGGCAGGCGGCGCTGTGGCGCGGCTACCGGCGCACGCTGCGCTGGACGCTGCGCCGCCAGCCGCTGGCGCTGGCGCTCCTGATTGGCGTGATGGCGCTGGCGGCGACGCTGTATGTGCGCATCCCCAAGGGTTTCTTCCCGCAGCAGGACACCGGGCGCCTGGTCGGCGTGCTGCGCGCCGACCAGAGCAATTCGTTCCAGGCCATGCGCGCCAAGCTCGATGCCGCGATGGCGATGGTGCGGGAAGACCCGGCGGTGGATACCGTCACCGGCTTCACCGGCGGCTCGCAGCGCAATACGGCGACCATGTTCATCTCGCTCAAGGAGCGCGCCGAGCGCGCGGTGTCGGCCGACCAGGTGGTGGCGCGCCTGCGCACGCGCATGCTCGGTCAGACCGGGCTGGCCGGCGCCACGCTGTATCTGGTGCCGACGCAGGACGTACGGGTCGGCGCCCGGCAATCCAATGCCCAGTACCAGTTCACGCTGCAGACCGACACGACCGAGGAGCTGCGCAACTGGGAGCCGCGCGTCCGGCGCGCGATGATGGCCTCGCCGCTCTTGACCGATGTCAACAGCGACCAGCAGGACCGCGGCCTGCAGACCATCCTGCAGATCGACCGCGACGCCGCCGCCCGGCTCGGGGTGTCGGTCGCCGCCATCGACAGCACGCTCAACAACGCCTTCGGCCAGCGCCAGATCCGGGTCATCTACAACCCCTTGAACCAATACCGGGTGGTGCTGGAACTGGCTGCCGAACACCTGCAAGATCCCGAAACCCTGAAGCGCCTGATGGTGAAGTCCGCCTTCCGCGCCGAGGTGCCGCTGCTGGCGGTGGCGCGCCCGGTGCCCGCCGTCGCCGCGCTGACCGTGAACCACCAGAGCGGCTCGCCGGCGGCGACCATCAGCTTCAACCTGCCCGAGGGCGTGGCGCTGTCGGAAGCGGCGGCGGCGGTGGCCGAGGTGATGGCCGAACTGGGCATCCCGCCCACGGTGCGCACCAGCTTCCAGGGCACGGCCAGCGCCTTCCAGGCCTCGCTGCGCACGATGCCGCTGCTGCTGCTGGCGGCCATCGTCACGATCTACCTGGTGCTCGGCATGCTCTACGAGAGCCTGGTGCACCCGATCACCATCCTGTCGACGCTGCCCTCGGCCGGAGTCGGCGCGCTGCTGGCGCTGATGGCGTTCAACATCCCGTTCACGCTGATCGCCCTGATCGGCGTGATCCTCTTGATCGGCATCGTCATGAAGAACGCGATCATGATGATCGACTTCGCCATCACGCGGCAGCGCGGCGGTTGCAGCGCCGGCGCCGCCATCTACCGGGCCGGCCTGCTGCGCGTGCGGCCGATCCTGATGACCACGCTGGCGGCGCTGTTCGGCGCCTTGCCGCTGGCGCTGCCCTCGCTGTTCGGCGGCGGCGACGGCGCCGAACTGAGGCAGCCGCTCGGCATCGCCGTGGTCGGCGGCCTCGTGCTGAGCCAGTGGCTCACGCTCTACACCACGCCGGTGGTCTTTCTGGTGCTGGATCGGCTGCGCCGCCGCCGGCTGCCGAGGCCGGTCTCGCTCATCTTGAGGACAAATCCATGACCCCTTTCCGCTGCCATCGAATGGCCGGCCGGCACCGGCCCGGCCCGGCCGCCTGGCTGCTCATCCCGCTCGCGCTCGTGCTGGCCGGTTGCGCGTCGAAGGCGCCGCCGCCGGCCCCGCCGCTGGACGCCGGTGCCGCCTACAAGGAAACCGGCCTGTGGCGGCGCGGCGCCGCGCTCAGCCCGGCGGCATCCGAGCTTCCCGACGCCTGGTGGGAGGTGTTCGGCGACCCGGTGTTGAACGACTTGCAAGGTCCGGCTGATCGTCGGCAACCTGAATCTCATGCAAGTGGCAGCGCGCGTGGCCAGCGCCAGGGCGGCGCTCTCCGCGAACCAGGCGGCACAGGTGCCGAGCCTGGGGGCCAGCCTGGGCGCCGCACGCAGCGACAACGTGACCTCTGCGCGCGACCCGGTGAATACGGTAACGCTCGGTGCCAGCGCGAGCTGGGAGCTCGATCTGTGGGGGCGGCTCGCCTTGAGCGAAGCGGCCGCAACCGCGAGCTACCGCGCCAGCGAGGCCGACCTGGCGGCGGCGCAATTGTCGGCTCAGGCCGGCTTGACCCAGCTGTATATCGCGCTGCGTGCGGCCGAGACGCAGCAATCCTTGCTCGGGCACAGCGTGATTGCGTACGAGCGCGCGCTCGACCTGACCCGGGTCCGCTACGACGCCGGCATGGCGCCGCGCACCGACGTGCTGCAGGCCGAAGGGCAGTGGCGCAGCGCCCAGGCCCAGCGCGTGGAAGTCAGCCTGCAGCGCAGCCAAATCGAACATGCGATCGCCGTGCTGCTGGGCAGTACGCCGGCGGCGTTCGAGCTGGCGGCGACGGCCAGCCTGCCGGCGGCGCCGTCGGTGCCGCCGATGCTGCCGTCGACGCTGCTCGAACGGCGCCCCGACATCGCCGCCGCCGAACGCCGTGTCGCGGCCGCCTATGCCCAGATCGGCGTGACCGAGGCCGCCTTCTTCCCGTCGCTGACGCTGTCAGCCAGCGCCGGCTATCGCGGCTCCTCGTTCGGACAGTTGCTGGGGGCGCCCAACCTGTTCTGGTCGCTCGGACCAGCGCTGGCGAAATCGCTGTTCGACGGCGGCGCGCGCGAGGCCGCCACCCAGCAGGCGCGCGCCGGCGCCGATGCCGCCGTGGCGGCCTATCGCCAGGTGGTGCTGACGGCGTTGCAGGAAGTCGAGGACAACCTGGTGCTCGCCGACCGGCTGCGCGACGAGGCGCAGCTCCAGCAGCAGTCGCAGCTGGCCGCCGCCCGCACGCTGGAGATCACGCTCGACCAATACCAGAGCGGCACCGTGGGCTACCTCAATGTGGTGGTGGCGCAAACCGCGCTGCTGACCAGCCAGAGAAGCCTGACCGACGTGCGGCAGCGCGAGTTGCAGGCGGTGGTCCAGTTGCTGAAGAACAGCGCGGGCCGCTGGTAGCCGCGTGCGCTTCCTTGGCGCCGTATTGGCGCCATGGGCAGGCGCCCGGCGAGCCGCCGGGGCGATGGTGACGGCCGAGTGGAGCAATCTGGATCGCGCCTGAAATCAGAGCGCTATCGCACCGCCGTGGCCCGGCTTCGATGCGGCGGCCGGTTGCAAGATGGCCGCGCCCGGCCGGGAACGCAGCAGGTGCCGCCCTGCGTCGGCATGTCGTGTTTGCATAATCCGGGCCGATACATGCGCTTATGCGAACGACAGAGGATCGCTCGCTGCTCCAAACGCCAATGAGTGGTAACTTAAGCGCGGTAGCCATGCCACGCGGGTCGGCGGCAGGATGAATCCGAATGCCTGATGAGCCGCTTGCGGGGGCGGCGTCGCGCTTTAGCGGCATCGATGCCGATTCCGGCATAACCAGGACAAGGTTGGAAAAATGATACGTGTAGCGATTTGCGACGATCATCAGATTGTCAGAGCCGGATTCAGGCAGATCCTGTCCGGCGTCGAGGATATCGAAGTGGTCGCGGAAGCCGCCGACGGCAAGGAAGCGCTGGAGATTGCGCGCAAAAAGATCTGCGACGTGCTGATGCTGGACATCGGCATGCCGGGCCAGAACGGCGTAGACATCCTGCGCGCCATCAAGCGCGGGCAGCCGGACATGCCGGTGCTGATCCTGAGCGGCTATCCGGCACAGCAGTATGCGCTGAATCTGCTGCGGACCGGCGCCAATGGCTACCTGAACAAGGAATGCGAACCCCCAGAACTGATCAAAGCGATCCGCACGGTGTCGACGGGGCGCCGTTATGTGAGCGCCGAAGTCGGCGAGATACTGGCGCAGGGTTTCGATCACGATGCCGCCGGCGCTCCCCACGCCGAATTGTCGGATAGGGAGTTCCAGATCTTCCTGCATCTGGCAAAAGGCGAAACGGTCAGCGGCATTGCGGAAAAGCTCTCGCTCAGCGTCAAGACCATCAGCACCTACCGCACCCGCGTGATGGAAAAAATGGGCCTGAGCTCCAATAGCGACCTGACCTATTACGCGATCAAGAACGGTTTGCTGGAATAGGGCACTGCGGCGCGGGGACTTGGCGCGGCCGGCTAATGCAACAGCTGCTGGATGCGGGAAACCAGCACGCCGATGTCGGTCGACTTGTCGAAGAAGCCGTCGGCCCCGAGCGCCAGCGTGCGCGCCTTCAAGGCATTACTGGAATTGCTGGTAAACACGAAGCGTTTGCCGTATTGCCGGGCGTCGCTTTTCAAGCCGGCCAACACGCCGAGGCCGTTGCCCTCGCGCAGTCCGATATCGACGATCGCGACATCCCATTCCTGGGAGCGCAGTTCATGCAAGGCATCCTTTTCGTTTTCCGCGAAACCGACGACTTCGATCTGGCCGCTTTTTTGCAGAATATCCGTCAGCACCGCCCGAATCCTGTGGGCGTCTTCGATCAGGAATACCTTCAATTTTTTCTGGAGATTCATCGGGTCGCCGTGTTCGCAGCCTGCTTCAGCCAACCAGCCGTACCTGGCCATTCTAGAGGCTGCTCCAGCCAGGCGCAATAAGACGGCAGCGGGAAGGCCATGTAGGACAACGACTACGCAACGCATGGTCGGCAAGCAAGCGGTGCGTCCCGGTTGCGACGTGTCGGCATGCTGCGCCGGGCCAGCCGGCGAAGAATTCCGTCCGTGCTTGTGCCGCCGCGCGCATCCTTCCCAAACCCGCCGTTCAGCACGTATCATCTGGCGAACAGGTTGCGCCGATCCCCGGTATGAATCCAGGAATATTTCGAGTGAAAAAAAACCTCTCTTCGCCCGTGCCGCTCTATGTCGTGGGCCTGTTCGTCATATGCCTGGTCACCCTGGCCGGCAGCGCCATCAGCAACTATCAAAACCTGCAGAAGCTGAAGCAGAACAATGACTGGATGGAGCACGGCTGGAGCGTCACCGACCGCCTGAAAAACGTCAATTTATTGATCATGGATGCGGAATCCAGCCTCCGCGGCTATTACCTTACCGGCAATCCGGCGTATCTCGGCCCCTGGAAAACCGCCACCAAAGACCTCGCCGCCGAATTCGGCATGCTGGAGGCCTTGGTTCGGGATAATCCCGGGCAGCAGAAGAATCTGGCGCAGCTGCGGGCGCTCTTCGATCGCAAGCTGAGGCGGTTCGAAAAAAATACCGCGCGTTTCGAGGAGCATGGATTGAGCGAGCTGATCGGCTCGCTCAAGGAGGGCGAGGGGCGGGAGATCATGGACGAGATCCGCCTGCTCGACATCATCATGGAGAAGGAGGAGCTCGAGCTGCTGACGGCGCGCCGCAACCGTTTTTACGAGAATTACAATCACTCGCTCTGGATCGGAAACGTGATCAACGGCGTGGCGATCCTGGTGCTGATGCTGTTTTTCCGCCTGATCCAAACCAGTTTCCAAAAGCAGCGCGTGGTCGAGGAGGCTCTCAAGGCAAGCAACGACAATCTCGAATCCACGGTCCTGGCGCGTACCGAGCAATTGTCGGTCCTGTCGCGGCATTTGCTGAGGATATCGGAGGAGGAAAAAGCCAAACTGGCGCGCGAACTGCATGACGAGCTGGGCTCGAACCTGACCGCCCTCAGCATGGAGCTTTCCATGGCGATGGAAAAGCTGAAGGTGACCGATCCGGAGACCGCGGAGCAGCTGACGCGAGCCAAGCAGGGATTGCTGGAGGCGGTCAACCTGAAGCGCCGCATCATCGAGAACCTGCGTCCCAGCATGCTGGACAATCTCGGGCTGGCGGCCTCGATCCAGAATCATTACGAAGACATCACGCGCCTTGCGGGGCTGACACTGGAACTGGATATCGAGGAGGACTTCGACGATATCGAGCCGACCCTGGCGATCGCCTTGTTCCGTATCGCCCAGGAATCGCTGAACAACATCGTCAAATACGCCGGCGCGACGCGGGTCAGGGTGGTCCTGAAATACCGCGCGTCCGCACTCTGCCTGCAGATCGCCGACGACGGCATCGGCATTTCCGCCGAAGCCTTGAAAAAATCGAAAACCCACGGCTTGCTCGGCATGCGCGAGCGCGCCTTGCTGGCCGGCGGTACGTTGACGGTGGAGCGCGGTGCGGCAGGGCGCGGAACGGTGATTGACGTCGTGATTCCCGTGATGCGCAGCGAGCTGGCTGCACCTCGCGAAAACGCCCTCGGTTGAGACGAGGCCGGGTTGGCGGCCATACCCGCAAGAGAAAATAAAAAACCCGGCCTGCGCCGGGTTTTTTGCCGTTTGGCCCGCTACCTTCCTCGTCCGCTAATGACCTGGACCAGGAACATCACGATTGCCACCACCAGGAGTACATGGATAAAACCGCCTATGGTGTAGGAGCTCACCAGTCCGAGCAGCCACAGCACCAACAGAATGACCGCAATGGTATACAGCATGATCAGGATCCTTTCATTGTTCCCTTCCCCTTCCAAAAACTCCTGCGATTGACGAAGCCTCGACCGGGGTGTGAATAAAGGGCCCGTGCAGCCGGCGTCCATGGCGCAACGCCCTGGCGCCGGCGCGCGTGCCGGCCTGTGCTATTTCTTGCCCACTTCGTTGCCGATCACGCCCCCCACCGCCGCGCCGCCCACGGTGCCGAGGGCGCTGCCGCCGGTCAGTACCGCACCGCCCACCGCGCCGATGCCCGCGCCCGCCACCGCGCTCTTGTCCTGCTGGCTCATGCCGGCACAGGCGCTGAGGCCCAGCACGGCAGCCAACGCCGCGCCCTGCATTGTCAGTATGTGGATCGATTTCATGGTCTTCTCCTTTTTGGATGTTGTTGGAAGCCGGACCGTCCGGCGTCGAACACCGCGCTACGGCAAGGCACCCGCCTTGTCGCAGCTTGCTGCTACTTGAGTCGGATATCGTTCCTCACGCTCTTGACGCCGGTCACCGCGCGCGCCACTTCGGTCGCCTTGGGAATCGAACTGGCATCCTTCACGAATCCGCTCAGCTGGACCGTCCCTTTATAGGTCTCGACATTGATTTCGGTGGCCTTGAGCACCGGATCGTTGACGATCGCCGCCTTCACCCGGGTGGTCACCACGGCGTCGGAAACGTATTCGCCGGCGCTTTCCTGGGTCGCGGTCGACGCACACCCCGCCAGGGCCATCATGAGCGTTGCAAAGAAAAGAACGCCAAGCCGTTTTGTCATCGATTTCATTTTTCACCTCGCTGAACCTGTGAGACTGCATGGACCGGGCGCGCCCGCCGAAATACGGCAAACGTCCGGCTTCGCTTCAAACGGCGGGCGTGACGCCCGCCGCAGACCGGCGACGAGCGGCGGTTATTTGCCGTATTGGGCTTTGGCCGTTGCCACGCACTGGTCCTTGGCGGCGCCGGCCAGGCCGTCGCATTTTTCCAGCGCCACCTTGTAGTTGGCGTCGGTCTTGGTTTCCGCCGCCTCGTGGCGCGCATTGGCGATTTCCTTGCCGGCTTTGGCGTTGGCGACCGCGGCTTCTTTGGCGGCCTTCGCTTCCTTCAGGCAGACGTCCTTGTCGTTGCCGCTTCTGTCGTCGCATTTTTGCTTGGCGACCGCATACTCGGCGTCGGCGATATCGCTCCTGGCCTTGCTGCGCGCCTTGGGCGTTTTTTCATAGGCGGCCTTGGCTTCGGCCTTGGTGCGCGTGCGCTCCAATTTGGCTTCCGCCACGCAGACGTCCTTGGCGTTGCCGGTCAGGGCATCACATTTGGCTGAGGCGATTTTGTATTCGCTGTCGGCGCGGCTTTCGGCGGCCTTGTAGTTTTCCTTGGCGCCGCTGTCGGCGGCCCACGAAGCCGAGCACATCGTCAGCGCGGCGGCGGAGATCATGATCCCGGTAAATAATTTTTTCATGGCAGCTCCTTTTTGAATTGATCGGGTACTGCAACAACGGTGGACGCCAATGCGTGCCGGCGGCCGGTTCCGGATTAAAACTTGTAATCTTTGTGGCGCTCTTCAAACGCCTTGATCTGCTTCTCGGCCTCGTCCTTGCTGATGCCGTAGGCTTCCTGGACCTTGCCCGAGAGTTGGTCGCGATTGCCGGCCACCACGTCGAGCGTGTCGTCCGTGAGTTTTCCCCATTGCGCCTTGGCTTTTCCCTTGAATTGCTTCCAGTTGCCTTCGATGATGTCCCAGTTCATATGGATTTCCTTTCGCTCAGCTTTTGTGATTGATCGCTCTTGAGCCATAAGAAAACGATCGGAGGGATATGGCCTGTCAGGGCGGCGCGACACGCTCGGCTTGCAGCCTGTGTCGTTCCGTCCAACCATGGAAAACATCGTAGCAGCGCCAAAAACATTGCCCTATAGGACTGCGGAGCCTTGGCTTGTAGGACAACATGAGGCGCGCGGCATGGCCGGCGTATTGGGATGCCGAGCCTTTCAGGCGCGGGAATTATCCAGGGCTACGCCGCTTGCCGGCAGGTATGGGACGACCATGAGTGCAGCAGGGCAACTCAGGAAGGCCGCGGATAAATTGCCGCCGCGCAAGGATTGAGCGCGGGCTACCGACGGTGCCATACTTGACGGATGGTCACGGCGACATTCCGCTTCTATGAAGAATTGAATGATTTCCTGCCGCCCGCGCGGCGCAGGCGCGAGTTCGACTGTGCCTGCGCTCGCGCGGCGACCGCCAAGCACATGATCGAGGCGCTCGGCGTGCCCCATACCGAGGTCGAGCTGGTGCTGGTGAACGGCGAGTCGGTCGGCTTCGAGCGGTTGCTGCAGGATGGCGATCGCGTCGCGGTCTATCCGAAGTTCGAGGCCTTCGACGTCCATGCGCTATTGCGGGTGCGCGAACACCCCTTGCGCGTCACCCGCTTCGTCGCCGATGCGCATCTGGGCGGCCTGGCGCGGCTGCTGCGCATGGCCGGTTTCGACACGCTGTACGACAACAATTTCCGCGATTGCGAAATCGAAGCGATTGCCGCGCGCGACGGCCGCATCGTGCTTACCCGCGACCGCGAACTGCTCAAGCGGCGCACCATCACGCATGGCTGCTATGTGCATGCGCTGAAGGCGCAGCGGCAAATGCGCGAGATCTTCGATCGCCTCGATCTGGCGGCCAGCGTGCGCCCCTTCACGCTTTGCCTGTATTGCAACGCACTGCTGCGCGACATCGACAAGGCGCTGGTGCTGGAACGCATCCCGCCGTCCGTGCGCACGCTGCAGACCCACTTCAGCACCTGCGATATTTGCCGGCGCGTGTACTGGAAAGGTTCGCATTGGCGCCGCATGCGCGCGCTGCTGGACGACACGATGGCGCTGCCGTGAGGCCGCGCCCAGCCGGCCGCGCCGCCGGGTTTCCCTGGTGGCGAGCGTGTGCGCTTGCAGGCGCACAGCGTTCCGCCAGCGGGCAGCAAGCTGCCCGCATGCCCAACACCGTTCGGCGGACTGTTAATAGCCCGCTTCAGATCATCAAAGAAGGCCGTGTCAGCCAATACCACAGCCGCGCTGATCCGGGCAACAACAGAAGGACATCCGACCACCGATGGATCGATTCTTACTGCGTTAAACAGCGCGGCATCGCTTCCCGGCGCATTCTCCCGGACTTGTGCTATGAAGTCATTG
This sequence comes from uncultured beta proteobacterium, assembly GCA_963706525.1. Classification (GTDB taxonomy): domain Bacteria; phylum Pseudomonadota; class Gammaproteobacteria; order Burkholderiales; family Burkholderiaceae_D; genus DATJCV01. The sequence continues at coordinate 32,260 of CAVPMM010000011.1, read as the reverse complement.
AGATAGCAGCCGAAGGTAAGCAGACATTGAAGAGTTCTATAGATCGAGGTCGCTAATGCATACCAGCTTCTAACAAACACCGCGAGTTCGTCCTGACGAATTTCGCTCCAATCCGCCTCATCGAGCTCCTGGTCAAATTTGTCAACGGATTACAGCATTGCTCGCATTGGCGTAGCAGAACCTGCAGCAGTTTTTACCGCATCTGCCATATCAAGCCCGGCTACCATGCATGAAATATGCTCCAAAATCGGCAGTTCATACAGATGACACCAGCCGACCTGGTGAGGAGCGGAATAAACAAAAAGATGAGGCTTTTGATTGGCCAGCTCTGTCGCCTCTCGGAATTGCGCTTGTAGCCGAGGCAACTACTCCAAAAGTAGCCGCAGGTCGGAAACAGTGAATTTTCCAAAATCCACAATATCCTTTCAACGCCTGAATTAAGCAGCGCCGCGAAGCGGCGTCGGCTTGAATGAATTGTCAGGCCGCACTTGCCGCGCCATTTCTTTGTCCCCTCAGGACTGCGGGTCGAACCCGAAGACGCGCAGTTCTTGGTTGCACCGACAGGCCTTGGCGATACGCGCCGCCCACACGATGGCCTCTGTCGCGCGAAGGCAGTTCTAACACAGTGAAGCCTCCATTGAGTGGGGGCGCCCACGGATAGCCTCCCTCTTTAAACGTCCCATTGGCCGAGACGAGTACGGGCGATACGCTCTCGTCTATGCCGCCCCCAAAGACATAGACGCCGGCGGTCTTCGCCTCCTCAATCACAGCGTGTGAGTCCCGGACTACCGCCTCCCACTCCCCCTCTGGCACGACCATCGCTGCGCTTGGAAACGAAATCAGGTACTTGGCCATGACACTCACCCTTTTAGAGACTAAGGCAGCCGCGATGCGTGTGTGCGGCCTAACGTCGGAATTGAGCGGCGCCGTTAGGCGTCCGCTTCAATGACTGGTTAGGTGCCGTCGACCGCGCCCGCTCCGCTCGACCCACTGAGCGCGCCAAGCAGGAGCGTCGAAGGGATCGGCGAAGTATTGAGTCTCGCGCGACACCTTTCCATCCCGAAACTCCATGATACTCACGGTATAGGCGTTCTTGTCCTCGTAGGTGATCACATATTCGGTAACCCAGAGATTGCCCTGTCCCACGATTCGCCGGACCGCAAACCCCGATGGTTTGCCAGGATGATGACTACGAAGCGCTTGCAGGTTACGCCGACCGTGGATGACCTCGCCCGACTGTGGATACTCGCACACAGTATCGTCGTGATAGATTTCATGCTCGGCAACTTGATCACCCGCTGCGGATGCAGCCCAGTGTCGATCAATGGCCAACCTAATGTTCTGCTCTTCCATTATGGGTCCCCATTTGAGTCCGCGTGCTTAACGCACCAACGCTTAATAGGCATCTAACGTTGAAGTTGAGCCGCAAGCAGCGGCCTGCCGACGCGAGTCGGCTCGAGCGACTGGTTAGGCCACATTTTGACCAAACTTCGTTAGCGTGACAGATCTTGACGCTTCTTGGCGAAGCGTGACGAGTGAGGGCGAGCCAATAAACAATTAAAACAACGAGTTATTCAAACGGACGACATGCCCGTCAAAACCAGCAACGTTCCTGATGGGCAGATTGAATAGGGGGTATGTCGTTTTTTTGTAAATTGTGCCGCCGAAATATGGCTTATGTAGTGGGAGTATGTGAGCCCGCCACAGCGATCCGAGGCGCCGGCGCCGCCCCCTCAAAAAACCGCGGCGGCCACCATGAGGACTGCCGCCGACGCTCTCCGGCGGCGGCTGTCAGGCCTTGCGCAGATAGCAGGCCTTGAGCATGAAGCTGCCGCCGTCCATCTTGCAATCCACTTCGTGGTCGCCGTCGACCAGGCGGATGCTCTTGACCTTGGTGCCTTGCTTGAGCGTGGTGGATGAACCCTTGACCTTCAGGTCCTTGATCAGCACCACCGAATCGCCGTCGGCCAGCACATTGCCGTTGCCGTCCTTCACCGCCGCCCGCACCGCATCGTCGGCGCCCGCCGCCGGCGCCATCGGCCATTCGTGGCCGCAGTCGGCGCAGACATAATTGGGACCGTCGGGATAGGTGTTTTCCATCGTGCATTGGGGGCAGGCGGGGAATGTGGACATGGTTCCTTTCGAAATATGGGATGCTCGAACGCGCAGGAGTATAACCGCCCGCGCAGCGCGCTCAGCTTGAACCCGGGCAATTCGAGCGCAAGACGCGGAGTGCCGGCAGGCGCTGCGGACTGTAGAGTAGGCAAAATAGCTCTGGAACCGGAAAGGATGCGACCCCAATGATTTTCTTGAGTGGCAATGCCGCCTGGCGCCGGCGGGGATGCCGGCAATGATCGCCGCGGATATCTCCGAAGACGCCTGTCGCCGAGCAGCCGAATTCCTGTCCGGCATCGACGACGACTGGGCCAGGCACATCGCCGCGGTCGGCCCCTGCCAGCTCGCCGCCACGCCGGCGCGCGAACCGTACGAAGCCCTGGTGCGCGCCATCGCCTACCAGCAGCTGCACGCCAAGGCCGGCGACGCCATCCTGGGCCGGCTTGCTGGCGCTGTACCCGGGCACCGCCTTCCCGGCGCCCGAACAGATCCTGGCCACCGATGCCGAGGCGCTTGCGCGGCTGCGGCTTTTCCGCCGCCAAGCTGGCCACCATCCAGGGCATTGCGCGCGCCGCGCTGGACGGCGTCGTGCCGGCACGCGCGCAGGCGCTCGACATGGCCGACGAGGCGCTGATCGAACGCCTGGTGGCGCTGCGCGGCGTGGGACGCTGGACCGTGGAAATGTTGCTGATCTATTCGCTGCAGCGCTCCGACGTGCTGCCGGCCGACGACTTCGGCGTGCGCGAGGGCTATCGCCGCTTGAAGGGGCTGGCCAGCGCACCCGCCCGCAAGCAGATGATCGAGATCGGCCGTGCCTGGAGTCCGCACCGGACGGTGGCGGCGTGGTATCTGTGGCGGCTGCCGGCGCGCTGACGGCCGAATTCGAGCGCAAGACCCGGAGTGCAGCCGGCCGCGCCGGAGGTTACAGTGATTCCAGTCACGAGAACCAGATTTGGGAGCCGATCATGAAATCCCCGATGCGAGTGTCGAACCAGGCCGCCGGCGTCGAGCGCGATCCGCGCTGGGCCGCCGTGCTCGCGCGCGACCCGGCGGCCGACGCGCGCTTCGTGTATGCGGTGAAGACCACCGGCGTCTATTGCCGGCCGAGCAGCCCGTCGCGCCTGCCGCGTCCCGAGAATGTCGAATTTTTCGACAGCGCGGCGGCGGCCGAGGCGGCCGGCTACCGCCCCAGCAGGCGCGCGGCGGCCGACCAGAGCGCGCTGGCCGTCCAGCATGCGGCGCTGGTCGCCAGCGCCTGCCGCCAGATCGAAGCGGCCGAAACGCTGCCCGCGCTGGGCGAGCTGGCAGCCCAGGCCGGCATGAGTCCCTACCATTTCCACCGCGTGTTCAAGGCGGCCACCGGCCTGACCCCGAAAGGCTATGGCGCCGCCCATCGCGCCCGCAAACTGCGCCGGCAGCTGGGCGGCACGGGCACGATCACCGAAGCGATCTACGACGCCGGCTTCAATTCGAACAGCCGTTTCTATGAAGCGTCCGACCAGATGCTGGGCATGCGCCCCAAGGATTATCGCGCCGGCGGCGCCAACACCGAGATCCGTTTCGCCATCGGCGAATGCTCGCTGGGCTCGATCCTGGTCGGCCGCAGCGAGCGCGGCGTCTGCGCCATCCTGCTGGGCGACGACCCCGATGTGCTGGCGCGCGAATTGCAGGACCAGTTCCCGCACGCCAACCTGATCGGCGGCGACGCCGGCTTCGAAAAACTGGTGGCCCGGGTGGTGGGCTTGATCGAGGCGCCGGCCCTGGGGCTGGACCTGCCGCTCGATGTGCGCGGCACCGCCTTCCAGGAGCGCGTCTGGCAGGCGCTGCGCGAGATTCCGGCCGGCAGCACCGCCTCCTATGCCGAGATCGCGCGCCGCATCGGCATGCCGAATGCCGTGCGCGCCGTGGCCCAGGCCTGCGGCGCCAATCACCTGGCGGTGGCGATTCCCTGCCACCGCGTGGTGCGCAGCGACGGCAATCTGTCCGGCTATCGCTGGGGCGTCGAACGCAAGAGCGCGCTGCTGAAGCGCGAGGCGCAGCGGTGAACCCGGATGAAGGCGGCCGCCTCATGAGCCGCAGCTGGCAGTTGATCGGGGCGGACGGCAAGCCGTACCGCAGCGCCGTGCCCGGCACCCTGGGCGGGCATCGCAAGAGCCGCATCTATGGACGGCTGGACTGCGCCGCCGCCCTGCGTGCGATCGCGCGCGGCGGCTATGTCGCCCAGCGCGTGTTCTTCCGCGACGCCGCCGCTGCCGAGGCGGCCGGCTATCGCCCCTGCGCGGTGTGCCTGCCCGAGCAATACGCGCGCTGGAAAGCCGGCAAGCGCGAGCACAGCCGGTCACTCGATGAACCGGGCCGGATCGTCGCCTTCGATCAGGACCAAAGCGGCGAATTGAGGTAACTTGTCGGCAAAATTCAGCGTCATATCGGCAGAGGCTTCTCATTATTCGCGTTCCAAACATCCCCGAAAATGAAATCGAGTTCAGTGCGATTCGAGCCCAGGGTGCGGGCGGCCAAAACGTCAACAAGGTGTCGAGCGCCATCCATTTGCGCTTCGACATCGCCGCCTCGTCCTTGCCCGAGGTGCTGAAGGAACGCTTGCTGCGCTTGAACGATCAGCGCATCACGCGCGAGGGCGTGGTGGTCATCAAGGCGCAGGCGCACCGCAGCCAGGAAAAGAACAAGGCGGAGGCCATCCAGCGCCTGCAGGAACTGGTGGCCGGCGTCGCCGTCGTGCCGCGCCCGCGGCGCGCCACCAAGCCGACCCATAGCTCGCAACAGAAGCGGCTGGAGCAGAAAAGCAATCGCGGGCAGATCAAGTCGATGCGCGGCAAAATATCGGAGTGAAGGCCGGGAGCCACGAGATGAGCGATCCATTCCATCTGCAACGTTTCGTCGACGCCCAGCATGGCGTGTATGACGCCGCCTGCGCCGAACTGCGCGCCGGCCGGAAACGCAGCCACTGGATGTGGTTCATCTTTCCCCAGATCGAGGGCCTGGGGTCCAGCGCGATGGCGCGTCGATATGGGATATCTTCGCTCGACGAGGCCAAGGCCTATCTGCGGCATCCGCTCCTGGGAGCGCGGCTACGCGAATGCAGCCGCATCGTGGCCGATCTCGATGGCTACTCGGTGGAAGAAATTTTCGGCGCACCGGACGATATGAAGTTCCGCTCCTCGATGACCTTGTTCGCGGCGGCCAGCGCCGGCGACACGGTGTTCCTGGATTGCCTGCAGAAATATTTTGGCGGACAGCAAGATCCCTTGACGCTTGCCCGGCTGTGAGCTTGATCCAAGGCTCCCGGCTGCGCGCCGGATAGCGGCGCCCAGTGAAGCGACGCGCGCGGCCAAGCCGTCATTCGGCATTCTTCATCGGCTACCCATCGCGCTTGCGCCGGGCGAACATGACGATCAAGGCGATGATCACCACCAGCGCGAGCGCCATTCCAACCCGCGCCAGCATGACCAGATTGGTGGACGAGCCGCCGCCCGCGCGCAGCTGCTTCACCTGTTCCGCGCTGACCTGCGCTTTCGGGTTGCCGTAATGCTGCGTCAGATACGAGCCCAGCGTCGCGATCTGCTGATCCGACAATTCGTGGGCAAAGCCCGGCATCCGCACCTGCGCCGGCTCGCCCTGGCGCTGGACGCCTTCCAGCATGACCATCACCAGGTTGCTGGGGTTGCTGCGGCCGGTCGCGGTGTTGTGAAACAGCGACGGCAGGCCGCCGTCGAAGCTGCCTTGGCCGCGCGCCTGGTGGCAGGTCGCGCAATAGGCGTCGTACAGTTGCGGCCCGGTCATCCGGTTGCGATCCTTGGGCCAGGCTGCGCCGCGAATGCTGTTCAGCTCGTCGGCCGCCGCGCCCCAGGTATATACCGGTTTGCTGTCGGCGGCGTCATGCTGCGCCGGTACGCTCTTCAGGTAGACCGCGATCGCCTGCAGATCTTCCTTGGTCAGATGGCGCAGGCTGTTGTCGATCGCCTCGGTCATCGGGCCGGCCGCCTGCCCTTTGGCGGAGCTGCCCAGGCGCATGTAGTCCACCAGTTCCTGTGCGCTCCAGCCACCGATGCCGCTATTCATGTCCGAGGTGATATTGGGCGCGTTCCAGGCGCCCACATCGGCGCCGGCGAGTTCGCGCGACGATTGTTCCGCCATCAGCATGTTGCGCGGCGTATGGCAGGCGCTGCAATGCGCGAGGCCGCGCGTCAGATAGGCGCCGCGGTTCCATTCCGGCGTCTTGCTGGCATCCGGCACGAACGGCTTGTCGTCCAGGAACAGCAGGTTCCAGGCCGCCATCGACAGCCGGATATTGAAGGGGAAGGGCAAGCTGGTGGCCGGCGGGTTGCTCTCGACCGGTTCGACCGCGTGCATGAACCAGGCGTACAGCGCCTGCACGTCGCCGTCGGTGACCAAGGCGTAGGAGGTGTAGGGCATGGCCGGGTAGAGGCGCTGGCCGTCGGCGCGCACGCCGCGCCGCAAGGCGTCGCTGAATTGCGCCAGCGTGTAGTTGCCGATGCCATGCGTCTTCGACGGCGTGATGTTGGTCGACACGATGGGGCCGAGCGGCGTCGCCAGCGACAGGCCGCCGGCCATCGGCTTGCCGCCCGGCGCGGTGTGGCAGGCCACGCAGTCGCCGGCGGCCGCCAGGTACTGGCCGCGCTGGATCAGTTCGGCGTCGCCGCCGGCAGTGGCGGCGCACACGTTCAGGCTCGCCAGCGCCAATGCCAGCGCGGCGGCGCCGAGAGCGCATGGGAAGCGCATGCGCGCTGTCATGATGCCTGCCCTGCGGCAGCGGCGGGCGGCGCCGGCGCCCGCGCTTGTTGCGAGAGAATATGCTGCGCCGTGCGCAGCGCCACCGCCAGCCCGTTCTCGGTCGAGTTGCAGGTGCCGGCGGTCGGCAGCACGCCGGTGCTGGCAAAAAACAGGTTCTCGTGGTCGTGCGCGCGGCCCCATTGGTCGCATACCGAGGTTTTCGGATCGCTGCCCATGCCGAGCGTGCCGCAGATGTGCTGGTTGTTGGCGAAATCGCCCTCCTTGCTGTAGCGCAGGTTGGTGCCGCCCAGCAGTTCGGCGATGCGCTTGAAATCCTCTTTCGAGCGCTCGTGGCCCTTGCGCGTGTAGTCGTCGATCGCATAGTGCGCCTGCGGCTTCGGGATGCCCATCGCATCCTTCTCGGCGGCGAGCGTGATGCGGTGATCCGGATGCGGCAAGACTTCCAGCACGTTCTTGACGTTGAGCTCGTGTGCCACGCCATACCGCAGCCGTTTTTCCAGCTCCGGGCCATAGATGCCATTGGTGATCAGCGCGCGGGTCACGCCGTCGACGCGCGAAATGTTGGTGAAGTCGAGGCGATACGGCGCATGCTCGGAACGGAAGGCGCCGTCGCGCATGATATTGATCGAGCTCGGACTTTGCGGTCCGCGCCCAAGCCAGAGTTCCTCGTCGCCGTCGAAGGTGAGCGAGGTGCTGGGGTGGTCCATCAGGTTGCGGCCCACCATGTCGGAACTGTTGGCCAGCCCCTTCGGATATTTGTCGCTGGCCGACAGCAGCAACAGCCGCGGGCTTTCGATGCCGTTGGCGGCGACGATAAAAGTTTTGCCGGCGACCCGGTGCGAAGCCTTGTCGGGGTCGTAGTAGAGCGCGGCCACCACGCGGCCCTGGGCGTCGTGTTCCAGCCGGTAGACGTTGGCGTTGGGGATCAGCCTGACGCCGGCGGCTTCGGCCGAGGCGGCGGCGATGCCGCCGTGGTACTGGGCGTCGATCGGGCAGATCGGCTGGCAGCTGTTGTTGCCGCAGCAGGCCGGCCGGCCGTCGTAGCTGCGGCTGTTGCGCGCGGTGGTGTTGCTGACCACTTCGTAGGCCGGCGCCAGCCGTTCGCGGATGCGGCGCATCGCGTACGGCTCGGCCACCGGCTCCATCGGGAACGGCTGCTTGCGCGGCGAGCCGGTATTCGGCGCACCCGAGACGCCCATGATCTCTTCCGCTTCCTGATAGTAGGGTTCCAGGTCTTCGTAAGTGATTGGCCAGTCGACGCCGACGCCGTACAGGCTTTTGATCTTGAAGTCGTTCGGCACATTGCGCCAGGCGTGCGCTGCCCAGTGCCAGGTGGTGCCGCCGACCTGGCGGATGTATTCGGCCGGGTAGGGGTAGGGGCCGGCCTGCACCAGGTAGCCGTTGTCCTCGGGCTGGTAGATCGGATGCGGCGCCCACGGCGTCGACGGATAGGGCGACATCCAGTCGCTCCTGCTGGCGGAGTTGCGAAAGCGCGCCACCAGTTCGGCCCGCGTCACGCGCGGCCCGGCCTCCAGGATGATGACCGAGGCACCCGCCTGGACCAGCTTGCGCGCGGTCAGGGAACCGATGATGCCGGAACCGACCACCACGAAATCGGCGGATAGCTGCTCAGCCATGTGCGCTCCTCATGTCGGCTTCCTGCCCCAGCTGCCGTAGGGGCCGTAGGCGTAGGTGGGCGGCTGCAGGACATCGGCGACGATCTCGGCATTCAGCGCGGTTTCAAACGCCAGGCAGCGCGCGCGTTCCTTGCTGCCGACGATGCCCATGTACCAGGCGGTGACGATGATGCGCGGCAACGGCGCCAGCGGCGATTTCTCGGCTGTCCAGCAGCTTTTGCAATTGCATCGGATCGGTCTTGCGTTCGTTGATCAGCGTCAGCAGCGCCTGCGCCGCCGCCGGGAAGCCGGGATCGTCGGCCTTGAGGGCCTCGTACAGCCGCTTGGCTTGCGCGCCATCGAGCGCCTGGCGGCCGGCGAGGATGGCCGACAGCGCCAGGAATGTGCCCTGATCGGTATCGGCCACCGGCTGTGCCAGCGCCCAAGGGATCAATGAGGCGGTGTATGCCGTCAGCAATCCCGCCAGCAAGAGCCGCCTTGTCGGGTCGGGTGGAACGAGGTTTTTCCCTGCTTTACTCGGATGATGCATAGCGAGTACCTGTCACAGTGCTTGCAATCAAGGTCGCCGGAATAGGCAAACAAGGCGACTATCCTGTCCTTTTGATCCTGCTCCCTGAAACGCTATTCGCCTACCTAGTTTTATCCAGTGCTTGCCGATGTCAGGGCATCGATGATTTTCCGCGTCATGGACGGCCGATCAAATTTATTCCACAAGCGAACCTGCGCGCTAAGCTTTAAAGCAATTTGCAGGCTTCATCGAAATCAAGGCGCGGGCTGCGCGGGAACAGCTTGGCTGGATCGCCATAACCAAGATTGCACAAGAAGTTGGTTTTGATATGACTGTCGGGGAAATACTCGTATTCGAAGTCTGACCGCTGCTCGCTAGGGAAAAATTCATGATCGACTTTGGCTTGATCGAAACCCGACATCGGTCCGCAATCCAGTCCCAAGGCGCGCGCCGCGACGATGAAATAGGCACCTTGCAGAGAGCTATTGCGGCGTGCCGTGACCTCGGCCAATTCTGGTGTGTTGGCGAACCACGAGCGCGCGTCTGCATGAGGAAATAGTTTTGGCAGTTGCTCGTAGAACCTGCCGTCGTAGCCAATAATCGCCGTGACCGGCGCGGTCATGGTTTTTTCAACATTGCCCGGTGCAAGTGCCGGCAACAAGCGCTGTTTCGCTTCCGGCGTGCGCAGGAAAAGAATGCGTGCCGGACAGCAATTGGCACTGGTCGGTCCCCATTTCATGATCTCGTAAATCTGCTTCAGGATATCGTCGCTTACCGGCTGGCCTGACCATTCAGTATAGGTCCGTGCATTACGAAACAACAGGTCGAGGCCTTCCTGGTTGAGTTGCTTGTTCAAGGTTCATCTCCTTAAAAACTATGGCGGATGCCCAGCATCAGCACGGCCTGGTTGCGACCGGATGAAGGCGTGCCGCTTTGCGAATCGCCGACCACCGCCACGGCATTGACCGGGTTGCCGATACCCGTCACGCCCAGCGTCTGGCCCTTGGCGATCTGCCAGGCTTCCAGCGCGTAAAGCGCGGTGCGCTTGGACAGCGAGTAGGTTTGTTCGAACGACAGTTGCTGGTAGCGCGCCGGATCGGTGATGCCGTTGGCGGCATTTTCCCGCGTGTAGCTATAGCCGGCGCTGACGAACAGGGCGGGATAGAGCTGATAGGTGGCGATCAGGCCGGCGGTATTGAAGACCGCGGTGTTGGCGAACAGCGAGCTGCTCTTGGGCCGGTATGCGACATTGGTGGCGTTGACGCCGAGCGTCAGCTTGCCGACCGTATAGCGTGCCGCCGCGCCGACGTATTGCACCGAATCGGCCGACAGATAGCCTTGGTTGACTGGCGAGATCGTGAAGCTGCCCGAGGCGTTCGGATCGAACACACCGGGGGCGTTGCCGTTTTTCAATCTCAGGTAGCCGAGCGCGAAATTCCAGGCGTTGAGATCGTATTTGAGCGCCGCGCTGACCGAATTGCCGCTCCCGGTCTGGCCGGCCACTTCGCCGAATCCATACATCACGCTGGCTTGCGCCCCCGACCACAGCGGCGAGGTATAGGTCAATGAATTCTTGACGCGGATCGTGGTGTCGAGGCCGTCGATGTCGCCCGGATGGGCGCCGGTGGCGCCGGTCAGCACGGCGACCGGGCCGATCGGCCCGAGGAACAGGTAATACGGCGTGTACTGGCGGCCGGCGGTCAGCGTGCCGTAGCTGGTATTGGTGAGGCCGACGTAGGCCTGGCGGTTGAACAGGGTGTTGGCGGAACTCATGGCGCCGGTGTCGGCCTCGAAGCCGTTTTCCAGCACGAACAGCGCTTGCGAGCCGCCGCCCAGGTCTTCCGTCCCCTTGAAGCCGAGCCTGCTGGCGGCAAGATTGCCGCTGCGCATGTAGGTGTTGGACGCTCCGCCTTGATTGCTCGAATACACCAGCGCCAGATCGACCACGCCATATATCGTGAGGCTGGTTTGTGCCGCCGCCTGGCCCGAGACGCCGGCTGCTGCCGCTGCCGCCAGCAGAAAACCGCTTTTCAGAGTCATTTCAGATCCCTCCTGGTTGGCACGGCAAAGCTGCTGCGGTTTGTTTTGGCGGACCGGCGGTGTGCCTCTCAGTGCGCGCAAACGGCGATCATTCACGACATGAGCCGGCCGCCAGCTCAAGCGGTATTGGCGGAATAGGCATCCATCACCCGCGTCGAATAGATCAGCGTGGCACCGGCATTGACGGCGACCGCGACTCCCAGCACTTCCATGATTTCTTCGCGGGTGGCACCCTGCTTGATCGCGGCGTCGGTATGGACGGTGATGCAGCCATCGCACTGGCGCGTGACCGCGACCGCCAGCGCAACCAGTTCGCGCGTTTTGGCATCGAGTTTCCCGGTCTTGGCGCCGGCATGGGCGAGCGCCGCATAACCGCGCACGGTATCGGGACTCAGCTTGGAGATCTCGGCAATCCCGGCCGTCACCTGTTTCCGGTATTCATTCCAGTCGAGCATCATGTGGACTCTCCAGTCGCGTTCAGGCGTGTAGCCATAGGCATCCCTATTGCGAGGGCCGAATCACGCCCTTCAAGCGCCAGAATTGCCGGGATGCGATGTCGGTGATATTGGCGAAGGCCATGCCCTTGGCGTAATCCTCGACATGGGTCACGGTATTGCCGGTTTGCGGTTCTTCCCACGTGACCATGTAGAGGTCGGGGCCGAGCTCGGTCATTTCGATGTCGAACCTGTTGAGCGTGTTTTTGGGATAGCTGACATCCGCCACCACCCTGACTTCCAGATGCCGGGAATCGATAAAATGCAATTCGTAGCTGGCCTGCGAGCCGAAATCGAACACGAATTTGTGGCCAATCACTTCGACGTTTCCGCTCATCGCCGTTTCCCCATAGCTTGTTCGACCCGCGGCGCATCCGGGCGGATGCGCCCGTCGCTTTCAAGGCGGAGGCGGGTTGCCATCCGGCCAGTTAGCGCTTGCGAATCGAGCTTTTAATTTGGCGGTGTTTGCGGCTGGCGGGTTTGATGTGCCTCAAGCGCGCGTCCTTACGGATAGCGCACCGGCTTGCCGGGAAGATCGGGCAGGGGGATGAATACGGATTCGCCGGGTACCCGCGGAAAGCGTTGCGCGCGCCAGTCGTCTTTGGCCTGTTCGATGCGCTCGGCCGAGCTGGAGACAAAGTTCCAGCTCAGATAGCGCGGCCCGTCCATCGGTTCGCCGCCCAGCAGCATGAGCCGCGCCGGAGCAGCGCCGGCGCCAGCCAGTGTCAAGCGCTGGCCCGGCTTCAGGACCAGCAGCTGGCCGGCGTCGAACACGCCGTCCGCACCGAGGTCGAGCTGGCCCTCGACCACATACAGCGCCCGCTCCGCATACTCGGCGGGAATTTCCAGGCGCGCGCCGGGCTGCAGCTCGACGTCGGCGTAGAACATCGGCGACAGGGTCGGCACCGGCGAGCGGCGCCCGAACAGGCTGCCGGCGATGATGCGCGCCGTCACTCCTTCGCCTTCTTCCACCGGCAGGTCGGCCATGCCGGTGTGCAGGAAGGCCGGTGCGCTTTCTTCGAGCGCACGCGGCAACGCCACCCAGCATTGCAGGCCGGACAGCGCGGACGCCTGCTGCCGCACCTCCCGCGCGGTGCGTTCGGAATGGACGATGCCGCGTCCCGCCGTCATCCAGTTGACGTCGCCGGGCCGGATCGGCTGCACGCTGCCGAGGCTGTCGCGGTGCAGGATTTCGCCGGAAAACAGGTAGGTGACGGTGGCCAGGCCGATGTGCGGATGCGGCCGCACATCCAGCCCCTGGCCGGCGGCAAATAGATGCGGCCCCATCTGATCGAGAAACACGAACGGCCCGACCATGCGCCGCTGGCGCGACGGCAGCGCGCGCCGCACCTCGAAGCCATCGCCGAGGTCATGCGTGCGCGGCACTACCACCACTTCCAGGGCGCTGTCCGATGGCAAGCTGTCTTGCATGCTGGTTCTTTCCTGATTGGCTGATGGCGGCGCAACTGCGGCGACGCGCGCCGTCGCAAGCCTGAATTTTGCGCCTTTTCAGGGGCGCTCGTCATGCCTTTCAAGTTTTTCGGCATGGGAGCATACTCCCGTATTGGGCCTGCTATCTCGGGCATTAAATGGCCATTAAGCCAACATACTCCCGCCGTTTAGCGGGGCGTGCAGCTTGTTCCTAGCTGACCCGCGGCGCGGTGGCGGTTTCGCGGTCGACGCTCGGCGCTGCCGGCGCCATATTTCACAAACATCAGGAAGCCGCCGGCCATCGCCAGATTCTTCATGAAATTGATCATCTGCATCTGGTCGGCGAAATTGGTGTGGGCGATCAGCGCCGAGCCGATGGAAAACAGCGCCAGGATCGCCGCCACCCAGCGCGTCTGGAAACCGAACAGCAAGGCCAGGCCGCCACCCAGTTCGATCAAGATCACCAGGGGCGTCAGCAGCGCCGGCAGCGGCAGCCCCATCGAGGCAAAGTAGCCCTGGGTGGCGGCATATCCCGTGATCTTGCCGAAGCCGGAGATGATGAAGATCTGCGCCATCAACAGCCGCGCAGCGATGCTCAGAAACTTGTCCATGATGCCTCCTGTGGTGGGTAAGAGCGGAGAAATCGGAGAATGCGTCATCCAAGGATAATGTATCTGCATTCGCAGCGCTTCTATTCCACCCCAGCAAGGGCGATTTGACATGGAACAAAGGGACTAGCCGCCCCGCGCCGTTTGCAGGTTGCGCGTCGGCCTTATTGCGCCGCCTGCTTGCGGGCGATCTGCGCCACATGACGGCCCTGGAAGCGCGCCATCGCCAGTTCGTTCTCGCTCGGCAGACGCGAACCGTCGCCGCCGGTGATGGTGGTGGCGCCGTATGGGCTGCCGCCCGATATTTCGCCCATCGTCATCTGCCGCGCCTCGGAGTAGGGCAGGCCGACCACGATCATGCCCTGATGCAGCAGCGTCGTATGAAAACTGGTCAAGGTGGTTTCCTGGCCGCCATGCTGGGTGGCGGTGCTGGTGAAGACACTGCCGACCTTGCCGATCAGGGCGCCGCTCAGCCACAGGCCGCCGGTCTGGTCGAGGAAATTGCGCATTTGCCCGCACATGTTGCCGAAGCGCGTGGGCGTGCCAAAAATGATGGCGTCGGCATCGGCCAGATGTTCCGGCGTCGCCAGCGGCACGTGGGCAAACGCCTGGCGCGCCGCTTTGGCGCCGGATTTTTCCAGCACTTCGTCGGGCACCAGCTCGGGCACCTGCAGCAGCGTGACCTGCACTCCTTCCACCTCGCGCGCGCCGGCGGCGATCGCTTCGGCCATCCTGTAGACGTGTCCGTGGGAACTGTAGAAAACCACCTGTACTTTGGTTGCCATGCGATCTCCGATATGAATGAGGGAACGGGAATTTCCGCGAATCGATCCGCCGCGCTTGCCGGCCGTTGCGGCCAGCCGTCGCGCGACAGCGCAGGGCCATTGTAGGGAGCGGCGGCAGGGGCGGGGAGCGCAATATTTCGATGCTGAGCATCGATATTTTCGAGGCTTGGCCGGATCGGCAGCGCGATCGGCGGTCATGAATCGCTGCTAGAATCAATGGCTGCCGGCGGCCAGCTGTCCTCCGGCGCATACCCGCATGAGCTACCTCTTCCATCTGATCGAGCAATACGGCCTCACGCTCGTTTTCCTCAATGTCCTGCTCGAGCAAGCGGGCGTGCCGATTCCCGCTTATCCGACCCTGGTCATCACCGGTGCCCTGGCCGCCCACGGCGACTATTCGGCGGCGGCGCTGCTGCTGACCGCGGTGGGTGCGGCCTTGATCGCCGACTGCGGCTGGTATCTGGCGGGACGGCGCTATGGCAGGAAAGTGCTGACGACGCTGTGCCGGATCTCGCTGTCACCGGATTCCTGCGTGCGCCAGACCGAATCGGTCTATGCGCGCTGGGGCGCACCCTCGCTGATGGTCGCCAAATTCATCCCCGGCTTCGCTTCGGTCGCCAGCGCGCTGGCCGGCACGCTCGGCACGCGGCGCGCCAGCTTCATCTTCTTCGACGGCGTGGGCGCCGCGCTCTGGGCCGGATCGGCGATCTACCTCGGATCGCTGTTCAGCAGTACCGTGGATGAGCTGCTCGGCGCGCTCGAGCAGCTCGGCAAATGGGGCCTGCTGCTGCTCGGTCTGGCGCTCTTGGCGTTCGTCGCCAATAAATGGTGGCAGCGCCAGAGCTTTCTCAAGTCGCTCTGCATGGCGCGCATCTCGGTCGATGAACTGCATGCGCTGCAGCAGCAGGGCGCCGAACCGACCATCATCGACGTCCGTTCCCCCGCCGCCCAAGGCGAAGGGCGGATTCCCGGGGCGCTGACGGTGGCGGTCGACGACGTCCGCAGCGCCGCGCTCGGCGCTCCCCCGGAGCACGAGGTGATCGTGTATTGCGCCTGCCCGAACGAGGCGTCGGCGGCGCAGGTGGCCAAACAGCTGATGCAGATGGGCTATCGCCGCGTGCGGCCGCTGACCGGCGGCATCGATGCCTGGATCGCCGCCGGGTATCCGGTGGAGTCGTAACTCTTCCCAGACCGGACGCACCGGCCATGGCCGGCGCACAACACGCCGGGAAATTGTCCCTTCACAAAAACCGCGCCGCCATTTCGGCAGAAGATCGGACTTTGCCGTATTGGCAACCAAGGAAAGGAGAGCCACCATGTCGCTGATCCCACGCCTGGCGCTTGCCGTACTCGGCGCCGCCTTGCTGGTCGCCGGCCCAGCTCGCGCGCAACAAGCGCAACCGGCCAACCCGCTCGATGCCGTCCCCGAAAAGATGCCGTTCGACATCCCTTACGGTCCGCCGATCGCGCTTGAACGGGCGACGGCGGCCATTAATGCAGCGATTGCCGAGGCCAAAAAGCGCGACTGGAAATTGAACGTCGCCGTCGTCGACTCGGGCGGCAATCTGGTGGCTTTCCAGCGCATGAATGGGGCGCAGCTGGCGTCGATCCAGGTTTCCCAGCACAAGGCCCGGGCCGCGGTCAACCTACCGCCGCGAAACCAAGGTCTTCGAAGCCGGCCTTCAAGCCAATAATCTCAATCTGCTCACGCTCGACGACGTCATTGCGGCGCGCGGCGGCATTCCTCTGGTCGAAGAGGGTAAGATCATCGGGGCGATCGGCTGTTCCGGCGGCACCAGTTCGCAGGACGAGGTGGCCTGCAAGGCCGGGGTGGCGACCATCAAGTAAGTCTGCCGGGACTGCGCCGCCCTCCGCGCTGCATGACCGGCGGGCGCATGCCATGTTTTTTTACAGCGGGAGTCCCACATGAAAATCGAACGCACTGAGTTTGCCGGCACCGACGGCCACAAGTTGGCGGCGCGGCTGGACGCGCCGGACGGGCCGATCCGCGCCTACGCCTTGTTCGCGCACTGCTTCACCTGCGGCAAGGACGTCTTCGCCGCCAGCCGCATCGCGCAGGCGCTGACCGAGCACGGGATCGCGGTGCTGCGCTTCGACTTCACCGGGCTCGGCGCCAGCGAGGGCGAATTCGCCAACACCAATTTTTCTTCCAACCTGGCCGACCTGCTCGGCGCCGCCGCGCACCTGCGCCAGCACTATCGCGCGCCGAGCCTGCTGATCGGCCACAGCCTGGGCGGCGCCGCCGTGCTGGCGGCGGCCGCCGACATCCCCGAGGCGCGGGCGGTGGTCACCATCGGCGCGC
Source organism: uncultured beta proteobacterium (assembly GCA_963706525.1). GTDB lineage: Bacteria > Pseudomonadota > Gammaproteobacteria > Burkholderiales > Burkholderiaceae_D > DATJCV01. The sequence continues at coordinate 15,549 of CAVPMM010000011.1, read as the reverse complement.
CGAGCGACCCCAGCCACGTCGCCGGGCTGTTCCGCCAGCAGCTGGCGCAGATCGAGGCCGAGGGCGAGGCGCAGGTGCAGCTGGCGGGGCGGCCGTTTCGCATCAAGCGCCAGTTCTTGCTCGACGCCGCCGAACAAAAGCTGGACGAGCGGATCGCCCGGCTGCGCCGCGCCCTGCTGGTGATGCATGCGCCGCGCGACGCCACGGTCGACATCGTCAACGCGATGCACATCTTCACCGCGGCCAAGCATCCGAAGAGCTTCATCTCGCTCGACGATGCCGACCACCTGCTGACGCGCAGGAGCGACGCCGTCTATGCGGCGAACCTGATCGCGGCCTGGAGCGAACGGTATCTCGGCGCCGCTGCGGCGCCGGCCAATTGAGGCCGGGCGCGCAGCCGCCGACGCCATGGCGCGTGCTCGCTGCCGCCGTTCGTTGAATACTCCCTGCCAATGCCGGCCGTGTCGGACATAAAGCGGACAATTTTTCAACATACTCCTAGTCATATGACTCTGTCGTAGTGAGCTGTTGATATTTAGGCCGATGCCAAGCGAGGCGGAGTGAAACCCGGTCGGAGTTTTTTTACGCGGGCCTCATGGCGTAACACGCTGACCCTGCTTTCACGGATCAAGTGCAGCGATGCTCAAACCCGCGTGGTTTGGCGTCTTCTGGCTCCAGGCCGTTACTGGGGTCAGAGTTTGTTCGCGATGAAGCGCCGCGAAAAAAACTCTGACCCCACTAACTCCGATTCCGATGCCCGAGGGCGCTGCTCAACAGTCCACTGCACCAGCGCCAATCATCTGCGCCCATGCGGCGTGCTGAAGTCGAGCCGCGGGCCGAGCGGCACGATGCGGGTCGGATTGATCATGTCGTGGCTGCGATAGTAATGGCCCTTGATATGCCGCATGTCGACGGTGGCAGCGATGCCGGGCCATTGATAGAGTTCGCGCGTGAAGCCCCATAGGTTCGGAAAATCGACGATCCGCTTCAGGTTGCATTTGAAATGGCCGTGGTACACCGCGTCGAAGCGCAGCAGCGTGGTGAACAGGCGCCAGTCGGCTTCCGTGATGCGCTCGCCGGTCAGGTAGCGCCGCTGCGCCAGCCGCTGTTCCAGCACTTCCAGCGCCGCGAACAATTCGGTGACCGCCTGCTCGTAGGCGGCCTGCTCGGTGGCAAAGCCGGCGCGGTACACGCCGTTGTTGACATTGGGATAGACGAAGCTGTTCACCTCGTCGATTTCGGCGCGCAAGTCGCGCGGATAGAAATCGCCCTCGGCCGCACCCACTGCGTCGAAGGCGCTGTTGAGCATGCGGATGATTTCGCCGGATTCGTTGTTGACGATGGTGCGGCGTTGCTTGTCCCACAGGATCGGCACTGTCACCCGGCCGCTGTAGCGGGGTTCGGCGGCGGTGTACACCTGGCGCAGATAGCGCGCATGGTTGACGTCGTCGGCGATCACGCCGTCATCCGGCTCGAAGCTCCAGCCTTCGCGGCCCATGAAGGGGTTGACCACCGAGACGCCGATCATCGCTTGCAGCCCCTTGAGCGCGCGGAAAATCAGGGTCCGGTGCGCCCACGGGCAGGCCAGCGACACGTACAGGTGGTAGCGGCCGGGCTCGGCCTTGAAGCCGGCGCCGCCGGAGGGACCGGCGGCGCCGTCCGCCGTCACCCAGTTGCGGAACTGCGCTTCGCTGCGCACGAAGCGCCCGCCGCTGGAGCGCGTGTCATACCAGTGGTCGACCCACTGGCCGTCGATCAACATGCCCATGCCGTACCTCCACGATGGATGTTTCCGAAATCAAAATCTTCGCCGCCGACCGCCTGCCCCGCATCGTGTGCGGAACGATATCAGCCCTACAATTCCCGCAGTTGCCGTTCGATCGCAAACACGTGCGGATCGTTTTTGCCGAGTGCGCGCAAGGCCTGCGCCAGTTCCAGCAGGTAGTCGCGATTGCGGCCGCTGGGGCCGCTCGAGCCGGCGATCTGGCGCGCGATCTCGAGATCGGACGCGGGGCCGAGCCAGGCCGCGTTTTCCTCGGTGGCGATATACACCAGCCCTTCGGCGTGGCTGCCGTCGTCGAAGCACATGTCGGCGGCGAAGCGCAGGTAGCCGTTTTTTTCGCGGTGGTCGAGGTGGCCGAACACCTGCGGCGTGATCAGATAGGCCATGCCGTCGCACACGGCATCGGCCTCCTCGACCAGCGTCAGCACGCGGCCCGGCGCGGCCGGCGTGCCGCGGTGGTCGTGCGAACCCTGCCAGAAGCGGCGCGCCCAGCCGCGGATGCTGGCCGGACGGCGTTCGAGATAAGGGAAATCGGCCTTGAAGATCAGCGAGCCGTAGCCGAACAGCCAGACCTGGTGGTGGCTGTCGAATCGGTCCATGAGTTTGTTGGCGGCGGTGGTATCGGCGGACATGGGGCTGGGTTGCGGCGGGTTACTTTATAATCGATCGAGCGAAAGCGTGGCAGCGTCGGCAAGACCCGGACGATGCCGGCGGTGCAGCCGCGGGCAGGGATCGGGGACGTTGCGGTTGGCTTTCATTTCCGCATTACTTTACCCCGATCGGCGTCCCGCTTGCCGATCCCGCCGGCGCCGTCACGTCGCCGCGCCCCATAAGAAGACCCCTTGAATCGCATCGATTGATCATTTCCACCTTGCACAGGAGCATGCATGAAATTTGAAACACTCGCCGTCCACGCCGGCTACGCCCCCGATCCGACCACCAAGGCGGTGGCGGTGCCGATCTATCAGACCGTGGCCTATGCGTTCGACAGCGCGCAGCACGGCGCCGACCTGTTCGACCTCAAGGTACCGGGCAACATCTACACGCGCATCATGAACCCGACCCAGGACGTGCTGGAAAAACGCGTGGCGGCGCTGGAAGGCGGCATCGCGGCGCTGGCGATGGCCTCGGGCATGGCGGCGATCACGGCGGCGATCCAGACCATCGCCGAAGCCGGCGACAACATCGTCTCGGCCGGCACCATCTACGGCGGCAGCTACAACCTGTTCGCCCACACCTTTCCGCAGCAGGGCATCGAAGTGCGCTTCGCCGATGCGCGCCGGCCGGACACCTTCGCGCCGCTGATCGACGCCCGCACCAAGGCGATCTTCTGCGAATCGATCGGCAACCCGCTCGGCAATGTCACCGATTTCGCCAAGCTGGCCGAGATCGCCCACGCCCACGGCATCCCGCTGATCGTCGACAACACCGTGCCCAGCCCCTACCTGTGCCGGCCGTTCGAGCACGGCGCCGACATCGTGGTGCACGCGCTGACCAAGTACATGGGCGGCCACGGCAACAGCATCGGCGGCATCATCGTCGATTCCGGCAAGTTCCCCTGGGCCGAGCACAAGGAGCGCTTCAAGCGCCTGAACGAACCCGACGTCTCCTACCACGGCGTGGTCTACACCGAGGCGCTGGGCGCCGCCGCCTTCATCGGCCGCGCGCGCGTGGTGCCGCTGCGCAACATGGGCGCGGCGATCTCGCCGATGAACGCCTTCCTGTTCCTGCAGGGTATCGACACGCTTGAGCCTGCGCATGGACCGCATCTGCGACAACGCCCTGGCGCTGGCCAAGTACCTGCAGTCGCACAAGAAAGTGGCATGGGTCAAGTACGCCGGCCTGCCCGACCATCCGGACCACGCGCTGGTGCAGAAGTACATGGGCGGCAAGGCCTCCGGCATCCTCTCGTTCGGCGTCAAGAGCGGCGATGCCGACCCGCGCGCCGCCGGCGCCCGCGCGCTCGACGCGCTGCAGCTGTTCACGCGCCTGGTCAACATCGGCGACACCAAGTCGCTGGCGACGCACCCGGCCTCGACCACGCACCGCCAGCTCGATGCCGGCGAACTGGCCAAGGCCGGCGTCTCGGAAGACATGCTGCGCTTGTCGATCGGCATCGAGCATATCGACGACCTGATCGCCGATCTGGAGCAGGCGCTGGCGGCGGTCTGATGCCTGGCCGCCCGGCGCTGTTCGCCGGGCGGACCGGGCTGCCGGCCGCCTGAACTTGGCGGTCGGCTTCTTCCCGCCTCTGCAAAAAGCCGAAAGGCGAGGGTGCCATGAATTGCCGTCCCCACTGCGCTGCCTGCTGCATCGCGCCTTCCATCACTTCCCCGATTCCCGGAATGCCGCAAGGCAAGCCCGCCGGCGTGCCTTGCGTGCAACTGGACGAAGAGCTGCGCTGCCGGATTTTCGGCGCGCCGGAACGGCCGGCGTGCTGCGGCGGCTTGCAGCCATCCCTCGAAATGTGCGGCACCACGCGCGAAGCGGCGCTGGTCTGGCTGATGCGGCTCGAACGGGAAACCGCTCCTTCCGCGCCTGCCGGCCAAGACCGGTAACGGCCGACGGGCGTGTGCCGCGCGGCCCTGCGTCAGTGGGGCGAATGGGAGTATGAGAAAAATTATTCCGGGAAATACCCGAGTTAAGGGTGCATAGGCAGGAGTATCTGCCGCACTGACTAACTTACGGTGTGCGCCGCCAACCCCAGCGCCACTACCGCCGCCACCAGCGCAAAGCCCTTTTGCAATTGCGGTCCGGCCAGCCGCGCACTGGCGGCGCGTCCGCCCAGCATGCCGAGCAGGGCGCCGCCGGCGAACGGCAGCGCCACCGGCCAGTGCAATTGGCCGGCCAGCGCGCTGGAGGCGACGCCGGCCGCCGACACCAGCGCGATCACGGCCAGCGAAGTCGCCACCACCTGCGGCATCGGCAGATCGGTAAAGCGGCGCAGCGCCGGCACCATCACGAAGCCGCCGCCGACGCCGAGCAGCCCGGACAGGAAGCCGGTCAGCATGCCCGCCGCTGCCAATGCGCGGGCGCAGGGCCAGGTCCAAAAGAAGCGCCCGAGCGCCGGATTCAGGCGGCAGGGCGGCGGCGTCCGCGGCGGCTCGGCGCCGGACAGCGAAGCCTGGCGCCACATGCGCAACGCCACCAGCAGCAAGCACCACGGCGAACAGCAGCGCCAGCGGCCGGTTCGGCAGCCGCTGCGCCAGCCACAGGCCGGCCGGCGTGAGCAGCATGCCGGCCGTCGCCACCAAGAGCGCCGCCTTGTAGCGCACGATGCCGGCGCGCAGGCCGAGCAGGGCGCCCAGCGCCGCCGCCATGCCGACCGCCAGCAGGCCGATCGGTCCCGCCTGCGCCATGCCGAGCCCGGCGCCGAACACCAGCAGCGGTACCGCCAGGATGCCGCCGCCGGCGCCGGTCAGCGCCAGGATGATGCCGACCACCAGGCCGAGCGCGAGGCTGATACCCATGCTTTTCCGTAGACAGGGAAGGAACGGCGCGCGCATGCCACGCCGTGGAGGAAGCGCCGGCGCCTCAGCGGGCGGCGGCGCGCCGGCGCTCGATCAGCTCGAAGGCCGCCATGCCGGCCAGCATCGCCAGCACGAACAGCGCCGGCTTGCTCGACCCGGCCAGCAGCGAGGTCACCGCCGGCCCCGGACAAAAGCCGGCCACGCCCCAGCCGACGCCGAAGGCGAGGCTGCCCAGGATCAGGCGGCGGTCGATGCGGCCGGCGGCCGGCAGCGCCAGCGGCGCGCCCGAGAGCGTCCGGCGGCGCCGCGCGGCGAGGCCGAAAGCCGGCGCCGCGACCAGGATCGCGCCGCCCATGACGAAGGCGAGCGAGGGGTCCCACTGGCCGGCGATGTCGAGAAAACCGATCACCTTGGAAGGATCGGTCATGCCGGAGACGATCAGGCCGATGCCGAACAGGAGGCCGGAAAGCAGTGCGATGAAAGTTTGCATGGTGGGCTCAGCTCATCAATTGACGCAGGAAATACACGGTCAGCGCGCCGGCCAGCATGAAGGCGCCGGTGGCGGCCAGCGAGCGCGGCGACAGCCGCGATACGCCACAGACGCCGTGGCCGCTGGTGCAGCCGGAGCCGTAGCGGGTGCCGATCCCGACCAAGAGGCCGGCGATCAGCAGCAGCGGCACGCCGGCTTCGATGCGCACCGCCGGCAGCGGCGCGAACAGCTGGAACAGCAGCGGCGCGCCGACCAGGCCGGCGACGAACGCCAGCCGCCACGCCGATTCGCCGCGCCGCGCCGGCAGCAGGCCGCCGACGATGCCGCTGATGCCGGCGATGCGGCCATTGGCCAGCAGCAGCAAGGCCGCCGCCAGGCCGATCAGGAGCCCGCCGAGCAGCGCGCTCCACGGGGTGAAGCTGTCCCAGGCGATGGTGATCATGATGTTTTTTTCTCCTTGCCGTCCTGGCAGAACTGCGCATACAGCACCTGCAGCACGGCCATCGCCTGCTCGCTGGCGATGCTGTAGTACACCTGCTTGCCTTCGCGCCGGGTCTGCACCAGGCCTTCCTCGCGCAAGACGCCGAGCTGCTGCGACAGCGTCGGCTGGCGGATGCCGAGCAGTTCTTCCAGTTCGCTCACGCACAGTTCACGCTGCGACAGCTGGCACAGCAGCAGCAGGCGATCCGGATTGGCCATCGCTTTCAGCAGGGCGCAGGCGGCGGCCGAAGTGGCGCGCAAGGCCGAGGGATCGACGGCGGGTGTAATAATGGTCATGACGGGTCCAGGAATTGACTTCACCGGAAAACATTATATATAATGACGATATGTAAGTCAATATAATATTTTATTCGAGTTTATTCAGGAGTCACCATGTCCCCGCAAGTCCAAGGCTTTCACGATCCGGTCACCGGCACCGTCAGCTATGTCGTGTATGAAGCCGGCGGCGGCGCCTGCGCGCTGGTCGACCCGGTCCTGGATTACGACGCATCCTCGGGCCGCACCCATACCGCCTCGGCCGACCGCTTGCGCGATTTCGTGCGCGCGCAGAGCTTGCATGTGGAGTGGATTCTGGAGACGCATGCGCATGCCGACCATCTGTCGGCGGCGCCGTATCTGCGCGAGCAGTTGGGCGGGAAGATCGCGATCGGCGAGCACATCGCGCGCGTGCAACAGGTGTTTCACGACATTTTCCACCTGGAGCCGGAGTTCCTGCGCGACGGCAGCCAGTTCGACCATCTGTTCGCCGACGGCGAGGAATTTGCGATCGGCGCGCTGCGCGCGCAGGCGCTGCACGTGCCCGGCCATACGCCGGCCGATCTGGCCTACCTGATCGGCGATGCGGTGTTCGTAGGCGATACGCTGTTCATGCCGGACGGCGGCAGCGCGCGCGCCGATTTTCCGGGAGGCGACGCCCATGCGCTATACCGCTCGACGCGGCGCCTGCTGGGGTTGCCGGCGGCGACCCGGATGTTCGTCTGCCACGACTACCCGCATGGGCGGGAAGCGCGCTGGGAAACTACGGTGGCCGAGCAGCGCGCATCCAATATCCACCTGCACGATGGCGTGTCCGAAGAGGAATTCGTGGCCATGCGCACCGCACGCGACAAGACGCTCGGCATGCCGACCCTGATCCTGCCGTCGATCCAGGTCAATATCCGCGCCGGCGCGCTGCCGCCGGCGGAAGCGAACGGCACGCGCTATCTGAAGATCCCGATCAATCGCCTGTAGCGGACAGCGCCGCGAGCGCCTGCAGCGCGGTCGCCGTGGCGGCATCGGCCGGAAAAAAGGTTTCCAGCGCCAGTTCCGCCAGCGTGACGTCGACCGGCGTGCCGAACACCGTGGTGGTGCTGATGAAGGACAGCAGCGCCCTGTTCGGTGCGCAGCTGGAGCGGCACTACCAGGCCGACGCCGGCATAGTCGGCCGCGGCCGCCTGATCCGCAGCGCCGCTTGCGCATACTCCTGCGGATAGCCCTGCAGCTCTTCTCTCAATGCCTCGAGCGCCGGATCGGCGCTGACCTCGATCTGTTGCCGCAGCCGTTCCAGCAGGTGCGCGCGCCACTGGCGCAGGTTGGCGATGCGCGGCGCCAGCCCGTCCGGATGCAGCGACAGCCGCAAGACGTTGAGCGGCGCCTGCAGCAGCGCCGGCGCGACACCGGCCAATAGCGGCGCCACCGCCGCGTTGGAAGCGACCAGCGTCCAGTGGCGATCCACCGCCAGCGCCGGATACGGCGCATGCCCGGCCAGCACCAGGTCGACCGCGCGCCGCGCCGCCGCCAGCGCCGGATCGTCGAGCGCGCGCTGCGGGAACATCGGCGCATAGCCGGCGGCGTGCAGCAGCACATTGCGCTCGCGCAGCGGAATCTCCAGCCGTTCGGCCAGGTGCAGCACCATCTCGCGGCTCGGTTGCGAGCGCCCGGTTTCCAGGAAGCTCATGTGGCGTGCCGAAATGTCGGCTTCGCAAGCCAGGTCGAGCTGGCTCAGGCGCCGCCTTTGGCGCCATTCGCGCAACAGCGCGCCGACCGGCCGGGTGGATGTCATCATGCCGCGATGATAGTGCAACAGCGTCGCCACGCCCATTACCCCACAGGTAATTGAGAAGCCGCCGCCGATCCCTGAGCATGGAGTCGGACAGCAGGGCACCTGCCAGGCATGCCGCCGGCACTCCCCGCTGCCCATCCCAACCATCCTTTTCCATGGAGTCCGACATGCCTACCGTAAATGACCTGATCGACCGCTATATCGACGGCTGGAACGAAACCGACGGCGCGCGCCGGCGCGAGCTCATCGCCCGTACCTGGACCGAAACCGCGACCTATCGCGATCCCTTGATGCAGGGCGAGGGCCACAGCGGCATCGACGCCATGATCGAACAGGTGCAGCAGCGTTTCCCGGCGCATCGTTTCCGCCGCACCAGCGCGATCGACGTGCTGCACGACCACGTGCGCTTCAGCTGGGAGCTGGCGGCCGACGGCGCGCCGGCGCTGGCCAGCGGCACCGATTTCGGCGTGGTCTCGTCCGGCCAGCGCCTGCAATCCATGGTTGGTTTCCTGGACAACCTCCCGGCCGCGGCATAGGAGCAAGGCCGGGCGCCGTTGCCGAAGCGACACGGCTCCCGGCCCACCGGTCGCCATCGTTGCGGCGCGGTTTCGTTCGTTATCAATTGTTTCAGTGGGTTTCATATTGCGCCAAATCTGTAATACTGAAATGGGACTGGAGCACGGTGTCGAAAGGCCGTCAGGCTTGCCACCGTGCCTTGCCTTTCCGGCAAACAATGTCCATCGGTAGTGAGGTGTATTGTGAAAACGATCAAATCAGCGTTACTGCTCGCTGTCCTACTGGGTGCAGCCGCCAGTGGCAGTGCCTGGGCGCATCCGGGCGGGGGTGGTTTCCATGGCGGCGGTGGTTTTCATGGTGGCGCCGGCTTTCATGGGGGCGGCTTTCGGGGCGGTGGCTTTCATGACGGGCGCTTTCATGGCAGCCGCTTCCGCGGCAGCATCGTGATCGGCGCGCCGCTGTTCTGGCCTTACTATCCCTCCTGGCCGTATTACCCGCCCTCGGTGGTGGTGGTGCCACCGGCGCCCACGACCTATATCGAACAGGGAGGGGGCGACCAGTATTGGTATTACTGCACCGACCCGCAGGGTTACTACCCGTATGTGAAAGAGTGCCCGGCTGGCTGGCAACAGGTCGCGCCGCAACCGTCCGATAATCGTTGACCCGGAGCCCATCATGAGGATGACACCCTTGAAGGCAACGTCGCTGCTGCCCCTTCTGGCATTGGGCGCATGCGTCTCCTTGCCGACCGGTCCCAGCGTGCTGGCGCTGCCGGGAAGCGGCAAGAACTTCGATCAGTTTCGCGCCGACGACGCTTCGTGCCGGCAATATGCGCAATTGCAGATGAACGGCATGTCGCCGGATCAGGCGGCGGCTGAAAGCGGCCTGCGCAGTGCGGCCGTTGGCGCCGTGCTGGGCGCGGTGGCCGGCGCCGCCATCAACGGCGGCCGCGGCGCCGGTGTCGGCGCCGGTGTCGGCACGGCGGTCGGCGGCCTGTCCGGCGTGGGCGCCGCCAACAGCGCCACTTACGGCAGCCAGCAGCGCTACGATTTTTCCTATACCCAATGCATGTATGCGCAAGGCAACCGGGTGCCGGTCTCGGGACGCTTCGTGACGCCGCCGGCACGCATGCAGGGCGCGGCGCCGCAGACCAGCCCGAATTACCGACCGCCGCCGCCCAATGCGCCACCGCCCCCCGGCTATTGATCGCACGCGCGGGCGTGATGCGCCGCATTTCCTTTCCCTGATGAATTTTTAGGACACCGCTGGTTGATGCACGTCAAGCCTCGGGAGAAAAATGCGCGAAAGCGGCGGACGCTGGGCGTGGATCGGCGACACTGATCGGGCGGTCGATTGCAGCGACCAGGAGGCGGGCTCGAGGCCCGATGCCGAGCAAGACCGCAGTGTTTCGACAGCTGCCGCCATGGCGCAGGCAGGCAGCCGGGATTGTCCGCACACCATCGCGCATCCATGAGCGTTTCCAACCCATCATCCAGCGGCCTCGGACGCCGCTACGCCGGGTGGACGGCGGCAGCCGTGGCCGCCTGGCTGGCCGGCTGCGCGGTCGGACCGGACTACGTGCGGCCGCCGCTGGAGGCGCCGGTTGCCTATAAGGAAAGCGGGCCCTGGAAAATCGCCGAGCCGCGGCAGATCGACAGCCGGCAAAGCTGGTGGCAGGCCTATGGCGACAGCACGCTGGACGGGCTGATCGACCAGGCCAACGCAGCCAACCAGAATATCCGCCAGGCCGAAGCCCAGTATCGCCAGGCGCGCGCCGTGGCCGCCGCTGCGCGCGCCGGTTTCTGGCCGACGGTCGGCGCCAGCGGCGGCGTCGGCCGGGCGCTGACCAACAGCAACGGCATCAAGCTCGGCAATCAATACCAGCTCGCCATCGACGCCAATTGGGAACCGGATCTCTGGGGCGGCGTGCGGCGCGCGGTCGAGGCCGGCACAGCCGGTGCCCAGGCCAGCGCCGCCGACTTGGCCGCGGCGCGCCTCAGCATCCAGGCGACCTTGGCGCAGGACTACTTGCAGTTGCGCGTAACCGACCTGCTGCAAGAGTTGTATGCGCGCACCATCGTCGCCTACCAGCGCGCATTGCAGCTGACGCAAAGCCAGTATGCGGCCGGCGTGGCGCTGCGCTCGGACGTGGCGCTGGCGGACAGCCAGCTGAGCGCGGCGCAGGCGCAGGCGATCGACCTGCAGGCCCAGCGCAGCCAGCTGGAACACTCGGTCGCGATCCTGACCGGCAAGGCGCCGGCGGCATTGTCGCTGGCGGTGGTGCCGGCCGATCCGCATTCGCCGACGCGGCTGCAAGTGCGCTTGCCGGAGATTCCAGTCGGCTTGCCGTCGGAACTGCTGGAGCGACGTCCCGATATCGCCGGCGCCGAACGCCGCGTGGCGCAGGCCAATGCCAACATCGGCGTCGCCCGCGCCGCCTATTTTCCGGCCCTGACGCTTGCCGCCGGCGCCGGCTTCAATGCGCCCGGCTTCGCCCAATGGTTCGACGTGCCGAGCCGGGTCTGGTCGCTCGGCGCCACGCTGGCGCAAACCCTGTTCAATGGCGGCCTGCGCCAGGCCCGCAGCGAGCAGGCGCTGGCCGCCTACGACGCCACGGTGGCGCAATACAAGCAAACCGTGCTGGGTGGCTTCCAGGAAGTCGAAGACAACCTGGCGGCCTTGCGCGTGCTGGCGCAGGAAGCGGTGGCGCTGGAGCGCGCGGTGGCGGCCAGCCAGTTGGCCGAGCAGCTGGCGCTGGCCCAGTATCGCGGCGGCACCGCCACGTATCTGAGCGTGGTCACCGCGCAAACCCTGTCGCTGTCCAATGAGCGCACGCTGGTGCAGTTGCGCGGCCGCCAGTTGCTGGCCAGCGTGGCCTTGATCAAGGCGGTCGGCGGCGGCTGGGATGCGCGGCAAATGCTGCCTGCGGAACCGCGGCAGGCGCAGGCGGCCGACTGATGGAGCGCGCGCAGACCATGACCAGCGCCTCTTCCCGGCGTCGCCTGCTCTGGCTGATCGCGCTGCTGGTGCTGCTGCTCGCCGGCGGCGGCGCCTGGCTGCGCCATAGGAGCATGGCCGCCGAAAAGCCGGCCGCCGCCCCGACGCCGCCGGTGGTGGCCACCACCGTGCGGGTGCAGCAGCGCGATATGCCGATCACGCTGACCGGCGTCGGCACCGTGAGCGCGCTGCAAAGCGTGACGGTGCGCGCGCGCATCGACGGCCAGCTGGACAAGGTCGGCTTTGTCGAAGGCCAGGATGTCAAGGAAGGGCAATTGCTGGCGCAAATCGATCCGCGCACGCTGCAGGCACAGCTGGCGCAGATATTGGCGCAAAAGGCCAAGGACCAGGCGCAGCTGCAAAATGCGCGGCGCGACCTGCAGCGCTACACCGATCTGATCCGCCAGGATGCCGCCACGCAGCAGACGCTGGACACGGCGCGCGCGCAAGTGGCGCAACTGGAGGCGGCGCTGCAGTCCGACGACGCCCAGATCAACTTTGCCCGCGTGCAACTGAGCTATACCCGCATCACGGCGCCGATCAGCGGCCGGGTCGGCGCGCGCCTGGTCGATCCCGGCAACATCGTGCATGCGGCCGATCCCAACGGCCTGGTGGTGATCAACCAGATCGATCCGATCGCGGTGGTGTTCACCCTGCCCGAGGACGCTTTTCAGAACATCAACCGCGCGCTGCGCGCCAGCCCGCAGCCGCTGACGGTGCTGGCCTATGCGCGCAACGGCGAAGAAATGCTGGGCCAGGGCAGCCTGATCCTGCTCAACAACCAGATCGATACCAGCAGCGGCACGGTGCAGCTCAAGGCGCGCTTCTCCAATGCCGAGCACAAGCTGTGGCCGGGCCAGTACGTCAATGCGCGGCTGGTGCTGGGCCAGCGCCGGCAGGCGCTGACGGTGCCGGCGGGCGTGGTGCAGCGCGGGCCGAACGGCGTCTACGCCTATGTGGTCGACGCCGACAGCACGGCGCGCATGCAGCCGATCCAGGTCGCCGACATCCAGGACGGCGTGGCCGTCATCGAGCACGGCTTGAGCGCCGGCCAGCGCGTGGTGCTGGACGGCCAGTACAAGCTGAAGGCCGGGCTGCGCGTCGCCGAGGCGAGCGCCCAGAACGGCAGCGCCAGCGCCGTTCAGCCGCCGCCCGCGCCGGGGAGCGCCAAATGAGCGTTTCCGCCGCCTTCATCAAGCGGCCGATCGGCACCTCGCTGCTGGCGCTGGCCCTGTTCCTGGTGGGCGCGGCGGTGTGGCCGCTGCTGCCGGTGGCGCCGCTGCCGCAGGTCGATTTCCCGACCATCCAGGTGACGGCCAGGCTGCCCGGCGGCAGTCCGGAAACCATGGCGGCCAGCGTGGCGCAACCGCTCGAGCGGCAGTTTTCGCTGATCGCCGGCTTGTCGCAAATGACCTCGATCAGCGCGCTCGGGCTGGCCCAGATCACGCTGCAGTTCGATCTCAACCGCAACATCGACGGCGCCGCGCTCGACGTCCAGACCGCGATCAATGCCGCCAGCGGCCAGCTGCCGGCCAATCTGCCGAACCCGCCGACCTTCCGCAAGATCAATCCGGCCGATTTTTCGATCCTGATCCTGGCGGTGCAATCCGATACCTTGCCGCTGACCACGGTCAACGATTTCGCCGACAACATCCTGGCCCAGCAGATCTCGCAGATTTCGGGCGTCGGCCAGGTGGTCATCTTCGGGCCGCAAAAACCCGCGGTGCGTATCCAGGTCGATCCCGGCAAGCTGGCGGCGCTCGGCATGAGCCTGGAAGACGTGCGCAGCGTCATCGCCAGCACCACGGTCAGCCAGCCCAAGGGCACGGTGGACGGCCGCAGCCAGAGCTTCACCGTCTACACCAACGACCAGCTGCTGGCGGCCGAGCCGTGGAACGACCAGGTGCTGGCCTACCGCAAGGGCGCGCCGATCCGCGTGCGCGACATCGGCGTGGCGGTGGCCGGCCCGGAAGACGTCAAGCAGGCGGCATGGGTGTTCGCCGGCAAGGGCGCAGCCGCCGGCGAAGCCGTACAGAACGGGCGCGCGCTGGTGATGGGCGTGATCAAGGAACCGGGCGCCAATGTGATCGCCACCGTGCAGCGCGTCAAGGCGGCGCTGCCACGGCTGCAGGCGGCGATTCCGCCGACGGTGCGCGTGACCACGCTGATCGACCGCACCCAGACCATCCGCGCCTCGGTGCTCGATGTCGAACTGACCCTGCTGCTGACGATTGCGCTGGTGGTGATGGTGATCTTCGTCTTCCTGCGCAATGTGCCGGCGACGCTGATCCCGAGCGTCACCGTACCGCTGGCGCTGCTGGGCACGGCGGCCGTCATGTACCTGGTCGGTTTCAGCCTGGACAACCTGTCGCTGATGGCGCTGACGATTTCGGTCGGTTTCGTGGTCGACGACGCCATCGTGATGCTGGAGAACATTTACCGCCACGTCGAGGAAGGCATGGCGCCGCTGGAGGCCGCCTATAAGGGCGCCGCCGAAATCGGCTTCACCATCATTTCGATTTCGGTGTCGCTGGTGGCGGTCTTCATCCCGCTGTTGTTAATGGGCGGCATCGTCGGCCGCCTGTTCCGCGAATTCGCCGTCACGGTGACGCTGACCATCGCGATGTCGGTGGCGATTTCGCTGACGCTGACGCCGATGCTGTGTTCGCGCTTCCTGAAGAACCGCGAAGGACAGAAGCACGGCCGCATCTATCAATGGTTCGAGCATGGTTTCGACATGCTGCTGAATGGCTACCGGCGCGGCCTGCATCTGGTGCTGCGCCACCAGTTCATCACCCTGTGCGTGTTTTTGGCGACGCTGGCAGCCACCGTGCTGCTGTTCATTGCCATTCCCAAGGGCTTTTTCCCGCAGCAGGATACCGGCTTCATCTTCGGTTCCGCCGAATCCGCGCAGGACACTTCGTTCGGTGCCATGAACCGGCGCATGCAGGCCTTGGCCGACGTGATCCTCCAGGACCCGGCGGTCGCCGACTTCGGCATGAGCGGCGGCCAGACCACCTTCAACACCGGAGTCTTTTTCATCGGGCTGAAGCCGAAAGACGAGGGCCGCAAGGCCAGCGCGGACGAAGTGATCGCGCGCCTGCGCCCGAAACTGGCGCAGATCGAAGGCGTCAACCTGTTCATGCAGGCCGGCCAGGACATCAATGTCGGCGGCCGCCTGTCGCGCACGCAGTACCAGTACACCCTGACCGACGCCCACCTGGACGAGCTGAACGAATGGGCGCCGAAATTGCTGGAGCGCCTGCGCCAGCTGCCGCAGCTGACCGATCTCGCCTCCGACCAGCAGAACGCGGCGGCCACCGCGACCCTGACCATCGACCGCGCGCGCGCTTCCAGCTTCGGCATTTCGCCGGCGCTGATCGACGCCACCATCTACGACGCCATCGGCCAGCGCCAGGTGGCGCAATATTTCACCCAGATCAACAGCTACCACGTGGTGCTGGAGGTGACGCCGGAGCTGCAGCAGGATCCTAGCCTGTTCAGCAAGCTGTACCTGACCTCGCCGCTGACCGGCCAGCAGGTGCCGCTGTCGGCCTTCGTCCATATCGATACCAGCAAGACCGGCTATTTGTCGATCAACCATCAAAGCCAGTTCCCGTCGGTGACGTTGTCGTTCAACCTGGCGCCCGGCGTGGCGCTGGGCGATGCGGTCAACGCCATCCAGAAGGCGCAGGCCGGTCTGGGTGCGCCGCCCTCCCTGAGCGGGGCGTTCCAGGGCACCGCGCGTGCC
>CAVPMM010000010.1:0-104149 GCA_963706525.1 uncultured beta proteobacterium | reverse complement strand
GGGGCAGTACACGGTGCAAGGCTTGCCCGCATGGCAATAAGGCCGCGCCTGGCGCCCCGTTTCGCTGGTCCGCCTGATTCGCCTCGATCGTCGCCTACGGGCCCCGCTGCGGCGATCTGGTGTCTGTCTTATGTCGACCCCTAAAATTCTGCTATGCAGATTGCTATTCCATAACTGTTGACGCTCACGGCGCTATCGGTTACGGTTGGTCGCAATACATAAGCGAGGATGGACGCTTCCTTGAACGTCAAGTCGTCGCAACAGAATCCATGGAGGCGACACGGTGGAATTAATACTGCAACAGGTATTAAACGGGTTGACGCTGGGCGGCGTCTATAGCCTGGTTGCCCTCGGCCTGACGCTGGTCTACGGCATCCTGCAGGTGCCGAATTTCGCGCATGGCGCGTTCTACATGGCCGGCGCCTACGTCTCCTTTTTCCTGATGAAGTCGCTGGGCGCCAATTACTGGCTGGCGATGGCCGGCGCCGCCGCTGCGGTCGCGCTCCTGGCGACGCTGGCCGAACGCCTGGTGTTCCATCCGCTGCGCCACTCGCCCGGCCTGCACCAGATGATCGCCGCCATCGGCATCCTGCTGTTCCTCGAGTCGGGTGCGCAAGCCTTGTGGGGCGCCGACTTCAACCGCATGCAAACGCCGTACAGCGGCATCGTCGAATTCGCCGGCCTGAGCTTGCCGAGCCAGCGCCTGCTGATCATCGTCGCCGCCTTCGCGCTGATGGTGCTGCTGCACCTGTTCCTCAAAAAGACGGTGACCGGCGCCACCATCATCGCCATGGCGCAGAACCGCGACGGCGCGGCGCTGGTCGGCATCGACCCGAACCGCGTGGCCATGCTGACCTTCGCCATTTCCGGCGTGCTGGCGGCGGTCGCCGCCACGCTGTACGCGCCGATCAACCTGGTGTATCCGGCGATGGGCAACCTGGTGATCACCAAGGCCTTCGTCATCATCATCCTGGGCGGCATGGGCAGCGTCCCCGGCGCCATCGTCGGCGGCCTGATCATCGGCTTCGCGGAGGCGTTCGGCGGCTTCTACATTTCCACCGACTACAAGGACATCTTCGCTTTCGTGCTGCTGGTGGTCATCATGTCGGTGCGCCCGCAGGGACTGTTCACCAAGGGGATGCGCTGAGCATGGGATCTCTCAATCGAAAAATCGGCTGGCTGGCGCTGCTGGCGCTGGCGATCGCGTTTCCGTTCGTCGCCGGCAACGACTATTTCCTGACCGTGATGTCGACCGCCTACATCTTCGCCATCGCCACCATCGGCCTGAACCTGATCACCGGCTATACCGGCCAGTACAACCTGGCGCACAGCGGCTTCATGGCGATCGGCGCCTATACCGTCGGCATCCTGACGGTCGACCACCAGGTGCCGTTCTGGCTCGCCTTCGCGCTGTCCGGCTTCGTCGCAGCGGGCATCGGCTTCTTCGTCGGCATCCTGTCGCTGCGCCTGAAAGGCCATTTCTTTTCGATCTTCACGCTGTGCGTCGGCTACATCATGTACCTGCTGATCGAGAAGTGGGAAAGCCTGACGCACGGCACGGTCGGCATCATCGGCATCCCGGCGCCCACTCCGATCGCCGGTATCGAATTTGAAAGTCCGCGCGCGCTGTATTACCTGGTGCTGACGGTGCTGGTGGTCAGCGCCTGGGCCATGCAGCGCATCGTCGATTCGCTGCTCGGGCGCACCTTCATGGCGATCCGCAACAGCGAGGAACTGGCCGAAGCGCTCGGCATCAACCTGATGCGCAACAAGGTGCTGGCCTTCATGCTGTCGGTGTTCTACGCCGGCCTGGCGGGCGGCCTGTATGCCGGTTTCGTGCGTTTCATCGGCCCCGGCATCGCCGGCGTCGAGCATACCTTCGACATGACGATCTATATGCTGGTGGGCGGCGTCGGCACCCTGCTCGGCCCGCTGCTGGGCTCGGTGTCGATGCCGTGGGTGACGCAATACCTGCAATTCCTGCAGGACTATCGCTTCATCGTGTTCGGCCCGCTGCTGATCCTGCTCATCATCTTCCTGCCGAACGGCATCGTCGGCACCTATCTGGCCTGGAAGCTGCGCCGCCAATCGCGCGCCGCCAACGCGGCGGCCGCCGCGCCGGTGCCGGACGCGGTGCCAGCCAGCCAGAGGAGTGGCTCCCATGCTTGAGCTCGAATCGCTGACCAAGAAATTCGGCGGCCTGGCCGCCGTCCAGGACGTCTCCGTCACCTTCGAAAAAGGCAAGATCAACGCCATCATCGGACCCAACGGTGCCGGCAAGACCACGCTGTTCAACCTGATCGGCGGCGTGTTCCAGCCGACCTCGGGACGGATCCGCTTCAACGGCGAGGATGTCAGCGGCCGGCGCGCCGACCAGATGGCGCAACTGGGCGTGGCCCGCACCTTCCAGAGCACCAACCTGTTCGAGCGGGCGACGGTGCTGGACAACCTGATCGTCGGCCACCGCCTGCGCACGCGCTCCGGCTTGATCGACGCGCTGCTGGGCAGCGGGCGCCTGAGGGACGAGGAAAAGGCCTGTCGCGACAAGGCGCGCGCGGCGCTCGATTTCGTCGGCCTGTCGCACCTGGCGCACCGCGTCGCCGGCGATATCTCGCAGGAAGAGCGCAAGCGTGTCGCCTTTGCGCTGGCGCTGACCACCGATCCGTCGCTGCTGCTGCTGGACGAGCCGGCCGGCGGCGTCAATCCCGAAGAAACGGCCGGCATCGCCGAACTGATCCGCAAGATGTGCGCCAGCGGGCTGACGATCTGCCTGGTCGAGCACAAGATGAACATGATCATGAACCTGGCCGACAAGATCCTGGTGCTGAACTACGGCGAAAAAATCGCGGAAGGGACGCCCGCCGAAATCGGCTCCAATCCGGCGGTGATCGACGCCTACCTGGGGAGCGAACATGCTGCAGCTTGACAGGGTATCGGTCGATTACGGCAGTTTCCGCGCGCTCGACAAGGTCAGCATCCATGCCGAAGAAGGCGAACTGGTGGTGCTGCTGGGCGCCAACGGCGCCGGCAAAAGCTCGATCTTCC
Organism: uncultured beta proteobacterium; assembly: GCA_963706525.1. GTDB lineage: Bacteria > Pseudomonadota > Gammaproteobacteria > Burkholderiales > Burkholderiaceae_D > DATJCV01. The sequence goes on along the minus strand of CAVPMM010000010.1, from coordinate 101,104 downwards.
TGACCATCAGCGGTCTCAACCGCGCCGCCGGTGGCAGCATCCGCTTCCGCGACAAGGAGCTGTGCGGCCTGAAGCCGTCGCGCATCGTGCACGACGGCGTGGTGCACTGCCCGGAAGGACGCAAGCTGTTTCCCGGCATGTCGGTCCTGAAGAACCTGACGCTGGGCGCCTATGTGCACCGCACCGACAAGCGCGGCGTCAGCCGCACGCTGGAAGAGGTGTTCGCGCTGTTTCCGATCCTGCACGAAAAGAAAGACGAGACCGCCGGCTCGCTGTCCGGCGGCCAGCAGCAGATGGTCGCGATCGGGCGTGCGCTGATGGGGCGGCCCAAGGCGCTGCTGCTGGACGAGCCGTCGCTCGGCCTGGCGCCGCTGGTGGTCAAGCAGGTGTTCGAGGTGATCGAGAAAATCAACCGCGCCGGCACCACGGTGCTGCTGGCCGAACAGAACGCCTACGCGGCGCTGAATATCGCCAGCCGCGCCTATGTGATCGAAAGCGGGCGCATCGTGCTGGAAGGCAGGCGTGATGAATTGCTGAATAACGAGCAAGTGCGTAAAGCCTATATCGGCGCCTGAGGGCGCGTCCGCCGGCGCCATGCTGGCAATGCAACGGCAGTATTTCACCCACCTGGAGGAGACTCGCATGAAAACGACAATAGCAATCCATCGCCTGAGCATCGCCATCGCCATCGGGCTGGCGTTTTCGGCCAGCGGCGCGCTGGCGCAGGAAGTGGTCAAGATCGGCTATTCGGGACCGCTTTCCGGCGGCGCCGCGCTGTACGGCAAGAACGTGTTGAGCGGCATGGAAATGGCGGCCAACGAGATCAACGCCAAGGGCCTGGAAATCGGCGGCAAGAAATACAAGGTCGAGATCGTCGCCCTGGACGACAAGTACAACCCGAGCGAGACCGCGATCAACGTCCAGCGCCTGGTGCAGCAGCACAAGACGCCGGCGGTGCTGGTGCCGCACTCGGGCGGGATTTTCGCGGTGCAGGCCTTCAATGAAAAGTCGGACGTCATGCTGCTGGCCTACAGCAGCCTGGCGCAGATCACCGAGCGCGGCAACAAGATGACGATCCGCATCCCGCCGGAAATCAACAACTACGTCCAGCCGTTCATCCGCTACGAGATGGGCAAATTCGGCAAGAACGTCGGCATCGCCAACGCCGACCACGACTATGCGAAGGCCTGGACCGCGCTGTTCAAGCCGGCCTGGGAAGCCGCCGGCGGCAAGGTGGTGGAAGAAAATCCGATGTCGTACAACAAGTCGACCGACTTCTACAGCGGCGTCAGCCGCGTGATGCAGGGCAAGCCGGACGTCCTGTTCATCGGCGGCCCGTCGGAGCCGACCGCGCTGGTCGCCAAGCAGGCACGCGATCTCGGCTTCAAGGGCGGCTTCATCGTGATGGACCAGGCCAAGCTCGATGAAATGGCCAAGGTGGTCGGCGGCCTCGGCCCGCTGGAAGGATCGATCGGCGTGATGCCGCTGGTGAACGATATGCGGCCCGACGCCAAGCTGTTCGTCGAGAAATTCCGCAAGGCGTATCCCGACCGGCAGCCGAGTTCGGAAGTCTCGCTGAACTACACCGCCGTGCACGCTACCGCGGCCGCCATGAAGCTGGCCGGCACCGCGACCGACGCCAAGGCGATCCGCGCGCAGATGGACAAGGCGATCAAGAGCCTGCCGAAGGAAAACAATCCGAACGACCTCGACGGCGTCAACGACCGTGGCGGCGTGCTGGCCGACAGCGTGATCGCGGTGGTCGAGAACGGCCAGATCAAGGGCGTCAGCCTGAGTTCGCTGGCCGGCAAATAACCGGGCCGGGACGCAGCGGAGCGACGGCTGCGGGCCGCATGCCGGCCTGAAGCCGTCCGCCGCCGAAGTACCGGGCGGCCTGTGCGGCGCCGGCGTACGAAGGTATTCGGATTCGGTCGTTCCATCGCAGCCGTTCATCGCTTCGCCGCAAGACGACAACCAAGGGGCGGCGCACGCCCCTTGTTCTTTGGCGCCGCGACTTGCCGGTGCCCCTTTTGTATGAGACGAGGGTCGCTGCGCATACCGCCAGGCTGGGTGCGTATGTGCCTGACTCATCCCGCTCTTCTTGCGGATCAGGCGGGCTCCGGCCAACAGCGTTGGATGCTGAACTTGTCACATCGGCCATGCGTCGTTTTATACTTCGCTTTCCTTTTGGCAACTATCGAGCTCTCCATGCGACTTCCCCGTTTCTTTTTGAACGCCCTCGTACTAAGCCTGACCGCGCTGCTGCTGTTGAGCTGCGGCGGCGGCAACGATCCACTGCCCCAGCGCAAGAGCGCCGCCCACCTGAACAGCGCCGAACGCGCCGAATTCGTCAATGCGCTGCTGCGCATGAAGACCATTCCCTCGCAATACAACCCGGCGCTGAATGCCTACGATTATTTCGTCGACCTGCACGTGCAGGCCTTCGAAGACCATTCGGGCGCGCACATGGCGCCCGGCTTCCTGCCCTGGCACCGTGAGCTGCTGCGCCGCTTCGAGACGGAAATGCGGCGCGCCAGCGGCAATCCGCGCATCACGCTGCCCTACTGGGACTGGATCGAGGAAGGCAGCGTGGACAAGGTCTTCACCGATGATTTCCTGGGCGGCAATGGTGACGCCACGCAGAACTGGTTCGTCACCAGCGGCCCTTTCCGCAAGGGCAACTGGGCGATGGCCGATAACTACGACGACACCGACGACGAATTCGACGGCGAAACCGATCCCGACACGCCGCTGTTCAAGGCCGGCCTGCAGCGCCGCTTCAACCAGAACCGCAACGTGGCGATGCCGACTGCGGCCGACGTCGCCGGCCTGTTCAACGTCGCGCGCCGCTACGACGTCGCGCCCTACGACATGAGCTCGGACGTCACGCGCAGCATGCGCAACTATTTGGAAGGCTTCTGGTGGGAGGGCCCGGTGCGGCGCTCGGCGATGCACAACGCGGTGCACGTCTGGGTCGGCGGCCAGATGCAGACCGGTTCCTCGCCCAACGATCCGGTGTTCTTCCTGCATCACGCCAACATCGACCGCCTGTGGTCGCAGTGGCAGGCGCGCTACGGCAACGACAGCTATCCGACCGAAGGCCACCACAACCGCGACGAAAAGCTGTTCAAGTTCGGCGAACTGACGCCGGTGCACACCTTCGACCTCGAGCGCCATTCGGGTGTGACCTACCGGTGAGCCGGGCACTCCATATACTCCCATGATAGGCGGTCAATTCCGCCCTACTTGTCGGCAACTTTTGCATATACTCCAATAGTCAATGCAATCTGCGGCGGCAAGCGCAACCCGCCTGCCGCCGCAGCGCAGGAATGATGGCCAAAAACGGGCGCCGGGCGTGGCGCGCACGGCGTCCGGGCCGCAGGCTGAACGCCGCGCCGCCGCTTTCCGGTAGCATGTGAGGAGCAGGCGCAACGCGCCTGCCGCCCGATCAACCCTTCGCCCTTATCCACCATGGCCCAGATCCACCCTTCCGGCTGGCGCGAATTGGCCGTCACCGGCGCCGCCGCGCGCGAGATCGAAACCCTGGCGCTGCTGGAAGCGGCGCTGGCCGATGCGCCCTATCAGATCTTCCACGGCGTGCACTGGACCAATGTCGAAAAGGGCTTTTCCGCCTACGGCGAAATCGACTTCATCATCGTCGCTCCCGACGGCCGGGTGCTGCTGATCGAGCAGAAGTCCGGCTTCCTCGGCGAAACCGCCGAGGGCCTGGTCAAGCAACTATCCGAACAAGGCCAAGAACGTGCGCGTCCAGATCCTGCGCGCCATCGACGGTTTGAAAACGCGCTTCGGCCAGCAGGGCGCGCCGCTGGCGATCGACTACCTGCTGTACTGTCCCGATTACCACGTCAAGAATCCGCAGCTGGCCGGGATCGCGCCGGAGCGCATCATCGACGCCGGCAAGAAGGAGACGCTGGCCGCCGCCATCCGCGCCCTGTTGCCGCTCAGCGCAGAAACGCCGCAACTGGCGCGCGTGACGCGCTATCTGGGCGAGGTGCTGGAGCTGGCCCCGGATGCCGGCGCCATGGTCGGCAATGCCGCCACGCTGGTGACGCGCATCTCCGGCGGCCTGGCGAACTGGGCGCGCCGGCTCGAATTCAGCCCGTTCCGGCTGCGCATCGTGGGCACCGCCGGCAGCGGCAAGACCCAGCTGGCGCTGACCGAATACCGCGCCGCGCTGGAGGCCGGGCGGCGCCCGCTGTACGTCTGCTACAACCGCCCGCTGGCCGATCACATCCAGCGCCTGATGCCGGCCGGCGGCCGCATCGCCAGTTTCCACATGCTGTGCGACGCCTTCCTGCGCGCGCAGCGGCGCCACGCCCGACTACGGTTCGCCGACGGTCTGGGCCGAGATGGAAAGCACGCTGGCGACGGCGCCGTTGCCGGATGCGTGGAAATACGACCTGCTGATCGTCGACGAAGGCCAGGATTTTTCCCAGGCGTGGTGCGACACGCTGTTGCGCATGCTGAAGGACGACGGCCGCGCGCTCTGGCTGGAAGACCGCATGCAGGATCTCTACGGGCGCGACGGCGTGGCGCTGCCGGGCTGGGTCACGCTGCATGCGCCCTCCAACTACCGCAGCCCGCGCCAGATCGTCGAGATGCTGGCGGCCATCGGCGCCGGCCGCGAAGTCGAGCCGATGAGCCCGTTCCGGGACGCCGGGATCGAGCTGCTCACCTATCCGCACGACGACACCGGCGCCTTGCACCACCAGACCAAGCAGGCGATCCGCCTGTGCCTGGCGGCCGGCTTCCGGCGCCAGGACATCGCCCTGATTTCGTTTCGCGGCCGCGAGAAATCGGCGCTGCTCACGCTCGACGCGCTGGGGGTGCACACGCTGAAGTCGTTCACCGGCAGCTACGACCTGTTCGGCAACCAGGTCTTCCGCGACGGCGAGCTGCTGGCGGAATCCGTGTATCGCTTCAAGGGGCAATCGGCGCCGGCGGTGATCTTCTCGGAGATCGATTTCGAACAGCTCGACGAGCGCAGCTTGCGCAAGCTGTTCGTCGGCATGACGCGGGCGCGGCTGAAGCTGGTGCTGGTGATGAGCGAGCGCGCGGCGCGCGCATTGCCGCAGTGGGGATAGCCGCCGCCGGCCCGCGGCGTGATCCGTATTTCGCGGAGTATAGGAAAATTTCGTAGTATCGACAGACGGAATATGGTGCCGTCAATGGGAGTGTGCGGGCTAACATGGAGCCGGCGCCGCTAGAGAAGATTCGGCCCGACTGGCTCAGTCGAGGCCGAGGCGGATTGGTTTCGGGACAAGGCGCGGCGACGCGCCGTAGCGGGGCTATGGCAAGGAGCCGCAACGTCGTCCCGGGGCCAAGGCGACCGGCATCGGCGAGTCAGTCAGGCCGAATCTGCTCTAGGCCATGTGCTCCCACTTCTCGGCGCCGGCTCCGGCCAGCGCCCGCACCCGCTCCTCGTCGCGGGCGAACTCGGCGGCGGTGCCGGCAAACACGATGTGGCCGTCGTCGAGCACATAGGCGCGGTCGGCGATCTCGACCGCGGCGCGCACGTTCTGCTCGATCAAGCAGCACCGACATGCCTTCGTTGCGGGTGGCGACGATCACCTTGAACACTTCCTGCACGATCAGCGGCGCCAGGCCCTGCGACGGTTCGTCCAGCAGCAGCAGCTTGGGATTCAACAGCAGCGTGCGCGCGATCGCCAGCATTTCCTGCTCGCCGCCGGACAGCTGCCGCCCCTTGTTGCCGCGCCGCTCGGCCAGGCGCGGGAACAGCCGGTAGATGCGCGGAATGTCCCAGCTGCCGGCGCGCTCGGCCGGCACCTTGAGGTTTTCGTCGACCGTCAGGTTGGCGAAGATGCGCCGCCCTTCCGGCACATAGCCGACGCCGAGCGCGGCGATGCGGTAGGGCGGCGCATGCGTGGTGTCGGCGCCGAAGATGCGCACCTTGCCCTCGCGCGCCGCCGTCAGGCCCATGATGCTGCGCAGCGTGGTCGATTTGCCGGCGCCGTTGCGGCCCAGGAGCGTCACCAGTTCGCCGGCCTCGACCGTCAGGCTGACGCCCTTGAGGATGTGGCTCTTGCCGTAGTAGGTGTGGATGTCGTCCACTTCGAGCACGCTCATGCCGCTTTCCCCAGATAGGCCGCCTGCACCCGTTCGCTGGCGGCGATCTGGGCCGGTGTGCCTTCCTCCAGCACCGCCCCTTCGGCCAGCACCGTGATGCGGTCGGCGAGATTGAAGATCACGCGCATGTCGTGCTCGATCAGCACGATGGTCAGGTTCTGCACCTTGTGCACCTGGCGGATCAGGCGCGCGGTATTGTAGGTTTCCTGGTGGCCCATGCCGGCGGTCGGCTCGTCCAGCAGCAACAGGCGCGGGCGCAGGGCCAGCGCCATCATGATTTCGGTGGCGCGCTGGTCGCCGTGCGACAGCTCGCCGACCAGGCGGTCGGCATGCGCGGAGCAGGCCGCCGAGATCGATCAGGTCGCGCACCTGCTCCTCGATGCGCGCCGCCAGCTCTCGCGACTGGTGCCAGCGCAGCCGCAACCCGCGCGCCACCTCGACCGGGATGCGCAGGTTCTCGCGCACCGTCAGCTCGGGGAAGATCTCGGTGATCTGGAAGGTGCGCGCCATCCCTATCGCCACCCGCTCGTGCGGCGGCAGCGCGGTGATGTCGGCGTTGTCGAACAGGATGCGGCCGGCCGTGGGCCGTAAGAGGCCGCTGATCATGTTGAAGAAGGTGGTCTTGCCGGCGCCGTTGGGGCCGATCACCGCGCGCAGTTCGCCCGGCTCCACCGTCAGCGAGACCTTGTCGACTGCCACCAGGCTGCCGAAATGCCGCGACACGTTTTGCACCGTCAACAGGCTCATGCGCGCCTCCCGCGAATCAGTCCCAGCACGCCGCGCGGGAAGAACAGCACGATCAGCACGAAGAAGACACCGATCACGAACATCCAGTTCTGCGTCTGGCTCGACACGTAATCCTGCAGTACGACGAAGATCGCGGCGCCCACCAGCGGACCCCAGAACGAGCGCATGCCGCCCAGCACCGCCATGATCACGAAGTTGCCCGACAGCGTCCAGTGCAGCGCGCGCGGATCGGTGAAGTTGGACAAGAGCGCGTACAGCGTGCCGGCCAGGCTGGCGAAAAAGCAGGAGATGACGAAGGCGATCCAGATGTGGCGCTCGATCGGAATCCCGAGGAAGCGCGCGCGTTGCTCGTTCTCGCGGATCGCCAGCAAGGTGCGGCCGAACGGCGAGCGCAGCAGCAGCGCCATGGCGCCGGTGGCCACCGCGAAGATCAGCAGCACCAGGTAGTAATACGCCTTGTCGTTGCCGAGGATGTCGAGCTGGCCGATGCCGAAATCGAGCGGCAGCCGCTTCCAGCCGGTCAGGCCGTCGTCGCCGCCGGTGACCGAGCTCCAGCGAAAGGCGATGAAGTAGAACACCTGGCCGAAGGCGATCGTCACCATCGCGAAATAGACGCCGCGCAGCTTGACGATCAGCGCGCCGATCACCATCGCCGCCAGCGTGCCGACCGCGATCCCGACCAGGATGCTGACCGGTGTGCTCGGCACCAGGTACTTCAGGGTCATGCCGGCGCCGTAGGCACCGAGGCCGAAATAGGCGGCGTGGCCGAACGACAGCACGCCGGTGAAGCCGAGCAGGAAGTTGAGCGACATCGCCGCCAGCCCGAGCACCAGCACGCGTGTCGCCAGCTCGGTATAGCCGCCGACCGCGGCCATCCAGTACGGCATGGTCAGCAGCACCAGCCACAGGCCGATGAGCGTGAGCGCGCGGCTGGCGGCGGCGCTCACAGGTTCATCCCTTCTTCGCCGAGCAGGCCGCGCGGGCGCACCAGCAGCACCAGCGCCATCATGACGTAGATGATGGCTTCCGAGGCCGACGGGAAAAACACCGTGGTCAGGCCCGAGACCACGCCGATCAACAGGCCGCCGAGCAGGGTGCCGGTCAGGCTGCCGATGCCGCCGACGATGATGGCGACGAAGCTCGGCATGATCAGCGAATCGCCGATCGTCGGCTGCAGGCCGAGCAGGCCGGCCGCCAGCACGCCGGCCAGGCCGGCCAGATAGATGCCGAGGCCGAAATTCAGATTGCGCAGGATGCGCACATTCACACCCAGCACCGACACCATTTCCAGATCCAGCGTGCCGGCGCGGATGCGCATGCCCAGGCGCGTTCGGGTCAGCACGATGAACAGCAGGGCCACTGCCAGCGCCACCAGCATCACCATGAACAGCCGATAGCCGGTCAGGAAGAAGAATTGGGTGGAAAGCGGCGTCATCAGCCAGTCCGGGCACCTTGAACGGCAAGCTTTGCGCGCCCCAGATGATAGCGCGTGCTGTCTTCGAACACATACGCCAGGCCGAAGGTCAGCAGCAGGCTGTACAACGGATCGCGGCCGTAGCAATGGCGGATCAAAACCCGCTCCACCACCAGCCCGAGCAGCGCGGTCAGGATCGGCGCGATCAGCAGCGCGCCCCAGAAACCGACGTGTGGGATCAGCATGTAGGCGATGTAGGCGCCCAGCGCCAGGAAGCCGCCATGGGCGAAATTGATCACCGAAGTCAGGTTGATGATCAGCGACAGGCCGAGCGCCATCAAGGCGTAGAAGGCGCCGACGATCAGGCCGTTGAAGGCGTTAAACAGAACCAATTGGGTCATGGATATCCGATGCGGTCATGACGTCGTGCGCTTACTCGGACGGACCGAGCGGCGAAGATGGGCAGCGATCGCAAGCACACAGCCTCCCGTGCGGTGATGGCGGCGATAAGGCGGCGCGCAGTGCTGCGGACTATCAGGCCGGCCAAGTCATCTTGCAGCCGGATTCCTGCGACCGTGCCGGCCACTTCCTTGCCATCAACCACCTTGGTGACGTGGAACAAATCATCGGGCGCCGAGCCCTTGGCCTGGGCGTTGCCGACATACAGCGAACCGATCAGCTGGTGCTGGTTGGCGCGGTAGAACGGCGTGTTCGGCATCAGCCCGACTTCCGGCGGCAATTCCATGCCGTCCAGCGCGCGCGCCATCTTCAGCGCATCGAGCGACTTCGCCTTGTTGGCAGCCAGTGCGCAGCTCCAGGTGCCGACGAAGCCGAACCAGGTACGCGCGGTCGGCACGCGGCCGGTTTTTTTCTTGATGGCGGCGACGAACTCGTCGACGTGCGGCACGCCGGGCTGGATGTGATACCACTCGGCGACCCAGTCGCCGATGCGTGCTTCCGGCGGCAAGCCTTCCAGCACCTCGAGTTCGGTATTGGCGCCGGCCAGATGAATCTGCTTGTCGAGGCCGAACTGCACCGCCTGTTTCAGGCGTTCAGCAAGTCGTCGCCGTTCTGCAGGAACACCAGCACGTCCGGTTTGGTGGCTTGCGCCTTGATCAGATAGGAAGAGAAATCGGTGGTGCCGAGCGGCGCCAGATCCTCGCCCAGCTTGGTGCCGCCGTACTGCTTGAGGTTGGCGTCGTAGCCTTCCTGCAAGGTATGGCCGAAGGCATAGTCGGAAGTGATGAAATACATCTTCTTGCCGTAGCGATCCATCAGCGACTTGGCGATGGCATTGGTCAGCATGCGCGTGGTGTTACAGACGCGGAACACATTCCAGTGGCAGGTGGTGCCGGTGATGGCGTCGGTATGTCCGCCCGGCACGATATGCAGGATCTTCTTTTCGTTGCTGACTTGCGCCATCGCCAGCGACAGGCCCGAATTGACGTTGCCGAGCAAGAAATTGACCTTGTCGCGATCGATCAGCTTGCGCGCCTTTTGCACCGCGGTGCCGGCGTCGCCGCTGCTGGAGTCCTCCACCAGCAGTTCGGCCTGGCGCCCGAGGATGCCGCCCTTGGCATTGATCTGCTCGATCGCCAGCTGGCAGCCGGTCAGTTCGTTCTTGCCGGTCGCCGCGTACACGCCGGTCAGCGGATTGTCGAGCCCGAGCTTGACCGTTTCCTCGCCGCGCGCCTTGATGATGAACGGCGGCGCCAGCTGGGCGACGGCGGCGACGGCCGCCAGTTGCAACACGGTGCGGCGACGCACACCGCCCGTTTTACCCGGATTTTCCATTTCAACACTCCTCTGTAATGACAGGGCGGTGGCACACGCTTCAAAACAGAACCAGTGAACGCTTGTCTCCGCGGGTACGCCTGTGCGGCTTGTTCTTTTTGCTGCTTTCCGGCACCGCTGCGGCGCTGGAAGGTATTGCTTACCTTAGCCCTCCAGATATGCCGTGAATTGCTCCATATCAAATGAGAACGCTTCTAGAGAATATTTGGCGGAACGAAGCGAGTGTGTGAGGCCTGCCGCCAAACCAGCCGACGCTTGGACAGATGGAAATGCAGCTTGCCGGCACTTGCAGGGGCGCAAGGAGGGCCGCATGGTTATGTTGAATCAGCATAGCTTTATGCGCAAATTGCATTGGCTTTGCTGCGCTGCGTTCTCCTACGATGCGCCAACCTATGCGGACGGACGCGCCAAAAGCGCGGTTCGAGCTTGCCGCAGCGGCCTATCAGCGCGGAATGCAACTGCCGCGCGCCACATCATGGCAGACCTAGGAACATTACCCATGCTCAACATCGACGACTACATCCTCGGTAACGGTGCATTGCACGACCGTTTTTGCGCCAGCACCGAGGTCCTGGCGAAAGTGGTATCCAGCGCGCCGCGGCCGGTCACCCTGAAACAACTGGAACAGTGCACCGGGCGTGCCCTAGCCGAGCTGGAGCCGCTGTGCGGCGATCTGGCGCACGCCGGTTTGCTGCGCATGCACGACAGCGAACGCGACGGCTGGGTCCTGGCGCGCCGCGCCGGCGAGGCTACGCTGGAGGACGTCTTTCGCTGCGTAGTCGGCGCGCAGTCGGTGGCGCCGCGGACCTTGACGCGCGATGCTGCCGGTCAGGCGCAGCCGGAAGTCGATCTGCTGGTGATGCAGGCCACCATGGCCATCAATCAAAGCGTGTTCCGCCATCTGCGCCAGTTTCCGCTGGACCGCCTGAAGGCGCGTGCAGCGCAGTTGTCCCCCTACGCCGGCTCGCCCTCGCGCGAGCGGACACCGGCGCGCGGACTGCGCTATCCGGAACCGGCCGAATACGGGATCGCGCCCGCCTGAACGCGGCGGGACAGCAGGCGCATCCGCCTCGTCAAAAAAGCCGGCACCGTCGGCGCCCGCACAGAAACCGATCGTTAGCCTTACCATTCGCCTCGGGAATGAAATGAGGCGGCCGCCCCATTTTTCCCGCGTGGCGGCGCTCGGCGCCGCCAAATGGAAAGATGCAAAAGATGATGGAAGAGCGGTTGATCGAGATCGAAATCAAGCTGACGCGCCAGGAAGACTTGCTGGATGCCTTGAATCAGATGGTGTATTCGCAGCAAAAGAAAATCGACGAGCTGCAGTCGCTGTGCGCGGCACTCGCCGCCCATGTCGGCAATCGCGCCGGGCGCGATGCCGAGGCGCCGACGCTGGATGAACGGCCGCCGCACTACTGAGGCGCGGCGGGTCGCCGGCCAGGGCGGCGCAGCCGGAGTTGGTGGCGCGCAACTTAGTGCGGCATCTCGCAAGCCGCCACGCCGCGCTGTGGCCCGGCCACCCGCGCGCCGGCCGCGGCGCCGCGATAAATGAGCAGGATGCGCGCCATCTTGCCGACGAAAATTCCGCTGAAACAGCCGTACAGCGCGCATACGCCGAGCACGAACAGCGTTTCCCGGGCGCGCTGGGGCTGCAGCGCCAGCAGCACGCCGACCGCGTACTTGGTCAGGAAGATTCCCATCATCAGCATCATCGGCTGCCAGCTGCCGTACTGGAAGATGGCGCCGCGCTGCGGCCGGGCGACGATGCTGCCGAGATCGAAGCGCCGCCAGGCGAGGCCGGCGGCCGCCGCAAAGCACAGCAGCCAGGCGCTGGCGGTGAGCGCGCTCAGACCGAATGCCGAGACGGTGCCCTGCGCCGACAGCACGAACATCACCAGCGGCATGATCAGGGTTTTGCGCAGCGTGATTTCGCGGTTGGTGCTGGCGATCAGGCCACGATAGACCAGGAATGCCAGCAATGCCCAGACCCATGCCGGCGTGTTGAGGATGATTTGTTGCAGCATCTTGCCTCCGTCGATAAAAGATTGTGCCGGGCGCGTCAGGCGCGGCGGGAAAGTGGCGCCCATCTTGTCGGGGCGCGCAGGCGCCGCCAAGCGCGATGCGACGAAACGCCGCCGGCGTGGCGTGAAACGCCCGCATCCCGGCGCCAGCGGCGAGCCGCAAGCGAGGCGGCGGCTGCTAAACTGTGACGGTAGCCGGAACCACTGTCGCCGCAGGGCGGCGCAACGGATCTCGAAGCCAGGCACGTCTTGTCGATAGGAAGCTCATCATGACCATGGAAAACCTGAAACAGTCGCTCAAAAATCTGCATGCGAATCTGGAAGGGACGGCTGACGTTGATCCGGAATTGCGGGCGCTGTTGCAGTCGCTGGAACGCGACATCCAGGCGCTGCTGGCGCGCGAGACGCCGGCCGTCGCCACGCCGGAATCGAATCGCCTTCTGGAACGGGCGCAGTCGATCTCGGCCAGGCTGGCGGCGCGCCATCCGAATATGGAACTGGCGCTGCGCGAGCTGACCGATATCCTGGGGAATATCGGCATCTAGGCGTCCCGCCGCGCCGGCAGATGCCGGCAATCCAAACAAGGGAGTAAGAAATAATGGGGCAACCCGAAATCACCAACATGGCGCTGTTCTGCGACTTCGAGAACATCGCGCTCGGCGTGCGCGACGCCAAATATGCGCAGTTCGACATCCGCAAGGTGCTCGAGCGGCTGCTGCTGAAGGGCAGCATCGTGGTCAAGAAAGCCTATTGCGACTGGGAGCGCTACAAGGACTTCAAGAGCACCATGCATGAAGCGGCGTTCGAGCTGATCGAGATTCCGCACCTGCGGCAGTCGGGCAAGAATTCGGCCGACATCCGCATGGTGGTCGACGCGCTCGACCTGTGCTACACCAAGTCGCACGTCGACGCCTTCGTCATCATCAGCGGCGACTCGGATTTTTCGCCGCTGGTATCCAAGCTGCGCGAGAACAACAAGTACGTGATCGGCATCGGCGTCAAGGATTCGACCTCCGACCTGCTGGCCGCCAATTGCGACGAATTCATCTTCTACGACGATCTGGTGCGCGAGCAGGAAGCGAAACGCAAGCGCGCCGAGAAGAAGGCGCCGGCCAAGGCCGCCGTCAATGGCAGCGCGAAAAAGCCAGCGGCCAAAAAAGCCGGCGAGAAAAGCGAAGAGCGGGGCGACGAAGATCGCCACCAGGAAGCGCTCGACTTCCTGATCGAAACCATCGAAGCGCTGATCGCCGAACGCGGCGAGGACAAGATCTGGTATTCGATGATCAAGCCCACCATGCAGCGCCGCCGGCCGGGCTTCACCGAATCCAGCTACGGCTACCGCTCGTTCCGGGAACTGCTGGAAGACGCCCAGAAGCGCCATCTGCTGACCATGGTGCGCGACGACAAGGCAGGGCAATACACGATACGCTTGGCCGGCGACGACTAGAGCAGATTCGGCCTGATGGGCTCAGTCGAGGCCGAGGCGGATTGGTTTCGGGACAAGGCGCGGTGACGCGACGTAGCGGGGCTACGGCAAGGAGCTGCAACGCCGTCCCGGGGCCAAGGCGACCGGCATCGGCACGTCAGGTCAGACCGAATTTGCTCTAAAGGCCCGGCCTCAGGCGACCATATGTTTGCCGGGCCAGCGTAGCCGCAGTCTGCACCGTGCCGCACCGCGTCGCGCCGCCTGCCGCTCAATGCAGCGCTCGGCCCAATGCCAGGCTCTCCCAGATTGCCACCACCACCAGGATAGCGGTGGTGAGCACGCTCAGCGCCAGCGCCGACAACAGGTGGGCGAGCGCCGGCGGCAACAGCGCGCACAACATCAGCAGGCCGCCCAGATGCGACAGCGGCGGCCGCGGGCGGTCGTTGGTCACCCACTTGAACAGTGCCGTGCCGAGCAGGTAGAGCATCGGCCCGCCGACGAGGGCGGCGATGTCGGCGTTAGCTACCGCTCCAGGCCGCACTAATGCCAGATCGTCGGCCACCGCGCAGACGATGATGCCGCCGACGATCAGCGCATGCAGGTAGGTGTAGGCCAGGCGCGCGTGGCGTCCGGGATCGCGGGATTGCGCGATGCGGTCGTGAGCGCGCTCGGCGCCGGTGTCGAAATAGATCCACCACATCGCCATGCAGCCGAACAGCGCCGACAGAAACGCCAGCTGCGTGCGGGAGTTCCATGCCAACTCGACGAAAGTGCTGCCGGTCACCAGCAGCGACTCCCCCAGCGCGATGATCACGAACAGGCCACAGCGTTCTGCCAGATGATCGGGGTCCACATTCCAGTCGGTGCTGCTGGAGCGCCCGAGGCCCGGCACCCAGAAGTACAGCGCCGGCGAGGCGAATTCCAGCAGCAGCGCCAGCGCCCACCAGGTGACGCGCCCATTGCCCGTCGCCAGGCCGCCAGCGATCCAGAAAACACCCGACAGGCCGAGCCATACCAGGATGCGCTGGAAGTTACGCACGAGATTCCGCTCTTCGCCGCGCGCCGCCCACAGGAAGAACAGCGTGCGGCCGATCTGCATGAACACATAGGCGCCAGCAAACAACAGGCCGTCATCGGCAAATGCGCCGGGAATCGAGACCGACAGCAGCAGTCCGGCCAGCATCAGCACCAGCAGGCAGAGCCGCACCGGGATGCGCTCGGGGTCGAGCCAATTGGTGACCCAGGAGGTGTAGATCCATACCCACCACACCGCCAGCAGCAGCAGCGCGCCCTGCAGCGCGCCGTGCAAGCTTAATTGCGTCAACAGCGCGTGCGCCAGCCGCGTCACCGCGAACACGAACACCAGATCGAAAAACAGTTCGATCGTGGTGACCTTGCCGCTGGCCGGCTGCTCGCCCTGGCGCAGCAGCGAAGAGGCTTTTTTCATGGCGCGCCCCGGCAGTCCGGCGCGCCGGCATCCTGCTGTGCCGCTGCTATCGCATCCGTGCGCGCCGGCGGCGCCCAGGACCGAGACGGCATGCGGCGGCTAGCGCCTGGCCATCCGGCCCGCCGCCGTCCGCCGGTCACGCCCGGACAGCGTGGCAGGCGCAGCGAGGGGCCCATGCGGCCTGCGCTCTCACGACGCCAGCAGCTGCCACGGCTGCGTCTGCCGCCAGGCCGGCATCCATTCCGGCGGCATCACCAGGCAGTACGCGCCGATATCGGCCACCAGCACGCCGAGCGCCGCCGGCAGCACCGACACGCCCTGGGTCAGGATCGGGAAGTGGTTGTCGATCTCTTTTTGCACCAGCGGCGTCAGCCATTGGGCGTGGTGGGTCCAGACGCTGCCGCCGATGACGAAACAGCGCAGGTCGAGCGCCGCCACCAGGTTGTACAACGCGCGCCCGAACCAGCGCGCCGCCTGCGCGATGATGGCACGCTCGGCACTGCCGCCGGCGGCAGCGGCGGCAAACAGTTCGCGCGCGGGCCGGCCGAAGCGCAGTTCCAGGTTGTGCCCCGACACCAGCGCCTCCAGGTCGCCGCGATTGCCGCAGCCGCACAGCGCGTCTGATTGTTCGGACAGCAGCATGTGGCCGGCATGTCCGGCATTGCCGTGCTTGCCGCGCAAGACCATGCCGTCGACGCACAGGCCGAAGCCGATGCCGGTACTCCAGGTCACGTAGGCGCAGTTCGGCTCGCCCTGAACCGCGCCGAAGGTGCGCTCGGCGATCAGCGCGGCGACGCAGTCGTTGGCAATCGCGACCGTGCCGAAATGCTCGCGCAGCACGTGTTCCAGCGGAATCGACTGCCAGTCGTTTGGCAGCCCCACCGCGCCGCTGCCGCCGCACAGGTTGGGGGCCACCACGGCGATGCCGTCCTCGGTGCGGATGAACGGGCCGCAGCAAGAAACACCGACCGTGTGGATCGCTTCCGGGGCCACCCGCGCTTGGCGGCAGGCGGCGCGCAGCAGCGCCACCGCCTGATCCGCTACCGCGCGCTCGGCGCCGGTCTTGATGGTGGCCTGCGTCACCCGCGCCAGCGGGCCGCCGGCATGGGCGACACTGGCGG
Organism: uncultured beta proteobacterium; assembly: GCA_963706525.1. Taxonomy (GTDB): domain Bacteria; phylum Pseudomonadota; class Gammaproteobacteria; order Burkholderiales; family Burkholderiaceae_D; genus DATJCV01. The sequence continues at coordinate 85,026 of CAVPMM010000010.1, read as the reverse complement.
CGACCTTGGTGCCGCCGATGTCGAGGGCGCCGATGTAGGTGGGGTTCATGAAAGGTTTTCCCGGGGTGGCGTGGTTTTAGGGGCTAGGGTGGGGGGAGAAGAGCTTGCTGAGCCATATACTCCTGCTTCCTCCGTGATATGTCGGGTATGAATTGGTCGTTTTTATAGCATACTCCTTGTATGTATAGGGCCGATACCAAACGTTTCCTGTTAGGCGATAACTGCACTCGACTTAATCGTTTTCGCGCAGGCGGGGATGCGGGCATTGCCCCTAGTGGCGTTTGTCGAGTATTGATTCCGTTGCTACTCCGTGGGCACTGGCCGGGGGTGGCCCGGCAGCCACTTACTTTCTTTGTCTCGCCAAAGAAAGTAAGCAAAGAAAGGCGACCGCCAGACGCTGGCCTTCGGCTTCCCGCCGCTGCGGCGCCGAAATCGGGAAACGAAACGAACTCGCTGCGCTCAGACATGTTTCGTTTCTGGTCCGATTTCGGCACCGCATCAGCGGCAGCGTCCCAAGCGGGGGCACGTCAACTTCAAAAGCAACGGCAACGGCAATTTCAAAATCTCGGCAACGGCGAACTTCGCCATTGGCTCAATACGCTTCGTCCCACGAAATGCTCAAGCGCGCCGCGCACTGGATCAGCCCGACCATGCTGTAGGTCTGCGGAAAATTTCCCCATTGCTCGCCGGTGTCCGGCACCACGTCCTCGGCCAAGAGGCCCAGGTGGTTGCGCCGCGCCAGCACGCCTTCGAACAGTTCGCGCGCGCGTTCCTTGTCGCCCATCTGCGCCAGCGCCATGATCCACCACAGCGTGCACACCAGGAACGCGGTTTCCGGCCGGCCGAAATCGTCTTCCTCGTCATAGCGCAGCAGGAAGTCGCCGCGCCGCAGGTATTTTTCGACGGCACGCACGGTGCCGGCGAAGCGCGGGTCGTTCGGCGACAGGAAGTGGATTTCCGCCATCAGCAGCAGGCTGGCGTCCAGATGCTCGCCGTGGAAGGTCGAGACGAAACTGCCGATCTGCGGATTCCAGGCGGCGTCGCATATCTCCTGGTGGATCCGCTGCGCATGCGCCTGCCATTTTTCGCTGTCCTGCGGCAGGCCGAGCTGGCGCGCGATGGCCGCCAGCCGATCGCAGGCGGCCCAGCACATGATGCTGGAAAAGGTATGCACGCGGCGCACGCCGCGCAATTCCCAGATGCCGGCGTCCGGCACGTTGTAATTGAGCACGGCCTGCTCGCCGAGCCGTTCCAGGTCTTCGAACAGCCGGCGGTCCGCCGGCCGCTCCAGCCGCGTGTCGAAAAAGGCGTGGGTGCCGGCCAGCACGGCGGCGCCGAAGACGTCGTTCTGCACCTGGCGATAGGCCAGGTTGCCGGTACGGACCGGCCCCATGCCGCGGTAGCCGGCCAGCGCCGGCGCTTCGCGTTCTTCCAGCGCCGCTTCGCGCCGGATGCCGTACACCGGCTGCAGCGGCGCGTCGCGCGTATCGGCGATCACGTTCAGGATGTACTGCAGGTAGCGCTCCATGGTGCCGGTGGCGCCCAGCCGGTTCAGCGCATTGACCACGAAATAGGCGTCGCGCAGCCAGCAGTAGCGGTAATCCCAGTTGCGGCCGCTGTGCGGCGCCTCGGGAATCGAGGTGGTGACAGCGGCGATCACGGCGCCGCTGTCGTCGAAGGCGTTCATCTTCAGCGTGATGGCGGCGCGGATCGTCACCTCCTGCCATTCGAACGGCACCGCCAGGTTGCGCACCCAACGATGCCAGTAGAGCTGGGTCTTTTCGTAGAACGAGCGGCCGATCTCGGACGGCGCGCCCTCGACGGTTTCGTCCGGCCCCAGCATGAGCGTGAGGCTGCCGCGCAGGAAGAACGGCCGCTCTTCGCTGACCGCCGAAATCGAAGCGTCGGTGGTGATGCGCATCGCCTGCATCGAGCCGACATAGGAAATGTGGTGGGTGCCATAGCGCGCGGTCGCCGGCGCCTCGCCGTAGCGCAGGGCCGGCCGTACCTGCAGCGCGATGCGCGGACGGCCGGCGGTGCAGCGGATCAGGCGCACCAGCATGGTCGGCGCGAAGGTGCGTCCGTAGTGATAGAAGCGCGGCGCGAAATCGATCACTTCGATGGCGTTGCCGGCGGTATCGGCGAAGCGGCTGGACAGGATCGCGGTGTTCTTTTCGTAGTGCTGGTCGACCAGCACCCCTCCTTCGAACTGGATGCCGATCATGCCGAACGGCGCCGCGCCGGCTTCCTCCTGGGCGGCATTCGCTTTCGGCTGCAGCAGCGTGCAGCAGATCGGATCGCTGTCGAAATACGGGTAACACCACCAGACGATGCTGGCGTTGCGATCGATCAGCGCGCTGGTGCGGGAATTCCCGATCAGGGCCAGATCGAGGGTTTGCTCGGATGCTTTCATGCGGCTCCTTTGCTGATGGCGACGACGGCCGCGGTCGGGCGGGCTAAGCGTGTGATCCCTATGCGCCGAAAAAAATCCGTGACGGCGCGGTTTGCGCCGTTGCAATGTGCCGGGCGCATGCCGCGCCGGGCGGCGCCGGTAGAATGGCGCTTTGTCTTCCGATCGCGGAAAGCCCCGCTTGCCGTCCCTTGCCTTGAACGCGCCGACCCGAAAAATCATTCATTGCGACTGCGATTGTTTTTACGCTTCGGTCGAAATGCGCGACGATCCCTCGCTGCGCACCTTGCCGGTGGCGGTCGGCGGCCGCCCCGACCAGCGCGGCGTGATCGCCGCCTGCAACTACGAGGCGCGGCGCTTCGGCGTGCGGTCGGCGATGGCCAGCGCGCAGGCGCTGCAGCGCTGCCCGGGGCTGGTGCTGCTGCCGCCGACGATGGAAAAATACCGTGCGGCATCGCGCCAGATCCTGGCGATCTACCGCGAATACACCGAGCTGGTGGAACCGCTGTCGCTCGACGAAGCCTATCTCGACGTCAGCGCCGCCTCGCATGCGCACGGCAGCGCCACGCTGATGGCGCAGGAAATCCGCAGCCGCATCCGCGACACGGTCGGCATCACCGCCTCGGCCGGCGTCGCGCCCAACAAATTCATCGCCAAGATCGCCAGCGACTGGAACAAGCCGGATGGCCAGTTCGTGGTCAAGCCGCAGCAGGTCGATGCCTTCGTTGCCGCCTTGCCGGTCGACAAGCTGTTCGGCGTCGGCCGCGTCACCGCCGCGCGCTTGCGACAACTGGGGGCGCATACCTGCGGCGACCTGCGCGCCTGGCCGCTGACCGAGCTGCAGCGCCATTTCGGCAAGTTCGGCAGCCGCCTCCACGAATTGTGCCGCGGCATCGATCCGCGGCCGGTCTGCCCCAGTTCCCAGCGCCAGTCGGTCAGCGTCGAGGAAACCTATGTGGTCGACCTGCCCGATCTGGGCGCTTGCGCGGACCAGTTGCCGGACCTGCTGGAAATGCTGGAGGCGCGCATTGCGCGCGCCCAGGCGCAGGCCCAGGTGCGCAAGCTGTTCGTCAAGATCCGTTTCGCCGATTTCCGTCGCACCACGGCCGAATGCGTGGCCGCCCTGCCCGATGCGGCGCTCTATCGCCAGCTGCTGGAAACCGCCTTCCTGCGCGGCCAGCAGCCGGTGCGGCTGCTGGGAGTCGGCGTGCGCCTGGGCGCGGAGCAGGCGACGCCGCAGCTTGGATTGTTCGGCGCCGAACCGTCGCCGGCCGCGCCGGGTTGAGCCGCGGCGAAAACGATGGCGTGTAGAATGGCCCCTTTTTTGCGCGCTCGCCATGTGGTTCAAAAACCTGCAGATTTACCGTCTTCCCGCCCCCTGGGCGATGTCTTCCGATCAACTCGAAGCCTGTCTCGCGCCGCAGGCCTTCGCGCCATGCAGCAGCGGCGACATGCAAAGCCAGGGCTGGCTCGCGCCGCGTGATAATGGTCCGCTGGTGCATGCCGTCAACCGCCAGATGCTGATCATGCTGGGCACCGAAAAGAAGCTGTTGCCGGCTTCCGTGATCAACCAGGTGGTCAAGGCGCGCGCCGCCGAGATCGAGGAGCAGCAAGGCTTCAAGCCCGGCCGCAAGCAGACCAAGGAACTCAAGGAACAGGTCACCGACGAATTGCTGCCGCGCGCCTTTTCGATCCGGCGCGATACCCGGGTCTGGATCGACCCGCTCAACGGCTGGCTGGTGGTCGACAGCTCGAGTCCGGCCAAGGCCGATGAAATCCTCAAACTGTTGCTGAAATCGGTCGATCCCTTGCCGCTGACCAACCTGCGCGTGGCGCGTTCGCCGCAGTCGGCGATGACCGACTGGCTGGCCGCCGACGAGGCGCCAGCGGGCTTTTCGATCGACCAGGATACCGAGCTGCGCGCCACCGGCGACAGCAAGGCCAGCGTGCGCTACGCGCGGCATGCGCCGGAAGCCGACGACCTGCGGCGCCACATCGCCGCCGGCAAGCAATGCACGCGGCTGGCGCTGACCTGGAACGACCGCATCTCCTTCGTGCTGACCGAATCGCTGGCCTTGAAGCGCATCGCGCCGCTCGACGTGCTCAAGGAAAACACCGACAGCGTGGCGGCCGGCGCCGACGAGCGTTTCGATGCCGACATGCAACTGATGACCGGCGAATTGAGCCAGATGCTGGCCGCGCTGGTGGAGGCGCTGGGCGGCGAAGCCGTCCCGACCTGAGCGGTGGACGGTTGAACTTTCAATAATCTTTCCCATCCATAAGAGACCCCGCAGTGTTCCGTGTATCCCTGGAATCTTTCCGGGCCGCACGGCGCCGCGGAGCGCCGGCCGTTGCCCGTGGTCGGCGCGTCATCCATCTCAAGGAGCGGAAAATGACACTACGTGAAATCATCGGCGCTTCGGCGCTGACCCTGCTGGCCAGCGCCGCCTGCGCCCAGGACGGCGGCAACACGACCACCCAATCGAGCCCGATGCAGACGGCGCCACCGGCCGCCATGTCGGCGCCGGCCACCACTTCCAACGACCCCTACGTGCAAAAACGGATGGAGGACAAGGCGGCCAAGAAGGAATACAAGGCCGAGAAAAAGGCCGCCAAATCCGAGTACAAGCAGGAAAAACAGCAATCCAAGACCAAGCTGAAACAAGACTTGGCGGCGCAGCCGGCACAGCCGGGCGAAGTGGGCCAACCGGGTCAATACGGCCAATCGCCGGCCGCAGCCGGCACCCCCGGTAAGTAGGTACCAGCTAGGCCGCCAGCCGCGCCGGCGCTAGCGCTGCGCCCAGCGCTCGATTTCCGCCAGCACGGCCTGCAGCATCTTGTCGATGTCCGCCTGCGCCATGGCTGGACCGGCGATGGGCGGCACGAAAAAATCCGGTTCCATGCTGGCGGTGTAGGCGATGCGGGTACCGTCGCAGTGGTTTTTCCGCGCCGGCGCCAAGTTCCAGCGTGCCTCGTAGCGCCGCATGTTGCCGGATATGCGCGTCACTTCAATCGTCGAAAACGGCTGTTCGGTGACGCGTAGCACCATATGGATTTCGCGTCGGACGAACAAGAAGCCGCCGCTGCCATATTGTTCCACCACCACCTCGCGGCCCTTGTGCGACAGCACCGTGGACGACGTCAGGTTCGGCACAAATTCGGCCAGGCGCTCATAGTCGGTCAACACCTGCCAGGCCCGTCGCGGCGCGGCGCAGGCAAATCCTTCGGAGTGGACTTCGAGCCCTGCGGCGGATTCCGGCGGCATAAATTTTCTCCTGAAGACGGCAGGTGCGCTCTGGCGCGAGCCGCGCGAATCTTCCGATAAGGCCTGGCGGCAAAGACATTATGACGTGCCGCCGGCGACGGCGGGCAACGCGGCCGCCCAGCCAGGTGGCGCCGAATTTTTCCGGCGTCTTCGCGCTAGCGCGCCGCCCCGGTCCGCATGCCGTGCTGTCGTCGCCGTCCGCACGCGCCCATTGTTTCCGTCCATCAAAAATGCCGCGTCTTCCGCCAAAAATACGAACGGAAATTGATTTGCGTTCAAGGAAGACAGGATTGGATGTGCTCTCCCGATGGTCGAATCCCATAGGTTCCGTCTCTGTATCCGCGTCGGCATGGCCGTGCGGACACTGCAGTTGACCCCAAGGAGATGCGCATGTGGATCCTGCTTCTGCTGCCGTTCATCGGTTTGCTGTGGGTGCCGTTCTATAACCACGAATTGCCCGCCCTGTTCGGCTTCCCGTTCTTCTACTGGTACCAGCTGGTATGGGTTCCGATCACTTCGCTGCTGATCTGGATCGTGTATCGCCACGGCATCAACAAGGGAGTCGAATGATGGCTACCCAAATCAACTGGACTGCGCTGGGCGTCTTCGTCTTCTTTTTCGTGCTGGTGACGGTGATGGGTTTTGCCGCCTCGCGCTGGCAAAGAGGCGGCACCAACAAGGGCGCCCACCTCGACGAATGGGGTCTGGGCGGCCGTAATTTCGGCACCTGGATCACCTGGTTCCTGGTCGGCGGCGATTTCTATACCGCCTACACCGTGATCGCGGTGCCGGCGCTGGTCTATGCGGTCGGCGCCTATGGCTTCTTCGCGTTGCCGTACACGATCATCGTCTATCCGATCGTGTTCATGATCATGCCGAAACTCTGGCATGCCGCGCATCGCGCCGGCCATGTGACCGCCGGCGATGTGGTGTATGGCCGCTATGGCTCGCGCACGCTGGAATTTGCGATCGCGCTCACCGGCGTATTCGCCACCATGCCGTACATCGCGCTGCAGCTGGTCGGCATGGAAGTAGTGATCAAGGCGCTCGGCCTGACCGGCGAGCTGCCGCTGGCGGCGGCATTCGTGATCCTGGCGCTGTACACCTATTCGGCCGGACTGCGGGCGCCGGCCCTGATCGCGTTCGTGAAGGACTTGATGATCTACATCGTGGTGCTGGTGGCGGTCGTGCTGGTGCCGATGAAGCTGGGCGGCTATGGCGCGGTGTTCGCATCGGCCAATGAAGCCTTCGCCGCCAAGGGCGGCGCCACCGGACTCTACCTGCAGCCGCAGCAGATGCTGCCGTTCGCCAGCCTGGCGCTCGGTTCGGCGCTGGCGGCGTTCATGTATCCGCATACGCTGACCGGCATCTTTGCCGCCAAAAGCGCCGATACGATCCGGAAAAATGCCGTGTTTCTGCCCGCCTACACCGTGCTGCTGGGCCTGATCGCGCTGCTCGGGTTCATGGGCTATGCCGCCAACATCACGATCACAAATAACAACGACGTGGTGCCGGCGCTGTTCAACGCGCTGTTCCCCAGTTGGTTCACCGGCTTCGCGTTTGCCGCGATCGCCATCGGCGCGCTGGTGCCGGCGGCGGTCATGTCGATCGGGGCTTCCAACCTGTTTACGCGCAATTTCTGGAAGCCTTACGTGAATCCGGAAATCACCCCGGCCGGCGAGCAGAAGGTGGCCAAGATCGTGTCGCTGGTGGTCAAACTCGGCGCCCTGGTCTTCATCCTGTTCTTGCCAACTCAGTACGCCATCAACCTGCAATTGCTCGGCGGCGTTTGGATCCTGCAAACCTTCCCGGCGGTGGTGTTCGGCTTGTTCTTCCACTGGTTCCGGGCCCCGGCCTTGCTGGCCGGCTGGGCCGTCGGCATGGCCAGCGGCAGCTGGCTGGCCTTTACCGATGGCATCAAACCGGTACATACGCTGGTGCTCGGCGGCGCCAGCTATACGGTGTATACCGGCTTGCTGGCACTGGTGCTGAACGTCGCGGTGGCCGTGGTGCTGCAACTGGTGCTGGGCGAGCGCGGGACGCAAAGGCCGGTGCCGCTGGCCGACGAAGCGGTGCGCTGAAGCCCTGCCGCGGCCGCGCCGGCTGCGCTTTCTTTCGTAGAGCGCCAGGCGTCTCTTTCCCGGATGCCTGGAGCAGCGGAAAACAGTCCGATGGCGTCGATGCAGCGCGACAAACAGCATGGCGGCTGTCCAGGCCGGGAACACAATCCGCCCGCTTCAAATCCAAGCCAACAGTTGCCTGTGCTTCACCGATGTTTGCTACGAATGCCGCCGCGCTGTGTATGAATGCCGGGGATTGAACAAAGCCTGGCGGCCGATTCAGATAGGAGCCGCAATGTCCGTTCCACCTGCTCGCAGCGGGGACGATTCCAGCTGGAATGCAGGCTTGCACGCTGTTGCGTCGACTGGTGCGCCGTCCAGCTTGACACGACGCAAGTTCCTGCAATCGGCCGGAGCGTTGGCCAGTTCGCCTTTGCTATCGCATGCTGCTCCGCAAGCTGCCGCGCCGGCGGCAGAGGCACCGATGGTGGTGCAAGCAGCCTCGGCCCTGCGTATCGCGCTGCAGATCAATGGCGAACAACACGAGCTGATGCTGGAGCCGCGCGTCACCTTGCTGGATGCCTTGCGCGAGCACCTTGGTTTGATGGGCACCAAGAAAGGCTGCGACCGCGGACAATGCGGCGCCTGCACCGTGCTGGTCAACGGCCGCCGCATCAATTCGTGCCTGACGCTGGCGGTCATGCACGTGGGTGACGCCATCACCACCATCGAAGGTATCGGCCAGCCCGAGCATCTGCATCCGATGCAGGCCGCGTTCGTGACGCACGATGCGTTCCAGTGCGGCTACTGCACACCGGGCCAGATCTGCTCCGCGCTGGCCCTGCTGAACGAAGCGCAACGCGGCGATGCGAGCGCGGTGACGCCCGATGTGCGCAGCCGCAGCGCGGTATTGAACGACGACGAGGTGCGCGAACGCATGAGTGGCAATCTGTGCCGCTGCGGCGCCTACGCCAATATCGTCAAGGCGATCCAGTCGGTGGCCGCGGCGCGGGGTGGGGGCAGCGGATGAATCCGTTCGCCTATCGCCGCCCGGCGAATGTCGACGAGGCGCTGCGCCTGGCGCAGGAACCGGGCGCGATGTTCATCGGCGGCGGCACCAATCTGCTCGACCTCGTCAAGGGCGGTGTCGCCGTGCCGCATAGCCTGATCGACGTCAGCCGGCTGCCGCTGGCCGAGATCGTCGAACTGCCCGAGGGCGGCGTGCGCATCGGCGCCCTGGCGCGCAACAGCGATACCGCCAACCATATGCTGATCCGCACCCGCTATCCCTTGCTGACGCAGGCCTTGCTGGCGGGCGCCTCGCCGCAGCTGCGCAACATGGCCACGGTCGGCGGCAATCTGCTGCAACGCACGCGCTGTTACTATTTTTACGATACGGGATTCGACCGCTGCAACAAGCGCCTGCCCGGTTCCGGCTGCGCCGCGCGCGACGGCTATAACCGCATCCATGCCGTGCTCGGCGCCAGCGACGCCTGCATCGCCACCAATCCGTCCGACATGAATGTGGCGCTGGCGGCGCTGGGTGCCGTGGTGCGCGTGCGCGGCCCGGGCGGCGAGCGCGCGATCGCGATCGGCGACTTCCACCGTCTGCCGGGCGATGCGCCGCAGCGCGATACCACCCTGGAGCGCGGTGAGCTGATCACGGCCGTCGACCTGCCGCGCTCGCCATTTGCCGAGCATGCGTATTACCTCAAGGTACGCGACCGTGCCAGCTATGCCTTCGCGCTGGTGTCGGTGGCGGCGGCGCTCGATATGGTAGACGGCGTAGTAAGGAATGCTGCGCTGGCGCTGGGCGGCGTCGCGCACAAGCCGTGGCGCCTGCCGCAGGCCGAAGCCGAACTGGTGGGGCGGCCGCTGACGCCGCCGGCGATGCAGGCCGCCGCCGACGCGCTGCTGCAGGGCGCGCAGCCTTACCAGCATAATCGTTTCAAGGTGGACCTGGCGCGGCGCGCCGTCGTGCGCGCGCTCGGCGTGGCGGGAGGAGTGGCATGAAAAGTGTCGGTGCGCCACTGGACCGTATCGACGGCCCCTTGAAGGTATGCGGCGCCGCGCGCTACAGCGCCGAATTCGCGCTGCCGCGCATGGCGCATGCGGTGCTGGTGCAGAGCACGGTGCCGAACGGACGGATCGCGCGGCTCGACACCGGGGCGGCGGAACGCTCGCCCGGCGTCGTCGCCGTGCTCACGCACAAGAACGCCATGCGGCTGCCGCAAGGCGGCAAGAGAGCGGAACAGCCGCCGCAGGGGCGCGTGTTGTCGCTGCTGCAGGACGACCAGGTGCATTACAACGGCCAGCCGGTGGCCGTGGTGGTTGCCGATACGCTGGAGCAGGCGCTGGGCGCCGCCGCCACGGTCCGCGTCGAGTATCAGCAGACCGCCGCCGCGCTCGATTTCGACGCCGCCAAGCCGCACGCCTATTCGCCGGGCAAGGTGCTGGACATGGACGCCGACTCGCGCCAGGGCGATGTGCAGGCCGGCCTGGCGCAGGCGGCGGTGCGCAAGACGCTGACCTATACGACGCCGATGCAGCATCACAATCCGATGGAGCCGCACGCCACGCTCGCCGCCTGGGACGGCAGCCGGCTGACCTTGCACGATTCGACGCAGCATGTGGCCGGCGTGCAAAAAACACTCGCCGGGATTTTCGGCATTCCCCAGGACCACGTGCGCGTGCTCTGCCCTTATGTGGGCGGCGGCTTCGGCGGCAAGGGCTCGGCCTGGTCGCACGTTGCGCTGGCGGCGCTGGCGGCGCGCCAGTGCGGCCAGCCGGTGCGGCTGGTGCTGCAGCGGCCGCAGCTGTTCGGCCCGGTGGGCGGCCGGCCGCGCACCGAACAGACGGTGACGCTCGGTTGCGCGTCCGACGGCCGCTTCACGGCGGTGGAGCACAAGGTCATTTCCAATACCTCGGTCATCGAGAACTGGACCGAATCGTCGGCGATGGTCACGCGCATGCTGTATGCCTGCCCGAATATCGCCACCTCGCATCGGCTGGTCAAGCTGAACCTCGGCACGCCGACCTTCCAGCGCGCGCCGGGCGAGGCCACCGGCAGTTTCGCGCTGGAAAGCGCGCTGGACGAACTCGCCTATGAAACCGGTATCGATCCGATTGCGCTGCGCCTGCGCAATTACGCCGAACGCGACCCCGAGCGCGACCTGCCGTTTTCCAGCAAGGCGCTGCGCGAGTGTTATCGCGTCGGCGCCGAGCGCTTCGGCTGGCAGCGGCGCAATCCGGCGCCGCGCTCGATGCAGCAGGGGCAATGGCTGATCGGCATGGGCATGGCCAGCGCGACCCGGCCGGCCAAGCGCAGCCCTGCAGCGGCGCGCGTGCGCCTGCTGGCGGACGGCCAGGCGCTGGTGCAATCGAGCACCGAGGACCTGGGCACCGGCACCTACACGGTCATGACGCAGATCGCCGCCGACGCGCTCGGCTACGCGCCGCGGCAAATCCGCTTCGAACTGGGCGATACGGCACTGCCGGAAGCGCCGATTGCCGCCGGCTCGATGACGGTGGAAAGCGTGGGCGCGGCGATCCACGAAGCTTGCCTGGACGCGCGCCGGCGCCTGATCGAGCTGGCGCGCGCCGATGCGCGCTCGCCGCTGGCGGGTGCGGCCGCCGACGGCATCGTGATCGACCACGGCTGGCTGCGGCTGGCGTCGGACCGCGAGCGCGGCGAGCCGGCCGCCGCGCTGCTCGCGCGCCATGGCGGTGCGCTCGAAGCGCGCGCCGACAGCAAGCCCGGCAGTGAAACCGGGCAATACTCGATGCACACCTTCGGCGCGGTCTTTGCCGAAGTGCGCGTCGATCGCGATCTCGGCCTGGTCCGGGTTCCGCGCGTGGTCGGCGCCTACGGCGTCGGCCAGCTGATCAATGCCAAAACCGCGCACAGCCAACTGATGGGCGGCATCGTATGGGGCATCAGCCTGGCGCTGTTCGAGGAATCCGTGCTCGATCCGCACTATGGGCGTTTCGTCAACGCCAACCTGGCGGAATACCACGTGCCGGTGAACGCCGATATCGGCACCATCGACATCACGGTGGTGCCCGAACAGGATGCGCACGTGAACGCGCTCGGCGCCAAGGGCATCGGCGAAGTCTCCACCACCGGCGTCGCCGCCGCCATCGCCAATGCGGTGTATCACGCCACCGGACGCCGCGTGCGCGACCTGCCGATCACGCTCGACAAGCTCCTGGTTTGAGTGCCAAGAGGCGCCGCGCGGGATCGCCTTGTGCGGATAGCCTGAGAGAGGCCCGTGCCGCGCACGCCATGATTGACGTTCGGGTAGCGCTTGGCATAGGCTGGAAGCCCGCTGGGCGCTTCGTTTATCCGTGCTGTTTGCCGCTCATGTCCGCGCCGGCGCCGGCATCGGCGCGCAGCCGATGCGTTCTGGTAGCGTAGCGCCAAACCATAAGGAGACCGCCATGAAAACCCTCGTCGATCAGCTCGCCCAATACGCCGCCTACCATCGCGACCGCCGCAACATCGCGACCCACCTGGTCGGCATTCCGATGATCGTATTCGCGATCGCGGTGCTGCTGTCGCGTCCCGCCTTCGATCTGGGCGGCGTCGCGCTGACGCCGGCGACGCTGGCGGTGCTCTTGAGCGTGCTCTACTACTTCGCGCTCGACCTGCGCTACGGCGTGGTGATGGCGATCCTGATGGGGCTGACATTGTGGGGCGCGCAGACGGTGGCGGCGGCAGCGACGGCCACCTGGCTGACGGTCGGCATCGGGCTGTTCGTGCTCGGCTGGATCCTGCAATTCATCGGCCACGCCTGGGAGGGCAAGAAACCGGCCTTCGTCGACGACCTGATCGGCCTGATCATCGGGCCGCTGTTCGTGGTGGCCGAAGTCGGCTTCATGCTCGGCCTCGGCGACCCGGTGCGCGCCGAGATCGAGCGCCGCGTCGGGCCGACGCATGGACCGCGCGCGGCCTCGGTGGGCGGCCAATAAGCCGGCTGGCAGGCACTGCGGCGTAGCGCCCATCTCCGCAGCCGGGCTTAGGCTAAAGCGTGCATATACTCCCGGTATCGGCGTCCGATGTCTGGCGTAAAATGGTAATATTTTCAACATACTCCATGATTCATGGGGCGGCCCAGCGGCATGCCACGGATGCCCGCCGGCGCCGCCATCAAGGCGGAAATGCGGCAATTTAGAGGATTGCCCCAAGGACATTTCCAGCCCTGCGGTGATACCCTGCCTTTTTCCACTGTGAGCAGCGCCCACCGCGCTGCCGGCGCTATTCCCACGTCATGACCCATCCCCATTACCCGAACCTGCTGGCGCCGCTCGACCTCGGCTTCACCACCCTGAAGAACCGCGTGATCATGGGCTCGATGCATACCGGGCTGGAAGACCGCTTCTACAACTATCCGCAAGCTGGCCGCCTACTTCCGCGAACGCGCCCGGGGCGGCGTCGGCCTGATCGTCACCGGCGGTATTTCGCCCAACCGCAGCGGCTGGCTGCTGCCCTTCGGCGGCACCCTGAACAGCGCCTTCGACCTGCGCAACCACCGGCGCGTCACGCGCGCGGTGCACGAGGAAGGCGGCAAGATCGCGCTGCAGATCCTGCACGCCGGGCGCTACGGCTACCAGCCGCTGGTGGTGTCGGCCTCGGCGCTCAAGTCGCCGATCTCGATGTTCAAGCCGCGCGCGCTGACCGAGCGCGGCATCCTGCGCACCATCGCCGACTACGTGCGCTGCGCGCGGCTGGCCCAGCGCGCCGGCTACGACGGCATCGAAATCATGGGCAGCGAAGGCTATCTGCTGAACCAGTTCCTGTGCGCGCGCACCAACCGGCGCAGCGACCGCTGGGGCGGCTCGCATCGAAAACCGCATGCGGCTGCCGGTCGAGATCGTGCGCCGCGTGCGCGCCGCGGTCGGGCGCGAGTTCATCATCATGTACCGCCACTCGCTGCTCGACCTGGTCGAAGGCGGCAACAGCTGGGACGAGGTGGTGGCGGTGGCGCAGGCGCTCGAGCGCGCCGGCGTCAACATCCTCAACACCGGCATCGGCTGGCACGAGGCGCGCGTGCCGACCATCGTCACCTCGGTGCCGCGCGCGGCGTTCGCCGGCCTGGCCGGACGGTTGCGCCGGCAGGTGTCGATCCCGGTGGTGGCCTCGAACCGCATCAACATGCCGGACGAGGCCGAAACCATCCTGGCGCGCGGCGACGCCGATCTGGTCTCGATGGCGCGGCCGTTCCTGGCCGATCCCGAGTTCGTCAACAAGGCCGCCGCCGGCCGCGCCGACGAAATCAACACCTGCATCGGCTGCAACCAGGCCTGCCTCGACCACACCTTCGCCAACCAGCGCGCCAGCTGCCTGGTGAATCCGCGTGCCGGCTACGAGACCGAGCTGGTGTACCGCAAGAGCGCGCAGGCGAAAAAAATCGCCGTGGTCGGCGCCGGCCCGGCGGGGCTGTCGGCGGCCACCGTGGCCGCACGCTGCGGCCATGCGGTGACGCTGTTCGAAGCCAGCGCCGGCATCGGCGGCCAGTTCAAGCTGGCGATGAAAATCCCGGGCAAGGAAGAGTTCGCCGAAACCCTGCGCTATTTCGCCCGCCAGCTGGAGCTCACCGGCGTTACGCTGAAGCTCAATACCCGCGTCACGCGCGCGGAATTGCTGGCGCAGGATTTCGATCACGTGATCGTCGCCGCCGGCGTGACGCCGCGCACGCCGCCGATTCCCGGCATCGAACATCCGAAGGTACTTTCCTACTATGACCTGCTGCAAAGCGATCCGCCGGTCGGGCGCCGCGTCGCCATCATCGGCGCCGGCGGCATCGGCTTCGACGTCGGCGAATATCTGCTGCACGACCGCCGCGTGCCGCTGCCGGTGCCGCTGGCGCACTGGCTGGACGAATGGGGCGTCGACCTGGAGGCGCGCGCGTCCGGCGCCGGCGGCTTGCGCCCGGCGGCCGCCGCCCGCCCGGTGCGCGAGATATTCCTGTTGCAGCGCAAGGCCTCGAAGCCGGGCGCCGGCCTCGGCAAGACCTAGCGGCTGGGTGCACCGCGCCACGCTGCAGCGCCACGGCGTGCAGATGCTGAGCGGAGTCGAATACCGCAAGATCGACGACGCCGGCCTGCACATCACGCAGGACGGCAAGCAACGACTGCTCGAGGTCGATCACGTGATCGTCTGCGCCGGCCAGGACGCGCTGGCCGAGCTGATGCCGGCCCAGCCGGATGGCGGCGGCCCGCAATTCCATCTGATCGGCGGCGCCCGGCTGGCGGCCGAACTCGATGCCAAGCGCGCGATACGCGAGGGAGCGGAACTGACGGCGCGCCTGTGATGTCTGCATGCAGGCCGTAAAGCCGCCTTTTGCGGTGCCCGTGCCGGTGTTACCATCGCCGCACGTTTTTTCGAGTTCGTCCATGACCCATAGAATCGCGCCCTTCCTCGTCTTCGCCGCGCTCGCCGGCTGTTCCAGCACGCCGCCGGAGCCCGCGCAGCCGACCCCTGTGGCGGCGCAGCCGGCGACGGTCGAGACCACGCGCGACGGCAGCTCGACCGCGGCCACGCTGGACGCCTACAAGCGCGACCTCGCGCACCGTATCGTGCAGACCAATTCGGTGCAGGTATTCACCGGCCGGCCGCAGGCCTTGCTGCGTTCGGTGGTGGTGGTCAAGTATCACGTCGATGCCAACGGCCGCTTGACGCGCAGCGACATCCTGCGCTCCAACCGTGACCGCGCCACCGAAACCACGGCGCTGGCGGCGCTGCGCAAGACGGCGCCTTTTCCGAAACCGGCTAGGCATCTGCTGCGCCACGGCCAGGTTGAAATCATGGAAACTTGGCTCTTCAACAACGACGGCCGCTTCCAGTTGCGCACTATTGCCGAGCCGCAGATGGCGGAGTGAATCTGCGGCATTGCCGCTGCCGCAAGGTTTTTCCAGCGAAACACGTGTGCCGCGGTGCTTCGTGTGCGCGGCGGCAGCCTGGCTTGCTTCCGCCGCGTTTCTCGCCTAACATCAGGTCAAACCCAATGCGTCACTTCGACCGCATTTCACCCGAATACCGATTCCCCTTCGCTTCAAATACTGCTGCACCGCGTAAAGCGCGGGATTTGGTCATAGCTCATGATTGGAAACACAAATGGATAACCGCCCTGGCATCATCATCTCGAGTTTCGATCTCGAACGGCTCGAGCGGCTGCTGGATTCGGACGCTTACCGCAATCTGCCCGGCATCGACGCCCTGCAAAGCGAGGTCGACCGCGCCACCATCGTCGCGCCCGAGGAAGTGCCGCCCAACGTCATCACCATGAATTCGTCGGTCAAGTTCATCGACGACGCGACCGGCACCGAGTACCGCCTGTCGCTGGTGTATCCAGGCCAGACCGACGTGCCGGATGCAGTGTCGGTGCTGGCGCCGGTCGGCAGCGCCCTGCTCGGGCTGTCGGTGGGCCAGTCGATTTCCTGGCAGGCGCCGGGCGGCCGCGAGCTGCGGCTGCGCGTGCTCGAAGTCACCTACCAGCCGGAAGCGAGCGGCGAGTTCAACCGCTAGCAGTGGCTACTGCGCCCGCTTCCCGGCCGCTTGAGATGCGCTCGCGGCGGTGGGCGCGAATCTCATGAATGGCGGCTGGGTCGCCACCAATGCCGTCGGCGCCCTGCTGCTGCCGCCGCTCAACCTGATCATCCCCTGTGCTATCGGCCTGCTGTTGCGCCGGCGCTGGCCGCGCCTCGGACTGGCGCTCGGCGCCGCCTCGTTGGCGCTGCTGCTGGCGCTCTCCACCAAGGCAGGTGCCGAGCTGCTGGTGCGGCCGCTGGAAAACCTGACGGCTCCACTGACGCCCGCCGCTGCCGCGAGCGCGCAGGCGATCGTCGTGCTGGGCGGCGGCCGCATCGCGGCGCACCCGAATACGGTGGTCGCGACGTGCCCAGCACGCAGACGCTCGCGCGCCTGCGCTATGCAGCCCGGCTGCAGCGCGCCACCGGCTTGCCGCTGCTGCTGAGCGGCGGCAGTCCGGACGGCTCGGCCGAATCGGAAGCGGCGGTGATGGCGCGTGCGCTGCGCGAGGATTTTGCCGTTCCGGTCGCCTGGCTGGAGCAGCGTTCCGACAATACGGCGGAAAACGCGCGCTACTCGGCCGCGCAATTACGGCGTGCCGGCATCCGGCGCGTGCTGCTGGTCACCGACGCCATGCACATGGCGCGCGCGGAGGCCATCTTTACCCGCTTCGGGCTCGAGATCGTCGCCGCTCCAACCCAGTTTCTGGGGCGCGAGCGCAGGTCCGCCATCGACTACCTCCCGGGCGGCGAAGGCTTGCGCCGCACGCATTACGCGGCGCATGAATGGGTCGGGCTGCTGTGGTATTGGGGCCGCCATCATAGTGCCGCGCCCGCTTTCGCCGATACCCGGTAGAACCGCCGGCCGTGCCGCCGTTTTGGCGCTGGGCTGCGCCTTCTTACAAAGCTTTACACTTCGGAATACGCCTTTCTTATCAAGAAGTTGCCGCGCGTTTTCGCCGGCCGTGAGCAGCTTGGGCCAGCCGCTCCTGAACGTGGCGATGGTGGATGCATCGAATCCTTGCATCAGTGATGCATCCCATTCATTTCAGGAGTGACTTATGCAATTCAAGACATCGATTCGTACACTGTCGTTCGTGCTGGTGGCTTCCGCTTCGGCGGCGGCGCTGGCCCAGGGACTCGGCGTCGGCGTGGATGCGCAGCTCGGCGCCAATGCCGGCGCTCAGCCGGCCGCGACCGGCGCCGCGGCGCATGGTGCGGGCGGTCTGACGGTCGGCGAAACGGTAAAGGGCGCGACCGGTGCCGCGGCCACGGTGGGCGGAAGCGCCGACGCCGCGCTTGACGGTGCCGCCAACCGGGTGCGGCCCGCCGCCCGCACCGGCGCCGCGGCCGGTGCATCGGCCGAAGGCGAGCAGCCGCGTCAGCGCCCGCAACACTCGGTCGGTGCCCGCGGTGCGGCCGATGGTTCTGCACGGGCTACTGTCGGCGGCGCCCGTTAAGCTACTGCGGCAAACCCCGCATTTTCCCGCGGCGTTTGCCGCTCATTAACTTGTTCAACGGCCCGTTCTGGGCCGTTGTCATGACCTGCAAGCTGAGATTCGTTGTCGTATGGAATTTCCACGGACAGCCGCCTAATCTGGTTAAATGGACATCAAGACTTTTCCATGCGGCGCAATTGCGTGATCGACGGCATGCCAGCGGTTTCCACGGGCCGCCAGTGCGGTTCGCATGAGCGCAAACCCAAGCGCTAGCGGCGCGGCCGGTCGTCCATGGCGGCAAAATTCGGTCATTCCAGGAAACGGAAAGAGAGGCTCATGAACTTGCTCGAAGTCGATGTTGCGGTGATCGGTGCCGGCACGGCCGGCCTGGCCGCCTATCGCGCCGCCCGCTCGCATCAGCGGCGGGTGGTGTTGATCGAGGGGGGCGTCTACGGCACCACCTGCGCCCGCGTCGGCTGCATGCCGAGCAAGCTGCTGATCGCGGCCGCGGATGCCGCGCACACGGTGGCCGGCGCCGCGCGTTTCGGCGTGCAAGCGGGGCCGCCGCAGATCGACGGCAAGGCGGTCATGGCGCGCGTGCGCGCCGAGCGCGACCGTCTCGTCGACTTCGTGCTGGACGGCGTGGAAAAAATTCCGGCCGCCGACCGCTTGCGCGGGCACGCGCGGTTCATCGGCCGCCAGCGGCTGCAGGTCGATCAGCATACGGTGGTGCATGCCGATCGGGTGGTGATCGCGACCGGCTCCAGCCCCCTGATCCCGGCCGAATTCCAGCCGGCCGGCGAGCGCGCGCTGACCAGCGACGACGTATTCGACTGGAGCGACTTGCCGCCTTCGGTCGCCGTCATCGGCACCGGCATCATCGGGCTTGAACTGGGCCAGGCGCTGCACCGGCTGGGAGTGCGGGTGGCGCTGTTCGGCCGCAGCCGGATCGCGCAGCTGGGCGATCCGGTGGTGCAGCAATACGCCAGCCGCTGTCTGGGCGAGGAGCTGGACTTGCGGCTGGATGCCGAAGTGCTGGCGGTGCAGCGGCAGGCCGACGAAGTCGTGCTGGTCTCGCGCGGCGCCGACGGTGCGCCGCGCAGCGAGCGCTACAGCGCCGTGCTATGCGCCACCGGACGTGCGCCCAATGTGCGCGATCTCGGACTCGAGCACGCCGGCATCGAACTGGATGCACGCGGCGTACCGCTGTTCGACCCGGCCACCATGCGTTGCGGCGACAGCACGGTGTTCATCGCCGGCGACGCCAGTCACGAGCGGCCGCTGCTGCATGAGGCCGCCGATCAGGGCCGGATCGCCGGCGACAATGCCGGCGGTTATCCGCAGATCCACCCCGGCTTGCGGCGCGAGCCGCTGGCCATCGTTTTTTCCGACCCGCAGATCGCCATCGCCGGGCGCGGCTGGCAGCAACTGAAGAAAACCGGTGGCGGACAGTTTGCGGTAGGACAGGTATCGTTCGAAAACCAGGGACGCAGCCGCGTCATGCTGCAAAATAAAGGCGTGCTGCGCGTGTATGGCGAATACGGATCGGACCGTTTCCTGGGGGCCGAAATGATCGCGCCGCGCGCAGAGCATCTGGCGCACCTGCTGGCCTGGGCCGCCCAGAGCCGGATGACGGTGGCGCAGATGCGCGATATGCCGTACTACCACCCCGTGATCGAAGAGGGCGTGCGCACGGCGCTGCGCGACCTGCAGGAGCGGCTGATGCATGGCCTGCCGGAAATCGAGCACTGTGCCGATTGCACACCCGGGATGTAAGCGGTTTGCCGCGCCGCTATTTTTTGGTGAGCAGGCCGAATACCAGTGAGACCAGGAAGATGAGGACGAACAGCCAGAACAGGACTTTGGCGATGCCGGCGGCGCTGGCGGCAATGCCGCCGAAACCGAAAATGCCGGCGATGACGGCGATCACAAAAAAGAGGATTGCATAGCGCAGCATATCGGTCTCCTTTAGTATGGATGGCGGCGTTGGCCCGGGCCGCCGCCTGTCATGTTACATGAAGCCCGCCGGCGCAAGCGGTTCGCGGCAGGGCGACCAAAGGTTTGGGTTTTTAAACGCGGGCCCTGGCCCCATATCCGGCGTCGGACAGCCGAATCTTTTTAAGGAGAAGAATGATGTTGACCCCCCATTTGAAAACCACGCGCACCGACATGAGATCGCTGGTGAAGGACGCGCAGGAGTTGTTTCACGAGGCCACTTCGGCCACCGGCGAAAAGGCGGAAGCGCTGCGCAGCAAGGGTTTGAACCTGCTCGACACGGCACTGGCCAAGGCCCAGGATGCGCAGGCGGCCGCTATCGACACCGGCAAGGAACTGGCGGGATCGGCAGATGATTATGTGCAGGAAAATCCCTGGCGCGCGGTGGCCATTTCGGCCGGAGTCGGGCTGCTGATCGGCTTGCTGATGGGCCGCAAATAAGCGCTGGCGTGACGCCGGGCGATGAAACGCGGGGCGGCCGGATGGCGGCGCTGCCCCGTTTCGGTGCCCGCGCGGGGAAGGTGACGCCCTTCTTCGATATTTGCATTATGTGAACTTTATCGGCGCTCCCAGAGTCGAAATTTGTTTCCAACAATAGAGGGAGTCCCTATGCGCACGCAAATAATAATTTCCATGGTTGCCGCCACGCTGGCCGTTAGCGGCTGCGCCGACATGTCGCCGACGCAGCGCGGCACTGCCACCGGTGCCGGTGTGGGAGCCGGCCTGGGCGCCATTCTCGGCGCCGCCACCGGCGACGGTGGCGGCCGGCGCACGGCGACCGGCGCGGTGCTGGGCGGTGCGGCCGGCGCGCTGGTTGGCAACATCTGGTCCAACAAAATGGAAAACCAGAAGCGCGAAATGGAACAGGCCACGCAAGGCACCGGTGTGCAGGTCAGCCAGACCGCCGACAACCGGCTCAAGCTCGATATTCCGAGCGATATCTCGTTCGACACCAATCGTTCCGACATCAAGCCGAACTTCCGGCCGATCCTGGATCGTTTCGCGTCGACCCTGGCCGACAATCCCTATACCACGGTGACCATCATCGGCCACACCGACAATACCGGCAGCGACGCCATCAACGACCCGCTCTCCGTCAATCGTGCGGCGCGTACCCGCGATTATCTGAGCAGCCGCGGCATCGCCTCCAATCGCTTCATCGTCGAAGGACGCGGTTCGCATGAGCCGGTGGTAGCGAACGACAGCGCCGCCAATCGCGCCAGAAACCGCCGCGTGGAGATTTTCGTGGCCGAACAGCGCGCCACCGCGCAAGGTCCGGCATACCAGCAAAAATGACGAGGCCGTACCGGGCTGCGTTGCAGCCTTTCATCGGCCGTGCCTGCGTTTAAAACCGGAACAGAGCCGCACGCCATAAAAAAAGCCGACCCGCGGGTCGGCTTTTCATTCGGGAATCGGTAGCAGCGTTATTTCACCGCCGCGATCATGTATTCGACGGCGGCTTTGACTTCGTCGTCCGAAGCCTGCGAACCACCCTTCGGCGGCATGACGCCGCCCTTGCCCTGGAAGCCCTTGATGGCATGCTCGTCCAGCGTGGCGACACCTTGCTTGATGCGGTCGGCCCAGGCCGCCTTGTCGCCGAGTTTCGGCGCGCCGGCCACGCCCGCCGTATGGCAGGCCATGCAGACGCTGTCATACAGTTTTTTGCCGGCATCGGCCGCCACTTTTGCCGGAGCCGCTGCGGGCGCGGTCGCCTCGGCCGCCGGTGCGGTCGCCGCAACTGGGGCTGTCGGCGCTTCAGGCGCCGCGGCGCTGGCGGGTTTGGCAGTCGGCGCTTCCGGCTCCTTGAATTTCGCACCCGACTGGTTGGCCATATAGACTACTGCACGCGCGACTTCCACATCATCCAGATCGGGGTTGCCGCCTTTGGCCGGCATCGCATTCAGGCCGTGCAGCGCGTGGCCCAGCACCTTGTCGTAACCCGCCGCGATGCGCGCCGACCAGGCGCCGGCATCGCCGAGTTTGGGCGCATTGGCGGCGCCGGTCGTATGGCATGCGGCGCAGACAGCTTTGTATACCTGTTCGCCGGTCTGCAACTGTTTCGGCGCATTGACGTCTTTCAGCGTGTATCCCTGATCGGCCACCGGCTGAATGCGGGCTTCGATCGCAGCTGCCGTTTGCGCTTCCGAACCGGCGCCGACTTTCGGAGCGTTTGTGGCGTATTCCACCAGCAGTACGATACAGATGATGGGTACCAGAAAACCCGCGATGACCGCGGCAATCAGTTGTTTCGGGGTTTTGATGCCGGACTGGTGTTCTTCGTTATGTGCGTCACTCATGATTCCCTCGGTACTATTTTTGAAATCGGTGGGCTGTGGAGCGCATCTCTGGCAAAAAAGCCGGAAAATAAGGAAGCGCAAGACCTCGCCAAACCTTTGATTATAGACGTAACGCTACTTATTTGAAACGAAAAACCGGCGCTTTGCATGGACGCCGCTGCCGAAAACCGTTATCCTTCATGCCTGCGCCATTTCCCGCGCGGCTGTAGCTCAGTGGATAGAGTATTGGCCTCCGAAGCCAAGGGTCGTGGGTTCGATCCCCGCCAGCCGCGCCAAGTATTCATGCGCATTTCCGGCCATATTGCTTCAATGAGGACGGCCATGGGAAAAGTTTGGGAAAAGTTTTGGGAAAAAATCTCAAAAAATTTTTCCTGATTTTGCGATAGATGAGCGGTTATTTTTCTATACGTAACTCCTACCTAACGGAGTTACGTCATGTCAAAAAAGCAAAACACCCGGTTTGAAAAGCACATCTACGTTGAAAAGCGTAGTGGAGCATTCCGGTTCAAGGTCGTTGTCCATCCCCTCAAAGATTCAGCGACTTTCTCCACTGTAGAAGAAGGCGCTCTTTGGGCGCGTCGCCGCAGGGTGGAACTGCTGGAGGAAAAGGCGGGTTCTGCCAAGGTGCAGGTACCGTCCGAGGTTGTTTCGGTAACGCCAGTCTTTTCCCATTTTCCATTTCATCCGACGGCGCCAGCTCCCATCAAGCTGTCGGATGTGTTCGATTCATTTGAAAAAATCGAGATTGCCAAACTTGCGGGTCAGGAGGCAGAAACCTCTCGCCTGACAAGGCTGCGCAAATGGTTTGGCGAGCGCACCCTTGACCAGCTGGATGAAAACTTTATCGACAGATGGAAGTTGGACCGCCTGTCGGGAAAACTTGGTTCCGGGCGCGATCCGAATCGTGCCGCCACCATGTCTGCTGGCGAAGACGGCGTAAAGCCGCTGACCAAGCATCAGCGTTATACGCGCAAGAAGTCTGGGAAAAAAGTACCAAGCCAGTCTATTTTTCCTGTTAGCACGCAAACGGTCCGGCATGAATTGAACTTGCTGCGACGGGCAGTCACGAAGTACCTGAAAAAAGAAAATCGCTGGTCGACATATGGCGCGTGGTGGCAGGCGCATTATCTGATGCAGATGGAGCTTCCCGAAGCGGCAGACCCGCGCCATCGTCGCGTATCGGATGACGAACTGGTGGACATCTTCAACCGTATTGAAGATAGGCGCGTGAAGGCGGCAATCCTCTTCGCTGTGCTGACTTCTTTGCGGCGCGGCGAAATCGTTTCGCTTCAGTGGGAGGATGTCAACTTCAACAGAAAGGTCGTGCGCCTGAGAAAGCCGGGATTCATCACTAAGACCAAAGTCCATGCGAGAGACGTTCCTCTGCTGCCTGGCGCCATCAAGATTCTGCTAGATTTGCAGCCGCAAAAGCGCGGTGCCATTTTCCCGATGCCAGCCATCAATCTGAGCCATGCTTGGAGAAATGCGGCGGATAAAGCGGAAATCTATGATGCGCGTCTTCATGACTGCCGGCGCGAAGCCATCAGTCGGCTGGTCGAAACATGCCGGTTGACAGTGCATGAAGTCGTCCTGTTTTCCGGACATTCCGATATTCGTACGCTGGAAAAGCATTACTTGCGTTTGGACCCAGGGTTAATGGCATCACGGCTGGCAGACCTTCCAGATGCAATCAACATGGCGCCCTCCTTATAAATCGTTCAGCAGACCTTTCTCCCTATACTGCAATTTGGGGAGAAAGGTATGTACCTGACCAAGAAGGAGGTCGCCGAGATGTTGCGTGTCTCCGTTCGCACTATCACGACTTACATGCAGCAAGGTGCGATTCCGAATCCGAAAAGAGTGGGCGGAATTCTGCTGTGGGATGAAGAGGAATTGCATCGAAAGATTATGTATTCCTCCGCTTGTGTTGCGAGTCACGAAAGCATCAAGCGGGGGCGTCCGCGAAAGGTACGGTTCACATAACGTGATGCGATTGTAAGCTACAGAAATATGCGGTAGTGCAAAGCTATCTGCTCGTCGATACTTTGCGCTGCCATGTGCCAATGCCTCTGTAGCAATCGTCATGGAGAACCTTCTCTCCCCCGTGCAACTGGCCACCATGTTGGGGCTGTCTGTTCAGACCATCTACAACCATCGTGCAGGTGGTGAGCACCTTCCTCCCGGCATCAAAATCGGTGGTCCGGTGCGCTATGTCCTGCTGACGTGCGCGGCTTGGCTGGGAGCGCAGTACGAAGTCGGTCCAGCGGCCTGTCCGGCGAAGCCTGCTTCAAAGCTGGTGAGCCCAGACGTGGCGGAGGCGCCTCGCCGTCGTGGTCGTCCGACCAAGGCCGAAGAGATCCGCTGCCGTCAAGGTCAAAAACCTTCCCTAGACAACTACGGCGTAGTCCAGCGGAAGAACCTACGAACAGGCGCTGAACGATGCCGAGCTGGTGCCGGCAGCAGGGGCGCCAATACAACACCGCCAACGCCATCATCCTGCGCCTGGCGCGCGTGATCGACGATGCCGCCTTGTCGGCCATCAGGACCGGCGTTACGCTGGCACTTGGCACCGAGGCCGAGGCGCAGCAATCGGCGCAGGCGCTGGCCGCCACCATCGACGACGCCAACTTCACGATCAAGGTGGAAGCCGATCCGGCGGCCGGCACGCAGGCGTTGCGCATCGCGCCGGGTGCATGGCAATGTGCGGATTTCCGTGATCGATACCGATTTTGTCGCCAGCCCCGATTACCAGGTGCTGTCGCACGCGGCACAGAATATTGATATTAAGCCGATTTTTGCTTTCTGGTATTCTGGCCAGTCCGAATTTTGCTGCCAATTTCCTTCATAAAACCGGTAACCGGCGACTTATTGAACCAACTGAAGTTAACGAATGCTCACTGGCGAATTACGTAACCAAATCGACTCCATCTGGGACGCCTTCTGGTCCGGCGGCATCTCCAACCCGCTGGAGGTGATCGAGCAGATCACCTACCTGCTGTTCATCCGCCGGCTCGACGACGCTCCACACGCTGGAGGAGAACAAGGCCGATTCGCTCAAGAAGCCGATCGAGAACCGCATCTTCCCCGAGGGCAAAGACGACAAGGGCCGCGACTACGACGACTTGCGCTGGTCGCGCTTCAAGAACTTCGCGCCGGCCGAGATGTACCAGGTCGTGGGCGAGCACGTGTTTCCCGTTCCTGCGCAGCTGGGCGGCGACGGCTCCACCTACGCGCACCACATGAAGGACGCCCGCTTCACCATCCCGACGCCCGGCGCTGCTGGCCAAGGTGGTCGACATGCTCGACGACGTGCCGATGGACGACCGCGACACCAAGGGCGACCTCTACGAGTACATGCTGGGCAAGATCGCCAGCGCCGGGCAGAACGGCCAGTTCCGCACGCCGCGCCACATCATCCAGCTGATGGTGGAGATGACCGCGCCGACGCCCAAGGACGTGATCTGCGACCCGGCCTGCGGCACCTGCGGCTTCCTGGTCGCCGCCGGCGAATACCTGCGCGAGCAGCACCCGGAGCTGCTTCAGCGACGCCGCAAGCTGCGCAAGCACTTCCACCACGGCATGTTCCACGGCTACGACTTCGACAACACCATGCTGCGCATCGGCAGCATGAACATGCTGCTGCACGGCGTCGAGAACCCCGACATCCGCTACCGGACTCGCTGGCGCAGGACCACGCGGGCGACGAGGAGAAGTACACCCTGGTCCTGGCCAACCCGCCGTTTGCCGGCTCGCTGGACTACGAGAACACGGCCAAGGACCTGCTAGCCGATCGTCAAGACGAAGAAGACCGAGCTGCTGTTCCTGGCGCTGTTCCTGCGGCTGCTCAAGCCGGGTGGCCGGGCGGCGGTCATCGTGCCGGACGGCGTGCTGTTCGGTTCTACCAAGGCGCACAAGGAACTGCGCCGGATGCTCGTCGAAGACCAGAAGCTGGATGCGGTCATCTCGCTGCCCGTCGGGCGTGTTCAAGCCGTATGCCGGCGTGTCGCACCGCCATCCTGCTGTTCACCAAGACCAACTCCGGCGGCACCGACCATGTCTGGTTCTACGACATGCAGGCCGATGGCTGGAGCCTGGACGACAAGCGGCAGCCGCTGCTGGCCGAGGACAAGCTTGGCGTCGTCGCCTGCGCAGGCGCTGACCGAAGAGGAGCACGCCAAGAACAACCTGCCCGACGTGCTGGCGCGCTGGGGCACAGCGCGATGGCGAGGAACGGCAGCGATCCCGCACCGCGCAGAGCTTCTGCGTGCCCAAGGCTGACATTGCGGCGCAAGGCTATGACCTGTCCCTCAACCGCTACAAGGAAGTGGTGCATGAGGCGGTGGAGCACCTCCCGCCGAAGGAGATTCTGGCCAAGCTGGCTGTGCTGGAAGCGGAAATTCAGGCTGGGATGAAAGAGCTTGAGGGGATGCTGAAGTGAATAGCGCTCGAATTGTCAGCTCTTGGAAAGGTTGTAGACACTTGTGTCGGCCACGTGGGTCCAACGCAGCAAACATTCTTGCGATGAGAGAATTTGTTGGACTACCCGCCAATGGACCTTGCGAATCTACGATGGGCATTACTGTTTCTGATACCCCTCGCAAGAGTCAGAAAATCCCAGGGCTTCAAAGCTTGTGATGTCGATGTTCTTCGCGGTGAATTCCGCGCTGTTTTAGATTCGGCAATCAATCGCGCCAGTTGCTTGAAACGGTGCCAATTGGCTACGGATCAACGGATCATGTTCTGGTCCAAATCTTGAGCTGATCGTAGATACTCATTTTCTCTCCATTGAGTTACGATGAAGTCGAACTTACTTGGATGAGCCTAGGAAGTGGCTGCGACAATCAGCGAGTACCAAAAGCTATTGTCCTCGAAGCATTGAAATCCGTTTACCTCCTCTTGAAGAACAACGCCGCATCGCCGCCATTCTCGACCAAGCCGATGCGCTGCGCGCCAAGCGCCGGGAAGCCTTGGCGCAGCTCGATGCGCTTCAGCAGGCGATTTTCATCGAGATGTTTGGAGATCCAACGAGAAGAAGAAAGTGGTCTCGGGCATGCTGGAGCAAGTGGTGCTGTCGTGGATTTGACAAGGATGGCAACCATGAAGCCTTGTTCCGGCGGAAGATGTGGAGCATTCAGATTTGCCTTTCCGAGTATTGAAAATCAGTGCTGAACTTCGCTTGAATATCGCCCTGAGCATAGCAAGGCTGTTCCGGCCGAACACACCGCCAGCCTCCCATATGGTGCGAAAAGGGGATCTACTATTTAGCCGCGCAAATACGACCGAGTTAATCGGGGCTACGGCTTACGTTGACGAGACCCCAGATAATTTGCTACTTCCTGATAAGCTCTGGCGGTTTGTCTGGTTTGAGAGCCCAAAGCGAGCCATTGTTTGCGAGGCAACTCTTTTGGCAGACTAAGTTTCGCCTAGAAATCAGGCGGCGTGCCAGCGGTACCAGCGGGTCTAGCAAACTATTTACAGGCCAAGTGCTTTCAATTCAAGTGGCGGCATCCGCCGGCTATTCTTCAACAGGCGTTTGCAAAACGAGTTCGTGTCATCGAAGCGATGAAATCACGTCACCGCCATTCGTTGGCCGAGTTGGACAAATTGTTTGCATCACTTCAGCAACGAGCCTTCCGAGGAGAACTCTAATTGAGCAACTTCGCCTTCCTCCAACCCGAATGGGCTTTTCTTGTAGAGTCTGCCGGCAAGGCGGAAGGCGCGATGCGCCTGGATGCCAGAACCTCCTGCTTTTATGCCCGGCGCACCCTGGAACTGGCCGTGGCATGGATGTATGCGCATGACAAGTCCTTGCGGTCGCCGTACCAGGACACCCTGAGCGCCTTCATTCACGAACCCACGTTCCGCCAGACCGTCGGCGAAGCCTTGTTCACCAAGGCGCGGCTCATCAAGGACCTCGGCAATAACGCCGTCCACAGCACGCAGGAAAATGCTGCCCGCGGATGCCGCGAACGCCATTCGCGAACTTTTCCACTTCTGCTACTGGCTGGCGCGCACCTACGGGCGCACTTCGCAGCCCGACCCCGGCCTGCGCTTCGATGCCGACCTGGTGCCCAAGGCGGCAGCTGCACAAGCCCCGGCGGCCCAGACGGCAGAGCAGCTCCAGAAGCTGGAGACGGAACTGCATGAGCGGGACGCCGCCCTGCGCAAGCTCCAGGCCGACAAGGCGGAACTGGATGAAGAGCTCAAAAAGCTGCGCGAGGAAGTCGCGGCCGCCAAGAAAGCCAACGCCGCCCAGCCGGACAACCACGACTATTCGGAAGCCGAAACCCGCAAGGCTTTCATCGACCTGCTGCTCAAGGAAGCGGGCTGGGAGCTCGATCCGGCCAAGAACTTCGAGGTCGAAGTCACCGGCATGCCCAACGGCGAGGGCACGGGCTATGTGGATTACGTGCTGTGGGGCGATGACGGCAAGCCGCTGGCGCTGATCGAGGCCAAGCGCACCACGCAAGAGCCCGACGGTCGGCCAGCAGCAGGCCAAGCTCTACGCCGATTGCCTGGAGACAGCAGTATCGGCCAGCGCCCGGTCATTTTCTATTCCAACGGCTACGAGCACTGGATCTGGGACGACGCAGCCTATCCGCCGCGTCCCGTGCAGGGGTTTTACAAGAAGGCCGAACTGGAACTGCTGATCCAGCGCCGCACCAGCCGCAAGACGCTGGCCGAGGCGATCGATCAACGACGACATCGTCGAGCGCTACTACCAGACCCGCGCCATCCGCCGCGTTGGCGACAGCGTTCGAGGTGGACAACCAGCGCAAGGCCTTGCTGGTCATGGCCACCGGCGCCGGCAAGACCCGCACCGTCATCGCGCTGGCCGACCTGCTGATGCGCTGCAACTGGGCCAAGCGCATCCTGTTCCTGGCGGACCGGGTCGCGCTCGTCAACCAGGCAGTCAACGCCTTCAAGGCGCACCTGCCGGATGCCTCGCCGGTCAACCTGGTGACGGACAAGGACACGGAAGGGCGGGTGTTCGTCTCCACCTACCCGACCATGATGGGGCTGATCGACGAAGCGCCGACGAGCAGCGGCGCTTCGGCGTCGGGCATTTCGACCTGATCATCATCGACGAAGCCCACCGCTCCGTGTACCAGAAGTACCGCGCCATCTTCGAGTACTTCGATTCGCTGCTGGTCGGCCTGACGGCCACGCCGAAGGACGAGGTCGACCACAACACCTACGGGCTGTTCGACCTGGAAGACGGCGTGCCGACCGACGCCTATGGCCTGGACGAAGCGGTGGCGGACGGGTACCTGGTGCCGCCGAGTGCCGATTTCAGTCCCGCTCAAGTTCCAGCGCGAAGGCATCAAGTACGACGACCTCTCCGAAGAGGAAAAGGAACAGTGGGATGAGCTGGAATGGGATGAAGAGGGCAATGCGCCAGACCGAGGTGAACGCCGAAGCCATGAACAAGTGGCTGTTCAACGTGGACACCGTCGACAAGGTGCTCGAGCATCCTGATGACGCACGGGCAGAAGGTAGCGGGCGGCGACCGCCTGGGCAAGACCATCATCTTCGCCAAGAACAACGACCACGCCGAGTTCATCGCCGAGCGCTTCGATGCCAACTACCCGCACTACAAGGGGCACTTCGCCCGGGTGGTGACCTACAAGACCGAGTACGCGCAAAGCATCATCGACGACTTCTCCAAGAAGGAGAAGATGCCGCACATCGCCATTTCCGTGGACATGCTGGACACCGGCATCGATGTGCCGGAAGTGGTCAACCTGGTGTTCTTCAAGGTGGTGCGCTCGAAGACCAAGTTCTGGCAAATGGTCGGGCGCGGCACGCGCCTGTGCAAGGATCTGTTCGGTCCCGGCCAGGACAAGCAGAACTTCTTCATCTTCGACTACTGCCAGAACCTGGAGTTCTTCAGCCAGAACCCGGATTTCAAGGAAGGTGCCACGACCGAACCGCTTGGGCACCCGCCTGTTCAAGGCCCGGCTGGCCATGATTGGCGAGCTGGATGCCCGGCTGGCATCCGGCCCCAAAGTCGGCGAGGGCGAGGCGCCGCCCTATGGCGGCCACCCGACTGAGTCGGAACTGCGCAGCGAGATCGCCGGATTGCTGCACCAGAGCGTGGCAGCGATGAACGTGGATAACTTCGTCGTGCGGCCCCAGCGGCAGTGGGTGGAAAAGTACGGCCAGGCGCAATCCTGGCAAAAGCTCGGCCCGGAAGAGTTCAATGAACTGGCAAACCATGTCGCCGGCTTGCCGACGCAATTGGTTGACGACGACGAGGAAGCCAAGCGTTTCGACATGCTGGTCCTGCGCACGCAGCTCGCCATCTTGCAGGCCAAGCCGGATTTCGCCGGCTTGAAGGACAAGATCCAGGCCATTGCCAGCGCCCTGGAAGAACAGGGCGCTATTCCCGCCATCAAGCAGGAAATGGTGCTGATTCTGGCCGTCGCCAGCGATGAGTGGTGGCAGGACGTCACCGTCCCGATGCTGGAAACCGTCAGGAAGCGCTTCCGCGCACTGGTCAAGCTCATACCCAAAGGCCAGAAGAAGATCGTCTACACGGATTTTGAGGATGAGCTGGGCGAGATGACGCCCATCGAACTGCCGCAGGTCACGGCCGGCCTGAACATGGCCAAGTTCAAGGAAAAGGCGCGCCAGTTCCTCAAGGTGCATGAATCGCACCTGTCGTTGCAGCGCTTGCGCCGTAACCAGCCGCTGACCGCCATCCGACCTCGATGAACTGGAAAAGATGCTGCTCGAGGCCGGTGGCTCCAGGGAGCTGATCGACGAAGTGAAGGAAAAGAACCACGGGCTTGGGATATTCATCCGCTCCCTGGTCGGCCTGGACCGGGAAGCCGCCATGCAGGCTTTCAGCGAGTTTATCAGCGGGACGACAGCGACGCCGAACCAGATCGAGTTCATAGACCTGATTGTGCAAGAGCTGACGCAGAACGGCGTGATGGAGCCGGAGCGACTGTTCCAGTCGCCGTTTACGGATTTGAATGCGCAAGGACCGATGGGAATTTTCCCGCCTGCCAAGGTGACGCAGCTTGTGCAGGTGTTGCAGGAAATTCGGGAGCGGGCGGCAGCGTAAGATGTGCGGCTCGGTGGCATCCAGCATACTGGCATGCAGTATGCGAGAGAGCATTTGGTATGGGTATAAAGGCTTATGTTAAAAGTAATTCCAAATAAGGTTGAAGGCTCTGTGACATGCCCACATTGCAGTGCAACGGTCGCTGCAAAAAAGCTGGAGTCTCATGTAAAGAAAAGATGTCCCAAGTCCCCAACATCATTGGGATTTCAAAATAATTTAAGAGCTGGCGCCAAGAATTCCAAGACGGCCAAGGCAATACCCACTGTTATCAGAGTCAGAGCTCGACTGGAACGGCTATTTCGAGAACTGGAAAGCGGAGTTCTTCCCCCTGATGAAATGGGACTTGCCCGAGAATTCAAAGCGTTCTACCACATGTATGTCTGGCAGGGAGAAGGGCAGCGCATCAAAGCTGCAAGAGCAATCGGTATGGATGCGGATGGAACACCTTCAAATTCCATCCGTGCATTGAGTGGGGGGCTGCCGAGTTTAGGAAAAAATTCCAAATAACCCTTTGGCAATATTTTTCATGCTTTCTGAGTTCGAAAATATCAACTAATCCAAGGAAAATTAAATAAGAACTCCATGCATCTAAAGAGGAAATATTTGCCTCCGGCTTCAGGAAATATTCACATCAATGTGCATTTAATTGACAGCATGCGGCATGCGGTTCAACGTTTAAGCTACTCGTTCTTAGGCCATTCACTCTTCCAAGTGCGGAACAACTTGCACAACTCTTGCACATCAACGCCATCGGACTCGAGCTCCTGCTGCAAATGCTCCGTAATGCGCACCAATGGGGTCGTTATTGTGTTCTGCATTGATGGTAACTCTGGGCAAAGAAAAACCCGCACGAGTGCGGGTTTGTGATTGGCTGTAAGCCTAATTAAGCTTTGTGCTTAGCCTTGCTAACTGCCTCGCTAATCGACTTGCAAACGGATTCAAAGGAGTACCGTTCACTTCTGTTCACGTGCCGAATGAGCTTATCCATGGCCGGAGTACGGGCGAGACCGGCATTGGTCGGGCCATTTTTCGAAGCTGCGCCCTGGTTGGCAGGGAAGTAGCGCGCTGGCGTACCCATATTCTTTTCCTTCACTGTTCCCCCCAAGGTAGCACACTTATTAATTGAACAAAAGAAATTACTGGACTGAGGCCAGTTGCTTCACCCTTACCCACAGGAAAAACATACCGAAATTGCTAGAAGCACCACAATTTGTGGCGGCTCATCGTAGCGGCCGCAGCCGCTAGGCGTTCAGGGTCCGGCTCACCAGTTCGATGGCGCTGTCGAGTGCCGCCAGTTGTGACTTGATGCGGTCGATTTCCTTGGGTAGAAGTTACAACGTCTTTTCGTACCGTGCCAGGTCGCCGGCGAGGGGCGTTCTTTCCAAAAGCAACCATTGGTGTCGCGAGGGGTGCGGATTCTCACTCGAATACGTCATAAAAACGGCCCAACGCGTTAACGTTGGGCCATCAGCTGGATAACACCCTGCCATGGGGTTTGTCAATTCTGCCCCCTTGGGACCTATGGAACGGTATTGAACAAGCAACCCGGAAATACGTCCTGCGTGCTCAAGGCGACGTGTACGTCATGACGGGGCCGGTGTTCGACGACAACCCGCGCGTGATCGGTCCCGGCCAAGTCTGGGTTCCGAAATATCTCTACAAGCTTGTCTACGATGCGACGACCGGCCGCGCCTGGGCGCATTGGATGGAAAACACGGACGAAGCGCGTGCCGGCCGCCCGATTACCTACCGTGAATTGGTGAACAGGACAGGGATCGAATTCCTGCCAGGGGTGCCGGTGCGAGACTAGCCGTCGCTCGACACACTGGATATAGGGCACTAGCCGGTCCTGGTCATTCAGGTCTCCACAACGTGGACAAGCGTAGCAGGAGAGAACGTTTCGTTTGATAA
The DNA here is from genome assembly GCA_963706525.1 of uncultured beta proteobacterium. Taxonomy (GTDB): domain Bacteria; phylum Pseudomonadota; class Gammaproteobacteria; order Burkholderiales; family Burkholderiaceae_D; genus DATJCV01. Next base: position 52,047 of record CAVPMM010000010.1, on the reverse strand, counting down.
TCGCGGCGCAAAAATGAACAGGCCCACGCGAAGCGTGGGCCTTGGGTAAGCCATCGGAACGGCGCCCGCAAAATGCATCCCTGCAATTTGCGCTTCCCAGAAGCACCCCGTTCAACTGGACAGCGAAGCTGAGTGACTCCAGTTCTGCTCATGTGTCTCGACCGTTATGTCACTTCGGTCGGACCTATCGTCGATTTCAGCGATGGAACAAGTATAGCAAAGGCCAGTCCGTCGCACCAAGTTGGGCCGTATCAAGCGCGGGTATCGCTACGGCCAGGCGGTATTGCCGGAGGTCCGGCAGGGCTGCTTCCGACCGAGGCAGTGTGAAAACGCGGCTTTGCTGCTAAGCCGGCACGAAATAGCGGAATAAAAGGAAAGCGTCTCTCGACATGTTGTGGGCGTGTCTTTGAATTTTCACGTTTTCACACAGCCTCGAGCCAAAGCGGAAGTAGACCGCCGTGAATGAAGCTCGGCGTAGCCACCATTCAACGCTGGCCTTTGCTGAGCTCGGTGTCCCGGATTAGTCCACGTTGCCGAGCTCCGTAGAAAGAGAGGTATCCACTGACAGTTGGCCTGCCCCCGATTCCTTACGCCAGTCGTTCGCAAGTGCCCAGCCGCGTCCCTGCTCCTGGATATACCAGTCGTTCCAGCCATTCCGGCTCGTCCCCGAAACCGCTTTCGATGCCGCAGAGAACGAGCCGTGCCTCCCCTCAATATCGGGGATGACAATGGCACCGTCGACGACGGTCGCCGTGTACTCGTTGCCTGCGTAAGTGAAACGACAGCGCGATCCGTTCGGCGGAAGGGCGTTTCTGCCAAAAATCAGCGAAGAATCCTCATCCACGCCGCGGATCAAAGCCTGGGCGCGTTTGGGCGCCGACCAGATTGTGCGCGCCAATTCGAACAACGCAGCACCCCGTCGACGGATAGTGGGCTCATCCCACAGTTCGAACTCCTGGAGTTCGCGGTTCAGTGCGAGTGCGGTAAACGCCCGGAGCGCCGGCATCTTCACCGAGAAATTCCCGTTGGACACCGAGGAGTTGAGCGCGCTGGTGATCAAGGTGAGGTTTCCGATCGTGTTCACGATGCTGTTTCGAGCGCGAACCCTCTCCAACAACTCGGGCCCGTAGTCCGCCTCGGCAACACCTTCCATGCCGGGCAGAGCCCAGTTCGTTTGCCAATTCTGCGGCATGATGTGCTCGATGGTAAGTGTGGAACGGATCTGGATCTCCTCCGTCTTTGCCGTGTGCTTTGCACGTTCGATGGTTTCGAGGATGTAGCGCAGTCGCGGCTGGCGGGCGGATCGGTACTGCTCGCGCATGACCCAGCTGCGCTCCCACTCAGCATCGTCAGGCCACCTGTCCATGTCTGAAAGGCGGCTGGATAGGTACACGCTCAATTCGTCGACCTTGTCGCCGTCACACGTTCTGAGTCTCGGGATCAGCGAAACGAAGAAACGGTTGTAGTTCTTGGTAGTCAGGCCACAGATGTCGCGGCGGAGGATGTAGCTCTCCAATGCGTGGAAAGCTTCGGTGAGGCGCGGAGCGACAGATGGCTCCGTCGCCAAGTAGATCGCCAAGGGCATCGCGGTCGATACGTCGAACGCATTCGCGATCCGTCCGAAGCGTGCGACTGGATCTTCTACGTTAGGGTTAGGAGAGAACAGGCGCTGCTCGACCGCCGCAGTTGCCGAGATTGCCTCGAGCTCGTCCGTCACCGACGCGAAGGGTGCCTTGTCCAGCGTCCACTTCCGGTAGCCAGCGAACAGATTTTCGATCGACACAATGTCACCAATATGCATCGCGAGGTGATCGGTCAGCATCCAGTCAAGGCGCGACCGTGTCTGACGACCACGTGACTCCTGAGATTTCCAGAAATTCCGGTCGAGAGGCAGCCAATGCTTTTCATAGAGCTTGTCCACGTTGAGGCTGCCATCGCTCTGGCCCAGGTGCCTAGCACGCTGGAAGACGAAATTTCTCAGAAGATCAGAAGGGGATAGTGGCATGCCCCGGCTGTTCAACGTCTCGAAGATGGTTTGGGGATCGTCGCCACCCTCCAGCTCGATCGACACGACGGCCAGCCCAGACTTCATCGCCTCAAAGAGGGTTTCCAGCCGGCTTTCCTGGTAGTCACCGCCGGCATTCACATGAACATCAATGCGTCTGCGAAATGCATCATATGCAGCGGTAGACGCTTTACCAACTAGCTCGTCATTTTCAGCAAGCCCGGCGATGTTTGAGAGATCTGCCGTGGAATCGACAAGCTTGACTAAGGCGCGTCGGTCAGTGATCGACGGCCACAGTTTGTATCGCTCCTCCTCTTCCTTCTCCATGACACCGTCATTTAGGAGGTATTTGCCAATTTCCCTGGCGTAGCTGGATCCGTGCTCCTCGGCCACATCGCGCAGGGCAGCGAGCAACAACTGAAAGGTTGTCAATCGTTGCTGGCCGTCGATGACTTCAAACGCTTGAACCTGCTTGCCAAAGGTCTTGACCTGGCTGATGACAATTGCACCCATGAAATGCGGGATCAGACTTGATCTGTCCACCTCGATTCGCTTGACGGCACGCTCTATGTCTTCCCAAAGAAGCGCGATCTGCGGGGTCTCACGCCATGAATACTGACGCTGATAGAGCGGAATCAAATAGCGGCGCTTACCGTCGAACAGATCGATGATTGACCGGGTAAATGGTTTCATTGTTCAGTAAGATCCAAGAGTTTGAGGGGGATGCGATCGAGTTGGTCATCAACACGACTAAAGCTTACCAGCCAAACACAAGGGGCCGTTCCAATGCGATAGTTTTTTATCGCAAATGGGTCGGGCAACTTCTTAGGCGGAGCGGCCTCGCTGCCCGGAAGCAGTCGTTGGCAATCGTCGGCTTCTGGCCGAGGCTGTGTGAAAACAAAAAACGCCTATAAATTTGTGCAGGAATGAACCATTAAATCGCACAAGGATGCCATTTCTTTGCGCCGGCAAGCGTACAAGCGAATGGAAATTTCAAGCTCCTCACGTTTTCACACAGCCTCGGCCGAAAGCTGTCATGGCGATGTCACGCACCCCATCGCGGCCGTGTCCACGAGTGACAGCGGCGCTCATGGCTTCACGGTCGGAGCCTTCGCCCAGCGGAACTTCAGTCGTGTGTTGGCTTCGGCTGGGGCCCTGGTTGCGGGGTGGGGTTCGACACACCTAGGGCAGTGACGATTGACGCGGCGGCTCCTCCAATGGTGCACCAGCAAAGACTGCTTCAGGAACGCGCTTGAGCAAGTGCTTGGCATCCTCAGGCGTCCCGGGCAGCCAAAGAGCAACGTCCCCGGCTTCAATCGGCACCACGGAACGTTTGTCTTGCGCGTTTGCCGGGAGGGCGGGATCGGGCTTTTGCATCCGACGCATCAGTGGGTTGGCGTCGGCATTGATCGTGAGCATGGTGTAGCTCTCGACCAACTCGCCCGTCCCTTGGTCGAGCAAGGGATTCCACAGCCCGGCGAGTCCCCAGGGCGCGCCGTCGACACGGTGAAAGCGCCACCAGACGTTGCGCCCGATTCCCAACACGACTCGTCGAAGGACTCGGCCGGGATGGTGCAACGTTGGCCGCGGTCCCAAGGCTAGAGGAAGGTGAAAACTTGCGCCACAACACCCCGGTCGACTGGTCGGCGCACGAGCGCGTGCGGGCCACACTGCGGCGGAGGGTCAGGCGCCTCTTGCGCCAATACACCTACCCGCCGGACCAGCAAGACGGCGAGGTGGAATGGGTGGTGCGGCAAGCGCAGGCACTGGGGGAAGCGGAGGTGTAGAACGCGGCCCCGTGGGCTGGAAGCGCCGGCGTGGGGCGTTCCGGGTGTTAGGTGCCTGCCATAAAAGGCGGAAAAAGATTCCTTAAGTGTCAATTTGGACGTTTGGCGGCATAATAGGACCTCTTATGTCGAACCTCTTCCGAGAGCCATGCCCATGACTTTCCTCACCCCCGACCAGATGGAAGCGCAGCTGGGCGAGCACTTAAAGCGCCTGCGCCTGCTGAAGAACATCGAACAGCGCACCTTGGCGGAGCGCGCCGGGATCAGCGTGCGGGCGCTGAGAAACCTCGAAAGCGGCTCCGGATCGACGGTGGGGACCCTGATGCGCGTGCTGAAGACCCTCGGGCGAGAAAGCTGGTTGGACACGGTTGCGCCGATCGCCACCATCAGCCCGGTGACCATGACGAAGACCGCGACGCCCCGGCAGCGGGCACGGGCCAAGGGGGGACCACGGAACGCCCGGGCTCCCCAGGAGACGCCGGACCACTAACGCCGCCGACGACGGCTTGGCGCGGACGAGCCATCCCATGGACGGCAGGCACCGCGCCGCGGCTCCCGCTCGCTCCGGTCCCTTCAGGCCGCAGACAGCGCACTCGAACACGCGCTCGCCCGATCGGGGGAACTGGGCTTCGGTGCTCACCTGGCCCCCCTTCTTCGCATGGGTCGGTGGCATCAACGTTGGCGAATACCACCCTCAAATGTCCTTATAGACCAACGTTTTTGCAGGGCGAGACCCGAGCGACCCATCGGCCCTGTCGCGATGGCGAGGAACGGCTGTCGTTCGTGATGAGCTGAGAAGTCGTACCATAAGCGGCGGGCGCAACGGCCCGCCGCGTGGCCGCCTGCATCGACGTCTAGCCGAGAAAGAATGCGATGGGGAACCCCAATCGAACGACAACCCTGACGCCCACCGAGAAAATCACCATTCCTCAGGAGATCCGGGAGCGGCTCGGCCTAAAGCCGGGCGACCAGGTCCGATTTTTCCTAGGCGAAGATGGCACCCTAGCGTTGCGCCCAGAGCCGCCTCCCTCTGGTAAGCAATAGGATAGGCCGCTCACCAGCGCTGGAAAGGCTGCGCAGCGATAGCGATCGGCGCGCGCCGCTGCTGCCTGATTTTAAAAGTCCAATGCTGCGCGTTCAGCGGCAGTCATGGCGCGCACGCGCTGGGTCGCCTCGCGCCGCTGAAGGGCGCTGAGGGCCGGATCCGATTCCGCCAGCAAGTCAGCGAGTGTGGCGCCGGGCGCGATCGCGTCCAAGTACCGGAGCACCTGTCCAATCGCCAAGCCCGGGTCTCCCTTCTCCATTCGATACGCCGTATTTCGGGACAGTCCGGCACGCAATGCGGCATCCGCCTGCTTGATCTTGCGCGCGTGACGCAGGCGTGCCAGGAGCGCGCCCAAGTGGATGAGCTCCTCAGCAAGCGAAGGAGGGAGGGCTGCTGATTGGCGCACTTTCATGTTCGTTAAATCAATCATTATTCGCATAATGCTCGAGTTAACGAACATTTATGGAGTCTGTCAACCAGTTCCCGATCGTGTTGATGGTGGTATTGGCAGTTGGCCTATTCGTGAGGACGACGTCGCGGCAAAGCAGCGGGATAACCAACGGCGTAGCACATAAGGTCCGTCCGCTGATGTCTTGGCAAGCCATGACGGCACGCATCACCCTACTAGAAGCCATGGCAGCCTGATAGGCAATGCCCCAGTTTTGCTGCGATCACGAATGATAGCGGTGTCATTCTGACCTGGTGCCCGGCTCAAGTGACCAATCTGTTCAAGGAGTGAGCAAATCTGGAGCTGATACCAACCGCCCAGAACAAAAACTCGGACTTTTCGCTGGCATCCCCCTGGGCTCGAGCTATACCCATGGCGAGGCATTCATGCCCGCATCTCTTCGGACCGGAGAAAACCTGCGACCTGACCGCCCATCAACTTTAAGGGGCGGACACAATGAGCAAGAAAAAACCCATCAAATCAGATGGTTACTCAAATGTCAGGTTTTTCATCCCGTCGCCTTTACTTGACTCGCAGGCGGCGAAACCGGTGGGGGTGCGGGCTCGGAAACGAGCCATGACTCAACTGACTTACCAAACACTGATCGACAACCAACAACGCCAGGTGACCCTGGAAGGACTCAACGAACAGACCGCTTCGAACCGCGCCACCGCACTCCGTGGGTTCCTTCACGCGAATGGGCTTCATCTCCAAGATGTCGTCGGCGACGAAATGCGCACCCGTCACGCGGAGGCCGTCGAGCGGTTCATGCGGGCACTGCTTGCCGATGGCAAATCCGCCCGCGCGTTATCCAATACGAAATCCGCGTTTCGGCATTGGAAGGACGCCGTAGTCAGCTACGATGCGATCCAAGCGGTCCAAGCCGGTAAGAACACGCCGTTCCAGTCGACCCTGGTCAGCCTCTTCGAGCAGCACCCAGCCGGACGAGTGGCCAAGAACGCCGGCATCCCCCGCGACATGTTGTATGGTTGGATCAAGGGCAAGCTTCCACGTCCCAGCAACGTGCGCTATGTGTTGCGACTGGAGGCATTCTTTGGCTTGGAGCGTAACAGTTTGGTCCAACTCTCCGGTATGCGGTTGATGGGCCAGCGACAACCCTCGATTGGCGAAGAGCCCACACCGATCATCTACCGCACCATTCTCGGCGATCTCACGCGACAAATTTACGGCGTCAAGCCCGAACCCGGTTCTCGGTTACGCCAACAATGGACCGAGCTCATGCGCTACAAAACCTCCGCCGCCATCCTTAGCGGCCTGAAGCGAACGAAGCGAGGGCAGTGGCGCTTCTCGCCATGCCCGCTCACGGCGGTAACCGACGCCAACTGGTGGGCCTTCCTGGATGGCCGGGAAGTGGCATCCGCTCGGTACGGTTGGTTCACCACTTCAGCGTATCTGGGTTGGCTCGCAATGTCGACGGAGGCCGGGGGAGCGGGTATCGGCGCCGATGAGGTTCAGACCATGGCCTGGTTGGCGGTACCGGACTTCGTGGAAGCCTACCTCGACTGGCGCAAGTCCCGTACCGGAAAGCGCAATCGTGGTGCCATCCAAGCCTTGGCCTTCCTGGCCGCGCTCGTGCGACCCCGCTTCGGCTTCCTTCGCCAAAACCCATCTTGGCAGTCCACGTTGCCCGAGCGTTACCGATCTATCGACTGGGATTCCCTGTGCGATCAGCAATTCGAATTGCTCGAACAACTCACGGCGTCCTACCACCGCGAGATCGAAGTTTCGCGAAACTCGTTCGAACCACTTCAACACATTCTCCAGTTGAAGAACCCTATGGAGGCAGTGGCGGACATGATTCAGCGCATGCGCGCGGCGCGCCCCGTGGGCGTGCCCAGGAAAGAAGCGGTATGGGCTCGTGACCTCGTGTTGATCAAGCTGCTGGCATCAAACCCGTTGCGCCGCCGTAACCTGGCGCATCTGACTTGGCGAGCCGACAACACGGGAGAGCTTTACCAGAAACTCGACAAGTCTTGGTGGATTCGCATTCCGAAGCACAAGTTCAAGAACTGGTATGGCGCGGCGCAGGACATCCCTTACGACAGCCCGATCCATCAGTCCGCCTGGGTCGACATTGAAAAGTACCTGTTCGTCTATCGCCCCCTGCTGATGGTCGCACCGACGGATCTGTTCTTTTTGACTCGGAAGGAAAAGAAGCTTGACGCGAAGCATACCCCTTGGGTGGACATGGGTGCGACGGTCGCGAAGCTGACCTCGCAATACCTGCCGCAGTGCAGCGGATTCGGTTCTCACGCATTCCGACACCTCGCTGCGACCTCGATCCTCAAGGCCGACGGTGGCGACTTCAAAACGGCCGCACTGGTGTTGAATGACCGGATCGGTACGGTGGAGAAGCACTACGCGTTCCTGCGAAGTGGCGAAGGATCGACGCGAATGGCAGAGCTGCTTAACAGCGCATTTAGTAGGATGTGATTCGTCTGAAAGTCGCTCAACAGAAAAGACCCCCTGCTCGGGCGAGAGGGGGTTGAGTACATTTCAGCCTAGTCCTGAAGCATCACACGCCGCGATGCCCACCATGCCGCCGACGGGCGGAGCAAATCGGTCTTCTCGGCCCGCTGGTGCAGCAGGACGATCAACATCTTCACCGACACAGGAAGCCCTGCAAGATCGGCTTCGCTCGCCTGGGCTTCCGCAGCCGAAGGCGAGGTGAGCACCACACCCAGTGCCTGCTCCAGGCGCTGCTCCAGCGGCGGAGCGCTTTCGAGAAAGTCGGAGGCGCTCAGCCGGCCAGCGAGTACGAATCCGGCGATCGGCGGCATACCGAGATACGCCGCAAAGCGCCTGAGGTGCTGGTCACTGACGTGCTCCATCGGCTTGTCGCCGCTTATGAGCTGGGAAAGATAGCTCTGGCTGATTCCCACCTGCTTGGCGACGTACGACACACTCTCCGCGCGCCGGCGCATGGTGGCTCGCAATGCCAGCTTCAGATGCTGGCCTTTTGGTTTTGTTTCCTTATTCATAATTGATTGCCTAGTCGATCGGGCACATGCCCGATCACGTATAGGCAGCCAGCGCCACGTGCGCTTAGGCGCTGGTGGTGATACCTCATCACTGAGAGCAATAGATGCCCTCGCCGAGCCGGCCAACGGTAAGCTTAAAGATCAATACTCACCCGGAGCATCTGATGATCGACTTTCGTCCCAACGCGTTCGATATTACCGACTTGTCCCAACCCGCCAGGCAGGCCCTTTACGCCGCAATCATGCTAGGCCTTCAGCATGGCGACCTGAATCCATACGCCGTGCCGATCGAGACATTCATACGGCTTGCAGGTCTGCCCTCCACGATGACGTCTGCGGAACTCCGGACCTTGATGAAGGAGTGCACGAAGGCGCTCGGCCTGCTCGACCCCGAGGATCCTGAGGACGACGACGAAGATACTCCCACGTTCAGCTGCCCCGTCTTCATGCTCGTAGCCATGCTAAATGGTGAGGTGGTATTTCAGCTGAGTCACCCGATACTTAGACTTTCAGAGCGGGGAGTGAAGCGATTGCTCCCCCTCTGACTAGGCCTGCCTGTACAACTGGTCTGCCATAGCCTTGTTTCCGTATTGGCAGCTGCTACCTGATATGGTTCATGCATCGCTTGAAGCTACGCGTACTGCTTAAATACCAATTTCTTCATGCTGTAGAACTCCTCATTGAAAAAATTCTACTACTGACTGCCTCGCTTTTACGAAGGGATTACCGTCCCTGCATGGCACCTGGAAATTTTGGACAGAGCGATCAAGGACGTCTTCACAGCGGAAACCTGCCCTCGATGTCTGAAAACCACTCGATTAGCCCGCGATGCTGGGTCAAAATGTCTGAAAAGTAGTTGATTACCGATTGTTTTGTCGGAAAAGTAGTCGATTACTGCCTGCTATGTCTGAAAACTAGATGATTGCCGTACTGCGATAGTCCGCACCTTAAGGCATAAGCACTTTGACCTTCTTTGCTGCGGCCTTCAGCAATTTCGGGCAAACTTTGTAGCCTAATCCCTGATCCCAATAGAGCATAATGTTGCCGATCGGGATTTAAAGCATAAGTCTTCCGAATGGCAGTTTTATGCTTAACGGCACACTACGTCCCGCAACCACCTGACCACCGTGGATTGATTCACGCCGAGGTGCGTGGCCATCTCTCGCGAAGACAGGCCAGATGCGGCAAGGATCCATGCCCTCTCGCGCTGCTCCCGGCTGGCAAGCCGTCGTGCAGTACCGGAGGCCCTCCCACGGGCTGCCTGAATATCCCGAAAGGCGCCTGGCGTAAAGCGCTTCCATACCCATCGGGCAATGCTTCGAGCAATGCTCTTTGCTTCCCCGAATGGCAAGGGCGCAGGAAGCTCCTGATTCATCGCTTCTGCCTCACCCAAAAGCCATTCCTGGAAAGCTTCATGTCCAGCTGGCCGCCAGAACTTCTTCACGCCCACGTAGGCCAGTTGCCTCAATCGCTCGAATAGCAAGCAGTTTCGACCGAGACTGGCATAATCCGTATTGATGCGATCGGCCCGCATCTCTTCGGCGCGCGGCAGCTCGACATGCTCCGCAAGTTTGCTGATTTCATAATCGACATCGTTCGCCGGCTGCCAGAGCAGCCAATTGGGATGCAGAGGGTTCTTGGCCAGCGGCCCGCGGAATGCGCGATCAGCTTCCAGCGCCCGGTTGTATGCATATTCGACTGCGGCAAGATAAGCCATCGGCTTCTGCCTGGCGGCATCTGTTACACACACCGGGCTAGCAAGGGCGTAGCCATATTGCGCATGTCCATTCGCCGGGTTCACCGCAATGTAAGTAGGTGGCGGGAGGTTGCGATCCTCCCATGCATGAGACGCTTCAGGTCTGTCGATGTCCAGTTGCAGCCAGCACGCATGCGCCGGCGGATTGAGTTGAAGGTAGGGTTCACCCAAGGCAGTAGCCAGGGGGCGAACACGGCAAAGGTTTTTCTCCGGCCCGCACCACGGCCGGCGTGGCGCCGACGCTTGAATGCGAGCAAGCAAAACTGCTGACATGGCACGTCCCAAAGACGTGCCGCAGCGATATCAATGTGGTCCTGTATGGCTTACTGTATGTCCTCGCCGCTGCGGCGAATACTCTAACAACAACAGCTCCCAGTCTGGGAGCTGTTGCTCACGGATGGATAGGCGTCATGCTCCCTGCACTTACGAGCAGGCCGCGCCCTCACGCACCAACTGCTGGATATCGCTGGCCCGCCATGCGACGCAGCGGGTGCTCAATACGACAGGTGTCGGGAACTTTCCTTCCTTGATCCCTGCGTACCAGGTGGAACGGGAAACGGGAACAAGCGCCAGCGCTTGGGGAAGGCGCAACAACGAATCAACTTGGGTTTGCACTCAGCAACTCCTACGGGTACCCGGGTTGCCTGTTTCCTCTTTGGCCGGCGATACCGCTGCCAGCCAGTCACGAATGATTTCCTCGATGCTGTCGGGTCGGGCTAGCCGACAGCATGAAGTCCTACGGGCTTCGTGGAAGTATAGAAAGAGTCTATGTGGATGATTGGGCTTTTCGCTTCCATTCGTCGAGCTTAGGCTGGCACTATGGGTAAAGCTTTTCGCCATTGTTTAACATTTCGATGAATTGAGCGATCTTTTTGATGCGAGTCTCTGCCTTTTTGACGTTCTGAATCCTGAACAGAATGGCGTACCGGTTTTGGCTGTTGAGCGTTGCAAAGAACGCCTTGGCCTTCCGATTGGCATCAAGGGCTTGTTGCAAGTCGTCAGGGATGGTCGAAGTACTCGCTGATGAATACGCCGCATCCCAACGCCCATCTTGCTTGGCTCGATCGATTTCAAGCAGGCCGGCAGGACGCATTCTTCCCGCGGCGATCAGGGCTTCTGCTTTTGCCTTGTTGATCTTGGACCAGATACTTTTGGCGGTTCTAGGCGTGAAGCGTTGAAGCCAATAGTGCTCGCTTTCCGCTTGCTTCTGACCATCAATCCACCCATGACAAAGAGCACTTTCAAGCGCATGGGCATAGGAGACCGTCTGTTGCTCAGCAGATTTCTTGGCAAGGCGAAGCCATACGCCAGGTGTGGCGCTGCCATTTCGCTCAAGCCAAGACGCCCACTCTGCTTGACTGGTGAATGTAAGTATTGGATCGCTCATGGCATCTTTATGAGGCCTAACGCCACGCTAACAGGCACACAGCACTTGCCGCGACGCGGCAGTTTTATGCTGCGTGTCCGGGTTGAGCAACGAGTTAAAAATTGCGCTCATTTGTACAGCCTTGAAACAATCGGTGAGTTAAGTGCAATAAAAAATACGACATTCACTACAACACTTCCCCAAAATGATGAGCGAAATTCCGCCTTAATTGACTTGTGTCGCAGTACCTGTTGAGCGATGATCGCGCCTGGCCATCCTCCAACTAGCCCAAAAAAAATAAGGGCATCTTCTGAAATTCGCCGCCGACCGGCAACCGCCGCTGACTTGTCAACCGCGTAAGTGATAAAGCAGGCGACGCTCATTATCAAGTACAGCCCTGCAACCCAAACCGGGACTCGCCAGACCAAAGCCGTAACCACAAAAACAACAAGGAAAAGTGGGATTGCGATGAAGGTGGCTGTTCCCCAACTGGCGGGAGATTGATTCCGTTTCCGCATCACCGTCCGCGAAGGACGAATTATCTGCACGCGCTTAGCACGTTTTTTCCCATCAGAATTTAACTCCACTTCAAATGAGACCGGCCAGCCCAATTTCCGGCCGCCCCGATGCCCGTACGAAAGATTTAATATGAACAAAAATATCTTGACCACCGAATCTTGGCTCAATAAAGCCAAAGCCTCGTTCATCATTCCAGGATTTCAGATTTCCTTCAAAGCGCATATGCTCAATTCAATTTCTAACGTTGAACTAACCAGCACGCAGCATATGCCGCGAAGCGGCAAGTCTTTTGCTGCGTGTCTAGTCGAGTGACGAGTTACGGTTTGCATCCGCATGGTGAAATGCGAACATTCCGAATTGACTGCCGCAGTGTTGCTGCTGATGTAGGCATTGCACCACACTCAAGCGCAAGCTTGTGGAATTCATCCGCGGCCGCGTAAGGCTCCAAGCGCAGATCGCGAACTGCTGCCTTTGCCTTTGCGTCAGCTTGAATGTCATGACCCGAGAGGTAACCTGAGAAAGTCGCCGCCTCTTTGAATGTATGGATCGTCAAAGCCGGCAGCTTGGGCCCGTAGATGAAGTACTCAAGATAGGGGAGGAGTCGGATGGGCCAAAATCTCCGTGCCAGCAGTTCCATTTCCTTCGAAAACTTCCTCCCGAGATTTCCCCCTACCGCCAGGATTTCGCTCCGGATCCGTGAAATACAACGGCGCACTTCCGGAATCGCGCTGCGCTTCAGGAGTCACTCTGCCGTGCAACCATCGGCATGATCGATGCCGCAACTCGTTATGGTTCACCCCGGAAAATGCGATCTGTTCCAGCAGATCCTGTTCTCATTGAGTTCGATATCTGGTGCTCGCATCACAGGTACCTCGAAAAATTTGAAACCTAACGCCTGAATTAAGCCGCGCCGCGGAGCGGCGTCGGCTTGAATGAATTGTTAGGCCGCACTTCCCGCGCCATTTCAGTGCCGCCCTCAGGACTGCGGGTCGAACCCGAAGACGCGCAGCTCCTGCTCGCAGCGGCAGGCCTTCGCGATGCGCGCGGCCCACGCGACGGCCTCCTCGCGCGAGGGCAGTTCGAGCACGGTGAAGCCGCCGTTGAGCGGGGGCGCCCACGGGTAGCCGCCCTCGGCGACCGCGCCGTCGGCCGAGACGAGCGCGGGCGGCACGTCTTCGTCGATGCCGCCGGCGAAGACGTAAACGCCGGCGGCCTTCGCCTCGTCGATCACGGCGTGCGCGTCGCGGCCCACCGCCTCCCACTCGCCGTCGGGCACGACCATCGCCGCGCTGGGAAAGGAGATCAGATACTTGGCCATGGTGCTCCTCCTTGGAGATTGACGGCGGTCGTGAAGCGTGTGTGCGGCCTAACGTTGAAGCTGAGCCGCGAGCGGCGGCCTGCCGACGCGAGTCGGCTCGAGCGACTGCCTAGGCCACATTTAGCTATTTCCTCATTGAGATTTGATCGATCCGTTGGCCGTGGTGCTCGTAGGCGCCTTCATCCGTGCTCCAAATCTCAAACCTGAAAGATTCGTACAGCGCCACTGCGGCTGGGTTTGGAACGTTCACAACGAGAAGCATCCCCTTGGCGCCGTGCTTAGAGGCACGCGAAATGCATTCATCCAGCAATGCTCTACCAATTCCTCGCCCACGGAAGTCCGGATGAGCAGTGACAGATGAAAGGCCAAGCCAATCCGTGGCCTCTGGGTCTATTGGACATTCGGGCATGCGAGATAGCGACGCAGACCCAACCATGTCCTCGCCAATGAAATAGCCAAGAGTCTCAAACGGAGGGCGAAGTTGCTGCTCAATGCATTCGAGCGTGAGCGCGCGTTGGCGTTCAACGGGACGCCCCAATGTGCCATCGACATCGGCTATGCCTCGCAGGCTTTGCAACGCCCGTGCATCTTCTAGGTTGAGCTGGCGAATTTGCATGCGAGTTTTGTGGCCTAACGCCAGAATTAAGCCGAGCCGCGAAGCGGCTTCGGCTTGAATGAATTGTTAGGCCTCTTTAGACCATATCGGAGTTAGTGCGGTGACTTGCGGTGGGCCAGCCAGAAGCGGCTCCACGTCTTTGAGATATGCCGCATAGCTGTCCGTCTTTAGGAACTCCTGTGAGTCCTTGGCGCTGGCGTACTGCTGAAAAGCACTAATCGAGTCTGGGTCAGCATTGTCGAAACAATAAAAGTACGCGGTATGGCCGGGATTGACGGCTATAGCCGGTGCCATGTGCTTTTCCCAGACCTTACGAACTTCATCTCGCTTTCCGGGCTGAGTTTGATGCTTAACGATAAGTGCGAATGACGTCATTGGAATCTCGCATTGATGTTGTGTAAGAGGCCTAACGCCTGAATTAAGCCGCGCCGCGAAGCGGCTTCGGCTTGAATGAATTGTTAAGCCGGCATCTTGGAAAAGAAATCATTGGCTCGCTCGACAATTTCTGCTCTCGCTGAGATCTTCAATATGCGTCAGAATAACCCAGATGTGACCGAAAGGATCGCGAAGCATAGTCTGCCGGTCGCCGTAGAACATATCTTGTGCAGGTTGAAGAATCTCTGCCCCTGCTGCCACCGCTTGCTCGGAAACGGCGTCAACGTTCCTTACGTATACGTGTAATCCAGCTGATGATGGGTTTGTTGCTGATGGTGATGAGAAGGGAGATAAAGCCTCGCCAATCATAAATACGGAGTCTTCAATCTTTAATTCCGCATGAATGATGTGACCATTAGGTAACGCTAGATGGAAAAGCTCGAGCGCACCAAACGCTGACTTATAGAAATCAATAGCTGCCGTGGCGTCCTTAACCATCGCGTGAGGGATGACTGCGTACTTATAACGATTAGGTATTGCTTGAACGGACATTCGATTTTCCTTTGAGGGTGCGGGCCTAACGGCCTAATGGTGGAGTTGAGCGGGAACCGAAGGCTGCCCGCTCGAACGACTTGTTCGGCTACGTCTCATGAACGCGCTACGCCGCCTGCAACATGAACTCAACTTTTACGGTCTCGAATGGAAACTCGATTCCTCTCTCCGCGCGACTGAGCACGCCCGCTTCCAGCAAGGCCATCACATCACCATGGACGGGTTTGACATCTCATCCAACCCGGCGAGCCGCCTCGCGAATCGACATGGGACCGGCGCCGCACATGGTCTTGAGCAGTTCCCATCGCTTGGCAGTGAGGACCTGCCAGAGCAGTTCAGGCGTCGCAAAACCTATATGAGCCTCGCGCTCCGCGCGGCCCGTCACCATTGCACGCGAAGCATTAGCGAGCGTCCCCGCCAGAGACCACACCTCAAGAACGACCGTTTTCATGATTCCACCTCGCAATGTCCGCGTTGAAGTCGGACATTAGTTGATCTGGCGTTGAGAAGGTAGAGGGCCATTCCGTGGCTCCCACGTGCCGATGGTCGCCCTTGCCCCGTTCGTTGTCATACCTTACGACACACTCGCCGCGAACCACATACGCGAGGCGGTACTTGAAGGTATGAGTGGACGGCGCCACGGCTTGGGCGCGGCCGTATTACTGCGCTCTCCTATGAGTTCGCCAGATGACCAAAGAGATGCTCCAGCCGGTTTCGCATTCAGTGCCGGCGTCCGCCTTGATGGGAATCGGGCCTCCCGCATCCGGCCAAAATAAGACAGTCGCCGCCTCTGGTAAGTCGCCAGAAAGCGGCCGTTGAAGCCGTACCCTGACGCAAAAACTTCAACCCGCGTCAGTCGGTTCAGTATCCCACCGTGAAAGCACGCCGAACATGCTTTGGCCTTTCCGCTTCATCCAGCATCGCCACCGCGAAATCTTCCATTGAAATCCGAGAAACGGCGCTTGCATCAACCACGAGAGTGTCGGTGCCAAGACGATAACGCCCGGTGCGCTCTCCCGGTTCCAGCATCGCCGCCGGCGAAAGATAGGTCCAATCCACACGCGTTTCATCTAGGCAAAGTTCATATTGCGCCTGACAGGCGCGCGCGATCGCGACTACCGACGCGGGCAAGAAATCAGGCGCACTTAGCACCGTCTCGCCGCTGCGTTGCGGCAGCAGTAGCCGCCCCGCGCCGCCGACCAAAAGAACACGTACGCCTGCGGCTGCCGCGCCATCCAATACCGAGCGGGTCAGGGCGACCAGGGCATCCTCGTGCCCTTCCGGCGGGCGCAGTGCACTGATGATCAAGTTTTGACCTTTCATGGTGCGGGCAAGTTGTTGCGGGTCAGAAACGTCCGTGGCACAGGGGTTGACGTTATCGGGGAGCTTGCCAAACTGCGCCTGCGTTCTGACCACGCCAGTGACGTTGTGTCCGCGCGCCAGCGCTTCACTTGCAATGCGCCTGCCGACGTTCCCGGCGGCTCCGTACACAGTGATCTCCATCGGGTATCTCCTTCGTAGTAGCATTAATCGGTTATTCGGACTTGGTCTTGCCAAGCGTCAGTAGGGCAACGCCAGCAGCGATCAGGGCGGCGCCCAATAGCAGGCCCTCGGGCGGTGCTTCGTCTTGCAGCAATATTGCGACCGGCACGCCCACAAGAGCGCCGACGGACCCCAGCAGGCTCAGCAGCACCGGCCCACCTGTTTTTTGCAGCATGAACAGCAGCAGAAACATGCCTGCGAAGACCACAGACTGCGCGGCGATCAAGACCAGCGGCCGGCTCTGGTCCATCGGCACAGCGAGCGAGAAACCGGGCAAAAACCCGGCGCCCAGCAACATCAGCGCGGCGGCAACCAGCATCCCCGGTGCCAGCGCATCGGCGGATGCGCCCTTAGGCCAGCGCAGCGTGCGATAGAGATTGCCGATGGCCAAAAGGATCGGTCCGGCGAGGGCAAGGAGCACCCAGAATCCATCGGCATCGGGCGCGGCAAGCTTGCGCGCCGCCAGAACAATGGCTCCGGCCAGCGCCGTCGCCACGCCAGCCGCGCGAATCATCTGAAACCGCTCCATCCGCAATGCCAGCGCTCCCACATAGGTCAGCAGCGGCGGCAGTGCGATGATCAGAGCGACAAAACTGGCACCCACATGCTGGACGGCCGAAAAGAAGATTAGATTGGAGCCCGCTACCCCCACCAGCGCGGACACGGCATAGTATTCCAGTGCGCGCGCGTTGACCGGTGGCAGATCCCGGCGGAGCGCCGACACCACCATCAAGACAAGCGCTGCGCCGAGGATTGACCAGCACAGAAACGCCAGCGGCGGCAGACGCGCCTCACCCGCGAGTTTTGCGAGATTGGTGGACAGACCCAGCAGTGATCCGCCGGACAGAAGGCATAACAACGACACCACCCTTTTACGGGCAGGCATGTGCCCGTCCCCCACGGAACTCACCATGTTGTGCACCTCCTGGAATTTATCTTGACATCAAGATATATCCAATAAACCTTGATGTCAAGATAGATTCATACCAAAATAGGGCCTATGGACCAAGTCGACAGCATTCTCACGCAATGGCAGCAAGAACGGCCTGATCTTGAGGTCGCTCCCATGGGTACGATCGGGCGCATCAAACGGCTAAATCAGCACTTGGTGCACGGCATGGAAAAGTCGTGGTCGGCGCACGGGCTGAATGGCGCGAGTTTCGACGTTCTGGCAACTCTGCGCCGGGCGGGCTCGCCCTATGCGTTATCGCCGGGCGATTTGATGGTGTCGACCATGGTGACTTCGGGCACGATGACGCATCGTATCGACCAGTTGGAAAAGGCTGGGCTAGTCGAGCGGGTCAGGAATCCAGACGATGGTCGCAGCTTTCTCATTTCTCTTTCTCCGCGGGGGCAAGCGCTCATCGACGAGGCCGTTACGGCCCATGTCGAGACGCAGGCAAAGCTGGTCGCCATCCTTACAGATGAGCAACGCGCTCAACTGGATGATTTGCTGAGACAGTTCCTAGAGGGATTTGAGCGCGACTGATCTATCGGCTGACAGGCGTGCGGGGCTAACTCGGGCGGTGAGTGACCGACCTTCCTAAAAGCAGACAGTCGCCTCAATCCGCTACGGGTCGAAAAGAGTCATTTAAAACGCCTTTATAATTTGTCCCAAGTTCCCGCCCCAAAAAAACAAAAGAGGCCCTCTCATAGCAGCCTCTTTTTTTGACATCTAATTTTCCTGGGAAAAATCTAACTTCCCATCGGATCGTACAGGATTGGTGTGCTCCATTTGGTGGATACTATCTGTATTACCCCAGCCGCCGGCAGCCGTCTCCGGCCTTCTCACTGGTTGGCGACGCATTGCGCATCACAAGCAGCGATGGGGTAAAGCGTCGATAGCGCTCCTTGCTGGGGCGAAGCAAATCGCGTCCAATCCACTAACCGCATAGGCTTGCACGTCCGCTTTTGACGGAGGCTGTGGAACGCGCCGACCAGGCGATACTTCGTACAAGAGACCAATCCATTGTTTTCCGCCTCACGGTCCTCAGAGCTCAGTGTATGAGAGCAGTTGCCTTCATGGTAAGCAGGGTTTTGTTAGGCGCACTTAGTCTCCCTGGTGCGCAAGTTCGACAAAAAGACGTTGTCCGGCTCGATGGCGCCTCCTTTGCGCACTGCCGTAATCCAATCGTTCGTGTTCGTGACCGCCGCGAAGTTGGAATGGAATACCGCGCTGAATACGCGGTGAATTTCTTCAGCGCTTGCCTTGCCGCCAGCGTTCTCGTACGGAAGCGCGCCCGTTGCGTCCGACAGGAACTCGACTTTTAGCCCATCATGGGAAGCATGGTAAATCGTGGCAGCGTCGCAGTTGTGCGTCATGTATCCCACAATCGATAAGGTGTCGATCCCATTGGTCGACAACCACTGCCGCAGATCGGTCCCGGTAAAGGCACTTCCCATTGTCTTGTTGATCCGGTGATCCACCGGGCGCTCGGCGACAACGGGATGCAATTGCCATCCCGGAGATCCTTTCGCGAACACCGGAGAACCTTCGGGCGCGTCATGTTGAACAACAATTACCGGAACACCTGCCGACTTGGCTGTGTCCATGGCCAGTGCGATATTGGGCAGGGACGTTTCGACCGGCGGATATTCGATGGGCAGATTGCCAGTGACATACTCATTTTGTACGTCGATGACGAGCAAGGCGCGGCGTGGTGATTGGGACATATGGTTCTCCTGAAGTAAGGTTGACGCTCCGGGAAGCGTGGTTCGCTGATGACCGATATCTTCGGTCCGTGCGGGATCGCAGAACAGCGGCCCGAGGGCCACTGTTCGATATAATCGGGCCATGCGCAAAACGAAGCCCCCTACCCCCCTCAAGGTTGCTGTGATTGCCTTCGACGGCATCACGCCTTTCCACTTATCGGTGCCATGCCTGATCTTCGGCACGAGTTTTAGACACTCGGGTGTGCCGGGTTTTGAGGTGATGGTCTGCGCGGCGGAAGAAGGCCACCTGCGTACCTCGGCCGGTTTTGCCATAGCCACTGAGCATGACCTTACTGCTGTGAACAATGCTGACATTGTCGTCATGCCAAGCTGGCACGACGACTGTCGTCACGCGCCGGATGTCCTGCTGGACGCCCTACGCGGTGCGCGTATGCGAGGGGCTCGGGTCGTCGGTCTGTGTCTCGGCGCCTTTCCCTTAGCGGAAGCCGGCCTACTCGATGGCAGGACCGCAACAACCCATTGGGCAGTTGCCGGCGAGTTGGCAAAGCGGCATCCCAAGGTGAAAGTCAACCAGGAAGTCCTCTATGTCGACGAAGGCGATGTGCTCACCTCGGCGGGTGTCGCCGCGGGTCTGGATTGCTGCCTGCATCTGCTACGGCAGCTGTGCGGCGCTGAAACTGCCAATCGAGTCGCCAGACGGCTCCTGATCGCTCCACATCGGGACGGAGGCCAGGCACAGTTTATTGAACGTCCTCTGCCGGTTTCGAATAGCAACGGACGCTTCTCTCAGGTTCTTGAGTGGGTGACACAGCATCTGGCGCAACCGCACAGCATAGATGCTCTTGCCGAGCGCGCGGCCATGAGCCGACGGAATTTCACTCGCCATTTTCGACAGACCACCGGAACATCGTTCAAGCAGTGGCTGTTGAACCAGCGGCTAGCGCAGGCGCAGCGGATGCTTGAAAGCAGTAATGCATCGATTGAGGTGGTCGCACAGGAAGCCGGTTTTGGGACCGCGCTTTCACTGCGGCAGCATTTCCGCGTAAACCTTCGTACCTCTCCGTCGGATTATCGAAAACGGTTTCGCCCGTAGTCGAGTCCAGCGCCAAGCCCGCAGGCAAGTCACCGTCGGCCACGCTCCAGCGTGCGGCCGCAGGGCCAAAGGCTGCGTCAGCCAAGGCGGTAACCAGCGTCTTGGCCAAGAGCGGCCCATCTATCCCCGCCATACTGCCAAAGCCAACGTAGACTGGCGGTGGGCCAGCATCGAGAAAGTCAGCCAGTTCAGGGGGTGGCGTGAAGTCACCGGCTGGGATTTCGGGCAAGCTGGGATGTCTTGAAATCCCAGTCGCAATAACTGTGGCATAGCTGTAGGTTAGTCGCATTAATTTGCGAAATTCAATGTTGCCATCAGTGGCAGGGGTTATCTTAAGCTGTTGATTTTAAAGAAACCAAAATCGCAATTACTGTGGCGGCCTACGGTAGCGGGAACCATAACCTGAGATTTTGGGAAGCATCCATTGAGACATTTATCGGCGGATGTGCCTCGATAGTTCAGATTGATGGCGTCTAGTCAAACGCCACTCCGTAAATAATGACGGCCGCCTCATTGAGGTGGCCGTTGTTATTTCAAAGCGTGAAACAATCCTAACCGCCCACGTCACAATAATCTGGACTGCCTTTGGACGCTCTTTCACAAGCTTCGGAATAAGTGTTTCTCTAAGCGCTCTTCGGAATAGAGGGTCTCGATACAGGTTCGAAATGACTTGCTGTATCGGCCATGTCCAAAAATATTTAATTTCCATAAGCAGCAGAAATGCGCCTCTTCGTACGAAATTTGGGGCCAAGGGGCGGAAATGTGTCGTTTACGGTGATTAGAAGCTTCGCCGCCTGTTTGACCCCCAGGCTTAGGTGAGAATAGATACTAGGGCTGAACGCCAGGGTCAGACGTCTGAGCGAGTCTTCGGCCGCCGCTTGGATATTGCCTACCGAAAGAGCCTTTAGAGCGGCATGGTCCGTCGCTGTTAGTTTGACTGCTGAGCCTTGCCAGCCTTCCATAAAATAGCCAGGCCCAATACCGCCGCTATCAGCGAAGCAGCGAATATGGCGATTTTGGCGGCAGTGAAATCGGATGCCTCCGGGAAGGCCTCACTGGCAATGAACAGCGACATGGTAAAGCCGATGCCCGCCAGCACGCCAGCGCCCACGACCTGCCACCATGAATACGCATCTGGCTTGGTCGCAACGCCCATGCGCAGCGCTAACGCCGACCCCAGCACCATCCCTACGGGTTTACCCACTATCAGGCCAAGCATTATCGCGGTCATAAGGGGTTTATGTTCAGCCCATATTCCCGGCGTAATCAGTAGACCGGAATTCGCCAAGGCAAAAACAGGCAGCACAGCGTAAGTTGACCATGGCTCGATATAGCGCAAAACATGAGCGGCTGGAGATTCCAGGCGCCTGTGGATGGCGTCAAGCGCGTTCAGCGCTGGGGTAGATAACCTGCGCCCTAATCCTTCGGTGTTGTTTTGGGCCTCAAGCCGAATGATGGCATCGGCCTGGTCCCTTAGGGCCCGAATGTTCGCCGGAGGTCGCGTTGGAATGAAAAAGGCGAGGACTACGGCAGCCAGCGTGGCATGCAAGCCGCTGGCATGAACAAAAGCCCAAAGAACTACTGCGGTCACTACATACGGGACAGCCCGGTAAATATTCCAACGGTTCAACAACGCCAACCAGATAGTTATGGCTAAGGAAGCGAGAAGATAACCTACGTGTAGATCGTTGGAGTAAAACAAGGCGACCACAATAATTGCACCAATGTCATCGACAATGGCTGCTGCTGTCAGAAAGATACGCAGTTCGATAGGCACGCGGCTGCCCATCATGACGATCAATGCCACAGCGAAAGCCGTGTCCGTTGAAAGAGGCACTCCCCATCCATGGGCCCAGGGGCCCTCAGGAAGAATTAGGCTATATATTAGTGCTGGAAACACCATCCCGCCGATCGCAGCCGCAACAGGAAATGCCGCCGATTTCCGATTGGAGAGATGGCCAACCGTGAATTCGCGTTTCACTTCCAGGCCGACGGTAAGAAAGAAAAGACTCAACAGGCCATCATTCACCCACTGCAAAACAGGCATGCGAAAGTCCGCCGTGCCAAAGATGAAACCGAACTCCCGGGCCCAAAACGCGGTGAAGGCGGGCCCCACAGGCGAGTTAGTCAAGATCACGGCCGCCACTGACGCCGTTAGCAACAGAACACCCGCTGACGGCGCCCAACGTGCGAAATCGAGAGCCGCCGCGCGAATCCGATAGCCTAGCGAACCCTCCATCGCTTCGGCCAGAGAACTGTCGTCCCACGGACCGATGTAGCGTCGGCCATTGATAAAAAATGTCGGTACGAGCCTTACGCCACTTGCGACAGCGCTTTGGACATCTGTCTCGACATGCTCGCGAGCTGTCAGAAGCACTTCCTCGGTACCGACGGCACCGGGCACTGGGACGCCAAAATGGGCAGCGATGGCGCGCAGGTCCTCGTCGCTCAATGATCGACCACGCGCCATAAGCGCGATATGTACCTCCCAGAACCGGCCGACGCGAGCCGCGCACTCCGCCAGTTCCGCCCCCCTAAATGCGACACCATTGCCAGCTTCCGGTCGGTGGCGGAACACGTAGCGCAAGCGATCGCCGAATTGATCGCGGAGCTCTGCCACGCGACTGCTGCTTGCCTCGCAATGCGCACAGCCGTAACTTCCATAGTGAACAAGACTAATCTCGGCGTCAGTTGGGCCAAGTATATGATCGACAATCGGGTCAATCTGGCGATCCAGTTGGCTGGGAGCAGACTCTGGCATTGACTTTCCAGTTTTAGTTAGCTTGCGACCTTAACTGAGGGGGGCCAAACTATGAAAGCGAAATAATTAGGCTTACTTAGGACGATACCTTTAATGCCGTACCCTTCCAAGGCAACCACCATTTTGTCGCTCGCTCGCGGCAGGAATTCGAATCTTTCCGCGGCGATGGTGGTGGGGATGCCACCACTTGACAGTGTGACGCTGAGTGATCGTGTTCGGGTTCCGACGGCGCCGGCAGCTGGATGTCGTCCTCGACCATCGGTGCGCGCTGCAACAAAGCCCTTAGCTAAAGCATAAAAAATCGAAGCAGAGTTGGGCCTCTTGTCAGCACAGAGAAATGAGTTGCTTCAAGCTAAAGCGCTTACTTCCGAAAATGCCGCATTTGACACAGCATGGTGGGAACGTGCCAGAGCGCATCTTTACACTCCTGACAGCGAGGAATCGCGGGATGCCCGCGTTTCGCTGCATTTGAGCATAGTAGATTGGCAGGCACAATTTGGCTATGAGGGTACGAGGCAGCGCTCATCAAATACAAAAACTTCGATGGACTACATGTCGCCCCCTCCCGTTCAAACGACTCCCCTCGAGGGCAAATCCAAACGCGAAATATTAAATAGGAACCAAAGCCCAAAAAAACCACCGCCGCAACCACCTCTCGAAACTGCACTTCGTGGTGAGTTAGTGCCATCTCCAGCACAAGACGTGGGTCAAAGATGAAGCTCAATAAAGAACTTTCTTGACGGCAACACTGCTTTAATTAAAAATATGGTTTTTAGGCAATAAAAGTAAATCAATATGCATCGCAATAAAATCTGGCTCTCTATCTTAACTCTTGCCATTTCCGCAACTGCACAAGCCGGGCAATTCCATACCCAATCCTACGGCTTGGCCCAGAGCGCAGATATTGCCTCAGAAGTAACGGAAGAATTTACTCAGAGCTATCCTTCTTCGAAGTGGAGCATATTCCTTTGGACAGTCTCATCAATTACTGACAAGGGTATTCCTTACTGCAATGCGATAGCTGGCGTTGTCCCTAGAAATAGTGGGCAATTTCCAGTCCATAGAGATGAATCCACGAGTATGAATCCGTCTCAAGCTGGCAGCCAAACCATCGGAGAGCGGCGCGAATGGTCTGTTAAGTGTGCTAAGAGCGCCGTAAATAACATGATGTCCGACGACATGAAAAAAATCTACGTGCCATACAAGTAGATGTTTTATATCTTCGTGACCTTTTGAAAAGGCAACGAGCCAATCCCACCTTCTATCAATCGACCGCTTTATAGACCCCTTTCCTGACGCTGAAAAACTGGGTTCTCGCTATATCTTTTTGTGCGAATTCTTGAAAGGGATTTTATATGGCAGTTATTGGATACGCTCCCCCTCGCACTTCCAGAGGCCTTACACGCCGAGCAGCGACGCCCCCAGCAATTCCTTGCACTGGCGCTCGACCAAGTCGCGCCAGACAATCACCTTGACCGCGCCGGTCTCGTCTTCCATCGTCAAGAAGACGATGCCCTTCGCGGTTTCCGGCCGCTGGCGCACCGATGCCGCGGCCGCGTGCGACTTGGCGGTCGACAAACGTGTTGAGCACGTCCGTCAGCAAGAAGTGCGCCGCTACTTCGCCCTCAAGTATTTTTTGAACAAGCGGAGTAGGGTCTATGCTGCAATCGTGTCCGGCCAGCTCTATGCCCAGATTTCGTCCAAGCTCTTTGCTTTAACCAGTTTATCTCTTTGGGCATAGCGTGGCGACTGCATGTTCACATTGCTGTACTCGGGCCTGTGTATCGGCTCAATCTTCCGCGCTGGCCCTTTAAAGGTTAATAGAAACTTTCCGGAATTTTCGTACGGAGTGATAGACGCAATTTCAGCGATATGGGTCACTGCGCCTACCGGAGCCACCTGATAAGCCGCGATGTATTTCAGCTTCGGAATTTGCTGTGCGCCTACCTGCATGACCGCCTGCGGACGGAGCAGGATTACGTCTATTGGACGCGTGGGTTCCTCCACTGGCATGGGGTGCGCCATCCCAAGGAGATGGGTGGCAAGGAAGTCGCAGCCTTCCGGTCGATGCTGGCCAATGAACGGAAAGTCGCCCCTCCACCCAGCGCCAGGCACTCAGCGCATTGCTGTTTCTTTACCAAGAAGCGCTGGATATGGAGTTGCGCTGGAGGCAGGAGATCGGTCGACCTACCCCGACCCAACGCATCCCGGCCGTTCTGACGGCAGAAGAAGGGAGCCAAGCATTGGTTTGAATGAATGGCGTCACGGGCCTGTTGGCGCGCCTGATTTACGGCACTGGCATGCGGCTGCGCGAAGCATGGTCGTTGCGTATCAAGGATGGGGATTTTGGTCGGCGCATCCTCATCGTCCGGGAGGGAAAGGGCGGCAAGGACCGTGTGGCCATGCTGCCGGCATCTTTAACCGGAGCGCTACGTGAGCCAATTGCCTCTTCTCGGGCGCGTTGGGAGTCGGATCGCCAGACGCAGCTTCCGGGCGTCTATCGACCCTGTGCGCGGGAAGCCGAGTACCCGCGCGCTGGCCAGTCATGGGCATGGCAATGGAACTTCCTTCCCCACCTTGTCCACCGATCCGCAAACCCACATCCGGCGCCGGCATTTTCTCTTTCCTGAGCGGTTGCCACGTGCCTTGAAGGTCGCCGTAGGTCAGGCTGGCATGGCCAAACAGGTCAGCGTTCCTACCTGGCGCCATCGCTTTGCGACCCCTGTGCTTCCGCGAGGCACCGACATTCGGACGGTTCAGGAATGGCTGGGGCATCGTGATGTGAGTCCTACGATGATCTATACCCATGTCCCTGACGATCGCAGCGGGAACCACGCCTAGCCCATTGGATTCCCTTGACCCGACGAATGACCGCTTTGGGGCAACGATTTGATTGGCCGATTTGGGACCGATCTTTGCGTGCTTTATGCGCACGTTGGACTTCCAGCCATATTCGCTGACCGCTATTGGCTGCGAAATCGTCGGGAACTAGCAGGGCGGTGCACTGCAAGCTAACGACATAGTAACTTGGGAAAAATTTGGGAAAAATTACCCTCGATTTTCTTCCCAATCCTTCCTTTTCTTGCCTAATTCGGCAATGTTGGAATATGATGGCAATTCAAGGAGTTACACCAAAATAAGCCACTTTTCGTAATCCCTGAACGGGCCTCCGAAGCCAAGGGTCGCTGGTTCGATCCCAGCCAGCCGCGCCACCTTCACGGGATCCTGCCGAAAATTTGTGACGTGCAGCCCGAGCGAAATTTTCGGCGCTTGCCACAAAATCAGGCGCCCGCGCATTTTTCCATTCCCTCTCGGCTGTACTCCATCACCGCGTTCGCTGTCGTTGTCTCTGGCGTGTAGCCCTCATCGCCAGGGCAGCCTCGCGATCGGTCGCGACGCTCGCTCACCGAATGGTTTGATTACCGGTACCGCCGCGCTTGCGTGCTCATCGCAGATGTACACAGTTTTTTTGGCGGCCAACGTTGCGCAGCGTCGCCAGCATGCTGATCTCGTTTGCATCCATGTCGTTGATCGATCCAGCGCCAAGCAATACGCGCCGAATGACCCCGCAAACTTCATCACGCCTGGCGAAAACATAGCCTGGCATCTCGATGCAGGCGGCGTTCCGGCCAGGATTGCATCGGTGAGTCGGGCGGACTCTCCTGCCGGCCGGCCCATGCCCCTCTGGAAGCGGCCGCAGTGCGTTTCGTATGCGGAGGGGATCGGAACAATGGTGTCCGTTACTCGGTCATAACGTTATGAGAATGGCACTTTCGGTCCGAAGCATGGCGTCGGCGAAGGTAAATTTTGCTAAGGGGCAAACAATGAAGAAGAATCGGACGTTTAGTCTCATTCGGTGGTTCATCGCCGTTTTGATCTCTGCCGCCACAGTAGGGGCCAGCGCCGCCGACCTGCTGGATACGGTGAAGTCGCGCGGCACGCTGCGCATCGCGGTGGAAGGGACTTACCCGCCCTTCAATTTCAAGGATCCGCAGACCGGCCAGCTGACCGGCTTCGACGTCGATGTCGCCAAGCTGGTCGCGGCCAAGCTCGGCGTCAAGCCCGAATTCATCACCACCGAGTACAGCGGCATCCTGGCCGGCCTGGCCGCCGGCAAGTACGACGTGATCGTCAACCAGGTCGGCATCACTCCCGAACGGCAAAAGGCCTTCGACTTTTCCGATCCGTACACGCTGTCGAGCGCGCAGTTGATCCTCAGAAAGAATGAGGCCGGCAACTTCAAGAGCCTCGACGACTTGAAGGGCAAGCGCGTCGGTGTCGGCCAAGGGAGCAATTACGAGCAGAAGGCGAAGGCCGTCCCCGGCATCGAAGTCAAGAGCTATCCGGGCGCGCCCGAATACCTGCAAGACCTGGCGTCGAACCGCATCGATGCGGCGCTCAACGACAGCCTGATGGTGTCCTACCTGCTGAAAACTTCGACGCTGCCGTTGAAGGCCGGGGCGCCGGTCGGCGACGTCGAAAGGATGGGCATCCCGTTCCAGAAAGGCAATCCGAAATTCAAGGCTGCGATCGACAAGGCGCTCACCGATTCGTTCAAGGATGGCAGCTTCAAACAGGTATCGATGAAATGGTTCGGTACCGATGTGAGCAAGGCGCCGAGCGCCCGCCAGTAAGCCGGCATATTCTCGGACCACGCATACCACGATATCCCCGCAGCTGTTGCGGGGATTTTTTTATAGGGCTGCCATGGACCTGGTCGAACTTCTCGAACTGTTGCGCCGTGCCGCGCCGGTGATGCTGGCAGGGACCGGCTATACGCTGCTGTTCGCGCTGGCCTCGATGGTCGGCGGCCTCGTGCTCGGATTCTTGCTGGCGGTGGCGCGCATCGTGTCCTGGCGGCCGCTGCAGTGGGCGGCGACCGCCTATGTCAGCCTGATGCGCGGCACGCCGCTGCTGGTGCAGATCTTCGTCATCTACTACGGCTTGCCGAGCATCGGCATCGAATTCACGCCGGTCACCGCTGGCGTCCTGGCCTTGAGCCTGAATGCCGGCGCCTATCTTTCGGAAAGTTTGCGCGGCGCGATCCTTGGCGTCAGCCAGGGGCAGTGGAATGCCAGTTTCAGCCTGGGCCTGACCTATGGCGACACTCTGCGCTACATCGTCCTGCCGCAGGCATTGCGCATCGCCGTGCCGTCGATGGCCAATACCTTGATCAGCCTGTTGAAGGATACCTCGCTGGTATCGGTGATCACCGTGACCGAATTGATGCTGGCGACCAAGCAGGTGATTGCGGCGACCTTCCAGCCCTTGCCGCTCTACCTCGCGGCGGCGATCGTGTATTGGTGCCTCAGTCTTTGCTTCGAAGCGCTGCAGCATCGCATGGAGGGGCGCTTGCGGCGCGGTTACGTCTAGCGGGCCGGTACGGAAGTTCGCGCCATTGGCGCAGGATGCATACGGAATGAGGAGGATTATCCGGATGAAACTGATCACGTGGAACATCCAATGGGCCCGGGGCGCCGACGGCCGCGTCGATTGCGACCGCATCGTCGCCCACGCGCGCCGCTTCGCCGACTTCGACGTCCTGTGCCTGCAGGAGGTTTCGGCCGGCTATCCCGAACTGCCGGGCAATGACGGCGCCGACCAGTTCCGGGAACTCGCGCAACGCCTGCCCGGCTTTCAGGCGATTGCCGGTATCGCAATCGATGCGCCGGCGCCGGGCGGGCGGCGTAGCTTCGGCAACATGATCCTGTCGCGCTATGCGGTCGGGCCGGTGTTCCGGCATCTGCTGCCGTGGCCGGCGGAAACCGGCATCCAGAGCATGCAGCGCATCGCGCTGGAGGCGACGCTCGACACGCCGCATGGCTTGCTGCGGGTGACGACCACCCATCTCGAATACTATTCGGCCACACAGCGGCGCGCCCAGGTCGAGCGCTTGCGTGAACTGCAGCGCGAAGGCTACGGCCATGCCGGCGCGCCCTGCGTGGCGCAACCCGCCGACGGCCCGTTTTTCCATCCGGCGCGCGGCCAGCCGGCGATCCTGTGCGGCGACTTCAATTCCCGTCCCGGTTCCGACGACTGGGCGCGCC
Source organism: uncultured beta proteobacterium (assembly GCA_963706525.1). Lineage (GTDB taxonomy): Bacteria > Pseudomonadota > Gammaproteobacteria > Burkholderiales > Burkholderiaceae_D > DATJCV01. Next base: position 23,142 of record CAVPMM010000010.1, on the reverse strand, counting down.
TGTGCGAGCCTTTCGACGACGGCACGCCGCGCTACCTGGACGCCTGGGAACTGGCGCATCCGGGGCAAGCCCATGCGCCCACCGTGGGGCTCTACGACAAGCTGCAATGGCCGGGCGATCCGTTCACCTTCGATGCGATTTTCGTCAGCGCAGAGCTGGCCGCCAACGCGCGCCGGGTCGAGGTCGATGCCGGCAGCGATGCATCCGACCATCAGCCGATGCTGCTGGAACTGGGCTGAGCAAACAATCGAAGCTTGGGTGCCGGGCGCTGCGCTTCAGCGCTGGCCGCCGAGCTCTTCCATCCGGTCCAGCAAGCCGGAATGGCGTTTGGTCGGCGTGCGTATCGCGTGCTCGAGCACGGCCGCCGGCGCCGCCACATCGACGCGCGCGCGGGCGCGCGTGACGCCGGTGTACAGCAGCTCGCGCGTCACGCTGCGGTTCGGCTGGTTCGGCAGCACCAGCAGCACGCGCTCGAATTCCGAACCCTGCGATTTGTGGATGGTCATGGCGAACGCGGTTTCATGCGCCGGCAGCCGGCCGGGGGCGAGCGCGCGGAAGCCTTTTTCGGCATCGGCGAAGTGCACCATCAGTGCGCCGTCGGCGCCGGGCAGGGCGATGCCGATGTCGCCGTTGAACAGCCGCAGCGTGTAGTCGTTGCGCGTGACGGTCACCGGGCGGCCGGCATACCAGGCCGCAGAACCTGCCGCAGCGCCCAGCAGCGGCCGCAGCCGGGCGGCGATCCGCTCGTTGAGCTGTTCGACACCGCGCGCCGTGTTGCGCAGCGCGCACAATACGCGGAAGCGCTCGAAGGCGTCGAACACCGCCGCGCAGCCGGCACCGGCGCGGCGGACCGCGGCGATATAGGCGCCATAACCGTCGAGGATCGCCTGCACGGTGCCCGGCGCCAGCTCTTCGGCATCGTCGCCGATCCAGCGCACCTCGCTGCCGTCCTGCTGGCGCAGCCAGTCGAGCACGGGCTCCGGCGCGCCGGCGCCGACGCCGGCCGCCAGCCGGCCGATGCCGGAATCCTTGTGAAAGCGGAAGTTTTCCGAAAACCAGACCACGCCGTCGCGGAAGCGGGTCGGCTTGAGCGGCGGCGCCGGGCGAATCCGTTCGGCCGGCGTGCCGGTCTGCGCCGCCAGCGCGGCGATACAGTCGTCGGAGAGAGTGGGGTCGGCGCACAGTTCGGCGAACACCGCGCCCGATTCGACCGCCGCCAGCTGGTCCTTGTCGCCCAGCAGCACGATGCGCGCGCCCGGCGGCACCGCCTCGAACAGTTTCACCGCCAGCGCCAGATCCAGCATCGAGGCCTCGTCCACCACCAGGACGTCGAGCGCCAGCGGGTTGTCGGCGTGATGGCGGAACACGCCCGGCGTCGGCGTGACGCCGAGCAAACGGTGCACCGTGTACGACTGCTGCGGCAGCCCGGCGCGGATCGCCGGCGCCAGGTGGCCGGCGCGCGCGCGCAGCGCTTCCAGCATGCGCGCGGCCGCCTTGCCGGTCGGCGCCGCCAGGGCGATGCGGCAGTCCGGCTGCTGCGTCAGCAAACAGGCCAGGATATTGACCACGGTGGTGGTCTTGCCGGTGCCGGGGCCGCCGCTGATGACCGTGAACGGTTGGCGCAAGGCCAGCGCCGCCGCGATTTTCTGCCAGTCCGGGCGCCCGCCCAGCGCCGCTTCGTTGGCGGCGAACAGTTCGTCCAGCAGCGTGCGCAGCTGCGCGCCGGCCGGCGCCGGCGGCGTCCCCTGGCCGAGCAGGCGGCGCGCCAGCCGCATCTCGTAATCGAAGTAGCGGTGCAGGTACAGGCGGCCGGCCTGATCCAGGATCAGCGGCATGGCGCCGGGCGCCTCCGGGCTGCCGACCACGCCCGAGCGCAGCAGCATCTGGCGCAGGCCGTCCCGGTCCTCGGCGCCGGCGTCGCCGAAAATCTCGTCGAGCAGGGCGCAGACGTGGCCGTTGCTGGTGGCCATGCTGGCGTGATAGGCGGCGCGGCGCAGCACATGCAGCAGGCGCGCATCCGGCTTGAGCCCGGCGCGCTCGACTTTTTCGGTGGCCCAGAACGCCATGTGCTCGGCAAAGCCGCTGGCCAGCAGATCGGCGGCGTCGGCGGTATCGGCCGGCTTCATGTCTTCTCCCGTCGGGACGGCGCCACCAGCCGCCGGATGGCGGTCAGCGTGCGGGCGGTCGGCCGGTGAAAGAACACCCCGGCCTGGCTGCCGTCGGCCAGTTTCCAGTCGGGCCGCACGCCGCGCACGAACAGGTACAGCACGCCGCCGAAATGGCGCTCGTAGTCGTAGTCCGGCATGCGATGCTCCAGATAGCGCTGCAGCGCCACCGCGTACAGCAGGTATTGCAAGTGGTAGCGGTGCTCGGCCATGGCGGCTGCCATCGCCGAATGGTCGTAATCCTGCGGCCGGTAGCCGAGGTGGTTGGATTTCCAGTCGAGCAGGTAGTAGCGGCCCTCATGCTCGAACACCAGGTCGATGAAGCCGCGCAGGTAGCCGCCGAGCTCGCGGAAGGCAAGTTCCGGCATCGGATAGCCGGCGCGCCGCAGCGCCTGGTTCAGGGCCTCGGCGTCGAGGCGCGGCGCCGGCAGGTGGAATTCCAGCTCGGTCAGCCGCTTGGCCGGCGTCAGCGCCTGCAGCCGGATGCCGTCCGCCAAGGGGGTCGCCAGCACATCGCGCAGCATGCCCAGGACCATCGCCTGCCGGGTCGCCGCCCAGTCCGCCGCGCCTTTGTTCCGGCGCCGGCTGCGGATGGGCCGCCAATACCTGGGCCACGATGCGCGGCCACTCCTGCGGGCGGCTGAAATCGACCGCCTCGAACACCGCGTGCAGGCAGTCGCCGGCGGCGGCGCCGCGCGGAAAATGCAGGATGTCGTCGTCGGCCACCGCGGCCGGTGCGGCTTGCCGCCGCAGCAATGGTTCGGCGCCGACGCGCGCGTCATGGTCGCTGGCGGCGCTCTCGCCGGCGCTGCCGTGGCTGAGCAGGGTGAAGCTGCCGATGCGCCAGCCGGCCGGGATCGGCGGCGGCGGTAGCGCCGCCAGCGAATCGGCCGCCGGCCGGGCGCCGGCCACCGGCCGGCCGGCAACGCTTGGCAGCGGCGCCAGGCCGATCTGCGGTTGCGCCAGCGTCAGCGCCTGCCAGGCGGTATCGATGTCGGCCGGCTGCAGGTCGGCGCCGAACCATTGCTGCGGCGTCATGCCGGCGCCGGCCACCATCCAGTTCAGCAGGTTGCGCGTGCCTTCCTTCAGCGTCACGCCCCTGCCGGCCGGTTTGGCATAGCTGCCGGCCACCAGGTAGCAGCGCTGCGCGGCGCGGGTCAGCGCCACGTAGATCAGGCGCAGGTCTTCCGCCGCCCGCTCGTGCCGGATCGCGGCGCGCGCCTGCTCCAGCGCCTCCGCCTCGAGGCGGAAGTCGATCACGCTGCTGCCGTCCTCGAGGTGGTATTCGAGGCCTTCGAGGCCGCCGTGGCCGCTGCTGTGCGCATCCCACAGCAGGGGGCAGAACACCACCGGATATTCCAGCCCCTTGGACTTGTGGATGGTGACGATCTGCACCAGGTTTTCGTCGGATTCGAGCCGCAATTGCGTCGCCTCGTCGCCCGCCTCCTCGCGCCGCTGCGCCTGCAGCCAGCGCAGCAAGGCGTCCGGCGAGAGCGCGTGCTGCGCCGCCTGGTGCAGCTGTTCGCCCAGGTGCAGCAAATTGGTCAGGCGCCGCTCGCCGTCGGCGCGGCCCAGCATGCGCCGGCTGACGCCCTCTTCGGTCAGCAGCTGCCGGTACATGAAACCGACGCCGCGCTTGTCCCACATGTCGCGGTAGGCGGTAAAGCGGTCGAGCCGCTCCAGCAGCAGCCTTTCGTCGGCGCCGATGGCGGCGATCGCGGCGGCGTCGCAGCCCAGCAGCGGCGTCGCCAGCGCCGCCAGCAGCAGGCCGGTGCGGCCCGGCTCCAGGATCGCGCTCAGCACGCATTCGAGGTCGGCGGCGTCGGCGCTGGCGAACACGCTGGCCTGCGACAGTTCGACGCTGCCGATGTGCAAGGCGGCCAGCGCCGCGCGCACCGCGCTGCCCTGGGCGTGGCTGCGGATCAGCACCGCGATGTCGCCGGGCCGCAGCGGCCGGCCGTCGAGCGTGATCCGGCCGTCGTTGGCGGCGCCGATCAGGCGCGCGATCTCGGCGGCGGTGGCGCCGATCGCCGCCTGCTTGGCGGCACTGCGCTGCAGCACCTGTTCGCCGCCCGGCAGCATCCACAGCTGCAGGTCGGCGCAGGCCTGGTCCGAACTGTCGACGAAAGGCTTGCGCGGCTTGTCGCCGAACTGCACCTGCTGGTAGTCGAGCCCGTCCAGCATGAACGCCGCCGGGTTGGCGCCGAACAAGGCATTGAGGCCGGCGATCAAGCCCGGCGACGAGCGCTGGTTGGCCGACAGCGTATGCGTGGCGCCGGTTTTGCGCTTGGCGTGCAAATAGGTGTGCAGATCGGCGTTGCGGAAGCTGTAGATCGCCTGCTTCGGGTCGCCGACCAGGAACAGCGGCGCCGCGCTGCCGTCGTAGATGGCGTCGAAGATGGCGAACTGCAGCGGATCGGTATCCTGGAATTCGTCGATCAGCGCCGCCGGGTAGCGCGTGCGCAGCGCCGCCGCCAGCCACGGAAAGCGGCCGCCGCACAGCGCCTCGTAGACGTTGTACAGCATGTCGTCGTAGCCGGTGATGCGCAGTTCGCGCTTGCGCCGGCGCAACTCCGGCGCCGCCTGCTCCAGCAGGGCGCGCAGCAATTCAAGACGGGCGCCGGCCAGGGCGTGGTCGCGCTGCTGCTGCAGCGCCGGCAATTCGGTGAGCAGGGTATCGAGCTGGCGGAAGAACGCATGCGCGGGCGCGCTGCGGCCTTTGCGGACGGCGGCTTCCAGCTCGCTCTGGCGCAGCAGCTTCATTTGCACGCCGCGCAGGCTGGGCGCGAGCGGCGCCGGCGCCTCCTGGGCGAAGTAGTCGCGGCACTCGGCGAGGGCGGCGTCGATCTTGTCCGCCGCGTGCGTGCTCTTGAAGTCGGACTGCGCGTTTTCCAGCAGCGCGCAGATGGCGTCCGCCTCGGCGTGCCAGCTGGCTTTGGCCTCGGCAAAAATCCGCTGCACGGCGTCCGCCGCGCCGTCCGCCTGCACCGGCTCCGGCCACAGGCATTGCGTGGTCGGCTTGGCCAGATGGCGCTTGAGCAGGCGCGCGTAGCGCTGCGGCGTGTCGCCGCATTGCAGCAGATAGGCCGCCAGTTCGCGCGGCAGCGTTTCGCTGCCGATGTGGCGCCGCCAGAAGTCGTTGACCGCTTCCAGCAGCTGGGCGCTGTCGTCCGGCACCAGTTCGCTGGCGAACGGCATGCCGGCGGCAAACGGCGTGTCGGCCAGCGCGCGCTGGCAAAAACCGTGGATGGTGAAGATCGCCGCTTCGTCGAAGGCTTGCAGCGCCTGTTCCAGCAGCTGCCCCATGCGCTCGCGCGCCATGCCGCGCAATTCCGCCGCCTGCACCAGCGCCGGCACGAAGGGATCGGCGGCGGTCGCGCCCTCCCCCAGCAGGTAGCCCAGGGTGTCGCCGATGCGCGCGCGGATGCGCTCGCGCAGCTCGGCGGTGGCGGCATTGGTGAAGGTCACCACCAGGATCTGCTGCACGCTCAGCTCGCGTTCCAGCAGCAGGCGCAGGTACAGGCCGCAGATGTTCCAGGTCTTGCCGGTGCCGGCCGACGCCTCGATCAGCGCCGCGCCCTCCAGCGCGCAGGAAAATACGTCGAGTTCGGTGACGGTGCTCATGGCCGGCGCGGATCTTTCAGGAATTGCAGCAGCGGTTCGTAGACCAGTTTCGCGATGCGTTCGAATTCCGGTCCCAGCGGATCGGCGCCGCCGCGCAGCGCCAGCTGGTAGGCCGGGTGCCGCTCCTCGCCGTAGGGGCGCTGCATACTGCTATACCAGGCACTGAATGCCGCGCGTATGGCGGTGTTTTTACTCACATACTCCCATGACGACTTGGGATAGAACGGCAGCGGCCGGGACAGGCCCTGGCGATACAGCAGCAGCAATTGCTGCAGGTGCTGGCGCGCGTCGGCGACCGGCTCGAACTGGAACATGCCGTCGCGCGCGATCCAGTGCGTGGCCGGCTCGACGCCGTCGCAAGCGGCGGCATTCAGGAACAGATGGCTCAGCCAGCCGCTCAGGTAATCCACCGCGCGGGCGTCGTCGTAGCGATGGCGCACCAGGCCGGCGGCGCGCAGGTCGCCGAGCGCCAGCTGCAGCTGCCACGGCTCGCCGTCGAGATCGAAATCGAGGTTGCGGCTGACCGGCGGCAGGCAGGCGGCGCTGGTCTTGTCGCGCAGCAGCGCGGCGAATTGCGCCAGCGACTGCAATTCGGCGTCGAGCTGCAGTTCGCCCAGCGGCCCTTCGGGATATTCGAGGCCGGCGCGCGCCAGCGTGCGGACGGCCGGCGCCGGCATGCCGGCCAGCAGCTGCGGCAGCAGCCGCGCCGCCAGCATCGCGCGGCTGGAAAACTCGGGCAGCAGCGGCTCGTCGTCGATCAGTTCGAGCACGCTGTCGGCCATGCCGATGCCGAGCCGCTGGCGCAGCAGGTAGCGGCAGGGATTGCGGAAAAACTGCAGCAGCTGCTCCATCGACACCAGGCGCCATTCGGCCTCCGGCGCCGGCAGGTCGGCGACGAAGAACGGCGGCAGCGGCTGCCGCGGCGCTTCCTCTTCGTCCTCCGCATCGGCTGCGGCGGCGGTGCCGGCATCCTCGGGCGCGCCGGCGGCGGCCGCCAGCCGCAGTTGCAGCGCGCTGCAATATTCGTCGTTGAAGCTGGCCAGGCGCGCATCGGCGGCGCCGTCGAAGTAGCGCAGCGAAAACGGCTGCAGCGGGTGTTCCAGCAGCAGCCGCGCGCGCGCCGCGCGCAGGCTGTCGCCGGACTGCGGATCGGTGGCGATCGCCGGCACCAGGTAATCGAGCAGATCGGCCACCAGCACCGACGGCGGCAGGCTGGCGTTGTCGCGCACGCTTTTGCCGGTGTAGCTGAGGTAGAAGCGCTCGCGCGCCGCCAGCAGCAGGTCGAGGAACAGGTTGCGCTCCTCGTGGCCGCGCTGGCGGTCGCCGCGCCGCGGCGCCGGCGGCATCAGGTCGAATTCGGGCGGACGGCCCTGGGTCGGGAAGGCGCCGTCGCGCATGCCGACCAGGCAAATCATGCGGTACGGCAGCGCGCGCAGGCTGGGCATGGCGGCGAAGGTGACGCTGCCGGTCGGCGTGCCGGCCAGGGTCGGCTCATCCAGCAGGCCGTGCAGCACGCGCTGCACGATGTCGGCCGGCACCGGCTCGCTGACGCCGCCGCCGCGCATGTCGGCCAGCAGGCGGGCGATGCCGCGCTGGACCTCGCGCAGATCGTCGACCGCCTCGTCGCCGGCGGCCACGAAGGCTTCCAGCATGCCGAGCAGGACCTCGCCCCAGGTCTCCGGCGGCAGTGCCTGCGCCAGCTGCCGCTGCAGCTGTTCCAGGCGGACGAAGAACTGGTAGAAGCTGCCGAGGGCGGCCGCCGCGCCGCCCTCCGGATGGCCGGCGGCCACCCGCTCGTGGAACGGCAGCGCGATCGCCGACGGCAGCGCGTAGCCGAGGAACAAACGCTGCAGGCCGTCGCGGAAGCTGTGGCGCTCGCTCCTGGGCAGCCCGTACTGCGCGCGGTGTTCGGCGTCGATGCCCCAGCGGATGCCGGACTCCGCCAGCCAGCCGCGGATGGTGTCGAGCTCGCCGGCGCCGATGCCGAAGCGCCGCCCCACCAGCGGCTGCTGCAACAGGCCGAACACGGCGCTGGCCTGGTAGCGCGACGCCGCCAGCGCCAGCAGGTCGAGCAGCGCGCGCGCCACCGGATTGACGATGCTGCCGGGGCGGCCGGAAATCGCATACGGAATGCGGCGCGCCGCCGGCACGCTGCCGAACACGGCGTCGATCAGCGGCGCCGCTTCTTCCAGGTTGGGCGTCACCACCAGGATGTCGCACGGGCGCGGCGGATGGGGCGCGGCGAACTGCATCAGCAGCTGGTCGTGCAGCACCTCCAGCTCGCGCGTCAGCGTATGGCAGACATGGACTTCGATGCTGCGGTCGTCGGGCGCCAGGGTCACGCTGCCGGGCTCCAGCTCGCGCAGCTCCAGCACCGCCGCCTGCAGCTGGTGCAGCAGCGACTCGCCGGCCGGCGGCTGGAAGCGGCTGTGTTCGACCGTCGCCTGGATCCTCGTCGTCCAGCAGCAGGTCGATGAAGGCCTGGCTCTGCTTGCCCCAGGCCGCCAGCAGGCGGTTGCCGACTTCGTAATACAGGTCCTGCTGGCGGCTGACCAGATAGGACAGGCGGCGGCGGTCGACGATCTCGAACCAGTATTCCTGGCACGGGTTCTGCACGTACAGCTCGACGTCGATGCGCTGCCCGAGCCGGCGCAGCATGTCGAGGTACAGCGGCGGAATCGCCGGCGGGCAGAACACGTGCACGCGCAGCGGCAGGCCGGCCGCCTGCAGGGCGTCGTCGTCCAGCGTCGCCATGGTTTCGAAGAAAGCCTCGGCCGGGTGATGGTGGCGGATGCGGAGGTCGGCGGCGACGCGGCGCCACAGGTCCATCTGCCAGCGCTGGTCCTGGCGCTGGGTGTCCGAGGCGGCATCGGTGCCGCGCAAGCCGGCCGCGCCGCGCAACCCCTGCGCCATCCAGTCGGGCCGGTAAGTCAGGTATTGGTCGAACAGCGCGGCGATGCGGCTGGCCAGTTCCATGCGCATGGCCGGATCGGCCTCGGCCAGATAGCCGGCCAGGCGCGGGTGGGCGGCCGCCAGCGCCGGCTGCGCCAGCAGTTGCCAGATGCGCCACGACAGCGGCGCCGGCGTGAACGGCGATTCGGGCGGCACTTCGACCAGCTTGCCGATCTGTTCCCACATCCAGTGCGCCAGGAATGAAAAGCGGACATTGGCGCAGATGCCGAAGCGGTCGGCCAATGCCAGTTCGATGCGGCGCTTGACCGCCGTCGTCGGCACCAGCACCTCGATCGCGGAAAACGGCGACGACGCCTCGGCCAGCGTGCGTTCCAGCAGCTCCTCCAGCAGGATCTCGAATCGATTGGAAAAGCGGATGTGCAGCATTACGCCTGTCTGAAGAGGGTGGATGGTGACGGTTTGCGATGCCGTATGGACGATGATGGCATTATTCCACCGGGCGACTCAAGAACAGTATACGGAGCGAGGCGGCAAAATGGTGCGCCGCCCGGGCCGGCGCCTGCGGCAAAGTGAACGGGATGACAAAAATAAGGAGCAGACATGGGCATGATCGGACCGGAAGTGGCGCTGCGCGACGCGGCGTATGTGCATGACAGCGCTTATCTGTACGGCAAGATATCGGTGGCGGAAAACGCCTCGATCTGGATCAACGTCGTGGCGCGCGCCGAGTACAGCGAAATCGTCATCGGCCCCTACACCAATATCCAGGACTTCGTGATGCTGCATGTCGGCAACAACACCGGCACCCACATCGGCAGCCATTGTTCGATCACCCACCACTGCACCATCCACGGTGCCACCATCGGCGACAATTGCCTGATCGGCATCAACTCGACCATCATGGACGGCTGCGTGATCGGCGACAACAGCATCGTCGCCGGCCATACCTTTCTCAGGGAAGGCACCATCATCCCGCCCAATTCGATCGTGATGGGGGCGCCGGGCCAGGTCACGCGCACCAAGAACAACTACGTCGGCAACCGCCTCAACGCCTACCTGTACTACCGGAATGCGCTGGCCTACGCACAAGGGCAGTATCGCGCCTGGAGCGAGGCCGATTTTCCGGCGCAGATTGCGGCGGAGATCGCGCGCCTGACCGCGGAGCTGGCGCGAATCGAAGCCGAGTCATAGCATGTCCATGGCGATTCGATCGACAGGGGCGGCCCTCGTACCGATGCGCGCCTTGCGAACGCTGCGACTGCTGATCGCCGCTTGTGGCTTGGCTTTCTTGTCCTCGGCACAAGCCCAGGTTCCGCAAAAGGTGGTGGACATTCCGACGCGACCCGGGGTGATGCAGCGCATGGTTTTGCTGTCGCCGCCGCAGCCGAAGGCGGCGGTCGTCTTGCTGCCCGGCGGGCATGGAGGATTGCAGATTTTTGCGAATGGTTCGATGAAGTGGGGCGACGGCAATTTCCTGGTCAGGACGCGCCAACTCTTCGCCGCGCAGGGGTTGGCGGTTGCCGTTGTCGATGCGCCGTCCGATCGGCAGGTCCCGCCTTTTCTCGCAGGGTTCAGGCAGACGCCTGAGCACGTGGCGGACATGCGGGCGGTGATTGCCTGGATGCGGGAAAACTATCGGGTGCCGGTCTGGCTGGTCGGCACCAGCCGCGGTACCCAGTCGGTCGCCTACGTCGCCACCGAGTTGAGCGGCGTCGACGCGCCGGACGGGATCGTGCTGAGTTCGACCATCCTGAGCGACGACAAGGGCCGTTCGGTATTGGCGATGCCGCTGGACAAAATCCACATTCCGACGCTGGTGGTGCACCATGAACAGGACGGCTGCGCGCATTGCCCATTTTCGAAAATTCCCGCGCTCATGGAAAAGCTACAGAACGCGGCGGACAAGCAGTTGCTGTCCTTCCAGGGCGGCGAGAACAAGGGCGATCCCTGCGCAGCCTTTGCCTATCACGGCTTCAACGGCCTGGAAAGTGACGTGGTGCGGAAAACAGCCGCCTGGATTCTCGCGCGATAGCTGAGCGCCGATCCGCGTTCAACGCTGCCCGCCATTCAACACCCCCGCCAGGAAATCGATGTTCCCGGCTGCGTTACGGGCCGAGGTGGCGCGGCTGACGGCGGAGCTGGAGCGAATCGGGCACCAGCCTTGAGCGGAACGAGCCGGCAGCCAATGGGAACCGGAGACGGCGATCGGCTGCTTCAAAAAACTCCGGACTTCAGCGCTGCACCACGCGCCGGTAGAAGAAAGCGCACAGGCCCACGAAATACAGCAGGCCCAGCCACACGGCCGGGGCAAAGTCCGGGCCCACGATGGCCAGCGGGGCGTCCTTGCCGCTGAAGCCGATCAGCGCGGCAATCACCAGTCCCATCAGGCTCTCGCCGACGATCAGGCCGGAAGCCAGCAGCAAGCCGCGCTCTTCGGCGGCCGCCACCCATTCCTTGCCGGCGCGCTCGCCGTAAGTCCGGATGGCGCGCTGGATGAAGTAACCGAGCACGGCGCCGATGGTCAGCGTCATGCCGATCGTGGGCGGCAGATAGATGCCCAGGCCCACCGCCAGCGGCGGCAGCGCGCCCTTGCCGCCTTTGCGCAGCAGCAGGTCCGCCACGATGACCGCCACGCCCACCAGCACGCCCAGCCCCAGCATGCTCCAGTCCAGCGAACCGCTGAAGATGCCGCTGGCGATCTGGTTCATCAGCGTGGCCTGGGGCGCGGCCAGCGCCTGGTTGGGGTCCATGCCGGCGCGCGGCAGGGAGCCGGCGAAACCATAGGCGTTGTAAAGCAAATCCAGCACCGGAGGAATCACGACCGCCCCCGCCAGGCAGCCGATGATCAGCACCAGCTGCTGGCGCCAGGGCGTGGCGCCGACCAGGTAACCGGTCTTGAGATCTTGCAGGTTGTCGTTGGAGATCGAGGCCATGGCCAGAATCACCGAGACCATGAACAGCACCAGCGCCACGCCGAGCTCGCCCGACATGCTGTCCGCAAACGCCGGCACGATGGAGTGCAGCGCCAATATCGAGATCGCCATGAGAATGGTGGCGATGATGCCGATGCCCGAAATCGGGCTGGCGGACGAGCCCACCAGGCCGGCCATGTAGCCGCAGGCCGCCGCGACCAGAAAGCCGAACACCGCGGCGAACAGCACGCACAAGGCCGTCAGGCCGTAGCGGGCGCCGCCGGCGAGTCCCGGCACATGCTCCTGCAAAAAATCATTCACGACCAGAAACAGCACGGCCAGCGCCGCCAGGCCGATGAGCAGCATCCAGCTGCGCGGCATGTCGCGGTCCGTCTCGTCCAGCGCCACGCCCGCACTCGCCGCCGGGCGCGCAGGCTGGTTACGAATGGCCTGGAGGATGGGGCCGGCCAGCGTCAGCACGGTCCAGAGCGCCGAAATGCCGATCACGCCGGCACCCAGGAAGCGCGCCTTGCTGCCCCACAGCTGGGTCGCCAGATCGCTCATGGCCTGCCCGGCTGCGGGCGTGGCAGCGGCCGTGAGCCAGGGCACGACCACGCCCCAGCACAGCACCAGCCCCAGCAGCACGGCCATGCCGGCGGCGGCGCCCATCAGGTAGCCGGCGGCCAGCAGTGCCGGCGAAAAGCCTGCGGCAATCCGAAACACCGTATTGCCCGCGGGCACCCAGAGGTTGACCGCATCGCCCAGCAGGCGCAGGCTGCCGCTCAGAAAGGCGAACAGGGCGGCCAGGCCCGTGCCCCAGCCCAGGTTGCGCAAGCCCGAATGCGCGGCCTGCCCTTCTTGTGCGTGGTCTTCCCGGTGGCGCTGCTCCTCGCCCACGCGCAGCACTTCGGCGGCAGCCACGCCCTCGGGGTAGGGCAGATCGGACTGCACCACCATCACGCGGCGCAGCGGCACGGTGTAGAGCACGCCCAGGGTGCCGCCGGCGGCGCAGATCAGCGCCGTCTGCCAGAAAGGAAAGCCCGACCACAAGCCCACCATGAGCAGCGCGGGCAGCACGAAAATCACCGACGACAGCGTGCCCGCCGCCGAAGCCTGGGTCTGCACCAGGTTGTTCTCCAGGATATTGGAGTCCTTGAAGCGGTACAGCAGCGCCATCGAAATCACGGCAGCCGGAATGGCCGAGGCAAACGTCAGCCCGACCTTGAGGCCGAGATAGACGTTGGCCGCCGTGAAAACCAGGGTGATGAGCGCGCCCAGAATGACGCCACGCAAAGTGAATTCACGCAAAGGAATGTTTGTTTTCATGGTTGCGAAGAAGGAGAGGCCGATGGCGGCCGTTTTTCCGGACCAATTCAGCCGTACTGAAGTGGCGCCAGCCTAGCACTGCCGGGCACCTGTTGGCGATCTGTCAAAGAAATTTTCTGCGGGTACGGATTCTATCTGACATGGATGGCCGGCATCCCTGCCGTCTTTGTCGATCCATGGCCGACGGCCGGTTGGGCGCGGCTGGCCGTTGTCGAGCCGCTCTCGGCGCGGCACGCGGGATCGGCCCGGAAGTCGTCGCGTCCCGGCGCGCTCAGCGCTGGCTCGCGTTCAATTCCTGCGCCAGGAAGTCGATGAACGCGCGCAGCCTGGCCGGCATGTTGCGCCGGCTCGGGTAGTAGGCGAACAGGTCGGCCGGCGCCGGCCGGTAGTCCTTCAGCACCTGCTGCAGGCGGCCGCTGGCCAGGTATTTGCGCGCATCCCATTCCGAACGCAGCAGGATGCCGTGGCCGTCCAGCGCCCAGTTCAGCACCACGTCGCCGTCGTTGGAAGACAGCGTGCCGGCCACCTTCACCGTCTCGGTCTTGCGGCCCTTGGAGAGGCGCCAGACGCCGTGGGCGTCGTCGTTCTGGCGATGCAGGATGCAGCGGTGCGCGGCCAGTTCGTCCGGCGTCTGCGGCGTGCCGAAGCGCTGCAGGTAGGACGGCGCGGCGCACAAAAAGCGCCGGTTCGACATCAGCTTGCGCGCGGTCAGGCGCGTGTCCGGCAGTTCGCCGAAGCGGATGCCGAGGTCGAAGGCTTCCTCCACCAGGTTGATCGGGCGGTCGGTCAGCTGCAGCTGCACCTCGACCTCGGGATAGGCTTGGGCGAAGGCGGAAATCAGCGGCGCGATCGTGGTGCGGCCGAAGCCGAGCGTGGCATTCACGCGCAGCAAGCCCTTGGGCGCGCCGCGGCTGCTGGCGACCTGTTCTTCCATCTCGCGGATCTCGGCCAGGATCTTGCCGGCGTGCGCCAGGTACAGCTCGCCTTCGGCGGTCAGGCTCAGGGTGCGCGTGCTGCGGTTGACCAGCCGCACGCCGAGCCGCTGCTCCATCTGCGCCAGCCGCTTGGTGACGGCCGGCGGCGTGATGTCGAGCGCGCGCGCGGTGGCGGACAGGCTGGCGTGGCGCGCCAGCGTGGCGAAGAAGCCAGTTCCGAAGCGGTGTCGGTTTTCACTAGAAGTTAACAATGGTATGAAAACAGGTGAATTATAGGGCGGCGCGGCTGGCGTACCCTAGTCGCGCAACGCAGTACCGACCAACCGCAGCAAGGACAAGCCCATGAAGATCATCGAAATCCGCGAAAAAACCATCCCGATCAGCTCGCCGATCCGCAACGCCTACATCGATTTTTCCAAGATGACGCTGAGCCTGGTGGCGGTGATCACCGACGTCGTGCGCGACGGCAAGCCGGTGGTCGGCTACGGCTTCAATTCCAACGGCCGCTACGGCCAGGGCGCGCTGATGCGCGAGCGCTTCATCCCGCGCATCCTGGCCGCCGATCCGGCCACGCTGGTCAACGACGCCGGCGACAACCTCGATCCGCACAAGATCTGGAAGTGCATGTTCACCAACGAAAAGCCGGGCGGCCACGGCGAGCGCGCGGTCGCCATCGGCACCATCGACATGGCGGTGTGGGACGCGGTGGCCAAGATCGAAGGCAAGCCGCTGTACCAGCTGCTGGCCGAGCGCTACGGCGACGGCAAGCCGAACCGCAAGGTGTTCGTGTACGCCGCCGGCGGCTACTACTACCCGGGCCAGAACCTGGACATGCTGAAGGACGAGATGCGCGGCTACATCGACCGCGGCTACACCGTGGTCAAGAAAAAGATCGGCGGCGCCTCGCTCGACGAAGACCTGCGCCGCATCGACGCCATCATGAGCGTGCTGCAGGACGGGCAGAAGCTGGCGGTCGACGCCAACGGCCGCTTCGACCTCGACACCGCGATCGCCTACGCCAAGGCGCTGTCGCAGTACGACCTGTTCTGGTACGAGGAAATCGGCGACCCGCACGACTTCGAGCTGCAGGCGGTGATGGGCCGCTATTACGACAAGCCGATGGCGACCGGCGAAAACCTGTTCTCGATGGAAGAGGCGCGCAACCTGATCCGCTACGGCGGCATGCGCCCCGACCGCGACTGGCTGCAGTTCGACTGCGCGCTGTCGCTACGGCCTGGTCGAATACCTGCGCACGCTGGAGATGCTGCGCCAGCACGGCTGGTCGCCGAGCCGCTGCATCCCGCACGGCGGCCATCAGATGTCGCTTGAACATCGCGGCCGGCCTGGGGCTGGGCGGCAACGAGTCGTATCCGGACCTGTTCCAGCCGTTCGGCGGTTTTCCGGATGGCGTGGCGGTCGAGAATGGCTACATCACGATGCCGGAACTGGTCGGCATCGGCTTCGAGGGCAAGTCGAACCTGTATGAGGAGATGCGCGCGCTGGCCGCATGAGTCGCGTAGGCCGCTGCATTTGTTGCGACTGGCCGGATAAGAAAATCAATGACTTAGCGGGCTTCGCGCCGCAGGTGTCATTGGACGACGACACTAGTTAGTGCGACTGGCCTATCGAGGTGTCAAGTTTGCGCAACCAGTCCAGCGGTTACTTGAGCTTTTCGCCCCTCCCATGGTGCTTCCAGTGGAGGGGCGTTCTACGTCTGGAATGGGCTGGTATGCGGTCGCTCGAAGAGAAAAGCGGAGATGCCGCAGACGACCCAAAGCGGCTCTTTGATGCGCCGACTCGGGCACTCCACAGCGGACGTTCAACATTCAAGGCAGGGCCCGATGAGACTAGATCTTAGTCGGCCTCCAGCCATTGGGGGCGGTCAACTTACCTTGAATATAGATCGGCCGTGCTCAAGTCAGATCATTCACTAGGAGAAATCTGAGCGACGGAGTCAATGTCGATTAGGCTCGAGCGTAGCGGTACCGGTTCTTTACTTCTTGAGCTAGAAACTGACCTCGTGAAGCGGCGGACCGCATTGCCTCATAGACGTGCTGAGGAACATCGTAGTAGTGGTACGTCCCAGTCGTTTTGAACTCAACGACTAGCACCTGCAGCTCATCGTCGTGTCCGACACGAACTATGGTTGAAGACTCGGGTGATTCAAACCAATCGATCATTGTTGCTCCTCCTCTGATGGGGTACCGTTCACTGATTGAGGTAATGGTACGTGCTCATACTTCGGTGATTGCTTCCGCCACTGCTCCACCATGATGCCGTAACTCGTTGTCCCCGCAGGTTGTGCCCAGCCGCCCGGGCCCTCGAAGAGCTGCTGTCCTTGATCGTCAATCTGGCGGACCACTACCTTCGGATCTACGCTGTCTGGCCGCTGATCAGGTGGTGGTGGCGCAATCAGCGCTCGGATTGGAAGATTGATTGCTTCGCCAACAATGATTGCCTCGCCCGTTCGCAACACAGGCAACATGTCAAAGAGACCCTTGAGATTGTCTGCTGCCGCGCTGGCAATATGGCCACGATCTACATCGTTTGTAAGGCGCAATGCAAATAGGGTTCCGCACTGAGAGAGAATCGTGCTGTCAATCTCGGCAGGCCGTTGACTCACGAGCATTAAGCCAACACCGTACTTGCGACCTTCCTTAGCGATTCGTCGCACCGCCATAGATGCGGCACCAGTGTTTTCCTTCGATAAATACGCATGCGCCTCTTCGAGGACAAGCAGAAGGGGCCGTTCCCTTCCTCCTTCTGGCAAATTTCTTGCCCAGAAGATGGCGTCGTAGAGAATACGTAGCACTGCCCCGATCAGATCGCTAAGGATTCCTGAAGGGATGCCCGAAAGGTCGAGGATTGACACTGCGCGTTGGGAGCCAATCCATGCCTGCAACAGCTCGTCCAAATCACTTTCTGTTTTCCCATCAAGAGCGGGGCGCCAGTCGCCCGGATTGAACAGAAAAGCCATTCTTGGGTCGCGCAGCTTGGACGCAAGCGATGCTAACTGCGCCCGTATTCCGAGCGATCCCGATCCCAATTGAACACGCTCATGCGGCTGTCCGGTCGTCTTCACGGTTCGATACTGTGGTGGCCGAATAGCCATTGCATCACCCAAGTCAACGGGCTGATTCTGGTCGTTGAGGACATACGCGTGCTCCACGTCTCCAGCAGCACCGCCAGGTAATGGCACCAGAGTACTGGTGCTCACGTCTATGAAGCTCGAACCATAGCTGATGGATGCAAAACGGTACCGGTGTGTCAGCCGTTACGTCGTCAACGTCAACTCCATTGCGCGGGTATGAGGCCAACGATTCACGTTTGAGTTGCACAACCAGATCGGCTACAGCCGAAGCTTGGACATCCGATAATCTCCCAAAAGCAAACGGCACAAGTTCGTCGAATGCAAGCGCCCAGAACGGCACATGCAGAGGTCGCTGACCCTGAGTCGAGTCAGCAGAAACACGGAAAACAGTAGCGCGCTCTTTGAGTGCTCTTGAATACTCCCCGTGTATGTCCAAGACAAGAATTCGGGAGGAGGGATACCTTGCTGGATCCGAGATCGAGTTCAGCAAACCTGCTACGGTTGTTGACTTGCCGGACCCAGTTGTTCCGACTACGGCACTATGACGAGTTACGAGTCGATTGATGTTCACGAGAGCAGGTATGGCCTCAGCGCTGGCAAGGTGGCCAACAGACACATAGTCCTGTGGATCGATGGCACCGTAGATTACAGCCAAGTCAGCTTGGGTAACGATGTGAACAGGATCATCGACCGTTGGATGCTGCGATATACCACGTTCAAATCGACCTCCTCGCTGGCCTTCACCAACCATCTGTATCTTGATCCAACGATTCCCATACTCACGTGCACCGATGCCGTTCTCAGGTGCTGCGCCCGCACCAACTTGGGAAACGACTCCATATAGGCTCACAAAGCCTAGTGGAATCCGGACAAAGCTGCCGATTTGCCCTATTCGATAGCCTTCACCGTTTACGAAGCCCAGGCCCGTGGCGGTATCGTCTCGAAGCTCGACAGTTAGCGTGGATCCAAAGACGTCTTGGACGACGCCAATCAGTGTTGGATCACGCTGCATTTGAGGCGGCATGGTCGTCGTTTCGGTTGAGCTGATAAGCCAGAAAGTCGCCAAGCCTCTTGAAGTCACCCAGCAAAAATTTGTTTTGAGCAGGCTGACCTTCCGCGATGCTTGGTTCGAAATGTGCGCTCAGTCCGTGCAGTGGATGACTGCTCTCGTCCTTCTCGTGCCAATCCCGATCAAGGGTACCTAGAATCGCACCGTCCTCGGCAAACAGGCTTAAGTTTGGTTGCCGGGTTGCACAGCGAATGCCTTCCTTGTACTGGGCTCTGGCACCATACATGAGACCGAAACACATGGCCGTTGGGTTGCCCCTTAGTCCATTCATGATGACTTCGTTCAAGTGCTGGTCAGCGAATGAGTATCCGCAGCAAACGACAACAGCCTGGCCTCGACCTGAAAAGTCCCGAAGGCGGTCGAGCATGGCCAAATAAGGAAGTCGGCGACTCTGTTCGTACTTTAGATGGGATGGGTAGATCATGTGTCGATCACCAGTGGAGCTCTGTTCTTTACGAACGACATCGTCAGTGTTGGTCCGCCACCAGTTAATCGAGCCATGCAGTTTCCACAACCTCGCCCATCGGGCAGGTAGCGCGTCGCTCTCCATGGATGTCAAGTCAAAGAATGCATCCTTGGAGCCGACAAAACCGTCGAAATATGGAACTCTCCTGCTTTCGAATGCTTGCTCAACAAGTAAGTCATAGTTGGGGGTGAACACTTCAATTGGATGCGCTCTAGAAGTCGCGCTAATCCAGGATGCAAGATGGTGATATGCCGTTGTTGATTCCGGGAGTGGTGCTTTCACCTGGTGGGCAATTAGTTCGCAAATTTTGACCTCAAGGGCTTGCAGGACATCACGGTTAAGTCCATCAATCGCCCCGTTCCTAACGACGTCCAGAAGGGCCCTTAGTTGGCTAAGAATGACCTCAATGTTCGGGTTTGATGACTCATCAAAACGAGACAGAAGCATCGTGTAGGCATCCTTGAGAATGTCGTCCGCATTGAGAGTTTGTGAAACCAAGCTGGTTAATCCGGCGATGTCGGGAATCAGCGGCATTGCTTTGCCATCTGCTCCCGGCATCCGAATCGAAACAGGGCAACCGGCTCCCAAAAGAAATGCAATCCGCATCTTGTTCGAGGCAAGAGCTTGTTGAAGTAGGGTAGCTTGTCTATACGGGCAGTGTTGTTGCATTAATAATCCCAATGGCGACAAAACGGTGGACGGCTTTGAGCCGCGTTTCGAGAAGTGCCGCAGCGCCGTCCGGTTCGAACTGCGAGAACGCCCGACCGATCCATTCTTTGGCTAGCGAGCCCTTAATCACTATCTGGCGCAGTTCAGGCGCCATCTTCATTCTATTGCAGGTTACACTAAGTTTCTTCTTGTCAACAGTCGCGCAACTGCATGAACTTAGAACATGGTTGTTGTAATAGGGCTATTCGTTCTAGGCTGGTGCCGTTTGAAGGACAGACAGAAAGAAGTCGTTCGCGAAAGACGCCTCCTGGCCGACAGCCACCACACACCTAACCTCTCACTCTGACCGGTAAGCGCCAATAAGCGGACATCGGGTCCACCATCAACGCTGTCCATGGACCAGAAAAGAGAAGGGCGGCGTAGTCCATGCCAACCGCTTCGCCGGCCGAGCCGACCTGTCCGGCGATCTGCATCGTGCTGTCGCCAAAGCCGCAGCCGATATCAAGCACGCGCGCTCCTTGCGGATAACGGCAGCGATCCAGAGCCGCATCGCTGTGCGCAGACAAGCCTTCAACCAATAGATGCCTGAAACGGCAGAATTTCTCATACAACACCGTGTTCCAGGCCTCGATGATGACGCGGTCGCCACTGTCCATTCATGGCGCCTTGAAGCGAAAAAGATTGGAAGATGCGCCATGGTCGAACGCATCTCCATTCCACAATCGGCCTGGCTTCTAAACCGCGACCGTGACACGCAAGAATGTCGCAGCTATCGAAGTCAGATCCTTGCGCGTACTGGTGTTGTGGCGATTGAACAAATCTTCCAGTTCGCTTTGCAGCTCGGCGGCCCGGCCATTCTTTTCCGCGGCGTCGAACGCGTTCATGGTGGGGCCGTAATAGTGTCTGAACGTCGTTACGAACTCCGCTGGCGTTCCCTGGAAATGAAAGGTGTACGTATCTTTCACGAACGAGATCTTTTCCTTTTCAATGCCTGCGGCGCCAAACCGCTCGATCACATGGTTCTCCATTCCCCAGGTCATCGGGCTGATGAAGCCTTCCGGCGGCGGCGGGGAATAGGTAGTACTGATTTTCAGGAGTTGCGCCACCATGGTCGGATCATTGGGAATCCAGTTCCCCATCACCACCTTGCCGCCGGGTTTGGTCACGCGCACCATCTCCTTCGCGACGTCAAACGGCCGGGGCGCAAACATGGCGCCGAATATGCTGACGACGAAATCGAACGAATCGTCTGCCAATCCCTGCAAATCTGTTGCGTCGCCTTCCTGGAAGGTGCAGTTGGTGAGGCCCAGCTTGCTTGCCCTGTTTTTGCCCGCTTCCACCAGGTTCCTGGAGATGTCGACGCCCGATACGTCCGCGCCAAGCTGCGCCGCCGGGATCGCGGTCGTTCCATCGCCGCAACCGAGATCGAGCACTTTGTGCCCCTTCGCGATCCCGATGGCTCTGACCAGCGCCTCTCCGCTTTCGCGCATGCTCGCCGCGATGCGGGTGAAGTCGCCTTTTTCCCAAAGTGCCTTGTTAGGGTTCACCTTCGTTTCCATTTCCGCAGTGACCGTGCTCATGAGTATTCTCCTAAACGATTGAAAATAAACGATGCCGTTTCAAATCGGCGGACTCACAGCGTGCGCTTGACGCATATATCGGTCCAGTCCAGAATCTGAAGCGTTTGGGCGCGGAGTTTTCATGCATGGAAGAAAGCTACGGTCAATACTGTACGGTTGCGCGCGGCGCTGAAGCACTGTGTGAGCGCTGGACGCCGCTCGTCATACGTGAGTTGCTCATGGGCAGCAAGCGCTTCAACGAATTGCGCCGCGGCGTTCCCCGCATGTCCACCAGCTTGCTGGCGCAACGCTTGCGCCAATTGGAAGAAATCGGCGTGGTCAGACGCCAGGCCGCCGGCAAAGTCTGGGAATACAGCTTGACCGAAGCGGGCGCGGAATTGCGCCCAATCATTATGGCCTTGGGCAATTGGGGAGCAAGCTGGCTCAATAGCCGGCTCCGCGACGAGGAGTTGGATGCGGGATTGCTCATGTGGGATGTCAGGCGTTCGATACAGCCTCAAGCGTTCCCGCCGCACTCCGTCGTCATCCATTTCATGTTCAGCGACGCGCGCTCAGGAGAAAAAGCATGGTGGCTCGTTGTCGAGAACGGCAATGTAGACCTGTGCAAAGACGACCCCGGGCGCGATCTGACCATGGTCGTGCAATGCAGCGTGCGCGCATTCACGGAAGTGTGGATGGGCGACCGGACGCCGCGTGAAGCGCTGCAGTCGCGCGAGTTGCGCATTGAAGGAGCATCGCAAGATGCGGAGATCCTGTGGCGCTGGATCGGCCGCAACGTTTTCGCGGACATGCGCGCCGCTTCACGCATGAGAAGGGCTGGTAGTGGCGTAGTTGAATAAGTCCTAGCCATACCGCATGGCGCACTCCGGAACTTCTCGAATTCCCTTGCAGCGTCGGTCGCCCCTACCGGTTCGCCTCAGCCTGCCGCCGGCGCCGCAGCCGCGCCCATTCGAACAGCTCGAACAGCCCTTGCGTCGCCAGCGCGAACACCGCCGCCGGAATCGCGCCGGCCAGCAGCATGTCGTTGTCGTTCAGCGCCAGCCCGATCGCGATCCGCTCGCCGTAGCCGCCGGCGCCGATGAAGGCGGCAATCGTCGCGGTGCCGACGCTCATCACCGCCGCCGTCTGGATGCCGGCCAGCATCACCGGCAGCGCCAGCGGCAAATCGATCTGCCATAGCCGCTGGCGCGGCGTCAGGCCGAGCGCCAGCGCCGCCAGCCGCAGTCCGGCCGGCACTTGCTCGATGCCGGTGCAGGTGTTGCGCACGATCGGCAGCAGCGCATACAAGAACAGCGCGATCAGCGCCGGCAGCGTGCCGATCATCCCCAGCAGCGGAATCAGCAGCGCCAGCAAGGCCAGCGAGGGCATCGTCTGCAGCACGCCGGCGACCGCCAGCACCGCCTGCCGCAGGCGCGGCGCGAACGCCGCCAGGATGCCGAGCGGGATGCCGAGCAGGCAGGCCGCCGCCACCGAGGCCAGCACCAGCAGCGCGTGCTGGCGCGTCAGGCGGCCGAGGTCGGCGGCGAACAGCTTTTGCCACAGGCCGTCGCGCTCGGCTTGCGTGCCGCGCTGCGGCGCGACGAAGCCGGCGGCGATCGCGGCGAAGCTCTTGCCGTCCAGTTCCGCCGCCGCGTTCATCGCGATCATGTCGGCGGTCGAAATCCGTCCCTGCAGGCGCTGCAGCGCCTGCCATGCCTGCGGAAAGCGCGTGGCGACATCGAGCCGGTACAGCAGCACGCGCGTCGTAGCGCGGAAAATAATCGAGGTCGTCGCGCAGCACGCGCAAGTGGTAGCGGGCGATCTTGGCGTCGGTCGAATAGATGTCGATGCCATCGACCTGGCCGGCCGCCAGCGCTTCGTAGGCGATGCCGTGATCGAGTCCCACCGGCTTCTGCGGCAGGTGGTAGCGCTGCGCCAGCCCGGGCCAGCCGTCGGCGCGGCCGAGGAATTCGTGCGACAGCCCGAGCCGGATTTCCGGGTGCTGCGCCAGCTGCGACAGGCTGCCGATGGCGGCGGTTTTGGGATCGTCGCGCAGCGCCAGCGCATAGGTATTGTTGAAGCCGAGCGGGACCGCGGCGCCGAGGCCGAGCGGCGCCAGCGCGCGGTTGACGTCTTCCAGCGAGAGCGGCGCGGTGCTTTTCAGGATTTCGCGCTCGATGGTGCCGAGGTATTCGGGATAGAGGTCGATGGCGCCGGCTTGCAATGCCTCGTACACCACCGCGGTATTGCCCAGCCCGGGCCGGTATTCGACGGCGGCGAACGGCTGCGCGGTCTGCGTCAGGATCGCGCCCAGGATGTAGGACTCGGTGAAGCGCTTGGAGCCGATGCGCAGCGTGTCGGCGGCCTGCGCGGCGTGGACGGCGGCCGCCAGCAGCAGCGCGGCCAGCGCCAG
>CAVPMM010000009.1:0-68655 GCA_963706525.1 uncultured beta proteobacterium | reverse complement strand
GCGCAGTTGGAATGATGACGGAAACGGCCCTGCCGGCGCAAGGATCATCGCCGCGCTTAGCGGACGTGCCGGTCCGAAACTATCCGCTCCATTTTGAGTGGACCTGAATCGCACCCATGATTCATGCACTCGTCCAGGGCGGCAAGCTGATTTCCGGAGCCGAAAACGACGCCGACGTCCCCTGGTGGAGCTTCACCAAAACGGTCATCGCCGCCGCCGCGCTGGCGCTGGTGCGCGACGGCTTGCTGACGCTTGACCACCCCATCGAAGGCCAGGCGTTCACGCTCAGGCAGTTGTTGCGCCATCAAACGGGACTGCCGGATTATGGCGCGCTGCCCGACTATCACCGCGCGGTCGGGCAGGGCGAATCCGCCTGGCCGGAGGCGGAACTGCTGGAGCGCGTGGAGGCGACCAGGTTGCGCTATGCGCCGGGCCATGGCTGGGCGTATTCCAATATCGGCTATCTGTACGTGCGGCATCTGATCGAACGCCGTACCGGCGAGGAATTCGGGGTGGCGCTGCAACGACTGGTGTTGCGGCCGTTGGGATTGACCCAAGCGCGGCTGGCGCGGACAGCGCAGGATCTGGGCGGTGTGCAAATGGGGCGGCGCCATGCCTACGACCCGGCCTGGGTCTACCACGGACTGCTGGTGGGACCGCTGCATGAAGCCGCGTTGTTGCTGGATCGGTTGCTGGCCGGCACGCTGCTGCCACCGGATCTGGGCGGCGCCATGCTGGACCAGCATTGCCTCGGCGAACCGATCGCCGGCCGACCTTGGGTGTCACCCGGATACGGGCTCGGCCTCATGGTCGGCGAGGCGGCAGGTGGATTTTCAATCGCCGGCCATACCGGCGGCGGCCCCGGCAGCGTCATTGCGGTTTACCATCATGTCGGCGCACAGGGCTCTGTGAGTTGTGCCGCCTTCGCTGCCGGCGAGGATGCCGACGCCGTCGAACGTGACGTCGTCCGCCGCCTGGGCGGCGACGGCCACTGGTAAAAATACCGGGCATGACCGGATTTGCGCACGGCGCTGGCATCTTGGCGCACAATCGAGATTCCGATTTGCCATTTTTTGCAAGCTTCCTTTACGTCCCTTCATTTTCTTGACATCAACTCGCCATGAATGCCTACGACACTGGGCTGGATAGAAATCTGGCCAATTACACGCCGTTGACCCCGCTGACCTTCATCGAACGCGCCGCCGCGGTATCGCCGCAGCGCCTGGCCGTGATCCACGGCGCGCTGCGGATCACCTGGCTAGAAGCCTACCAGCGCGCGCGGCGGCTGGCCTCGATGCTGGTGCGGCACGGCATCGGCGTCGGCGACACGGTGGCGGTGATGCTGCCCAACACGCCGCCGATGGTCGATGTCCATTTCGGCGTGCCGATGACCGGCGCCGTGCTGAATACGCTGAACACGCGGCTCGATGCCGATTCGATCGCCTTCCAGCTGGAACACGGCGCCGCCAAGGTGGTGGTCGTCGATCGCGAATTCGCGGCGACCATGCAAAAGGCGCTGGCCGCCATCCCGCAGCAGGTGCTGGTGATCGACGTCGACGACCCTGAATACACCGGCCCCGGCGCGCGCATCGGCCGCCTCGAGTACGAGGCATGGCTGGCGCAGGGCGATCCGGAGTTTGCCTGGAGCAATCCCTCTGACGAGTGGAATGCGATCGGCCTCAACTACACCTCGGGCACCACCGGCAACCCGAAAGGGGTGGTGGTCCATCATCGCGGCGCCTATCTGAACGCGGTATCGAACGTGATGGTGTGGTCGATGCCGCATCATCCGGTGTACTTATGGACGCTGCCGATGTTCCATTGCAACGGCTGGTGCTTCCCATGGACGGTAGCGGCGCAGGCCGGCGTCAACGTCTGCCTGCGCCGGGTAGAGGCGCCAGCGATCTGGAACGCGATCCGCGAGCACAAGGTCACGCACTACTGCGGCGCGCCGATCGTGCAGAGCCTGATCCTGAACGCGCCGGCCGAGCTGCGCGCCGGCGTCACGCACAAGGTGGCGGCGATGGTGGCCGGCGCGGCGCCCCCGGCGGCGATGATCGAGGGCATGGAGCAGCTCGGCTTCGACCTGACCCATGTGTACGGCCTGACCGAAGTCTACGGCCCGGCCGTGGTGTGTGAAAAGCAGGACGAATGGGCCGGCGTCGACATCGGCGAGCGCGCGCGCCTGAACGCCCGCCAAGGCGTGCGCTATCCGCTGGAAGAGGCGGTGACGGTGCTCAACCCGCACACCATGCAGCCGGTGCCGGCGGATGGCGAGACGATAGGCGAGATCATGTTCCGCGGCAATATCGTGATGAAGGGCTACCTGAAGAACGAGGGCGCGACGCAGGAGGCTTTTGCCGGCGGCTGGTTCCATTCGGGCGACTTGGCCGTGATCCAGCCGGACGGCTACATCAAGATCAAGGACCGCAGCAAGGACATCATCATCTCCGGCGGCGAAAACATTTCCAGCATCGAAGTGGAAGACGTGCTGTACCGTCATCCGGCGGTGATGGCGGCCGCCGTGGTGGCGATGCCGAGCGAGAAATGGGGCGAAACGCCGTGCGCCTTCATCGAGCTGCGGCCCGGCGCTACGGTTACCGAGCAAGAGATCATCGCCCATTGCAAACAGCACCTGGCCGGCTTCAAGGTGCCGCGCGCGATCATGTTCTCCGAATTGCCGAAGACCTCGACCGGTAAAATCCAGAAGTTCGAGTTACGCCAGCGCGCCGGCTCGGTCGACGCGATCGACGTCTGAGGCGGTGGCGCCCGGTTCGTGGGCGGCCATCCCCGGGTTCGGTGCCACGATGGCGCCGACCGGGCGCGCTCAGCCCGTAAAATAGCGGTTTGAATCCGTCACAGCAGAACCCGCATGTCCATACAATGGTTTCCCGGTCACATGAACGCCGCCCGCAAGAAAGCGGCGGAGTCGATGGAAAAGACCGACCTGATCATCGAGGTGCTGGATGCGCGCCTGCCGCAAGCCAGCTGCAACCCGATGATCGAAGAATTGCGCCAGTTCCGCCAACGCCCGTGCCTGAAGGTCCTGAACAAGAGCGACCTGGCCGATCCGGCGGCGACGCAAGCCTGGCTGGCTTTCTACAACGCGCAAAAGAACGTGCAGGCGGTGGCGCTGTCGTGCAAGAAACCGTCCGACGTCGCCAAGATCCCCAAGCTGTGCCTGGCGCTGGCGCCGCATCGCGGCACCGCCCTGAAGCCGCTGCGCATGATGATCATGGGCATCCCCAACGTCGGCAAGTCGACCTTGATGAATGCGCTCTTGAACAAGCGCGTGGCCAAGGTCGGCGACGAGCCGGCCGTGACCAAGGCGCAGCAGCGGCTGTATCTGGGCAACAACATGGCGCTGATCGACACGCCCGGCATGCTGTGGCCGAAAATCGCGCATCCGAGCGACGGCCTGATGCTGGCCGCCAGCCACGCGGTCGGCAGCAATGCCTTGATCGAGGAAGAGGTCGCCACCTTCCTGGCCGACCTGCTGCTGCGGCGTTATCCGCAGCTGCTGGCGGCGCGCTACGGCTTCCAGACCGAGGGCATGGATGGCGTGGCGGTGGTCGACGGCGTCGCCCAGCGGCGCGGCTATCGCCTGAAGGGCGGCACCGCCGACCTCGAAAAGGCGGCGCATACGCTGCTGCTCGATTACCGCAGCGGCGCGCTGGGCCGGATCAGCCTGGAAACGCCGCAGTCGCGCGCCGAACTGCTGGCCGCCGCGCCGCCGGCAGCCACCGCCGTTACGGACGAATAGGGAGTATGTGGTAAAAACTACCATTATTCGACCGAGATAGGCCGCTTATGATGGGAGTATATGATGCGCATCGGTGCCCTAAGCAGACCAAGTCGGCGTCTGTCCAGGTGCGCCGCCAGACGCTATTTTGCACGCCATACCGATACTGACCACAGGACACGCCATGCCAGCCTCCGCCGCCTCCGCTTCCGTTCCCGACATCCCTTACGTGCTGAAATCCCAAGCCGGCGGCGTCGTCACGCTGACCCTGAATCGCGGCGATAAATTCAATGCGCTGTCGGAACAGATGCTGGACGCGCTGCAAGCCGAACTGGATGCGCTGGCCGGCGACGACAGCGCGCGCGTGGTGGTGCTGGCCGCCGCCGGCCGCGCCTTTTGCGCCGGCCATGACCTGAAGCAGATGCGCGGCGGCGGCGATGGCGGTCGCGGCCCGTCGGCCGAGTATTACCAGGCGCTGTTCAACCAGTGCAGCAAGCTGATGCTGACGATCCAGAAATTGCCGCAGCCGGTGATCGCGCGCGTACAAGGGATTGCTACCGCCGCCGGTTGCCAGCTGGTGGCGATGTGCGACCTGGCGGTGGCCGCCAGCGAGGCGCAATTCGCGGTGTCGGGCATCAACGTCGGCCTGTTCTGCGCGACGCCGGCGGTCGGCCTGTCGCGTAACATCGGCCGCAAGGAAGCGATGGAAATGCTGTTGACCGGCGACTTCATCGACGCCGACACCGCGCGCCAGCGCGGCCTGGTCAACCGCGTGGTGGTGGCCGGCCAGCTCGACGCCGAAGTCGCCAAGCTGGCAGCCGCCATCGTCGCCAAGCCGGCGGTCGCGGTGGCGCTCGGCAAGCAACTGTTCTACAAGCAGCTGGAAACGGGCATCGCTGCCGCCTACCAGCTGGCCGGCCAGACCATGGCCTGCAACATGATGGACGAGTCGGCGCTGGAAGGCGTGCAGGCCTTCATCGACAAGCGCAAGCCGGACTGGCGCTGAGCGCGCAGTCAGTCGGGACGCGGCGCGAAGGCGATGATCGCCATGCCCGCCAGCGTGACGCCGACCCCGAGCACGTCCCACCACGACGGCCGCACGCCGTCCACCGTCCACAGCCACAGCAGCGCCACCGCCACGTAGACGCCGCCATACGCCGCATACACGCGGCCGGCCGCCGCCGGATGCAGGGTCAGCAGCCAGGCGAACAGCGCCAGCGCCATGGCCGCCGGCAGCAGCAGCCAGGCCGAAGCGCCTTGCCGCAGCCAGAGCCAGGGCAGGTAGCAGCCGACGATTTCAGCCAGCGCCGTGAGGATGAACAGCGCCAGGGTCTTGGCGGCGAACAGGCTCATGGCGCCTCGGCGGCAAGGCCGAACGGCCGTCGCCAGCTGGCCTCACACATGTGGAAAATCCGGGTTGTGCGCGACTTCCCACAGGAAGCCGTCGGGGTCGGTGAAATAGCCCGAATAGCCGCCCCAGTCGGTGGCATGGCCGGCCTTGACCACAGTCGCGCCATACCGGCCGACATGCGCCAGCAAGGCGTCCACTTCCGCCGGCGAACGCACATTGTGTGCCAATGAAAAACCCGCGAAGCCGGAGCCGGCGGCCGGCACACCGGCGTCGGCCGCCAGGCTCTCGCGTGGCCACAAGGCCAGCCAAGTGCGGCCCATCTCGAAGAAGGTGACCGAAGGCGGCGTCTGCAGCCGCGGCAGCTGCAGGCCATCCTGATAGAAGCGGGTGGCGCGCTCCAGATCGGCGACGCCGAGCGTGATCAGGCTGATGCGGGGTTCCATGGAGTGATGCCTTTCGGTGCTTGAGCCAGCAGCCATTCTAGGGGATGCCGGGAATCAGCGTCACGCGCAGCGGCGCGGAAAGCCCCGGCAAACCGGCCGGCTCGGCACCGCTCATCTGCGCGCCACCCGCGTCCCCCTTGGTGCGCGCCTGCCGCTACGGCACGCAGCGCACGTCGGGATTGGTCGCCGCCATGGCCAGGCAGCGCTGGTTCTGGCGCGCTGCGTCCTGCGCCCGCTGGCTGGCGTAGGGATCGTTGGCCGCGCTGCCGCGCTGGTTGCCGCCCGCGGCGGCGCTCGTCTCGTGGCGCAGCACGTCGAAGGTCATCGCCGCCAGCACCTGATCTTGCTCCGGCAAACGGTAGAACACGGCATAGCTGCCGGCCGGCAGGCGCCCGCTGTCGAGCTGATCCCAGAAGCTGCCGTCGGAAAAAATGCCGCGCGTCCGGCTGTTGCCTTCCTGGCCCTGGGTCTGGGTGTTCATCACGAGCACCTCTAGCGTGCGTCCGCTCGCTTCCGGGAAGCCGCCCTCGGCGCGGACGGTCCAGGCGCCGGCGGTATCCTGGTAGACGCGGCAGGTGACGCCGGCGCAGCGCACGTTTTTCAGCTGCGAGCCGCGTGCCACGCCGTCGCCGGCGATGCCGGTATCACCGGCGCGCATCCATTGCCAGGCCTTGGGGCTGGTGCCCTTGACCGCGGTGTCCTGCACCGCCGGTGTCGGGCGCGGCTGGACCGCCGGCGCTTCGTAGGATGGCAGCGTTTCGGCCGGCCGGGTCCGGTTCGGCGGCGTGTAGGTGGGTTTCACGGTATCCGCCCGGTACGGCTGGATCGCCGGCGCCTGGTAGGGCTGAATGGTTTCGGCCGGGCGCGACTGGATCGATGGCGCATAGCGCGGCTGCACCGGATCGGCCGCGCGCGGCTGCACCTGATGTCGCGGCTGGATCGTCTCGGCCTGGCGCGCCTGTACGGCGTCGGCGTTGCGCGGTGCGATATCCTGGGCGCCGACGCTCGCGGCAATGGCGGCCAGCAGCAGACCGCGGAGGATGAAATCGATCGGCATGAAGAAGTCCCTGGAAAAGTGGCTCGGTCTTGCGTCCATGCATCTTACGGAGGGAAACGGCGTTTTTGAAGTGCCCGGCGGCTTCCTGGATGACGAATTAACGCTTGTGACATGGAGGTCCGCCGACCGCGGCGATGCGCCTCTTGTTCAGGCGCTCACCGTGGCGGCGATCAGGCCTTCGGCCGGTGCAATGTTGGCCGCCAGTTGCGGCGGCAGCGCATGCCGTTCGATCAGATAGGTCGCGCTATTGAAGATCACCGCGACCTCGCCCGGTGCCGCTTCCACGACGAATACCTTGAGCGGCAAATCGATGCCCGCCGCCGGCTGCGCCAGCATCAGCGGCGTGCCGGCCTTCGGATTGCCGAACAGGATCAAGGTCGCCGGCGGCATCGCCACGCCGGCCGCCGCCGCTTCCGCCTGCTGGTCGATGGTGGCGAACACCCGGATGCCGTGCTGCCGGAATGCCGCCAGCAAGCGGTTGACGGTGTCGGCGAACGGGTAGCGGCTGAGTGAGGCGGCGCACGCCGTCGCCGCTGCTCGGGAAGGGCTGGTCTGGGTTCATGGCGGTCTCGGGTATGCGTCGCTTCTGCCGGCGCTCGGTGCTGCGGCGGTCGTAGCCAAAATATAGCCGACAACCGGAAAAACGGCTGGAGGCCGCTGCATTCGAGCCATGCCGTTTGCCGCCGCGCCGACGCCATGAGTTGGTATAAAGTAGCGCCCAACAATATCCGGAGGAGAGCCCGATGCACACCCGCTATTCGAAGATCGTCATGGTGCTGAGCCTGGCCGCTTTTGCCTTCCTGGTGACCTTCAACAACATCGTCGATTACCAGTCGAACTTCGGCTTCGTGCAGCACGTGCTTTCCATGGACACCACGTTCCCCGGCAATCAACTGATGACGCGCGCGCTGGTGGCGCCCGAGCTCTGGCACGGCGCGTACTGGATCATCATCGGCGGCGAAGGCCTGACCTGTGTGTGCCTGCTGCTGGGGGCGGTGCGCATGCTGCAGCACCGCCATGCATCGGGCGCGCAGTTCGAGCTGGCAAAGAAATGGGTGGTGATCGGCGCCACGCTCGGCTTCCTGGTCTGGTTCTTCGGCTTCATGGCGGTGGGCGGCGAGTGGTTCCTGATGTGGCAATCCGCCACCTGGAACGGACAGGATGCCGCCTTCAAATTTTACATGGCGATCCTGGGCGTCCTGATCTACGTCAGCCTGCCGGAGCGCGACATCGAAGCGGCAGCGCTGCGCTAGGAGCGCCGCATCAAGCACGAAAAAAACGACGACGCCCATGCTAGATTGATATTTTGCGATTCCCGGCAGGCGAGGCCTCATGAGCGATTTGCGCATCAGCACCGAGAGGGCGGAACTCGATATCCCGCTCATCCACCGCTTCCTTGACGAGCAATCCACGTGGGCCCGAGGCATCCCGCTGGCGACGCTGGAGCGCGCGCTTGGCAATTCCTTGTGCTTCGGCGGATTCGTCGGCGCTTCCCAGGTCGCATTCGCGCGTGTCATTTCCGACTACGCCACGTTCGCCAATCTGGTCGATGTGTTTGTGCTTCCCGAATACCGCGGCCGCGGCTACAGCAAGGCCCTCATGCAGTCGATCCTGACGCATCCCCAGCTCCAGGGGCTGCGCCGCTTCACGCTCGTCACCAGCAATGCGCACGGCCTGTACGCGCAGTTCGGCTTCGCCGCGCCGTCGCGGCCGCAGTCGCTGATGGAAAGGTATTTTCCGGATATCTACACCGAGCGCCCCTGAACTTCCTGCGCGGCCAACGACCTCACTCGTAGCGGGAGACTTCGATCAGGTTGCCGTCCGGATCGCGAAAGTAAACCGAGCGGATGCCGCCCAGCGCCCCGGTGCGCGCCACCGGGCCTTGCTCGATCGCGACTCCGGCGCTGGCGAGTTCGGCCACGACGTCGGCAAGCGGAGTCGACGTGATCAGGCCCAGGTCGGCCGAACCGGGAAGCGGTTGCGCGGCATGCGGCGCCAGCGAGGCGTCGGCCGGATGCAGGTTGATCTTCTGCCGGCCGAATTTCAATGGCCGCCGATTGGGGCCAAAGCTCCCCGGTGGCTGCCGAGCACCGCGGCGTAGAAGGCGAGCGTGGCCTCCACGTCCTTGACGGTGAGCACTAGGTGATCGCGTCCTTCGATCTGCATGAGCGCTCCTATGTGTTTGGATTGGAGGTGTGGCGGCCGTCCAGCGTCCTTGCGGGGGAAGCGGAAACCATCTTCAGTCGACGATGAACAGGCGGGCGCCGATGGCGGTGGACGAGCGATGCGCTTCGGCCTGGTCCGCGACCTGGTAGCTCATGCCCGGCGTCAGCGTGAAGCGACGGCCATCTTCGAGCTCGGTGTGCAGTTCGCCCTCGAGGCAAAGCAGTATGTGACCCTTGACGCACCAGTGGTCGGCCAGGTAGCCCGGCGTGTACTCGACCATGCGCACCCGCAGGTTCCCGAAGTGGCGGGTGCGCCAGTAGGCGCGGCCGCGCGCGCCCGGGTGTTCCGTGGTGTCGACCTGCGACCAGTCGGTGGTGCCGAAGGGGATGTCGGACATGTGCATGGCTTGCTCCTGACTAGATAGGCGCGGTGTCATCGCGGCGGATTCGATAGCCGACAAAGTTTACGCGCTGGGCAACAAAAAAGCCCGCAAGGCGCGAACCTTGCGGGCTTTTCTTCATGTCGGAAGCGGGGCGCTTCCGGACGGTTCTTACATCATGCCGTCCATGCCACCCATGCCGCCCATGCCACCCATGCCGCCCATGCCACCGCCGGCCGGCTTGTCTTCGGCGACTTCGGCCACCATGCAGTCGGTGGTCAGCATCAGGCCGAGCGATCGAAGCGGCGTTTTGCAGCGCCGAACGGGTCACCTTGGTCGGATCCAGCACGCCCATTTCGACCATGTCGCCGTAGGTGCCGTTGGCAGCGTTGTAGCCGAAGTTGCCTTTGCCTTCCAACACCTTGGCCACCACGACCGACGCTTCTTCGCCGGCGTTTTGCACGATCATGCGCAGCGGCTCTTCCATTGCGCGCAGAACGATCTTGATGCCGGCTTCCTGATCCGGATTGTCGCCCTTGATCTTCAGGTTGGCGCGAGCGCGCAGCAGAGCCACGCCGCCGCCAGGAACGATGCCTTCTTCCACGGCAGCGCGGGTAGCGTGCAGCGCGTCTTCGACGCGTGCTTTCTTTTCCTTCATTTCGACTTCGGTGGCAGCGCCGACCTTGATCACTGCAACGCCGCCAGCCAGCTTGGCCACGCGTTCCTGCAGTTTTTCACGGTCGTAGTCGGAAGTCGCTTCTTCGATCTGCACGCGCACTTGCTTGACGCGCGCTTCGATCGCGGCTGCCTGGCCGGCGCCGTCGATGATGATCGTGTTTTCCTTGCCGACTTCGATGCGCTTGGCCTGGCCGAGTTCTTCCAGCGTCACTTTTTCCAGGGTCAGGCCGACTTCTTCGGCGATCACCTGGCCGCCGGTCAGGATCGCGATGTCTTCCAGCATGGCCTTGCGACGGTCGCCGAAGCCAGGAGCCTTGACGGCGCAGGTCTTCAGGATGCCGCGGATGTTGTTGACCACCAGGGTGGCCAGTGCTTCGCCTTCGATGTCTTCGGCGATGATCAGCAGCGGACGGCCGGCCTTGGCGACTTGCTCCAGCATCGGCAGCAGATCACGGATGTTCGAGATCTTCTTGTCGCACAGCAGCACGAACGGATTGTCCAGGATCGCGACTTGCTTGTCCGGGTTGTTGATGAAGTACGGCGACAGGTAGCCGCGGTCGAATTGCATGCCTTCGACGATGTCGAGTTCGTCGTTCAGCGACTTGCCGTCTTCCACGGTGATGACGCCTTCCTTGCCGACCTTTTCCATCGCTTCAGCGATGCGCTCGCCGATCGAGCTGTCGCTGTTGGCCGAGATCGAGCCGACCTGGGCGATTTCCTTGGTGGTGGTGCATGGCTTGGCAGATTTTCGTCAGCTCTTCGACGGTGGCCGTAACAGCCTTGTCGATGCCGCGCTTCAGGTCCATCGGGTTCATGCCGGCGGCCACGAACTTCATGCCTTCGCGCACGATGGCCTGGGCCAGCACGGTTGCGGTGGTGGTGCCGTCGCCGGCGTTGTCGCTGGTCTTGGAAGCGACTTCCTTGACCATTTGCGCGCCCATGTTCATGAGCTTGTCTTTGAGTTCGATCTCTTTCGCGACCGAGACACCGTCCTTGGTGACGGTCGGGGCGCCGAACGAGCGCTCGAGCACGACGTTGCGGCCTTTCGGGCCCAGGGTGACTTTGACGGCGTTGGCGAGGATGTTGACGCCTTCGACCATCTTGGCACGGGCGGAATCGCCGAATACGACTTCTTTAGCTGCCATGGTGTTACTCCTTAATATTCGTTTGTAAGTGCTGAAAGTCCTTGGATCCCCATTTGCGTGGGGATGACGCGGCTATTTCCAAACGCCGAGCGTTTGGATATCCGCATCACTTTTGAACGATGGCCATGATGTCTTCTTCGCGCATCACCAGCAGTTCGTCGCCGTCGACCTTGACGGTCTGGCCGGAGTATTTGCCGAACAGCACGCGGTCGCCGACCTTGACGTCGAGCGGACGGACCTTGCCGTCGTCCAGGATCTTGCCGTTGCCGACCGCCAGGACTTCGCCTTGATCCGGCTTTTCAGCAGCTGCTTCAGGGATGATGAGGCCGGACGCAGTTTTGGTTTCCTGGTCGAGACGCTTGACGATGACGCGATCGTGCAAAGGACGAAGGTTCATACAAACTCCTTTAATTTCAATAAGTTATAAGTTTTGCGACAGTAAGGCTGCAGAGCTTCTTGCACATGCAGCATTCCGATGAATCCGCCGCTCCGAAAAAAGCTGGAAGGCCAGGAAAGAAATTAGCACTCTCCCCTAACGAGTGCTAAGTATAGGGGCGCTTACCCCCCTTTTCAAGGGCGCCCCTTGGAAAAATTATTTCTTGAACCATTTCCGGCGCCATCCCTCGTTGTGCCGGATTGCCGCCCTTCACAAATCGATAGCCGACGGCTCATGCCGGGTTTACCCTTGCCCCTCAAGGACTGCTACCGATACGAAACCGGCGAATCCGCAGGGGCGCCGGCCGTTTTGTTCAACAAAAAGACATATCGTGAACCTGAACCTGCTTACCGCCCATTTCGTCGGTTTTCTGCGCGCGCATGCCATGCGGCGCCATTTCCGGCGTTTTGCCAGCCTCGACCTGCTGCGCCGCGCGCCGGTTTCCAAGGAGTTGCCGCCGCCTCTGGCGCAGACCTTGCGCCAGGCGGCGCAGGCCTCCGAGGCCGATTTGTTGGCGGCGCTGGGAACGCGCGCCGCGGGCTTGACGGAGGAGGAGGCGCAAGCCATCCAGGCCCGGGTCGGCCCGAACGAGGTCGAACACGAAAAGCCGCTGCCCTGGTGGCTGCATTTATGGCTGTCGTATAAAAATCCGTTCAACCTGCTGCTGACCGTGCTGGCGCTGGTGTCCTACTACACCGAAGACATGAAGGCCACCGCCGTGATCGGCACCATGGTGGTGTTGTCGACCTTCATGCGCTTCATCCAGGAAGCGCGCTCCAATTCCGCCGCCGACAAGCTGAAGGCCATGGTCAGCAATACCGCCACCGTGACCCGCCGGATGCCGGACTCAAAAGGGCCGGCGAACGGCGCGCAGCCGGCCAATGGCGGCCGGCGCCTGGAGCTGCCGATCAAGGACCTGGTGCCGGGGGATATCGTGCAACTGTCGGCCGGCGACATGATTCCGGCCGACTGCCGCGTGCTGTCCGCCAAGGATCTGTTCGTCAGCCAGGCGGCGATGACCGGCGAAGCCTTGCCGGTGGAAAAATTCGCAGCCCAGCGCGGCGCCGCCAGCGCCAATCCGCTGGAGCTGGACAACCTGTGCTTCATGGGCACCAACGTCGTTTCCGGCGCCGCCAGCGCGGTGGTGGTGATGACGGGCAACCATACCTATTTCGGCGCCTTGGCCGAGCGCGTGACGGCCACCGACCGGACTCCCAATGCGTTCCAGTCCGGCGTCAACCAGATCAGCTGGCTCTTGATCCGCTTCATGCTGGTGATGGCGCCGATCGTCTTGCTGATCAACGGCTTCACCAAGGGCGACTGGCTGGAGGCATTCCTGTTTGCGCTCTCGGTGGCGGTCGGCCTGACGCCGGAAATGCTACCGATGATCGTCACCTCGACCCTGGCCAAGGGCGCGGTGTTCCTGTCGCGCAAGAAGGTGATCGTCAAGCGGCTCGATGCGATCCAGAACTTCGGCGCGATGGACGTGCTGTGCGCCGACAAGACCGGCACCTTGACCCAGGACCGGATTTTCCTGGAACGGCACACCGACATTTTCGGCCACCCCGACGACGAGGTGCTCGAATACGCCTACCTGAACAGTTTCTACCAGACCGGCCTGAAGAATCTGCTGGATGTCGCGGTGCTCAATTATGGCGATCCGGAGCGCGAACGGCGGATCGCCACCGCCTATCGCAAGGTCGATGAAATCCCGTTCGACTTCGTACGGCGCCGCATGTCGGTGGTGGTCAGCGAACGCGAAGACCATCACGAACTCATCTGCAAGGGCGCAGTCGAGGAAATCCTGGCGGCTTGTGCCTATGCGCGCAAGGATGGCGTGGCGGTGCCGCTGACGCCCGAGCTGCTGGCGCAGGTGCTGCAGACGACCGGCAGCCTGAACGCCGAGGGCTTGCGCGTGATTGCGGTGGCGGCGCGCGACCTGCCGCCCACGCGCGAAGTGTATGGCGTCGCCGACGAGCGCGAGCTGGTGCTGATCGGCTATATCGCTTTCCTCGATCCGCCCAAGGAAACCACGGCAGCGGCGCTGGCCGCGCTCAAGGAACACGGCGTTGCGGTCAAGATCCTGACCGGCGACAACGAGCTGGTCACCGCCAAGATATGCCGCGAAGTCGGCTTGCCGGTGGAGGGCATGGTGCTCGGCGCGGCGGTCGAGCAGATGGATCGACGTCCAGCTGGCGGCCGCGGCCGAGACCACCACGGTATTCGCCAAGCTGAGCCCGGCGCACAAGGAACGCATCGTGCGCCTGCTGCATGACAAGGGCCATGTGGTCGGTTTCCTGGGCGACGGCATCAACGACGCGCCGGCATTGCGCGCCGCCGACATCGGCATTTCGGTCGACAGCGCGGTCGACATCGCCAAGGAAGCGGCCGACATCATCTTGCTGGAAAAGAGCTTGATGGTGCTGGAAGAAGGGGTGCTGGAAGGGCGGCGCACCTTCGCCAATATGCTCAAATACATCAAGATGACCGCCAGCTCGAATTTCGGCAATGTGTTTTCGGTACTGGTGGCGAGTGCCTTCCTGCCGTTCTTGCCGATGCTGCCGCTGCAATTGTTGGTGCAAAACCTGTTGTACGACGTCTCGCAGATCGCGATTCCCTTCGACAACGTCGATCCCGAATTCCTCAAGCAGCCGCAGCGCTGGCAGCCTGGGCGAGATCGGCCGCTTCATGGTGTATTTCGGCCCGATCAGTTCGGTGTTCGACATCACCACCTTTGCCTTGATGTGGTTCGTGTTTGGCGCCAACAGTCCGGCGCACCAGGCGCTGTTCCAGTCGGGCTGGTTCATCGAGGGACTGTTGTCGCAGACGCTGATCGTGCACATGATCCGCACGCAAAAAATCCCGTTCCTGCAAAGCCGCGCGGCGTGGCCGCTGATCGGGATGACGGCGCTCATCATGGCGGTCGGGATCGTGCTGCCGATGGGGCCGTTGGCGCCGTACTTCAAGCTGCAGGCGCTGCCGCTGTCCTACTTCCCCTGGCTGCTGGCGATCGTGCTGTCGTACATGCTGCTGACGCAGACCATGAAAGGCTGGTACGCGCGGCGCTACGGCTGGCAGTAACGGCGTCGATGCCTAGTGGCCGATCAGGCCGGCGGCGATGTTGACCGACAGGCCGAGGATGGCGGTGTTGAAAAAGAAGGTCAGCACCGCCTGCAGCA
Organism: uncultured beta proteobacterium; assembly: GCA_963706525.1. GTDB lineage: Bacteria > Pseudomonadota > Gammaproteobacteria > Burkholderiales > Burkholderiaceae_D > DATJCV01. The sequence goes on along the minus strand of CAVPMM010000009.1, from coordinate 54,079 downwards.
CCACGATCCTGCGCATCGGGCGCGACATCACCGCCACGTCCGCGGTCTGCACCGCTACCGCGACGGTGAAAGCGAAATACACGAAATCCCAATAATCCGGATTGGCTTCATCGTCGGGGAAGCGCAGCGGCGGCCGCCCGCCGGCCCGGTAAAAATGGCGCGCATAGTGCAGCGTGAAGATTGTCGCCACCAGCAGCCATGAGCCGATCACGGTCAGCGCGGTGAAGGCGTAGCGCAGCAGCGGCGGACCGGGCTGATCGTTGTGGGCATTGGCCAGTTCGAAAACGATCGCGGCCACGCTGGCTACGGCGGCGATGCAGATCAGCATCAGCACGACGCCGCCGGACTCGTCCTCGTTTTCCGCGCTGGCCCTCACCTGCGCCGGGCGCGCGCGCGCCATCAGGATCGCCATCAGCAGCAGGTAGCTCCATACCCCGCAGTTCCAGCCCAGCAGCACGCGCCCCAGCACATCGGCATCGGCCGGCACCAGCCAGCCGGCGACGATGCCGATGGTGATGCCGACGAACAGGCGCGGATGCGTATGGATGACGGTCTTGAGTGGTCGCATGGCGAAGTCCCAACATTGGCCCGGCCACCACCATAGCAGCTTTGCCGACTCCTTTCGAACGGCCTGCGTCTGCCTTAAGCGCCGTTTAAGTTTTGCTTCCTAGGATGCATGCATACAGGTCGATTCATCGAATATGAAAGGAGTGCATCATGCATCGCAAGATCTTTACCCGCGGCATCATGGCTGTCTCGATCGCGGCCGTCCTGGCCGGCGGCTATGCGCATTTCGAAATGCCGGGCGTGACCCAGGCGCGCGCGGCGGTGCCGCTATTGGCGCCGGCCAATCCGCCGCCGGCGACCGTCGCGACCGCCGCGCCGGTGGATTTTTCGGCGATCGTCGCGCGCTATGGCCCGGCGGTGGTCAACATCAGCGTCACCAGCGAAGCGGCGCAGGCGCAGGGCAACGATGCCGAAGGCGTGCCGGGGCTCGATCCCAATGATCCTTTTTACGAATTCTTCCGCCGCTTCGGCATTCCGCGGCCGCCGCAGGGCCAGGGCCAAGACCATCCGCTGATGCGCAGCCAGGGTTCCGGCTTCATCGTGCGCGCTGACGGCCTGATCCTGACCAATGCCCACGTGGTCGACGGCGCCCAGGAAGTGACGGTCAAGCTGACCGACCGCCGCGAACTGAAAGCCAAGGTGCTGGGAGTCGACAAGCAGTCGGACGTGGCGGTGATCAAGATCAACGCCAGCAACCTGCCGGTGGTCCAGCTCGGCAATCCGGACAGCATCCGCGTCGGCGAGCCGGTGCTGGCGATCGGCGCGCCCTACGGCTTTGAAAACAGCGCCACCGCCGGCATCGTCAGCGCCACTTCGCGCTCGCTGCCGGACGACACCTATGTACCGTTCATCCAGACCGACGCCGCCGTCAATCCTGGCAATTCGGGCGGTCCGCTGTTCAACCTGAAAGGCCAGGTGATCGGCATCAATTCCCAGATCTACAGCCGCACCGGCGGTTATCAGGGCTTGTCGTTCGCGATCCCGATCAATGTCGCGATGAGCGTGTCCGACCAGCTGGTGCATTCGGGCAAGGTCACGCGCGGCCGGCTCGGGGTCGGCATCCAGGAAGTCAACCAGGCGCTGGCGGATTCCTTCGGCCTGAAGAAATTGCAGGGTGCGCTGGTCACCAATGTCGAGAAGGATGGCCCGGCGGCGCGCGCCGGCCTGCAGGCGGGCGACGTCATCGTGCGCATGCAGGGGCAGGACGTCAACCGTTCGGCCGATTTGCCGGCGCAGGTGGCGGCCATGAAACCGGGCACCGTGGCGACGCTGGAAGTGATCCGCAACGGCGCGCCCAAGACCCTGAGCGTGACCATCGGTGAAATGAAGGAAACCACGCTGGCGCAAAACCGCACGCCGCAACAGCAGCAGGGCCGGCTCGGCGTCGCCGTGCGGCCGCTGGCCAGCGACGAGCAGCGGCAGGCCGGTGTCACCGGCGGCCTGCTGGTGGAAGGGGCCAGCGGCCCGGCGGCCAGGGCCGGCATCCAGCCGGGTGACGTCATCGTGTCGGTGAACGGCACGCCGATCTCGAAACCGGAGCAGCTGCAGGAACTGGTGCACAAGGCCGGCAAGCACGTGGCACTGCTGGTGCAGCGCGATACGGCCCGGATCTTTGTGCCGGTGGACCTGGGTTAAACCTGCGCCTGCATAAGGCAGGCGAACACAGCGGTATGCGGCTCCAGGCCGCATGCCGCATGCTTCTCGAAGCGGGCCGGATGGTTCGCGCCGGCGGCCGGATTTATTCCGGCTGTTGGTGTTTGGCGTGCTGCCGCGACTAGGCCAGGTTGGCCGCGCTCAAATCCTCGATGCCGGTGCCGACCGACTTGAACACGGTGATCTGGGCGGCGTCGCTCCGGCCCGGATGGCGGCCACCGGCGAGGTCGGCCAGCTCGGCCAGGATGGCATCGCGTTGCAAGTGACCGGCGGCCATCGGCTGCAGCAGGTCCTAGGATCAGCTGCAAGTGGCTGGTGATAACGCAGCTGATGATTGTCGACCATGCGTGCAGTAAAGATTCTGTGGTCTCCCGATTCCAGGCGCCTGGAGAGCCAGGACTTGCTGTCGGCTGCGCTGGGGTAGGGCGCTCCATCTACGGCAGGCCGGGCCGAAGGGCCGTGCGGTCCGGAAAGTTTCCCCTTTTCATCAAAAAATACGTTATGTTATTGAGCTTATTTCATCTGCAACTAAGCTGCATTGTTTTATAATATATTTTTAATATATTTAAATCTAAGATCGTGAAACATTCAGATTCGAAAAATGAGAGCCTGGTGGACGTGGCTTATAAGGAGCTTATCAATCGTTTCATCACGCTCGATCTTCCGCCGGGGTCGGTGTGGAGCGAGGTTGAGCTCAGCAGCCTGCTGGGTATCGGCCGCACGCCGGTCAGGGAGGCGCTGCAGCGCATGGCATCGGATCAGCTGGTTACGGTGATCAAGCGTGCCGGAATCATGATTTCGAATATTTCGATTCAGGATCAGATCTTTGTCGTCGAGACGCGCCGTGAGTTGGAAAGGCTGGTTTCACTGGGCGCGGCAAAGCACGCACTGATTGACGAGCGAGCGCAACTCAACGTGCTCGCAGATTCAATCGAGGGCGCCGGCAATCGGGGTGACGTATTTGCCTACCTCAAATTCCATTTTGAACTCAAACGCTACGTTGCTTCATGTGCGAAGAATCCCTACGCCAGCCGAGCATTGATTCCGCTACATACTTTGTCTCAGCGCTTTTATTTCAGGTACCACCGCAATTTCAATAATCTTCACCTGGTGGGCCGTGCTCATGCCGAACTAACGCGCGCCATCGTTTCCGGCGACGAGGCGGCAGTCATCGCCCATAGCGCAGTGGTGAGTGACATCGCCCAAAGCTTTACCCGCGATCTGCTGATGAGCCATACCTAGAATCATTGGCAACGCGGAGAGACGCTGGGCCTGCCGCGCGCGGCGGCAGGCCCAGCGTCAAGCATACAAAAAGCTCGTTTAAAGGTCAGTTCGCCGTTCGCCTGTCGCTCGGAAGTACCCATGCGGGGGTGCGCAAGAAGTTCTCCAACTCTCGTGTCGCACAAGGTAGCCGCGACATTCTCCCCTTTAAGGTAACCCCTCCAAGCTAGTGCCTCGCTGAGGTAGCCCGCCCTCACGGTTCGCGGCATAGCCTCGCTTTATTTCTGCGCCATCAAACAATGCACCAACGCCCCCATACACATTTTCTATTGTGTTTGTAATATATTTTAGATATACTCAAAAAAATTCTTAACTGGCAGAAATGATTGCCACTACTCAAGGAGGAGATATGAATCAGAATCGTCGTAAGTTCCTGAAAGCAACGTCGGCCGTCGCTGGCGCTTCGATCGCAGGCATGCCCGCAATCGTCCTGGGCCAGTCAACCATCAAATGGCGGGTACAGACTCTTTGGGGCGCGGGCGAGGATACGTTCAAGTACTTCCAGAATTTCTGCGACAACGTCAAGAAAAATACCGGTGGCCGGCTGGAGATCACTCCCTATTCCGCCGGCGCGATTGTCGGCGCATTTGAAACACTGGACGCGGTCGGGCAGGGGGTATTGCATGGCCAGTCCACCTACCCTGGTTACTGGGCGGGGAAAGAGCCGGCATTGGCAGTGATCGGCGACTTCGCATTCGGTTATAGCGAGCCCGCACAGCAGGATGCCTGGCTGTATCAAAAGGGCGGGCTGCAGATGTTCCGCCAAGCCTACCAAAAATTCAATGCCTACACGGTAGGCGCGACGTGGTGGGGTGTCGAATCATTGACCAGCAAGGTGGCCATTCGCCGTCCGGAGGACTTCAAGGGTATCAAGCACCGCGGCGCGCAGGGTCTTGCAGCGGAGACGATCGCGAAGATGGGCGCTTCGATCGTCGTGATTCCTGGGGGCGAGGCCTATTCTGCGCTGGAAAAAGGTGTAGTTGATAGTGTCGACTGGGGGACCATCTCGGTGAACGCCAAGATTGGCTTTTTCGAGATCGCCAAGTTCGCTACCTATCCAGGATTCCACTCGATGCCGATCCAGGACTTCACCGTCAACGCGGCGGCCTGGCGTTCCTTGCCTGACGATGTCAAGGGCATCCTGGAAAAAACATGGCGTGAATTCTCGGCCTACCAAGTCAAGGCCATCGCCGAGAAAGACGAGAAAGTGGCGATGGAGGTCAAGGCAAAAGGCGTCGAACTGGTGGAGTGGAACACGGCCGACCTTAATCGTGCGCGAGGCATCGCCCAGGGTGTCTGGGACGAATGGGCGAAGAAGGGTGGGCTGGCCAAGCAGGCCATCGAGTCCCAGAAGGCCTATCTCCGCGAAATCAAACTCATTGCGTAAGAAGTCTCATGAATACATTCGTCCAAGTGGTCGGACGGGTGAACCTGTGGGTCGGCCGGGTGGCCGGCCTGCTGGTTCTCGCCGTCGTCCTCATCATCTTGCGTGAGGTAATCGGTCGTTCTGTGTTTCACGCGCCCTCATTGTGGGCCGACGAGTCCATGACTTATATCGCCGGCTTCGCGTATGTGCTCGGAGGCGGCTACACGCTGCTATATCGCGGTCACGTCACGGTCGACATGGTGTACGTCCACTTCAGTGAGCGCGGCAAGCGGATTTGCGACGTCATTGCCTTCATTCTGTTTTCTGCCTATTGCTTCACCCTGATCTGGTACGGCTGGGATCTGGCCACCACGTCCCTGGCCCAAAACGAAACCACCGGGACACTCTGGAATCCCTCGGTGTGGCCAGTGAAGTTTGCAATACCAATCGGTGGGCTTCTGCTGTATCTGCAAGGCCTGGCAAACCTGATCGAAAACTTTCAGGCAAAGCGGTAAAGCGCCCAATTCATAGGTAGAACCTCATGTCCATAGATATCTTGACCCTGCTCATGTTCGGGGCGCTGGTTAGCGCGCTCATCGTGGGCTTGCCGATTGCATTCGCAACCGGCGCCATCGCCGTCGTTTTCGGCATTTGGCTGTTCGACTTCAACATCCTTAATGTTGTTGTCAGCCGTGTCTTCACCTTGATGGGCAACTCGATACTGGTGTCCGTCCCGCTGTTCATCCTGATGGCCAACATCCTTGAGAAGTCCGGCATCGCCGAAGATATTTTCAAGGCTGCCTATATCTGGTCCGGCAAGATTCGCGGCGGCCTGGCTGTCGCTGTGGTGATTTCCTGTGCCTTGATGGCGGCGATGGTTGGCGTGATCGGCGCCGAGATTGTCACCATGGGCGTGGTTGCCCTGCCGGCCATGCTGAAGCGGGGTTACGGCAAATCGCTCGCGCTCGGATCGATCTGCGCCGGTGGCGGCCTGGCTACCCTCATCCCGCCCAGCGTCGTGCTCATCATGTACGCACTGACCTCAGGCACCTCGATCGGCCAACTGTACATGGCGGGGATTATCCCCGGCCTGATGCTGGCCGGTCTGTACATCGTGTACATCGTCACCATCAGCTACCTCAAGCCTGAGATTGCGCCGAGCGCGCCGCCCGAGGAAATCAATATTCCGCTTAGCGAGAAGCTCGGCTACTTGCGCAATCTCGTGTTACCCGCTTTGGTGGCAGGGTCGGTTCTGGGTTCGCTCTACCTGGGCTTGGCAACGCCGACCGAAGCAGCGGGGGTGGGCGTGGTGGGCGCGCTGGTGGCGGCAATCATCAACCGTCGCTTCACCTGGTCGGGCCTGGCGTCGGCCGTGGTCGACACCACCAAGGTCACTTGCATGCTGTACTGGCTGTTCTTTGGCGCGTCGGCACTGATTGGCATCTACACGCTTGCCGGCGGTACGCAATACCTGAAGGAGTTGGTGTCGGGCTTGCCCATTGGCCGCTGGGGCATCCTGATCGTGATGAATCTGATCTGGATCGTGCTGGGCTGTCTGATTGACTGGATCGGCATCCTGCTGCTTACCGGCCCCGTCTTTATTCCAGTCGCCGTGGCTCTTGGCTTCGACCCAGTCTGGCTTGGTGTGTTGTTCTGCATGAACATGCAGATCAGTTATATCTCGCCGCCATTCGGCCCTGCCGGCTTCTATCTGAAGGGTGCTGCGCCCGCGGACATCACCATGGGAGACATCTTCCGCTCGGTGTGGCCGTTCCTTGGGCTGCAGGTGGTCGCCCTCGGACTGGTGATGGCCTTCCCGCAGATCGCCCTGTGGCTTCCGCAAACCATGATGGGGAATTAATCATGACGAAACTTCATACTTTGGCCGGAAACGGCAAGGCGGGGGACAAGCGCCCCGCCTGGAGCCTCGACACCGATGTCCTGGTGGTGGGCGGGGGCGCAGCCGGGGTCGCGGCAGCGCACACCGCGGCGCGCCAGGGGCTCAAGGTCCTGGTACTGGAGCGTTACGGTTTTTGCGGCGGCGGCGCAGTAGCCGGTCTTTCCGGCACCATCTGCGGCCTATACCTGGCGCACGAGGACCGAAAGCACGCGCCGGTGCGCTTGGTGCATGGATTCGTCGACGAGTTCATCCGCGTCATGAGCGAACGCCACGGGCTTACGCCGCCAGTACGTTACGGCCAGACGTATACGCTGGTCCATGACCCGCACGTATGGCGTGAGTCGGCCGAGGCCCTGCTCGCAAGCCAGAATGTGCAGGTGCTGTATCACGCCACCGTCACCGACGTGCTGATGGACGGCAACGAGCGTATCGAAGGCGTGGTTGCCTACACCAAGCAGGGCAAGCTCACGGTACGCGCCAAGATGACCATCGACGCCAGCGGGGATGCGGATCTGGTAGCGATGGCCGGCATGCCGACCACAGTCGGCGATAACGGCCACGTGCAGAATCCGACGATGATTTTCCGGATCGGCGGTGTTGACGTCGAGCGCTTCCTCGCTCACTACGGCGAGGATGCGATTCTGCCGCAAGAAGTTACCAAGCTGATCATTAAGGAAAATGCGGACGGCAGCTACAAGCTGCCGCGCGCCAAGGTGTTCCTGTTTCCGACGCCGCGCGACAACGAGCTGATCTGCAATTGCACGCGCATTGTCGGCAGCGATGGGCGCGAACTCAACCCGCTCGTGGCGGCCGACCTTGCCGAAGCGGAGTACGAAGGCCGCAAGCAGGTTCGGGAGTACGAGCGCTTCTTCCGCGATCACCTGGTCGGTTGCGAGAACGCTTTCCTGAACGATACCGGAGTGCAGGTTGGCGTCCGTCAGACGCGCCAGCTGGTCGGTACGCAAGTACTGACCAACGACCATGTCGTGGCGGGAGCCAAGCACAGCGATGGCGTGGCGCGTTCACCGTGGCCGATCGAACTGCACAGCGGCGAACAGCCGCGCCTATCCTGGTTGTACGAGGACTACTACGAAGTGCCGTTTGGCTGCTTCGTGCCGCAAAGCGGCGAGAGCCTTTTGGTTGCCGGTCGATGCTTGTCGGCGGAACACGAAGCGATGGCGTCCGCGCGCGTCACCGCCCAGTGTTTCAGCTATGGGCACGCGATCGGGCATGCCGCGGCGCTCGCCATCAGGGAAAACATCGCTATCCGGGACATCAAGGGGGAAGACATCCGCTTGCTGCTCAACCGCGACGGCGCTCAACTGGACTCCAGCACATGATCGACAGCAGACTTGAAGGGGCCGTCTCGGTCCTCACCATCAATCGTCCTCAGCGCCGCAATGCCTTGAGCGAGGACACCGTTCTGGCGCTGAAAAAGCATTTGCGCGACAACGAGATCGACCCGGCTGTGCGGGTCACCGTCATCACCGGCAGCGCACCCGGTTTTTGCGCCGGCAGTGACCTGAAAGAACTGGCCACCATGGACTTGCGCGGCATGTGCGAGCACGAAGCCGATACCGGCCATTTCTGTCGGTCCATCAGCCAGTTGCGCAAACCGGTGATCGCGGCGGTCGAAGGTTTTGCGCTCGGCGGCGGGTTCGTGTTCGCGGCCAGCTGCGATCTCGTGGTCAGTGGCGAATCCTGCCGTTGGCATTTGCCCGAAGTAAAAATCGGCTGGATCCCGCCATGGGGGCTGGAAGCGCTTGTCGCCCGGCTGGGGCCGGTCGCCGCCCGCCGCTTTACCTGGGGCAGCGAAGAGTGCAATGGAGTCGAGGGCTACCGTGTCGGCCTGGTTGATTACCTGGCACCTGACGGCGAGGCACTCGCCGTCGCGCTCGAGATCGCTTCGCGGATTGCCGCGCTACCCGATGTCGCGGTCGCCTCCACCAAAGCGTACTTCGCGCCACACGCCGCCCGCAATGGCGAGACCGGCGATGTAATCGCCAATCAGATGTTCGAGCAAAACTGTCAACACCCGGTTGCCCAGGCAACCCTCAGGAAATTCGGAGTTCAGGTATGAGCAAATTTTGTAGCGCGGCGGAGGCCGTAGCTGGCATTCAGTCCGGCCAGACCATCGCCAGCGTCGGTGTCATTGGCTGGATTACGCCGGATGCCCTGTTGCAGGCGCTCGCCGATCGTTTCGACGAGCAGCAGAGCCCACGGGATTGCACCTTTTACTTCCCGTGCGGCACCGGTGACGCCATGGAAGTCGGCGGCATGGATCGGGTCGCCAAAGTAGGCTTGATGAAGCGGATCATTGCCGGTTCCTATGTGAATCCTGTGCATCCGAAAACCGGCCAGCGCCCGAAACTGATGCAGCTGATCCGGGAAAACGCGATCGAAGCGTACAGCTGGCCGATCGGTGCGTCGATGCACTGGCTGCGCGAGGTGGCGCGCAAGAGTCCCGGTTACCTGACCGAGATCGGGCTTGGCACCTATATCGATCCGGCCAACGGCGGCGGCAAGTTTACGGAGAAGGCAACCGAGGACCTGGTGCAAAAGGTCAGCTTCCGCGGCAAGGACTATCTTTTCTACCCGACCTTCCCGATCAACCACTGCCTGATTCGCGCCAGTTCATCGGATGAGTTCGGGAACCTTTCATTTGAAGACGAAGGACTGATGTCGTCAGCGTTGGAGTTAGCGCTCGCGACCAAGGCCAGTGGCGGCACGGTGATCGCCCAGGTGCGCAACAAGGTGAAGCGTTTTTCCCGTAGTGCGGGTGCCGTGCGCATCCCCGGCGTTTTTGTTGACAAAGTCGTGGAGGTCCCTGATCAGATGATGGTCACGGATACGCCGTTCGATGCACGTTACCTGTCCCCGGAAAATCCGGACCTGAACAGCCTGCCGACCATTCCTTTCGGCGCCGACAAGATCATCGCCCGGCGCGCCTACATGGAAGTGCCGAAAAAGACGCTGACTATTCTCGGATTCGGTGCCGCATCGGACATGCCGCTAGTGATGGCGGAGGACGGCGTCCTTAGTAACGACACCCTGAGCGATTACTGGTTTACTACCGAGCATGGCTCCTATGGTGGCGTGGTGATGACCGGTTGGCAGTTCTCGGCGAACATGTGGCCGGAGGGTCTGGTGGGCGGCGTTAGCCAGTTCGACGCGATCGACGGTGGACTCTGTGAATGCACCGCCTTGTCGTTCGCCGAGTTTGACCAGGCGTGCAGCGTAAACGTCAGCAAGTTCGGCGCTGCCAACCCAGGAGCGGGCGGCTTCATCGACATCGCGCACAACGCTAGGAAGGCCATTTTTGCCGGCACGTTCACTGCCGGTGGATTGGCTGTCTCATTCGACGGGAAGTCGCTGCGCATCGACAGCGAAGGCAAGAACAAGAAGTTTGTGAAGAAGGCGAATCACATCACCTATCAGGTCAGGGATGGCGTGATCGCGAGAGGCCAGCAGGCGATGCTGATCACCGAGCGCGCCGTGTTTACCGTCACCTCCGAGGGTCTGGAGCTGATCGAAATCGCGCCTGGCATCGATCTGCAGAAGGATGTGCTCGATCAGATGGAGTTCGCACCGCGTGTCAGCCCCAATCTGAAGACGATGGACGCCTGGCTATTCAGTGACAAGCCTGCGGTCAATGAGGCCGCCGCTGCTCAGCGTGAAATGGCGGCCAGCGCCGCCCGTTCGTAACCTGAGCACAAGTCGCAGTCCAGAGCACGGATTGCGCTACGCTGCCGGCGCTTGCGGGCGTGAATTAATGCCCGCAGGCGTGGCCCTGGTTCGGATAGCCGGCCAGGCAGCGCACCAGCTGCAAGGTGCCAGCCTGTTTGCATCTGATCCAGGCCAGCGCCCCACCTGTTATGTCCGGCCTTGTTGCTGGCGTATCGTCGCTTCGGCGACGACGCGCTAGCGCAGGGCATTTTTGTAACATATCGATGGTGCTCGCATGATTGACCCGCAAGCCTCGCCCCCCACCGTCTTGCTGACCGACTACGCTTGGCCGGACACGGAGATTGAACGCAATGTGATCGAAGGGGCCGGCTTCCGGCTGGTTAATGGCCCTTCCACGCCGGCGTCCGCTGAAACAATCGCGGCGATGGCGCGTGAACATAACCCCGTCGCCATCATGACCTGCTGGGCACAGGTTTCCCCTGACGCGGTATCGGCATGTTCAGATTTGCGGATCGTCGCCCGCATGGGAGTAGGGCTGGACAACATTGCGGTCGCCACCGCCACCGAGGCCGGAGCATGGGTCACCAACGTGCCGGACTATTGCGTGGAGGAAGTCTCCGACCACGCACTGGCGATGGTGCTGGCTTGGACCCGTGGCTTGCTCGCCTACGACCGGCAAGTCCGCGCCGGAGTCTGGAATCCGGCCGGAGCCCAATTGCGGCGTCTGGCGAATCTGACGTGCGGTATCCTCGGCTACGGTGCCATAGGACGCCGCACCGCGGCGAAGCTAAGTTTGTTTGGCGCCCGGGTACTGGTGCATACGCGCAGCGGCGGCGACTTTGGGGCCGGAATGGAAGGCGTCAGCCTTGACCGCCTGCTGCAGGAAAGCGATGCGGTCGTTGTTCACGTGCCATTGACGCCGGCGTCGCAGCATCTTCTAAACCGGGAGCGGATTGCAGCGATGAAGCAAGGCGCGTTGCTGGTGAACGTCAGCCGTGGCGGCGTGGTGGACACCGCTGCCGTTATCGATGCACTGGAAACCGGACAATTGTCGGCGGCCGGGCTCGATGTGCTTGAGAGCGAACCCGAGGTGCCGGCGCGCCTGCTGGCCCAACCCGGCGCCATGCTGAGCCCGCATGTCGCCTTCTCATCCGACGCGTCGCTGCGCGAATTGCGCCAGCGCGCATGTGAAGAGGTAGTGCGCGTGTTGCGCGGCGAGCCGCCCCAACACCCCTGCAACCAGCCATAGCGACTCGTCGCGGCCATCTAACCACTTGGAGTGAACCAATCATGCAGACCACGACCATTCGTCATATCCAGGCCCGCCAGATACTGGACTCACGCGGCCGACCCACGGTAGAAGTGGATGTTGAACTGGACAACGGCGTGACGGGGCGAGCCTCGGTACCTTCGGGTGCATCTACCGGCGCGGCCGAGGCGCATGAACTTCGTGACGGCGACCTGCAGCGCTACGAAGGGCTCGGGGTACTTGGCGCGGTGGCGAACGTCAACGGCGAGATTGCCCGCCTGTTGGCCGGCGCAGATGCTAGCGACCAGCGCGGCATTGACCAGCGCCTGATCGAACTGGACGGCACCGAGCAGCTGAGCCGCCTTGGTGCCAATGCGATTCTCGGCACTTCCCTGGCGGTGTGCCGTGCCGCCGCCGCAGCCATGCGCCAGCCGTTGTATCGCCGGATTGCCGACCTCACGGGCATCGCTGAGGTCATAATGCCGATGCCGATGGTAAACATTCTTTCGGGTGGCCTGCACGCCGGGCGCGGCATGGATGTGCAGGATTTTCTGGCCATCCCGGCTTCCGCCACGTCGATCGACGAAGCAATCCACATCGTCTCCCGCATCCGTTCCGCCGCTACGCAAGTCATGGCGGCTCGGGGCCTGACAACCATGCTGGCCGACGAAGGCGGGTTGAGCCCGGGATTTGCGAACGGCCGTGAAGCGCTGCAACTTATGGTGGCGGCCACCGAGCACGCCGGACTTCGCCCGGGCGTCGACATGGTCGTCGCAATCGACGTCGCCGCGTCTTCGCTGAAAGACGGCACCGGCGCAATCGGCCGTTACCGTTTGCCGCGCGAAGGGCGCGATTGCTCCACCAAGGAAATGATCGAGATGGCTGCTGCGTGGGTTGACGAATTTCCGGTGGTTTCTATCGAGGATGGCCTCGACGAGGAGGACTGGGGCGGCTGGCGGGCGTTGACTGAGCGCCTGGGCACACGGGTGCAGCTGGTGGGGGACGACTTGTTCACCACGAACGTCAAGCGGGTGAGGCGCGGCGTCGGCGAAGGCGTCGCCAACGGGGTACTGATCAAAGTGAACCAGAACGGCACCTTGACCGGAACGCTCGACGTCATCGCAGAATCGCGAAAGGCCGGGTATGCGCCGGTCGTCTCCGCGCGGTCGGGCGAAACCGAAGACGATTTCCTTGCCGATCTGGCGGTTGGCACTGCCGCAGGCCAGATCAAGATCGGATCGGTTCGATGCGGAGAGCGGATGTCCAAGTACAATCAATTGATGCGTATCGAAGAGCATAGCCGCGCTGGTTTTGCCGGCATGTCGGCGATCGCCGCCTTTCGTTGAGGAGCAGACATGAACATGGATCCTCAACTCGACGACTTGCAGCGCCTCGACGAATTTTTGGTGCGCAAGCAGCTCGCGGCACACGGTGAAAGGGGCCGCTGGACCTCGCTCGCCGGCGGGGTGTCGTCCGATATCTGGCGCGTCGACCTGGCATCCGGTTCGCTATGCGTCAAGCGCGCCCTGCCAAAACTGAAAGTGGCGGCGCACTGGGAGGCTCCAACCTCGCGCAACGCCTTCGAATGGGCTTGGCTGAATTTCGCCGCGCAGCATGTGCCGACGGCAGTACCGAAGCCGTTGGCGCATGACGCAGAGGCCGGATTGTTCGCGATGTCGTTTCTGGACCCGGCCGATCATCCCGTCTGGAAGACGCAACTGATGGATGGCACCGTCGAACCGGAGGTGGCGGCGGCGGTAGGGCACACGCTCGCCACGTTGCATGCCAAAAGCGCGCATGACCCGGCGCTGGCGCAAGCGTTCGATACGCTGGATAATTTTTATGCTTTGCGCCTTGAGCCGTATCTGCTGGCGACCGCGCGTCGCCATCCTCAAATTTCCGCACAGATCCAGGACTTGACCGAGCGCACCGGCAAACTCAAGATTGCTCTGGTGCATGGTGATGTCAGTCCGAAAAACATACTGGTTGGGCCGCGCGGACCGGTGTTGTTGGACGCCGAGTGTGCCTGGTATGGCGACCCGGCGTTCGACCTTGCCTTCTGCCTGAACCATCTGCTGCTCAAATGCGTGGTCAAACCGGCGCAAACGGATGCTTACTTGCGATGTTTCGATGCCCTCGTGGAGGCATATGTGGGGCAATGTACATGGGAGCCGCACGAGGCCCTGGAGTCGCGTGCGGCGCGGCTGTTACCAGCCTTGTTTCTTGCCAGAGTAGACGGTAAATCTCCGGTGGAGTACCTGCAAGAGGAACATCACAGGCAGCTGATACGCGGTTGCGCCATGCCCATGATCCTGCATAGCCCGAGCAGGCTGAGTCAGGTGAAAGACGCCTTGCGCACCGCCTTGGACCATTAACTTCTCCACGGCGCTTCTCGCATCCCAGATCAGCCGTTCGCCCGTTCGGCTGATCTGCGTCGATGTGTCCCGCGGTTGATCGTCGTCCCGCGAACGCTGGCACCGGACTGTCCTGATCCGCTTGAGACAGGTTTTTCCTCCATCAACGTCGGGTTCGTCATCACGCTCGCACGCCACGCCGATCTCGAAGCCGGAGCAGTTGCAGGAATTGGTGCGCAAGGCCGGCAAGCACGTGGCGCTGCTGGTGCAGCGCGATACGGCGCGCATCTTTGTGCCGGTGGACCTGGGCTAGGCCGGCGCCTGCATGCGGCTGGCGAGCGGGACGGCCTGCGACGAGGAGGCATGCCGTACGCTTCTCAAAGCGGAGCGACGGGGTCGCGCGGCGGCTGCATTCATTGCGGCTGTTGGGGTTGGGGGTGCAGCCGCGACCAGGCCAGGTTGGCCGCGCTCAAATCCTCGATGCCGGTGCCGACCGACTTGAACACGGTGATCTGGGCGGCGTCGCTCCGGCCCGGATGGCGGCCACCGGCGAGGTCGGCCAGTTCGGCGAGGATGGCGTCGCGTTGCAGGTGACCGGCGGCCATCGGCTGCAGCAGGTCGCCCGCTTCGGCCAAGGTGCCGGCGAAGGTGTCGACAAAGATGGCGGCGCGCTGCATCACGCGGTCATCGGTTTCGCGCATGTCGGGCTTGAAGCCGCCCACCAGGTCGAGGTGGGTGCCCGGCCGCAGCCAGTCGCCGAGGATCAGCGGCACGCGGCTGGTGGTGGCGCAGCTGATGATGTCGGCGTCGCGCGCGGCGGCTTCCAGCGCCGCCGGCGCGGGATCGACCACGTCCACCGCGATGCCGGGCGGCAAATCCTGCTGCCGCAATTGCTGCGCCGTGGCCTGCGATTTTTCCGCGCTGCGGCCCCAGATCCGGATGCGCTCGATCGGCCGCGCCGCGCAATGCGCCGCCGCCATATAGGGCGCCAGCTGGCCGTTGCCCACCAGCAGCAATGTGGCGCTGTCGGCGCGCGACAGATAGCTCGAGGCCAGCGCCGAGGCGGCGGCGGTGCGGCGCTGCGTCAGTTCCTCGCCGTCCAGCAGGGCCAGCGGCACGCCGCTGACGGCGTCGTACAGGATGAATACCGAATGCAGCGTGGGCAGCCCCTTGGCGGCATTGCCGCTGGCGGCCGTGACCAGCTTGACGCCCATCTTCCCGGCCGGCTCCCAGGCCGGCATCAAGAGCAGCACGGTGTCGTCGGCCGCCGCGGGATCGGAGAGGCGGTGCACGTGCCGGGTCGGCGCCTGCATCGCGCTGCGGAAGGCGGCGCGCAGCGCCTCGATCAGCGCCGGATAGGGCAGGGCGGCGCGCAATTGGGAAGCGGTGAAGTACGGAATCATGGGCGGCTCGGCAGTGAAATGAAAATCAAGCGTAGCGAGCGGGCCGGACCCTGTCAAATCGGCGTCGATGCCTGGAAAAATTCCGTGCGCCAGCCGCCGCGCGCCCGATCCAAATTGGCCGTCAAGGGAGTATGCCGAAAAATCCCTTGATTCCGGGCATGAAAAGGCCGGTATAAATAATACTATATTGAGTATACAAAACGCCCTCGACAGGCGTCGGAAAGCCGGCCGGGGTTCGCCGAACCGGCGACCGGCCTTTCCTTACGCCAGCGCCAGCTTCACGTCGATGTTGCCGCGCGTGGCGTTCGAATACGGGCAGACCTCGTGCGCCTTGGCCACCAGCGCTTCGGCGGTGGCGCTCTCGACGCCGGGCGCCGCCACGCGCAGAGCCACTGCCAGGCCGAAGCCGCCATTGCCGTTGGGGCCGATGCCGACTTCGGCGGTGACCGCGGTTTCGGCTGGCAGCGCGACCTTGCTCTTGCCTGCCACCAGCTTCAGTGCCGACAGGAAACAGGCGGCGTAGCCGGCCGCGAACAGCTGTTCCGGATTGGTGCCGGCGCCGCCGGCGCCCCCCAGCTCCTTGGGCGTCGCCAGTTTGACGTCGAGCTGGCTGTCGCCCGAGGCGGCGCGGCCGTCGCGGCCGCCGCTGGCGGTGGCTTGGGTGGTGTACAGGATTTGCATGAGGTTCTCCGAGAATGAAAGTGGCGCGGCGGACCCGGCCGCGAAGCGTTAATGTAACTCACAATTAAATTGTGTGCAATTTAATTGGTGGAAAAGCAAACCGGCCGCGGGCCGGCCTCCGCCATCGCGGCTTCAATGCGCGCCGGATTTATTCGGCGGCCGGTGCAAATGGATCGGCGCCGCGCTCTCCGGAGTCGCGGCGCCGGTGTCGTGCAGCAAGCCGGCCAGCGTATGCTGGTCCAGCACTTCGAGAAAGGCGCTGGTGGCCGTGTGCAGCACGCCTTGCAGACCGCAGGCGGGCGACAGCACGCAGTGGTTGTGAGCGGCATCGAAGCATTCGGCCATGAAAAAATCCGGTTCGGCGGCGCGCACGACCGCCCCCAGGTTGATCTCTTCCGGCGCCAGCTTCAGCTTGAGGCCGCCGTTGCGGCCGCGCACGGTTTCCACCAGCCCGGCCACGCCCAATTGGTGCACCACTTTCATCAAATGGTTTTTCGAGATGCCGTAGGCATCGGCGATGTCGCGAATCGTCGTTGAGCGCTCCGGATGGCGGCCGAGATAGAGCAGCGTGCGCAGTGTGTAGTCGGTATAGGTGGTCAGTCGCATGGCTTGATTCGCCTCCGGGGCTCTGTGTTTTGTTGTTGCATTTTGCCTGCGCTAATTGTAGCATTCAAAATATATCTTTAATCGGAATCGTCATGACACCGCCCAATCCGCAAGCGCAATCCACGGCCGTGCAGCCGGCGCCGTTCGGATTTCCGCTGTGGCGCCTGGCGTTCCGGCCGTTCTATCTGCTGGCGGCGCTGGCCGCGGTTCTCATGATACCGCTCTGGCTGGCGCGCTATTACGGCTGGCTGCCGGGGCTGCCGAACGTCGGCCTGTACTGGCATGCGCACGAGATGGTGTTCGGATTCGCCATCGCCATCGTCATCGGTTTCCTGTATACCGCCGGCCGTGTCTGGACCGGCCTGCAGACGCCGCGCGGGGCAGCGCTGGCGGCGCTGGCCGCGCTCTGGATCGGCGGTCGGCTAGCCATGCTGGCCGCCGGCCCGCTGGTCGCCGCCGTGGTCGACAGCCTGTTCATTCCGCTGGCGGCGCTGCCGCTGTACCGGGTGCTGAAGCGCGCCGGCAACCGGCGCAACCTGTTCCTGATCCTGTTGCTGGCGCTGCTGACCGCCGCCAACCTGGCCTATCACGGCGCGGTACTGGGCCGCATCGCGCTGTCGCCGCTGGTGCCGGTGGAGGCGGCGATCCTGGTGATCGTGCTGCTGGAAACCATCATCGGCGCGCGCGTGATCCCGATGTTCACCAAAAACGCCTTGCCCGGCGTGACGCCGATCGTGCATGCCGGGCGCGACCGCATCAGCGTGGCGTTGGTGGTGCTGGCCGGCGCCGGCTGGCTGCTCGGCGCGCCGGCGCCGCTGCGGGCGGCATTGGCGGCGGCGGCCGCGCTTGCCCTGCTGCTGCGTCTGCTGGGCTGGAAGCCGTTCTCCACCTGGCGCCTGCCGCTGTTGTGGATCCTGCACTTGTCGTATGCATGGATCGCGGTTGGTTTGTTCCTGCTGGCGCTGGCCGCGCTCGGCGTCGTGCCGGCCAGCGCCGCCTTTCACGCCTTGACGGTCGGTTCGATGGCCGGGCTGATGATCGGCATGATCACGCGCACCGCTCTCGGCCATACCGGCCGGCCCTTGATCACGGGCCGTGCCGAAACCCTCATGTACGTGCTGGTCCAGGCCGGGGCGCTGATCCGGGTGTGCGCGGCGCTGGCGCCGCCGGAAGCGCACGAACCCGCGTTGCTGGCGGCGGCCGCCTGCTGGAGCGCGGCTTTCCTGCTGTACCTGGCGGTATACGGGCCGTATCTGTTCCGTGCGCGCATAGACGGCAAGGACGGCTAGGGCGCGGCGTGGCGCGCCGCCAGCTTGCCGCGCCGCGATTCCCGCAGGCCTCGACGAGCCGGGGTGCGAGGAGGGCGGCGCCGAGAATGGCTGCTGGGTTTTCTGAAACTGATAGTGAGATCCCATGGATACCATCACCATCCTGTTATTTTCCTTCGTCCTGTCGGTCACCGGCCTGTTCGTCTTTATCTGGTCGCTGCGCAAGAAGCTGTTTGACGAGAATCCGGAAGCTGCCAAGGTGATTTTTTCGGATGGAGAGATCGGCATGGTGGAGGAGCCGGCGGCCACCGCGGCGCAGCGTTCCGGCTTGCAACGCATGGTGGATGCGGCGCCGCGGCCGGTGCAAGCGCCGGTCGATGCCGCCGTGCTGGCGCAGCAGCTGAAGGACCGGGTCGAAGCCGACCGTTCGACCGCGTTCGTCGCCTTCGTCTTCCTGTCCTGCGCAATAGTGTGGCTGGTGCTGGCCTCGTCGGCCGGCTTGATCAGCTCGATCAAGCTGCATGAGCCGGATTTCCTCACCCAGTACGCCTGGCTTACCTTCGGCCGCATCCGCACGATTCACCTGAATATCGTCGCCTATGGCTGGGCGCCCATGGCCACCTTCGGCGTCGCCATCTGGGTGCTGCCGCGCCTGTTGAAGACCGGCCTGGTCGGCGGCCGCTTCGCCATCCTGGGCGCGATGCTGTGGAACGCCGGCCTGATTGCCGGCTTGGGATGCATCGCGGTCGGCTTGAACGACGGCATGGAATGGCTGGAAATTCCGTGGCAGGTCAGTATCCTGCTGGTGATGGGCGGCGCGCTGGTGGGCTTGCCGCTGGTGTTCACCCTCGCCAACCGGCGCGTCAAACATCTGTATGTGTCGATCTGGTACATGGGCGCGGCGCTGTTCTGGTTCCCGACCCTGTACCTGATCGCGAAAATCCCGGGCGTGCACTTCGGCGTCGAGCAAGCCACCATGAACTGGTGGTTTGGCCACAACGTGCTGGGCCTGTTCTATACCCCAATGGCGCTGGCGTCGGTGTATTACTTCCTGCCGAAGATCATTGGCCGTCCAATTCAGTCGTACAACCTGTCGTTGCTCGGCTTCTGGGCACTGGCTTTCTTCTATGGCCAGGTCGGCGGCCACCACCTGGTCGGCGGCCCGGTGCCGGGCTGGCTGATCACGCTGTCGATCGTGCAAAGCATGATGATGATCGTGCCGGTGCTGGCGTTTTCAGTCAACCAGCACCTGACCATGCGCGGTCATTTCAAGACGCTGATTTATTCGCCGACGCTGCGCTTCATCGTGCTGGGCGGCATGATGTACACGCTCAGTTCGCTCGAGGGTTCGTTTGAGGCGCTGCGCAGCGTCAGTACCGTGGCGCACTTCACCCATTTCACGGTGGCCCATGCGCACCTTGGCCTGTACGGTTTTGTCTCGATGGTGATGTTCGGCGCGGTGTACTTCATCATGCCGCGCGTGATGGCGTGGGAATGGCCGTATCCGAAGCTGATCGCGCTGCATTTCTGGCTGGTGGTGGGCGGCTTTGCCATTTATTTCATCGGCTTGTCGATCGGCGGCTGGCTGCAAGGCCTGGCGATGCTGGATGCCAGCAAGCCGTTCATGGATTCGGTCCATGTCACCATCCCGTACCTGAAAGCGAGGTCCATCGGCGGCGCCATCATGACGCTTGGTCACCTGGTATTTGCCTTCCACTTTATTGCGATGGCGTTTCGCCACGGGCCGCAGCGCATCGGCGCGGCGCTGTTCCATAAAAAGCCGGTCGCCCCGTTGGCCGTTCCGGTGGGAGCCTGATCATGGAAAACGAGATCAAGTTACTGAGTGGCGCCATGGTCACGCTGGCGCTGGCAACTTCCGCGCTGGTCGTGATTCCCTATCTGCAGCTGTCCGATCTGAAGCCGGCTGCCGGCCTGAAGCCGTACACTTCGGCCCAGTTGCGCGGGCGCGATCAGTACATCAAGAACGGCTGTCTGTATTGCCACTCGCAGCAGCCGCGCGATACCGCGCAGGCGCCCGATGCGCAGCGCGGCTGGGGCCGGGTCTCGGTGGCGGCCGATTACTACTACGACAAGCCGCACCTGCTGGGCACCATGCGCACCGGGCCCGATCTGTTCAACATCGGCGCGCGCCAGCCCAGCGCCGATTGGCAGCTCGGCCACCTGTACCAGCCGCGCGCCTATACGCCGGGCAGCATCA
Organism: uncultured beta proteobacterium; assembly: GCA_963706525.1. Classification (GTDB taxonomy): domain Bacteria; phylum Pseudomonadota; class Gammaproteobacteria; order Burkholderiales; family Burkholderiaceae_D; genus DATJCV01. Next base: position 33,846 of record CAVPMM010000009.1, on the reverse strand, counting down.
TGCCGTCCTATCCGTACCTGTTTGACGTCAAGGACAAGGCCGAGCAGGGCGACCGGGTGGTGAACCTGCCGCCCGGCTATGCGCCGCCGGACAAGGTGGTGGTTGCCAAGCCGGAGGTGCAGGATCTGGTGACTTACCTGCTGGGACTGGACCATACCTATCCGATTATTGCGGCGCCGGCCGCCGTCAAGTAGCCGCTATTCATGCGGCGCTGGCCAGCGGCGCGCCGCACCACCCCGCTCGGAGAGACAAGCATGCCGCAAGACCTGGAACAACTGGATGCGCAAAAGCGCGAAATGCCGGAACCGTATGAAACCTACCGGCCGGTGCCAAAGCTCGTGATCGTGATCGTCGCCGGGGTGTTTTTGTGGGCCATCGGCTACATCCTTCTCTCCCATCCCGGCGACGACCCGGCGCTGGGCGACAGTCGCACCACGGCCGCCCTGATGGCGCGCACTGCCGTCGCCGGCGGCGCGGTCGACGGCGCACAGATCTTCGGCGCCCAGTGCGTGGCCTGCCATCAGGCCACCGGCCTCGGCCTGCCGGGCGTTTTCCCGCCGCTGGCGCAATCGGAATGGGTGCTCGGCAAGGAAGAGGTGGCGGCGAAAATCCTGCTGCACGGGATCAGCGGCAGCCTGACCGTGGCCGGCAAGTCCTTCAACGGCGCCATGCCGGCCTTCGGCGACAAGCTGAGCGACGCCGAAATCGCCGCCGTGCTGACCCATGTCCGGAGCCACTTCGGCAATGCGGCCGGCAAGGTGGACGAAGCCGTGGTGAAGGCGGCGCGCGCCGCCAGCGCCGATCGCAAGGCGCCCTGGAATGGCGATGCCGACCTGGCCGCGCTGAAATAGCCATGTGCGCCCGCGCATGAGGATGCTGGTCTCCCTGTTGCTGGTGCTGGCCGCCGGCATCGGCGCCCTGTATCAGGGCACCGACGGCTTCCAGGCGCTGACCGCCGAAAGCGCGCGCCGGCTCGCCATCGCGCGCGCGCCGCGGCCGCTGCCGGACGTCACGCTGGAATTCGCCTCGGGCCGGCGGCAGTCGCTGGCGCAGGCGCTGCGCGCGGACGGCCGGATCGCGATCGTCGATTTCATCTACACCCGCTGCAATGCGGTCTGCTCGGCGATGGGCGTCGAACTGCAGCAACTGCAGCAGGCATTGCGGGCCGCCGGCCTGGAGCGCAGGGTGCGGCTGCTGAGCATCAGTTTCGACGCCCGCGACCAGCCCGCCGAACTCGACGCCTATGCGCGGCGCATGCGGGCACAGCCCGCAGTCTGGCAGTTCGCCGGCGTGGCGGAGCGGCCGCAGCGCCAGGCCTTGCTGGACGCCTTCGGCATCGTCGTGGTGCCGGCGCCGCTGGGCGAATTCCAGCATAACGCCGCCTTCCATATCGTCGACGCCGACGGCAAGCTGCTAGGCATCGTCGATTACGACGCGCCGCAGGCGGCGCTGGCATTGGCGCGGCAGGCGGCCGAGCGCGTCGTGGCCAGGTCCGAAGGGCAGTCATGAGCGCGCGCCGGCAAAAAAACGGTTGGCGATGGAGTGCGCCGCTGGCGGCCAGCGGCGCGCTGCTGGCCGGCGCCCTGGCCGGCCGCCATGCGCTGGAAGCTTCGATGGCCGCGCACATGCTGCTGCAAATCCCGGCAATCTTCGTGGCCGGCGTTCTGGCCGAGCGCGCCGTCGCCGCATGGCGGCAGGGGCGGCAGGAGTGGCTTCCCTCGATCGGCGCCGCCTTGGCTGGCCTGCGCCAGTACGACGAGCACGGCGTGCCGGGCTTGCTGGCGCTCAGCTTTTTGCTGGCCTACTGGATGATCCCGAAGGCGTTGGAACAGGCGCTGACGGCGCCCGCCGCCGAGGCGCTCAAGTTCGTCTCGCTGTTCGGCGGCGGCCTGCTGCTGGCCGGCTGCCTGGCGCGCGCCAATCGCGTGATCCAGTTGTTTTTTGTCGGCAACGCCGCCTGGATGACGGCGATCGTCGGCCTGCTGTACCAGGACACGCCGGCCCGGTTGTGCAATGCCTATCTGCTGGACGACCAGCTGCGCGCCGGCCAGGGCCTGGTGCTGCTGTCGGTGGCGCTGCCGGCGCTATGGCTGTGGCGCCAGTGGCGCGACTATCAGGGATGGCGGCAACCGGTCTGAGCCATCGACCGCCGGACAGGCGAATTTAGATTTATTCTATCTTTAAGGATTTGAGGTAAGCCCATCATGAAATATCAAGACATTACGCCCGAGAGTGTGCGCGACCTGGTCGTGCAGTTCTACGCCAAGGTGCGCGAGGACGAGTTGCTGGGGCCGGTTTTTTACCAGGCGCTCGGTGAAGACTGGGGCCCGCATCTCGACCGGCTGACCGAATTCTGGTCCACCCTCGTGCTCGGCACGCGCGGCTTCAAGGGCAATGTGTACGGCACCCACATGGCCTTGTCGCATATCCAGCCGGAACATTTCGAGCGTTGGCTGGGGATGTTCGAGCAGACCGCCGGCGAGCTGTTCGAAGCCGCCGCCGCCGCGCGCTTCATCAAGATGGCGCACCAGATCGCCGCCAGCCTGCAGATCGGCTTTTTCGGCGACGTGCTGGTGACGCCGGCCTGAGCGCGGAACGCCTCAGTCCTGGCCGCGCACCAGGTCGTCGCGCACCTGCACCAGTTGCGCACGCAGGTTCTGCAGCGCGGCCAGCGGCTGGCCGCTGGCGCACAGCACCTGCAGCGGAATTTCCTGCGCCTTTTTCTTCAAGGCCCGGCCGGCGGCGGTGAGCGTGATGCGCACTTGGCGCTCGTCGGCCTGATCGCGGGTACGGGCAATCAGCGCCGACGCCTGCAAGCGCTTCAACAGCGGCGTCAGGGTGCCGGAATCGAGGAACAGGCGCTCGCCGATTTCCTTCACCAGCAGGTCGTCGCGCTCCCACAGCACCATCATCACCAGGTATTGCGGATAGGTCAGGCCGAGCTTTTCCAGCAGCGGCTTGTAGGTCTTGGTCATCGCCAGCGATGCCGAATACAGCGCGAAACACAGCTGCTTGTCGAGCGCCAGCAGATCGCCGGCATACGGGGTTTTGGCGGGCGCGAGTTGCTGGGATTTCATTGGAACGGCTCCTGTCGCATGGGATAATGCAGCGCAGAATTTTAGTCCTGGATGCCATGGAAATTCCGAAGATACTCCAAACAGCGGCGCTTTTATTTTTGTTGGCGGCAAGCCCGGCCACGCCGGCCGCCGAATTGCCGCCGCCGGTGACGCGCGCCTTGCAGGGCGCCGCCATCGGGCCGGAGGCGGTCGGCGTCTATGTCCAGGAAGTCGGCGCGCGCGGCAAGGTGCTGCTGAGCGCCCATCCGGCGCAGGCGTTCGTGCCGGCTTCGACCATGAAGCTGGTCACCACCGATGCCGCGCTGGAGTTGCTCGGCCCGACATTTTCCTGGAAGACCGAAGCCTACGCCGACGGCGTCCAGAACGGCGAGGTATTGCAGGGCGACTTGATCATCAAGGGCGGCGGCGATCCCAAGCTGGTGGTGGAAAAATTCTGGCTGTTCCTGCGCCAGCTGCGCGCCGCCGGCATCCGCGACATCCGCGGCAACCTGATCCTCGACCGCAGCGTGTTCGAAGACGGCTTCCACGATGTTGCCGCCTTCGACGACGAACCGACCCGGCCCTATAACGTCGGCCCCGATGCCTTGCTGCTGAACTACAAGACGCTCGGCTTTCGCTTCGTGCCGGACGCGGCCGGCGGCGCGGTGCGGGTCAGCGTCGAGCCGCCGGTGGCCGGCTATCCGGTGACGGCGCCCAAACTGGCGGCCGGCGAGTGCGGCGACTGGCGCGGCCGGCTGCGGGCGACGATCGACGCCGACGGCATCCGCTTCAACGGCGCCTATCCGGCGTCCTGCGGCGACCGCACCTGGTACCTGAATCCCTATCGCATGAGTCCGACCCGCTATTTCGACGCGGTGTTCCGCCAGCTCTGGAGCGAGCTGGGCGGCAGCCTGCAGGGCGAGGTCAAGAGCGGCCTGGTGCCGTCCGGCGCGCGGCTGGTCGGCACCTGGGAATCGGTGGCGCTGCCGGAAGTGATCCGCGACATCAACAAGTACAGCAACAACGTGATGGCGCGCCAGCTGCTGCTGACGCTGGCGGCCGACATCCTGAAGCTGCCGGCCAATCCCGAGCGCGGCGCGCGCGCGATCAAGACCTGGCTCGCCAACAAGGGCATCGAGGCGGACGAGCTGGTGATCGAAAACGGCTCCGGCCTGTCGCGCGACGAACGCATCGCGCCAGCGACCATGGGGCGCATGCTGGCGGCCGCGTACCAGTCGCCGCTGATGCCGGAATTCATTTCCTCGATGCCGCTGGTCGGCTACGACGGCACCATGCGGCGGCGCCTGACGGCGCAGACCGTGGCCGGCAACGCCCATATCAAGACCGGCACGCTGGACCAGGTGCGCGCCATCGCCGGCTATGTGCTGGCGGCATCCGGCAAGCGCTACGCGGTGGTGTGCTTCATCAACCATGCCAACGCGGCGCAGGGACAGAAGGCGCAGGATGCGCTTGCTGCAATGGGTGTACGAAAAAGGCTAACGGCCCACCGTGAAAAAAATCATGAGCAATATATTGAATCAAGAAATCGAGTCGCCGCTGGATAAGGGGCCATACCATGACTGAACGGATGGCCCCCGCTCCCAGAAATCACCATTATTGGGACGCCCGCTTCAGCGAAGCCGGTTACGCCTATGGTGAACAGCCCAACGACTTCCTGCGCGCAGCTTGCGCGGACATGGCCCCTGGCGATGCGCTTACCTTGTGCGAAGGAGAAGGCCGCAACGCCGTGTATCTGGCGCGGCTTGGGTTCCGCGTGACTGCGGTGGATTTTTCCGAGGTCGGCCTGGCCAAGGCGAATGCCTTGGCGGCAAGGCACGGAGTGGCGATCACGACCATCGTTGCGGACTTGGCGGACTTTGATGCCGGGGTCGGCCGCTGGGATCTGATCGCCTCGATCTTCGCCCAGCCGGCCAGCGCAACGCGCCAGCGCCTTTATCGTCAACTACGGCAGTGCTTGCGTCCCGGTGGCGCATTCGTCCTCGAGGCAAAGGCGGAAGTCAATGCGACGGCGGACGATCGCTACCCCGGCGCGACGATTCTTGAAAATGAAATCGCGCCCTTGGCAATCAGCGTCCTCCGGGAGCAGGAACGGGAGCTGAACGAGGGCCGCTATCACGTGGGCGTACAGCGGACCGTCCAGATATTGGCTTTTAACCGGTGATCGGCCGCCCGGTAGGCATCGCCACCGATAGTTTTTGCAATAAGAACCTGAAACGCGAAAAATTCGGCGGGGAGTACGGCGGCGGTTCCATATTTCCCGCATGACCGGCTTGTCAGTTGTCGGACTCGAGCATCGGCGGGGCTGTCAATCAAAGAACCTGCCGCAGTTGGCTGGTGAAATCCCGGTCGTAATGTGGTAGGGAGTATGTTGAAATTTCCTTTCATTTTTGTGCGGGACAGGCTTCTATTGGTGGGAGTATGTGCCGCGCTTGTACCTTCTCACAGAACGATCGGCCGGTCCGGCAACTGGTTTTCGCGCCGGCCGGTGGCCGGGAAGCGTTCTTTCAGCAGCGCATTCAGCTGACGCAGCGCGGCCACCACGCTGGCGTGGAACTCGCCGCGCGCAAAGCCGCGGGTCATGGTGGCGCACACGGCCTGCCATTCGGCCGCCTTGAGCAGGCGCGCCGCGGTGCGGTCGGCGACGATCTCGACCTTGCGGTCGGCGATGTTGACGTACAAAAGGATGCCGCAATTTTCTTCGGTATCCCAGATCTGGTAATGCGAAAACAGCTCGCGCGCGCGCTCGCGCGCCGCTACCCCGCGCAGTACGGCGCCGGCCGCCAGCGCCGGCTCGATGATGACGCGGATCTCGGCCCGATGCTGGGTCTCGCCTTCGGCGATGGTGTCCTGGATCGCCTGCAGGGTGGCGGGTGGAAACGCGCGGCGACCGGCCGCCTTGGTCGTGAGCAGATGGCTGCGCATGCGCGGCAAGGTTTTTTTCATCACCAGTCTCCCGAGGCGCCGCCGCCGTCGAAGCCGCCGCCACCGCCGGAAAAGCCGCCACCACCCCGCCGAATCCGCCGCCACCGCCGCCGCCAAAGCCCCCGCGTCCGATGCGCGCTGCCGAGGATCACCCCGGCGGCAGTGCCCCAGCCGTTGTGGTCGAGCGCATTGCGGCCGCCGCGCGCGCGCGAAACCAGGCTGACGACCACCAGGAAGGCGAAGAACAGCAACGGCAGCAAGGCATCGAAGACGCCGCCGGCCTCGTTCTGCTCGGCGTGCCGGGCGGCCGGCGCCGGCAGGTGCTCCTGGTCGAGCAGCGCAGTCAGCGCCGAGACGCCGGCGGTCAGTCCGCCGTAAAAATCGTTGCGGCGGAAATACGGCGCGATCACGTCCTGCAGGATGCGTTTCGATTGCGCATCGGTGACGGTGCCCTGCACGCCGCGCCCGGCCTCGATGCGCAGCCGCCGCAACGAGGACGGATTGTCCTTGGCGACGATCAGGATCACGCCGTCATCGATGCCCTTGCGCCCCAGGCGCCAGGCGTCGGCGACGCGGATGCTGTACTGCTCGATCGCTTCCGGCGCCGTGGACGACATCAGCAGCAGCGCGATCTGGCTGCCGCTGCGCTGCTCGTAATCGGTGAGCACGCCTTCCAGAGTAGCGCGCTGCTGGGCGTTGAGCAGGCCGACCTGGTCGATCACGTGCGCCGACAGCGGCGGCACCGGCACGAAACCCTGGGCGCCGGCCAGCGCCAGCCAGCAGGCCAGCAGCAGTCCCAGCAGGGTGTGCAGCGGTTTCATGGAATGCCGGGCGCGAACCTACTTGCCGAAGTTGACGGTGGGGGCGGTCGAGATCGACTTTTCGTTATCGACCGTAAACGAGGGCTTGACCGTATACCCCATCATCCTCGCGGTCAGATTGGTCGGGAAGCTGCGCGCCAGCACGTTGTACTGCTGTACTGCGGCGATATAGCGCTGGCGCGCCACCGTGATGCGGTTTTCGGTGCCTTCCAGCTGCGACTGCAGGTCGCGAAACAGCGTGTCGGCTTTCAGCTGCGGATAATTTTCCGACACCGCCATCAGGCGCGACAGCGCCGCAGTCAGTTCGCCCTGCGCCTGCTGGAATTTCTGGAATGCCTGCGGATCGTTCAGCACTTCCGGCGTGACCTGGATGCTGGTGGCGGCGGCGCGGGCGCGCGTCACCGCTTCCAGCGTCGACTCTTCGTGCGTGGCGTAGCCCTTGACGGTATTGACCAGGTTCGGCACCAGGTCGGCGCGCCGCTGATACTGGTTGACCACTTCGCTCCAGGCTGCCTTGATCGCCTCGTCCTGGCTCTGGAACTGGTTGTAGCCGCAGCCGCCGAGCAGCGACAGCAGCAGCATGCCAAGCCATAATGCGGACCATTTTTTCATCATCGTTTCCTCCAGGCATTGTCTTGTGAAGGTCGCCGTCAGAGTGCTGCGAGAATGCTCAGGTGAGGGCGCGCGGCCGCGGTTTCAACAGTACCGTGCTCATCGCCGCCAGAATCAGCAGCATCGCCGCATAGTCTTGCCAGTGCAGCGTTTCCCGCAGCCACCAGGCGCCAAAAAAAATGCCGAGCACCGGGATCATCATCACCGACAGGCTGGAAGCGACCGGCGGCAGCGTGCGCGCCAGGCGGAACCAGACCACCTGCGCAAACGCCAGCACGATGAGGGCGTTGAAAGCGATCGCGCCCCATTCCGCCGCGTCCGGCGCGCGCCATGCGGCATGCTCGAACAGCGCCGCCAGCGGCAGCAGCAAGAGGGTGCCGATCAAGACCATCCAGAAGGTCAGCGAGATGGTCGGCATTTCGATCGGCGTACGCTTCATGATCACGGTGCCATAGCCCCAGGCGGCGGCGGCGATGAGCGCCATCAGGCTGCCCAGCGGCTGGCCGCTCAGGCTGCCGAATTCGCTGGATAGCAGCAGGAGCGCGCCGGCCAGCGCGCAGCCGACGCCGAGCCAGGCGATTTTCGTCACCCGCTCGCGGAAAAAGATCAAGCCGCATAGGATGGCCCACACCGGCATCGTATAGCCGAGAATCGCGGCGCGTCCGGAAGTCAGCAACTTGACGCCGAGGATGATGAACAGCTGCCACATCAGCATGTTCGGAATCGCCAGCTTGATGACGGTGCCGAGCTGCCCGCGCGGAATCGCCAGCGGCAGGCGCTGCATGCGGATCACGGCCCACAGGGCCGCGCTGCCGCCCAGCATCGACAGCAGGCGGAAGCTCAACGGCGGAAAATCGTGAACGGCTATTTTCATCACGGGCCAGTTGGCTCCCCAGAAAATCGTCAGCAGAATCAGTAAAATCCAGTCTTTGCGCGAGAGAGATGTCATGCCGGAACGATAGCATGGCAGGCTACAATGCGCTTACCCAGCACCGAATACCGAGAGCTTCCCTTGACCTTCATCGATAAACTAGCCGCCGCCTGGAGCGCGCGCGATTCCCTGCTGTGCGTCGGGCTCGACCCGGACCTGTGCGCGCTTCCCCGCGCAGCTGCAAGGCGCAGCCGGATGCGATCTTCGCGTTCTGCAAGGCGATCGTCGACGCCACCGCCGAGTATGCCTGTGCGTTCAAGCCGCAGATCGCGTATTTTTCCGCGGCGCGCGCCGAGGACCAGCTGGAAGCGCTGTGCGCCTACCTGCGCCAGCACTATCCGCAGATCCCGCTGGTGCTCGACGCCAAGCGCGGCGACATCGGCGCCACCGCCGAGCAATATGCGCGCGAAGCCTTCGAGCGCTACGGCGCCGACGCGGTCACGCTCAGCCCCTACATGGGCTTCGATTCGGTCGCGCCCTACCTGGAATGGAAGGACCGTGGCGCCATCGTGCTGTGCCGCACTTCCAATCCGGGCGGCTCGGACCTGCAGTTCCTGAAGGTCGACGGCCTGCCGCTGTACCAGCACGTGGCGCGGATGGTGGCGGAAAAATGGAATACCAACGGCCAGTGCGGGCTGGTGGTCGGCGCCACCTTCCCGGACGAGCTGGCGCAGGTGCGCCGCATCGCCGGCGACATGCCCTTGCTGGTGCCGGGCATCGGCGCCCAGGGCGGCGATATCGAGGCCACCGTGGCTGCCGGCAAGACCGCGCAGGGCGCCGGCATGATGATCAATTCCTCGCGCGCGATCCTGTACGCCAAGCCGGAAGCAGCCGAAGATTTCGCGCAGGCGGCGCGCCGCGTGGCGCTGCAGACGCGGGATGCGATCAACCAGTTCCGCAAATAGCGCGCATCGCGTTAGCCCGTTTCTGGAATCAGTCGCGTAGGCCATCGCATTTTCTGCAACTGGTCAGATAAGGAAATCAATGACTTACCGGGCTTGGCGCCATAGGTGTCATTAGACGACGACACTGATTGGTGCAACTGGCCTATCGAGGCTGCCAAAGTTGGCGTAACCAGTCCAGCGTTGACTTGAGCCTCTCGCCCGTCTCTGGTCCCTCCAAAGGAGGGGCGTTCTACGTCAGGAATGGGCTTGTTTGCGGTCGCTCGAAGGAGAAGACAGAGATGCCGCAGACGACCCAATGCGGTCTGTCGAGAAGGTGGAAAGCGGACGTTCGCAGTCGCTTAACACCTGAACTAGGCTGCACTTCCTGCGCCATTTCAGTGCCGCCCTCAGGACCGCGGGTCGAACCCGAAGACGCGTAGCTCTTGCTCGCAGCGGCAGGCCTTCGCAATGCGCGCGGCCCACGCGACGGCCTCCTCGCGCGAGGGCAGTTCGAGCACGGTGAAGCCGCCGTCAAGCGGGGGCGCCCACGGGTAGCCACCCTCGGCGACCAAGCCGTCGGCCGAGACGAGCACGGGCGGCACGTCTGCGTCGATGCCGCCGGCGAAGACGTAAACGCCGGCGGCCTTCGCCTCATCAATCACGGCGTGCGCGTCGCGGCCCACCGCTTCCCACTCGCCGTCGGGCACGACCATCGCCGCGCTGGGGAAGGAGATCAGGTATTTGGCCATGGTGTTCTTTCTTTTGGTAATGATGGCGGTTGTGATGCGTGTGCGCGGCCTAACGTCGGAGTTGACCGGCGCACAGGAAGCACGTGCGCAACGCGCACGGACGCACTTGTGCGTCCGTGTCGAACAACCTGTTAGGGCGGGCTACGTTCACGCGTCGGCCTCCTGCTGATGCGCGCTACCCGCGTGCAAGAACCCACCAGCACACAGCTGATGAAAGGACTCCGACCGCTGAGAAGCCGAGGGTGACGCGGTCCCAGCCCACGCCGCCGTACAGAACCGTCGCCGCAGCACCCACAGCACCGCCGGCCAAAGCTGCCAGCGAGAACCGAAAACCTCGAGTTCCCCTCAACAGGAGAAAGAGAGGCAAACCAACGGCAACGAACAAAGCGAACATGAACGGCGTGATAAAGACGATGAAGGGCAACCCAGGTTCAGCCGAGCTGCCGTCAAACAAGCCGGCGCCCGCGAACACGAATACGGCTGCGCCAACAAATAAGCCATGCAGCGATGCAACCAGGATGCGAGACACACTCGGCCTAAACATGCGCGGCCTAACGTCGGAGGTGCCCGCGTCGAACGACCTGTTAGGCCGTGGGCCCATACTCCACCTCATTGAATTTGGCAACTGCTGCCGTCAAGGCGCTTTCGAGATGCTGGTGCCGAGACTCTATCTCCTTCAGCGCACCCGTCGGTTCTCCGCAAGCCTTCAACAGGGAGAAGAGCCGAAGCTTCGCAAACGAACAGACGTCCGAGACGACACGGGCAGAGTGGCCCATTCGCACGGCCAATTGCCTCTCAGGCGGCCTCCCGTATCGTTCCCAGACCATCCCTATGCCGTCAGCGTCTTTGTGCAAGAGGTGGCTGCTCATGGTGTACCCATGCGCCAGGCCGGCGAATGCCTTCAGACCGAGGTTGCCTGACGATGCAAAGCTCCTGCAAAGACCGACGAACGACCATTTCTCCTCAAGCGCCTGGCGCGCGCTACGTGAGTAACCCGCGCGAATCTCTGCAATCTCCTCGTCGTCCACTAGCATGTCCTGAAACGGCCGCCATTCCGGAGCTTCAGGGTCGGGCAAATGCTCGAACATCTTCTTCACGTTCTCGCCGTGCCTGATGCGGTAAAAGAGAGGGAGCACATGCCAGTACTCGTTGGCCTTTTCCTCTATCTCAGCGCGCAAGCCTTGAAGCATGTACGTGAACTTGAACGACCCCTCCATTACAGAGCGGGCAACCAGATCCGCATCCCACTCTTTCTCCGCACGAATAAGCAGCAGGACACTTTCGCTCGAAAGATTGCAGTCGATAAACAGCTGCGCGCAGACGAAACGAGCGAGGGGTGGCAGGCCGGAATATTCCGCGTCCAGCATTGGCTTCGCAGCGTCGAAGCATTCTCCAATCAGGTGACTAGCCTGCGACGTCCAAGCGGCGAGAGTTGGGAGCATGTTCCGCAGCCTAACGCCGAGCTAACCGGCCGCAACCCATGCCGCGAAGCGGCAGATTTTGGTTGCGGTCCGGATTGAGCGACGAGTTAGCTTTCATAGGCAAGCAGACTCAAGTTTGGTTCGGAGAGCCTGTAGCTGACCCTTTCAACAACTCGCTCAGCACCAAGATCCTCGTAGAAGGAAATCCCTCTCGTGTTCCATGCTTTGACCGGCCAGTCAATACGGCGACAACCGTTTTCATAGGCGTACCTAGCCACCCACGACATGAGTGCTTTTCCCACACCTCGGCTTCTGGCCGAGGACAATACGTACAGTTCTTTCAGCTGACAGTGTTTCCGTCTGTCTACAGAAAAATCGACAAGCGAATAGACCAGTGTAATTGCTGCCAGGCCAACCACCCGGCCGTCACCATTGTCAACCACAACCAAACGATGAGGCGAATTAGCACCTAGGAGATTCTCAAGGAGATGTTCTCGTACAGCCTCGTGGGAGACCACGGAACCCTCGTTGTAGTAGGCGTGCACTTCGCACAGAAGGTCGATCAACGACTCATGCTGAGTTTCAGACACTAATCCAACCTGCATACGATTCCCTTTGAAGCTAATGTTCGACATGAGCGGTGGCCGGAAGCTGGAGTAGCCAACTGGAGGAAGTCCGCTCGATGGATGGGTTAGGTGCTGGCTGCATGAGCGCCCAGTATGCCGATAGCAAGGAACACTATCCAAGAAAGGTGCCGCCCACGGGAGCCAAAAAGTGCGACTGCACAATGGACCGCGAAGGTGGCTGCCACGACTGCCAGTACTTCTCGCTCGCGGCCCGGCCCTCTTGCCACGACGAGCAGCACCGCTGCTAGACCAAGCCAGGCGATAGAAGTGACATGCCAGGCAAAACGAAGGGTGCGTTTGGTGAATTCCGTGCCTCCCAATAACTGCGGGAGATCGGAGCGACGGAGCAGGCGAATGAGGATGTACCGCTCACCTAGATATGAGTGTGCAAAGCTGACCAGAACGATCAGCGCGGCGGCAGCGTAGAGGGCGACTTGCATCTGCACCTAACGCCGCGTTAACCAGCACGCGCCCTTTGCCGTAAAGCGGCAAGTTCTCTGGCGCGTGTCTGTGTTGAATAACAAGTTAGAGCTGGGCAAAAATACGCTCCATTGACTTGTCACCTCTTCGATATCCTGGACGAGGATTGAATTGCTCTTTTTGTGAGTGAAGTGAATAGATGTCTCTTACTTTAAGCAACTTCCAGCCAGCACGCTCGCCGCTAACGCTACCACCAGCGGTTTGATAACACCTGAGTATTTCATCACCATCTTTGTCCCGTCCATATGCATGCGGCTCTACCTGTCTTGAGTAACCGCTATACCTTAATTCGAGGGAATTCCGATTTTTTATGGCCTCGACAATAGTGGAATTCATTACGCGCCCTCCACTTTGGCTGGAATTTCTCTGGCACTCATATTGCCATATTGATGGCCGCATGATGTGCACACTTTTGCTCGATGGTCTTTCGGAGAATAGACCAGTTGCCTTTGCTTATGGTCGCTTTCCCAGCAGCGCAAACAATAAGGCTTGCCAACTGCCTCCCCATCAGGCCCTTTAATGTAATACGCGTCACCGCGTTGGATGAGTTCGTCCTTCGCCTCAAAAGCCGCAACAAGCTCCGCGATTTTTTTATCTTTATCTGCCAGCGTATCTTGCACTTCAACGAGCTCAATTTTAGCGTCAGCTAGAGATACTAAGAGATCAGCCAGCTTCAGCTTCAGTTCAGCCTTTTCTAGCGATAAATCTGACTCACGCAAGAACTTTGCGATGTCAGTTGCCGTCTTGATGCTCCCTAGAACTGCACCAATTGTTGCCATATCTGCCATTTATTTATTTCTCCGATTGTGATGGCTCTACCTTGTTATAAATCGCAAAATAGCAATTTGACATGGGACGTTGCGATTTAACACCAAGTCTGGATACGGCTGCAAGCCGGTTGATAACAGGTGCTGCCGTCCATATTCTGTATTTATGTACAGTGTTAACAAAACCGACAAACCACGCAAGCCGGGTCTGAACTCCACGCGCCTGTTGGACCAGCTGCGGGAGCGCCGGCGGTACATGCATTACAGCCTGCGTACAGAGCAGAATTACGTGTATTGGGCGCGTTGGTTCATCCGCTAGCAGGGTGTGCGCCATCCCAAGGACATGGGCGGCAAGGAAGTCGAAGCCTTCCTGTCGATGCCGGCCAATGAACGGAAAGTCGCCCCTGCCACCCACCGCCAAGCACTCAAGCGGACATCGACCGCACCATCGACGCTATCCATGGGCCAGAAAAGAGCCGGCCAAGTGTCAGCCCTCAATTTCCGAAACTCCTCGAATTCCCTTATCGGCCAGCTGTACTGACTTGTGCTCGCCAGTTGCAAACTCATGGCGCGAGTTGCACTAAATTTGGCTTTCTACGAGTCGGCGCCAAAAAACTCCAGCATCTCCGCCAACAGCAATTCCGGCACCTGCTCCGGAATGAAATGGCCGGCGGGCAGGGCCTTGCCGCTGACTGGCTGTTCGCACTTCTTCTGCCAGTCCGCGAGCGGCTGGAACAGCTGTCCCACCACGCCGTGTTCGCCCCACAGCACCCGCAGCGGACAGGCGATGCGATGAGTGTCGTGGTCGCGGTCGTGCTCCAGATCGATGCTTGCCGCGGCGCGGTAGTCCTCGCACATCGCATGGATCGCTTCGGGCTGACAAAAGCAGCGCTCGTATTCCGCCATCGCGCCAGCATCGATGAAAGCCTGATTGTTCGAGCCCCAACCACCCAGCGTGGTGCGCAGGAAATACGCGGCGCTGTTGCCGATCAGCGTTTCCGGCAGCGGCGCCGGCTGGATCAGGAAGAACCAGTGGTAATAGGCGGTGGCGAAGGCCTGGTCGGTGTGTTCATACATGGTGCGGGTCGGCGCGATGTCGATCAGCATCAGCTTTTGCACCGCCGCCGGATGGTCCAGCGCCAGCCGGTGGGCGACGCGGCCGCCGCGGTCATGGCCGCACAGCAGGAACGAGGTGAAGCCCAGCGTGCCCATCACTTCGAGCATGTCCTGCGCCATCGCGCGCTTCGAATAATTGCTGTGATCGGGCAAGCCGGGCGGCTTGGAAGAATCACCATAGCCGCGCAGGTCGGGCATCACTAGGGTGTAATGCCGCGCCAGTTCGTCGGCGATCTTGTGCCAGATCACATGGGTTTGCGGAAAGCCGTGCAGCAGCAATAGCGGCGGCCCGCTGCCGCCGTGGCGCAGGTGGATCTCGACGCCGTTGACGGCTATCCGTTCGCGCTTGAAATCGGCAAGCATCAGTGCTGCGCCAGGAAGCGCAGCAGGCCCTGCAGCGCATGTTCGACCGTCTGCGCGCGCACCGCCTGGCGGTCGCCGGCAAATACCAGGCGTTCGGTATGGGTGGCATGGGCGCTGGCCCAGCCGAAGCAGACGGTGCCGACCGGCTTGCCGGGCACCGCGCCGCCCGGTCCGGCAATGCCGGTGGTGGACAGCGCGACGTGGGCGTTGCTGTTGGACAAGGCGCCTTCCGCCATCGCCGCCGCGATTTCCTCGCTGACTGCGCCATGCTGCGCGATCAGTGCCGCCGGGACGTCCAGTAGTTCGATCTTCGATTCCGTCGAGTAGGTAACGAAACCGCAATCGAACCATTCGGACGAGCCGGCGATTTCGGTGATCGCCTGCGAAATGCCGCCGCCGGTGCACGATTCCGCGGTCGCCAGCAGCCAGCCTTTTTCCTGCAGGGCGCGACCGCTGCGGGCCGCCAGATCAACGATGTCGTCCATACGGGATGCTCCTGGTCTGGTTATGGGAAAGCGGGCGCCGGCCCGTTTGAGCCGCGTTGCCGGACCACTTTACCATTCTGCCTGCGCCCATGCACCTTTGATCGGTGCCGCCGGCAAGCCGGCCCGCGCTAGCCGAGGGCTGCCTGTTCCTGCGTGCCGGAGAGCGCCGACGCTGGGTCCGGCGCGACGGCCGCCGGCGCCGCGCCGAAGCCGCCGCCACCCGGCGTTTCGATGACGAACACGTCTCCCGGCTGCACCTCGGTAGTGGCGACGAACCCCAGTTCTTCGCGGCTGCCATCGTTGCGCAGCACGTAATTGCGGCCGCACCGGCCCGGTTCGCCGCCGGCGGCGCCGAACGGCGGCACGATCCGGTTGTTGGAAAGGATCGAAGCCGTCATCGCTTCCAAAAAGCGGATTTTCCGGATGCCGCCATTGCCGCCGTGCCAGCGGCCGCGGCCGCCGGAACCGGCGCTGATCTCGTAGCTCTCCAGCCGCACCGGATAGCGCCATTCGAGGATTTCCGGGTCGGTCAGGCGCGAGTTGGTCATGTGCGTCTGCACCACGTCGGTGCCGTCGAAGCCGGCGCCGGCGCCGGAACCGCCCGAGATGGTTTCATAGTACTGATAGCGGTCGTTACCGAAGGTGAAATTGTTCATCGTGCCCGGCGCCGAAGCCAGTACGCCGAGCGCGCCGTACAGCGCGTTGGTGATGCAGCTGGAGGTTTCGACATTGCCTGAAACCACGGCGGCCGGATAGCGCGGGTTCAGCATCGAGCCTTCCGGGATAATCACGTTCAGCGGCTTCAGGCAGCCGGCGTTCAGCGGGATGTCGTCGTCGATCAGGCTGCGGAACACGTACAGCACCGCCGCCATGCAGATCGCGCTGGGCGCGTTGAAGTTGTTCGGCAACTGCGGCGAGGTGCCGCTGAAGTCGATGTCGGCGGTGCGCGCCGCGTGGTCGACGCGGATCGCGACCTTGATGACGGCGCCGTTGTCGAGCCGGTATTCGTAGCTGGAATCGGTCAAGGCTGTGATCACGCGCCGCACCGCTTCCTCGGCGTTGTCCTGCACGTGCCGCATGTAGGCCTGCACCACCTTGAGGCCGAAGTGCTCGACCATCTTCAGCAACTCTTCCACGCCTTTCTGGTTGGCGGCGATCTGCGCCTGCAGGTCGGCCAGGTTTTGCCTGACGTTGCGCGCCGGATATTTGCCGGACGACAGCAGGGCGATGGTTTCCTGCTCCAGCAGGCGGCCGCCGCGTACCAGCTGGAAGTTGTTGATCAAGATCCCTTCTTCCTCGACCACAGTGCTATCGGCCGGCATCGAACCGGGCGTGATGCCGCCGATATCGGCATGATGGCCGCGCGAGCCGACGTAGAACAGCACTTCCTTGCCGGCCGCATCGAAGGCAGGCGTGATCACCGTGACGTCCGGCAGGTGGGTGCCGCCGTGGTAGGGGTCGTTCAGCATGTAGACGTCGCCCGGCTGCATGGTCGCGGCGTTTTCGCGGATCACAGTCTTGATGCTTTCGCCCATCGAGCCGAGGTGCACCGGGATGTGCGGGGCGTTGGCGATCAGGTTGCCGGCGGCGTCGAACAAGGCGCACGAGAAGTCGAGGCGCTCCTTGATGTTGACTGAGAATGCGGTGTTCTGCAGCCGCAGCCCCATCTGCTCGGCGATCGACATGAACAGGTTGTTGAACACTTCCAGCATCACCGGATCGGCGCTGGTGCCCATCGCCTTGCGCGCGCGGCGCGCTTCGATGCGCGTCAGCACCAAGTGGTTCAAGGCGGTGACTTCCGCCTGCCAGCCCGGTTCGATGACGTTGGTCGCATTTTTTTCGGCGATGATCGCCGGCCCGCGCACGACGTCGCCGGGCCGCATGTCTTCACGGAGGAACAGCGCGGTGTCGTGCCAGGCGCCGCTCGAAAACAGGCGCACGGTTTCGGCGGCGCGCAGCGGGCCGGGGCGGGCGGCGAAGGCTTCCGGCGCTGCGGCAGCATTGCCCGAAGCGCCGATCGCCTCGACCGAGATCGCTTCGACGATCAGCGCCTTGTCCGGCATCAGGAACGAGTAGCGTTGCTGGTACGCGGTTTCGAACCGGCCGGCCATGTTGTCCACCGTATCGAACGGGACCACGATCACCGAATCGGTTCCTTCGTAGCGCAGATGGGCGCGCTCGATCACCTCGATGCGGGCCGGTTCGACGCCTTGCGCCAGCAGGTCGGCGCTGGCCGCCGCCGCCAGCGCTTCGAGTTTTTCCCGCAGGGTGGCGATCGCGGCCGGCGCCAGCGCGATTTCCAGCGCCTGTTCGCGCATCGCAGTCTGGTCGGCCAGGCCCATGCCGTAGGCCGACAGCACGCCGGCGAATGGATGGGCGAATACGCGCGTCATGCCGAGCGCGTCGGCCACCAGGCAGGCGTGCTGGCCGCCGGCGCCGCCGAAACGTGCTCAATGTGTATTCGGTGACGTCGTGGCCGCGCTGCACCGAAATGAATTTGATGGCGTTGGCCATGTTGCCGACCGCGATCTCGATGAAGCCCTCGGCCACTTCTTCCGGCGTGCGGCGCTGGCCGGTGGCGCGGTAGATGCGTTCGGCCATCTCGGTGAATTTTTCCGCCACGGCGTCGCGGTCCAGCGTCTGGTCGGCGTCCGGGCCGAACACCGCCGGGAAATAGCGCGGCTGGATCTTGCCCAGCATGACGTTGCAGTCGGTCACCGCCAGCGGGCCGCCGCGCCGGTAGCTGGCCGGTCCCGGATTGGCGCCGGCGCTGTCGGGGCCGACGCGGAAACGCGTGCCGTCGAAATGCAGGATCGAGCCGCCGCCGGCAGCCACCGTGTGGATGCTCATCATCGGCGCGCGCATGCGCACGCCGGCCACCTGCGTTTCGAATTCGCGCTCGAATTCGCCGGCGTAGTGCGAGACGTCGGTCGAGGTGCCGCCCATGTCGAAGCCGATCACCTTGTCGAAGCCGGCGGCCTGCGCGGTGCGCGCCATGCCGACGATGCCGCCGGCCGGGCCGGACAGGATCGAATCCTTGCCCTGGAAGCGATGGGCGTCGGTCAGGCCGCCGTTGCTTTGCATGAACAACAGGCGCACGCCTTCCATCTGGGCCGCTACCTGATCGACGTAGCGGCGCAGGATCGGCGACAGATAGGCGTCGACCACCGTGGTGTCGCCGCGCGCCACCAGCTTCATCAGCGGGCTGACCTGGTGCGACAGCGAAATCTGCGTGAAGCCGATCTCGGCGGCGATGCGGCCGATCGCCTGCTCGTGCTGCGGAAAGCGGTAGGCGTGCATCAGCACCACCGCCAGCGCCCGGTAACCGCCGGCGTACAGCCGCTTCAGCTCGTGTCGCACCTGGCTTTCATCCAGCGCCTGCAGCACGGTCGCCGTGGGCGTCGAGGCGCTCGTCGACTTCGACCACGGTTTGGTACAGCAGTTCGGGCAGCACGATATGGCGGTCGAACAGGCGCGGCCGGTTCTGGTAGGCGATGCGCAAGGCGTCGCCAAAGCCGCGCGTGATCAGCAGCGCGGTGGGATCGCCCTTGCGTTCCAGCAGCGCGTTGGTGGCTACCGTGGTGCCCATTTTCACCGCTTCCACCTGTTGCGGCGAAATGGTGCCGCCGGCATCGAGTTGCAGCAGGCGGCGGATGCCGGCCACCGCCGCGTCCCGGTACTGCTCCGGGTTTTCCGACAGCAGCTTGTGGGTCAGCAGCGTGCCGTCCGGCCGGCGCGCGACGATGTCGGTAAACGTGCCGCCGCGGTCGATCCAGAATTGCCAGCGCTGGTCCCGGTCGTTGCGGGGAAGTTGTTCTTGTCTCATGGTCGGTTCGCCCTTCTCTCTTTGAAATGACATGCCGTGCGCAAATTTATGTAGGAATGTAATAATAACGAAACATAATATAATTTGTTGACATTTTATTTATGTGAAGATTAAGATTCAAGAAAAATTCAAACGATGGAGACGCCATAAGATCAATCAGGGCCCGAAGCGCAGAGGCGTGCATTCGTTCTCTGGGCCGTCTCCATAGCGACGCTGTCCGGCAGACTCGCGCTCGATGCCGCTTATCCGCCGGCAAGTTTCCATAGCAGTATTTGAAGATTGAGCATGCCCATTGGTTGGCAAATGCGGTATTTTCCGTAGTGGTCGTTGCCATGGCGAAACAGCAGGCTGAGTGCAGTGAAGGCAGTAGTTGGTCCGGCAGCAAAAATAGAGCAGTGACCATTTATCAATAACAAAGGAGATGGCAATGAAACAGATGCGCAAAATCATCATGATGACGACCTTGCTGGCGGCTTCCCAGGCTGCGCTGGCAGACGCCAAGTGGGATTTCCCGACCGCTTATCCGGCCAGCAGCTTCCACACCGAAAATATCCAGCAGTTCGCGACCGAAATCGACAAGGCTTCCGGCGGCAAGCTCAAGATGACCGTGCATCCGAACGGTTCGCTGTACAAGGCCAACGAAATCAAGCGCGCGATCCAGACCGGGCAGGCGCAGATCGGCGAAATCCTGTTGTCCGGCGCTGCCAACGAGAATCCGGTGTTCGGCGTCGACTCGGTGCCGTTCCTGGCGACCAGTTATGCGGAGGCGAAAAAGCTGGCGGCGGCTTCGCGCCCGGCCACGGAAAAATTGCTGGCGGCGCAAGGCATGAAGCTGCTGTATCTGTCGCCGTGGCCGCCGCAAGGCTTGTTTTCGACCAAGCCGGTGAATTCGGTGGCCGACCTGCGCGGCACCAAGATGCGCGCCTACAATCCGGCCACCAGCCGCATCGCGCAACTGGTCAAGGCGCAGCCGGCGACGATCCAGCTGGCGGAACTCGGCCAGGCGCTGGCCACCGGCGCGGTCGACAACTTCCTGACCTCGACCGCCAGCGGCATCGAGAACAAGCTGTACGAGCAGACCAAGTATTTTTATGACGTCAACGCCTGGGTGCCGAAAAACGCCGTGATCGTCAGCCAGAAGGCGCTGGACGGCCTCGACCCGGCCACCCGCGATGCGGTGCTGAAGGCGGCCGAAGCGGCCGAAGTGCGCGCCTGGAAAAACAGCGAGCAAAAAGACCGCGAATACGCCAGCCAGCTGGCCGCCAACGGCATGAAGGTGGCCAGCCCGTCGCCGCAGTTCCAGACCGAGCTGAAGGCGGTCGGCGATACCATGACCGCCGAATGGCTGAAATCGGCCGGCGACGAAGGCAAGCACATCATCGACGCCTATAAAAAATAAATAGATAAATAGATAAATAAAGGTAAGAAGGCCGCCGCAGTTTCGGCGGCCTCATCGATTCAGGAGACGGCAATGAGACCTCTGCTCGACGGTTTTTACAGGTGGCTGCTGTATCTGGCGGCGCTGGCGATGGTGACGACGCTGGCGACCATCATGCTCGGCGTGGCGGGGCGGCAGTTCGGCTTCGATATCCCCGGGCTCGATGCCTACGCCGGCTATTCGATCGCGGCGGCGCTGTTCCTGGCATTGCCGGCCACCTTGCGCAACGGCGACCATATCCGCGTGACGCTGATCCTGAACAAGCTGCACGGCACGCCGCGCAAGATTCTCGACTACTGGTGCCTGCTGGCAGCGTCCGGCCTGTCGATCTATTTCGCCTATTACGCGGTGCGACTGGTCTGGGTGTCCTACATCACACACGACGTCTCGCCGGCCAGCGATGCCAGCCTGCTGTGGATTCCGCAGCTGACGATGGCGCTCGGCTGCATCGGACTGGCGCTGGCATTCGTCGAAGAGCTGATCCGCAAATGCCTCGGCGAAGAGCGGCTGCTCGATGCGGCCGCCGAAATGGCCCGCACCGAATAATCAGGAGAACAAGATGGATCTATTCATTACCGTGCTCCTGATCGGATTGCTGCTGGCGACGCTCGGCTCCGGTCTGTGGATCGGGCTGTCGCTGCTGGGCGTCGCCGTGTTCGCGATGGAATTCCTGACCAGTAAACCGGCCGGCGACAGCATGGTCTTCACCATCTGGGGCTCGACGTCGAGCTGGACTCTGACCGCATTGCCGCTGTTCCTGTGGATGGGCGAAATCCTGTTCCGCAGCAAACTGTCGGAAGACATGTTCAAGGGCCTGGCGCCATGGCTCGACCGCCTGCCAGGGCGTCTGCTGCACGTCAACATCATCGGCTGCACCATCTTTGCGGCGGTGTCCGGCTCGTCGGCCGCGACCTGCGCGACGATCGGCAAGATCGCGCTGCCGGAATTGAAGAAGCGCGGCTACCCGGAAGACATCACGCTAGGCACGCTGGCCGGCGCCGGCACGCTCGGCCTGCTGATCCCGCCGTCGATCATCATGATCGTCTACGGCGTCGCCGCCAACGTCTCGATCGCCAAGCTGTTCATCGCCGGCGTGCTGCCCGGCCTGTTGCTGGCGGCGCTGTTCATGGGCTACGTGATGGTCTGGTCGCTGCTGCATCCGGGCGCGATCCCGGCCTCCGAGGGCAAGACCAGCCTGCGCGAAAAGCTCCACGCCTCGCGCCACCTGATCCCTGTGGTCAGCCTGATCGGGCTGGTGCTGGGTTCGATCTATTCCGGCATCGCCACCGCCACCGAAGCGGCGGCCTTCGGCGTCGCTGGTTCGCTGATCCTGGCGCGCATCGAAGGCTCCTTGCGGTGGGAAACCTTCGTCAGCGGCCTGCTGGGCGCGACCCGCATCTATTGCATGATCGGCCTGATCCTGGGCGGCGCCGCGTTTCTGACGCTGGCGATGGGCTTCATCGGCCTGCCGCGCCATCTGGCGGAATTCGTCGGCACGCTGAATCTGTCGCCGTTCATGCTGATCCTGTGCCTGATGGTGCTGTTCATCGTGCTCGGCTGCTTCCTGGACGGAATTTCGATGGTGGTGCTGACCATCTCGGTGCTGCTGCCGACCATCGAAAAGGCCGGCATCGACCTGATCTGGTTCGGCATCTTCATCGTGCTGGTGGTCGAAATGGCGCAGATCACGCCGCCGGTCGGCTTCAACCTGTTCGTGCTGCAGGGATTGACGAAAAGGGAAATCACCTACATCGCGCGCACCGCGTTGCCGCTGTTCGTGCTGATGATGGTGGCGGTGCTGCTGGTCTATTTTTTCCCGCAGATCGTCATGCTGCTGCCGCAGAAGATGGGCTAGCACGGCGGCGGCGAGGGCGCCGCTGGCTTGCTCCCGGTTTCGTATTCAAGTCAATGAATATGGGGAGTATGTGCAATTTTCATAATATTTTCATCCGGGATATTGGCACATATGGAGGAGTATATGGAAGTTAAGCGTTGCGGCGCAGTGGCCGCCGCAGCGTTCCGGACACGGCGGCCACTGCGCAAAGCCCCTGCTGTTGCCGCCGCCGCATCGCCGGCGTGGCGATTGGGCGGACGCCTTTCTGCGGGTAAGATGCGGAATGTCGGCCGCAGGCGCGCATCAGACCGCGGCCATCGATCCATATCCGGAGTTTTGTCATGCCAAAAGAAAAAAACAGCCAGGGCGCCGACGTTGCCCGGGCCCCATCCACCGTGCCCAAGATGCCGATCGTTTCCTCCTCGCACCTGGCCTCCGGGCGCAGCGCCGAATTGAGTGAATTCGAATTCGGCCTGATCATCGCCGGCCATGCGTTCAACCGCTGGGCGGTACGCTGCATTTCGGCGGCCGGCATGAAGGACATGTCGATCATCGACGTGCTGGTGCTGCATCACATCAATCACCGCGCGCGCGAAAAGAAGCTGGCCGACATCGCCTTCATCTTGAATATCGAAGACACCCATATCGTCAACTATTCGCTGAAGAAGCTGCAGACGCTGGGCCTGGTCAAGACCGAAAAGCGCGGCAAGGAAGTGCTGTATTCGACCAACGAGGAAGGGCAGGCGGTGTGCCAGCGCTACTACGAAATCCGCGAAGAGGTGCTGGTCTCGGCGCTCTCCGGCGACGGCACCGAAAGTTCCGAACTGAGCGAGCTGGCGCGCTTCCTGCGCCGCCTGTCCGGCCTGTACGATCAGGCGGCGCGCTCGGCGACCTCGCTGTGATTCGATTTCCCAAGCAGGCGTACGCCCTGTGCTCCGCCTGCGTGCATACGATTGGAAAAAGGAGTGGGGACGGCGCCTACAGGCTGCGCCACAGCGCGAACACCAGCAGCGTATAAAACGCGGCCAGGATATCGTCCCACATGACGCCGAAACCGCCCTTGAAGCGGCGGTCGAAGTAGCCGATCGGCGCCGGTTTCACCATGTCGAAAAAGCGGAACCAGAGGAAGGCCCAGAGCTGGGTGCCGAAGCTGGCCGGCATGATCAGCACCAGCACCAGCCAGAAGGCGACGATCTCATCCCACACCATGCTGCCGTGATCGGCGACGCCGAGGTCGCGTCCGGTTTTGTCGCAGGCCCAGATGCCGATCACGAAGCCGGCGGCGATCACGATCAGCCAGTTGAGCGGGGTAAACACCGCCGGCCAGCGCACCGTCAGCACATTGAACGACAGCCACGCGAACAGCGTGCCCATGGTGCCCGGCATCAGCGGCGACAGCCCGCTGCCGAAGCCTTGCGCCAGCAGGTGCGCCGGATGCGCCAGCATGAAGCGTGCGGTGGGGCGGGTGACGTAGGCGGTCTGGCCGGATTCCAGTGTGGTCATGGTGTCGTGAAATGGTCGAAGGAAGCGGGTTGCAGGTCGAGCGCGGCGCCGTTGCCGTCGACCAGGCGCAGGCCGGGTGCGGCTTCGATGGTGCCGATCCGGGTCACCTCGGTGGCCGCCGCGCGCGCCGCCGCCTGCACGGCGTCGCGCTGCGCGCGCGGCGCGCTGAAGCACAATTCGTAATCGTCGCCGCCGGCCAGCGTGAACTGGCGGCGCAGCGCCTGCGGCTGGGCGCTTAGCATCGGGCCGGCCGGCAAGGCGTCGACGTCGAGCGTGGCGCCGCAGCGCGAGCGCTGCAAGATATGCCCGAGATCGCCCGCCAGGCCGTCGGAGATATCGATCGCGGCATGGGCGATGCCGCGCAGCGCCTGCCCCAGCGCCACGCGCGGCGTCGGGCAATGCATGCGCTGCTCGGCGCTGCGTTGGGTGGCGGCGTCCAGCGCCAGCTCGCGGCGCAGGCCGGCCAGCGCCAGGCGGGCGTCGCCCAAGGTGCCGGAGACCCAGAGCTCGTCGCCAGCCTGGGCGCGGTCGCGCCGCAAGGCTTGTTCGGGCATCAATTCGCCGAACACCGTGATGCAGATGGTCAGCGGCCCCTTGGTGGTGTCGCCGCCGATCAGTTCGCAGCCATGGCGGTCGGCCAGCGCGAACATGCCCTCGGCGAACGGCGCCAGCCATTCCGGGTGCGCCTGCGGCAAGGCCAGCGCCAGCGTAAAGGCCAGCGGGCGCGCACCCATCGCGGCCAGGTCGGACAGGTTGACGGCCAGGCATTTGTGGCCCAGCTTGGCCGGGTCGGCACCGGGCAGGAAGTGGCGGCCTTCGACCAGCATGTCGGTGGAAATCGCCAGCGTCATGCCGGGTGCCGGCGCCAGCAGCGCGCAATCGTCGCCGATGCCGAGCGAGGCGGCGCCGGCGACAGGGCGTGGACGGGTGAAATAACGGGCGATCAGATCGAATTCGGACAACATGGCGCGATTGTACCGAATCCGCCTTGCGCGCCGCGCCCGGCCTGACGCAGTGGCGCTCTAAAGTGAAATAGCGGCAAAGTCAAGTTTTGCGCCGGCGTTTCTTATATGCACATAAAGCATGAGTTTGCGTACAAATACGTAGTAAGTTAGAGAGGTCGCTCTGATAGACTTGTAAGTTTCTCGTAAGTTATAGACTGGAAGGCCGCAAGCATGGATTCCCACATCGATCAAAAGGAAGAACTTCGGTTGAAACTGCGCCAGGCGGCGCTCGAATACCACGAATTCCCGACGCCCGGGAAGATCAGCGTGACGCCGACCAAACAGTTGATCAACCAGCACGATCTGGCGCTGGCGTACACCCCCGGCGTAGCGGTCGCCTGTGAGGAAATCGTCGCCGATCCGGCCAACGCCTTCAAATACACTGCGCGCGGCAACCTAGTCGCGGTCATCACCAACGGCACCGCGGTGCTCGGCCTCGGCAACATCGGGCCGTTGGCGTCCAAGCCGGTGATGGAAGGCAAGGGCGTGCTGTTCAAGAAGTTCGCCGCGGTCGACGTCTTCGACATCGAGATCAACGAGCACGACCCCGACAAGCTGGTCGACATCATCGCCGCGCTGGAGCCGACCTTCGGCGGCATCAACCTGGAAGACATCAAGGCGCCCGAGTGCTTTTACATCGAGCGCAAGCTGCGCGAGCGCATGAAGATCCCGGTCTTTCACGACGACCAGCACGGCACCGCGATCATCGTCGGCGCGGCGCTCCTGAACGGCCTGAAGGTGGTCGGCAAGGACCTCCAGAATTGCAAGCTGGTGGTGTCGGGCGCCGGCGCCGCGGCACTGGCCTGCCTGAGCCTGATCGTCGATCTCGGTTTCCCGATCGAGAATATTTTCGTCACCGACCTGGCCGGCGTGGTGTACAAGGGCCGCACCGAGCTGATGGACCCGGAGAAGGAGCGCTTCGCGCAGGACACCAGCGCGCGCACGCTGGCCGAAGTGATTCCCGGCGCCGATATTTTCCTCGGCCTGTCGGCCGGCGGTGTGCTGAAGCCGGAGATGGTGAAAGCCATGGCCGACAAGCCGCTGATCATGGCGCTCGCCAACCCGACCCCGGAAATCCTGCCGGAGGAAGTCAAGGCGGTGCGCGACGACGCGGTGATGGCGACCGGCCGCTCGGATTTCCCGAACCAGGTCAACAACGTCCTGTGCTTCCCCTACATCTTCCGCGGCGCGCTCGACTGCGGCGCCACCACCATCACGCGCGAGATGGAAATCGCCGTGGTGCGCGCGATCGCCGAACTGGCGCAGGCCGAGCAGTCGGATATCGTGGCCAGCACCTACGGCATCGACAACCTGTCGTTCGGCCCCGAATACCTGATCCCGAAACCCTTCGACCCGCGCCTGATGATGAAGATCGCGCCGGCGGTGGCCAAGGCGGCGCAGGAATCGGGCGTCGCCACCCGGCCGATCGAGGATCTGGCCGCGTACGAAGAGCGCCTGCAGCAATTCGTCTACCACAGCGGCACCTTCATGCGGCCGATGTTCCAGATCGCCAAGAAGGCGCCGGCGGCGAAGAAGCGCATCGTGTTTGCCGAAGGCGAAGAAGAGCGCATCCTGCGCGCGGTGCAGGTGATCGTCGACGAGAAGCTGGCCAAGCCGATCCTGATCGGGCGCCCGCTGGTGCTCGAGCAGCGCATCGCGCGCTTCGGCCTGCGCCTGAAGATGGACGTCGATTTCGAAGTCATCAACCCGGAATTCGACGAGCGCTATCGCGACTACTGGCAGACCTATTTCCAGATGACCAAGCGCAAGGGCGTCACCGAGCAGTACGCCAAGCTGGAAATGCGCCGCCGCCTGACCCTGATCGGCGCCATGACGATTCACAAGGGCGAAGCCGACGGCATGATCTGCGGCACCTTCGGCACCACCAACCTGCACCTGAACTATATCGATCAGGTGCTCGGCAAGCGCGAAGGCGTCAACGTCTACGCCGCGATGAATGTTCTGATCCTGCCCAACCGCCAGGTGGTGCTGGTCGACACCCACGTCAACGAAAACCCGAGCGCCGAGCAACTGGCGGACATCACCATCATGGCGGCCGAGGAAATGCGTCGTTTCGGCCTGCTGCCGCGCGCGGCGCTGCTGTCGCATTCCAACTTCGGTTCCAGCAATAGCGAATCGGCGCAAAAGATGCGCGCCGCGCTGGCGCTGGTCCGCGAAAAGGCACCGGAGCTGGAAGTCGACGGCGAAATGCACGGCGACACCGCGCTCGACCCCAAGCTCTTGAAGCGCTTCATGCCGGATACGCCGCTGACCGAGGCGCCCAACCTGCTGGTGCTGCCCAACATCGACGCCGCCAACATTTCCTACAACCTGTTGAAGACCTCGTCCGGCCACGGCATCGCGATCGGCCCGGTGCTGCTCGGCTGCGCCAAGCCGGTGCACATCCTGACGCCGTCGGCGACGGTGCGCCGAATCGTCAATCTGACCGCGCTGTGCGTGGTGGATGCGGTGTCGGAGCGCTAGGCGCGCCGCGACGAAACGGCTGGTAGGAAAAATGAAACCGTCCGCTTCCGGGCAGGAAGCGGACGGTTTTTGTTTGTGTTTGCAGTCTGCATTCGGCAAACGCAGTGAAACCGGGGTCAGAGATTTTTTTCGCGGCCTCATCGCGAAAATTTCTCTGACTCCGCTTTCACGGCCTGCACAGCACGAACGGTAAAAAACTCCGGCGCAGGATCTTTCTGCACGCTGGTCCGGAAAAACAAGCTCAGTGTGTTTCACGATAGGCCGCGAAAAACACTGCTCCCGGTTTCACTGCACTGCCGGCACCTGGGACGGGGGCAACTGCGGTGCGGATCAATCCTTCAGGAGTATGTCGTATAAACGACCGCTCTGCGCCCGGATTTGGTGCATGAAAACGGGAGTATGTGAGCTGCCATAGCGCCGCTCGCCGATCCGAGCGGAGGGGTGAAGCACCAGCTCGGGTGCCGCCGTGCTACTGCTCTTTTGTCGCGCGCGCGGCCGCTTCCAGATACTGCGCCGGCACGCGTCCGGTCTGCACCAGCGCCGCAGCGCCGGCGCAGTGGCCGGGCTGGTCGTCGAAGAACATGTGCGGCTTGAACGCAGCCAGCACGTCGGACTTGGCGACGCCACCCATGAAGAAGGTTTCGTCGATCGTCACGTCCCAGGCGCGCAAGGTGCGGATCACGCGCTCGTGCGCCGGCGACGAGCGCGCGGTGACCAGCGCAGTGCGGATCGGCGCCGGGCGGCCGGGGGCAAGGCCTTCGGCCGCCTTGAAATTCTTTTGGATGAAGGCCAGCGCCTTCAACAGCCGGGCAAACGGCCCGGCCGGCAGCGGCTTGCCGGCGTTTTCGCGCTCGTGGTTTTCGAAGGCTTCGATGCCCTTGGTCTGGTAGATGCGCTCGGACTCGTCGGAAAAGATCACGGCGTCGCCGTCGAAGGCGATGCGGATCTGGTCCAACTCGGCCAGCGCGTTGGCTGGCTTCTGGTACAGCAGCGCCGCCGCCACGCCGGAAGCGACCGCGGCCTGCACGTCGTCCTCGTGCAGCGACAGGAACAGGCTGACGTTGAACGCCTGCAGGTAGGGTGCCAGCGAGGCGCCGCCGGACAGGACTGCGCGCGTGATGTCGAGATCGTAGTGCTTGATCGAGTTGAAGATCCGCAGCGAAGTCTCGGACGAGTTGCGCGACATGATCACCACTTCCACCAGGCGCTGATTCTCGGTCAGTTGGTTCAGCTTCAGGAGCGCGCGCACCAGGGCGAAGCCGGCGCCGGGTTTCAGGATTTCGTTTTCATTGTCGATCTGGTGCCGCCGATACGCCTCCAGCCCCTGCGTGCGGAAAATCGCTTCTTCCGCCTCGAGGTCGAACAGCGCGCGCGAGGAAATGCCCACCACCAGCAGATTGTCGAGAGAAAAGGGCACGGATCGAAACTTTGTGAGGGCTGGAAAGATCCGGCGGGCAATGGTTGCCAGCCGTTGTCTTCATTATAAGCACGGCGCCGCGCCCACCGCCGCCGCGCTAGTGGGGGGCAGTCGTATGCAAGGCATCCAGGTCCTGCGTCGTCGGCCGCCCGGTGACCAGCCTGGGTGCGCCTTGCGCAGGGAACAGCGCGACATACGGGGTGACGCCGCGCCATTTCGGATTGATCGAATATTGCAACGCCGCGGCTGGTCCGGCAAACACGAACAGGCGGCTGGCCTTTTGGTACTCGGGATCGCGCAGCAGTGCCGGCTTGCCGTCGCCGTCCATGACCACCACCACCAGGGGAACCGGCGCCTTTCTTTGTTCGATGTCTTGCGCCAAGTCGGCGATTACCGCCGGGCAATAGATGCAGTCGGTGGTGGAAAAAACTACGATCGCCGGCCGCTGCAGGCCGCTCTGGAACTGGGCCCAGGTCTGCGCGGTAAAGCGCTCGACCTGCGCCGGCGCGGCCGCGGCAGTGAGTGGCAATAGCGCCAGCGCCAGGGTGGCGGCGCGTGCCGCAGCGAAATCAAAGAGCTTCCACATAGGTTTTTCCTTGGGTGTGCCAGACGACGAAAATTTTTCCTTGCTTGCGCAGCAGCAGCGGGTTATCGGCCAGCGCCTTGCTGCGTGCCAGTTGCCGCAGCCGGAAGTGGCGGCCGTCGTCGTCGGAAATCCAGGCCTTGAGGCTGGTGGCGCTGCCGTCGAAGCTGCGCCAGGCGATCGCCACTTTGCTGCCGATGCTCAGCACATCGGCGTGCTCGGCCTGTTCATCCGGCAAGGCGACCGGTTCCGACGCCGGTGCGCCGTTTTGGTCGAGGCGGCCGTAGCGCACTTGCGCGGCGCCGGCCTTGTCGCCGAACCAGACCGCGTGATAGCCGCCACCGGTGGCCGGCGTCAGGCCCGGGCCGTGATGCGGACAGGCGTCGATCGCCCAGTTGTCGAAGGTGGCCCGCACCGGCTCGGCAGCCGTCGCGGCGTCGTTCAATACGGCAAACGCATGGTCGCGGATGTTGGGCGCGAACACGTGGCGCCACAAGGCGGCGATGCCGCCCTCGGGCGTGCGCGCCAGCGCGATGCGGCAGCATTCGCAGCTGTAGTCGGCCAGCTTGCGGTCGTCGCCGAAGCTCTTGCCACCGTCGTCCGAGACGTTGTGATAGATCGCCGCGCCGCGGTAGGTCGGCTTGGCGGCGCCTTGTTTGCCGCGCAGTAGTTCCTGGTCGCGCTTGTCGACCCAGACCGCATGCAGGCGGCCGCGATCGTCGAACGCGATCGATTCGAAGCGGTGCGTGATGACTTGGCGGTCGTGATGCACGGTAAACGGCGGCGCAAAGGTCTTGCCGCCGTCGTCCGAGCGCAGCATGCGGATTTCGCCGGTGTATGGTTTGGCCAGCGGATGGGTGTAGGCGATGACCACGACGCCGTTTGGCCCGAACGCCAGCTTCGGCCGCGCTTCGCCGTCGGCGGCGACGCGGTCGGCGCCGGTGTTCAGCAGGCGCGCCGGCGTCCAGCTCTTGCCGTCGTCGGCGCTGGTGCGCAGCGTCAGGCGGGCGTCGGCGTCGAGGCCGACCAGCCATAGCTTGCCGTCGGGGGCGAAATTGGCGCCGACCGCCAGCCCGGTTTTTTTCGACGGCTGGTGGTGCGTATGCTGGGCCCAGGCGGCGATGCCCGGCGCAGCCAGGAATAACAGCAGCATGCAACGGACGAATCTGTTTTTCATGGGGTCCCCCGAAGTCGTTAAAAGCCGTATTTGAGTTCGGCCGAGACGGTGCGCTGCGGATACGGATGCAGCACGAAATACTCGGCGTTGTTGAGATTGTCGATGCCGATCGCCGCGCTCCATTGCCGGTTCATCTTATAGCGCAGGCGCGCATCGACCACGAAGAATTTGCTGACGCCGCCATAGGTGCCGCCGTTGACGTCGATATTGTTGAGCGTGCCGAACTGCCTGCCGCTGTAGCGCGCGGCAATCGAGTACGACAGATGCTCATCCTGGCGGTAGGTGGCGCTCAGTGCGGCGCGCCAATCGGGCACGCGCGGCTGTTTCTTGCCGACCGAATCCGGATTGCGCGCATTGTCGGTGATGACCGAATCGGCGTAGGTGACGCTGCCGGTGAGGTCGAGCCCGCGCACGCCGACATCGGTCGCCTGCCAGGCGATTTCGACGCCGCGGGTGCGGATGCGGCCGATATTCTGGATATTGGTGATGTTGGTGTTGACGTCGGTTTGCGCATACAGCGCGTCGCGCGCCGTTTCGTGGAACAGCGTCGCCCGCAGCACGCCGTTGCCGAGGTCGCGTTCGGCGGAAAACTCGGCCGACAGCGCCTGTTCCGGTTTCAGGTTGGGAT
This sequence comes from uncultured beta proteobacterium, assembly GCA_963706525.1. Taxonomy (GTDB): domain Bacteria; phylum Pseudomonadota; class Gammaproteobacteria; order Burkholderiales; family Burkholderiaceae_D; genus DATJCV01. The sequence continues at coordinate 2,698 of CAVPMM010000009.1, read as the reverse complement.
CGTTGTTGACGATGCTGTTGTTGCTGATGCTGCCCTGGTACAGCTCGGCCACGGTCGGCATGCGGTAGGCCTTGGCGAGCGAGGCGCGCAGGCTCCACGCCGGGCTGGCCTGGAAGCTCGCGGCCAGCTTGGGCGAAAAGAAATTCTCGCGCCGCTCGGCGAACGGCAGCGTGCGGTTGGCGTCGGCCACCGAGCCGCCGAAGGCGCGCCAGCTCTCCCAGCGGCCGCCGAGGATCGCCTTCCAGTCCGGCGCGAAACGCCAGGCATCCTGCACGTACAGCGCCTGGGTGGCGGTATTGCCGGCAAAGGCGGAACTGCGGGCGCCGGCGCCGCCGTTGATCCAGTCCGCGGTATTCGATACCAGCGCGCGCAGCTGGTAGCGGTCGTAGTGGTAGCCGAAGCTGATCTGGTGCGTGCCATCCGCCAGGCCGGGGCGCCAGATGCCGCGTAGATCCAGCGTGCTCCAGCCGGTGCCGCTCAAGTCGGTGATGCGGCCGGTGCCGCCGCCGGCGGCGGCCGGCAGCGCAATCGACGGCGCGCGCGCCAGGTCCTTGCGGTAGTCGTACAGGCTGGCGACCGCTTCCCAATCCCACTCGCCCTTGGTGTTGCTGGCCAGAGAAAAACCCTGCAGCCAGTGTTCCTGGTCGGATTTGCCCGGATTCAGGTCGGTCGCGGCCAGGGTATAGCGCTTGCCGTCGATATTCACCGCGCCGCTGTAGACCGGGTTGCCGGCGGCGTCCTTCAGATATGAGGCTACGTCGGAATCGTTTTTGCTTTGCCAGATGCCGAGCGTATAGGTGGCGCGCAGGCTCGGGCTGATATCGTAGGCGAGCTTGAGCTTGGCGTGATCCTGCAGGGTGCGGGTCAGGCTGGTGGCGCCCAGGATCGTGCGCGGATTGCCGTTCTGGTCGAGATCGCTGCGGGCGCCGCTTACGATCGTGTTGCCCGGTGCGGCATTGACGGCCGAAGCGGGCTTGGTCAGGAACGTCATCGGCTGGCCGTCGCTTTGCAGATGATTGGCGTTCAGCCACCACGACCAGTCGCCGCTCTTGCTTGCCAGCGCGGCGCTGGCCTGCTTGCCGGAGAAGCTTTGGTCCGTCCCGTACAGGCTGAAGTCTTGCCGGAAGACCTGGGCCGCGGCATGCGCCTCGAACTGCTGCGGCATGCGGGTCGTCATCTGGATCACCGCGCCGATCGCATTGCCTGGATAGAGCGCCGAAAACGGTCCGTAGACCACATCCACGCGCTCGACTTCCTCGGGCGTCACCAGACCCCAGCGCGGCGGATAGGCGAAGCCATTGCCGAGCAGGTTGGATAGCAGCAGGTTGTCGGCATACACCAGCGACCGCGCGCTCAGCAGCGTGCCGGAAGTGCGCGTCGCCACGATGCCGTTGGCGTCGCCGATGAAGCGCTTGCGCACCTGGATCGACGGCAGGTACTTCAGCGCGTCTTCGGTGTTGATCATGTTGATCGATTCTTCGATCTGGCGGCGGCCGATGCCCTCGCTGACGGCGGGAAGATCGGGCGGCAGCCTGGGCGTCGCCGAGCCGTCGCCCATGACGACGACTTCCTCGAGGCGAGCGGCGGCCGGCGCTTCATCGGCATGGGCGCCGGCGAACGGCAAGGCGGCGAACAGGCTCAGGCAAACGTGCGGGACGGTCGCATCCTGCAGGGAAAATAGTGTGAAACGTGGCGGCACGGCGAACTCCTGAATCCGTTACAAAGACCGGGCCGGCGACCATGATCGAACGGCGCCGGCAATCAGAGACGATCAGAGCGAAACGGGAGGAGCGCGCGGGTTGGCCGCGGCCCAGGAGAACAGCGGCTGGGGCGAGCGGTAGAAAAGGGAAGGAAGCAAACGTGCGCCGGCGATCGGAACCGGCAGTGTCATGGCGGCCGCAGGAAGGGCGAACGTCCCCGCGTGTGGGGAGCAAAACGGACAATGCGCGGATGGCTGCGCCTGCGGGCTTGGCGAGCCATCGGGGGACTGCGCATGGTCGGTGCCGACCGCGACCAAGCGCGCGCCGTCGACGGAACAAATCTCGGCCCAGGCTGCGGTTTGCCCGGCCGATGCCGAAATCGCGTGAGAGATGGAGGGCGCAAGCGCGTTGAGCAGGATCGCGAAACACGCGATCCAGACATGCAGCCGTTTTATCCTGAAATATCCTCTCATGCCGGGCATTATATCCGGCAGTCAAGTTTCGGCATGGCTGTCCAGCAGCAGGGCGCGCAGCGCAATCGCATCGTTATGGACTGTATCGTGCGCCGAATAGAGCAGGGTGATGGTTCCGTGCCGCGCCAGTTCGCGCAGCTGTTCGAGCAGTTCGGAATGCTGGTGTAGTTCTTCGGCATAACGGCTTCTGAACTCGGGCCAGAGCGCGGGATCGTGCTTGAACCATTGGCGCAATTCGGTGCTGGGCGCCAGATCCTTGAGCCATTGGTCGATCGCGGCGTCGCTCTTCTTGATCCCACGCGGCCACAGGCGATCCACCAGGATGCGGGTGCCGTCGTCAGGGGCGGCGGCATCGTAAGTGCGCTTCAGCTTGATATTGCCCGCCGGGATTTTCTTTTTCATCGCGCCTGCTCCTTCGTTTTTTCCATGATAGAGCGGTTGCGGATGAAGCATGTGAATCTAGCGCAATAGCGGCGGCGCGGCGGCGATAAAGAACCGCGAGGTTGCGATAAGCCAAAGCCGCAG
>CAVPMM010000008.1:0-368123 GCA_963706525.1 uncultured beta proteobacterium | reverse complement strand
CAGCAAATAGCCGCCGGTCGGCGCTTCCCAATCCAGCATTTCGCCGGCGCAGAACACGCCCGGCAAATCGCTTAGCATCAGGCGCGCATCGAGCGCTTCGAATTTCACGCCACCGGCGCTGCTGATCGCTTCGTCGATGGGGCGTGGCGCCAAGAGGCGCAGCGGCAGCGCCTTGATCGCCGCCGCCAGCCGCGCCGGATCGCGGAATTCCTCGGCCGTGGTCAGTTCGCGCAGCAGGCCGGCTTTGACGCCCGTGATGCCGAGCCGGCTTTGCAAGTGGCTGGACAGCGAGCGCGAGCCGCGCGGGCGCGCCAGTTCGGCGGCTACCCAGGACAGCTCGCGTGCCGGCAGCAGGTCGAGCCGCAGTTCGGCGCTGCCGTGGGCGGTGATGGCGTCGCGCAGCATGCCCGACCAGGCGTAGATCAGGCTGCCTTCGACGCCGTCGGCGGTGACCAGCATTTCGCCGGTGCGCGTGTGGCGACGGCCGTCGGCGTCGGTGAAGCTGGCGGCGACCGACTTCAGCGGCTGGCCGGCGAAGCGTTCGGAAAAATGCGCGCTCCAGCCGGTTTCGAAGCCGCAGTTGGCCGGCAAGAGCGGCGTCACCGCGACGCCGTGCTGCGCCAGCAGCGGCAGCCAGGCGCCGTCGGAGCCGAGCCGCGCCCAGCTGCCGCCGCCGAGCGCCAGCACCACGGCGTCGGCGTCGACCAGGCGTTCGCCGTCGGGCGTGGCGAAGCGCAATTGCCGCGTGCCGTCGGCGCCTTCGCTCCAGCCGAGCCAGCGATGGCGCATGTGAAATTGCACGCCGGCGGCGCGCAGCTGGTGCAGCCAGGCGCGCAGCAGCGGCGCCGCCTTCATGTCGAGCGGGAACACCCGGCCCGAGCTGCCGACGAAGGTGTCGATGCCGAGCTGCTGCGCCCAGGCCCGCAACTCCGATGGGCCGAACTGGTCCAGCCACGGCCCGACTTGCGCCGCGCGTGCGCCGTAGCGCGTGAGGAAAGCGGCGGCCGGTTCGGCGTGGGTCAGGTTCATGCCGCCCTTGCCGGCCAGCAGGAACTTGCGTCCGACCGAGGGCATGGCGTCGTACAGGTCGACGGCGGCGCCGCCGGCCGCCAGCGTTTGCGCCGCCATCAATCCGGCCGGGCCGCCGCCGATGACGGCGACGCGCGGCGCTGGGGAGGGGTCGGCAGAAGTCATGGCGGGCGAGGTTGGGGATGGAGGAAACGGTCCGGGAAGTCGGGCGTCGGCTGCCGCGGCCCGGGCCTATACTGGCGCTTGCGCGGCTTGGGCCGCAATTTTACGCACATTCCGCACGCCATGACTTCCTTGCTCCGCTGCAGCTGGGCCAATCCGGCCAATCCGCGCTATCTCGACTATCACGACCACGAATGGGGCGTGCCCTGCCATGACGAGACGCGCTTGTTCGAAATGCTGAACCTCGAAGGCGCGCAGGCCGGCCTGTCAGCTGGGAGACCATCCTCAACAAGCGCGAAAACTACCGGCGCGCGTTCGACGGCTGGGACGCGGAAAAGATCGCGCGCTACGACGATGCCAAGGTGGCGGCGCTGCTGGCCGATCCCGGCATCGTGCGCAACCGGCTGAAGGTGGCGGCGGCGATCACCAATGCGCGCGCCTACTCTGCGGCTGCGCGAGGAAGAGGGCGGGCTCGATCCGTTCCTGTGGGCCTATGTGGACGGCACGCCGATCCGCAATCGCTGGCGCAGCATGGCCGAGGTGCCGGCCAAGACCGCGCTGTCGGAGCGGCTGTCGAAGGACCTCGCCAAGCGCGGCTTCAAGTTCGTCGGCGCCACCATCGTCTATGCCTACATGCAGGCGATCGGCATGGTCGACGACCATCTGGCCGGCTGCCATCGCGCCGCCGCGCGGTAAATATCAGCGCACGAGGGGCGCCTGGTCGGTATCGCCGGTATGGGCGGCTTGCAGCAGGCACTTCGACAGCTTGTCGAAATGCAGCAGCGCCGCCTGCGTCAATTCGATCTGCTTGCGCCGGCTGTCTTCGGTGTCGGAGAGCATGATCCAGCCTTTTTCGCGCATCGACTTCAGGCGGTTGTGCAGCGTCGCCGGCGAGCCGAGCGCCTGCTGCGCCATCATGTCGCGCACCGACAGCCGCTGCTTTTCCTGGCTGGCGCGCGCCACCAGCGTCAGGATGCGTTCTTCCAGCGGGTCCAGCGACGGCAACGAGGGCAATCCGCGCAGGGCGTCGGCCAGTTGCAGGAAGCGCAGGTAGATATCGGCGGGGCGTTTGACAGTTTTCATTACGGTAATACGTGGTCAAATAGTTACAGCGCAGGTAATCTATCATGCAGCGGCGACAACACGTCGTACTTCTTTACAATTTTCGACGCGGAAAATTAACTTATTGGGTCAGTCTTGAGCCTCAATCTCTGGATGCTGGTCGGCTCGGCGCTGCTGTTCCTGCTGTCGTTTGCGCTGAACGAATGGCTGTTTGCCGGCTCTGAATTCGTGCGCGGCATCAACTGGATTTATCTGCCGGCCGGCATGCGGCTGTTGTGCACCCTGCTGTTCGGCGGCGCCGGCGCGCTCGGCGTGCTGCTGGCATCGTGCCTGACGTCCCTGCTGTATTACTTTCCCGGCGATCTCGAGCGCGCATTGTTCGGCGCCGCCATTTCGGCCGCCGCGCCGTACCTGGTGTATTTGCTGGCGCAGAAAATATTCGGCTTGCGGGCATCGCTGGCCAACCTGAGCGCGCACCGCCTGTTGTGGCTGGCTGTTCTATACGCGCTTGCCAGCCCGTTGCTGTTGCATGTCGGTTTCTGGCTGCGCGGCGACATGCACGGTACGCTGCACGGATTTTTGGTGATGTTCATCGGCGACCTGCTCGGCAGCCTGGTGGTGCTGTATGCGGTGAAGCTGCTGCTGTCGCTGATGCCGCGTAGGCAGTAGCGAGCCGCAGCCAGGTGCGCGCCTGAACGGACGCGGCCTGCGTTTTGTAATATACTATGCCTAGTATTTTTAAAGTCGCAATGTTTATGTGCGACAACAATAGTGTTTTTGCCTATACTCCCCATAAAAGAATTTTCCCGCAATTTGCTCACCGTATTGGGCGCGCCGTTCCGGCGCCGTTTGCGCCTCGGTCATTTTGTGCTTGCCTGTAGCGGTGCCTGGGTCTTGAGCCTGGCGCCGCTGCCGGCGCAGGCGGCGGCCGGTGCGCACGCCTGCCGCGAAGAGCCGGGCGTGCAGGCGATCCGCGCCTATCCCGGGGTGTACAACTTCTATTACGAAAACGACCTGTTCGCCGGCAGCGACAACAATTACACCAACGGCATGCGGGCGTCCTGGGTGTCGTCCAATCTGAAGGACTATGTCAGCGATCCCTGCCTGCCGTCCTGGGTACGGCAGCTGAACCGGTTGTCGAAAGCCCTGAAGCCGGGCAGCTACGATTCGCGCAACATGGTGGTGACGGTCGGTCAGGCCATGTACACGCCGACCGACCTGCATCGCCGCGACCTGATCCAGAACGACCGGCCCTACGCCGGCTGGCTGTACCTGGGGCTGGCCTACAACGCGCGCAATGCGCGGCAGATGGACACCACCGAAATCGACATCGGCGTGATCGGTCCGGCGGCGCTGGCGAAGCAGGCGCAAGACCTGGTGCACGACGTGCGCGGGTTCGAGCGCTTTCAGGGCTGGGGCAACCAGCTGCACAACGAGCTCGGCATCCAGCTCGTGCGCGAACGCAAGGACAAGGTGTTCGTCAGCGCCAACCCCACCGGCCCGCAGTTCGACCTCATCACCCACTACGGCGCCAGCCTCGGCAACGTCAAGACCTATCTGAATGCCGGCGCGGAACTGCGCTTCGGCCATTTGTCGGACGACTTCGGCACCGCCTCGATCCGTCCCGCCGCCGACAGCAATGCGCCGCTGGAGGCAAACCAGACGCGGCGCCTGAACAGCGAAGGGGTGCACGTGTTCCTGGCGCTCGATGCGCGCGCGGTGGCGCGCGACATTTTCCTGGACGGCAATACCTTCGGCAGCAGCCATAGCGTGCCGAAAAAGCCCTTGGTGGGCGATGCCGCGCTCGGCCTGTCGTGGCAATGGCGCGGCGGCAAGCTCACCTATGCGCAATATGTGCGCAGCAAGGAGTTCTATGGTCAGCCCAGCAACCACGGCTATGGCTCGCTGACGCTGAGCCTGGAGTATTGAGAGGATGGCGGCGCGGCTTCAGGCACGGCTTGCGGCGTCGCGCGCACCATAAAAAAACGGGCCGCATTGCGGCCCGTTTCAGTTACTGCTGACGCGGCGCTTACTTGCGGGTGGCGCGCGTAGTTTTTTCCGCCGCCTGCGTGAACTGCGAAGTGGCGTTGGCGACATTGGCTTCGATCGTCTCGACTGCCTGCTTGGCGGTCTTGGTCAGCTGCTCGTAGCCGGCGTTGGCGTTGCCGATCATCGACTTCAGGATCGCCACGGCGTTTTCCGAACCGGCCGGCGCGTTCTTGGTGACTTCATCGATCAGCGTGTTGACCTTGCGCGTGGTATCGGCGATTTGCGATTCCGCAGCCTTGGCGAATTCAGCCTGGGTGCTGGAAGCGATGCCGGCCAGATGGCGGCCGTAGGCGATGGCTTTTTCGGCGGTCGGTTGCGCTTGCGCGGCCGACAGCGCGAAGAATTCCTGCGGGTCGCGGGCCGACAGCAGCTGGCGCGCGGTGGCCGACGATTCCTCCAGCGAGGCGCGGGCGGCGCTGACGTTCAGCTCGATGACTTTTTCGACGCCTTCAAAGGCCTTGGCGGTCAGCGCGTTCAACATCGCCAGTTGGGCTTCAAAGTTGGCTTTGGTAGCGGCCGAAAACTGTTCTGGTACGGTAAACATGATTTCTCCTAAGGGAAGGTAGGCACTAAACAGGGCGCTTCAATTAGCAGAATAGTAATTTGGTGCGCCGCAACAAAACCGATTCTAGTCCATTTTTTGAGGATGTCAAGTTAAATTTGTGCGTTGCACAAATTAATTTCTTGTAAACTTTCCCATTCCCAACGAAATCATGAAAACCGTTGTTTTTTGCCATGTCAACGTGGCCGCATGTGCTGCGTCGCCTCTGCCGGCGCGCCTGCGACCGCAAGCGCGCCGGTCGGATGGCAGTCTTATTTTTCCGCCGCCAGTGCCGCCTGCACCGCCGGCCGTTCCGAGACGCGCTTGAAATAAGCTTCGATCGCCAGCCAGCGGCTCAGGTCGAGTTCGAACATCGTGCTCCAGCGCAGGATCGTAAACAAATAGGCGTCGGCCACCGTGAACTGGCTGCCAAGCAGATAGCCGCTGCTTTGCAATTGCGTTTCCAGGTAATCGAAGCGCGACACCAGGCGCTCGAGCGTGAGCTTCTTGGCTTCCGCCGGCATGGCCGGATTGAACAGCGGGGAAAAGCCCTTGTGCAGTTCGGTGGAGATGAAATTCAGCCATTCCATCAGCCGATAGCGCGCCATGCTGCCGGCGGCCGGCGCCAGCTGCTTTTCCGGCACCAGGTCGGCCAGATACTGGACCACCGCCGGCCCTTCGGTCAGGACCTGGCCGTCGTCCAGCGCCAGCGCCGGTACCGAGCCTTTTGGATTGACGGTTTTGAAATCGACGCCGCCGGCGGTTTGCTTGCTGCGCAGGTCGACTTTTTCCAGCTCAAACTCCAGGCCGGCTTCGCGTAGCACGATATGCGGCGACAGCGAACAGGCGCTGGGCGAAAAATACAGTTTCATATATAGAGCTCCGTCAAAAGGGGAAGGTGTGCGGGCCGCCCAGCGGCAGAGTGCGCCGCTTTCCGCGCAGGCGTATTGCGGCGTTCATGGTAGCGCAGCGGCCAAAATGCTGCTGTCGGCCAGCCAAAGTGCGCCGGCCCGGTGCGCCACGTGCTTATAATGGAACGACCGTTTCATTTATTTCACAAGAACAGGCGGAGACATGACACCCACGCATTTCCCGAGCTGGCCGAGCGGCCTGCCGCATCACCTGACCGCGCCCGCGACCAGCGTGTTCACCAACCTCGACATCAGCGCACGCCGCTACCCGGAGCGGCCGGCGATCATCTTCTACGATTCGATCCTGAGCTATCGACAGTTGCTGGCCGAAGTCGAGGCGCTGGCCGGCTACCTGCAGCAAGCCTGCGGCGTGCAGCGCGGCGACCGCGTGCTGCTCGACATGCAGAACAGCCCGCAATTCGTGATCGCCTACTACGCGATCCTGCGCGCCGACGCCATGGTGGTGCCGGTCAATCCGATGCTGATGACCGAGGAGCTGCGCCACTATGTCGAGCGACAGCGGCGCCCGGGTCGCGATCGCGGCGCAGGAAGTATTTCCGCGGCTGGCGCCGCTGATGGGCGACGGCGGCCTGGCGCATGCGGTGGTGGCCACCTACTCCGATTACCTGACGGCGTCGACCGATCTGCCGCTGCCGGATTTCGTCGCCGCCCCGCGCGCCGTACCGCAGCAGGCCGGCGTGGTCGCCTGGCAAGAGGCAGTGGCGGCGCGCCATGCGCCCGGTCCGCACACAGCCGGCCCGGACGACCTGGCCTGCATGCCGTACACCTCGGGTACCACCGGCCAGCCCAAGGGCTGCGTGCATACCCACCGCTCGGTGATGTTCACCACGGTGGCCGGCGCCCATTGGGCCGGCCCGACGGTGCCGGACCAGACCGTGCTGGCGGTGCTGCCGTTCTTCCACGTCACCGGCATGCAGGGCAGCATGAACGGCGTGATCTACTGTGGCGCCACCATCGTCATCCTGCCGCGCTGGAACCGCGACGCCGCCGGCCAGCTGATCACGCGCTACCGCGTGACCGGCTGGACCAATATCCCGACCATGCTGATCGACTTCCTGTCGAATCCGCGCCTGGCCGAATACGACCTGTCGAGCCTGCGCCGCATCGGCGGCGGCGGCGCCGCGATGCCGGCCGCGATCGCGCAGAAGCTGCTGGAATTGACCGGGCTGCAATACATGGAAGGCTACGGCCTGTCGGAAACCATGGCGCCGTCGCACACCAATCCGCCGCAAGGCTTGCGCCAGCAATGCCTCGGCATCCCGATCTGCAACACCGAGGCGCTGGTGGTCGATCCGATCAGCCTGGAGCCGCTGCCGCCGGGCGAGGTCGGTGAAATCGTGATCCACGGCCCGCAGCTGTTCCAGGGCTACTGGAACGATCCGCAGAAGACCGCGGACGCCTTCTTCGAGCGCGACGGCAAGCGCTTCTTCCGCACCGGCGACCTCGGCTATATGGACGCCGACGGCTATTTCTACTTCACCGATCGCCTGAAACGGATGATCAACGCCAGCGGCTTCAAGGTCTGGCCGGCCGAAGTCGAGTCGATGATGTACCAGCACCCGGCGATCCAGGAATGCTGCATCATCGCCGCGCGCGACGCCTACCGCGGCGAGACGGTGAAGGCGGTGATCGTCGCCCGCGCCGGCAGCGCGCCCAGCGCCGACGACATCATGGCCTGGGCGCACGAGCGCATGGCGGCCTACAAGGTGCCGAAGATCGTCGAATTCGTCGAAGCGCTGCCGAAGTCGGCCACCGGCAAGGTGATGTGGCGCGCGCTGCAGGAGAAGGAACTGGCGCCGTAAGCCTTGCCGTAACTACTCATTTGGGCATGTCGTTCCCGCCTGCAAGCGCGGGAACGACAGCTGGTGTGGGGCGGCGGCATATTTTTTGGGCGGCTCGGGTTGGCGCGCTGCCGTAGAATGGCCCTTTGCCTCACTCTGCGCTTTCCGCCCCATGACCATCCTGCTGTCCACCCTCAATGCGCGCTATGCGCACGCTTCGCTCGGCTTGCGTTACCTGCTGGCCAACATGGGCGAGTTGCGCGGGCAGACGCGGCTGGCCGAATTCGTGATCGGCACCCGCACCGCCGACATCGTCGAAAAGCTGCTGGCGCAGCGGCCGGCGGACGCCGGCGACAAGCTGGTGATCGGCTTCGGCGTGTATATCTGGAACGTCGAGGAAACCACCAAGGTGGTGGCAATGCTGAAGCGCGTGGCGCCGGAGGTGGTGATCGTGCTGGGCGGCCCGGAAGTCTCGCACGAGCCGGGCGAGCAGACCATCGTGCAGCTGGCCGACTACCTGATCACCGGCTGGGGCGACATCACTTTTCCGCAGCTGTGCCGCGCAGATCCTGCATGGCCCCAAGCCGCTGATGAAGATCCACGCCGGCGTGCAGCCGCCGCTGGACGAGATCGCCCTGCCGTATTCGCTTGTATAGCGACGAAGACATCGCGCACCGCACGCTGTATGTCGAAGCCTCGCGCGGCTGCCCGTTCAAATGCGAATTCTGCCTGTCGTCGCTCGACAAGACCGCCTGGCCGTTCGCGCTGGAGCGCTTCCTGGCCGAACTGGAGGCATTGCACGCGCGCGGCGCGCGGCTGTTCAAGTTCGTCGACCGCACCTTCAACCTGAACGTCAAGACCAGCCTGAAGATCATGCAGTTCTTCCTCGACAAGCTGGCTGCCGCCCCGGACGATCCGCTGTTTTTGCACTTCGAGCTGGTGCCGGACCATCTGCCGGATGCGCTCAAGGAATCGATCCAGCAATTTCCGCCCGGCGCGCTGCAGTTCGAAATCGGCATCCAGAGCTTCAACCCGGAAGTGCAGGCGCTGGTCAGCCGCCGCCAGAACAACGAGAAAGCGGCCGACAACATCCGCTGGCTGGTGCAGCATTCGCACGCGCACCTGCACGTCGACCTGATCGCCGGCCTGCCGGGCGAAGACATCGAGAGCTTCGCGCGCGGCTTCGACCGCCTGTGGGCGCTGGGGCCGCACGAAATCCAGTTCGGCATCCTGAAGCGCCTGCGCGGCACGCCGATCATCCGCCATACCGAAGCCTTCGGGCTGGTGTTCGATTCCAGCCCGCCGTACGCGATCCTGGCCACCGACCGCATCGACTTTGCCGACATGCAGCGGCTGGTGCGCTTCGCCCGTTACTGGGACCTGATCGCCAATTCCGGCCGCTTCGCCAATACGCTGCCGCTGATCCTGGGCGAGGCGCCGTTCGCGCGCTTCATGGCCTTGTCCGACTGGCTGTACGCGCAGACCGACGCCACCCACCGCATCGCGCTGGAACGGCTGGCGGCGCTGGTGGCGCAATGGCTGCAGGAGCAGGGCGCCGACGGCGAGACCGTGCGCGCGCTGCTGGCCAGCGACCACGCCGGCCAGGTGCAGCGGGCGCAGCCGAAACCGAAAGCCGCCGCGCCGGCGGCGCTGCTGCCGCAACGCCAGGCGCGCCGCCTGAGCCGGAGCGCGGCCGAATAATCCGCCTGCCGTTCGCACCGGCCATCCGCGCCGCCAAGCCTCTCTCCCTGGCGTTACGCTATGACAGGGAGTATGTTGTTTAAAATTCCATTTAATGCCCAGGATACGGCATCGATGCTGGGAGTATGTAGAGGTATCGATGACGCCGCCGTTCTCCATGCGATTCAGGCTTGCCTGGAGGCCAGATCATCGTTATATTCCGTTGAATATTACGAATGGCATGACGCCTCCCCAATCAGCTCTTCCATGAAAAAAATCCTCGCTTTTGCCTTGCTGCCGCTGTTGCTGCTGTGCGGCGCTACCGGTGCCGCGCGCGCCGCCGACGTCACCCTGTTTGCCGCCGCCAGCCTGAAAGAATCGCTCGACGCCGTGGCGCAGGACTACATGCGGCAATCGGCGGACAAGATCGTGATTTCCTACGGCGCCAGCTCGGCATTGGCGCGCCAGATCGAGAACGGCGCGCCGGCCGACCTGTTCCTGTCGGCCGACCTCGACTGGATGGACTACCTGGCGCAGCGCAGGCTGATCGATCCGGCCTCGCGCCGCAACCTGCTCGGCAACCAGCTGGTGCTGATCGCGCCCGCCGCCTCGGCCGATACGTTGAAGATCGCGCCCGGCTTCGCGCTGGCGGCGCGGCTGGGTTCGGAGAAGCTGGCGATGGCCAATCCGGACGCGGTGCCGGCCGGCAAATACGGCAAGGCCGCGTTGCAGGCGCTCGGCGTGTGGCCGGCGGTCGAGGGGAAGGTGGCGCGCGCCGAAAACGTGCGCACGGCGCTGCTGCTGGTGGCGCGCGGCGAGGCGCCCTACGGCATCGTCTATCGCACCGATGCGCTGGCCGAGCCGAAGGTGCGCATCGTCGATACCTTTCCGGCTTCCAGCCATGCGCCGATCGTCTACCCGGCGGCGCTGACGGCGAGCGCCGCGCCGGCGGCGAAAAAGCTGCTCGACTATATGCAAGGCGAGCCGGCTGCGGCAATATGGCGGAAATTCGGCTTTAGCGTACTGAAATAGAAATGCGCACCAGGCCGCCGCGTTGTTCCGCCATTTTCTCCCGATGAAGTCACCGCCAATCTTTCCGGAAGCCGCTGTCCGATGACTGGATTAACCAGCGCCGAGGCCGGCATCATCCTGCTGAGCCTGCGCGTCGCCGTGGCCAGCGTGCTGTTTTCCCTGCCGTTCGCATTCGCGGTCGCCTACCTGCTGGCGCGTACCGACTTCATCGGCAAGACCGCGCTCGACGTCATCGTCCATCTGCCGCTGGTGCTGCCGCCTGTGGTGATCGGCTTCGCGCTGCTGCTGCTGTTCGGCAAGCGCGGCGCGCTCGGCGCTCCCTTGCACGACTGGTTCGGCATCGTGATTGCGTTCAAGTGGACCGGCGCCGCGCTGGCGTCGGCGATCATGGGATTCCCGCTGATGGTGCGCGCGATCCGGCTGTCGCTGGCCGGCATCGACCGCCGCCTGGAAACCGCGGCGCGCACGCTGGGCGCCGGCCGCTGGCACGTGCTGTGGACCATCACCTTGCCGCTGGCGCTGCCGGGACTGGCCAGCGGCGTGCTGCTGGCGTTCGCGCGCAGCCTGGGCGAGTTCGGCGCCACCATCACCTTCGTCTCCAGCATCCCGGGCGAGACCGAAACCCTGCCGCTGGCGGTCTATTCGCTCACGCAAGTGCCGGGCGCCGACTGGCAGGCGCTGCGCCTGTCGCTGTTCGCGGTGGCGCTGTCGGTGCTGGCGCTGGGCAGTTCCGAATGGCTGGCGCGCCGCTGGCGGCGCGCCTCCGGCAGTTCCTTGCTGTGATGCTGAAGGTCGACGTCAGCAAGCGCCTCGGCGCCTTCCAGCTCGAAGCCGCATTCGAAACCGCGGCGCCGGTGGTGGCGCTGTTCGGCCGCTCCGGCTCGGGCAAGACCAGCCTGGTGAATTGCCTGGCCGGCATCACGCGGCCGGACCGCGGCCGTATCGAAATCAACGGCGCCGTGCTGTTCGACAGCGCGCGCGGCATCGACCTGCCGCCGGAGCGGCGCCGCATCGGCTATGTGTTCCAGGACGCCTTGCTGTTTCCGCATCTGTCGGTCGAGCGCAACCTGTTTTACGGCGCCCACTTGAATCGCGCCGAGGCGGCAGCGGACGCGCCGATCGATGCCGCGCAGGTGATCGCCTTGCTGGATCTGGGGCATTTGCTGGCGCGGCGGCCGGCGCTGCTGTCGGGCGGCGAAAAGCAGCGCGTCGCCATCGGCCGCGCGCTGCTGGCCAATCCGCGCATCCTGCTGATGGACGAGCCGCTGGCTTCGCTCGACATGGAGCGCCGCCATGAAATCCTCAGCTACATCGAGCTGCTGCGCGACCGCCTGCGGATTCCGATCGTGTTCGTCAGCCATTCGGTGCCGGAAGTCACGCGCCTGGCCGACTTGCTGGTGCTGCTGTCGGCGGGCCGGGTGATCGCCGCCGGCGACGTGCACGACGTCATGAACCGGCTCGACCTGCGGCCGCATACCGGACGCTACGAAGCCGGCGCGGTGATCGAATCGCAGGTGCTGGCGCACGACGCGGAGTTCGGCCTGACCACGCTCGCTTTCGACGGCGGCCAGCTGCTGATGCCGCAGATCGAGGTCGAGCCCGGGCAGCGCGTGCGGGTGCGCATCCGCGCGCGCGACATTGCGCTGGCCACCACGCGGCCGCAGAACGTCAGCCTGCTCAACGTGCTGGAAGGGCGGCTGGTCGAACTGAGTACGGAAGCGGGCGCGATCGTCGAGGCGCGCATCCAGGTCGGCGCCGTGTTCCTGGTGGCGCGCATCACGCGCCGCTCGGCGCAGCTGCTGCAGCTGGCGCCGGGGCAGACCGTGTTTGCGCTGATCAAGGCGGTGTCGATGGATCGGCGCAGCGTCGGCCAGTCGGGCTGATTCCGCCTCCAAGTCAAGCGTGCACTTTGTCGGCTTCGCTTGCCGTACCAGTGTACTGTCTGCGCTTTGCCTTCGCGTTCACGGCCGATGTGGAAGCGGAATAAAAATCGAACCGCCTGGGGCGTCTTCACTCTTTCAATAGCCGCGTCAGCGCCGCCAGTTCCTCGGCGGCCGCTTGCTGCGCCAGCGTTTCGATCGCGCGGTAGCGGCGGATGATGTCGTGCGCGGTCGCCGTCAGCAGCGCACCGCCGCCGCGCGCGCCGCCGGTCTTGGCGGCGATCACCGGCTCGCGCAGGCCGCGGTTCATCTCGTCGATCAACAGCCAGGCGCGGCGGTACGACATGTCGAGCGTGCGCGCCGCCGCCGCGATCGAGCCGGTGCTGTCGATCGCCTGCAGCAATTCGATCTTGCCGGGGCCGATCACGATCTCGTCGCCGCGCCGGATGCGCAACCGAAACTGCACTTCAGCGTCCACCGGAACGATCCGCCTGTTGCCGCCACGCCGCCACCAGTTGCTGCGCGGCGGCCGGCAGCGCAGCCAGCGGCTGGGCGTCGATGCGATGGAAAATCATCAGCGCATAGACATCGGCCAGCGCATTGACCTCGGGCGACAGCGCGCATTCCTCGCCGCGCGCGGGGCGCTCGCGGCGCCAGTAATTGATCGCCCCTTCCAGTTCGGTCAGCGTAATTTCCATCGCATGATTGTACCTGCGGCCGCAGCCTGGGAAATCGTGGTTGGCGGATAAATTTGTCCGGGTAATATTGACATCATTTTTACCCGGATGTTATTATCCGCGGCTCTTTCACTCCAAGCCTATCCGCACCATGGACCCCACCACAGATTCCGGCCAGCCCGGCACGCTGCGCTGCACCGCGTTCGAAGGCACGCGCCGCATCGCCTCGGGCGAACTGCGCCGCATCGTCCCCACCGTCAAGCGCGCGATCGACGCCGGAGCGTCATTGCCGATCCTGATCTTCGACGACCGCAGCAGCGAAACCATCGAAGTCGATTTTCGCGGCAGCGCCGACGACGTCCTGCGCCGCCTGGCCGCCGCCAGCGCGCCCGAGCAAGCGCCGGCGGCCGAGGCACCACGCGGGCCGGGGCGGCCGAAACTGGGCGTGGTCGGACGCGAAGTGACCTTGCTGCCGCGCCATTGGGAGTGGCTGAACAGCCAGCCGGGCGGCGCTTCGGTGGCTTTGCGCAAGCTGGTCGAGCAGGCGCGGCGCGACAACGAAGGCCGCGACCGCGTGCGCCATGCGCAGGAGGCGGCGTACCGCTTCATGTCGGTGATGGCCGGCGCCGAGCCCGGCTTCGAAGAAGCGGCGCGCGCGCTGTTCGCCAACGACGCCGCACGCTTCGCGGCGCTGGTGGCGGCGTGGCCGGCCGACGTCCGCGCTCACGCGCAAAAGCTGGCGGCCGCCGCCTTCGGCACGGGAGAAGCCCATTGAATTCGAACCAGCCGTTGTGGAAGACCTACCTGAAGTTCCTGGCGCCGATGATGCTGGCCAACATCCTGCAGGCGCTGTCCGGCACCATCAACAACATCTACCTGGGGCAGATGATCGGCGTGCGTGCGCTGGCGGCGGCCTCGGTGTCGTTTCCGCTGATCTTCTTTTTCATCGCCTTCATCATCGGTCTCGGCGCCGGCTCTTCGGTGCTGATCGGCCAGGCCTACGGCGCCAGACAGCATGAAAAGGTGAAGGCGATCGCCGGCACCGCGCTGACGGTGGCGTTGCTGGCCGGCCTGCTGATCGCGCTGTTCGGCGGCGTCTTCACGCAGCCGCTGCTGATCCTGCTCGGCACCCCGGCCGACATCCTGGCCGACGCCACCGCGTACACGCGCATCATGCTGATCGCGATGCCGGGGCTGTTCGTGTTCCTGCTGATGACCTCGATGATGCGCGGCGTCGGCGATACCGTCACGCCCTTGTTCGCGCTGTGCCTGTCGACCGCGATCGGGCTGGTGGTGACGCCGGCCCTGATCCGTGGCTGGTTCGGGCTGCCGCAAATGGGCGTGGCCAGCGGCGCCTGGGCGGCGGTGCTGTCGTTCGTGGCGGCGCTGCTGTGGCTGGCCTGGCACATGCGGCGGCGCAATCATGCGCTGGCGCCCGACGCGGTGCTGATCCGCCATCTATGGATCGACTGGCAAATTCTGAAAAAAGTCTTGCGCATCGGCGTGCCGACCGGGGTGCAGATGGTCATCATCTCGCTGTCGGAAGTCGCGGTGCTGTCCTTCGTCAACCATTACGGCTCGGACGCCACCGCCGCCTATGGCGCGGTCAACCAGATCCTGTCCTACGTGCAGTTCCCGGTGCTGTCGATCGCGATTTCCGCCTCGATCCTCGGCGCCCAGGCGATCGGCGGCGGCCGTGCCGACCGGCTCGGCGCGATCGCGCGCACCGGCTTGCAGATGAACCTGGTGCTGACCGGCGGCCTGATCGTGCTGGCCTATCTGTTTTCGCGCACCATCATCGGCTTTTTCATCACCAGCGCGCCGGTCATCGAGCTGGCGCAGACCCTGCTGCACATCACGCTGTGGAGTTCGCTGGTGATGGGCTTTTCGGCGGTGCTGTCGGGCGTGATGCGCGCTTCCGGCACGGTGCTGGCGCCGACCGCGATCTCGATTTTCGCGATCGGCTGCGTCCAGGTGCCGGTGGCTTACCTGCTGAGCGCGCGCATCGGCATCAACGGCATCTGGATCGCCTATCCGGTGGCGTTCCTGACCATGCTGACGATGCAAGCCAGTTTTTACCGGCTGGTGTGGCGCCGCAAGCCGGTGCACAGACTGGTTTGAGCGCCCGTTGCTCCGCTTAAGGATGTGGGAGTATTTTCAACGTCGCCCTGAATTCCTCCGATATGGCTGGATTTTTTGGCATACTCCCATATTCAATAGTTGTCGCGCCGTTCGCGCATCCTGCCGCCTGAAAATCCGGGGAGACCATCGCACCATGAAACAGACCATTTTCACCGCCTTGCTGTGCGGCGGCCTGCTGCTGTCGGGCAGCGCCGCGCGCGCCCAGAGCGCCGCCGCCTGCCCCTCCGAACTGCCGGCGCAGACCAAGTGCTATTCGGGCCAGGACGCCAACGGCGCCTATTACTGGATCGCGATTCCCTCGGACTGGAACCGGATGCTGGTGATGCATGCGCACGGCGGCCCGCGCCTGACCAAGCTGAGTCCGACCGTCAACCTGGAAGACCTGCAGCGCTTCGCGGTCACCGTGCGCCAAGGCTATGCCTGGGCCGGCTCCAGCTATCGTCGGCCCGGCTATGGCGTGCGGATGGCGGCCGAGGACACCGAAAACCTGCGCAAGATTTTCGTGCAGGCCTTCGGCGCGCCCAAGCGCACCATCCTGCACGGCCAGTCGTGGGGCGGCAACGTCGCCGCCAAGGGCATCGAGCTGTATGGCGCCAACGCCGACGGCAGCCGCAATTACGACGGCGTGGTGCTGACGTCCGGCGTGCTGGCCGGCGGCAGCCGCAGCTACCTGCATCGCGCCGACCTGCGCGCGGTGTACCAGTACTATTGCCGCAACCACCCGCGCCCGGACGAGCCGCAGTATCCGCTGTGGCTGGGCCTGCCGGCCGATTCCAATATGACCAAGAAAGAGCTCGACCAGCGCGTCAACGAATGCACCGGAGTCCAGTTGCCGGCGGCGCAGCGCAGCGCGCAGCAGCAGCGCAACCTGGCCGACATCCTCGGCGTGATCCGCGTCCCGGAACGCTCGCTGGCCGGCCACATGAACTGGGCCACCTTCATGTTCCGCGACCTCGTACAGCGCGTGCTCGACGGCCGCAATCCGTTCTCCAACCGCAACGTGGTGTACCGCGGCTCGGCCGACGACGACGCATTGAATCGCGGCGTGATCCGCTTCGACGCCGATCCGCAGGCAGCGGCGCAGCTGGCCGAGGATGCCGACCTGAGCGGCAAGATTCCGGTGCCGGTGATCACGATGCACGCGATCGACGATCCGACCGCGATGGTCGAATACGAAGCCGACTACCGGGAAGTCGTGGCGCGTGCCGGCAACCAGGACAAGCTGCTGCAGACCTTCACCGACGAGCGCGAGCACAGCAAGCTGGCCGATCCCGAATACGTGGCCCTGTTCAACGCCCTGCAGCAATGGCTCGACAGCGGCAGCCGGCCTACGGTCGCCGCGATCGAAGCGGATTGCGCGCAACAGGCGCGGCAATTCGGCGGCGCCTGCCATTTCAATGCAAGCTTCCAGCCGAAACCGCTGTTCTCGCGCGTGAATCCGCGTTAAGTGCCGTGGCCGGTGTGCCGAGCCGCTAGAAGCACAGATAGATCCGGTTGGCGAGGTCGAGGATGAATGCCGGCTGCAGGTAGGCGGCGAACGCCAGCGCCAGCAGCGCGGCAAAGGCGGCGCCGAGCAGGGCGCGCAGCAGGCGGGAGCGCAGGGCGGGTGTCATGATGCGGTCCGGTTCGGTATCACTTGGGGCGCTGCTGAAACAGCAGGTCGGTTTGGGCCGCCAGCACGCCGCCGATCAGCTTTTCGGGGCGGTAGAAATCGGCCGCGGCGGCGACGGTGGCGGCGCCGATGCCGATCTGGCCGATGCCGGCGCGCGACAGGCCGGCGATCGAGGTGGCCCACACCACGCGCGGAATGCCGGCCCAGGCGATCGCGCTCATGCACATCGGGCAGGGTTCGCCGGTGGTGTAGAGCGTGGTTTCCGGCCAGCGCGTGTTGCCGTGGCGGCTGACGTAGTCGTTCAGCGCGGCGATTTCGCCATGCAGGTCGGGTTGCGGCCACCGTCGTTGACGCCGGCGGCCAGCACTTGGCCGCTGGCTTCATGCACGATCACGGCGCCGAACGGCCATTGCGGATTCTTTTTCGCTTCGGCGATCGCCAGGTGCATGTGGTTTTCATGACGCTGGCGTTCTGCCGGCGGCAGCTGCCCGGCATCCTGCAGCGCGGCCTCGGCGCTATGCGCCGGTGCGGCCAGCGCCATGCCGGCGGCGCCGCCGGCCAATAGCAGTTTACGACGCGAAACCGTCATCTGTTCTCCTTGTTGGTCCGCCATTGCTTGCGCGCCCGCTCAGGCCAGCGCCGGCTGGCCGCGCGCGATCGACTTTTCATTGATCGGCAGGTTGATCAGTGCCGCGAACACGCCGAGCGCCAGCACGATACCCCACACCAGGTCGTAATTGCCCTGGCGCGCGTACAGGAAACCGCCCAGCCAGACGCCGAGAAAGCTGCCGACCTGGTGCGAAAAGAATACGAAGCCGGACAGCATCGACAGGTTCTTGACGCCGAAGATGCCGGCGATCACGCCGTTGGTCAGCGGCACCGTCGACAGCCACAGCAGGCCGAGCCCGGCGGCGAATACGTACACCGAGGCCGAACTCAGCGGCGCCAGCAGGAACAGGCCGATGATCGCCGAGCGGCCGATGTAGATCAGCGACAGCAGGTAGCGTTTGGGGAACATGCCGCCCAGCTTGCCGGCGTAGTAAGAGCCGAAGATATTGAACAGGCCGATCAGCGCCAGCGCGATCACCGCCACGTTCGGGTCCATGATGCCCTTGTCCTTCAGGTAGGCCGGCAAGTGGACGCCGATGAACACCACCTGGAAGCCGCACACGAAATACCCCGACAACAGCAGCAGGAACGGCCGGTGGCCGAAGGCTTCGCGGGTGGCCTGCCAGGCGCTCTGCTGCGGTCCATGCGCCTTGACCGGCGCCGGTTCGCGCAAGCGGAACGCCATCGGGATCATCACGATCGCCACCAGCGCCGCCAGTATGAAGAACGCGTTTTGCCAGCCGGTCTGCGCAATCAGCTGCTGCTCCACCGGCATCATGGTGAACTGGCCGAACGAGCCGGCCGCGGCCGAAATGCCGAACGCCCACGAGCGTTTCGATTCGGGCGCGATGCGGCCGATGATGCCGGCGATGGCGCCGAACGCAGTGCACGACAGCGCGCCGCCGATCAGGATGCCGGAGCCGATCACGAACAGCGCCGGCTGGTCGACCGTCGCCATCCACAGCAGGCCCGCCATGTACAGCAGCGCGCCGGCGATCACCACGCGCGCGGTGCCGAAGCGGTCGGCCGCCATGCCGGCGAACGGCCCGAACACGCCCCACATCAGGTTTTGCAGCGCCATCGCCAGCGAATAGGTTTCGCGGGTCCAGCCGTGCGCCTGGGAAATCGGCTGCAGCCAGAAGCCGAAGCCGTGGCGCACGCCCATGGCCAGGGTCAATACCGCGCCGCTGGCAATCAGGACGGAGGTCAGCGAGGGTGTGCGGGAAGCAGTAAACATCATGGCCGGCAAGTGAATAAACGGAAAACGAGTGTAGCCTAAAGCGCCGTTCGACGTGGCCCGGCGCCCGCGGCAGGCCAGCTCCGCGGCTGCGCGCCGATGCTATGATCGCAAGCAGCAATCCGTCCGTGCCCTACGCCAGTCCCGAAAACCGATGAGCCTACCCAATACTCTGTTGATCGTCCTTGCCCTGATCGGCGGCAGCGCATTCTTTTCCTGCGCCGAAATTTCGCTGGCCGCGGCCCGCAAGTTCAAGCTGCAGCTGCTGGCCGACGACGGCGACCGCAATGCCGCCCGCGTGCTGGCGCTGCAGGCGCAGCCCGGCCATTTCTTCACGGTGGTGCAGATCGGCCTGAATGCAGTGGCGATCCTCGGCGGCATCCTCAGCGAAGCGGTGTTTTCGCCGCATTTCGCGGCGCTGCTGGACTATCTGCCGGCCGGCATGCCGCCGTCGACGGCGCCGGTGCTGTCTTTTTTGCTGATGACCTCGCTCTTCATCCTGATCGCCGACCTGATCCCGAAGCGGCTGGCGATGGTCGCGCCGGAACGGGTGGCGCTGGCCACGGTCGCCCCGATGCTGTTCTGCGTGCGCCTGTTCAAGCCGCTGGTGTGGGTGTTCAATGGTCTGGCCGATCTGCTGTTGCGGTTGTTCAAGCTGCCGACCGCGCGCAGCAACGACATCACCGCCGACGACATCCTGGCCATGATGGATGCCGGCGCCTCGGCCGGTGTGCTGCAGCAGCAGGAACACCATCTGATCGAGAATGTGCTGGAGCTGGAGACGCGTACCGCCAGCGCCTCGATGACGCTGCGTGAGGAGATCGTCTACTTTTCGCTGCAGGAAAGCGAGGCCGACATCCGGCGCAAGATCGCCGAACAGCCGCACACGTCTTACCTGGTGTGTACCGACGAGCTCGACAGCGTGCTTGGCTACGTCGACGCCAAGGACATCCTGATGCGGCTACTGAACGGCAAGACCATCGCCTTGAGCGAGCTGACCATGCATACCGTGCTGGCAATCCCGGAAACGCTGACCCTGTCCGAGGTGCTGGACCGCTTCAAGGGCACGCGCGAGGATTTCGCGGTGGTGCTGAACGAATACGCGCGGGTGGTCGGCGTGATCACGCTGAACGACGTCATGGGCACGCTGATGGGCGGCATCGCCGCGCCCTCGGCCGAAGACCAGATCGTGCGGCGCGACGACAAGTCGTGGCTGATCGACGGTGTGACGCCGGTGCAGGACGTGGAGCGGGCGCTCGATATCGATGAGTTTCCCGACAGCGAAAACTATGAAACCATCGCCGGCTTCATGATGTACAAGCTGCGCAAGATCCCCAAGCGCACCGACTGCGTGCTGCACGCCGGCTACAAGTTCGAAGTGGTCGACATCGACAGCTACCGGATCGACCAGCTGCTGGTCACGCGCAGCGAGGCTGACGCGCTGTCGTGAACCGGGACGGCGCCGCGCACCCTCCGCACCGACGCAGCCCCGGCCACGCTGGCTGCCGCGCCTGCCTCGGGGTGTGAGCATCCCCGCCATCGCGCCGCGCCGCCCGCAGGCGTAATGTCACGGGACGGCCAGTTCCACCCGGTTGCGGCCGCCGCTCTTGGCGCGGTACAGACCGGCGTCGGCGCGCGAGAACGCACTGGCAAGCGACTCGTCGGCCACGTACTCGGCCACGCCCATGCTGGCGCTGACGCCTCCTTGTCCGCCATCGAAGCGGAAACGGTGCGCGGCAATCGCCAGGCGCAGTTTTTCCGCAATCGCGTAGGCCTGTTCACGCCGGCAATCCTTCAGCAAGAGCAGGAATTCCTCGCCGCCCCAGCGGCTGAGGATGTCGTTTTGGCGTACCGCATCCCGAATCAGGGTGGCGACGCCGCTGATCACCTGGTCGCCGGCCAAGTGGCCGTGCTGGTCGTTGACGGCCTTGAACAGGTCGATATCGACCAGAATCAGCGACATCGGCTGCCGATTGCGCCGCGCGTCGTGCCTGGCTTGTTCGAAGACGATTTCAAAGTATTGCCGGTTCAGCATTCCCGTCATGGCGTCGGTGGCGGCCGCCTGCTCCAGGCGGTGTCGGAAGCGATTGACCGCCAGCAGCGCCATCACCAGCACCAGCAGGGTGACCGCCGCGCTGATGGCGAGATTCATCAGGAAGATCCGCAGCAAAGGCTTGACCGCCTCTTTTTCGTTTTGCGACACCACCAGATACCAGCCTAACTCAGGTATGAAGCGCGAGTTGACCAGAATCGTGGCGCCTTCCTGCCGGTACTCGAGCTGCGTCGGTTCGGTGCTGTGGTTGATGATGCGCGCGGCGATCGAGGCAATTCCGGGCAATTGGTGAATCGAGCCCTGCGGCGCAGCCGAACTGCCGGCGGCAATGATCTTGCCGTCCGGAGCGACAAAATAGATGCTGCGCTGGAAGCGCTTCTGCGCCTCGTCGATGGTGTGTGCCAGCGCATCGAGGGTCAGGCCGACGCCGGTGGCGCCGATGAAATTGCCGTGATAGTCGAGTACCCGGTAATTGACGAAGACCGTCACCGTATCGCGGTTCGCCATGTCGAAATCGACATTGATCTCGTACTCCGGCGCCATGTCGCGCACGCGGAAAAACCAGACATCGCGTTCCGCATTCGGCTCGACCGATTTCAGCAGCCCTGCGCCGTAATAGTATTTATTGCTGCGATTGGAAACCAGGAAGCTGCTGATGGTGCCGTATTTCCGCTTGATCTCGGCCAGGTAGCGCACGATCTGGTCGTCATTCTTTTCGCCTTCCAGGATCCAGTCGCGCACGAAGGTGTCGTGCGCCATCAGCGAAGAAATGAAGGTCGGCCGCAGGATGTTCTTTTGGATTTCGGAGTAGATGCTGTCCCCGGTCAGGGGCAAACCCTGCTCGGCGATGTTGCGCCGCATGGTGTCGCGGGAAACGATGTAGCTGGTGATGCTGGTGGTGAGGAAGCCGATCACCAGCAGCACGCTGAGCCAGATGGGCAGGCGATATTTTTTCCAGAAAATTGGGAGCGACGGCATGAAGGACCTGCTAGGGGACGTGGGCAAACATGCCGACGCGAAAGTTTGCCGAAAAAGCTTCTGTGACGCAATAAACTTTATCGGCTGCCTGGCCAGGCGGGTTGGGGTGGTTCAAGTGAGGGCGGCAGTCGGCGCGCTAGGCAATCCGGTTCGGCGGCTCCAGGCTGAAGCCGAACTGTTGTGCCAGTTGCGCGCGGCCGGCGGCGGTGATGTTCACCGCGCGCGAATGGCGGCTCCTTTCGATCCAGTGCAAGTCCAAGAGCCGCTGCGCCAGCGCCGCGCCGAGCGCGCCGCCGAGGTGGTCGCGCCGTTCGCTCCAGTCGAGGCAGGGATGCGCGAAGCGGCGCCGGGCGCGCCGCAAGGGCGCCAGCTCGATGCCGAAGGCGTCGCACCAGCGTTCGCCGGCGGCGCTGAGCGCAAAGCCGCCGTCCGTGTGCTGCAACAGCCGGCGCTGCAGCAATGTGTCGGTCAGCCCGGTGCCGAGGCGGCCGGCCAAATGGTCGTAGCAAAAGCGCGCCTCGCAGATCGGCCCGTGCGGCCGGCGCGTGCTGCGTAGCGCCGCCGGCGGCGCCAGCGCCATCAGCGCTTCAATCAATTGCGCGACCTGCGGCGACGCCAGCCGGAAATACTTGTGCCGCCCCTGCGCGGCGGCTTCGATGAAGCCGTCGGCAGCCCAGCCGCTGCAGATGCGCGCTGGCGGTGGCCGGTTCGACGCCGGCGCCGTAGGCCAGTTCTTTCGCGGTCAGCGCGCGGCCCGCCATCAACAGGCTCAGCATGCGGATGCGGGTCGGTTCGCCGATGGTGCGGGCCAGCCGGCTGAGGTCGAGATCGTCGTCCATCGTTCGATGGTAGCCAAAGCGTTATTGCATGACAAGCCGCTGCCGCTTCGACAGAATGAACAGGCATGAAGGCGGTCGGCGGCATGATTTCCGCCCCGCATTTTTCCTCGAATAAAGGCAGCGATGGCATTTCCCGATCACCCGCTCGCGGCGGCGACGCATGCGAATCCGTATCCCTACTATGCGCAGCTGGTGGCCGAGCGGCCGCTGTACTACGACGCCGGCCTGAAACTCTGGGTCGCCGCCGGCGCCGCCGCGGTCGACGCGGTGCTGGCCAGCGAGCTGTGCGGTGTGCGGCCCCTGGCCGAACCGGTGCCGGCGGCGCTGCTCGGCTCGCCGGCCGCCGCGATCTTCCGGCACCTGGTGCGGATGACGGATGGCGCCGGCCATTGCCCGCTGAAGCAGGCGGTGACGGCGGCGCTGGACGTGGTCGAGCGGCGCGTCCTGCCGCTGGCCCAGGCCACGGCG
This sequence comes from uncultured beta proteobacterium, assembly GCA_963706525.1. GTDB lineage: Bacteria > Pseudomonadota > Gammaproteobacteria > Burkholderiales > Burkholderiaceae_D > DATJCV01. Next base: position 345,360 of record CAVPMM010000008.1, on the reverse strand, counting down.
CGGCGCCTGGCGCCCACGCTGCCGGCGGCCGGCGATTCGGATTCGCGCGGCGCATGCGGCCGCCGTCAGCGATTTCCAGTTCCGCCTGCCGCTGCTGGTGGTGGCGCAACTGCTGGGGATCGCCGAACAGGATTGGCCCTTGCTGGTGCCGCGGGTCGAGGCGCTGGCGGCGGCGTTCGCGCCGGGTGCCGATGCAGCCCGGGTCGCGGCGGGCGGCGTGGCCGCCGCCTGGCTGCTTGAATTGCTGCGCGACTTGCTGCAGGCGTCGCCCAGCGACGGCTTGCTGGCGGCGCTGGCGTCCGAGGCCGGCGCGGCCGGCTGCGGCGATCCGGCGCTGGTCGCCGCCAATGGCGCCGGCTTCCTGACGCAAACCTATGAGGCCAGCGCCGGCCTGATCGGCAATACCCTGGTCGCGCTCGCTGCGCAGCCGTCGCTGCAACGGCAGCTGGAAGCCGATCCGGCGGCGCTCGGCGCAGCGATCCAGGAAGTGCTGCGCACCGATCCGCCGGTGCAGAATACGCGCCGCTTCGTGCAGCGCACCGGCGTCGTCGCCGGCGAATTCATGCGGCAGGGCGACGCCATCCTGGTGCTGCTGGGGGCCGCCGGCCGCGATCCGGCGGCCAATCCCGATCCGCAGCGCTTCGATCCGGGGCGCCGCGGACGGCGGATTTTCAGCTTCGGCGGCGGCGTGCACGCCTGTCCCGGCGCGCGCATCGCGCTTGCCATCGCCGAGGCCGGCGTCGCCCAGTTGCTGGCGGCCGGCGCCGATCCGGGCCGGTTGGCGCGGACGCTGCGCTATCGCGCTTCGCTGAATGGCCGGATCGCGCTGTTCGGCGCAGCGGACGCCGGTTTTGCCAACAACGGAGGAGGGCAGCGATGATTGCCGTGATTTTCGAAGTGCGCGCGGCCGCCGGCCGTCAGCAGGAATACCTGGAGCTCGCCGCCGAACTGAAGCCGCTGCTGGAACGGGTCGACGGCTTCATTTCGATCGAGCGTTTCCAGAGCCTCACCGACGCCGGCAAGATCCTGTCGCTGTCGTTCTGGCGCGACGAGCAGGCGGTGCAAGCCTGGCGCCGCCTGGAAGCGCACCGCGCGGCGCAGGAGCGCGGGCGCGCCGGGGTGTTCGCCGATTACCGGCTGCGGGTGGCGCAGGTGGCTGCGCGACTATGGCATGGACGAACGCGCGCAGGCGCCGGCGGATAGCCGCGAACGGCATGGATAAAGCCGCCCGCTGCTTTTGATTACAGGAGTATGTTGCTTTTTATAAAATTCAGCGCCCGAGTTCGAGGGGCCATATGAGGGAGTATATGAGTCGCCCCAAGCATGCGAGCGCTCCGCCCTGACGTCGGCCGCCGCTTCCCCGCTCAGGCGGCGCTGGCCAGAAACGCCCGCACCACTTCGATCTGGTGCGGCACGTTCAGGCAGGGCGCGTGCCCGCATTCGGCGATTTCCACCAGTTGCGCGCGCGGCCCGCGCCGCGTCATCTGTTCGGCGGTGGCGGCGGTCAGCAGGTCGGAGTGCTCGCCGCGCAACACCAGGGTCGGCATCTCGAGCCTATCGTAGGCGTCCCACTGCTCGTAGTCGTGCGGATGGACGAAGAACTGGCGCACCATCGCCGGATCGTAATGCGTGGTGACCTGGCCGTTCGGCAGCCGGCGCATCGAAGTCTCGGTCATGCGCCGCCACTGGGCATCGCTTTGCCAGCCGTAGGGTTTATAGATCGTGCGCAAATAGGTTTCCAGCTCGCTCACCGTATCGAAGGCGGGCGGCTTGCCGGCATAGGACTTGATGCGTTCGACGGCGACGGTTTCCAGCGCCGGGCCGATGTCGTTCAGCACCAGGTGGCTGAGGCGGCCCTGCAGCGTGGTGGCGGCGGCCGCCATGCCGATGGCGCCGCCCATCGAGGTGCCGACCCAGCGCATGCGCTCGATGCCGAGCTGGTCGGCCAGCGCCCGCGCGATGCGCGCGTAGAAGGCCAGGCAGTATTCGGCATCGGGATCGGGACTCCATTGCGACAGGCCGCGGCCGATGGTGTCCGGGCAATAGATGCGGTATTCGCCGGCCAGCGCCGCCGCCAGGTCGTCGAAGTCGCGCCCGGTGCGCGCCAGCCCGTGCCACAGGATCAGCGGCGGCGCATTCTTTTTGCCCCAGGCCATGTAGTGGATTTCGCGCTCGCAGCAGCGCAGGTAATGCGAGGTCGGAGTCATCGTGATTTCCAGTCGCGGAGTTTGCCGACGATGCCGGTCGGGAAGAAGTACACCGACAGCACGAACAGGATACCCAGCCACAGCAGCCAGCGGTCGGGCGACAAGAGCGCCGCCAGCAGCGGCACGCCTTGCGCGGCGCCGGCGCCGAGCGCCATCAGGTCCTGCAGATAGCTTTGCGCCAGGATGAAGATGGTGGCGCCGCAGACCGCGCCGTACATGGTGCCCATGCCGCCGATGACGACGATCAGCAGGATGTCGATCATGATCTCGAACGACAGCGAGGTGTCGGCGCCGTTGTAGCGCAGCCAGATCGCCAGCAGCGCGCCGGCCAGGGTCGCGAACAGCGCCGCCAGCACGTTCGACAGCGTGCGGAACACCACGGTGCGGTAGCCGATCGCCTCGGCGCGGAAGTCGTTTTCGCGGATCGCCTGCAGCACCCGGCCGAACGGCGAATTGACGATGCGCAGCATCGCCAGGAACAGCAGCGCGGCGCAGAAGAACAGCAGGTAATAGGTGATCAGCTTGCCGTTGAAATTGACGCCGAACAGCGGCTCCGGCAGCAGGCGGTAGGCCGGCGACAGCAGTTCCGGCAGCTTGAAGCTCAGGCCGTCCTCGCCGCCGGTGATGTCCGACAATTGCGAGGCCAGCGTCTGGAACGCCGACGCCACCGCCAGGGTGATCATGGCGTAGAAGATCGCCCGCACGCGCAGCGAAAACAGCCCGATCACCAGCGACAGCGCGAGCGACAGCGCCAGCGCCGCGACGATGCCGAGCGCCAGGTTGCCCCAGCTCGGGCCGAGCTGGCTGCTGGCGATCGCCACGCCGTAGGCGCCGATGCCGAAGAACATGGTGTGCGCGAACGAGACGATGCCGGTATAGCCGAGCAGCAAATCGTAGCTGGCGACCAGCACGATGAAGATCAGGATCTTGGCGGCGACGTTGAGCGCCTTGGCGCCGGGGAACAGGAACGGCGCGAACGCCAGCCCCAGCACGATGGCGACCAGCAGCGCCGCCAGCACGCGGCTGCGCGGCAGGTCTTGCGAAAATAATGTGGACAAGGCGTGCGCGATCATGACTTGCCCGTGGAATAGATGCCCTGCGGCCGCCACAGCAGGATCGCGACCATCAGGAGGATATTGGAAAACAGCGCCACCTTCGGCGCCAGGAAGCCGGCGTAGTTGGCCAACAGGCCGACCAGCAGCGCGCCGAGGAAGCAGCCGCCGGTGGAGCCGAGGCCGCCGATGATGATGACGATGAAGATCAGCACGTTGACCTGCGCGCCCATCTGCGGGATCACGTTCTGCTGGTACAGCCCCCACATCACGCCGCCGAGGCCGGCCAGCGCCGAGCCGGCGACGAACACGCCGACGAACAGGCGGCGGATGCGGTAGCCGAGGCTTTCGACCATTTCCCGGTCCTGCACGCCGGCGCGGATCAAGAGGCCGAGCTTGGTGCGGTTCAGCATCAGCAGCAGCGCGATGAACACCACCAGCCCGACCACCACCGCCAGCACCCGGTATTTCTCGATCGCGGCGTCGCCCACCAGCAGCGCGCCGCGCAAGGCCCCCGGCAGCGGCAGCGGAATCTGCTGCGGGCCCCAGATCACCTTGATCAGTTCCTCGCCGATCACCATGCCGCCCATCGTGATCAGGATCTGCATCAGGTGCTGGCCGTACACCTTGCGCACCAGCACCCGCTCGAACATCCAGCCGAGCGCGCCGGCAGCGGTCATCGCCGCCGCCACCGCCAGTCCGAGCGCGGCCAGGTTGCGGCCGAGGTGGTCGGCCGCGGTCCAGTCGGGCAGCGCGCCCAGCACCGAGACCGCAACGAAGGCGCCGAGCGCGATGAACACGCCGTGGCCGAAGTTGAGCACGTCCATCAGGCCGAAGATCAGGGTCAGGCCGGAGGCGATGATGAAGATGATCATGCCCATCGCCAGGCCGGCGGCGGTCAGCGTGATCCAGGTCGGCGCCGAGCCGATCAGCGGCAGCGCCGCCGCCGCCAGCGCCGGCACCAGCAGCAGCGGCGCCCAGTCGAGCTGGCGCGCCGCCGCCGGCTTGGCCGGGGTCGCCGCTGCGGCCGGCAGGGTTGTGCTTGATTCCATCGTGTCTCCGTTTGTCGCGCTCAAGGTATGCCGCTCAGTGGTGCGCCGCCAGCGACAAGCCCAGCAGGCGCGTCTGCAACTCCTCGTCCTGCGCCAGATCCGCATCTGTCCGCGATGCACGATCTTGCCGTCGTCCATCACCGCTACCGTGTCGCCCAGTTGCCTGGCGAAATTGAAGTTCTGTTCGACCAGCAAGATCGTGGTGTCGGTCTGCTTCAGCTGGCGGAAGGCATCGATCATGTTGGCGATGATCGCCGGCGCCAAGCCCTTGCTCGGCTCGTCGATCAACAGCAGCTGGCGCGGCTCGACGATGGCGCGCGCCACCGCCAGCATCTGCTTCTGGCCGCCGGACAGCTTGCCGGCCGGATGCAGCCAGAATTTCTTGATGGCCGGGAACAGCTCGAAAATCCATTCCAGCCGCTGGCTGTCGATGTCGCCGATACGGCGCGCCGAGCGGGCTGCCAATAGCATGTTTTCCTTGACCGAGAGTTCGGCGAAGATGCCCATGTTTTCCGGCACATAGGCAATGCCGCGCTGCGCGATGTCGGGCGTGGTCTGGCCGCTGATCTCGGCGCCGTCGAACACGATGCGGCCCTGCGAAGCTTGCCACAGGCCCATGATGGTGCGCAGCGTGGTGGTCTTGCCGGCGCCGTTGCGGCCGAGCAGCATGGTCAGCTGGCCGCGCGGGACGGCCAGATCGATGCCATGCAGGATGTGGTAGGCGCCGATGTGGGTATGCACGCCTTCCAGCGCCAGCAGCGGCGCGGCGGCGGTATCGGTAGCGGTCGTCATGCAGCTTCCTCCACTGGCGCCAGGCCGAGATAGGCTTGCTGCACCACTGGCGAGGCGATCACCCGTTCCGGCTCGCCGTCGGCCATCAAGGTGCCGTTGTGCAGCACGATGATGCGGTCGGCCAGTTCGCGCACCACGTCCATCTTGTGTTCGACCAGCAGGATGGTCTTGCCGGAATGCGCCTTCAGTTGGCGGATCAGGTCGAGGATCACCGGCACCTCGTCGACGCTCATGCCGGCGGTCGGTTCGTCGAACATGAACACTTCGGGGTCGAGCGCCATCAACAGGCCGACCTCCAGCTTGCGCTGGTCGCCGTGCGGCAGCGCCGCCGCCGGAGAATCGCGTTTGGTGGTCAGCGCCACGGTTTCCAGCACTTGCTCGGCGCGCTCGATCAAATCGCGGTGCCGGCTCCAGACGTGCCACAGGTCGAGCCCCAGATGGCGGCGCGACTGCAGCACCAGCCGCACGTTTTCCAGCACCGTCAGGTGCGGAAACAGGCTGGTCAGCTGGAACGCGCGACCGAGGCCGGCATGGGTGCGCGCCGCCACCGGCAATGCCGAGATGTCGCGCCCGCCCAGCAGTACTTGGCCGGCGGAGGGCTTCAGCTGGCCCGAGATCAGGTTGAAGTAGGTGGTCTTGCCGGCGCCGTTGGGGCCGACGATTGCGGTCAGCGTGCCGGGCGCAAACGCGCACGACACCGCGTTGACGGCGACGTGGCCGCCGAAGCGGATCGTCAGGTCGCGGGTTTCGAGCGATACGGGATCAGGGTGGGGCTGGGGCATGGTGCTCTCCGCCAGTTTCGATGACGCGTGGCGCGGATGGATTCCCCTCACCCGCTGGGGGAGAGGGGCCAGGGGAGAGGGCGAGCGTTCAGGTGTCTCCCTCTCTCCAACCCTCTCCCGCACGCGGGAGAGGGGACGAACGGGATCAGCGCTTGTTGCGGATCGGGATGTTCATGTCCTCGATCTTGATCTCGCGCACCAGTTCCGGCACGCCCCAGGCCAGCGCCGGGTCGACCTTGATCTTGAAGTGGTACATCGATTGCAGCGCCTGGTGGTCTTCCTTGCGGAAACTCATCTTGCCCTTCGGCGTGTCGAAGCTCATGCCTTCCATGGTCGCGATCAGCTTCTCGGTGTCGGTGCCGCCGCTCTTCTTGAAGGCTTCGACCAGCGCCATGCCGGCCGCCATGCCGCCGGCGGTGAAGAAGTCGGGCGGCGACTTGAAGCGCTTTTCATGCTCCTTCACCAGCCAGTCGTTGGCCGGGTTCTTCGGGATGCCGTAGTAATAATAGGTGGCGCCTTCCATGCCGGGGAAGTTCTTGAAGGACGCCATCGCCGGCAGGATGTTGCCGCCGGTGGCGATTTCGATGCCGTAGCGTTTCGGATCGAGATCGGCGATCTTGAACGGATTGCCGGCGCCGGCCCAGATGATGAAGATCACCTTGCGGCCCGGCTTGTCCTTGAGCGCGTCGAACAGGCGCTGGGCGCCGGCGGTGAAGTCGGTGGTGCTGGTCGGCAGATATTCCTCATGCGCGATCTTGGCGTGCTTCAAGGCGTCCTTGAAGGCTTTCACGCCATCACGGCCGAAGGCGTAATCCTGCGCCAGCGTGGCGATCGTGACGCCGTCCTTGTCGAGCGCGACGGCGTTCGAGATCGCGTCCTGCGACGAATTGCGGCCGGTGCGGAACACATAGCGATTCCATTTTTCGCCGGTGATGGCGTCGGCCACCGCCGGTTCCACCAGCAGGACCTTCTTGTATTCCTCGGCCACCGGCAGCATCGCCAGCGCCACGCCGGAGCCGGTCGGACCGACCGCGATGTCGGCATTGTCGTCGGCATAGGCCGCGGCCAGCTGCGACTTGGCGACGTCGGGCTTGCCCTGGGTGTCCTTCTCGATCACCACCAGCTTGTTGCCGTTGACGGTCATGGTGCCGCCGGTGGCGAATTCCAGCCCCATCATCAGGCCGGTCTGGGTTTGCTTGGCGTAGGCTTCGAGCGGGCCGGTCTTGTCGTAGACGTGCGCGATTCGGATGTCTTTGGCGTGCAGGGGGGCGGTGCAGCAGACTGCTGCCAGCGCCGCGAGCAGGTGGTATTTCATGGTCTCTCCTCCAGAGGTGGTCCAGCTTGTTGTACGCTTAGAGTACCTGAAGCCTCCCGTGGCGCACAGTAGTAGAAATACGATATTCGGCCGGGCGGGGCGGACCGCCGTTCGTATGTCGGTGTTTGTCCGGCCGCGGACGCCAACGCCCGTGCTGCGGGCGCCGTCGATTCTGACACAAGCGCGGCGTCCGCGGTAAGGCTTGCGCCGCCCGGCGCGAGCGATTAAGGTGGGATTTTCGGTCGACCGGGAGCGCATCCGATGGCGGCGCACAGCGAAGGCTCCACCAAGGCGATTTTTTATGCGCTCGGCGCCAACGGCGGCATCGCGCTGGCCAAGTTCAGCGCCGCCTGGTTCACCGGTTCGAACGCGATGCTGGCGGAAGCGATCCACTCGCTGGCCGACTGCACCAACCAGATATTTTTGCTGATCGGCCTGCGCCAGGCCAAACGGCCGGTCAGCCGTGCGCACCCGATGGGGCATGGCCGGGTCGTGTATTTCTGGGCGATGATGGTGGCGCTGCTGCTGTTCTTCCTCGGCGGCGCCTTCTCCGTGCTGCAGGGCATCGAGCATCTGCAGCATCCGCAGCCGCTGGCCAATCCCGCCGTGGCGCTGGTCGTGCTCGGCATCTCGGTCGCGCTGGAGGGGTTTTCGCTGTATGGCGCGCTGCGGCAAATCCGCAAGATTGCCAGGGGCAAGCCGTTTTTCCGCTGGTTTCGCGAAACCCGGCAATCGGAACTGATGGTGGTGGCCGGCGAAGACATCGCCGCCCTGGCCGGGCTGGCGCTGGCCTTCGCCGCCGTCGCACTGAGCGTGGCGACCGGCAATCCGCTATGGGACGCGCTCGGCTCGATCGGCGTCGGCGTGCTGCTGATGGTGGTCGCGCTGTTCATCACGCGCGAAGTCAAGGCGATGGTCACCGGCGAGTCGGCCGATCCGGAAATTCACGCGGCGATGCTGGCGCATATCGAGGCGCAACCGGAAGTGGCGCGCGTGATCAACTTCATCACGCTGCAGTGGGGGGAACAGCTGATGGTCGCGGTGCAGGCGGAAATGCGGCCGCAAAAAAGCGACCGTGCCCTGATCGACGCGATCAATCAAATCGAAGCCGGCATCCAGCGCCGCTGGCCACAGGCGGTATGGTGTTTTTTCGAGCCTGACCTGGATAAGAACCAGGATGCCGGACACGAATAGCCCACAGCGCGGCAAGCCGGCAATGCTTTATTTATGCGGCTTGGTCACTTCGTTGCCGATCACGCCGCCGACCGCGGCGCCGCCGATGGTGCCGAGCGCGCCACCGCCGGTGACCGAATTGCCGACCACGCCGCCGAGGACCGCGCCGGTGCCGATGCCGACCTGCTGCCGCGTCGGCGAGGTCGAGCAGGCCGCCATGCCAGCCAGGGCCGCCACGCAGGCCAGTGAAGCGAGTGTGCGTGAAATCATGATGCCTCCAGAGGTGGTGGTGCCGGCCTGCATGCTTGACAGGGATCAGGCGCCAGCATATGTTTTATCCCTTCTTTAATCAGATCGGCCGGGCGTCCAGTAGTTCCGAACAGGCATCGTTTGCCGGAATCAATTGCACCGGTGCACGAAAGGATGGGTCATGGAATATGTCGCTCTCGGCCAAACCGGCCTTCAGGTTTCCCGTATCTGCCTCGGCATGATGACCTATGGCTCGCCGCAATGGCGGCCGTGGGTGCTGGAGGCGGCCGAGGCGCGGCCGTTCGTGCAGCGCGCGCTGGAACTCGGCGTGAATTTCTTCGATACCGCCGACATGTATTCGAACGGCGCTTCGGAAACCATCACCGGCACGCTGCTGAAGGAATATGCGCGGCGCGAGGAAGTGGTGATCGCCACCAAGGTGTTTTTCCCGGTATTCGACCAGCCGCACCTCGACCACCACACGGCGCGTCCCGAGCAGTTGCGGCCGAACCGGCACGGCCTGTCGCGCAAGCACATCCTGCATGCGGTCGACGCCTCGCTGCGGCGTCTCGGCACCGACTATATCGACCTGTACCAGATCCATCGCTGGGATTACACGACGCCGATCGAGGAAACCATGGAAGCGCTGCACGACGTGGTCAAGGCCGGCAAGGTGCGCTATATCGGCGCTTCCAGCATGTGGGCGCGGCAGTTCGCCAAGGCGCAGCAGGTGGCCAGGGAGCACGGCTGGACGCCGTTCGTCTCGATGCAGAACCACTACAACCTGGTGTACCGCGAAGAAGAGCGCGAGATGATTCCCTTGTGCCGCGAGCAGGGCGTGGCGCTGATTCCGTGGAGCCCGCTGGCGCGTGGTTTCCTGGCCGGCAACCGCGTGCGCGGCGACAAGGCGGGCGGCGCCACGACCCGTGCCGGCACCGACGACATGGCGCAGCGCTATTACTACAACGACGCCGATTTCGCGGTGGTGGCGGCGCTGACCAAGGTGGCGCACGCCAAGAACGTCTCGAATGCGCAAGCCGCCTACGCCTGGCTGCTGCACAAGGGCGTGACGGCGCCGATCGTCGGCGCCTCCAAGCTGGAACAGCTGGAACAGGCGGTGGCCGCGACCCAGGTCAGCCTGTCGGCGGCAGAGATCGGCGCGCTGGAAAGCGCCTACCAGCCGCATCCGGTGATCGGCCATACCTGAGCCGGCGCGGCCGACAGACTATATAAGCGGAGCGCGACATGATCCACGGAAGCTGTTTGTGCGGCGGCGTGCGCTACGAATATGACGGCGATTTCGGCGCCATCACCGTCTGCCACTGCGCGACCTGCCGCAAGGCGCAGGGCAGCGGCAGCGTGATCGCGGCGCCGGTGGCCGCGAGCCAACTGCGCTGGAGCGGCGACCCGAGCCTGATCGCCGAATACGAATCCTCGCCCGGCAAGCGGCGCGCTTTCTGCCGCAGCTGCGGCACACCGCTGTATTCGCGCCGCGACGATGCGCCAGAGCTGTTGCGGCTGCGCATGGGGACGATCGACAGCGCGGTCGACGCCGTGCCGGTCGCGCATATCTTTGCGACGGCGGTGCCGCCGTGGGCGGCGCTCGACGACGATTGGCCGCGCTATCCGGGACTGGAGCCGGAGCGCGCATAAGGCTGGTCGCGTGTTGCGCGACGGCTTGGCCGCCATTCAGCTGCCGACATACTCCGCCAGCCCGGCGCCGAGCGCCGCGAACGTGACGCTGCAGCGCGGGCTGTCGCGCAAGTCCTCATGCATCGCCAGCCAGGTATCGAGCCGCAGCGCGAAAACCTCCGGCATGACCCGCATCAGCGACTCGTCGCGCCGCGCCAGTCCGACCTGGCACACGCCGATGCCATAGCCGGCGCGGATCGCCGCCAGCTGCGCCAGATCGCTGTCGGTGCGCAGCGCGAAGGCTTCGCGCCGCAGCGTCCCCAAGTGCGGGCGCAGGCTGCGGATGAAGGCATTTTCCTGGTCGAAGCCGATCAGCGCGTGGCTGCGCAGTTCGCTCCAGCTGCCCGGCGTGCCGTGCCGTTCGAGGTAGCTGCGGTGCGCGTGCAGACCTACTTCGATGTCGCCGATGCGGCGCGCCACCAACGCTTCCTGCTGCGGCCGCAGCATGCGCACTGCGATGTCGGCTTCGCGCCGCAGCAGGTCTTCGATGCGATTCGACAGCGTCAACTCGATCACCAGATCGGGATAGGCGCGCGCGCAGTGCGGCCAGGATCGGCGGCAGCACTTCGACCCCGATCACTTCGCTGGCGGCGATGCGCACCGTGCCGCGCACGCCGGCGCCCTGGCTGGCGGCCACGCGCAGCAGCGCGCTGGTGGTGGCCGCCAGGGTTTCCGCATAGGGGCGCAGCGCCAGCGCCGCTGCGGTCGGCGTGAAGCCAAGCTGGGAACGGGTGAACAGCGCAAAGCCGACGGCCCGCTCCAGCGCGTCGATATGGCGGCCGACGGTGGGCTGCGCCAGCCCCAGGGCGCGCGCCGCGCCCGACAGCGAACCAGCGCGCAGCACGCCGAGGAACGAGCGGTACAACTCCCAGCCGGGTTCGTCTTCAGTCATACAAAAATGAATAGCGTATAGGTCATGTTATGCAATTCCATTGAGATGGCCGAAAACGGATACTAGCTCCATCCAACTCAAGGAGCAAATCATGGCGCAGCAACAAACGACGCAGCAGACGACGCAACAAACGGCATTGGTACTGGGCGCCACCGGCGGCATCGGCGGCGAAGTGGCGCGCCGGCTGCAGGCGCGCGGCTGGCGGATCCGGGCCTTGCACCGCAGCGCCCTCGCGCCGGCCGTGCGCGCTAATGGCTACGACTGGATCGCCGGCGACGCCATGCATGCGGCGCAGGTACAGGCGGCGGCGCGCGGGGCGACGCTGATCGTGCATGCGGTGAACCCGCCCGGTTACCGCGACTGGGACAAGCTGGTGCTGCCGATGCTCGACAGCAGCATCGCCGCCGCCCAGGCGACGGGCGCGCGCATCCTGCTGCCGGGCACGGTGTACAACTACGGGCCGGACTCGTTCCCGCTCCTGACCGAAGATGCGCCGCAGCGCCCGTTGACGCGCAAGGGGGGCATCCGCGTCGAGATGGAGCAGCGGCTGCAAGCCGCCGCCGGCCGCGGCGTGCGCAGCCTGATCGTGCGCGCCGGCGATTTTTTCGGCCCGCACGCCGGCAACAACTGGTTTGCGCAGGGATTGGTCAAGCCCGGCAAGCCGGCCACCGTGGTGGCCTATCCGGGCGTGGCGGGCATCGGCCATCAATGGGCCTACCTGCCGGACGTGGCGGAAACCATGGTGCAGCTGGTGGAGCGCGCCGAGGCACTGGCACCGTTTGCGACATTCCACATGCAGGGCCACTGGGACGGCGACGGCAGGCAGATGGTGGCGGCGATCGGCCGCGCGCTCGGGCGGCCGACGCTCGAGGCCAAAGCGTTTCCGTGGTGGGCGCTGACGTTGGGCGCGCCGTTCGTGCCCTTGTTCCGCGAGATGCGGGAGATGCGCTACCTGTGGCAGCAGCCGCTGCGCATGGACAACGCCAAGCTGCTCAGGCTGCTCGGGCGCGAACCGCACACGCCGCTGGACCAGGCGGTGCGGACCACGCTGGCCGGCCTCGGTTGCCTGCGGCCGCCAGCGGCGGCGGCGCGGGATGCCGTGGCCTGAGCGGAGTGGCCGCCGCAAGCGGCGCCGCGGGGAGAGCGGATAACTCCATATACTCCCGGAATATGCCGCCTATGCCGGTTATAAAATGGACATTTTTTCAACATACTCCTATGTGCTTGAGAGATGTGTCTATTTCAACAGGCGCAGCGCGAACGGATAGCGGTAGGCCTTGCCCTTCGAGGCGCTCATCGCGCCCATCAGGCAAAACACCAGGTTCAGCACGAACAGGATCGGGAACAGCACCAGGCCGATCAGCAGGAAGGCCAGCACGCCGGCGATCACGTAACCCACCATCAGGGTGATCTGGAAATTCAGCGCTTCGCGCGCTTCCTCGGCGATGAAGGCGGAGTCGTCTTTCTTCAGCAGCCAGATCACCATGGCGCCGATGAAGCCGGTAAAAATGCCGAGCAGATGCGCCAGCATGGCGATATTGGTTTCGTCCCGGCTCGGGCCGCTTTCGATAATGTCGTTCATTCAAAGTCTCGCTGGTTGGTTGTGCCGAGATGGCGGAACGCGGAACCGCAGCCGGCAGGCTGGGCTGTGCGCATCAAATTGAGGGTGCGGAAAACCACGCCCGGACGCTGAACGCCATTCGGGCAAGGCGACCGCCCCGCGCCGGCCATGCCCGCGCGCCGGAAAACGCGATGTCGAGGAACGGCGCTCCAGCGGCCTGGCCAGCAAACGGCAGAGAGTGCACATCTGCGCGGGGACGAGCCAGGCGTCCGAAGCGGACCGTTTGGCGGCTCAGGCCGCGACTTTCTTCGCGACCGCCCGGGTCCGGGCCGGTTTCTTGGCGGCGGCTTTCTTGGCCGGCACCGTCGCAACTTTTTTGGCGGGCTTGGCTGCGGCTTTTTCCGGTGCTTCGGCTTCCGCTGCCGCCTTGCCCTTGGCCGGCGCTTTGGCCTTGCGTTCCTCGAACTCGAAGCTGACCTTGCCGTCCTTGCCCTTGACCAGGAACGCCTTGAACGGCCGCCGCGTGCGCTGCGAGACGAAGCCCGGCAGCAAGTCGGTCTTGCCGTCGTTCAAGCAGCTTGGCCATCTGCTCGGGCAGGATTTCCTGCTGCAGGATGATGCGGCCGCTGCGGAAATCGCAGGTCTTCGGCTTGGCCACCGATTTTTCGCAGACGTAGGCCAGGCCCATTTCGTAGACGCCGCTGCCGCATTTCGGGCACGGCCCGAGCGCGGTCTGGCCGGTGAAATCGACGCCCTCGCCGTCTTCGTCATCGTCCTGGTCCTGGCCGAAATCGAACTCGAGCTTGAAGTTGTTGATCTCTTCGTCGCGCGAGATCTTCAGGATCGCCGCGAACGGCCGTCCCATCTTCGAGCGGAAGCCCTGCAGCGGGCCGATGGTGCGGTTCTTCAGCAGCTCTTCGACTTCGGCCATCTCGAACTGGCGGCTGCCCGGCGTCTTCGACATCGAGAAATCGCACTTGGTGCAGGCGAAGCGGCGGTAGTTTTCCTTGACCACGCCGCCGCAGTTCGGGCACGGCGTCTGCAGCGTCGCATAGTCGCCGGGGATGGTGTCGTTGTCGTATTCCTTGGCGCGCTTGACGATGATCTGCGTCATCTGCGCGATCTCGCGCATGAATTCCTCGCGGCTGATCTTGCCGTGTTCCATCTGCGACAGCTTGTATTCCCAGTCGCCGGTCAGTTCCGGCGCCGTCAGCTCGTTGACGCCGAGGCCGCGCAGCAAGGTCATCAGCTGGAAGGCCTTGGCGGTCGGCATCATCTCGCGGCCTTCGCGCAGCAGGTATTTCTCGTTCAGCAGGCCTTCGATGATCGCCGCGCGCGTGGCCGGCGTGCCGAGGCCCTTGCCGGCCATCGCCTCGCGCAGGTCCTCGTCGTCGACCAGCTTGCCGGCGCCTTCCATCGCCGACAGCAGCGTCGCTTCGGTGTAGCGCGCCGGCGGCTTGGTGACCAGGCCGTTGGCCGTGACTTTTTCGGTCTTGACCTTTTCGTCCTTGGCCACCGGCACCAGCGTGCCGGCGTTTTCCTTGTCGTCGTCGCCGGCCGCTTCCTTGCCGTAGATCGCCAGCCAGCCGGGGTTGGTCATCACCTTGCCCTCGGTCTTGAACTGATGGCCGGAGACTTCGGTGTAGCGCGTGGTGACCTGGAATTCGGCGGCCGGGAAAAACACCGCCATGAAGCGGCGCGTGACCAGGTCGTACAGCTTCTGTTCCGGCTCGGACAGGTTTTTCGGCGCCTGCGTGGTCGGGATGATCGCGAAGTGATCGCTGATCTTGGTGTTGTCGAAAATGCGCTTGTTCGGCTTGACCCAGCCGCTCTGTCAGGATCTGCTTGGCGAAGCTGGTGGTAGTTATGGTTTTCCGAAACCGTCTCCAGCGTCTGCTTGACGCGTGCTGATGTAGTCTTCCGGCAGATGGCGCGAATCGGTACGCGGATAGGTCAGCACCTTGTGCTTTTCATACAGCGCCTGCGCCAGGCCCGAGCGTGTTCTTGGCCGAAAAGCCGAAGCGCGCAGTTGGCCTCGCGCTGCAGGCTGGTCAGGTCGAACAGCGCCGGCGCCATCGAGGTGGTCGGCTTCGATTCTTCGGTGACGATGCCGATCTTGCCGCGGCAGGCGGCGACGATCGATTCGGCGGCGGCCTTGCTCCACAGGCGCTCGGCGCGCTTCTCGGGATCGGTTTCGTCCTTCTTGTGTTTGGTGTCGAGCCAGCGGCCTTCGTAGATGCCGGCGGCGCAGACGAACTCGGCGCGCACTTCCCAGTAGTCGCGCGGCACGAATTTCTTGATCTTCTCTTCGCGCTCGACCACGATCGACAGGGTCGGCGTCTGCACCCGGCCCACGGTGGTCAGGTAGAAGCCGCCTTCCTTCGAATTGAAGGCGGTCATGGCGCGCGTGCCGTTGATGCCGATCAGCCAGTCGGCCTCGCTGCGGCAGCGCGCGGCGTCGGCCAGCGGCAGCATCTCGGCGTCGCTGCGCAGCTTGGCGAAGCCGTCGCGGATCGCGCTCGGCGTCATCGACTGCAGCCACAGGCGCTGGATCGGCTGCTTGGCCTTGGCGTGCTGCACGATCAGGCGGAAGATCAGTTCGCCCTCGCGCCCGGCGTCGCAGGCGTTGATCAGGGCGGTGACGTCCTTGCGCTTGATCAGCTTGTTCAATACCTTGAGCCGCGACTCGGTCTTGGCGATCGGGTTGAGCGTCGAAGTGCGGCGGAATCATCGGCAGGTTGGCGAACGTCCATTTGCCGCGCTTGACGTCATATTCTTCCGGCACTGCGATTTCCAGCAGGTGGCCGACGGCGGACGACAGCACGTACTGGTCCGACTCGAAGTACTCATCGTGCTTGGTGAAGCCGCCGAGCGCCTTCGCGATATCGTTCGCGACCGAGGGCTTCTCGGCAATGATGAGGGTCTTGGTCATGAATAGGGTCTCGAAAATGGTGCGCGGAGAGCGCGAAACCATGCATAGTACAGAAATTGCGGAATTGCAACTTCACTGTCTATCAAAATAGTCAAGCTGATGGAGCGGCCAATGATAAGCGCGATGCCGCGCACACCGCAAGTTAAGGCTTTGTCACCTGATATTCGGAGAAAGTTCGCGGGGAGGGAATGCGGCGCGGGCGGCAACCGAGGCTGGCTGCCGCCCGGAAGGGGGTCAGTGCAGCAGGCGTGGCTCGGCGTCTTCGTCGTCGTCGAGAAACAATTCGTCGAACATCAAGCCGTCCGGCTCCTTGCCTTCGCTCCACAGCACCATCAATACGATGACCTTGAGCTTGTCGAGCGACAGCGGCGATTCGCTGGCGGCCAGCGCGCGCTCGATGACGATTTCGCGTTGCACCGGATTCAACATCTTGGCCGATTCCAGGAACTGGATGAAACCCACCACCGCCGTGCCCAGCACATCCATCTCGGAGGCCGCGTAAATGCGGGTGCCGAAGGAAAATGCGGTTTGTTGCGGATAATGGCCGGCAAATTCGTGCGTGGTTTCGGCCAGATCGGTGAGCCAGCCGAGCGCCTGGGAAATTTCATCCTGCTCGAAACCGACCGCCGTTAGTTTCCTGGCAAGTACATCCGGTTCCGGGCAGGCATCCGGCCGATAGTAAGTTTCGTAAAGGTATACAAGGACTTCAAACATGGGAGCACTGTAGCACATGTGCGGCCGCCGCTCCGGCTACCCCAGGCGCCGGCAGGCGCCGCCCGGCAACACCTCGATCCGGCCTTCCAGTTCGAGTTCCAGCAGTCCGGCGCTCACGCTGGCGGCCTCGAGGCCGCAGCGCGCCGCCAGCAGATCCGGCGTCACCGGGTCGTAGCCCATCGCCTCCAGCAGCCGCGCCGCCAGCGGCGTGGCCGGCTCCGCGGCTACCGGCGGCGGCGCTGCCGACGGGGATGCCGCCGGCGGCACATGCCGCAGTTCCTCCAGCACGTCCGCGGCCGACTCCACCAGCTTGGCGCCCTGCTTGATCAACTGATGGCAGCCCTTGGCGAGCGGCGAATGGATCGAGCCGGGAATCGCCAACACGTCGCGGCCCTGGTCGGCGGCCATGCGCGCCGTGATCAGGGAGCCGGACTGGGCCGCCGCCTCCACCACCAGCACCGCGCGCGCCAGGCCCGCTGATGATGCGATTGCGGCGCGGGAAATTGGCGGCGATGGCCGGCATGCCGAGCGGGTATTCGCTGAGGATGCAGCCGGCTTCGGCGATCCGGTGCGCCAGCGCGCGGTTGCGCGCCGGATAGACGATGTCGGCGCCGGTGCCGATCACGGCGATGGTGGAACCGCCGCCGGCGGCCGCCAAGGCGCCGCGGTGGGCGGCGGCGTCGATCCCGAGCGCCAGGCCGGAGACGATGGTGAGGCCGGCGGCGGCGAGCGCCTGCGAAAATTGTTCGGCGTTCAGCACGCCTTGCGTGGTGGCATTGCGGCTGCCGACCACCGCCAGCGCCGGCCGCGCCAGCAATTCGAGCCGGCCCTTGGCATACAGCATCAGCGGCGGGTCGGCGATATCGAGCAGGCTGGGCGGATAGTGCGGCGTCGGCCAGCGTCAGCACATGGTTGCCGTCCTGGGCGGCCCAGGCCAGGGTGCGTTCGATCAGCGCCGCGGTTGCCTCCGACGGCGGCTGGCGCAGTGCCTGCGCCACGCGTTCCGGGACGATTTTTTGCAGGCTGGAAAAACTTGCCGCGAAGATGTTTTCCGGCAGGCCGAAGGCGGCGAGCAGCTTGCGCGCGGTTTCCGGGCCGACGCCGGGCGTCTGTGCCAGCCGCAGCCAAGCTGCGAGCTCGTGCTCGGCAGCGGGCGGTGGGGCGGAGGCGGTCGGCACCGCGGCGTCTACTCCGGTGAGCGCGCGACGTCGCCGACCTGCACCGAGTCGGTGACCTGCATGATCAGGCCGTACGACACCTGGTCGAACACGCGGAAGATGAACAGCGAGCCGTAGTGCTCGTCCGGCAGCTTGACCGGTTTCTTGTCGTCGGTGCGATCGAGCACGACCGGGCCGAAGCGGTACAGTTCGAGCGAAGTGCCGAGATCGATGCCGGCGGTTTTGCCGCGATTGATCGCCACCACCTGGTTCTGGCCGGCGTTGGTCACGCCGCCGTAGATGGAAACCACGCGCGCATCGACCACGGTGGCCGGCGCATGCGGCACGTAGTTCAGGATCGGCGTCAGCGGCACCGGCAGCAGGCGGTCGCCGACGCCGATTTCCTCTTTCGCGCTGGTGACGGTAAACGTATGCGCCTCGTCGGCCGTGCGGGCGGCGCGCTGCAGCTTGAGGTCGCCGAGATACGCCGCTTCATAGCCGAGCACGAGCTTGCTGACCGGGTCGATCAGCGGCCGGCCGGGGCGGAATGCCTGGAAGGCGGTGCCGCCGTTCAGATCGCCGCGCACATAGGCCTTGTCGTTCTTGCCGAGGAAAACCCGGCCTTCCTGGGTGGCCATGATGCGCGGCGTGCCCTGCAGCTGGTTTTCCTCGACGATCAGCGGCTGCGACAGGAAGGGTTCGATGACGCGACGCCGGAATGGCGGGAATCGCATCGGCGCTCAGCTGGCGGCTGCGGATCTGCGGCGACAGCCGCTGCGCGGGGCTGGCGGACTGGCCGGCGCCGGTGGGCTCGGCCAGGCGCAGACGGCCCGCCGCGCGGTCCAGGTAGACGATCTGGCCCGGATAAATCCAGTGCGGATTGCGGATCTGTTCGCGGTTCATGTCCCACACCTGCGGCCAGCACCACGGATGCTGCAGGAATTTTCCGGAGATGTCCCACAGCGTATCACCGCGCACCACCACGTGCTGGTCCGGCGCATTGTCCAGGAAGGCGCATTGCGGCGCCGACGCCGAGGCGGCGGCGGCCGTGCCGGCCCAGGCGCCGAGGAGAGCGGCGAAAGCGGAAATGCGGACGGCTGTGCTAAACTTTTTCATGATTCTTCCGGTGAGTGCGACGGATGGGACGGGCCGCAAGTGATCGTGGCGCAAGAGGAAGATGCTACAAAAAACTTGCCAAATTGAATCAAATTCTGCCCATAAATCCTTGAACTAGCAAGAAGAACCACGATTCCACATTGTTACGTTGTTGCACAAAAGCCGTATGCCGCTATTAACTATCCTGCGTTATCCCGACCCGCGCCTGCACAAGGTCGCCAAGCCGGTGCGCACCTTCGATGCGCGCCTGAAGCAGCTGGTCGCCGACATGGCCGAGACCATGTACGACGCGCCCGGCGTCGGCCTGGCCGCGTCCCAGGTCGACGTGCACGAGCAACTGGTCGTGATCGACGTCTCGGATACGCACGACGAACTGCGGGTCTTCATCAATCCCGAAATCGTCTGGGCCAGCGCGGAAAAGCAGGTCTACGACGAAGGCTGCCTGTCGGTGCCGGGCGTCTATGACGGCGTCGAGCGCCACGCCCAGGTCAAGGTGCGCGCGCTGGATGCCGACGGCAAGCCGTTCGAGCTGGAAGCCGACGGCCTGCTGGCGGTCTGCATCCAGCACGAGATGGATCACCTGAAGGGCAAGGTGTTCGTCGAATACCTGTCGCCGCTGAAGCGCAACCGGATCAAGACCCGCATGCTCAAGGAAGAGCGCGAGCTGAAGCGCCAGAAGCAGCAGGACGCCCGGCTCGAAGCGGTGCGCTAGGCGCACCCCGGGCCGGCGGCGCGAGCGCCGCGCATACTACAATTCCCCCATGAAAATCATATTTGCCGGCACGCCCGAGTTCGCCGCGGTCGCCTTGCGCGCCCTGCATGAGGCCGGTTTCGAGATTCCCCTGGTGCTGACCCAGCCCGACCGCCCGGCCGGGCGCGGCATGCAGCTGCAGGCCTCGGCCGTCAAGCAGTTCGCCCTGGCGCACGGGATGGCGGTGGCGCAGCCGGTCTCGCTGCGGCTGGACGGCAAGCATCCGCAAGCCGCGCAGGAAGCGCACGAACTGCTGCGCGCCACCGCGCACGATGTCATGGTGGTGGCCGCCTACGGCCTGATCCTGCCGGCATCCGTGCTGCAGATCGCGCCGCGCGGCTGCATCAACATCCACGCTTCGCTGCTGCCGCGCTGGCGCGGCGCGGCGCCGATCCACCGCGCGATCGAAGCCGGCGACGCCGAAACCGGCATCACCATCATGCAGATGGACGAAGGGCTGGATACCGGGCCGATGCTGCTGCGGCGGGCGCTGCCGATCGCGGCCGACGACACCACCGGCAGCCTGCACGACAAGCTGGCGCAACTGGGCGGCGCCATGATCGTGGAAACCTTGCAGGCGCTGCGGCAGCCGGGCGCGGCTGGCGGCGCGAGCCGCAGCCGGCGGCCGGCGTCACCTATGCCGCCAAGATCGGCAAGGAAGAGGCGGCGCTCGATTTCACGCTGGCGGCGGAGGTGCTGGCGCGGCGCATACGCGCCTTCAACCCGTTTCCGGGCGCGGCCGCGCAGTTCGGCGGCGTGCCGCTGAAACTGTGGCGCGCCGAAGCACAGCCGGGCGAGGCCGGCGGCGCGGCGCCGGGCACGGTGCTGGCGGCGCAGGCGGACGGCGTGCGCGTGGCCTGCGGCAGCGGCGTGCTGAAGCTGACCGAGCTGCAGAAGGCGGGCGGCAAGCGCCTGCCGGCGGCGGAATTCCTGAAAGGATTTCCGCTGGGGAACGGACACTTCGAATAGCGCAAGATTTGCACTGAGACAACGCCGGGTGGCACCATAGGCCGTTGCCGCCTTTGTATACTCCCTAAGCATCGCTTATGTGTCTGGCGCATGCTCTTAAAAATTTGCCCATACTCCTCTAGTCCTGGATCGGGTCCACGTTGCGTGCCGGCCACGCCGGCATGCCGTCGCAAGCGCCCGCGCGCGTCTTTTACCGTGGCCCAGGGCCGCGCGCCGCGACAGGGACTGACAACGCTCCGCAACCCTTGCTCTGCGGCAGATCAATGCGCATTCAATCGGAGGAACGAGGCCCGTCCAAAGCAGTCATAGTTGCTGTTTTACGCTTCCAAAAAAATTGCGGCGGGTCATGTGAAAGCCTTTTTTCGCGCCAACCTGAAGACCCGGTTATTTCTGCTGATTTTGTTTGCCTTCGTTCCTGCCTTCGGGCTTTTGATCATCGGTTCCCTGCAGCGCCTGCATACGCAGCGGGTGGATCAGCACGACAGTATCTTGCGGCTGGTCCACGTCATGGAAAACAGCCATCGCGAACAGGTGGCGCAAGCGACCGCGTTTCTGCTGGCGGTGTCGCACCTGGTGCCGGCCGAACGGCTGACGACGCAGGATTGCCAAGCCATGATGAACGACCTGACGCAGAACTTCCCACGCTACGACACCTTCGGGCTGGCGGCACCGAACGGCGACGTCTATTGCAGCGCTCAGCCGGCGCGCCTGAAGGGGAATATTGCGCATCAGCGTTTCTTCCGCGACACCCTGAATACGCACATGCCGGCGACCGGTCCGTACGAAATGGATCCGCTGCTGGGCAAGCCGGTTGTCTACATCGGGGTGCCAGTCATCAATGCCGCGCGGCAAATCACGGCCGTGTTGTTTACCGTCTTCGACCTGTCCGGTTTCACGCACTGGTCGAACGCACTGCAGATGCCGGCCAATTCGGTGATGGTGGTGTTCGACCAGAGCAGCCTGATCCTGGCACGCTATCCCGACATCGACAAATGGACCGGCACCCGCAAGCCGCAGGCGCCGCTCGAGCAATATGTCCGCAGCCACGGCGAGGAAGGGGTAGCCGACCTGGTCGACGCCAACGGCAAAGACCGCCTGTTCGCCTATACCGCGATCCACAAGACGGTCGACCAGACCGTGTTCCTGGCGCTCGGGCTGGCGGCCGACGAAGTCTACGCCGGCGCCCGCAAGGCGTTCCAATACGACATGCTGAGCCTGGCGGTGGCCTGCGTGCTGGTGCTGGGCACAGCCTGGATCGGCAGCGATGTGCTGGTGGTCCACAAGCTGCGGCTGTTGATCGATACCGCCGACCGCATCCGACGCGGCGATATGCACGTGCGCAGCGGCCTGGAGCCGGGCTCCGACGAGGCGGCGCAGCTGGCGGCGGCGATCGACGGCATGGCGCAGGCGGTCGACGACCGCATGACGGCCTTGCAGCAGCACGGCCATGAAATGCGCCAGCTGCGTGACATGAACGATGCGCTGCAGGCCTGCGAGGCGCGCGAGGAAGTGTACGCGGTGGTGCGCCAGTTCATGCAGCAGCTGTTTCCGGGACGCGCCGGCGCGCTGTACATGCTGGACGCCAGCGCCGACCATTTCGCGATGGTGGCGCAGTGGCTGGAGCCGGCCAGCGAGCGCGAATTCCTGCAAAACGACTGCTGGGCGGTGCGGCGCGGCAAGACCTACCGGGTCGATGCCGCCAGCGGCGAGCCGATCCGCTGCCGCCACGTGCAGGCGCCGCCGCCGTTTTCCTACCTGTGCGTGCCGCTGCTGGTGCAGGGCGAGATCACGGGCATGCTGCATCTGGAAAACGACCGCAGCTTTCCTACTTCGGAAGCCGAGTCCGGCTCGCAGTCGCTGGCAGAAGCGGCGGCCGAGCATGCCGGCTTGCGGCTGGCGCATATCCGTCTGCGCGACTACCTGCACGACCAGGCCATGCGCGACGGCCTGACCGGCCTGTTCAACCGCCGCTACATGGAAGAGTCGCTGCTGCGCGAAATCCGCAACGCCAAGCGCAACCAGAGTACGGTCGCGATCCTGATGCTGGACATCGACCACTTCAAGCATTTCAACGACACCTTCGGTCACGCCGCCGGCGATGCGCTGCTGCGCGGCATCGGCAACATGCTGCAAACAGAAATGCGCGGCGGCGACCTGGCCTGCCGCTACGGCGGCGAGGAATTCACCGTCATCCTGCCGCGGACCGACCTGCAGCAGGCGGCCGAGGTGGCCGAGAAGCTGCGCCAGAAAACCAAGCGGCTGCAGATCCAGGTGGATGGCGCGGCGGTCGGCGAAGTGACGGTCTCGCTCGGCGTGGCCGCCTATCCGCAGCACGGCGCGACCTGGGAAGACGTATTGCACGCGGCCGACATGGCGCTGCTGCAGGCCAAGCAGACGCGCGACCGCACGGTGCTGTACGAAACATGAGCGGGCGTGGCCGCAAGAGCCGGCGCCCCACGCAGCAAGAGGATGCATGGAACCATTTGAGATAAGCAACGCCGGCCCTGCCAGCGAGCAGTCGCTCGAGGCGGTGCTGGGCATGGAAAAGAGCCTGCTGACGATGCTGGCCAACGGCCGTCGTCTGCAGGACCTGCTGGATGCGTTGACGCTGGCGGTGGAGCGCCTGGCGCCGGGGGCGGTGTGCGCGATGCTGCAGCTGGATGCCTCGCTGGCTGGCTTTCACGTCGCTTCGGCGCCGCATCTGCCGCCGCGCTTCCGGCAGGCGCTGGAGCAGGCCGACCTGCGGCAGGCGATCACCGCCTGTGCCACCGCGATTCGTACCGGCGAGGTGGTGATCGTGACCGACATCGCGCACGATCCGCACTACGAAGCGCTGCGCGAAGCGGCGCTGGAAAGCGGCTTCCGCACCTGTTGGGCGGTGCCGATGCTGGCGCCGACGCAGGAAGTGCTGGGCACGCTGGCCGTCTATTTCCGCGAGGCGCACAAGCCGCAGGGATTCGAGCTGGAGCTGGTCCAGCACGTCGCGTTTACCGCCGCCCGCACCATCGAGCGCAAGCGGCTGGACGACATCCTGACCGAGAACGAAGAAATGTTCCGCGCGGTCTTCGAAAACGAGCTCGATGCGATGGCGATCGTCGATCCTCAGAGCCGCACCTTCATCACCGTCAATCCGGCGTTCGAGCGCCTGTTCGGCTACGGCCGCAGCGACGCGATCGGCATGGATATCGGCGTCGTCAGTACCAAGCCGGCGCAGGTCGAAGGGCTGGTCGAGCAGATGCTGGAATCGACCGAGCCGCCGGCCATCCACCGGCGCAGCCTGAAGCGCAAGGACGGCTCGGTTTTCATGGCCGAATACACCGGCTGGGTGCTGGTGGTGCGCGGCCGGCGCCTGATCTGCGGCATCGCGCGCGACATTAGCGCCCAGCTGCGCTCGGAAAAGGCGCTGTCGCTGACGGCCAAGGTCTATGAAAGCATGGCCGAAGGCATCGCGCTCAGCGCCTGGCCCGGCCCGCTGCTGGCCGTCAACGGTGCGCTGGCGACGATGACCGGCTACAGCCGCGAGGAATTGGTCGGGCGCGACGGCGGCTGCTTCTATGCCGACCAGAAGCTGTGGCACCGGATCGCTTCCAAATGCCTGCGCAGCAAGGTGCCGGGCGACGCCGAAGTCCTGCTGCGGCGCAAGAGTGGTGCGCTGTTCCCGTGCCTGCTGTCGCTGCATTTCGCGCGCCATGATTCGACCGAACCGCTCACCCTGATCGCCGTCTACAAGGACCTGAGCACGCGCCGGCAGACCGAGAACCGGCTGCTGTTCCTGTCCAACCACGACGTGCTGACGCGGCTGCCGAACCGCTTCCTGTTCTACAAGCGCCTCGATCGCGCGCTCGCCAACGCCGCGCGCGAGGCGCGCAGTTTCGCGATGTTCTTCATCGACCTCGACCGCTTCAAGAACATCAACGACACCTTCGGCCATCCGACCGGCGACATGCTGCTGCAGCTGGTGGCGGACCGGCTGTACGAGTGCATCCGCAAGACCGACCTGATCGCGCGCCTGGGCGGCGACGAATTCGCGATCCTGGCCGAGTCGGTGTCCGACATGGGCGCGGTGACCGAGCTGGCCGAACAGGTGATGGCGGCGCTGTCGCATCCGTTTCATATCGAAGGGCAGGAGCTGTTCGTCCCGGCCAGCATCGGCATCAGCGTATTCCCGCAGGACGGCCGCGACGCCGAGTCGCTGATCAAGAGCGCCGACGTGGCGATGTACCGGGCCAAGGGCGCCGGCAAGAACAATTACCAGTTCTTCTCGGCCGACATGAGCACCGCCTCGCTGGAGCACCTGATGCTGGAAAACGCCTTGCGCCACGCGCTGCAGCGCAATGAATTCCAGCTGTACTACCAGCCCAAGGTGCAGGTGGCGACTGCCAGCATTTTCGGCATGGAGGCGCTGCTGCGCTGGAATCATCCGGATCTCGGCATCATCGGCCCCAGCCGCTTCATCCCCCTGGCCGAGGAGATGGGCCTGATCCGTCGCATCGGCGACTGGGCGCTGCACGAAGCCTGCCGCCAGAATGCCGAGTGGCAGCGCGCCGGCTATGCGGCGCTGGTGGTGGCGGTCAACCTGTCCAGCACGCAGCTGCAGGAAGACATCGTGACGACGGTGGCCGAAACGCTGGAGCAGACCGGCCTCACCGCGTGCTGGCTGGAACTGGAGCTGACCGAAAGCACGGTGATGCAGGCGCCCGAGCAGAGCGCGCTGGTGCTGCGTTCGCTGCGCGACATGGGCGTGCAGATCTCGATCGACGATTTCGGCACCGGCTATTCCTCGCTCAGCTACCTGAAGCGGTTTCCGATCGACACGCTGAAGATCGACCAGTCCTTCGTGCGCGACATCATCGACGACCCGAACGACGCCGCCATCACCGACGCCGTCATCGCGCTGGCGCGCAGCCTGAAAATGCGGGTGATCGCGGAAGGCGTGGAAACCGCCGAGCAGCTGGATTTCCTGCGCGAAAACGGTTGCGATTCGTACCAGGGATTCCTGTTCAGCCGGCCGCTGCCGGCGGCCGAATTTCAGAAGCTGCTGCCGCGGGCGAGCGCCTGAGCGCGCCGGCCGCGGCACGCCGGCTGCGCGGCCCGCAGGGGCGGCGGAGCGCGATCTCACGTATAATTTTGGAGCGCCGATTTGATGCAAAACGTCAAACCCAGCTTGCGGGCGCCAGGACCGGCCCCGGCACGATCCCAAACAAATGCCGCTAAAGCGGTGGCGAAATCACCCGGCCCGCTTTGCATGCCGGGTTTTTTTATGGCGCTGCCGCCCGCGGGGATTGACCGCCGCGGCCGTCAGCTTGCATCAAGTCTTGCGGGAGTATGTGGCAAAAAACGCCATTTCCTGCCCGACTTCAATGCTCTGTCTTGGGAGTATATGGATGTCCGCGAGCGCGGACCGCCGTCGCAACCCTGGCAGACTTTTTTCCAGACACCGTACACGAGTTCACCGATGACACGCGCCCCCCATTCCGCCACCGAAGCGCTGCTGCGCGATCTGCTGTCCCAACGCATCCTGATGCTGGACGGCGCGATGGGCACCATGATCCAGCAGTACAAGCTGGCCGAGGAGGATTATCGCGGCGGCCCACGGCCGCTTCATCGACTTCGCCGCGCCTGACGGCAGCGGCGCGCGCGAGCTGTTCGTGCAAGCGGCAACAACGAGCTGCTGTCGCTGACGCAGCCGCAGATCATCCGCGAAATCCACGAGCAATACCTGGCGGCCGGCGCCGACCTGATCGAGACCAATACCTTCGGCGCCACCAGCGTCGCGCAGGACGACTACCACATGGCGCATCTGGTCTACGAGATGAACGTGGAAGCGGCGCGGCTGGCGCGCGCCGCCTGCGACAAGTATTCGACCCCGGACAAGCCGCGCTTCGTCGCCGGCGCGCTCGGCCCGACGCCCAAGACCGCCTCGATCTCGCCCGACGTCAACGACCCGGCGGCGCGCAACGTCACCTTCGACGCAGCTGGTCGACGCCTATCTGGAGCAGACGCGCGGCGCTGGTCGAGGGCGGCGTCGACGTGCTGCTGGTCGAGACCATCTTCGACACCCTGAACTGCAAGGCGGCGCTGTTCGCCATCGACCAGTACTTCGAGGAGTCGGGCAAGCGGCTGCCGATCATGATTTCCGGCACCGTCACCGACGCCTCCGGCCGCATCCTGTCGGGCCAGACCGTGGAAGCGTTCTGGAATTCGGTGCGCCACGCCAAGCCGCTGACCATCGGCCTCAACTGCGCGCTGGGCGCGGCGCTGATGCGGCCCTACGCCGAGGAACTGTCGAAGATCGCCGACACCTTCGTCTGCATCTATCCGAACGCCGGCCTGCCCAATCCGATGTGCGACACCGGCTTCGACGAAACGCCGGACGTCACCTCGTCGCTGCTGAAAGACTTCGCCGACAGCGGCTTCGTCAACATCGCCGGCGGCTGCTGCGGCACCACGCCGGACGCACATCCGCGCCATCGCCGAAGCTGGTGCGCGACATCGCGCCGCGCCGCGTGCCGGAGATCCCGGTGGCGCTGCGCCTGTCCGGGCTGGAGCCGTTCACGGTCGACGACAGCTCGCTGTTCGTCAACGTCGGCGAGCGCACCAACGTCACCGGCTCCAAGGCCTTCGCGCGCATGATCCTGAACGAGCAGTACGACGAAGCGCTCGCGGTCGCGCGCCAGCAGGTCGAGAACGGCGCCCAGGTCATCGACATCAACATGGACGAGGCGATGCTGGACTCGGTGGCGGCGATGACGCGCTTCCTGAACCTGATCGCCTCCGAACCCGACATCGCGCGCGTGCCGATCATGATCGACTCGTCGCAAGTGGTCGCGGTGATCGAGGCCGGCCTGAAGTGCGTGCAGGGCAAGGCCATCGTCAACTCGATCTCGATGAAGGAAGGCGAAGAGGAATTCCTGCGCCAGGCGCAAGCTGTGCCGCCGCTACGGCGCCGCCGTGATCGTCATGGCCTTCGACGAAAAAGGCCAGGCCGACACCTTCGAGCGCAAGACCGAGATCTGCGAGCGCGCCTACGACCTGCTGGTGAGCAAGGTCGGCTTCCCGCCGGAAGACATCATCTTCGACCCGAACATCTTCGCGATCGCCACCGGCATCGAAGAGCACAACAACTACGCGGTCGACTTCATCAACGCCACGCGCTGGATCCGCGAGAACCTGCCGCACGCGAAGGTCTCGGGCGGCGTGTCCAACGTCTCGTTCAGCTTCCGCGGCAACGACCCGGCGCGCGAGGCGATCCACACCGTGTTCCTGTACCACGCGATCAAGGCCGGCATGACCATGGGCATCGTCAACGCCGGCATGATGGGCGTCTACGACGAGCTGGCGCCCGAACTGCGCGAGCGCGTCGAGGACGTGGTGCTGAACCGCCGCGACGGACGCCACCGAGCGCATGATCGAAATCGCCGGCACGCTGAAGGCCGGCGGCAAGAAGGCAGAAGCAGAACCTGGAGTGGCGCAACGGCACCGGTGCAGCAGCGGCTGGCGCACGCGCTGGTGCACGGCATCACGCAATGGATCGTCGAAGACACCGAGGAAGCGCGCCAGCAGATGCATGGCCGCCGGCGGCCGCCCGATCCAGGTGATCGAAGGCCCGCTGATGGACGGCATGAACATCGTCGGCGACCTGTTCGGCCAGGGCAAGATGTTCCTGCCGCAGGTGGTGAAGTCGGCGCGCGTGATGAAGCAGGCGGTGGCGCACCTGATCCCGTTCATCGAAGCAGGAAAAGGCGCTGAACGAACAGGCGCACCGGCATCGTCGCCAAGCCGAAGGGCAAGATCGTGATCGCCACCGTCAAGGGCGACGTGCACGACATCGGCAAGAACATCGTCTCGGTGGTCCTGCAATGCAATAACTTCGAAGTCGTCAACATGGGCGTGATGGTGCCGTGCGCCGAAATCCTGGCCAAGGCCAAGGAAGAGAACGCCGACATCGTCGGCCTGTCCGGCCTGATCACGCCGTCGCTGGAAGAGATGGCGCACGTGGCGCGCGAGATGCAGCGCGACCCGTATTTCCGCGAGCGCAAGATCCCGCTGCTGATCGGCGGCGCCACCACCAGCCGCGCCCACACCGCGGTCAAGATCGCGCCCAACTACAGCGGCCCGGTGGTGTATCGTGCCGGACGCCTCGCGCTCGGTGTCGGTGGCGCAGTCGCTGACGACGCCGGAAACCAGCGCGCCAATACGTGGCGGAAATCGCCGCCGACTACGAGCGCATCCGCGAGCAGCACGCCAACAAGAAGGCGCTGCCGATGCTGTCGCTGGCGCGACGCGCGCGCGAACAAGATGCAGCTGGAGTTGCGGCGCTACGCGCCGGTCAAGCCGAAGTTCATCGGCCGCCGCGTGTTCAAGAATGTCGACCTGGCGACGATCGCGCAATACATCGACTGGGGCCCGTTCTTCCAGACCTGGGACCTGGCCGGACCCTACCCGGCGATCCTGACCGACGAGGTGGTGGGCGAAGCCGCCTCCAAGGTGTTCGAGGAAGGCCAGGCCTTGCTGAAGAAGCTCATCGAAGGCCGCTGGCTGACCGCCAACGGCGTCGATCGCGCTGCTGCCGGCCAACAGCGTCAACGACGACGACATCGAGATCTATACCGACGAGTCGCGCAGCGAAGTCGCCTTCACCTACTACGGCCTGCGCCAGCAGGGCGTGAAGCCGGTGATCGACGGCGTGGCGCGCCCCAACCAGTGCCTGGCCGACTTCATCGCGCCCAAGGATTCGGGCGTGGCCGACTACATCGGCATGTTCGCGGTGACCGCCGGCCTCGGCATCGAGAAGCACGAGCAGCGCTTCGAAGACGCCACGACGACTATTCGGCGATCATGCTCGAAGTCGCTGGCCGACCGCCTGGCCGAAGCCTTCGCCGAATACCTGCACGAGCGCGTGCGCACCGACCTGTGGGGCTATGCGCCGGACGAGACGCTGTCGCAACGACAGCCATGATCGAGGAAGCATACCGCGGCATCCGTCCGGCGCCCGGCTATCCGGCCTGCCCCGAGCACACGGTGAAGATCGACATGTTCCGCCAGATGGCAGTGCGAGGAAATCGGCATGCAGCTGACCGAATCCTTCGCCATGTTCCCCGGCGCCTCGGTCTCCGGCTTCTACTTCGCCACCCGCAATCGAAGTACTTCATCGTCGGCAAGATCGGCGACGACCAGGTGGCCGACATGGCGGCGCGGCGCGGCGTGCCGCAGGACGAGGTGGAGCGCTGGCTGGCGCCGAACCTGTAGGGCGGAGGTCGCCGCGGCCTGCGGCGATTCGCATACTCCCATAGATAGCAATCGATCTCGGGTGAAAACAGGGAGATATTTCCATATACTCCTTGTTTTCGCTCGTATTGAGGGCGTGGTCGGCGCTTATTGTGGAAATCCGCGACTTGACCGGAAGCCGCGCCGCACGGTGCCGAGAGACGCGCTTCAGTAATCCCCGGATCACCACGCGAACATCCCTCTCCGAGTCATCGGATCCCGAAGTTAGTACCGGCTGACAAAGCCGGGGAAGTTTGTTGAAGGGGCGCGGACAAAGAAAAAATCCGCTGGCAGAGTAAACCGCCTGTACCGCTTCCTTGTCGCGCACCCGTGCCATCCAGCCGCTGCCCTCCGGCAATTTATGGCCTTGACGACATATGTATTTAAAGCCATAATTCGCCTTCTGACCGGAACCCGAAGGAATTCCCTATGCCGAAGAAGCGCGACGCCGAGGCCTCGAGACCTGTCGCCGGTCGCCCTCCGTTCATCGCGACCGGCGACATGCGGCGAGCCACGCTGAAAAAACTGCGCAAGAGCGCCGATCTGACCCAGGAAGAACTGGCGGCGGCGCTGCATGTCGGCCAGGACACCATCTCGCGGCTGGAAAAGCGCAGCGACATGTTGCTCTCGACCTTGCGCCACTACGTGGAAAGCCTGGGCGGCGAGCTGACGCTGGTCGCCAGCCTTCCCGGCCAGGAACCGATGGTCATCGACCACCTCGTCGAGCAGACGGACGGAAAACGCAGCCGCACTGACGCCCGCCTCGACGATCCATAACCCTTTCATCCTTCATACCAGACATGATTCCAACCCCCTACTACCTGATCGACAAATCGGCGCTGCTGCGCAATCTGCAGATCATCGACCAAGTACGCGAACACTCGGGGGCCAAGGTGCTGCTGGCGCTGAAATGCTTTGCCACCTGGTCCGTGTTCGACCTGATGCGCAAGTACATGGACGGCACCACCTCGTCGTCGCTGTACGAAGTCAAGCTGGGCCATCAGAAGTTCGGCGGCGAAACCCACGCCTACAGCGTCGCCTTCGCCGATCACGAAATCGACGAAGTCGTCGCCCACTGCGACAAGATCATCTTCAACTCGATCAGCCAGTTCCAGCGCTTCGAAGCCGCGGCCGGCGACAGGCCCAAGGGCCTGCGCCTGAACCCCGGCACCAGCTGTTCCGGCTTCGATCTGGCCGATCCGGCGCGGCCTTTCAGCCGGCTCGGCGAATCCGATCCCGCCCGCATCCTCGCCATCGCCGACCGCCTCGACGGCGTGATGATCCACAACAACTGCGAGAACCGCGATTTCGAGCGTTTCGACGCCCTGCTCAGTGATATCGAGCAACGCTACGGCGAAATCCTGCATCGGCTGGACTGGGTCAGCCTGGGTGGCGGCATCAGCTTCACAGAGCCGGGCTATCCGGTGGCCGCCTTTTGCGAGCGCCTGCGCCGCTTCGCGCAGACCTACGGCATCCAGGTGTATCTTGAACCCGGGGAAGCTGCCGTGCGCCACACCACGACGCTGGAAGTCAGCGTGCTCGACACCGGCTTCAACGGCAAGCACCTCGCGGTGGTGGACAGCTCGACCGAAGCGCACATGCTCGACCTGCTCATCTATCGCCAAACGGCGCCGATCGGCAGCGACGAGGGCGATCACCTCTACCAGATCTGCGGCAAGACCTGCCTGGCCGGCGACATTTTCGGAGAAGCCCGCTTCGCACAGCCGCTGCAGGTGGGTGATCGGATCTCGATCGGTGACGCCGGCGGCTACACGATGGTCAAGAAGAACTGGTTCAACGGCATCCATATGCCGGCCATTGCCGTCAAGGAGCAGGACGGCAGCCTGCACCTGGTGCGCGATTTTTCCTTTGACGACTACGTCAGCAGCCTGTCCTGACGCAGGACGTTCAAATCTGAGAGAAGGGAGTAGATTCAATGAAGCGTAATGTTCTGATTATTGGCGCGGGTGGCGTGGCTCACGTGGTGGCGCACAAATGCGCGCAAAACAATGCCCTGCTCGGCAATATCCACATTGCGTCGCGCACGCTCGGCAAATGCCTGGCCATCATCGATTCGATCAACGACAAGGGCAGCCTGCAACGGCCCGGCCAGCTGCAGGCCCATGCGCTCGACGCCATGGACGTCGATGCCACCAAGTTTCTGATCCGGGCCACGCGCAGCCAGATCGTGATCAACGCCGGCTCGCCGTTCCTCAACATGTCGGTGCTGGCCGCCTGCATCGAAACCGGCGCCGCCTACCTGGACACCGCCATCCACGAGGATCCGGCCAAAGTGTGCGAAGCGCCGCCGTGGTACGCCAACTACGAGTGGAAGCGTCGCCAGGCCTGCAAGGATGCCGGCGTGACCGCCGTGCTCGGCGTCGGCTTCGATCCCGGCGTGGTCAATGCCTATGCGCGCTACGCGCTCGATACCTATTTCGATCGCGTCGATTCGATCGACATCATCGACATCAACGCCGGCAGCCACGGCCGCTACTTCGCCACCAACTTCGACCCGGAAATCAACTTCCGCGAATTCACCTCCACCGTGTGGTCGTGGGAGAACAACGCCTGGAAGGCCAATGCGATGTTCGAGCACCGCAAGGACTGGGACATGCCGGTAACCGGCAAAAGCACCACCTACCTGACCGGGCACGATGAAATCCACTCCCTGTCGCAGCACCTGGGTGTGCCCGACATCCGCTTCTGGATGGGCTTCAGCGAGCATTACATCAACGTGTTCACGGTGTTGAAGAACCTCGGCCTGCTGTCGGAACAGCCCGTGACCACCGCCCGCGGCCAGGAAGTGGTGCCGCTGGAAGTGGTCAAGGCCGTGCTGCCCGATCCCGCTTCGCTGGCGCCCGGCTACGTCGGCAAGACCTGCATCGGCGACCTGGTCAAGGGCGTCAAGGATGGCCAGCCACGGGAAGTGCTGATCTACAACGTCTGCGACCACGAGGCGAGCTTCGAGGAAGTCGGCAGCCAGGCGATTTCCTATACCGCCGGCGTGCCGGCAGTGGCGGCGGCCATGCTGATTGCCGACGGTACCTGGGACGTCGGCACCATGGCCAACGTGGAAGAGCTCGATCCGCAACCTTTCATCGCGCTGATGAACCGCATGGGGCTGGTCTCGCGCATCAAGGATGCCGAGGGCGACCGCGTGCTCGATCCGGCGCCGCGTGTGACGCCCATGCCGCGGCGTGCCAATGCGGGCTGAGCTGCCTGAAAACCTGTAGGAAGCGTTCCGTCCCGCTGGTGCCGGCCAGCGTCTGCTCGCACCAATCTGCGGCGGCGTCCGGAAGTGCCGCGGTGCCGGCGCCGGGCAGAACGCGCTGAATTGCCGAAAAACCTGTTCAAGGCCGCGGCCATGCGCCGTATCACGAACGGCGCGCCGCGAAAGGGCAGGGTTTGCAATCGCAATGGCGAGTGCGGCGAAAATCAAAATCGCCGTGCCCATGGCCGGCATCGTAGCGGGCAGGCCGTCGCGCTACCGGCTTTGTCAGCCTGGCGGCTTGCCCGCCCGCTGAAACGCCTGTTCCTACAAGTGGTGCTGCCGAACGATCCCGGAACGGGGGATCGATTGATTCGTGATCTGAGGGAAAAACCCGGAACCCTCCGCACTATGCTGCGGCCTTCTGGTACTTGCGCTCCAGCGCATCTGGCAACACCGCGCCTGGCCGGCCTGCGGCTCGATCCTCGTCATACGCTCCCCCGGCAGATTCGATCTGCTCGCGCAGCGGCATGACCAGTGCAATCGGCAACAGGGTGACGCGATCCTTGCTGCCCTTGCCCTCCCGGATGAGGATTTCCCGTCGGCCGAAATCAACCGCCTTGACGCGCAAGGTCACGGGCTCCATCAACCGCATGCCGGTGCCGTACATCAAACGCGCCATCAAGGCATGCGCTCCCTTCCTTTCTCCCAGAACAGCGGCGACTTCCTATGGTGTGAGCACCGTCGACAATCGAGGCTGGCGATTGGGGGCAATGTCCTTCCTCCAAGGAAAGTCACTCCCCAACACCTGTTTGTACAGAAAGAGCAAGGCGCAAAGAACCTGCTTGTGGGTAGAGACACTGACTTGACGCTCGTTGGTCAGACAGGACAGGTAGGCCTTGACCTGGGCAGCTTATATGTCCATGGGATGTTCAATTTATGAAACCGGATATGCCATCGGATCCGGTAGACGTACGCCTCTTTGGTGCGTAAGCTGCAATGCTTGTCACGAATGCAATGCTGAACCTAGTCGAACAGCTTGGAGGAACATTGTTACAAGAGGGGATAGGCGGTAGCCACGGAAGTTGTCTGCCTTTCTTGGTGATTTTCATACTGAATACAATATCTTGCCGAAGACTAAGCGCGGCAACGCTTCCGGTTGAATGGGCGAGCCAGGATAGAGGGACAGCTTGCAGGGTTAGATAGAAATTTTTTTGCCGAGTTGAAGTTAGAACTATAGAGCTGCATTTATGGAGCCAAGTATGTTTAATCTCGAATTCAAAGATCTAGCGGTTGTACTCGCAACTCTCGTTGGACCAATTCTAGCTGTCCAAGCTCAGAAAGCCGTTGAAGCAATCCGGGAGCGCCGTCGCCGTAAAACATATTTGTTTGAGCAATTAATGGCAACCCGTGCATCGCGAGTATCTCCTGAGCATGTTCGCGCACTTAACATGATTGACCTTGTGTTTTACGGAGATCGTGTTTTAGGATTGTCTCGTCGAACATCAAAAGAACAGCGTGTATTAGATGCTTGGAAAGAATATCTCGACCACTTCAACAACAAGGCGGACGAAGCGCAGCTATCGCTGTGGATGGCACAAGGTGACGAATTATTTACCAATCTTCTTTTCGCCATCGCACAAGATATTGGCTTTAAGTTTGATCGAGTGCAGCTTAAGAGAGGTTCCTATACTCCGATTGCTCATGGCGAAATTGAAGCTGAGCAAATGGAATTGCGAAAAGCGACCCTCTCCCTCGTTACAGGACAACATGCACTAAAAATGAATGTGGTCGGCTTCCCAATTGACAATGAGGCGCTGGAAGCAAATAAATCTGCAATTCAAAATGTAGGCAAGGCGCTTGAATCTGGAGTGCTTCAGGTTGAAGTTATCTCCAAGGAGTAGTTCTAACTCGCGGTTCGATACCGACGCTACGCGCGGGTTAACCTAGCCGTTATGCCGCAGGGGAACTCATGGTTAATGAACTCACCTTTCCCAAGCTCGTTGCCGACGGTGCTAGTGACACTCGCTTTGAATCAATCGCCGTCACGGTAACTCCCCAGCAATTTGCTCCTCCTGCGCTGCCGTTCAGCGTGTCCGCGCTGGAGCCGGCCACGCAATGCGGGTTTCTGCACTTACCCGCCGGGTGGGTCGGTGAGCCGCACCCTTCGCCCATTCGCATGTGGATCTTTGTCCTTCAGGGGCAGATGCGGTTCGAAGTCAGTAATGGCGATTTCCGGGACATCTCGCCAGGCAGCGGCTTGCGTCTGGAGGACACGAGCGGTCGTGGTCATAGCAGTCGAGTAGTCGGAAACGGCCCCGTCACACTTGCAGTCGTTAGACTGCCCGAGTGATCCATGCGGCATAACAGGTCCTTCGACACAGACCCACAACAAGGAATTGCCACTTCGCGGCAACGTGTTGTGGTCCAGTTAGCTCAGCGTCAGGGCTTTTCATATGGCACCTTGCTTCATTGACCACATCACTGTCACGGCTCCCACCCTGGAAGTTGGTGCCGAATTCGTGAGAAAGACGCTCGGCGTCGCGCCTCACCGGGGTGGCGAGCATCCCCGCATGGGGACTCACAATTTACTGCTGCGTTTGGGGGATTCCTTATTCTTGGAAGTCATTTCTCCCAATCCGGATCTTCCGCGGCCGGACAGGGCGCGTTGGTTTGCCCTGGATAGGCTTGAGGCAAGCTCACCGCCCAAGCTATCTAACTGGGTGGCGCGAACCGCCGACATCCATGCGACCGCCGCCCGCTCGTCCGAAGCCCTTGGCTACATCGAGCCTATGACTCGCGGTGCGCTCGATTGGCTGATCACTATTCCCGCTGATGGCAGTCTTCCTTTGGGCGGCATTGCTCCCGCCCTCATCGAGTGGCACGCCGAACCCCATCCTGCGGCCAACCTGCCGGATCAAGGGCTTTCTCTCCTCAAGCTGGAGCTATTTCATTCCGAGCCAGATCGAATTTCCGCGTTACTGGCGTCAATAGAATTTCAGGGGCCTGTTGAAGTATCGCCTCTCCCTCAGGGCGTTACGCCTTATCTGGTCGCTCATATCAGTACGCTAAAGGGTCTTTGCAAGCTCTCCGCCCCTAACTATCCGAA
Organism: uncultured beta proteobacterium; assembly: GCA_963706525.1. GTDB lineage: Bacteria > Pseudomonadota > Gammaproteobacteria > Burkholderiales > Burkholderiaceae_D > DATJCV01. Next base: position 309,367 of record CAVPMM010000008.1, on the reverse strand, counting down.
CCTGCGGACAGTCGGCTAGCTTGTGCTGCCCGCCTACCGCTGACCTCGGTCGTTAGGCTTCCAGGGAGATATCTTTGGAATATTCATATGTATTACCTACGTTATTCATGCTCGTCAGTGTGATGGCCAATGCCAAAAAGTGGCGATGTCAGTATTCCCAAGGTCGTTGGAATTGGAATCGCAGATAAAAGCGGCTCGGGGACGAGGATGGCTGGAGCATGGAAACATCTGGCTTGAGCGTAACCCTCCGAAAGAATGCTGCCTCCACTAATGACAACCGAGAAATCGAAGCCTATCTAATAAGACTCGATTCTCCAATTTCGCAATCTCCAGGTACGTCGAAACCATCAGGCGGAATATCAGAGAAGGCTACGCAAATAAAAAAATGCAAGATAATCAAATTGGGTAAAACGGAAGATTCAAAGGACAGGAGATGCGCCAGAGGGTATCTGCTATTGGAAGCTATTCAACCCGACCAAATCGTGCAGGAAAGAAGATGGAGCGAGCAGTATCTGCTTTCATACGGGTTACTTAAGCACAAGGGCTTGGGTTCTAGTTGCGCTACTACCATAGATATTCGGACTCAAACAAGGACATGCAATTTGTCGAAGAGGCTCGTAGAGTGTTGGAGAGTGCAGTAATTGAAGATAACTAAAAAGCCTGACCTTGCAGTCAACCGGACCTACGCGAAAAGCTGCGCAGGCAGGTTACTTGGAACGTTCGGCACCGTATAGATTGAACTGGAGGAAATCATGTCTGAACCGCAACTAAGTTTCCGTCGGGCAGCTGCAGATGACGTGCCGCATATTGTGCGAATGCTTGCTGACGATCCGTTAGGTTCTAAACGAGAACGATACGAAAATCCTCTGCCAAGCAGTTACCTCTCTGCGTTTGCCGCCATTGATTCTGATCCTAACAATGAACTTGTAGTTGCATGCTTGAACGAGAACGTAGTCGGCGTCTTGCAGCTTACGTTTATCCCGTACCTCACCCATCAAGGCAGTTGGAGAGCGCTGATTGAAGGTGTCCGGGTAGATTCAGCGAATCGATCAAAGGGGGTCGGTAGAACAATGTTCGAATGGGCTATAGCGCGAGCACGTGAGCGGGACTGCCACATAGTTCAGCTTACGACAGACAAATCACGCCCAGACGCCAAACGGTTTTATGAGTCGTTAGGTTTCGTAGCCTCTCATGAAGGCATGAAACTTCAACTAACTATCGATCAATGATATGTAATATCGCCGAACCCGAAATTTAACCCGGACGCGCGAACTCATACCTTTTCCTTCGGTTTGGCATCAGTGGCGCACTGATTAATTTATTAGTTGGGCGGACGATCCGGGAGGACAGCGCGCAATCCCCTGAACGCAGTCTCCCACTAGAAAGGAACATCGCCATGTCGAAAGTTATCGCTATCATGTCCATGTCGCTCGACGGCTTCATCGCCGACCTCAACGATGGCGTGGCCGAAGTGTTCAATTGGTACTTCACCTCGGGAGACGTCGAATTCCACACTGGCGGGTCGGACCCCATGACGTTCAAGGTGTCCGGGCCGAGCGCCGAGCACCTGCGCGGTCTCTGGTCCGAACTTGGTGCCGTGCTCACCGGTCGACGCACTTTCGACGTCGCCCACGGCTGGGGCGGAAATCATGCTTGGGGACCGGCATTCGTGCTTACCCACCACATCCCCGCCGGATGGCCGCGCCCCGACTCGACTGTCCACTTCGTGACCGACGGCATCGAAAGCGCCGTGCGCCAAGCCAAAGCCGCCGCCGCCGGGAAGTCCGTTGGGGTCCACGGCGCCGACACCATCCAGCAGTGCCTGAATGCCGGCCTGCTCGACGAAATCCACGTCGACATCGCGGCGGTTCTTCTTGGTTCCGGAATTCGACTCTTTGACCACCTCGCCGGCACGCCAGCCGTCCTTGGCAACCCGACGGTGATCCCGGGCGTTGGCGTTACCCACCTGCGCTACCCAGTGCGCAAGGCGTAGTTCTACCCCATATCTTGCTCGCTCGGCGGTAGGCTTTGATCTGTGAGACAGCGCCTTGCTTAGTGAGGACTTGTAGAGATTTTCCTGCTCTGTCTGCATCGTTGGCAGCCAGGGCAGCCGGTTCTGGTCGGCGTGAATTTCAACAGCTTCTTCCAACAGGTGACGTCGAATGCCTCGTAAGCGCTGCGATTCGTGCAAATAACGCCCACTTCACAATCCAATCGGCACATCAAGTCCCACTTTCACGCGATCCATCGCTACCAAGGTCTTAAAGCGTTTCACGTTGTTGTTGCCAAAGAAAAGGCTACGCGTCAGCGCATTGTATTGATCCATATCCCTAACGATAAAGATCAGCACAAAATCCCATTCCCCTGCCACGTAATAACACTGCTGGACCTGCGGACATGCCTCGAATGTCCGTTTCACTGCATCGAGCAAATCAATCTGCTCGCTTTCCACCTCCACGTTGACCACGATGGTCAGCCCGTACCCTACGGCGTTGGGAGCGACGACCGCCGTGTACTTTTCAATCACGCGCTCGTCAACGAGACGCTTCAGACGCCGGTTCACTGCAGCGGCTGACAGGCTGACGCGTTCGCCCAGTTCACTTTGCGGGACGCGCGAATTTTCCTGCACTTCTGCAAGGATATTTTTGTCGTAACTGTCGAGATCTACAGGCATAAAAATTATTTCCAAGTAGGGCATCAAAATGCAATGTCTCTTGCATTTCCCATACCGATATGGAGCTAAATTATCGGGATATCCAAAATATTATTTCGCCTGAGACCCTCGATGACAAGCCATTTTGATTCGCTTCAGCCTGGAGCCGCGCCATGACGACCGAAACCAGTTCCACCAAGGAAATCCGTCTGGATAGCGATGCTTTGCTCTCGCAACTCCAGCAGCTTGGCGAGATCGGCCGGGATCATGCCATTGGCGGCCGCACGAGAATCGCGTTGACGGATGACGAAAAAGCCGGTCGGGATCAAGTCGTTGCATGGATGCGCGAGCTTGAAGTCGACATTGGCGTCGACCAGATCGGCAATATTTTCGGTACTCTGCGCGCCGCGCCGGGCGGCGAGTCGCTGCCGCCCACTCATGATCGGCTCCCATATCGACACGGTAAAAAATGCCGGCGCCCTCGATGGTTGCTATGGTGTTCTCGGCGGTTTGGCGGTCATCCGCGCATTTCGGGACGCAGGGAAGCTGCCTTCCCGTCCCATCACCGTGGCGGCCTTCACCAATGAAGAAGGCGTCCGTTACCAGCCGGATATGATGGGTTCGCTGGTGTGCGCCGGTGGGCTTGCCATCGAAACCGCTCTGGATATGATCGGAACCGATGGCTCGCGCCTTGGCGATGAGCTCAAGCGCATCGGCTACGCGGGAGACATACTTCCCGCCACCGTCATTCCGCACGAGTACCTTGAGCTGCATATCGAACAAGGCCCCATTCTGGAAGCCGAAGGCGTCCTGATCGGTGTCGTGGAAAACCTGCAGGGCATTTCCTGGCAGAAGATTACGGTACAGGGAAGCGCCAATCATGCCGGAACAACGCCGACGCGACTGCGCCACGATGCCGGCTGGGTCGCCGCTTCGGTCATTACCTTTTTGCGCGATCTGGCTGTGGCCAGCGGTACCACGCTCGCTACGGTCGGCTCTCTCAAGCTCGAACCCGACCTGATCAACGTCATCCCACGCAAAGCGACCTTCACCGTGGACCTGCGCGATCCGGACGAGCAGCGATTGCAGTTGGCTGAGCAGCGCTTGCGTGAACATCTTGCCGTGCTCGAAGCACAGGAAGGCGTGAAGATCCTGGCGGAACAACTGGTTCGATTCGAGCCGGTCACCTTCGACGCTGGCCTTGCCAACGAAATCGAGGCCTCTGCCAGACGTCTGGGCTTCACCTGCCGCCGCATGACTTCCGGTGCCGGCCACGATGCCCAGATGATCGCGCGTGTGGCCCCGGCTGCGATGATTTTTGTTCCTAGCCGCGGCGGCGTAAGCCATAACCCGCGCGAACACACGGACGATGATCAGCTCATCAGTGGTGCACAAGTGCTGCTGGATGTCGTACTTCGTCGCCTCGCATTGAAATGATTTCCTTTCTCCGAAATATCCCTCGACCAGGAGCCGCGCAGCCATGTTGATTCTCAACCCAAACGCCTCTCGCACTCCCTATCCGGAAGCACTCGCCAACATCCTCAGCATCGAGAAAGCCAATGAGAGCCGGCGCTGGCTCAAGGCTTGGGATGGCCTGAGCACAGGCAGTACGCCGCTTTGGAACCTGCCCGGTCTTGCGGCACGCCTGGATGTCGGACAGATCCATGTCAAGGATGAGTCAGTGCGCTCGCCATTAGGCAGCTTCAAAGCGCTTGGCGCGCCGATTGCCCTGGTGCGGCTGATCCTGAGGTTTTGGCCCGAGCGACACCTCGATGCCAGGGAAGTGTTCCGCGGTGCGTACAAGGACCTGCTATCCAACTGCACCGTGATCAGTGCCACTGATGGCAATCACGGCCGCGCCTTGGCCGCCGCCGCGCGTTCGGTCGGCTGCCGCTGCGTGATTGTCCTGCATGCCCATGTCAGCATGGAACGGGAAGCCGCGATCGCAGCCTATGGTGCCGAAATCGTGCGTATCAAGGGCAACTACGATGCGTCGGTCAACGAGGCCGCGCATCTTGCCAAGCAACACGGCTGGCACGTGGTTTCTGATACCTCATACGACGGCTACGAGGACATTCCCCGCGATGTCATGCAAGGCTACGGGATCATCGCCGCGGAAGTCATCGAGCAGACCGGCAGCCGGCCCGAGTCGCCCGCCTATACCCACGTGTTCCTGCAATCCGGCGTCGGTGGCTTTGCCGCAGGCCTGGCAAGCTACTTCTGGGAATACCACGGCGCGCAACGTCCTCGCTTGATCGTCACCGAGCCGGAGCAAGCCGATTGTTTGTTCCAAAGCGCCGTCCAGGGAACAGCCGCGAACGCCACCGGCTCCGTCGACTCGATCATGGCGGGGCTTGCCTGCGGCGAAACCTCGCCCTTGGCCTGGAAAATCCTCCAGCCTTGCATTGATGCCTTCCAGACCATCGCCGATGACGAAGCAATGAAGGCGGTCCGGACGCTGGCCGAAGGCGTTGACGGCGACATTCCCGTCGTATCCGGTGAATCCGGCGCCGCCGGTCTGGCCGGCCTTGCCAATCTGCTGCAGGACAGGCAGTGGGCGGAGATGGTCGGCTTGCAACACGATTCGCGGATTTTGCTGATCAATACGGAAGGGGCGACGGCACCTTCCGTCTATGCCGGTCTGGCAGGGCAATCCGCGCAAGCGGTCATCGCCCGGCAATCCGCCCATCTCGCGGCAAACGCAACCTGATTGGATAAGCAAACAAGCGATCAGGCAGCAAGCCACCCAAGGAGAGAAAAATGGACAATGCACTGCAAGAACAATTGGCGACGTGGCGGCACCACTTGCACAAGCATCCGGAAACGGGCTTCGAAGAGATCGCACGTCCGACTATGTCGCGCAGGCGCTCGTCGCCATGGGCCTGGAAGTGCATCGTGGCATCGGCGGCACGGGGCTCGTCGCCAGCCTGACGGTCGGCGACGGCAAAGGCGTCATCGGACTGAGGGCCGACATGGATGCGCTCAACATCACCGAGGCGGTGCCGCAGCGGCGCCATGCGTCATGCAACAACGGAAAGATGCATGCCTGCGGCCATGACGGGCATATGGCCATGGTTTTGGGAGCGGCAAGGATACTCACGCAATCGCGCGATTTCGACGGCACGGTTCGTTTCATTTTTCAGCCTGCGGAAGAACACGGCCGTGGTGCCAAGGCGATGATCAGCGACGGCTTGTTCGAACGCTTTCCGGTCGATGCCATCTTTGGGGCGCATAACATGCCCGGCATGGCGGCCGGCAACTTTGCGACGCGTCCCGATGGGATCATGGCAAGCGAAGACAACTTTGTCATCAAGATCAAGGGACGAGGAAGCCACGCCGCCAGGCCGCACATGAGCGCCGATCCGATTGTCATCGGCGCGGAGATCGTCATGGCCTTGCAAACCGTGGTTTCCCGGAACGTCGATCCCGGTCTTCAAGCGGTCGTGTCATGTACCGAATTCATTACTGACGGACTCAGGAATGTCATTCCATCCAATGTCGTCATCAAGGGCGACACGCGTAGCTACGACATGGCGGTGCAAGCGCTGCTGGAGAAGCGCATGCGCGAGATCAGCATGGGGATTTGCCAGGCGCATGGGGTGGAATGCGAATTTGAATACACCCACGAATTTGCTCCCACCATCAACTCACCGGAATATGTGCAACTTGCAGTGGAGGCGGCAACACGCGTGGTCGGCCCATCACGCGTGGACGCCAATGTGAATCCCATGATGATCTCTGAAGATTTTGGTGCATTCCTGCGGGTCGTTCCTGGCAATTTTGTATTTGTTGGAAACGGCATATCCGGCGAGGAGGGCGGAATTCCTTTGCATAATGCGACCTATGACTTCAATGATCGGATCCTTGAGACAGGCGCAAGATATTTCGTCGAAGTGGTCAGGCTGGCGTTGCCGCGCGCATAGTGGCTGTACTCCGACAGTAACCTGATGTTTGTTTCTGACAAATGCCGATATGCTCGCGCAATTGACACGTGAATTGACAAACCTATCAATCAGCAAATAAGAAGGTAATGCCATGCCGACGTCTTTCCATGAAGATTTGTTCAACTCGTCCGCGGTGGCAAGGCTCCGCGCGGATCTGGCACTGGCGCTTCGGGCAGCTGCGCATCATGGGCTTGGCGAAGGAGTATGCAATCATTTCAGCATCGTATTGCCCGGCAACGACTCACTGTTTCTGCTCAATCCGCGGGGCTTGCTCTGGAGCGAGGTGCAGGCGGGCGATATCGTCCTCATCGACGACATGGGAAACAAGCTGGCCGGGCGCCACGAAGTCGAACCGACTGCCATGTTCATTCATGCTGCCATCCATCGGCTCGCGAAGAAGGCGTGCGTACTGCATACCCACATGCCGTATGCCACCGCGCTGACCCTGACGGAAGGTCGGACCATCGATACGACGCTGTCGCAAAACGCGATGCGATTCCACGGCCGCATCGCGGTGGACGACAACTACAATGGCTTGGCACTGGATACTCACCGAAGGCGAAAGGATCGCCAGGGCCATGAACGGCGCCGATGTCGTCTTCCTCGGCAACCATGGCGTGGTCGTCTGCGGCGAACGCATCGACCATGCGTACGACGATCTCTACTACCTGGAACGGGCATGCGCTGCGCAAGTCATCGCCGAGTCGACCGGTCGTCGCCTGGTGCCGGTCGATGAAGCCCTTGCCCGTCGCGTGGCTGCGCAAACGCTGGGCGAGCGTTTGCAATCCGAACTCTTCTTTGAAGCACTGCGGCGGACGCTGCGGTAGGCCGGTACCGGCAAATCCATCTTTGCCCGAATGTCGCATCTTTGGCCAAATTCGATTTCTCATCGAATTATTCGACCCGTGGCGACAGCGCCTTCCGAACAGCCAATAGCACCGACAGCAATGCAACGACCGGCATCACCCAGGCATCTTGAGATCCCATCGTCCAAAGCGTGGCGCCGCTGATCAGGCACCAAACGATCGGAATGACCATGAGCAGCCAGCGGGGCCGGTACCCTGTGGTCAGCAGTATGCCCAGCGTGGCGACCACGGTCGGGTCCGGCGCCATCCCGAAAACCTCCGCCTGCAGCCACGGCCGCCCCAGCATGGGGCCGATCAGAGGCTGAACGATCAGCGCGAAGAGGAATAGGCCGATGCCGGCGACAGCGATCGGGCTGCGCGCCGGCATGTCTGCCGGTTCGGCACGCACGATCCCGGCCCAGAGCAGGAGCAGCGCCTCGAGCGCAAAGCCGATCGCGAAATAGTGCGCGGCCCAATTGATGGTGGCATAGCGCTCGGCATGAAATGCCCACGCGACCCACAGCCAGCAGGCGGCGAGAATTGCCATCACGACCTTTGCCGCGCCAGGCCGCCCGGCTGAACAGGCACGCCAGGATGACGATGCCGAGCGCGAGCGCGACCAAGCTGCGCCGGCCAGACGTCGCGGTTGTACAGCTCGAACAGACGATAGTAGGTGCGCGCCGAAAACAGCAGGAAATCCGACAGCGTATAAGTCCACCACTCGGACATCAGAGCCGCTCGACGTGGGCGATCATGCGGCGGCGCATGGCTTCGTCCGGCAGGCGGCCGAGCGCGGCGCCCATGTTCTCGCGCACGTGGGCGACGCTGGAGGTCGCCGGAATGGCGCAGGTCATGGCCGGATGCGAGACGATGAACTTGAGCAGGAACTGCGCCCAGTTCGCGCAATCGATTTCGCCGCCCAGGCCGGCAGCGGATGGCGCGCCACGGCCTGGATCAGTTCGCCCCGGCGCAACGGCCGGTTGGCGATGACGGCGATGCCGCGCTCGCGCGCCAGCGGCAGGATGCGGGCTTCGACGTCGCGGTCGAGGATGTTGTAGGTGATCTGGACGAAATCGATCGGCTGGCTGCGCATGATCCGCTCGACTTCGTCGTGGCGGCGGCCTTCCGAGGTGGTGATGCCGACATAGCGCAGCCGGCCGGCGGCCTTCATCGCCAACAGGGTGGGCAGATGCTCTTCCCAGGACAGCAGGTTGTGGACCTGCAGCAGATCGAAACGGGGAATGCCCCAGTACTGGCGCGAGGTTTCGATCTGGCCCGGGCCGCGCGCGCCGGACGATATCCAGACCTTGTCGGCCGCGAAGACTTGCGGCGGCATGCCGAGCTTCTTCAGGCCGGCGCCGATGACCGGCTGCGACGAGCCGTACATGGGCGAAGAGTCGATCATGCGGCCTTGCATGTCGAAGAAATTGCGCATGACTTCGGCGCAGGTATCGCGGGCCACGGGGTCGTTGCCGACATTGAAGGTGATCCAGCTGCCCAGGCCGATGACGGGCAGGGCTTCGCCGCTGGAGGGAATAGGGCGGGTCAGGACGCGCGGCGCGGCCGCTTCGACCGGGGAACGCAACATGAAGCCGGCTCCCAGCGCTGCGGCGGACAGGAGCAGCTGGCGGCGGCTCAGACGAGGGGCTTGGGGCATGGCAAACACTCCCGCTGCATTCGTCAGGCACGATGCATCGTGCACCACCCATTTTAGCGGCATTGTGGGCGTTGCCGCTCAAGCCAAGGCTAGCGTCCGGCAGCGGCGCCCACATCTGGCGTATAGTCCGTCTGCCGTCCCGCGCCGGTACGAGCCGGCGATCGGCGATCCGGTGACCGCCACGCCACGGTAAGCTGAATGTCCATCTGCCAAGGAAGCGAGAACACATGCCATCGATAGCCGAGACACCAAACCCACCTTACTACGCCGTCATATTTACTTCCGTCCGCACCGAAGGAGATGACGGCTACGGCGCAATGGCGCAGAAAATGCTCGATCTCGCTGCGCAGCAGCCGGGGTTTCTCGGGATTGAATCCGCGCGCAACGAAACAGGCATCACCGTTTCCTACTGGGCCGATCTTGCGTCCATAAAAGCCTGGAAGGAAAACGTCGAGCACCGGGAAGCGCAGGCGCTCGGGCGCGGGAAATGGTATTCCGCTTTCAAGACCCGCATCTGCAAAGTGGAGAGGGATTATGGGCTGTAACGCGGCGCCGAATGCCGCTGCTCGGCGCGCGCCCGGTTTGGACTTTCAGTAAATTCGGAGGAATAGTGCAAAGCATTTCATGGGACGACTTCACCAAGGTCGAGTTATGTGTCGGCCGCGTCGTCAGCGCGGCGGTATTTCCCGAGGCGCGCAAGCCTGCCTATGTGCTGCAGGTGGATTTTGGTCCGGAAATCGGGCTCAGGAAGTCCAGCGCGCAGATCACTCATCTGTACACGCCGGAGGAGTTGGTCGGCAAGCAGGTGGTGGCGGTCGTCAACTTTCCCAAGAAACAGATCGGCCCCCTGATGTCCGAATGCCTGGTCACCGGCTTCCACAATGAAAACGGCGAGGTGGCCTTGTGCGTCCCGGACAAGCCGGTGCCGCTCGGGACGAAGTTGCTCTAGCGGAGGGTCATCGATGTCAGCGTCCGCCCTTCAACAATACCTTCACGAGCACATCCCGCTCTCGAAGGCCATGCAGGTTTCGGTGGTGTCGGTGGCGCCGGAATCGGTGGTCTTGCGGGCGCCGCTCGAGCCCAACATCAACCATCGTGAAACGGTCTTCGGAGGCAGCGCGTCGGCGGTCGCGATACTCGCCGCCTGGTCGCTGCTCCATACGCGCTTGCGCGCGGCCGGCATCGACTGTCGCCTCGTCATCCAGCGCAATACGATGGACTATGGATTGCCGATCGCCGGCGAGTTCATGGCCAGGTCTTCGCTCCAGCATCCCGAGGATTGGCCGCTGTTTCTGCGCATGCTGACACGCAAGGGCAAGGCCAGGGTGGCCGTCGTGTCCGTGCTCGAGCATGCGGGCCAGCTTGTCGGCCGTTTCACGGGCGAGTTCGTGGCGCTGGGTGGCGCTGCCTGAGCCTTGCACCGGGGTCTTCCTTGCGGCGAGCTGGTGAACGGCCCGCCCGGCTTCGACCGCGCCGAATTGCCGATGGCCGATCGCAAGGGCGTCGCGTTTTTCCGCAAACAGCCGTTGCCCTGGCCGTCGGCGGCATGCGCTCGCGCGCCGCGCCGGGAAATCAATAGCGATAGCGTCCGCTGACGACCACTGCCGGCGGCGCGTAGTAGGGTTGCGCCGGGACGTAATAGGTCTGCTGCACCGGCGCAGGGTAGTAGACCTGCGGCGCCGGCTGATAGACCGGCTGCGGCGGCGGCGCGTAATACGGCTGCGGCGCCGCGTAGACCGGCTGCGAGTTGGCGATCAGCGAGCCGACCACCACTGCGCCCAGGATGCCGGCCGCGATGGCGGCGCCGTTGCCGCCGCCTGCGATGGCCGCGGTCACCGGCCAGGGCCGAGCTCGATACCGAGGCGGCGAGGACGCCGGCGATAAGCAGGGAAGCAACAGTTTTTGTGCGAGTCATGATTGGCTCCAGTCGAAATGGAAAGCGCCGGTTTTGCGCCACGCTTCGACTATAGGATGTCCGGCATTTTTTCGCCTCAAATGAATTGATTTGTTACATGCGTTACGAATTCCAGCGGTCCGTAACGAGGCATGCCGCGCAAGGCCTACTGGTGGCGGGTCGGCGCTGGATTTCTGGTGCATCATCGGCTATGTGCCGGCGGTATGCCGCCGGGTCCGGCAGGTACAGGCTTCTTGGGGCGTAAGCTATGATGCTTGTTGCAAATGCAAGGTCCGCCCCGGCCGAGCAGTTCGGGCGATGAGAGCCAGCCAGCCTTTCAAGAACGGCGCCGTGCCGCGCGCGGCCCAGGATTCGAGGAGATCGACCATGTCTAAACTGCGCTTCAAAATCATGATGTCGCTGGACGGCTTTGTGGCCGGTCCCAGCCAGAGCGTCGAGAACCCGCTCGGCATCGGTGGCACCCGCCTGAGCGAGTGGGCGTTTCGGCTGGCCGCGTTTCGAAAACTGCTCGGTATGGAGGGCGGCGAAGTCAACCAAAGCACGCCGGTGGTCGAGGAATCCTGGGTCAATATCGGCGCCACGATAATGGGCCGCAACATGTTTGGCGGCCACCCGGGCCCATGGGATGCGCAGAATCCGTGGAACGGCTGGTGGGGAGCGAATCCGCCGTTCCATCATCCGGTGTTCGTGCTCACGCATCATGCGCGGGAGCCGCTGGCAATGGAAGGCGGCACGACGTTTACCTTCGTCACCGAAGGCATCGACAAGGCGCTGGAACTGGCGCGGCGCGCCGCCGGCGGCAAGGATGTCTCCCTGGGCGGCGGTGCCAAGGCCGCGCAGCAGTACCTGGTCGCCGGCCTGGTGGACGAGATGGAGATCAACCTGGTGCCGACGCTGCTCGGCAGCGGCGAGCGGCTGTTCGACGGCGTCGGCGACGAGTTGCATGGGCTCGCACTGGTGCGTACGGTCGCCACGCCGACGGTCACGCACCTGAAGTTCGCCAGGCGTCGGTAGCGGCGGCGGCGTGGCTGCTCCCGCCAGCGCCGGCAGCCAGCCTCAGGCGCTGACCGGCGTTCCGGACAAGGATTCGCCGCGGCGTCGGCGGCGCAGCTGCAGCACGACGATCAGCGCCAACGGCAGCAGCGCGGCCAGCGACACCCAGTACTTGCTCGGGCGTTCCAGCGGCAGTTCGATGCCGACGATCTTGTCGCCCTGCTTCAGGCCCAGCTTCTGCGCCGGAGGTGCCGAAGCGCGCCGCCATGATTTCCCATTCGTCCTGACTCTGCCATCAGCGTCAGGCCGGTTGCGCGCAGGCGCTGCTCGCCTTCGCCCGGCTTGCCGAGCGGCAGCTTGATCAGCTTGTTGACGGTACTGCCATCCTGTTTTTCCGCCACCACGCGCAGCCGCAGCGAATCGTCGTCGCCGGCGCGCTTGGCTTCGGCCACCAGGCGCGCTGGCCTGGCGCGCTGGCGAACGGCGGCGCGTACTGGTCGAGGAAGAAAGCGGGGCGCACCAGCACGAACGACACCAGCAGCAGCGCCAAGCCCTCGTACCAGCGGTTGCGCGTGATGAACAGGCCTTGCGCGGCGGCGACGAACAGCAGCATCGCCAGCATGCAGGTGCCGAACACGATCAGGAACTGCAGCGGTGAGTGGACGTCGACCAGGATCACTTCCTGGTTGAAGATGAAGATGAACGGCAGCAGCGCGGTGCGCATTTCGTAGCGGAACGCCTGCACCCCGGTCTTCACCGGGTCGGCGCCCGAGATCGCGGCGGCGGCATAGCCGGCCAGGCCGACCGGCGGCGTGACGTCGGCCATCAGGCCGAAATAGAAGACGAACAGGTGTACCGTCACCAGCGACACGGCGAGTTCGTTTTCGGCCGCCAGCTGCACCAGCACCGGCGCCATCAGCGTCGCCACCACCACATAGGCGGCGGTGGTCGGCATGCCCATGCCGAGCATCAGGCAGATCAGCGCCGTCATCAACAGCATCACCAGGAAATTGCCGCCGGAGACGAAGGTCACCAGCTCGCTCATCACCAGGCCGATGCCGGTCAGCGTGACGGTGCCGACCACGATGCCGGCGGCGGCGGTGGCGATACCGACCGTGATCATGTTGCGGCCGGCGCCGACCAGGCCGTCGCGCAGGTCGGCCAGGCCCTGGTGCCAGACCGGGCCGGCCGGCTGGCCGCGGAACAGCGCCAGCAGCGGCCGCTGCGTCACCAGGATCAGCGCCAGGAAGGCCGAGGCCCAGAACGCCGACAGCGACGGCGACAGGTTCTCCACCATCAGGCACCAGACCAGGATGATGACCGGGATCAGGTAGTGCAGGCCGGTGCGGGCGGTGGCGAAAAAGTCCGGCAGCCGCAAGATCGCCTCGGCGCTGTCGGCCGGCAGGTCGGGATAGCGCGCCTTGTAGCGCAGCAGCCCGGCGTAGGCGGCCAGCGCCAATGCGCTGATGGCCCAGAACGACAGCGCCGGCAGCACCTGGTTGATCAGGTTGACGACGAAATAGATCGCTCCGCACAGCGCGACGAAGCCGGAAGTCACCATCAGCCCGATCACGCCGGACAGCCAGCGCGCATGCCTCGAATTGCGCGGCAGGCCGACCATGCCGCCCTTCACCGCTTCCAGGTGGACGATGTAGAACAGCGCCAGGTAGGTGACGATGGCCGGGATGAAGGCGTGCTTGACCACCTGCGCGTAAGGGATGCCGACGTACTCGGCGATCAGGAACGCCGCCGCGCCCATCACCGGCGGCATGATCTGGCCGTTGATGCCGGCCGCGCTTTCGATGGCGCCGGCCTTCACCGCCGAATAGCCGACCCGCTTCATCAGCGGAATCGTGAAGGTGCCGGTGGTCACCACGTTGGCGATCGACGAGCCGGAAATCATGCCGGTCAGGCCGGAGGCGATCACGCCGGCCTTGGCCGGGCCGCCGCGCATGTGGCCGACCATCGAGAACGCCAGCTGGATGAAGTAGTTGCCGGCGCCGGCCTTGTCCAGCAAGGTGCCGAACAGCACGAACAGGAACACCACCGAGGTCGAGACGCCGAGCGCGACGCCGAACACGCCCTCGGTCGACAGCCACATCTGCGACGCCGCGCGGCCCAGCGTGGCGCCCTTGTGCGACAGCATTTCCGGCAGGTAGGGGCCGGCGAAGATGTACGACAGCATCAAGATCACGATGATCGCCAGCGCCGGGCCGACGCAGCGCCGCGCCGCTTCCAGCAGCAGCAGCACGCCGATCACCGAGGCGACCAGGTCGAGCGTGGTCGGCAGTCCCGGGCGCTGGGCCAGCTCGGCGCGGAACAGGTACAGGTAGAGCGCGCACAGTGCGCCCAGCAGTGCGAAAGACGACGTCGGCCAGCGGAATCTTCTGGCGCGACGAACTGCGGAAGGCCGGATAGGCGAGGAACGCCAGGAAGATCGCGAACGCCAGGTGGATCGAGCGCGCCTGGGTGTCGTTGAAGATGCCGAAGTTGAGCTGGTAGGGGATCGGCGAGGCGTACCAGACCTGGAACAGCGACCAGAGCAAGGGCACCGCCAGCAGCAGCCAGCGTCCCAGGCCGGCCGGCTTGCGGCCGCCGAGATCGGCCTCGGCCACCAGCGATTCGAGATCCACCGCCGGTGTGGCGTCGGTGGGCAAGGTGTGATCAACTGTAGCGCTCATGAGGGCTTCCCGCGTTGTCGCTGCGCGTTGGATGGAGCGCCCGCCGCCGGCGCCGTTTCCAGGGCGCCGGCGGCGGGCAGGCGGGCTTACAGCAGGCCTTTTTCCTTGAAGTACTTGAGCGCGCCTTCGTGCATCGGCGCCGTCAAGCCGCTCTTGACCATGTCTTTCGGGTCGAGGTGGGCGAACGCGGGGTGCAGCTTCTTGAACTCTTCGAGGTTTTCGAACACCGTCTTGACCAGCTTGTAGACGGTGTCGGCCGGCACCTTGGACGAGCTGACCACGGTGGCGACCACGCCGTAGGTCGGGGTCGGATTGGGGTTGCCGGCGTACAGGCCGCCCGGGATCTGGGTCATCGTGTAGTAGGGGCGGGAGCCGACCAGTTTTTCGACGGCGGCGCCGGTCAGCGGCACCAGCTTGGCGCCGCAGGCGGTCACCGGATCCTGGATGTTGGCCGACGGATGGCCGACCGCGAACAGGAAGCCGTCGATCTTGTTGTCGCACAGCGCCGGGCCGTGCTCGTCGGGCTTCAGTTCGGCCGCCAGCGAGAAGCTGGCCTTGGTCATGCCGAGTGCCTTGAGCAGTTCCTCGGCCGAATTCAGGGTGCCAGAGCCGGGATTGCCGACATTGAAGCGCTTGCCCTGGAAGTCGTTGAAGGCCTTGATGTTGGCTTCCTTGCGCGCGACCACGGTCAGCGGTTCCGGATGCACCGCGAACACCGAGCGCAGGTCCGATACCGCCTGGCCCTTGAAGTTGGCTTCGCCGTTGATCGCCTGGAACTGGACGTCGGATTGCACCATGCCGAAATCGAGTTCGCCCGACTTGATGGCGTTGACGTTGAATACCGAGCCGCCGGTCGATTCCACCGAGCAGCGCAAGCCGAGCGTGGCGCGCTCCTTGTTGACCAGGCGGCACATGGCGCCGCCCACCGCGTAATAGACGCCGGTCACGCCGCCGGTGCCGACCGTGACGAATTTCTGCTGCGCCTGCACCGCTGGCAGCGTGGCCAGGCAGGCCGCCCCCAACAGGCCGCCGCGCAGCCATCGGTTCAATGCGAATGTCTTCATTGGATTGTCTCCTCTTGTGATTTGATTTAATTTGAATACGTTCACCGCTACATCAACACCCGCATCGGGCTGCGGCGTCGCCGCCCGATGCCCCAAGGCCGGCGGTCAGGCCGGCGCTTCCGGCCGCGCCTTGCGCGACCGGATATAGACACCATCGTCGTTCAGCTGGCGGTCGGTTTTGCCGAGCTGCGCCAGTGCCCCTTTGCCCTCCAGCTGCAGCCAGGCCAGCAGCAATGCATCGAGCGTCGCCAGCGGCGCCGCCAGCGAATGGAAGAAGGAGGCGGTGGCAACCGGCGCGGTCAGCTGCACGGTGGCCAGCGCGCTGTTCGGCGCCAGCGTGCTGTCGGTGATCAGGATGATCTTGGCGCCGCTCGCATGGGCCTTGCGCAAGGCACTGCCGACCACGCTGGTGTAGGGATCGAAGGTCGCCGCCAGCACCACGTCGCCGGTGCGCACGAAGCGCATGCTGTCCTGCAAGGTGTCGCCGAGGCCGACCGAGGGCAGCACCTTGTCGTTGAACAATTGCGACACGTAGCAAAAAAAATGGGTCAGGCTGACGCAGCTGCGCGCGCCCAGCAGATGCACGCGCGGCGCGTGCCGCAGCAGTTCGGCCGCCTGCGCGATGGCGTCGATGTTGCGTTCCGAAAATGCCTGCTGCAGGTTATGGATGTTGGCGTCGCGCAAGCTCTGCGCCTGCTGCGCAAAGCTGCGCTTGCCGCGTCCCTTGCCGGCCAGGTAGGGCTGCGCCTGCCGCGAAAAGCGCTCCTGTCCGCGCGTGCGCAGCCGCCGCACCACCACCTCGCGCAAGCCTGGCGTAGTCGGCGAAACCGAGCGCGTGCGCCAGCCGCGTGTAGGTGCTCGGTGCCAGGCCGGTGCGCGCCGCCAGCTCGCGCATCGACAGCAGTGCGATGTCGTCCGGCCGTGCGTCGAGCGTGATGGCGGCGCGCTGCAATTGCGGCGATAGCGTCGGCATCAGGCGCTTGGTCTGGGCCAACAGTGTTTCGTAATCCATAGCTCTGCCAACTTCCTCGGGTAACGGCAATCCTGTTCGCAGCACCGGTGCTCAGGCTTCTGCACCGCGCGCCGGCACTGTTGAAACCGCCGCACCGGGAAAGCAGAGGGGCGGTGTCGCGGGTATGCGCGGCCGGAGCCGGCACCTAGTGTACTGAGCCCAATTTTCGATTGCAACGAATATTTTAAAAGAATATATTATGAAACATTCGTATCAATCAGGCTCGCGCGCGGCCATTGTTTCATCCGAGGTCGCGCGTGCCGCCGCATCCCTGTCTTGCCACTTCGTCGACGCCTACCCATGACCCACATATTCCACCGCTATCCCAAAAAGACGCTGCCGGTCGCGACCGGTAGCGACGGCATCTACCTGATCGATTCCAACGGCAAGCGCTATCTCGACGCCTCCGGCGGCGCCGCCGTGTCCTGCCTCGGCCATGGCCATCCGCGCGTGGTGGCGGCGATCCAGCGCGCAGGCGCAGCAGCTGGCCTATGCGCATACCTCGTTCTTCACCACCGAGGTCGCCGAGGAACTGGCCGCGCGGCTGGTGGCCGATGCGCCGGCCGGGCTCGAGCACGTGTATTTCCTGTCGGGCGGCTCGGAGGCGGTGGAGGCGGCGCTGAAGCTGGCGCGCCAGTACTTCGTCGAGATCGGCCAGCCGCAGCGCCGGCACTTCATCGCGCGCCGCCAGAGCTACCACGGCAACACGCTGGGGGCGCTGGCGATCGGCGGCAACGCCTGGCGGCGCGAACCCTTCCTGCCGCTGTTGACGCCGGCCTACCATGTGTCGCCGTGCTACGCCTACCGCGACCAGCGCCCCGGCGAAAGCCAGGAGCAATACGCGCAGCGCCTGGCCGACGAGCTGGAAGCGCAGATCCTCGAACTGGGCGCCGATACCGTGGCCGCCTTCGTCGCCGAAACCGTGGTCGGCGCCACGCTCGGCGCGGTGGCGCCGGTCGCCGGCTACTTCCAGAAAATCCGCGCCGTATGCGACAAGTACGGCGTGCTGCTGATCCTCGATGAGGTGATGTCCGGCATGGGTCGCACCGGCTATCTGTACGCCTGCGAGGAAGACGGCGTCGTGCCCGACCTGCTGACCATCGCCAAGGGGCTGGGCGGCGGCTACCAGCCGATCGGCGCGATGCTGTGCAGCGACCGCATCTATCAGGCGGTGGTCGGCGGCTCCGGCTTCTTCCAGCACGGCCATACCTATCTCGGCCACGCGGTGGCTTGCGCCGCCGCGCTCGAAGTGCAGAAGGTGATCGCCGAAGAGCAGCTGCTGGCCAAGGTCAAGCTGCGCGGCGAGCAGCTGCGCACGCGCCTGCGCGAGGTGTTCGGCG
This sequence comes from uncultured beta proteobacterium, assembly GCA_963706525.1. Lineage (GTDB taxonomy): Bacteria > Pseudomonadota > Gammaproteobacteria > Burkholderiales > Burkholderiaceae_D > DATJCV01. Next base: position 291,263 of record CAVPMM010000008.1, on the reverse strand, counting down.
CCCATTCGCAGATCGGCGACATCCGCGGCCGCGGCCTGTTCGTCGGCGTCGAACTGGTGGCCGACCGTGGCAGCAAGGCGCCGCTGGCGCCGGCGCGCAGGACCCATGCGCGCATCAAGGCCGAAGCGATGCAGCGCGGCCTGCTGGTGTACCCGATGGGCGGCACCATCGACGGCAAGGCGGGCGACCATGTGCTGCTGGCGCCGCCGTTCACCTGCAGCGCCACCGAAATCGATCTGATCGTCGAACGGCTGGCGGCGGCGATCGACGCCGCGCTGGCCTCGGCATGACGGCGCGTCGATGAACGCCGCCGCCGGATTGCGCCAGCCGCTGGTGATCGCGGTGGCGCCGAACGGCGCGCGCAAGACGCCGCGCCGATCATCCGGCGTCTGCCGGTCACGCCGGCCGAACTGGCGGCCGCGGCCAAGCGTTGCCTCGATGCCGGCGCCGCCATGCTGCACCTGCACGTGCGGCGCTGCCGACGGCAGCCACAGCCTGGAGGCGGCCGACTACCGGCCGGCGGTGGCGGCGGTGCGCGCCGCGGTCGGCGATGCGCTGGTGCTGCAATTGACGACCGAGGCGGTCGGCGTCTACGCGCCGCCGCAACAGATGGCGGTGATCCGCGAATTGCAGCCGGAAGCCGCCTCGCTGGCGCTGCGCGAACTGGTGCCGGACGCCGCGCACGAGGCGGCGGCAGCCGATTTCTTCGGCTGGCTGTGGCGCGCACGTGTCGCCGTGCAATACATCCTGTATTCGTGCCGAGGACGTCGCGCGCTACTGCGAACTGCGCCGACGCGGCATCATCCCGGCCGGGCGCCACTGGGTGCTGTTCGTACTTGGCGACGCTACACGCAAGGGCAGCGCTCGGCGCCGGCCGATCTGCTGCCGTTCCTGCAGGCCTGGCAGCAAGACGCCGCGCTGACGCAGGCGGTGCCGTGGGCGATGTGCGCGTTCGGCGCGCGCGAAGCCGACTGCGCGATGGCGGCAGCGCTGATGGGCGGCCACGCCCGTATCGGCTTTGAAAACAACATGCTACTGCCGGATGGGCGCAACGCGCGCGACAACGCCGAACTGGTCGCCACGTTTGCCGGGGCGGCGGCGACACTCGGTTTCACGCTGGCCGACGCCGATGCCTTGCGCGCGCTGTGCGTAGCGTGACGTGGCGCCTCAAACGGGAACGCTGGCGACCGCCAGTACTGCAGTCCGCTTTTGCCACAACAGCCTTCATCATTAGGGAGTATGTCTTGTTTTCGATTTGTTTATATGCGGGAAAAGGCGTTGATCCAAGGAGTATATGAGATCTCGGCGGCTCTGCGCTACAGCGCGACCGGCTCGCCCTCGACGAACACCTTCAGCTCGCCGGCGCCGAAGCGGTGCCAGGTCTCGTTGGCGGTCAGCGGCTCGGTGACGATGACGGCGACGCGGTCGTTGGGCGTCGTCACCTGCGAGAAATCGACGCTCACGTCTTCGTCCGCCAGTTGCGCCTTGGCGAACGGATACTGGCGCACGATGTAGTGGAGGTCGGTCGAGCAGTGCGCGAACAGCGCCGAACCGTCCGACAGCAGCATGTTGAAGGTGCCGTGTGCGGCGATGGCGGCGCACAGTTCGCGCAGCGCCTCGGCCAGCGCGGCGCGCGCCGGCGGCGCATCGCCGAAGCGGCGCCGCAGTTCCTGCAACAGATAGCAGAATGCCAGCTCGCTGTCGGTGTTGCCGACCGGGCGCTGCGGCCCGTCCAGCGCCGGCGCGAACTCCTTCAGGTCGCCGTTGTGCGCGAATACCCAGTAGCGGCCCCATAGTTCGCGCACGAACGGATGGCAGTTTTCCAGCGCCACGCGGCCCTGGGTGGCCTTGCGGATATGCGCGATGACGTTTTTCGACTTGATCGGAAAGCGCTTGATCAGCTCCGCCACCGGCGACGCCAGCGCCGCCTGGTAATCGACGAAATGGCGCACGCCGGCGCCCTCGAAGAAGGCGATGCCCCAGCCGTCGTTGTGATGGCCGACGCCGCTGCGGGTGGCGAAGCCGGTGAAGCTGAACACGATATCGGTGGGAACGTTGCAGTTCATTCCGAGAAGCTGGCACATGATTCTGAAGAGAGAAGGGATGAGAAGCGGATACCGCCAATACTACGTCATAAAGATCGCAGCGGAACAGCGGATTGCTCCATTGCATCGCCCTGCGGCGCGGCCGATGTCCTGTTGGCGTTTGCGCTAGGATCGGATTTTGATCACGGACGATGTGCGGGCCGGAACCGATTCGGCCCGCCTCGCGACAGGCCATGAACCCATCCGCTTCGAACCGCATGCCGGCGGTATTTCTCGGCCACGGCAGCCCGATGAATGCGCTGGAAGAGAACGTCTACACCGGCATCTGGCGCCGGCTCGGCACGGTCTTGCCGCGTCCGCGCGCGATCCTGGTCGTCTCCGCCCACTGGACCACGCATGGCACCGGCGTCACCGCGATGGCGGCGCCGCCGACCATCCACGATTTCGGCGGCTTTCCGCAGGCGCTGTTCGACCTGCGCTATCCGGCGCCCGGCGATCCGGCGCTGGCGGCGCGCGTACGCGCCTTGCTGGCGCCGCTCGAGGTGCATCCGGATCAGGACTGGGGCCTGGATCACGGCGCCTGGTCGGTGCTGGTCAAGCTCTATCCGCAGGCCGATATCCCGGTGGTGCAGCTGAGCCTGGACGTCGCCCAGCCGCCCGACTATCACTACGAGCTCGGCGTCCGGCTGGCGCCGCTGCGCGACGAGGGCGTGCTGCTGCTCGGCACCGGCAACGTGGTGCATAACCTGCGGCGGATGACGCGCGGCGCCACCCCGCAATGGGCGCTCGACTTCAACCGCAAGGTGCGCGCCAGCCTGCTCGGCGACGATCCGCGCCAGCTGGTGCACTACGCAGACTGGGGACCGGAGGCGCAGCTGGCGGTGCCGTCGCGTCGAGCACTTCCTGCCGCTGCTGTACGTGCTCGGCAGTCGCCAGACCGGGGAGCCGGTGACGGTCATTGCCGACGGCATCGAGGCCGGCAGCCTCAGCATGCTGAGCGTGGCGGTGGGAGCGGTCGATGGATTGGCGGCGGCCTGAAGCGCGCCGCCGTCAGCGCGTTATCCGGCGCCGTCGAGCTGGACCCGGCAGCGCCACAGCGCATGGCCGGAGGCCAGGTACTTGTGTTCGAACGGCGTGATCGGATCGGTGGTGGCATAGGCTTCCGCCGCCACCGCCATGCCCGTCAGCCGGCTCAAGGCGGCCGCGCATTCCTCGATGTAGATGCGCCAGTTGCTGCGGCATTCGAAATAGCCGCCGAGCGCGACCACCGCCGGAAACACCGGATGGCCGTGCCAGCGGCGCCCGAGCTGGCCGATCTTCGGCCACGGATTCGGGTACAGCACATAGTGCCGTGCCGGCCGCACGCCGGCCTCCAGCAGCAGGCGCCAGTAATCGACCAGGTCGGCGCGCACGCGCAGGCAATTGGCCGGCAGCGCGCCGGGCCAGCGCGTATGGCGCGCCAGCCGGTCGGCCGACTGGTCGACGCCGATCACGAAATGATCGGGAAACTGCGTCGCCAGATGCAGCGTCGAAGCGCCCACGCCGCAGCCGGCGTCGAGGATCAGCGGCGGCGCGCCGGCCGCGCGCCAGGCCGCCAGGCTGTGTTCGCAGGCGCTGCGGTTGTGGGGTGCGATCGGCCGCAGGAAGCGGCTGGCGGCATGGCGCTCCAGCAGTTGCGGCAGGCGTTCGTGGATGCCGGTCTGGGCGCTGTGGATGGGACGGGAATTGGCGTGCATGGCGCGGTGCGAGAAACTGCGGAAGGAGCTGGGTCGGAGCGGCGGTGGGCGCGAGCCGGCCTGAATCTATCATGGTGCGCAGCCGCGCATCAATAAAAAAACAGCCGCTGACGCGGCTGTTCCGGGACTGCGCAAGCGCCGCTTTGCCTACCTCGGTGTTTTCAAAGTGGCACTATGCATCGACGAGATCGGCTTGTTTTTCAGCGTACTCCGGCGTTGGCATCAATGCAGGACTCACCGACTGCCGCATCAGCGCATCGTACTGGCCGAGGAAGGTATCGATGTCCTCGACGCTCGGCTCGCGTGGCGATCAGTTCTTCGACGCCTTCACGGAACGATTTGGCCAGATCGCCGCCGATGAAGATTTCGCGCCGCGAAGGTTTGTCGACGATTTCGAAGCCGCCGAAGCGCAAGGCCTCGCGTTCGGCATCGGCGCCGAATTCGACCACGCTGTATTGCTCGCTGTTGTAGATCAGGTTCATGTGCGCTCCTTATGCTGTGGAATGGCAGGCCATTCCTTCACATCGAACATGGCGTCCAGGACGGCAATTTCAAGCCCATGAACCAGGCGGCGCGGTAACGGCGCTTTGCTGCCTGGCAGTAGGAACGGGTATTTCGGTCCCACTTGCAAGTTCGATCAAAGCGCGAGGTCTTGGTTCAATTGCAGCAGCAGATCGTATGGCGGTTGGCGCAGGAAATGCCGCAGCTGTTCCAGATGGGCTGCGCTTGCCAGGCCGATATACAGCCGGGCCGGCGGCCGGCGCAGGATGCGGTTCAGGTGGACTCGCAGCGTCAGGTTGCCGATGCAACACGGGCAGCCGGCGGCGATGCGGACGATTTCGATCTGGGCGTCTGGCCCGCGCCGGCAAGGCGCTGCGGCCGTCCGGCAGGCCTTCCAGCAGGGCCACCGTGCGCTGGGCGGGATCGAGGGCGGCGGCGATCGCCGCTTCGCGGGCCGCGGCGTGGCCGCCGATGACCAGCGTGGTGGGCGTCATCCGCCCTTTTTGCCGAGCTTGCCGGGTTCGACGCCGAGCTGCTTGAGCTTGCGGTACAGGTGGGTGCGTTCGAGCCCGGTCTTTTCGGCGACGCGCGTCATGCTGCCGCCTTCGCGCCGCAGGTGATGCTCGAAATAGGCGCGCTCGAAGGCGTCGCGCGCTTCGCGCAGCGGCAGGTCGAACGACAGCGCTGAAGCGGTGGCCGTCGGCGGCGGCGGCCGGCGCAGTGCGCGGCCACGCGCGCCGCGAACGGCGCGCTGGGCAGCGGCGCCGGCGCCGCTGACGCGCTTCCGTCGGCCGGCGCGACAACTGCGGCGCGCGCGCGCCAGCGCCGGCGCGCGCGCCGCTTCCTGGCCACGCGACAGGCCCTGCTGCACCGCCTTCAGCAGCTTTTGCAGCGCGATCGGCTTTTCGAGGAAATTGAGGGCGCCGATGCGGGTCGCCTCGACCGCGGTGTCGATGGTCGCGTGGCCCGACATCATGATGACCGGCATGGTCAGCAAGCCGTCGCGCTGCCACTCCTTCAACAGCGTGACGCCGTCGGTATCCGGCATCCAGATATCCAGCAGCACCAGGTCCGGTGCGCCGCCGCTGGCGCGCCTCGCGCGCCTGCTGCGCATTTTCCGCCAGTGATCACCACATGCCCTTCGTCGCCCAGTATCTCCGAGAGCAATTCGCGGATACCCATTTCATCATCGACTACCAGGATATTTGCCATGTGCGTGCCTTCCTCATTCCATGCGCCCCCTTTTTCTGATCTCGGGTGGTATCAGTACAGGTCATCACTTGATGTCAATCGGTCAACTGATTGGAGCGCTAACTTTAACAGCAAAATTGACCACTTTTGCACCATTTCCGTCCGGCCGGTTGCTGGATGTCGATGCGGCCGCCGTGCTCCTCGACGATCTTCTTGACCATCGCCAGGCCGAGGCCGGTGCCGCGCGCCTTCGAGGTGACGTACGGCTCGAACGCGCGCGCCAGGATTTTCGGCGCGAAGCCGGGGCCATTGTCGGTGATCGACAGCCGCACCGCGCTGCGCGCGGCACCGTCGGCGTCCTGGTAGTGGATTGCCTCGGTGACCACGTCGATGCGCGCCGGCGCGCCGCCGGCGCGGTCGGCCACCGCATCCTGCGCATTCTGCAGCAGATTGTGGATCACCTGGCGCAGCTGGGTGGCGTCGCCCATCACCTGCGGCAGGTCCGGCGCCAGCTGCAGCCTGGATCGATGTCGCGCTCGTCGTCGGCCAGGTACAGGTGCAGGATTTCCGCGATCAGCGCATTCAGGTCCAGCGGCGCCAGCACCGCCGGCGGCGTCTTCGCGTAGTCGCGGAAATCGTCCACCATGCGCTTCATCGCCGCCACCTGGTTGACGATGGTGGCGGTGCCCTTGTTCAGCATCACGGCGTCGGCCGGCGCCAGCTTGTCTTCCAGCTTCATCTGCAGCCGTTCGGCCGACAGCTGGATCGGCGTCAGCGGGTTCTTGATCTCATGCGCCAGGCGCCGCGCCACTTCGCCCCAGGCGATCGAGCGCTGCGCCGAGATCACGTCCGAAATATCGTCGAACACCACGATGTAGCCGATGCCCGCGCTCGACCGGCAGGCGCGAGCCGCGCGCCAGCAGCGTGATGTCGTGGTCGTCGCGGCGCCGGCGCGGCGCGGGATCTCGATCTGCTGCTGCCAGTGCAGGCCGCCGGCGCGCACGCTGGCGGCGGCCGATTGCGCGCTCTGTTCGGAAAAGGCGCGCGGTGACGACTTCGGAAAATCCCTGCAGGCCTTCGATCGCCGCCAGCGGCTGGCCGATATGCGGCGCCACGTCCTGCTGCAGGATGCGCTCGACCGACTGGTTGGAGGTCACCAGCCGGAACTCGTCGTCCAGCACCATCACGCCGGCCGACATGTTGGCCAGCACCGACTCCAGGTAGGCCTTGGCGTTTTCCAGCGCGGCGCGGTTTCTCTCGACCGCGGCGCGGGCGTCGAACAGCTGGCGCGTCATGGTGTTGAACGATTGCGTCAGCGTGCCGAGCTCGTCCGAGCTGGCTGACGATCGGGCGCGGCGACAGGTTGCCCTCGGCCACCGCCTTGGTGCCTTCGGCCAGCAGCAGCAGCGGCTTGGCCAGGTCGCTGGCGATCAGGAAGGCGCTGGCGATGGCGCCGAAGATCGCCAGCAGCAGGGTCAGCGTCAGCGTCACCAGATACATCTTGCGCAGGCCCGAGCGCGCCACCGAGCGCTGCTGGTATTCGCTGTAGGCCGGGCGCAGCGCCTCGGCGTTGATCGCCAGCGGCGTCGGCACCGCCTGCATCAGCTGCAGGAAGCGCGCATCGTTGCGCAGCGACAGCGCATTGCCGGAGCTCGGGATCGCCACCACCACGCGCAGGCGCAGAGTGGCGGCCGCCTCCGATGGATTGGCGCCGGCGCTTTGCGCCGCCGTGTCGGCGCTGCCTTCGATCGCCGCGAAGCCGCGCGTCAGCTGCGCCTGGCGCAGCATCGCGGCGGTCGGCAGTTCCGGCATCAGCGTCGCCAGCTGGCCGCCGGCGCTGGCGACCACCTGGCCGCTGCCGGTGACGATCAGTCGCTTCCTGCATGCCGGTCTGGTCGCGCAGCCGCGACAGCTGCGGTGACCTGGGCGGCGTCCGGCATGGTCGGCCAGTTCCTGCGCCGATCGCTGCGCGCCTTGTGCGCTCAGGTCGGGCAGCGAGGAGTCGAGCGCGGTGCGGCCCAGGTTCAGGCCGGATTCCAGCGCCGACTTCGACCCGCACGTCGAACCAGGATTCGATCGAGCGCGAGACGAACTGCACCGACACCAGGTAGATCACCAGTCCCGGCAGGATGCCGATCACCGCGAACAGCAGCACCAGCCGCGCCATCAGGCGCGAGCCGAACTTGCCGGCGCTGGTAGCGCTGGTACAGCCGCGTCAGCAGCAACAGCACCAGCACCAGCAGCGCCACCGCCACCAGCGCGTTCAGGCCCAGCAGCCAGGAATAATGCTGGTCGAAGAATGCCGAATTCTCGGAGGCCGAGGCCAGCAGGAACAGCAGGATGCCGATTGCCGCACCGCCCACCACCAGCAAATACCGCAACGCCCTGGTCACCGCTATTCCACCTTGAAATTGAAATATTTCCACTCGGACGACAGGCGCCAGTCGCTGTTGTTGAGCGCGTTCACCTGGAACGGCTTTGGCAGCTGCGCCAGGTCCAGGGCCATGCGTACCGCGACATGATAGGTCTCGCCCGGCTTCAGCGCATTCTTGTCGGCGACCACCCAGCGGTTCGGCCGCCGCATCAGGGTCAGCGCGTCGTCCAGCGTACTGAAGGTCTGCTGCAGCTGGCCGGACTCGCCGCGCGTGATACTGGCGCGTCAGCACGTTGTACGAAATGCGCACGGTCTGCGAGGTGCGGATGGCTTTCTCGTCGAACCAGTACCAGCGCGGGCGGTTGATCTCGACGTCGGTCGTGAAGTACAGCGGCACGCCGCGATTGCAGGGCGTCTTCGAGGCCGTGGTTGAGGTCGAAGGAGAAGGTGGCTGACAGCTTGTAGCCCTCGTCGCTGCTTTCCAGATGCGCCTGGACCAGTTCGATCTGCTCCGCCGCGCGCGCCGCCGGCGCGGCCAGCATGGCGGCAGCAAGCAGCAGCGGCAGCAGCCAGCGCAGCGGAAAATGAAGGAGTCGTTGCCTCACGCGGATCGGGCGGCGGACCGGCATCCGCTCAATGGAGTTGAAGAAACATGCATGTATCAAGCGGCTCGTCAGGTTTTTTGAAACAGCGCATAGAACAGGCCGTCGTGTTCGGACTCCGCGCGTTGCCGTCGGCAGCAGCTGGCCCGGCGCCGGCAAGCGGTGCGCCTGGTGGCGCACGGCGAAGGCGGCGGCCTGCGCCTCCGATTCCTGCGGCCACAGCGAACAGGTCACAAACAGCAATTTACCATCGGGTGCCAGCATGCTGCCAAAGATTGTCGAGGATGCTGCGCCGAAAGTGTTGCCAGTTGCGTGTGCGTCGGCCTTGCGCCGCAGCCAGCGGATATCCGGATGGCGGCGCACGATGCCGGAGGCGGTGCACGGCACGTCGGCCAGGATGCGGTCGAACGGCTCGCCGTCCCACCAGCCGTCCTGCGCCGCATCGCCGCGTCGCAGGGTGGCCGCCAGTTGCAGGCGGCGCAGGTTGTCGTCGACCCGGCTCAGCCGCGCGGCGTCGCTGTCGAGCGCCAGCAGCTCGATCTGCGCGCAGCTCCAGCATGTGGCCGCTCTTGCCGCCGGGCGCCGCGCAGGCGTCCAGCACGCGCATGCCGTCGTGCAGGTCGAGCAGCGGTGCGGCCAGTTGCGCCGCCGCGTCCTGCACCGACACCAGGCCGGTGTCGAAGCCGGGGATCTGCGTCACCGGCAGCGGCCGGCGCAGGCGCACCGCATCGGCACCGATCTGCGCGGCGTCGATCGCATGGCTCAGCCAGCAGGCGCAGGTAGTCGGCGACGCTGCCGTGCGGCGGTTGACGCGCAGGGTCAGCGGCGGCGGCGCTGTTGCCGACTGCCAGGATGCGCTGCCAGTCGTGCGGCCACGCCGTGCGCATCGCATCGATCCACCACTGCGGATAGTTCCAGCGCGCGCTCGGGTTGCCTCAGCGCCTGCTGCAGCAGGGCTTCGCGCTCGCGCAGGAAACGCCGCAGCACCGCGTTGACCATGCCCTTGGCGCGTGCCATGGCCGGATCGGCGGCGGCCGCGGTGACCGCCTGGTCGACCACGGTGAAGGCTTCGTACGGCAGCGTGCCGCCCGGCGGCGTACACATCAGCGCCAGCGCGCAGCTCAGCAAGCCCTGCAGTGGCGGCGGCGGCGCGCGCTCGGTCAATTGGCCGAGCAGGGCCTCCGCCAAGCCGAGCTGGCGCATGGTGCGGTAGGCGATGTCCTGCATCGCGCCGCGCGCCGGCGCGGCGGCGCCGCTCTGCGCGAATACCGTTGCCAGCGCCTGCGGCAGCGCGCTGCCGGCGCGCACCATGGCCACCGCCTGGGCGGCGCCGACCAGGCTGAAGGCCAGCGAATCGGGTTTCAGCGAGCTTGCCGCCATGTCAGCTCCTGCTCAAGGCCAGTTTCAGTCCGAGCGCGATGAAGGCGGCGCCGACGGTGCGCTCCAGCCATTGCCGGATGTGCGGGTTGCGGCCGGCGCGATGCGTCAGCGTGCCCGCCAGCAGCGCGGTGCCGCTGTTCCAGAAGGTCGACATGATGACGAATGCCGCGCCCAGCAAGAGGAAGGCGGCGGTCTTGTGGGCCGACGACGGGTGCACGAACTGCGGGAAAAACGACAAGAAAAACAGGATCACTTTCGGATTCAGCAGATTGGTCAGCGCCGCCTGCCAGAAAATCGTGCGCAACGGGCGCGCCGATGGCTGTCGATCGACGGCGGCTGCTGCGGCCGGCGCCAGCAGCATGCGCGCGCCGAGAAAAACCAGATAGGCGCCGCCAGCCAGCTTGATCATCAGAAACGCCGTGGCCGAGGCCGCCAGCAACGCGCTCAAGCCCAGCGCCGACAGCAGCGAATGCACGCAGATGCCGAGGGCGATGCCGAGCGCCGATACCAGCCCGGCGGCACGACCTTGGGCCACGCTGCGGCCGACGATGTAGGCGGTATCGGGGCCGGGCGTCGCATTCAGCAACAACACCGCCAGGCAGAACAGGCCGAAGTCGGAAATGCCGAGCAGATTCATGGAAAGGACGCCGTTGCCGGCACGGAAGACGGAAAGCTCGATTGTAGCGGCAAGCGGGCGTGGATTCGGCACTGCTCGGGACGACGTGCGCCCGGTGCCGCAGTTTTTTTGAGTCGGCGCAACTGAAAATTAAAATTTATAACGATATTTTGCAATAGTTGACAATAAGGACAGGCTGGTTTAATGTACGTTAGGAAATTATTTCCATAGGAAAACATTTTGCCCGATTTCCGCCCCTCCCTCCCAAGTCAGGCTAGCCTGGCGCGCAATTGGCACCTGTACCTGTACCGGTTCGGCCTGCCTTTGCTGGTGCTGGGCAATCTGGGGCAGGCGTGGCAGGCGGGCCATGTGCTGGAGCGGATCGACGGCGCGCTGTGCGCGGCCCTGTTTGCGCTGTTGTGGGGCGCGACCTGGCTGCCGGGCGCGTCTGCGTCTGCGCCGGATCGACGTCGGCGTCTCGCTGTTGATCTGGATCTCGCTGGGCAACAGCGTGCTGCAGGCGGCGCTGTTTCGCGCCGCCGGCAGCGTCGACCTGCTGGCCACCTATCTGTACTGGGCGCCGCTGATCGCGGTGTTCTGGGGCATGGTATTCCACGACAAGCCGCGCCTCGGTCTCGGACAGGTGGCGCTGTTCTATCTGGTGTTCCTGCTGGTGGACCCGTTCGTGCAGGGACTGAGCGGCAGGAGCCTGTTCCTGCACGGCACTTTCCAGGCGGTGGTGCAAGCTCTGCTGGTGATCGTGCTGGTGGGGATTTTCACCACGCTGCATGCGCAGATGATCGAAAACGAGGCGCTGTTCCGGCGTGCCGAGCATCGCGCCAACCATGACGAACTGACCGGCCTCCTGAACCGGCGCACGTTTTCCCAGCATTTGCCGACCATCGTCCGGCGCGCCGAGGAAAAGCAGCTGGACCTATCCTTGATGCTGATCGATTTCGATCGTTTCAAGACGATCAACGACCGTTACGGCCACAGCGTCGGCGACCAGATGCTGGTACGGGTGGCGGCGCTGTTCGAGGCCGGGCTGCGCGTCGACGATCTGCTGTATCGCTGGGGCGGCGACGAATTCGCCGTGATCATGCGCGATACCGATATCGAAACCGCGTGCAAGGTGGCCGAGCGCCTGCGGCAAAAGATCGAAAAATTCGATTTCGGCCTGGAGCAGGGGATCACGATTTCGGTCGGTGTTGCGGCTCATCGTGCCGGCGAATCGCACAAGGAATTGTTCCGGCGCGCCGACGAGGCGATGCTGGCCGGCAAGCAGGACGGCTCCAACCAAGTCGAGGTCGCCGCCCTCGACAGTGCGGCGGACCCGCTCGGCCAGGCGCCGGCGCGCTAGCCGTGCCGGGCGAGCCAGGCACGGACATCGTCGAACACCCGTTCGGCGCCGCGCTCGTTGAAAATCTCGTGATAGAAATCGGGATAGAGGTGCAGCGTGCCGAGGCCGGCCGCCAGCTTCGGAAAGAAGGCGCGGCTGCCGTCGGCATCGACCAGCCGGTCGTCGCCGGCCACCACCATCAGCGTCGGGATCGCCAGCGCCGCCGCGCGCGCCTGGGCGAAATCGATCGCGGCCAGCATGCTGCGCAGCAGCCGCGCGCTGATCTTGCCGTGCACCAGCGGATCGCTGGAGTAGGTCGCCGCCACCGCCGGGTCGTGCGACAGGTAGCGGGTCTTGAGGCCGTTCGGCACGGCCAGTCCGGGCGCCGCGGCGCCGAGGATTTTCAGCAGCGTCTTCTGGATGGCCGACAGCGGCAGCGCCAGCGCCGGCGACGACAGGATCAGTCCGCGCAGCGGCGCCAGCCCGGAGGCGGCAAAGCGCGCCGCGAACAGGCCGCCCATGCTGTGTCCGAACAGCAGCGGCGCAGAGTCGGCGCCGGCGGCGCGCTCCTGCCGCACGAAATCGTCCAGCACCACCTTGGCGTCGCGGATCAGCGCCTCGTCGTCGGGCACGTCGCCGCGCGCGCCGCCGGAGCGGCCGTGGCCGCGGTGATCGTAGGTCCGGACCGCATAGCCGCAGTCATTGAAGAATTGCGCCACATGGGCATGCCGTCCGCAATGCTCACCCAGGCCGTGCATCAGCAGGATGCCGCCGCGCGCCGGCGCGCCGGCCGGCAACGGCCAGTCGCGCACGAACAGCGGCGTGCCGTCGAGCGGCCGCCAGCGTCTGCTCGCGTTGCGCCATCAGATGCCCCAGGCGACGTTGACCCCGCTCTTCTGGGCCGCGCGCAGCATTGCCAGCAGCGGATAGGCGCGCGTGGCGAAGCTGACGTATTCGCGATGTTCGTGACCGTCGTCGTCGTCACCTTGATGGCCGCTGTCGTGGTGCAGGCCTTCGGCCGGCGAGCGGTTCCTCGATTCGCCCAGCACGGTTTCCAGCAGTTTCAGGGTGTCGTCCAGTTCGGCGACCGTGATGACGCCGCGTTTGACGTCTTTGTGCAGCAGGTCGAGGATGCGTTTGGCGTGCTGTTCGTACATCACGACATCGGCGGCTGCTTTTGATTTGAAGGTGATTAGCATAGTGCCTCGGGTGGTGCAGGATGAATAACGCAACAGAGACCCTAGAATAACCCGTGCCGTAGCCGGCCGCCAGCGGTATGCGGCGGCACGGATGCCGATGTCGGGGGCGTGATTTTTCGGGCGTTGTTGCGGTATGCGGCGCACATGGCGGCGGGTATGGCGGTGAAGCGGCAGCGGCGCCGCCATGGCCTGGAGATTTTTCGAGGGGGTGGGAGTATGGCCTGATTTTGGCTGGATTCCGCACGAATTTATTGCCACTTCAAAAATACAACTATGAGTATTTTTGAAGGGGCCAGCGCAGGCAGTTAACCGGCGGCAGCGCCTCAATCGACCTTGAACGAGGTGAAAAAGGTGTCGACCGCTTCGCGCGGAACCGCTTTTTCGGGGCCGAGCACGATCGCCTGGTAGACGCGCCGTTCGCGCATGACGAAGCGCGCCACCAGCAGCGGCGGCGTGCCGTTGCGCGCCGAGGGCGCGCCGCCGGCTTCGAGGTCGATGGTGCGGCCGCCGCTGCTGGCGCTGGTCTTTTCCTGGCGGATGGTGCCGCCGATGTTGTTGACCATCGCGGTTTTCATCGCTTCCAGCGCCGTGCTGGCGGTGGCGGCGTCGGCCAGTTCGGCGCTGCCGACGGCGAACGCGACCTCGCCGACTTCGGCCGCGGTCATCGTCATGGTCACCTGTGCGCCGTTCAAGTTGACCGGGCGCGCCAGCGTCGCCGGCTTGGCCGGCAACAGGACCGTGAATGGCGCATTGCTGCCGTGCACTTCGCGCCAGTCGTACTGCGGCGTGCAGGCCGCCAGCAGCAGGCCGGCGCCGCAGGCGGCGGTCAGGGAACGCCAGGAATGGAATATCGACATGTCTTGAATGGTAGCAGGGCGCCGCGTTCAGGGCGGCGGCGCGCGGAAAATCCGCACGCCCAGCACCACCCCGGCGCACAGCAGGGCGATGCCGGCCAGCGCCTGCGCCGACGGCAGCGCGCCGCGCCACAGGAAGGCGTACAGCAGCGCCGACAGCGTCTCGAACACGATCAGCTGGCCGGCCAGCGTGGTCGGCAGGCGCTGGCTGGCGCGGTTCCACAGCAGCGTGCCGAGCCACGAGGCCAGCAAGCCGATCACCAGCATCAGGCCGATGAAGCGCGCCGGCTGCGGGCCGAGCGGAAACGCGTAGGCATTGCCGCCGGCATGGGCGTACAGGCCATAGCCGATCAGGCCGACCAGGGCCATCGGCAGGGTCGCCAGTCCCTGTGCGGTGGCCCAGGTCGAGGAGCCGATGCGCGGATGCGCCTTCATGTGACGCGCGTTCATGATCGGATACCAGGTCCAGGCGGCCAGCGCGCCCAGCGCGATCGCGCAGCCGAGCGCGTAGTCGGCGAGCGAACGGCTGCCGTCGAAGGCGCGCAGCTCGCTGGCGTTGACCAGCATCAGGCCGAGGAGAATGATCGCCAGCGACGGCGCCAGCCGGCCCCAGGCCACGCTATCGGACGGATGGCCGGGCGCCAGGTTGGAGCAGACCGCGATCACCACCGGCAGGGTGCCGATCAGCATGGTCGGCAGCGGCGCGTCGGCCAGCTGGATCGCCGTGGCGAGTGCCGCGTAGTACAGCAGGTTGCCGACCAGCGCCAGCTTGAACGCCACTTTCCAGTCGGCCCTGGTCAGCGCGGCGATGCGCTTGCGGTCGAGGAAGGCCGGCACCAGCGCGATCAGGCCGAACGCGATATAGCGCCCGAACGACAGCATGACGCCGGGATAATCGGCCAGCATCAGCGGCGCCACGAACACCAGCCCCCACATCAGGCCGGCGCCCAGCGCGCACAGGAAGCCGATCAGCATGACGACACGGCGCTTGCATTCGAGGTTTGCATTGCAGCGAAAAGTAAATTCGGGGACGGCATGGTCTCACAGATTTACAGCATCGGCAGGCGCAGCAAGTCGACCACCTTGCGGATCAGGAAGCGGCGCGGCGCGGTGAAGGGCGGGAAAAACAGCTTGACCAGCATCAGTCGCGACGAACGCAGCACCGCGCGCTCATGGGAAAACGCCTTGAAGCCGTAATGCCCGTGCGCGCTGCCGATGCCGGAATGGTTGACGCCGCCGAACGGCAGGCCGCCGTGGGCGAAATGCATCACGCAGTGGTTGACGCAGGCGCCGCCGGAGCTGGTGCGTGTCAACACCCGCTCGATCTCGGCGCGGTCGCGGCTCCAGACATACAGCGCCAGCGGTTTCGGCGCGGCATTGATGGCGGCGATCGCCGCATCGAGATCGGTGTAGGCGAGGATCGGCAGCAGCGGGCCGAAGATTTCCTCTTCCATGATGGCGGCATCGGCCGGCACCTGGTCGAGCAGGGTCGGCGCGATATAGCATTGCGCGAGGTCGACCTCGCCGCCGGCCTGCACCACGGCGCCGCGCGCGGTGGCATCCGCCAGCAGGGCGGCGACGCGCTGGGTGTGACGCTGGTTGACGATGCGCGTCAGGTCGACGTTGCGCTTCTGGGCGGCGGCGTCGGCGCCGTAGCGTTCCTGCAGCACCTGGCGGCATGCGCCGATGAATGCATGCTTCACCGACTCGTGCACATAGACATAATCGGGCGCGATGCAGGTCTGGCCGTCGTTGAGGAATTTGCCCCACATCAGCGTCTCGGCAGCCAGCTTGAGATCGGCGCTGGGACCGATGATGGTCGGCGACTTGCCGCCCAGTTCCAGCGTGACGCTGGTCAGATGCCGGGCGGCGGCGGCCATCACGATCTTGCCGACCGCTGGCGAGCCGGTGAAGAAGATATGGTCGAACGGCAGTTCGAGCAGCGCCTGCGCCGTCGGCAGGCTGCCCTCGAACAGCGCGACTTCGGTTGCTGGAAACACTTCGCCGATGATGCGTGCCATCAGCGCCGATACCGCCGGCGTCATTTCGGACGGCTTGATGATCGCCGTGTTGCCGGCCGCCAGCGCCGACACCAGCGGCCCGAAGCACAGGCTGAGCGGATAATTCCACGGGGCGATGATCAGCACCCGGCCGCGCGGCTGGTATTGCACCGCGCCCGAGGTGCCGAGCATGGTGGAAGTCGGCCACACCTTGCGCGGCTTCATCCAGCGCGCTACGCGTCCGATCGCATGGCGCATCTCGTCCATCACCGGCAGCAGCTCGGTCGCCTCCACTTCCGACGGCGACTTGCGGTAATCCTGCATGAAGGCTTCATAGAAGGCTTCGCGCTGCGCCAGCATGGCGTCGCGCAGCTTCTTGATGCGGGTGATGCGCTCGGCGGCGGACGACTCGCGCCAACGCAGCGCGGTTGGCTGCTGGCTGTCGAATACCGTGCGCATGCGCTGCGGATCGCTTTCGCCGACCGGCGGAGCGAAAGCCAATGTCGGGTCCGGCTGCCTGGCTGTGCTGCTATTCATTTTTTACTCCTCGGTGGAAGGGCGAAACGGCGCGGCATCCCACTTGGCCGATGCCAAGCGCGTCAGCGCGCAGCGGCCATGCGGCGCA
Source organism: uncultured beta proteobacterium (assembly GCA_963706525.1). Taxonomy (GTDB): domain Bacteria; phylum Pseudomonadota; class Gammaproteobacteria; order Burkholderiales; family Burkholderiaceae_D; genus DATJCV01. The sequence goes on along the minus strand of CAVPMM010000008.1, from coordinate 274,801 downwards.
CTCCACATGATCGTACGCCGCGCCGGATCTGTCCCGAGGAACCCCACTAATTCGCCGCCGGTTTGCAGCCTCGGCCGAGGTAGCCGCGCGGGCCGGATTCACTGTTCGCGCAGCGCGCGCCGGTACTGGATCGCTTCCGCCACGTGGGCCTGGCCGATGGCGGCGGCGCCGGCCAGGTCGGCGATGGTGCGCGCGACTTTCAGCACGCGGTGATAGGCGCGCGCCGACCAGTTCAGGCGCGTCATGGCATTGCGCAGCAATTGCTCGCCGGCACTGTCCGGCCGGCACAGCGCATCCAGTTCGGTCGGCGACAGCAAATGGTTGGCCTTGCCCTGGCGTCGCAACTGGCGCGCATGCGCCTGCTGCACGCGCGCCGCGATGGCGGCGGACGGTTCGCCGTCGGCCTGCTTTTGCAATTCCTCGTGCGCCAGCGCGCCGACCTGGATCTGCATGTCGATGCGGTCCAGCAGCGGTCCGGAAATCCGGTCCTGGTAGCGCGCCACCTGGTCCGGCGTACAGCGGCATTGGTTGGCGGCGTGGCCGAGATAGCCGCACGGGCAGGGGTTCATCGCCGCGATCAGCTGGAAGCGCGCCGGGAAGTCGGCCTGGCGCGCCGCCCGCGAAATCGTGATGCGGCCCGATTCCAGCGGTTCGCGCAGCACTTCGAGCACCTTGCGGTCGAACTCCGGCAATTCGTCGAGGAACAGGACGCCGCAGTGCGCCAGCGAAATCTCCCCGGGACGCGGGACGCCGCCGCCGCCCACCAGCGCCACGCCGGAGGCGGTGTGATGCGGCGAGCGAAACGGCCGCCGCTTCCAGCGCGCGCTGGAAAAGCCGGCGGTCAGCGACTGCACCGCCGCCGATTCGAGCGCTTCCTGATCGGTCATCGGCGGCAGGATGCCGGCCAGGCGCGCCGCCAGCATCGATTTTCCGGTGCCCGGCGGCCCGACCAGCAGCACGCTATGGCCGCCGGCCGCCGCCACTTCCAGCGCGCGCTTGGCCTGCAGTTGGCCTTTGACTCGGTGAAGTCGGGGGCGTCGGCCGCGCTCGCGGCCGGGCGCGCCACGTGCCGCGCCAGCCTTGCCTCGCTTGCGCCGGCGGTGAAGTGGGCGCACACCTGAAGCAGCGAATCGGCCGGAAAAATGGCGGCGTCCTGCACCAGCGCCGCTTCTTCAGCATTGCCGCGCGGCAGGATGAAGGCGCGCCGGCGGCTGCCGGCGTCGGCGGCGCGATGCATGGCGAAGGTCATCGCCAGCGCGCCGCGGATTGGCCGCAGTTCGCCCGACAGCGACAGCTCGCCGGCGAATTCGTAGTCGTCGAGTTCGGCTGCCGGCATCTGCCCGGAAGCGGCCAGGATGCCGAGCGCGATCGGCAGGTCGAAGCGGCCCGATTCCTTCGGCAGGTCGGCCGGCGCCAGGTTGACCGTGATGCGTCGCGCCGGGAATTCGAAGCGCGCATTCTGCAGCGCCGCACGCACGCGGTCCTTGGATTCCTTGACCTCGGTTTCCGGCAAACCGACGATGGTGAAGCCGGGCAGGCCGTTGGCCAGATGCACCTCGACCGTGACCGCCGGCGCTTCCATGCCGGCCAGCGCGCGGCTGTGCAGGACCGCCAGACTCATCCGGCGAGATCGTTTTGCTGCGCTTCCAGTGCCGCCACGCGCGCTTCCAGCGCTTCCAGCCGGGCGCGGGTCTTGGCCAGCACCTGGGCCTGCACCTCGAACTCTTCGCGCGTGACCAGATCGAGCTTGGCGAAGCCCGAATTCAGCATCGCCTTGACGTTCTTCTCGATGTCCTTGGCCGGCGAGTTTTCGATCACCTTGTTGATCCGGGCTTGCATGTCGTCGAAAAAATTCGGCTTGTCCATATTGCTGCTTCTCCTTTGTCTGTGCGGGGCACCGCGCCGGTGCACGCGGCGCGCGCCGCTTCATTGTGGTGCGCGATTGCCGGTGCCTTGCCTGAAAACGGACACGGATGGTGCGTTCCGGCAAAAACCGGCGCGGCGCACGTCCGAATCGGCTGGCATGCCTCGTGCTAATCGTAGCTCGAAACGATGGGCACGATTCATTTTATTCACGACGCCGAAAGGGAGTTCCATGAAAAAAATCACGTTCGCCGCCGCGATCCTGGCCGCTTGCAGCCTGCCGGCTTTCGCCGAGGAAGCCGCGCCCGCGGCGGAGGCGCCGGCCGCGTCGCCGCTGACCGGCAACCTGGCCGTGGTCAGCGACTACCGCTTTCGCGGCATTTCGCAAAGCTTCCGGCATCCGGCGCTGCAGGGCGGCTTCGATTACGCCCATCCGAGCGGTTTTTATGTCGGCAACTGGAACTCCAGCGTCAGCGGCAACCAGTATAACAACGGCGCCGGGCTGGAAATGGACTTCTACGGCGGCTACAAATTCGAGCCGGTCAAGGACCTCAACGCCGACATTGGTCTGCTGTACTACTACTATCCGGGCGCCTCGATCGGCGGCAGCGGCGTGCGCTACAACAACGGCGAAATCTATTTCGGCGTCACCTATCGCTGGCTGTCGGTCAAGTACAACTACGGCCTGACCGACTTTTTCGGCCTCAACACGCGCTCGGGCGGTGCCAATGGCGACTCCAAGGGCTCCGGCTACCTGGATCTGGGCGCCAACTTCGAAATCGCCGAAAAAACCACGTTGACCCTGCATGCCGGCCGCCAGACCGTGCGTCATTACGGCCAACTCAACTACACCGACTACAAGATCGGCGTGGCGCGCGATTTCGGCTTCGCCACGGTCGGCCTGACGGTGGTCGGCACCAATGCCGACCGCGCCTTTTACACGGTGACGGACGGCGCCGGCAGCAGCAAATACGTCGGTGCCACCGGCGCCGTGCTGTCCCTCTCCAAATCTTTCTAATCCCGCAGGAGGCAGACGTGAAACTGATTACGGCAATCATCAAACCATTCAAGCTCGACGAAGTGCGCGAGGCGCTGTCGGCGATCGGCGTGCAGGGCATCACGGTCACCGAGGTCAAGGGCTTCGGCCGCCAGAAAGGGCATACCGAGCTGTATCGCGGCGCCGAATACGTGGTCGACCTGCTGCCCAAGACCAAGATCGAGGCGGCGGTCGAGGATGCGGTGGTCGAACGCGCGGTGGAGGCGATCGAAGCCGCCGCGCGCACCGGCAAGATCGGCGACGGCAAGATCTTCGTCTATGCGCTGGAGCAGGTGATCCGGATCCGTACCGGCGAAACCGGCAAGGATGCGCTCTGAGGCTCAACCGAAACAAGAGAAAATGACATGAAAAAACTGCTCGCAAGCTTCATTCTGGGCTTCGGCCTGCTGACCGGCGGCGGCGCCGCCCTGGCCCAGGCGCCCACGCCGCCGGAAAGCGCGGCGCCGGCCGCCGCCGCCCCTGAAATGGCGCCGCCAGCGGCCGCGCCCGGCGCCGCAGCCGTCCCTGCTCCGGCCGCGCCCGCGGTCGTACCCAAGCTCGACAGGGCGACACTGCCTGGATGATCACTTCCACCATGCTGGTGATCCTGATGACGATCCCGGGGCTGGCGCTGTTCTACGGCGGCCTGGTGCGCTCCAAGAACATGCTGTCGGTGCTGGTGCAGGTGTTCGTGATCTTCGCGCTGATCATCGTGCTGTGGGTGCATCTACGGCTACTCGCTGGCGTTCGGCGGCGAGGGCCAGTTCTTCGGCGGGCTGCACCAGGCATTCCTGAAAGGCATCGCGCCGGAGACGCTGCCGGCGGCACTTCAGCAAGGGCGTATCATCCCCGAATTCGTGTTCGTCGCCTTCCAGGCCACCTTCGCCGCCATCACCGCGGCGCTGATCGTCGGCTCCTTTGCCGAGCGCATCAAGTTCACCGCCGTGCTGCTGTTCGTCGTGCTCTGGTTCACCTTCAGCTACCTGCCGATCGCCCACATGGTGTGGTTCTGGCGGCCGGCCTGACCTGCCCGGCCGAACCCGGGCGGCTGCTGTTCCAGCAAGGCGCGCTCGACTTCGCCGGCGGCACCGTGGTCCATATCAACGCCGCGTGTCGCCGGCCTGGTGGGCGCCTTCGTGCTCGGCAAGCGCATCGGCTTCGGCCGCGAAGCGATGGCGCCGCACTCCTGACCATGACCATGATCGGCGCCTCGCTGCTGTGGGTGGGCTGGTTCGGCTTCAATGCCGGTTCCGCCGGCGCCGCCAACGGCATCGCCGGCCTGGCCTTCGTCAACACCATGCTGGCCACCGCGCCGCCACGCTGTCCTGGATGCTGCGGCGAAGTGGATGTTCAAGGGCAAGCCCTCGATGCTGGGCGCGGCCTCGGGCGCGGTCGCCGGGCTGGTGGCGATCACGCCGGCGGCCGGCTTCGTCGGCCCGATGGGCGCGCTGGTGATCGGCCTGCTGGCCGGCCTGGTCTGCCTGTGGGGCGTGAACGGCCTGAAGACGCTGCTGGGCGCGGACGACTCGCTCGACGTGTTCGGCGTGCACGGCGTGGGCGGCATCCTCGGCGCCATCCTGACCGGCGTGTTCGCCGCGCCCAGCCTGGGCGGCAGGCATCTGACTACGCCGGCCGACGTTCGCCGATGCTCGGTCGCACCAGGTCTGGGTGCAGGTCCAGAGCGTGCTGCTCACCATCGTCTGGTCGGGCGTGGTGGCGTTCCTCGCCTACAAGCTGGTGGACCTGACGATCGGCCTGCGCGTGCCGGAAGAAGAGGAGCGCGAAGGCCTGGATATTTCGAGCCACGGCGAATCGGCCTACCATTACTGAGCGCCGGATGGGCGCCGATGCCGAAAACGCCCCGATTTGGGGCGTTTTTTTCATGGCAACGCTTTAAAAACCCGGAATCATCCCGATTTACGTGTTATCGGCATGCCGATCCGCCCATTCCCCGCCGCCGCCTTCATCGACGGCGTCCGGAGAATGCCGTTAGAATCGGCGTCACTTCACCTCCAGATCAATCGAAAGTTTTCATGGTTCCGCATCTCGTCACGGCCCTGACTGGCCCCCTGCTCGACCTGGAAAAGAAAATCCTGGCCGCGACGCCGGCCATCGAGCGCTGGTTCCGCCTCGAGTGGCAGGAGCACACGCCGCCGTTCTATTGCTCGGTCGACCTGCGCAACGCCGGCTTCAAGCTGGCGCCGGTCGATACCAATCTGTTCCCCGGCGGCTTCAACAACCTGTCGCCCGAAATGCTGCCGCTGGCGGTGCAGGCGGCGATGGCGGCGATCGACAAATATTGTCCGGACGCGCAAGCAACCTGCTGCTGATCCCGGAAAGCCATACGCGCAACACGTTTTACCTGCAGAACGTCGCGCGGCTGATGCAGATCTTCCGCCAGACCGGCCTGAACGTGCGCCTCGGTTCGCTGTCGCCGAGGACATGACCGAGCCGACGCCGCTCGGCGCTGCCGGACGGCAACACGCTGATGCTGGAGCCGCTGGAGCGCTCGACCAACGGCCGCCGCCTCGGCCTGAAGAATTTCGATCCCTGCACCATCCTGCTCAACAACGACCTGTCGGCCGGCATTCCGGCGCATCCTGGAAAACCTGCACGAGCAAAACGCTGCTGCCGCCGCTGCACGCCGGCTGGGCGGTGCGCCGCAAGAGCAACCACTTCGCCGCCTACGACGAGGTGGTGAAGAAGTTCGCCAAGCTGATCGACGTCGATCCGTGGATGGTCAATCCGTTCATCGCCAAGTGCGGCGAAGTCAATTTCCAGGAGCGACGAAGGCGAGGAATGCCTGGCCGCCAACGTCGATGCGCTGCTGGCCAAGATCCGCAAGAAATACAAGGAATACGGCATCAAGGAAGAAGCCGTTCGTGATCGTCAAGGCCGACGCCGGCACCTACGGCATGGGCATCATGACCGTGAAGCGACGCCAGCGAGGTCAAGGACCTGAACCGCAAGCAGCGCAACAAGATGTCGGTCGTCAAGGAAGGCGCTGCCGGTGACGGACGTGATCATCCAGGAAGGCGTGCCGACCTTCGAGCGCATCAACGACGCGGTGGCCGAGCCGGTGGTCTACATGATCGACCGCTACGTGGTCGGCGGCTTCTACCGCGTGCATGCCGAGCGCGGCAGTCGACGAGAACCTGAACGCGCCGGGCGCGCATTTCGTGCCGCTGGCGTTCGCCCAGCAGCATGCGCTGCCCGACCTGCAGGCCAAGCCCGGCACGGCCGCGCCGAACCGCTTCTACGTGTACGGCGTGGTGGCGCGCCTGGCGCTGCTGGCGGCGTCGCTGGAGCTGGAAAAGACCGATCCGAATCCGGAAGTCTACTAATTGTGGGACAGAGTTGAGCGCAGCGGTACTCTGTCCCCAACAAATCAGAACAGAAGGTTGGGCAAGCTTAGCTCTAGCAGAAAGGCAAACAAAGACCGTACCAGACTAGTCCTGGCAGAAAAGCAAGCAAAGCCGCGCCAGCTTAACCTAGACGGTGCAACGCTCGCGCCACAGCACACGCCCTGGAGAATGCATGCATTCCCGCCCGCACCAGAGCGACAGCGGTTAATGGTGGAGTATGTTGAAAAAATAACCATTTTACGTCCGAAATAAGCCCGCATAGCGGGGAGTATATGTTGTCGCCAACACTCCCTCAGCAACTAAAAGTGCAGCACAATCCGTCCCACCACCCTCATCACAACCATGAAAATCGCCTTCCTCGCCGACCCGCTCGTCCAGCTTCAAGATCTACAAGGACTCCACCTACGCGATGATGGCCGAGGCCGGCCGGCGCGGCCACGCGCTGTACGCGTTCGAGCAGCGCGACATGGCGCTGGAAGGCGGCGAAGTGGTGGCCAACGCGCCGCAGATCACGCTGACCGGCGACGCCGACGACTGGTACCGCGCCGACGCGCGCCGCAGGCGATGCGCGCTGGCCGAATTCGACGCCATCCTGCTAGCGCAAGGACCCGCCGTTCGACATGGAATACGTCTACGCCACCTACCTGCTGGAGCTGGCCGAGCGCCAGGGCGTGCGCGTGTTCAACAAGCCGTCGGCGATCCGCGACCACAACGAAAAGCTGGCGATCGCCCAGTTCCCGCAATTCACCGTCGCCGACCCTGGTCACGCGCGACGAGCGCGCGCCTGCGCGCCTTCCATGCCGAGCACCGCGACGTGATCTTCAAGCCGCTCGACGGCATGGGCGGCACCGGCATTTTCCGCGTGCGCGACGACGGCCTGAACCTGGGCTCGATCATCGAGACGCTGACCGACAACGGCCGGCGCACCATCATGGCGCAGCGCTTCATCCCCGAAATCGACAGGCGGCGACAAGCGCATCCTGCTGATCGGCGGCCAGGTGGTGCCGTATTGCCTGGCGCGCATCCCGCAAGGCGGCGAAGTGCGCGGCAACCTGGCGGCCGGCGGCGTCGGCGTGGCGCAGCCGATCTCGGCGCGCGACCGCGAAATCGCCGAAACGCTGGCGCCGATGCTGGCCGCAGCGCGGCCTGTTGCTGGTAGGATTGGATGTGATCGGCGATTACCTGACGGAAGTGAACGTCACCAGCCCGACCTGCTTCCAGGAAATCACGCAGCAGACCGGCTTCGACGTCGCCGCGCATGTTCATCGATGCGCTCGAAGCGGCGTCTGAACGCGTGCATGGCGCGGCGAAACCGCATAATGATGCCGCCGGATTCGGCATGGTTTAATCGGGCATGTTTAGCGCTGCGTGGTGACCGCCCGCATTCCGACTTTGGAACCATGGTTGGCATTCTTCTGACCCATGCGCCGCTGGCAGGCGTTCCTGAGCGCGGCGCGCACGTGTTCCGCGGCCGCCCGGAGCGCATCGAGGCGATCGACGTGCGTCGCCGACCAGGACCCGGCCGAGGTCAAGCGCCTGGCGCATGCGGCGCTCGCGCGCCTGGACGACGGCGCCGGCGTGCTGGTGATCACCGACGTGATGGGCGGCACGCCGTCCAACTGCAGCAGCGGCGCGTGGCCGAGGCCGGCCAGGTCGAGGTCATCGCCGGCATCAGCCTGCCGATGCTGCTGCGCGCGCATCACCTATCGCAGCGACACGCTGGACGTGGTGGCCGAAATGGCGCTGGCCGGCGGCCAGAGCGGGCGCGGTGCGGGTCGATCCGCGCATCCGGGTATCGGTCAATTAAATGCCGCCAAGCCGAAGGGGAGTGTTGTAATTTGTTGGCGTCGGCATAAAAAAATTAAAATATGATTCAGAAAGAAATCGAAATCATCAACAAGCTCGGCCTGCATGCACGCGCCTCCGCCAAACTGACGCAGCTCGCCGCGAAATTCCAGAGCGAAGTCTGGATGACGCGCAACGAGCGGCGGGTCAATGCCAAATCGATCATGGGCGTGATGATGCTGGCCGCCGGCAAGGGCGCGAAGGTGACGCTGGAAGCCGATGGCGCCGACGAGGCCGAATGCCTGGAGGCGCTGGCGGCGCTGATTGCCGAAAAGTTCGGCGAAGGCGAATGAGCGCCGGCGCCGCCGGAACTGACGCAACCAATTGAACCCGATGGCATCCTTCACGCTCCATGGCATTCCGGTTTCGCGCGGGATCGCGATCGGCCGCGCGCACCTGCTGACGCCGGCGGCGCTCGACGTCAAGCATTACCTGGTCGCCGAAGAGCAGGTCGAAGCCGAGGTGCAGCGCCTGCAGGAAGCGATCGCCACGGTGCACGAAGGAGCTGCAGACGCTCTGGAACGAACTGCCGCACGGATTCGCCGGCCGAACTGGCGCGCGTTCATCGACGTGCACGCGCTGATCCTGTCCGACCCGATGATGTCCGAGAGCGCCGCTCGACATCATCCGCAGCCGCCACTACAACGCCGAGTGGGCGCTGGTGACGCAGATCGACGAACTGTCGGCGCAGTTCGACGAAATCGAGGACGCCTACCTGCGCGAGCGCAAGGTCGATATCCAGCAGGTCGGCGAGCGCGTGCTCAAGGTGCTGATCGGCAGCGCCCATACGCTGCCGAAGAAAAACGGCGACGACGCCGCGCCGGCGGACGTGATCGTGGTCGCGCACGACATCTCGCCGGCCGACATGCTGCAGTTCCGCGACCGCGCCTTCTCCGGCTTCGTCACCGATCTCGGCGGCCAGAATTCGCATACCGCGATCGTCGCCCGCAGCCTCGACATCCCGGCCGCGGTCGGCATGGACAATGCCTCGGCGCTGATCGAGCAGGACGACTGGCTGATCATCGACGGCGACGCCGGCGTGGTGATCGTCGATCCGACGCCGCTGGTGCTGGAGCAGTACCGCGAATGGCAGGCGCGCCTGCTGCGCACGCGCAAGAAGCTCGGCAAGCTGAAGAAGACCGCCGGCCGTCACGCGCGACGGCACCCAGATCGCGCTGCTGGCCAATATCGAACTGCCCGAGGATTGCGCGGCGGCGATGGAGGCCGGCGCCGCCGGCGTCGGCCTGTTCCGCTCCGAATTCCTGTTCATGGGCCGCATGAGCCACGCCCACAAGCTGCCCAGCGAGGACGAGCAGTTCGAGTCCTACCGCAAGGCGGTGCTGGCGATGAAGGGGCGGCCGGTGACGATCCGCACCTCGACATCGGCGCCGACAAGCCGCTCGACACCGCCGAGCACACCGCGCTGAACCCGGCGCTCGGCCTGCGCGCGATCCGCTACTGCCTGGCCGAGCCGCAGATCTTCCTGGTGCAGTTGCGCGCGATCCTGCGCGCTTCCGCGTTCGGCCCGGTCAAGCTGCTGATCCCGATGCTGGCGCACGCGTTCGAGATCGACCAGGCGCTGGCGCTGATCGAGCAGGCCAAGGCACAGCTGCGCGACGCCCGCAAAAAGTTCGACGCCGCGATTCCGGTGGGCGCGATGATCGAAATGCCGGCGGCGGCGCTGGCGCTGCCGATGTTCATCAAGCGCATGGATTTCCTGTCGATCGGCACCAACGACCTGATCCAGTACACGCTGGCGATCGACCGCGTCGACCACGAAGTGGCGCACCTGTACGACCCGCTGCATCCGGCCGTCCTGCACCTGCTGGCGCTGATCATCTCGACTGGCAAGAAAGCCGGCATCCCGGTTGTCGCTGTGCGGCGAAATGGCCGGCGACATCAAGCTGACCCGGCTGCTGCTCGGCATGGGGCTGCGCGAATTCTCGATGCATCCGGCGCAACTGCTGTCGGTCAAGCAGGAAATCCTGAACAGCGACCTCGGCCTGCTGATGCCGCAAACCCGCAAGATCCTGCGCACCCTCGAGCCCGATGCGATCGGCGAAGCGGTCAGCCAGTTGTCGGTTCTCTAAGCCGCGCCGCCGCTGCCGGCCGGGCGATGGCGTTTGACGGTATCAGGCGAGTTGGTTATTCTTATGCCTTGCGCCGATTTGATATCAGCTTGCGGGCGCCTTGATAAATACGGCTAAAGCGTGCTTGAAGTGCAGGCATCGTCTAGCCCGACCAGCGGATCGCTGTCGGGCTTTTTCAATTCAAGCATGGCCACGCTGCAGCAATCCCACCCGGCTTGACCAGGAAAGTATGTCCATCGGAACAGTAGCACCCCAGACCATGCATTTCGCGACTCCGCTGCACCTGCAAAGCGGCGCGGAGATCGCCGACTACACCCTGATGTACGAAACCTACGGCACGCCTGAACGCCGAGCGCAGTCAACGCGGTGCTGGTCTGCCACGCGCTGAACGCCTCGCACCACGTGGCCGGCAAGTACGACGGCGATCCGAAAAGCGCCGGCTGGTGGGACAACATGGTCGGCCCCGGCAAGCCGCTCGACACCGACCGCTTCTTCGTCATCGGCGTCAACAACCTCGGCTCCTGCTTCGGCTCGACCGGGCCGATGCACATCAACCCGGCCACCGGCAAGCCGTACGGCGCCGCTTTCCCGGTGGTGACGGTGGAGGACTGGGTGCATGCGCAGGCGCGGCTGGCCGACGCGCCTCGGCATCGACCAATTCGCGGCGGTGATGGGCGGCTCGCTGGGCGGCATGCAGGCGCTGGCCTGGAGCATGCTGTACCCGGAGCGCCTGCGCCACTGCGTGGTGATCGCCTCGACCGCCAAGCTGTCGGCGCAGAACATCGCCTTCAACGACGTCGCGCGCCAGGCGATCCTGTCCGATCCGGATTTCCACGGCGGCGACTATCTACGCGCACGGCGTGGTGCCGAAGAGCGGGCTGCGCGTGGCGCGCATGATCGGCCACATCACCTATCTGTCGAACGACGACATGGCGGAAAAATTCGGCCGCAAGCTGCGCGACGCCGCGCGCACCGGCGATTACCAGTTCGGCTTCGGCATCGACTTCGAGATCGAATCCTACCTGCGCTACCAGGGCGACAAGTTCTCCGAATACTTCGACGCCAACACCTATCTGCTGATCACCAAGGCGCTCGATTACTTCGATCCGGCGCGCGCCTTCGGCGGCGACCTGACCCAGACCTTGGCCGGCACCGAGGCCGAATTCCTGCTGGTGTCGTTCTCCACCGACTGGCGCTTTTCGCCGGAGCGCAGCCGCGAGATCGTGCAGGCGCTGGTCAACAACCGGCGCCGCGTCACCTACGCCGAAATCGACGCGCCGCACGGCCACGACGCCTTCCTGCTGGAGGATGCGCGCTACCATGCGGTGGTGCGCGACTACTACGGGCGCGTCTGGAAGCAGATCGAGCAGCGCAGCAACGGCGGAGCGGCAGCATGAATTTCAATCAACTCAGCGCCCTGCGCCCGGACCTGGCCTTCATCGCGCACTGGGTCGAGCCAGCGCTCGCACGTGCTCGACCTCGGCTGCGGCGACGGCGTCATGCTCGACTACCTGCGCAGCGACAAGAGCTGCACCGGCTACGGCGTCGAAATCGACGACGACAAGATCCCGGTCTGCGTCGCGCGCGGCGTGTCGGTGATCCAGCAGGACCTGGAGGCGGGGCTGGCCATCTTCGCCGACAACGCCTTCGACACCGTGCTGTGCCTGTCGGCGCTGCAGATGATGAAGGACGTCGAGGGCATCCTGCGCGACATCGCGCGGGTCGGGCGCGAGGCGATCGTCTCGTTCCCGAATTTCGGCTACTGGCCGCACCGGCTGGCGCTGCTGCGCGGGCGCATGCCGGTGTCGAAGTCGCTGCCCTACGAGTGGTACGACACGCCCAACCTGCGCTGCGCGACGATTCCACGATTTCGAGCAGCTGGCCAACGAGGTCGGGCTGGAAGTGCTGGACCGCGTCGCGCTGGACGACGGCCAGCCGGTGTCGCTGCTGCCGAACTGGCGCGGCAGCCTGGCGATCTTCCGGCTCAAGAAAAAATGAGGCGCGGCCGCATCGCGCGTTGAATATTGCGCCGCCGCGGCGCGCCGTTCGGCGGCTGCCACCGAACCGAACGCGCCGCCGGCGCCTCCACCACCCCTAGCCATCGTCAGGATGCCGCAATGCCACTGCAAAGCTATTTCAACCGCCGCATCCTGATTTGCGTCTTCCTCGGCTTCACTTCCGGCCTGCCGCTGTTCATCCTGCTGTCGCTGCTGCAGGCCTGGCTCGCCAAGTCCGGGCTCAACGTCAAGGCGCTCGGCCTGTTCGCGCTGGTGATGTTTCCCTACACCTGGAAATTCCTGTGGTCGCCGCTGATGGACCGCTACCACTTCGGCTCATTGGGGCGCCGGCGCGGCTGGATGGCGCTGACCCAGGTGCTGCTGTTCTTCGCCATCGGCGGCATGGGCATGCTCGATCCGCAGACGCAGGTGGGCCTGATCGCCTTTGCGGCATCGACGGTGGCGTTCCTGTCGGCCAGCCAGGACATCGTGATCGACGCCTACCGGCGCGAACTGCTGCTGGACAACGAGCAGGGCCTGGGCAGCGCGGTGCACGTCAACGCCTACCGCGTGGCCGGCATGGTGCCGGGCGCGCTGTCGCTGATCCTGGCCGACCTGATGCCGTGGCAGGCGGTGTTCTGGATCACCGCCGCCTTCATGCTGCCGGGGCTGGTCTGCACGCTGCTGATCAAGGAGCCGGCGGTGTACGGCGAGCCGCCGAAAAACCTGCGCGAAGCGGTGGTATTGCCGTTTCGCGAATTCATCGCGCGCGGCGGCTGGGCCAATGCAATGTGGATTCTCGGCTTCATCTTCCTGTACAAGCTGGGCGACAGCATGGCTACCGCGCTGGCCACCAAGTTCTATCTCGACATCGGCTTTTCGATGACGCAGATCGGCGTCATCGCCAAGACCACCGGTTTCTGGGCCAGCCTGGTCGGCGGCCTGCTGGGCGGCATCTGGATGATCCGCATCGGCGTCAATCGCGGCCTGTGGATTTTCGGCGTGGTGCAGGCGGTGGCGATCCTCGGCTTCGCCTGGCTGGCGCAGGTCGGCGCCGATCCGCTGGTGCTGGCGCTGGTGATCGGCTTCGAGGCGTTCGGCGTCGGCGTCGGCACCGCCGCCTTCGTCGCCTACATCGCCACCACCACCGACCCGCGCTACACCGCGACCCAGTTTGCGCTGTTCACCAGCCTGGCGGCGGTGCCGCGCACCTTCATCAATTCCTCGGTCGGCTACATCGTCGACCAGACCGGCTGGTTCAATTTCTACCTGATCTGCTTCGCGCTGGCGCTGCCCGGCATGCTGCTGCTGCCGAAGGTGGCGCCGTGGAATGCGCCCAAGCCGGCGCTCGCCTGAGCGCCCGGCGCCATTCGGTAAGAGTGGGGAGTATGCCGAAAAATCGGCAATTTTCGGACGTATTCACGGCGGATTGAAAAATACTCCCAATGAGGCGTGGGGGTGGTTCCGGACTTGGCCGGAAGCCTGCGGCCGTGGGCGCTGCCGGCCGCCGCGGCCGCCAGTACCGCGCGCCGCTATTCCTCGGCCACCACCACGCAATTGCGGCCGCCGTGCTTGGCGCGGTACAGCGCGTCGTCGGCGCGGCGCAGCATGCGCTTGTAGTCGGGATGGCCGTTGTATATCGCCAGGCCGACGCTGATGGTGACCGTCAGGCTGCGCTCCTGCGGCAGGCGGAAACTTTCCGCCGCCACCTGGCCGCGCAGCTTTTCGGCCGCCTTCAGGGCGCGCTCCTGGTCGACGTCGACCAGCAACAGCAGGAATTCCTCGCCGCCCAGCCGGAAAATGTAGTCGCCGCCGCGGCTGCTGTTGCTCAGTAACACCGCGACCTGCTGCAGCACCATGTCGCCCGCTTCATGGCCGTAGGTGTCGTTGACCCGCTTGAAGTGGTCGATGTCGATCGCCATCACGGCGAAGCTGGCGCCGCGCTGGCGCGCGTAATTCACTTCCTTGCGCAGCACCACCGGCAGGAACTTGCGGTTGAGCAGGCGCGTGAGGACGTCGCGGCCCGCCTCCAGCTCGTTGTTCTGCTGGAACAGGGCGTCGAGCAGGAAGCCGATGCCGCGTGTCTGCTCGCGCAGTTCGCGCAAGTGCTGCACACGCAGGTTTTCGTCGGTGCTGCCGGCCACCCCGAAAGTCGGCAGCAACACCTCGTCGATCTGGTGCATCGCCTGCAGGATGAGCTCGGTTTCGGCCGCGCCCTGGAATGCATGGGCGCCCTTGTGGCGGAACCACAGGCCGAATTCGCCCGAGCCCAGGCGCGGCAGGCGGGCGGCGGACTGGCCCACCGCCAGTTCGAACATCAGGTGATTTTCCCAGTCCAGCAGGGCGGCGCGCTGGCGTTCGCGTTCGGTGGCGACATCCTGCACCACCGAGAACAGGCGATAGGCTTCGGCGGCGCGTGAGTTGCGGTCGTGCGAATTGGAATAGGCGTGGCTCATGATCTCCATGGCCAGGTCGATGATTTCGTCCACCAGCAGGCCGGCGTCGATCCGCGGCACATCGTCCGCGGCCGGCGCGGCCCGCAGCAGCGCGCGGAATTTGCGCTTCAGGCTGCCGGCGCCGCGCAGCACCAGGTGCACCGGCACGTCGATGCGGGCGTGCACCTCGCCGATCTGCACCTGGCGCGTGACGAGCGCCTGCAGATCGTCCTGCGGGGTGGCCGCGAACACGTTGACGATCCAGCGCTGCATCGAACTGTGCAGGCGCAACTGCACCTGTTCGTGGGACATCAGCTTGGACGCCGCCGGATCTTCCAGCATGTGCTGGTAGAAATGGGTGGCCAGGGCCTCTTGGTATGTCTCGGCAAGCGCCTGCACATGCTGCAGGACCGGTGCCGAGAACTCGGCGAGCATGCGGCGCCAGTCGCCAGCAAACTGTTCAGTGGAAAGTTGAGACATTCTGCGTCTTGTCGCTGGCAAGGCGAATTTATTGAAATAAGGGAATTTTTTTGAGTCCGCATTTTAGAGCAAATTCGGTCTGACCTGACTCGCCGATGCCGGGCACCTTGGCCCCGGGACGGCGTTGCGGCTCCTTGCCGTAGCTCCGCTACGGCGCGTCGCCGCGCCTTGTCCCGCGACCAATCCGCCTCGGCCTCGACTGAGTCAGTCAGGCCGTATCTGCTCTTGCCCACAGTTCCCCGCCCTGCCGGACCGCCGCTGTGCGCCGCCAACGATTGCCGGCGGTACGGCGCAAGGGCGGCGACCGCCGACCGGCAAGGAGAAGAGGCTATTGCCAGATTTTTTCCGGTTGCCGCGCCGCCAGGGGAGGCGGGGGTGTGCAAACGGGCCGCCGGCCAATGGCCGGGTTCAGCTTCCGGCGAGATTTTTTGCAATGTGGTCGATGCCGGCTTGCGCGCACGCCGCGTCCTTGTCGCCGCCGGGAGCGCCGGAAACGCCGATCGCCCCCACCAAATCCTTGCCGGCCATGACCGGCAGTCCACCTTCGACCGAGGTCATCTGTTCCAGGCTGAGAAGGCCGACCAGCTTTGGATCTGCGGTGACGCGTCTGCCGTATTCTCCGGAAGGAACGCGCGAAGTGAGGCTCGTATACGCCTTGCGCAGGCTGTTTTCGGCGGTATGGGGATTGGCGTCGTCATCGTGCAGCACGACCTTGGTACGGCCCAGGCGATCGAGCACGGTTACTGTTACCTTAAAGCCGTTCTTGCGGCACTGTTCCAGCGCTGCCAGCGCCGCTTCATGCGCCGCCGCCAGGGAAATCGTGCGTACGTTCAACACCGCCTGCGCATTCGCCACGCACGGAGCGATTGCCGCACTGACGACCAACGCCATCCATTTGCTCTGCATATACCCTCCTGCCGGTGAACGACTGGCGGGCGGGCAAGCTATCCGGTTTGCCATGCCCTCGACGCCTGTCAGGCAATTGTTGCACCGGTTGACGTCCGGGCCTTGTGGCGGAACAAGAGAGCGGCCAATGGCACGCCGCTCTCAGCGCGGCGGCGCGCCGGTCGGCCGCCGGCCTAGGCCGGGATCGGGTCGCGGCTCGGGATGGTGATGCCTTTTGCGACCGCGGGACGTGCCACGAAGGCATCCAGCGCGCGCCGGACCTGGGGGAAATCGGCGATGCCGACCAGCTCGCCGGCCTCGTAGAAGCCGATCAGGTTGCGCACCCACGGGAAGGTGGCGATGTCGGCGATGGTGTAGGCGTCGCCCATGATCCAGCGGCGCCCGGCCAGCCGCTGCTCGAGCACGCCGAGCAGGCGCTTCGATTCGGCCACGTAGCGGTCGCGCGGGCGCTTGTCCTCGTAGTCCTTGCCGGCGAACTTGTGGAAGAAGCCGAGCTGGCCGAACATCGGGCCGATGCCGCCCATCTGGAACATCAGCCACTGGATCGTCTCGTAGCGCCCGGCCGCATCCGGCGGCAGCAGCTGGCCGCTCTTGTCGGCCAGATAAATCAGGATCGCGCCCGATTCGAACAGCGCCAGCGGCTTGCCGTCCGGGCCGTCGGGATCGAGGATGGCCGGGATCTTGTTGTTCGGGTTGAGCGACAGGAACTCCGGCGACATCTGGTCGTTGGTGTCGAAGCTCGACCAGGTGCGGCTCGTACGGCAGGCCGGTCTCTTCGAGCATGATCGAGACCTTGACGCCGTTGGGCGTGGGCAGCGAATACAGCTGGATGCGCTCGGGATGCCGCGCGGGCCATTTCTTGGTGATGGGAAAGGCGGAAAGGTCGGTCATGGTGCGCAATTCTTCAGGCGGGATGGAAGGCCTTGAGGCCTCTTGCGGCCGGCATTCTGCAGCGGACAGGAAGCCGGCGCGACGGAATTACAGCGCCAGCTGATAATCGATCGTCAATGGCGCATGATCGCTGAAGCGGGCTTCCTTATAGATGGAAGCCTCCCGGGCCGCCGCCGCGATACCCTGCGTCGCGATGTGATAGTCGATGCGCCAGCCGACGTTGTTGGCCCAGGCCTGGCCGCGGTTGCTCCACCAGGTATAGCAATCGCCGGTGGCGTCCGGGCACACGCTGCGGTAGGCGTCCACCAGCCCGACCTCGTCGAACACGCGCGACAGCCAGGCGCGCTCCTCCGGCAGGAAGCCGGAATTCTTCTGGTTGCTGCGCCAGTTCTTCAGGTCGATCTGCTGGTGCGCGATGTTCCAGTCGCCGCAGATGACGATTTCGCGGCCGCTTGCTTTCAGCTCCAGCAGGTGCGGCAGGAACGCTTCCATGAAGCGGAACTTGGCTTCCTGCCGTTCCGGGCTGGACGAGCCGGACGGGCAATACAGCGAGATCACCGTCAGATGTGCCGAAGTCGCATTCGACATAGCGTCCCTCGGCGTCGAATTCCGGGTTGCCGAAACCGATCCTGACCGTCTTGGCCGGCATCCGGCTGTAGAGGCCGACGCCGGAATAGCCTTTCTTTTCGGCGTAGTGGAAATAGCCGTGGTAGCCGGGCGGATTCGAGGAATTCCGGCGTCATGTCGGCTTCCTGCGCCTTCAGTTCCTGCACGCAGACGACGTCGGCGCCTTGCGCCGGCAGCCATTCGAAGAACCCCTTGCGGGCAGCCGAGCGGATGCCGTTCAGGTTGGCGGAAATGATTTTCATCGGAATCGCAAGCAAAAAAGACAGGCTGCGTAGCATACCCGATTCGGCGCGGCCGCTCCGGCGCCGGCGCCAAAGCCATTAAAATAGCGCTGCGAGCGCCAGGCCTCGGTCCGGCGCCACCTTGTCAGCCACCTACGATGCGGGATCGATCTTGAACAACAACCTACGCCAACAATTCATCGCCTTTTCAGTCGCCGCCGGCGTGCTGCGCTTCGGCGAGTTCGTGACCAAGGCCGGGCGCACTTCGCCCTATTTCTTCAATGCCGGCCTGTTCAACGACGGCGCCTCGCTGGGCCGGTTGGCGGAATTCTATGCGCGCACGCTGGCCGATGCCGGCGCTCGAATTCGACATGCTGTTCGGCCCTGCCTACAAGGGCATCACGCTGGCCTCGGCCACCGCCGTGGCGCTGGCGCAGCAGGGCCGCAACGTGCCGTTCGCCTTCAACCGCAAGGAGGCCAAGGACCACGGCGAGGGCGGCAGCGTGGTCGGCGCGCCGCTCGCGGGGCGGGTGGTGATCGTCGACGACGTGATCTCGGCCGGCACCTCGGTGCGCGAATCGGTCGAGATCATCCGCGCCGCCGGCGCCACGCCGTGCGCGGTGCTGATCGCGCTCGACCGCATGGAGCGTTCCGGCGCCGACGGCGCCTTGTCGGCGGCGTCGGCGGTGCAGGAAGTGGGCGCGATGTACGGCATGCCGGTGATCGCGATCGCCAACCTCAACGACTTGCTGGAATACATCGCGGCGGCCGGCGCCGATTCGCAGCTGGCGCAGCATCAGGCGGCGGTGGCGGCCTATCGCCAGCGCTACGGCGTGGCCGATGGCCGGAGCGAATGACGGCCGAAGTCTAGTTGCTCCCAGGGAATTGAGCCGCTAGACTCAAGCTTGGCGCTGCCGCAGGATGCCGCCCCGGTTTGGCCTTGATGCGAGGCCGCCGGTTCTCTAACAAAAAAAATACGAGACATGGCAAGTAGACAACTTTCCCGGGGCGATGCGGAATGGGGGCATCTGGCGGCAATTTATGCAGTCTTGAGCGCGACCAACGAGGCGATGCTGCGTGCCACCAATGTGGCCGAGCTGTACCAGCGGGTGTGTGATGCCGCCGTCGAGGGCGGCAAGTTCCGTGTGATGGCGGTGGCGATCCCGGATCCGGACACCGCGCGCATCGGCATCGCGGCGATCGCCGGCGCACGGCCGGAACAGATCAGCGATGCGCCGATCTCGGTGGCCGATGTGCCGGCAGAGGGGCAGGGCCTGGTCGGCACCGCCTTCCGCAGCGGACGCCCGTGTTTCAGCAATGATTTCCTGAACGATCCGCGCACCGCGCCGTGGCATGCGGTGGCGGCCAGCGAGGGGCTGCAGGCGGGGGCGGCAGTGCCGCTGCTGCTGGAGCAGCGCGCGTATGGCGTGCTGCTGTTCTATTCCGCCGAGAAAAACGCCTTCGACGCCGAAACCCTGCAGCTGATCGAGCGCATGGCGCGCAATGTCGTCTTCGCGCTGCAAAACTTCATGCGCGAGGAAGAGCGCCGGCAAGCCGCCCAGGAGCAGCGCGCGGTCGAGGCGAAATACCGGCGCATCCTGGAAACCATCGAAGACGCCTATTACGAGGTCGACCTGACGGGCAGCATCGTGCTGTGCAACGGCGCCTTTTGCCGCCTGGTCGGATACACCGAAAGCGAGCTGCAGCGGAATGAATTACCGTGCGATGCAATCCTCCCAGATGGCCGACCGCGTGTACCAGACCTTCAATACGGTCTATCGGACCGGCATGGCCGCGCCCAGCTTCGACTGGGAAATGCGGCACAAGGATGGCCGCACGGTGGTCGGCGAAGGTTCGGTGCAGCTGGTGCGCGATGCCGCCGGCAATCCCATCGGCTTCGGCGGCATCCTGCGCGACGTCACGCAGCGGCGCCTCACCGAGCAGGCCTTGCGCGAGAGCGAAGCGCGGTTCCGGGCACTGACCAACCTGTCGTCCGACTGGTACTGGGAACAGGATGCCGAACTGCGCTACACGCGCATGGAAAGCCGGCACGCCGGCGGCGGCGCCGTGCAGCAGACCTTTCTCGCCAAGCGGCCGTGGGAAACCGAGCTCGAGATGCACGCGCCGGGCGGCTGGGACGCGCACCGCGCGCTGCTGCTGGCGCATAAGCCGTTCCGCGATGCGATCATGTTCCGCCAGCTGGCCGGCGATACGCCGTACTACATCAGCGTGTCCGGCGAGCCGGTGTTCGATCGGGAAAACCGCTTCACCGGCTATCGCGGCGTCTCGCGCGAGATCACCGACCAGAAGATCGCCGAAGCGCGCATCCAGCACCTGGCCACGCACGACAGCCTGACCGGGCTGCCGAACCGGGCGATGTTCAACCAGCTGCTCACCCATGCCTTGTCGAGCGCGCAGCGCCATGAGCGCATGTTCGCGGTATTGTTCATCGACCTCGACCGCTTCAAGTTCATCAACGACACGCTCGGGCACGTCGCCGGCGACCAGCTGCTGCAGGAAATCACCGAGCGCTTCAAGAAGGCGCTGCGCGCTTCCGACGTCATCGCCCGCCTGGGCGGCGACGAATTCGTGGTGCTGGTCGAGGAAGTCAAGAGCGTCGACAAGGTGCGCACCGTCGCGCGCAAGCTGCTGTCGGCGGCCATCAAGCCGCTGCTGCTGCTGGGCCGCGAATGCCGGGTCACGGCCAGCATCGGCATCGCGCTCTATCCGCAAGACGGCGAGGACGGCCAGACGCTGATGAAGAATGCCGACATCGCGATGTATTTTGCCAAGAGCGAAGGCAAGAACAATTTCCAGTTCTATTCGACCGACATCACCTCGCAAACTCTGGAACGGCTGACGCTGGAGGCCAACCTGCGGCATGCGATGGAAAACGATGAGTTTTCGCTGCACTACCAGGCCAAGCGCGACCTCAAAAAAGGCACGATCACCGGCGTCGAGGCGCTGCTGCGCTGGGACAATCCGGAACTGGGCTCGGTGTCGCCGGCGCAATTCATTCCGGCCGCCGAGGAAACCGGCCTGATCGTGCCGATCGGCAAGTGGGTGCTACGCACCGCCTGCCTGCAGAACGTCGCCTGGCAGCGCCAAGGGCTGCCGCCGATCTGCATGGCGGTCAACCTGTCGGTGCGCCAGTTCAGCGACGAGCACCTGCTCTCGGATTTGACCGAAATCCTGGCCGAAACCGGCATGGCGCCGGAATTGCTGGAACTTGAGATTACCGAGGGCATGGTGATCCAGAACCCGGCGCAGGCGGTGCGCTTGCTGAGCGCGATCAAGGGCATGGGCGTGCGGCTGGCGATCGACGATTTCGGCACCGGCTATTCATCGCTCGGCCAGCTGAAGAACTTCCCGATCGACACGCTGAAGGTGGACCGCTCGTTCATCCGCGACATCGCCACCAATACCGAAGACAAGGCGATCATCGAAGCGATCATCGCCATGGGCAAGACGCTCTCCCTGACCGTGGTGGCCGAGGGCGTCGAAACCCGCGAGCAGGAATCCTTTCTGCGCGCGCACGCCTGCGACGAGATGCAGGGTTACTACTTCAGTCGGCCGATTCCGGCCGACGAGTTTGCCGCGCTCTTGCATGGCCATATTCCCGACCCGCAGCGCTAGCGCATCGCGCCGGCGCGCTCAGCCTTTGCGCAGCACCAGCGCCAGGCCGCCGATGGTCAGCGCCAGCGCCAGCGCCTCCGGCCATCCCAGCGGTTCGCCCAAGGCCAGCGCGGCGGCGAGCACGCCGATCACCGGCGTCAGCAGCGTCGCGATCGACGCGGTGGCCGGCGGCAGGCGGCGCAGCGCCGCGAACCAGCTCAGGTAGCACACCGCCATCGACATCGTCGTCATATAGGCCATCAGGCCCCAGCCGAGCGGCGTCAGCGCATCCCAGCGCGGATGCTCGAACGCCAGGCCGAAGGCCAGCATCGGCGCACAGCCGATGACCAGCTGCCAGATCACCGCGGTCAGCGGCGGCAAGGCCGACGGTGCCCCCAGCGTGACGGTTCCCAGCGCAAATAAAAACGCCGCACTCAAGGCCAGCAGCACTCCGGGCAACTGCTCGATGCCGAGCGCCAGGCCGGACCCGCCGAACAGCACCAAGAGTCCGCCCAGGCATAGCGCCAGCCCCGCCAGGCTGCGCGCGCTCGGGCGCTGGCCGCGCAGCGGCCAGGCCAGCAGGGTGGCCCACAGCGGCATCGTATATACCAGCAGCGCCGCCTGGCCGGCCGCCAACCAGCGCAGGGCCAGCGTCGCAAATCCCATCCAGGCGAAGACATTGATGAAGCCGGCGACCAGCAGCCGGCCGTAGTGCTCGCGCGGCACCGCCAGCCGTTCGCCGCGCAGCAGCGCGATAGCGCTCAGGATGACGGCGGCGGCGATGCCGGCGCTACCGCGCGCGAACAGCGGCGGCCACTGCGTCAGCAGGAATTTTATGGCCGGCCAGTTCAGGCCCCAGCCGACCGAAGTCACCAGCAGGCACAACAGGCCGATCGCGCGGGAGTTGGAGGCGGCCAAGATCACTCCAGGCCGGCGGCAAGGGGCTGGCGCGGTCGCCGCAGCGGCGCGGAAAAAAGGCGGTGAGATGTTGCCGGGTAATGCAAGGCGGGCTCCGTTCTGGCGGGCGCCGGCGGCGATTGCCGCCGCGGCGCATGGGTTGTTTCGTCGGGGTGCGATGGTAACGCGGCGGCCGAAATCGTGCTGCGCGCAGTACGATGTGCGCCGCTTGCCTGCGTCAGCACGAGTCCCAGCCGGTTTTCAAAAAGTCCGGCGCCAAATCCGCTTCAAGGATTTCGTTTATCCTTTCATGAAATTTGCCGTGGATTCCCGCGGCGCTTCCCATACAGAACAAGGATCTTCATGAGCGATCTGCTCGCCCGCCGTCTCGCCCTGCTGTCGTCCGCCGCCCACCGGCCCTTGCTGATGCAAGGCTTGCGCGGCATCGAGCGCGAAACGCTGCGCGTCGATCGGCACGGCCATCTGGCGCTGACGCCGCATCCGCCGGCGCTGGGCGCCGCGCTGACCCATCCGCAAATCACCACCGACTACTCCGAATCGCTGCTGGAATTCATCACGCCGGCCGAACCCGACATCGGCACCGTGCTGGAGCAGCTGGATGCGATTCATCGCTTCGCCTATTCCCGGCTGGGCGACGAATTGTTGTGGAGCCAGTCGATGCCGGGCCCGCTGCCGGACGAGCCCGAAATCCCGATCGCCTGGTATGGCAAGTCGCACATCGGCATGCTGAAGCACGTCTACCGGCGCGGCCTGGCGCTGCGCTATGGCAAGAGCATGCAATGCATTGCCGGCATCCACTACAACTTTTCGCTGGCGGAACAGGTCTGGCGCGTGCTGCAGGAGGCCGAGCCGACGGCGGCCAATGCGGCCGCCAGCGCGCTCGATTACCAGTCGGAAAGCTATATCGCGCTGATCCGCAATTTCCAGCGCTACAGCTGGCTCTTGATGTATCTGTTCGGCGCCTCGCCGGCGATGGAAGCCGGTTTCCTGCGCGGCCGTCCGCATGAATTGCAGGTGTTGTCGGCCGACACGTTGTATCTGCCGCACGCCACCAGCCTGCGCATGAGCGATCTCGGCTACAAGAACACCGCGCAGGCGGGCCTGATGCCGCCTTACAACACCCTGCATGCCTACATGGCCGGGCTGGCGCGCGCGGTGCGGCAGCCGTATCCGCCTTACGAAAAAATCGGCATGCGGCGCGACGGCGAATGGGTGCAGCTGAACACCAACGTGCTGCAGATCGAAAACGAGTATTACGCCACGATCCGACCCAAGCGCGTCATCAGGAGCGGCGAGCGGCCGCTGGAAGCCCTGTGCGCGCGCGGCGTGCAGTACATCGAGGTGCGCTGCCTGGATGTCGATCCCTTCCATCGGCTCGGTATCGGCCTCGAAGCCGGGCGCTTTCTCGACGCCTTCCTGCTGTTCTGTGCGCTCGATGAAAGCGCGCCGACCGATGAAGCGGAAAGCCGCGAGAACGCCGCCAATTTCGCCGCCGTCGTCAAGCACGGCCGCCAGCCGGGGCTGACGCTGCAGCGGCAGGGCGCCGCCATCGGCATGCGCGACTGGGGCAGGGAATTGCTGGAACGGATCGGCGCCGCCGCCGAGGTGCTGGATGCCCAGCGCGGCGGCATGGTCCATGGCCAGGCGCTGCGGGCGCAGGCCGACAAGCTGGAAGAACCGGAACTGACGCCGTCGGCGCAGGTGCTGGCGGCGCTGCGCGCCCATGGCGGATCGTTTCGGGAGTTTGCGCTGCGCCAGAGCCTGGCCCACGCGGCGGATTTCCGCGCGCGGCCGCCGAGCGCGCAGGAGGCCGGCTATTTCACCGAACTGGGGCGCCTGTCGCTGGCCGAACAGGAGCGCATGGAAGAGGCCGATCGCGGCAGCAGCTTCGACGACTACATCCTCGCTTACCGCGATCGCACGCCGGCGCAACTGTGCGAGTGATCCGCCGCTAGCGCAGGGGTTGGCCCTGTCGGGGGCGCAGGCTTTATATACTCCCTATCATGGCATCGCGAGTCGGGCATCGCCCGGACATTTTTCAAGGATACTCCTTGCGTATCAGGGTCTTGGCCATTCCGTGGCCAGCGCTGCCCTAGATGTCGCCGGCAAGAGCGGCGTGGAGCAGGGCGCCGTAATCGGGCAGGGCGATCGGCGCTTTCCGCAGCGTATAGAAATGCGGTTTGGCGCGGATGCGCTCCAGGAGGCGATCGACGATCAAGCTCCTGTCGTCCCGGCTGAACAGCGTTGGCCGGCTGCCCATGAAAGCGGGATATTGCCGATACACGCCGAGGTTGTCGAATATGCCATCGTCGTTCAATCGGTAGGCGCGCTCCAGCAGTTCGCGACGCAGCAAGGCGTAGCGATCGATCAGGAACTGCCCCTTGTCATAAAAAAATTTGACGTGGCCGCTTCCCAGCCGAAACTCGGCCGGTATCTGCCCAATGAGCGCGGCGGCGGATTTTCCTGCCAAGGATTTGAGCAGGCTCTTGGGGATGCGCCGCATTTCCCGATACTCGGCAAACAGATGCTGATCGGTCAATACGGCGGGGTGCAGGTCGGCATTGATGCGCGTCATCGAGCGGTCTCGTATGAGCCGCGGCGAAGCGCGCCGGCGCTTCAGCCGGCCAGCTTCTGCTTCAGCAATTCGGTCAGCTGCGCCGGATTGGCCTTGCCCTTGGTCGCCTTCATCGCCTGGCCGATCAGCGCATTGAACGCCTTTTCCTTGCCGGCGCGGTATTCCTCGACCGATTTGGCGTTGGCGGCCAGCACTTCGTCGACGATCTTTTCCAGCGCGCCGCTATCGGAAATCTGCTTCAGGCCTTTCGGCTTCGATGATGTCGTCGGCCAGCGTCGCCTGTTCCGAGCGCGCTTCCCACATCGCCGCGAACACTTCCTTGGCGATCTTGTTGGAAATCGTGCCGTCGGCGATCCGCTTGCAGCAGCAAGGCCAGCTGCTGCGCCTTCACCGGCGCGTCGGCGATGTCGACGCCTTCGCGGTTCAGGGTCGACGAGACGTCGCCCATCAGCCAGTTGGCCGCCGCCTTCGCCTGTTCCTTGCCCGCCTTGGCGACCACCGCTTCGAAATACGTCGCCATCGCCTTCGACTGCGGTCAGCACCGCGGCGTCGTATTCGGGCAGGCCGTAGTCGCGCACGAAGCGCTCGCGCATCGCGCCCGGCAGCTCCGGCAGTCGCCGCCTTGACGCGCTCGATCCATTCGGCCGCGATCACCAGCGGCGGCAGGTCGGGATCGGGGAAGTAGCGGTAATCCTGCGCGTCTTCCTTGCTGCGCATGGCGCGCGTTTCCTTCTTGTCCGGATCGTACAGGCGCGTCGCCTGCTGCACCTTGCCGCCGTCCTCGATCAGCTCGATCTGGCGCCGCACTTCGTAGTTGATCGCGTCTTCCATGAAGCGGAACGAGTTCAGGTTCTTGATCTCGCAGCGCGTGCCGTATTCCTTCTGGCCGAGCGGCCGCACCGAGACGTTGGCGTCGCAGCGGAACGAGCCTTCCTGCATGTTGCCGTCGCAGATGCCGAGCCAGGTCACCAGCGCGTGCAGCGCCTTGGCATAGGCCACCGCTTCGGCGGCGCTGCGCATGTCGGGTTCGGTGACGATTTCCAGCAGCGGCGTGCCGGCGCGGTTCAGGTCGATCCCGGTCATGCCCTGGTAGTCTTCGTGCAGCGACTTGCCGGCGTCTTCTTCCAGGTGGGCGCGCGTCAGCTGCACCGTTTTCAGTCACGGCCTGGCCGTCCTTTTCCAGCATGAACGAAATGCTGCCGCCTTGCACCACCGGGATCTTCGAACTGGCTGATCTGGTAGCCCTTGGGCAGGTCGGGGTAGAAGTAGTTCTTGCGCGCGAACACCGAATGCGGCGCGATGGTGGCGCCGATCGCCAGGCCGAACTGGATCGCGCGCTCGACCGCGCCGCGGTTCAGCACCGGCAGCACGCCCGGCAGCGCCAGGTCGACCGGGCTGGCCTGCGTGTTCGGCTCGGCGCCGAATCGGGTCGAGGCGCCGCTGAAGATCTTGGATTGGGTCGTGAGCTGCGCGTGCGTCTCCAGACCGATGACGACTTCCCACTGCATAATTTCCCCGCTTGTTTTATTCAACATAACGGCACTTGCCGTTTTTCAAGTCGACCGACAGTTCCGTGAAATTGGCACGCGATCCGCACAAGGCCGGACAGCTCGGCTTCACGGTGAGCGTGTCGCCCTCGCGCTCCAGTCGGATGCTGCAATTCAGGCCGCGGTCGAAGTTGTAGCCGCGCGCAGTGCGCGCGGCACGGGCATCGCGCAAGCCGATGCGCCAGGCATCGTGCTGGATGCCCTGTATCAGTTCGACTTCTAGGCCATCACCGTCGTCGATGCTGCAATCGTAGCCATACATGGTGCGGAACAATGCCGATTCCCAGTGGAAGCTCTCGATCCGGTCGCCATTCAGGTGCGCTTCGCCGTTGTCGCTGTAGATGACGCGTTCGCCATCCTCGTCGCGCGTCGCGCTGCAGGAAAAATGCGTATCGAGCCGCTGCGCGTCGGCGGGCAGGGCGCACATGAAGCTCAGCAGCGCCAGCGCGGCGTTGGCAATGGCGGCGTGGCGGCTGTGTTTCATGGCGTGTCCGGATGTCGTGAGTGCCAGTCGGTCGCGCACTGATAGTGGTGCGCGATATTCAGCAGCTTTGCCTCGGCAAAATAGTTGCCGATCAATTGCAGGCCGATCGGGCGCCTGGCGATTTTTTTCGCCCTGGCCGAAGCCGCAGGGAATCGACATGCCCGGCAAGCCGGCCAGGCTGGTCGACAGGGTGAAGATGTCGGCCAGATAGATTGGCCACCGGATCGTTGGTCTTGGCGCCCGATGTCCCAGGCCACGGTCGGTGCCACCGGCCCCATGATGACGTCGCACTGCTGGAAGGCGTTCTGCAGATCCTGCGCGATCAGGCGCCGGATCTTCTGCGCCTGCAGGTAATAGGCGTCGTAGTAGCCGTGCGACAGCACGTAGGCGCCGACCAGGATGCGGCGCTTGACCTCGTCGCCGAAGCCTTCGGCGCGCGTCTTGCGATACATGTCGGCCAGGTCGCCGTATTGCTCGGCGCGGTGGCCGTAGCGCACGCCGTCGAAGCGCGACAGGTTGGACGAGGCCTCGGCCGGCGCGATCACGTAATAGGCCGGGATCGACAGCGCCGTATTGGGCAGCGAGATGTCGACCAGCGTCGCGCCCAGCTTTTCGTATTCGGCGAGCGCCGCGCGCACCGCCTGTTCCACGTCGGGCGCCAGGCCATCGCCGAAATATTCGCGCGGCACGCCGATGTTCAGGCCGCGCAGGTCGTCGTTCAGGTCGCGCGTGAAATCCTCGCTGTCGCCCTGGCGGCGTTCGACGCTGGTCGAGTCGCGCGCGTCGAAGCCGACCATCGCATTGAGCAGCAGCGCGCAATCCTCGGCGCTGGCGGCAATCGGGCCGCCCTGGTCGAGCGACGAAGCGAACGCGATCATGCCGAAGCGCGAGACGCGGCCGTAGGTCGGCTTGATGCCGGTGACGCCGCAGAGCGAGGCCGGCTGGCGGATCGAGCCGCCGGTGTCGGTGCCGGTGGCGGCCGGCGCCAGGCGCGCCGCCACCGCCGCCGCCGAGCCGCCCGAAGAGCCGCCCGGCAATCGCGCGCTTGTCCCAGGGGTTCTTCACCGCGCCGAAGAACGAGTTTTCGTTGGACGAGCCCATGGCGAATTCATCGCAGTTCAGTTTGCCGAGGGTCACCATGCCGGCTGCGTTGAAGCTGCTCGACCACGGTGGCGTCGAACGGGCTGACATAGTTTTCCAGCATTTTGGAGCCGGCCGTCGAGCGCCAGCCGCGCGTGACGAAGATGTCCTTGTGCGCGATCGGGATGCCGGTCAGCGGCGTCGCCTGGTCCTGCGCCAGGCGGCGGTCGGCCTCGGCGGCTTGCTGCAGGGTCAGTTCGGGATCGACGTGCAGGAAGGCGTTCAGGTCGCTTTGTTCGATGCGCGCGAGGAAGAGGCGCGCCAGTTCGGTGGCGGAAACCTGCTTGGTTTGCAGCAGCGTCGACAGCTCGTTGAAGGGATCTTGGTATGCATGGCGTGGGCTTGTTCGTAGGGCGCTTCCCGCGCCCGGCAGCGGCGCCGGGCGGCGAGGTGGGGCGTTATTGCCGGCGCGGCATCATTCGATGACCTTGGGCACCAGGTACAGGCCGTCCTGGGTGGCGGGCGCGTTGCGCTGGTAATCGTCGCGCCGGTTCGCCTCGGTGACATCATCGTCGCGCAGGCGCAGCGACAAATCCGGCTGGAATACGGCGATCGGATGGCTGAGCGGCTCGACGCCGGTGGTATCGACCGCCTTCATCTGCTCGACCAGCGCAAAAATGCCGTTGAGCTGGGACAGGGTGGCGTCCGCCTGCGGCTCGCTCAATTCGAGTTGCGCCAGGATGGCGAGACGTTTGACGTCGGAAAGCTCAAGTGACATGGTCGGATGCGGGGAGCGGGATCGGGCCGCTTCTGCAAATGTGTTTAATAGCGCTTTAATACCGATAAAAACTTGTCAAAGCCTTCAATCGGGCACGAATTTTAGAGCGGATTACCTGCCAATTCCACATAAATTATAAGGTAGAATGCGGGGCTGCTACTTGGCGGACATGGATTTGCGTGCCGTTGGCGCGTCATGCATCCGGATTTTTCGGGCATTGGGCAAGGGGCCGCGTTCGGCGCTTCGCCCTGCGGATTTCCGGGCAGTTTCCCTGGCTAGTCGGAAGCAGAGCACCGTCCTGCCAACCGGATTGCAATTCTCCGGTCGCGGACCGAGTGCCGCTTCGCGCGACCTTGTCCCGCATCAGGACTATACATGTTTGGATTTTTACGCAGTTATTTTTCCAATGACCTGGCGATCGACCTGGGTACGGCCAATACGCTGATCTACGTGCGCGGCCTCGGGCATCGTGCTGGACGAGCCGTCGGTCGTGGCGATTCGCCAGCAGGGCGGTCCCGAACGGCAAGAAAACCATCCAGGCGGTCGGCAAGGAAGCCAAGCAGATGCTGGGCAAGGTGCCCGGCAACATCGAAGCGATCCGCCCGATGAAGGACGGCGTGATCGCCGACTTCACCGTCACCGAGCAGATGCTCAAGCAGTTCATCCGCATGGTGCACGACTCCAAGCTGTTCCGGCCGTCGCCGCGCATCATCATCTGCGTGCCGTGCGGCTCGACCCAGGTCGAACGCCGCGCGATCCGCGAATCGGCGCTCGGCGCCGGCGCCTCGCAGGTGTACCTGATCGAAGAGCCGATGGCGGCGGCGATCGGCGCCGGCCTGCCGGTGTCGGACGCGACCGGCTCGATGGTGGTCGACATCGGCGGCGGCACCACCGAGGTCGGCATCATCTCGCTGGGCGGCATGGTCTACAAGGGTTCGGTCCGGGTCGGCGGCGACAAGTTCGACGAAGCGATCGTCAACTACATCCGCCGCAACTACGGCATGCTGATCGGCGAGCAGACCGCCGAAGTGATCAAGAAGGAAATCGGTTCGGCCTTCCCGGGCTCCGAAGTCAAGGAAATGGAAGTCAAGGGCCGCAACCTGTCCGAAGGCATCCCGCGCTCGTTCACGATCTCCAGCAACGAGATCCTCGAAGCGCTGACCGACCCGCTGAACAACATCGTCTCCGCCGTCAAGAACGCGCTGGAACAGACGCCGCCCGAACTGGGCGCCGACATCGCCGAAAAAGGCATGATGCTGACCGGCGGCGGCGCCCTGCTGCGCGACCTCGACCGCCTGCTGATGGAAGAGACCGGCCTGCCGGTGATCGTCGCCGAAGACCCGCTGACCTGCGTGGTGCGCGGCTCCGGCATGGCGCTCGAGCGCATGGACAAGCTCGGTTCGATTTTCTCTTACGAGTAATTGCCGGAATGCTGCGCATGGCCCGCATCGCAGCACCGGACCACCTGCATCGCGCAGGTCAGGCTGTCACCGCGATCGCGGCCGGCGCCGCCTTCGCCATGCCATCCGCCGGTATTGCAAGACGATAAATGGAATTCAGCAGTCCTCCGCCACTGTTCAAGCAAGGTGCCTCGGCCCGCGCGAAAGTGGTGTGTTTCGCCCTGATCGCGATCGTGCTGCTGGTGGTCGATGCGCGCATGCAGTCGCTGGCGATGCTGCGCCAGGCTGCTCGGCACCGTGCTCTACCCGCTGCAGATGGCGGCGCTGATGCCGCGCGACGCCGCTCTACAGCGATCGGCGATTATTTCACCTCGCATGACGCGCCTGGAGCAGGAAAACGCAGAGCTGCAGGCGCCAGCAGGCGGACAATGCCCAGCGCCCTGCAGCAGGCGCAATTCCTGGCGGCTGGAAAATGCCCAGCTGCGCCAGCTGCTGGGAAGCCGCGAGCAGCTGCCGGTGAAGTCGGTCATGAGCGAAATCCTGTACGACACGCGCGACCCGTTCACGCGCAAGATCGTGCTCGATCGCGGCACGCGGCACGGCGTGGCGGCGCGGCCAGCCGGTGATCGACGATGCCGGCGTGGTCGGCCAGGTGACGCGGGTTTTTCCGTTCACCGCCGAAGTCACGCCTGCTGACCGACAAGGACCAGGCGATTCCGGTGCAGGTACTGCGCAACGGCCTGCGCAGCGTCGCCTATGGCCGCGGCCAGTCCGGGCTGCTCGACCTGCGCTTCATGGCGGCCAATGCCGACATCCAGAGGGGCGACGTGCTGGTCACTTCCGGCATCGACGGCGTGTATCCGGCCGGGCCTGGCGGTGGCGCGCGTGATCCAGGTCGAACACAAGGCGGCGGACAGTTTTGCCCGCATCGTCTGCGAACCGCTGGCCGGACTGGGACGGCACCGCCAGTTGCTGGTGCTGCTGACCGAAGCCAAGCCGCTGCCGCTGCCCGAGGTCGAGCCCCGGGAAGCCAGGAAAGAGCCGCCCGGCGCGCGTGCCGCCCGCGAGAGGGCCAAGTCGGCGCCGCCCGCCGCCCGTGAAAAAAGCCCGGCGCCGCCGAAGAAGGCGCTGCCGGCACAGGGGGTTGCCCGATGAACCGTCCGCAATACATCCTGTTGCCGGTCAGCCGCCTGTTCATCGCCATCAGCCTGATCGTCGCCTTCATGCTCAACCTGCTGCCGTGGGGGCGCTGGCTCGGCGTGCCGGATTTCGTCGCGCTGGTGCTGGTGTTCTGGAGCATCCATCAGCCGCGCAAGGTCGGCATCGGCGTCGCCTTTTTCATGGGCTTGCTGATGGATGTGCACGATGCCACGCTGCTCGGCGAGAACGCGCTGGCCTACACCCTGCTGTCGTATTTCGCGATCATGATCCACCGCCGCGTGCTGTGGTTCCCGATGGTGCACCCAGGCGCTGCATGTGCTGCCGCTGCTGTTGCTGGCGCAGGTGGTGCAGCTGCTGATCCGCCTGATGGTCGGCCGGCAGCTTTCCGGGCTGGATGTATTTCGTCGAAAGCGCTGATCGCGGTCGCTCTGTGGCCGCTGGCCACCTGGATGCTGCTGGCGCCGCAACGCCGCGCGGTCGATCGCGATGACAACCGCCCGTTGAACCCGCTTTAAGCCTGCTGCCGCCATGCACGCGGCAGGCCGGATAGTCGAGCATGACCGAACTCAAGAACACCGAACGCGAACTCTACCTGTTCCGCCTGCGCCTGTCGGCGGTGGCGCTGTTCGTCGTGCTCTGCTTCGGCCTGCTGCTGGCGCGCTTCGTCTGGCTGCAGGTGGTCCGGCATGACCAGTACGCGGCGCAGGCCGAGGACAACCGCATCTCGGTGGTGCCGATGGTGCCCAACCGCGGCCTGATCGTCGACCGCAACGGCGTCGTCCTGGCGCGCAACTATTCCGCCTACACGCTGGAAATCACGCCGTCCAAGATCGACGGCAAGCTCGACGACGGTGATCGACGAGCTGGCCACGCTGGTGGAGATCAGGCGCAAGGACCGCAAGCGCTTCAAGCGCCTGCTGGAGGAATCGCAGAAGTTCGAAAGCGTGCCGATCCGCACCCGCCTGACCGACGAGGAGGTGGCGCGTTTTTCCGCGCAGCGCTACCGCTTTCCCGGCGTCGAGGTGCAGGCGCGCCTGTTCCGCCAGTATCCGCTGGGCGAGGTGGCCTCGCACGTGATCGGCTACATCGGCCGCATCAACCAGCGCGACGCCGATCAGATCGAGCAGCGCGAGGAAAGCGCCAACTACACCGGCACCAATCACATCGGCAAGGAAGGCGTGGAAAAAAGCTACGAGAAGTACCTGCACGGCACCACCGGCTATGAAGAGGTCGAAGTCTCGGCCGGCGGCCGCGCGGTGCGCACGCTGTCGCGCACCCCAGCCACGCCGGGCAACAACCTGATCCTGTCGATCGACATCGAGCTGCAGAAGGTGGTCGAGCAGGCCTTCGGCGAGCGGCGCGGCGCGCTGGTGGCGATCGAGCCGGCCACCGGCGACATCCTGGCCTATGTCTCGCGTCCCGGCTTCGACCCCAACCTGTTCGTCGACGGCATCGACCAGCAAAGCTGGGACGAGCTGAACACCTCGCTCGACCGGCCGCTGGTGAACCGGCCGCTGTCGGGCGCCTATCCGCCCGGCTCGACCTACAAGCCCTTCATGGCGCTGGCCGCGCTGGAACTGGGCAAGCGCAAGCCGCAGGACGCGATTTCCGATCCCGGCTATTTCTGGCTCGGCAACCACAAGTTCCGCGACGACAAGGAAGGCGGCCACGGCATGGTCGACATGTACAAGTCGATCGTGCAATCCTGCGACACCTACTACTACATGCTGGCCAACGACATGGGCGTCGACGCCATCCACGACTTCATGAAGCCGTTCGGCTTCGGCCAGCTGACCGGCATCGACCTCGAGCACGAGCGGGCCGGCGTGCTGCCGTCGCACGACCTGGAAGCAGAACGCCTACAAGAAGCCGCGAGCAGAAGAAATGGTTCGCCGGCGAAACCATTTCGATCGGCATCGGCCAGGGTTACAACACCTTTACGCCGCTGCAGCTGGCGCACGCGACCGCGATCCTGGCCAACAACGGCGTCGTCATGAAGCCGCACCTGGTCAAGATCGTCGAAGACGCGGCCAGCCATGAGCGCACGCTGACCGTGCCGAAGGAAAGCTACCGCATCGCGCTGAAGCAGGAGAACATCGACGTCATCAAGCGCGCGATGGTCGGCGTGACGAAAGAAGGAACGGCGCGCCGGGCATTCGCCGACGCCGGCTACGACTCGGCCGGCAAGACCGGCACCGCGCAGGTGATCGCGATCAAGAAAAACGAGAAATACGACGCCAGCAAGATCGACGAGCGGCATCGCGACCACGCGCTGTACACGGCGTTCGCGCCGGTCGACCAGCCGCGCATCGCGATTGCCATCATCGTCGAAAACGGCGGCTTCGGCGGGGCGGCGGCGGCGCCGATCGTGCGCGCGGCGCTCGACTATTACCTGCTCGGCAAAAAGCCGGGAACGCAGGAAGCGGCGACGCCGGCTGCCAAGCCGGCGGTGCCGATCGTGCCGGTGGCGCAGGTCGCCACTCATGCCCATGTCCACGAGGATTGACGTGCAACATCTTGCCGAATTGTCCAGTTCCGCCGCGCCGGCAGCGCGCAGCCGCCAGGGAGCCGCGTCATGACGCTGAAAGACCAGCGCACCGTCTGGGAAATCGCCAAGCCGTATTTCACGGTGTTCGACGGCCCGCTGGCGCTGATCGTGTTCCTGCTGCTGTCGGTGGCGCTGGTCACGCTGTATTCGGCCGGCATCGACGTCCCGGGCCGGGTCGAGGACCAGTTGCGCAACATCCTGGTCGGCTTCGTCGTGATGTGGATCGCGGCCAATGTGCCGCCGCAGACCCTGATGCGGTTTGCGGTGCCGGTCTACGCCTTCGGCATCGCGCTGCTTGATCGCGGTGGCGATGTTCGGGCTGGTCAAGAAGGGCGCGCGGCGCTGGCTCAACCTCGGCATCGATCGTCCAGCCGTCCGAAATCATGAAGATCGCGATGCCGCTGATGCTGGCCTGGTTCTTCCAGAAGCGCGAAGGGCAGATCGGCTGGCGCGAATTCCTGGTGGCGGCACTGTTGCTGCTGGTGCCGGTCGGCCTGATCGCCAAGCAGCCGGATCTGGGCACTGCGCTGCTGGTGCTGGCGGCCGGGTTCTACGTGATCTTCCTGGCCGGCCTGTCGTGGAAGGTGCTGGTCGGCCTGGTGCTGGCGGCCGGCGCCAGCCTGCCGGTGGTGTGGTCGGTGCTGCACGACTACCAGCGCGCGCGCGTGATGACGCTGATCGATCCGACCACCGACCCGCTCGGCAAGGGTTTCCACATCATCCAGTCGACCATCGCCATCGGCTCCGGCGGCGTGTCGGGCAAGGGCTGGCTGAAGGGCACGCAGTCGCACCTGGACTTCATCCCGGAACGCACCACCGACTTCATCTTCGCGGTCTTTTCGGAGGAGTTCGGCCTGGTCGGCAATTGCGTGCTGCTGGTGCTGTACCTGCTGCTGATCGGGCGCGGCCTGATCATCGCCGCCAATGCGCCGACCTTCTTCAGCCGCCTGCTTGGCCGGCGCCATCACGCTGATCTTCTTCACCTATGCCTTCGTCAACATGGGAATGGTGAGCGGCATCCTGCCGGTGGTCGGCGTGCCGCTGCCGTTCATGAGCTACGGCGGCACGGCGCTGGTGACGCTGGGCCTGGGCGTCGGTATCCTGATGAGCATTCAGCGTCATCGAAAACTGATTCAGACATAAGGAATTCACGGATGCGAACATGGCCAACCTCGAATCGAAACCGGTTACTGCGCCTGTTGGCCATGGCGGCGCCAGCGCTGATCCTGGCCGCCTGCGGCAGCGTGCCGCGGCAGCCGGCGGCACCGGAGCCGGCACGTCCGGCAGCAACGCCCCCCACGGCCAGCACCGCGCGCAGCAAGCTGCCGGTGCTGCCGCCGGCGGGCTCGGGCCGCGGCGGCTACTACCTGGACGACGGTCCGGGCGATGCGCCGCCCGACGATTTGCTGGCGATCCCCGACGCCGAGCCGAAAATCGAACCCTATGCGAAGGCGACGCTGCGGCCGTATGTCGTGTTCGGCAAGACCTATACGCCGATCACCGACGAGCGGCCCTTGAAGCAGCGCGGCGTCGGCAGCTGGTACGGCAAGAAATTCCACGGCCAGAAGACCTCGTCCGGCGAGCTGTACGACATGTACCAGATGACCGCCGCCCATCCGACCTTGCCGCTGCCCTCGTATGCGCGCGTGACCAACCTGAAGACCGGCGTGCAGGTGATCGTGCGCGTCAACGACCGCGGGCCGTTCCGTTCCGACCGCATCATCGACCTGTCGTATACCGCGGCCCTGAAGCTGGGCTACCTGACGCATGGCAGCACCGAGCTGGAAGTCGAGCGGCTGCTGCCCGATGAAATCCTGCGCCTGGCCGCCGCCAAGCAGGACCCTGCGGCGCCAGTGACCGCGAGCGCGGTGGCTCCGGCGTCGATCGAAACCCTGCTGCAGGCACAAGCCGGGCCGGCCGCGGGCGTCCAAGCGCCGCCGGCGCTCGCAGCCGCTGACAGCCCGGCGCCGCTCGCCACCTCGATCGCGCCGGCGCCCAGCGGCGGCGGTTTCTATCTCCAGCTCGGCGCCTATGCGCAGGCCGCCAATGCCGAAGCGCTGCGCGCCCGGCTGGCGCAGAACTGGTCGGCGGCGTTGCCGCCGCTGGAAGTGGTGCAATACGGCGCCTTGTTCCGCGTCCACAGCGGCCCGTTCGGCAGCCGTGGCGATGCCGCCAGCGCGGCGCTGCAAGTGCGCGAGGGCAGCAGGACGTCGGCGTTGATCGTGCAGCGCTAGACCAGGCGAGCGTCCATCGCCAAGCCGCTGCGGGAAGCGAGCGGCGGTGCCGGTCTTGCCGACTTGGCGTGGGGGCAGCGGTGCTAATCCTCGGACACTCACCAGGGGAGCGAGATATACTCCCTTTCAGTGCGGCCTGTGTCGGGCGTGGAATGGGGTATTTTTCAATATACCCCTGGTCCTTCATTTTCCTCAAATGCCGCCCGCCATCCGCAGCGGCGGCCACAAGCCACCTAGCGCCGCGCCAGACGCCAGAGCGAGGTGACTTCCGCCGCCCGCGCCGCATGCAGCGGATCATTGGGATCGGCGGCTTTCGGATGCTGCGGCCGGGTATCGTTGCGGCCCAGCACCTTGAGGCCGCCGGCCTCGATCCACTGCAGCAGTTGCGCGCGCGAGCGCAGCCCCAGATGCTCGGCCAGGTCCGACAGCAACAGCCAGCCTTCGCCGTCCGCTTCCAGATGCGCCGCCAGTCCATCGAGGAAGCCGCGCAGCATGCGGCTGTCGGGATCGTAGATCGCGTGTTCGATGGTGGAGCTGGGGCGCGCCGGCAGCCAGGGCGGATTGCACACCACCAGCGGCGCGCGCCCGGGCGGGAACAGATCGGCCTGCACCAGCTCGATCTGCTCCGTCACATCGAGCCGCGCAAAATTCTCGCGCGCGCAGGACAGCGCGCGCGGCTCCAGCTCGGTGGCCACCACATGCCGCACGCCGCGCCGCGCCAGCACGGCCGCCAGCACGCCGCTGCCGGTGCCGATGTCGAACGCCAGCGCAGTGCTGGGCAAGGGGGCCGCGGCCACCAGCCCGACATACTCGCCGCGCAGCGGCGAAAACACGCCGTAGTGCGGATGGATGCGCGCGCCCAGCGCCGGCACCTCGACGCCGTTCTTGCGCCACTCGTGGGCGCCGATCACGCCCAGCAGTTCGCGCAGCGAAGCCACGAACGGCTCGCGGCCGGCACCCCAGGTCTCGTTGCAGGCCAGCTTGACGTCGGGCGCGCGGCGCAGCGGAATCCGGTAGTCGGCCTCGAACGGCAGCAGCAGCATCGCCAGCACGCGCGCGCGCTGTGCTTGCGCCTGCCGGTACAGGTGGAAGGCGGCGGCCGGTTCCGCTGCTGCCACCGGCGCCTTTTTCGGCTTCTTCGGCGGCCGGTCGATGCGGCGCGCCAGCGCGGCCAGCAACTGGCGCGCGTTCTGGAAATCGCCTCGCCAGAGCAGGGCGGTGCCCTCGCAGGCGAGGCGGTAGGCGCTGTCGGCGTTGAGCGTGTCGTCGGCCAGCAGCACCCGTTTTGGCGGCGCCAGCCCGCTTTCGGAGCGCCAGCGCGCCGAACGCGGGGCGCCGTCTTCGGTCCAATATATGAGGGGCGGCGACGGTTCAGACATGGCGCGGCCCTCCGTAAACAGAAGCAAGGCGAGGGCGACGGCGGAAATCGATGGACATTGGAAACAGGCAATCAGGATGGGGCGGGAGCGGGGCGCTCCCGGCATTACGCTATTGGAACATACAATGCGTTGGCGCCGCGACAGCGGCCGCCGCCGCGCCTTGCGGCCACGGCCGGCGCCGGCGCGCATTTCGGGCAGCGCGGCGCGGCGTTTACGGTTATATTGTGCGCCGCACATCGCCCCCATCCACTTACCGGAAAGTCTCTTGAAAACAGCACTGATCGCAGGCGTTCGCGTCGCCAAAATCGACTCCACCATCATCGGCAACCTGTTGCTGGACCACGCCAGCGCCGCCGAAGTGCGGCAGGAAACCCTGGTCATCGGCATCCGCAACGAAGCCGGCGAAATCTACCGCATCATCGGCGCCGACAAGCTGGCCAGCTACATGAACGCGGTGGAGGAGCTGGCCGATCTGGAACTGGTGGATGAGCTGCAGGATGCGCGCAGCGCCAAGGACGGTTACGACTCGATTTTCAGCGCCGCCTGAGCCGTCGCTGCGGCCGCCTTGCCGGCGGCAGGAGCACCGCGTCTGGCGCACCGCGTCTGGCGCAGCGCAAACCCTGGCCGGACGCCTCTTGCGGCCACCGGATTTCTGCAATAATCGAAGCACCTGGTCCGTGGAGGATTGGCGTGAACATGCGGAAGTTCTTCCAGATTGCGCTGCTGCTGTGCTGCGGCCTGTGGCTGCAGGCGGCGAGCGCGGCGCCGGTCCTGGTGCTGCAACTGGCCGGCGCCATCGGTCCGGCCAGCGCCGACTTCGTGACGCGCGGCATCGCCCGCGCCGACAAGGAAGGCGCCCAACTGCTGGTGCTGCAGATGGACACCCCGGGCGGCCTCGACACCTCGATGCGCGACATCATCAAGGCCATCCTGGCGTCGCCGGTGCCGGTGGCCTCTTTCGTGGCGCCGAGCGGCGCCCGCGCCGCTTCCGCCGGCACCTACATCCTGTACGCCAGCCATATCGCCGCCATGGCGCCCGGCACCAATCTCGGCGCCGCCACGCCGGTGCAGATCGGCCTCGGCGGCGAACCCGAGCAACCCAAGAAAG
Organism: uncultured beta proteobacterium; assembly: GCA_963706525.1. Lineage (GTDB taxonomy): Bacteria > Pseudomonadota > Gammaproteobacteria > Burkholderiales > Burkholderiaceae_D > DATJCV01. The sequence goes on along the minus strand of CAVPMM010000008.1, from coordinate 236,218 downwards.
CCGGCGACAAGGGCGCCGACAAGGCGGCGCCGGACGCCGCCGGCAAGCAGGCGCCGGCCGCAGACGAGCAGGGCGCCATGGCGCGCAAGCAGATGCACGACGCCGCCGCCTACATCCGCGGGCTGGCGCAACTGCGCGGGCGCAATGCCGAGTGGGGCGAGCGCGCGGTGCGCGAAGCGGTCAGCCTGTCTGCCGACGAGGCGCTGGCGCAGAAGGTAATCGACCTCACCGCTGCCGACGTGCCGGCGCTGCTGGCGCGGCTGGACGGCGCGCAGCGTGCGCACCGCCAGCGGCGAGCATGTGCTGCACACGCGCGGCGCCGCCGTCATCACGGTGCAGCCGGACTGGAAGAGCCGCCTGCTGGGCGTGATCACCGATCCCAGCATGGCCCTGCTGCTGCTGATGGTCGGCGTCTACGGCCTGTTTTTCGAATTCGCCAACCCCGGCTTCGTGCTGCCCGGCGTGGTCGGCGCCATCTGCCTCTTGCTCGGCCTGTTCGCGCTGCACATGCTGCCGGTCAACTACGCCGGCCTGGCCCTGATCCTGCTCGGACTGGCGTTCATGGTGGCCGAGGTGTTCCTGACCAGCTTCGGCGTGCTGGCGGTGGGCGGCATCATCGCCTTCGCGCTGGGCGCGGTGATGCTGATCGACACCGAGCTGCCCGGCTACGGCGTGCCGCTCGGCCTGATCGGAGCGGTCAGCGTGTTTTCCGCCGCGTTCGTGTTCGCGGTCGCCAGCGTCGCCCTGAAGGCGCGCCGGCGGCCGCAGGTCAGCGGCCGCGAAGCCATGCTCGGCAGCGTCGGCGAAGTGCTGGACGACTTGCAAGGCGAGGGCTGGGCGCGGGTCCACAGCGAACAATGGGCGGTGCAGAGCGCGGTGCCGCTGAAACGCGGCCAGCGCGTGCGGGTGGTGGGGCGCAACGGCCTGGTGCTGACCGTGGTCGCAGCCGACGAATTAAAACAAGGAGAATAGCCATGGAACTGACCTTCGGATTCGGCGGCATCCTGTTCGTGTTGATCGTGTTGCTGCTGGCGATGTCGATCCGCATCCTGCGCGAATACGAGCGCGGCGTGGTGTTCATGCTGGGCCGCTTCTGGAAGGTCAAGGGGCCGGGGCTGTTCCTGCTGATCCCGGTCGTGCAGCAGATGGTGCGAGGTCGACCTGCGCACCGTCGTGCTTCGACGTGCCGCCGCAGGACGTGATCACGCGCGACAACGTCTCGGTCAAGGTCAATGCGGTGGTGTATTTCCGCGTCGTCGATCCGGAAAAAGCGGTGATCCAGGTGGTCAAGTTCCTCGACGCCACCAGCCAGCTGGCGCAGACCACGCTGCGCGCGGTGCTCGGCAAGCACGAACTGGACGAGCTGCTGGCCGAGCGCGAGCGGCTCAACCTCGACATCCAGCGCGTGCTCGACAGCCAGACCGACGCCTGGGGCATCAAGGTCTCGACGGTCGAGATCAAGCACGTCGACATCAACGAAACGATGATCCGCGCCATCGCGCGCCAGGCCGAGGCCGAGCGCGAACGGCGCGCCAAGATCATCCACGCCGAAGGCGAGCTGCAGGCCTCGGAAAAGCTGCTGCAGGCGGCGCAGATGCTGGCGCGGCAGCCGCAGGCGATGCAGCTGCGCTACCTGCAGACGCTGACCACGATCGCCGGCGACAAGAGCTCGACCATCGTATTCCCGATACCGATCGATATCTTCACGCGGCTGGCCGGCGCCAAGGACGGTCAGCCGCCGCCGGCCTGAAGTTCGCCTCGGCGATGCGGCATGTGCGGCAGCGGTAATACAATCGCCCCATGCCATCCGCTGTCCCCAAACGCCTCGTCTGTGCGCGCTGCATGCGGCCGCAAACAGCATGCATTTGCCGCTGGGTCACCACGACCCGGAACCAGGCCGAGGTGCTGATCCTGCAGCACCCGCTCGAAGTGCATCATGCCAAAGGCAGCGCCCGCCTGCTGCACCTGAGCCTGCAGCGCAGCCAGCTGCACACCGGTGAAGTGTTTGCCGAGCAGGAGCTGCGGACCATGCTGCAGCAGCCGCTGGCGCAGGGCCAGCACGACCAGCCGGCCGGCAGTCCGGTCGCCGTCTTGCTGTACCCGGACAGCCCCGGCATGCCGCCGCCACCGCCGCTGGACCCGGCGGCATTGCGCGAGCCGGCCCGCCTGCGGCTGGTGGTACTGGATGGGACTTGGCGCAAAAGCCGGAAAATGCTGTACCAAAATCCGTTGCTGCAGCAACTGCCGCGCCTGCCGCTGCACGATGCGCCGGCGTCGCGCTACCGGATCCGGCAGGCGCATCAAGCCGGTCAGCTTTCGACCCTGGAAGCCGCCTGCCATGCCCTGATGGCAATCGAGCGCGCGGAGGAAAAATACCAGGCCTTGCTGCAGGCGTTCGACGGCTTCGTGGCGCAACAGCTGGGATATCGTGACGGCGCGCCGCCGCCGGATCGGCCGCACCGCGAGAACGATGCTATGAGCGGATCGACGCGCTCCGGGTAATAGGCGATTTTTTGGGCGACATCTTCTCCGTTCCGGCAATACTTGTCGGAAGTCAAATCGCCTGCCGCCGCCCTGCAGTACGCTTTGGGCGTTTCAATCCGTCATGAAACGTCAAAGCCATGGTTTTTTCCCCGCTCTGGTGCCGCGTCGCGCTGTGCGCCGCCGTGTTGGCGCCGGCGGCGGCGCCTGCCGAGGATGGGGACGCGAACGCAGCCTCGGCGGCCTTCGCCTCCAGATGGGCGGAATTTCAAAAGACGGTCGCCAGCACCTGGCGCTCGGACCGATACGAGCTTTACGTGCCGGTCAACATCTGGCACAACCCCGCTGCCTACACCGAGCAAAAAATCGACTCGTTCAACAAGCATCCCTGGGGGCTGGGCATCGGCAAGTATCGCTACGACGCCGATGGCGACTGGCACGCGCTGTATGCCATGGCCTTTCTCGAATCGCACAATGACATCGAACCGATCGCTGGCTATGCCTACCAGAAAATCTGGCGTCCGGCCGGCGCCTTGCGACTGGGCGCCGGCTTCACGCTGGGCGTGACCGCGCGCGCCGATTACCGCTACATTCCGTTCCCGCTGCTGTTGCCGCTGGTGTCGCTCGAATACGGGCGGCTGGCGATTCAAGCCACCTACATTCCCGGCGGTAATGGCAACGGCAACGTGCTGTTTACGTGGCTGCGCTGGCAGATGTGAGCGCGGCGGCGCTGACCCAGCCGGGCAGGTAGGATGCCTACCGACTATGCGCGAGCACCAACGCCTTGCGGCTCGCCTTGGCGAAATCCTTTTGCAGCAAGGGGGCGGCGATCCGGCGCCGCAAGAAGTCGGCCCACAGGAATTCGCTGAACGGAACGATGTCCTTGGCAAAGCCGCCGGCGCGGCGCAGGGCGCCGGCCAAGCTGCGGAACGGGTCGTCCTGCATCTGGTCCAGGCGCGCCGGCAGCGCGTCGAAGCCGTGCCTTAGGCCGTCGGCGCCGTAGGGATGGACCCATTGCATGTGATCCATCATGCTCCAGAAAGTGGTGGAATCGAGCGGCGACAAGTCCTTGAGGATCACCAGCCAGACGGATTTGACGCTTTCCTCCAGCAAGGCCAAGCCGAAATGATGGTGGTCGATGATGTACTGGCGGTCGTCCGGCCCGGCGATGCCGGGAAACCAGTGCTGCTCCAGCACCGCGCTGCGCGTCTTCTTGTTCAACCGGCTCCAATCCTGGCGCTTTTGCGCGACCTCGGCCTTGCCGACCGTGATTTGGGTGGGCTGCAGCCTGTCGAGGCTGGTCCTGACCAGCAGCGGTTGCGCACTGAGCATGCGAGCCTCCTTTGCAGGGCGCGATCCGATCCCGCACGCCCGATGCCTGTTTTTACTGCGATTCATGCCATGCCGCAAGCGGGGCGCGCAAGACCGGATGTCGCGGCGCCACGCGCGCTGCTGGCCTTATTGCCGAGGCAAAACAGGACGCCGCAGGATTCGGCGGCCGGATCTTAATTTCCCCGAATTTCCAGGGCGCGCTGGTACAGCGCGTTTTTTTTCTGGCCGGTGATTTGCGCGGTCAGCGCCGCCGCCTGGCTGACCGTGCACTCGGTCAGCAGGATCTGCAGGATGCGTTCGGCTTCGGCGGCGCCGGCGTCGTCGGCGGCCGCTGCGCCTTCCACCAGCAATACGAACTCGCCCTTTTGCCGGTGCGGATCGGCCGTCAGCCAGGCGCCGGCCTGGGCCAGCGGACAGCGGTGGATTTCCTCGAACAGCTTGGACAGTTCGCGCGCGAACACGATTTGCCGGGCGCCGTCGAACGCGGTGGCGAGCGCCGCGACGGTCTCGATGATGCGGTGCGGCGCCTCATACAGCACCAGCGTCGCCGGGATGGCGCGCAGCGCCGCCAGCGCGCTCTCGCGCTGCCTGGCCTTGGCCGGCAGGAAGCCGACGAAATAAAAACGCTCGTTGACCAGGCCGCCGGCCGACAGCGCCGCGATCGCGGCCGAGGCGCCCGGCAGCGGCAGCACGCGCAAGCCGGCCTTGAGCACGGCGTCGACGATGCGCGCGCCGGGGTCGGACACGGCCGGCGTGCCGGCATCGGACACCAGCGCGATGCGCTCGCCCGCTTGCAGGCGCGCCACGATTTTCTCGGCCACCTCGCGCTCGTTGTGCTCGTGCGCGGCGATCAGCGGTTTCGACAGCCCGTAGCGCGCCAGCAGATGGCCGGTGTTGCGCGTGTCCTCGCAGGCGACGGCATCCGCCAGAGTCAGCGCGTGCAGCGCGCGCAGGCTGATGTCGCCGACGTTTCCGATGGGCGTGGCCAGCACATATAATGCCGACAAGGGATAGGTCTGTTGCGCCACCTCGCGCATCAAGGGCGAGGCAGCAGCGAAATCGGAAGCGTCGTGGGTCATCAGGAGATGGCGATGTGGGTCGGATCTTGGAAAGCTCTGGGGCTGGCGTGGCTGCTATGCGGATTGTGCGCCGCCGCGCAGGCAAACACAACCGCGGCCGGCGCCGCGCCGCTGGCGCAGAACGCCGCTCCCGACACGGGGCCGCTGGGGCCGCCGACCGGCACGATGGTGCCGACCGATCCGCTGGCCGGACCGACGTCGGCGCCGGCAGCGATCCGGATGGCGCTGCTGTTGCCGCTGCGTTCGCCCACGCTGGGCGCGGCGGCGCAGGCGGTGCGCGCCGGTGTGCTGGCCGGCCACGAGCGCGAGGCGGCCGGCGTCACGGTGGACGTGCTGGAGAGCGGCGACGCTGCGCAGGACGTGCTGTCCGCCTATGCGGCGGCGGTCGGCAAATTCGATATCGTGATCGGACCGCTGTCGCGCGCCGATGTCGCCGCCGTGGCGCAGAGCGGCACGGTGAGCCGGCCCACCATCGCGCTGTCGGCACCGCAAGCGCCCGGCAGCGAGGCCGAGCCGGCGCTGCCGCCGCGCATGCTGGTGGTGGGGCTGTCGCTGGAGGACGAGGCGCGCCAGGTCGCCGACTGGATAGGCGTTGCCCGTCCGGGCGCAAAGACCTTCGTGGTTTCCACCGGCAGCGCCTGGCAGCAGCGCGCCGCCCGTGCTTTCGCCGCGCAGGCGCGCCAGGCCGGGCTGGCCGTCCAGGCCATGGAGCTGAGCCTGGTCAGCGGCTATGTCAGCCCGAGCGGGCTGGCGCAGCTGAAGCAGCGGATCGCGGCGGAACAGCCGGAGGCGCTGTTCGTCGCGCTCGATGCCCAGCAGGCCAAGCAGCTGCGCGTGGCGGTCGGCGACGAGATCCCACTGTATGGCACCTCGCAGCTGAACCCGCTGACGCCGTCCGACTGGGCGGCCGCCGAGCCGGTCAATGAACTTAACGGCGTGCGGCTGGTGGATATCCCCTGGCAGCTGCAGCGCGACCATCCGGCGGTGATGGTGTATCCGCATCCGCTGCCCGACTCCGAGCGCAAGCACAGCGCCGACCTGGAGCGGCTGTACGCGCTCGGCATCGACGCCTATCGGGTGGCGCGCGCCATCGCCGCCGGCAGCACGAACTTCGGCATCGACGGCGTCACCGGCAAGCTCGCCGTCAGCTTCGGTGACAGCGCGCCCGGCTTCCGGCGCATCGAGCCGCAGGCGGTCTATCGCGACGGCAAGGTGCAACCGCTGGCCGGTCCGTGAGCTGCGTCCGCCGGCAATATCTTGCCGCCACGCCCTGTTGCAAAAAGCCGTGGAAAAAAGCTGCGACCGCGCCTATAGTGAAAACTTGCTGTTTTGCGGTTTGGGACGCGAGCCTCGGCGAAGTATCCGTGGAGCAATTCGCTGCTTGCCGCCCGCAGGCCTGGACCGGGCGCCTTAACGATTCCGGAGGATTGCTATGCATCCTTTCATCGCCGCCGCGCAGGCCGAGATCGATCGCTCGATCCCCGACCTGACCGCCATTTACCAAGACCTGCACCGCCATCCCGAACTATCGGTGCATGAGCTGCGCACCGTAAAGATCGTGGCCGATGCGCTGGCGGCGCATGGCTTCGAAGTGACGACCGGCGTTGGGCACCGGAGTGGTGGGCATCTTGCCTAACGGCGACGGCCCGACCGTGATGCTGCGCGCCGACATGGACGCGCTGTCGCTCACCGAAGCGACCGGCCTGCCCTACGCCAGCCCTGTCACGGCCAAGGACGACGAAGGCGTGGAAGTGGGAGTGGCGCATTCCTGCGGCCACGACTTTCACGTGACCTGGCTGATCGGCGCAACGCGCATGCTGGCGGCGCAGCGCCAGCAGTGGCGGGGCACGCTGCTGGCGGTGTTCCAGCCGGGCGAAGAAGTGTCGCGCGGCGCGCAAGGCATGATGGACGACGGCATGGCCGAGCGCTTTCCGAAGCCGGACGTGATCCTCGGCCAGCACGTCATGGTCGGTGCCGCCGGCACCGTCGGCTACCACAGCGGCATCATTCTGTCCGCGGGCGACAGCCTCAAGGTCAAGTTGTTCGGGCGCGGCTCGCACGGTTCGCAACCGCAGATTTCGATCGATCCAGTGATCATGGCGGCCGCCACCACGATGCGGCTGCAGATCATCGTCTCGCGCGAGATCGGGCCGCTGCAAAGCGCGGTGCTGACGATCGGCGCGCTGCAGGGCGGCACCAAGGAAAACATCATCCCGGACGACGCCACGCTCAAGCTGAATACCCACACCTATGACGAAGACGTGCGCGAGCGCATGCTGGCGGCCGTGCGGCGCATCTGCTGCGCCGAATGCAATGCTTCGAATGCGCCGCGCGATCCGGAGTTCAGCACCATGAGCAGCTACCCGCTGACCGACAACGCCGCCGCCACCGCCCGCGTGGCGCAAGCGTTCCAGGCGCAGTTCGGTGAGAATGCCTACGAGACGGCGCCGGCCTCGGCCAGCGAGGATTTCAGCGTCCGCGGCCGCCGCTGGAACGTGCCCTACGTGTTCTGGATCGTCGGCGGCACCGATCCGAAGGTCTATGCGCAAGCCAAGGCCGCCAAGCAGCTGAATACCCTCCCCAGCAACCATTCGCCCAAATACGCGCCGGTGCTGGCCCCCACCCTGAAGGCCGGCCTGCAGGCGATGCTGGCGGCGGCAGCGGCATGGCTGTGCGGCAGCGAGTCGGCCGCATGAATGGCCAGTTCGCATTCAATCTGCTCGATCTGACCGGTACCTTCGTGTTCGCCATCAGCGGCGCCACGGCCGCGCGCCAGCGCGGCCTCGACTTGTTCGGCGTGCTCACGATCGCCTTCGTCACCGCTTGCGGCGGCGGCATTTTCCGCGACCTGTGCATCGGCGCCACGCCACCCGCCGGACTGGCCGACTGGCGCTATCTGGCGGTGGCGGTGGGTGCGGCGCTGCTGACCCTCGGTGCCTATCCGCTGGTGCGCCTGCTGCAACAGCCGGTGCTGCTGTTCGATGCCGCCGGCCTCGGGCTGTTCGCGGTCTCCGGCGCGCAAAAGGCCCTGCATTTCGGACAAGATGCGGAAGTAGCCATCCTGCTCGGGATCATCACCGCCGTGGGCGGCGGCATGGCGCGCGATGTGCTGCTCAATCGCGTGGCGGTGGTGCTGCGAAAGGAAATCTACGCGTCGGCGGCGCTGGTCGCTGCCGTGCTCGCGGTGGCGGGTGTGCATTACGACTGGCCGGCGGCGACCAGTACTTGGCTGCCGATCCTGACCTGCTTCGGTTTGCGCTACCTGTCCTTGCGCTTCCATTGGAACCTGCCGCGCTTCGCGCCCGACAACCGGCAGGAAAAAAAGGAAGCCGCGGAGTGACAGGCCACGGCGCGCCACTTTTCGATCGCTCATCGATCGAAAGCCCTGCGGCGCTTTCGGCGGTGCCGGCCTGATGGATTTCGGCCGGATCCTGCGGCGTCCGCGCACCAGCCGCCAGCTCATCGGCCAGGCCGGCGAAGACGCGGCGCTGGCCTACCTGCAGCAGCGCGGCTTGCAAGCGGTCGAGCGCAATTTCCGCTGCAAGGGCGGCGAGATCGACCTCATCATGCGCGACGGCGCGGCGCTGGTGTTCGTCGAAGTGCGGCGGCGCGCCGACCTGCGGCACGGCGGCGCCGCCGCCAGCGTGACGCCGGCCAAGCAGGCACGGCTGGTGTTGGCGGCGCAAGTGTTTTTGCAGCGCTACCGGACGCCGCCGGCGTGCCGCTTCGACGTGATTGCGATCGACGATGGCGAAATTTCCTGGCTCAAGGACGTGATCGGCACTTGAGTGGTCCGCCTTTCACTCCTTTATAATCGTCGCACCATGAACAATCAATACATCCTTGGGCACTTCCACGAAAGTGCCGAACTCAAGATCCAGGCGGCGTCGCTGCTGGTCGAACCGATTGCGCAAGCGGTGGAACTAATGTTTTCCGCCTTGTCTAATGGAAACAAGATTCTGGCTTGCGGCAATGGCGGCTCCGCCGCCGACTGCCAGCATTTTGCCGCCGAACTGGTGGGACGCTTCGAGCGCGAACGGCTGCCGCTGCCGGCGCTGGCGCTGACCACCGACACCTCGATCATGACCGCGGTCGGCAACGACTACAGCTTCAACGAGATTTTCTCGAAGCAGGTGCAGGCCTTCGGCCAGGCCGGTGACATCCTGCTGGCGCTGTCGACTTCCGGCAATTCGGCCAATGTGCTGGCGGCGATCGACGCCGCGCTGGAGCGCGACATGCACGTGGTGGCGCTGACCGGCAAGGGCGGCGGCGCGATCGCCGGCAGGCTGGGCGGCGGCGACGTCCACATCTGCGTGCCGCACGACCGCACCGCGCGGATCCAGGAAGTGCACTTGTTAACGATTCACTGCCTGTGCGACGGCATCGATGTCGCTTTATTTGGAGGAGATGCGCATGATTGATTTGAACTCGGGATTGCAGCGCGGCTGGCGTGTGCTGCGGCGGCCGCTGGCGACCGCGGCGCTGTGCGGCATGCTGGCCGTCAGCCTGCAGGGCTGCTTCGGGCTGGCGGTCGGCGGCGCCGTGATGGGCACGCTGGCGGCCACCGACCGCCGTACCCTAGGCGCGCAAACCGAGGACAAGGCAATCGCGCTGAAAGCGGCGAACCGGCTGGCCAGCCTGCCCGGCGCCCACGTCAATGTCAACAGCTTCAACCGCAAGGTGCTGTTGACCGGCGAGGTGCCCGACGCCCAAGCCAAGGCTGTGGCCGAGCGCGAAGCGGCGGCGGTCGAAGGGGTCGAATCGGTCGTCAACGAACTGACGGTGGCCGGCGCCTCCAGCTTCACCGCACGCTCCAACGATTCGCTGTTGACCGGCAAGGTCAAGGCCTCGTTCGTCGACGACAAGGTGGTTTATGCGAACTCGATCAAGGTCGTCACCGAGCGCAGCACCGTCTACCTGATGGGCCGCGTGACGCCGAGCGAAGGCGCACGCGCGGCCTCGATCGCCAGCGGCGTGGCCGGCGTGCAGAAGGTGGTGAAGGTGTTCGAATACATCACCGACGCCGAGCTCAAGCAGCTGACCACGACCTCGGAACAGCAGGCCAGCAAGTAACCTTGCTTTTAGGTATCGGGTACGTTAATTTAGGCCGCCAGACAATCCGTCTGGCGGTTTTTTTTCGGGGGAAGCATGATCGTTCTGATCATTTTGCTGGTCATCGCGCTGCTGATGGTGTTCTGGGCGGTCGGTGCATATAACCGTTTCGTCAACCTGCGCAACCGCTTCAAGAATGCCTTCGCCCAGATCGACGTGCAGCTGAAGCGGCGCTACGACCTGATCCCCAACCTGGTGGAAACCGCCAAGGGCTACATGAAGCACGAGCGCGAGACGCTGGAAGCGGTGATCGCCGCGCGCAACCAGGCGGTCACGCCACCGCGCGCGCCGCCGGCGATCCGGCCAACGCCGCTTCGGTGCAGCAGATGGCGGCCGCCGAAGGCGCGCTGTCGGCGACGCTGGGCAAGCTGTTCGCGCTGTCGGAAGCCTATCCCGACCTCAAGGCCAACGAGAACATGATGCAGCTCACCGAAGAGCTGACCAGCACCGAAAACCGCATCGCCTTCGCGCGCCAGGCCTATAACGACGGCGTCACCGAATACAACACGGCGTTGCAGCTGTTCCCCAGTTCGGTCATCGCCGGCATGTTCGCTTTCGCCCCGGCGCAATTGCTGGAAGCCACCGAATCGCCGCAGGAACGGCAGCCGGTCAAGGTCAGTTTCTGATAGCGCCGGGCCGGCGCTGAAGCGCCCTCCGCGGCGGCTTCGCGCCTGACGCCCGCGCTCACCGTCACCCCATGGATTTCTTCGGACAGCAGGAGCAGGCACGGCGCCAGACCAAAACGCTGGTGCTGCTGTTCGCGCTGGCGGTGCTCGCCATCGTCGCCGCGGTCAACCTGGTGCTGGCGCTGATCTGGATCTGGGCCAACGGCCAGCCGCTGGCGGGCGTCCATGCATATCCGGCCGGCTTTTTCGCCACCAACACCCTCGTCACGCTGGCGCTGATCGGCGGCGGCACCCTGATCCAGACCTGGAACCTGCGCGACGGCGGCGACGCGGTGGCGCGCATGGCCGGCGGCCGGCCGCTGGCGCCGGCCGCGCGTGACCTGGCGGAACGGCGGCTGCTGAACGTGGTGGAGGAGATGGCGCTGGCGGCCGGCATCGCCTGTCCCAAGGTCTACGTGCTGGACAAGGAAGAGGCGATCAATGCCTTCGCCGCCGGTCACAATCCGAACGAAGCCGTGATCGCGGTCACGCGCGGCGCGCTGCAGCGCCTGAATCGTGACGAATTGCAGGGCGTGGTCGGGCATGAATTCAGCCATATCCTGAACGGCGACATGCGTCTGAACGTGAACCTGATCGGCGTGCTGTTCGGGATCCAGATGGTGGCCGGATTCGGCCGCACCCTGTTCGAATTCGGCGCCCGCGTCTGGGGCCGGCGTGGCCGCGACGAGAAGGGGCCGCCGCTGCAGTTGGTGCTGATGGCGATCGGCGCCGTGCTGTTCGTGGTCGGCTACATCGGGATTTTCTTCGGACGGATGATCAAGGCCGCGGTGTCGCGCCAGCGCGAATTCCTGGCCGACGCCAGCGCGGTGCAATTCACGCGCAACCCGGACGGCATCGGCGGCGCGCTGCGCAAGATCGGCGGCCTGTCGCGCAGCACCGGCCTCGGTTCGCGCATCGCGCATCCGAATGCGGAACAGCTGTCGCACCTGTTCCTTGGCGCGGCGCAGCCGCGTCTGGCGGGCGGCTGGCTGGCGACCCATCCGCCGCTGGCGGAACGGCTGCGGCGGATTTACGGCCGCAGCGTCGAGCTGCTGGACGCGCCGGAAATCCCCGAGCCGCCGTCGGCGGCCGAGCCGATGCTGCCGGACATCCCGTATTTCGTGCCGGCCGCCGCTGCCATGTCGGCGGCCGCGTCGGCATCGTCAGCGATGGCCTCGCCGGCCACGCCCTCGGTCGAATTCGGCCATCACGCGGCGCCACCGTCGGCCTTGCCGATCGAACTCAGCAACGCATTGCACGAGCCGCAGGCCGCGTGTGCGCTGGTGTATGCCTTGCTGCTCGGGCCGGCGGCGCAACGGCCGCCGCAGATGACACTGCTGGCGGCGGCCCAGCCGCAGGAAGCCAAGCTGGCCGCCTATCTGGCGCAGGCGCTCGAGCAGTTGCCGAAAAGCGCGCGCCTGCCGCTGCTCGATCTGGCGATGCCGGCCCTGCGCCAGTTGTCGGCGCCGCAGCGCACCACCTTGCTGGCCACCGCCGAGCAGTTGATCGCCGCCGATTCCCGCATCACGCTGGCCGAATTCGTGGTGCAAACCGTGTTGCTGCGCCGTCTAGCTCCCCATGCCGGGCGCGCGGTGCGGGTGCGTTTTTCCGACCTCAAGGGGCTGCGGGCCGAGGCGGCGCAGCTGCTGTCGCTGGTGGCGCACGTGGCGGCAATGCCGGCGCTTGAACCGACGCTCCAGGCCAGGGTCGAACCGGGGGCGCTGGCGCGCTTCCTGGAGGGCGCCGCGCGCTGTCCGGAACTGGCATTGACGGCGCAGGACTTCCAGCCGGCGGCGGCGGTCGGTTTTGCCGCCGTGCGCGCCGCGCTGGAGCGTGCCAACCAGCTGGCGCCGCTGGCCAAGCCACATCTGGTCAAGGCGTGGCTGGCGGTGGCGGCCACCGAAGGCGCGCCGCTGTCGCTGGGCAGCGCCGACGTGCTGCGCGCGCTGTGCGCCGCGATCGATGCCCCGATTCCGCCGGCGGTGGCGGCCAGTTATACCGACTGCGCCTGGCCTGCGGGATAATAGGGCAAGTCCCTTCACATTTTTAAGGAGGCGCCGATGCGCCGCACATTTCTGAAAAGCCTGCTGGCGAGCCTGCCGCTCGCCGCCCTCGGCACCCTGGGTGCCGGCCGCCAGGCGCTGGCTGCCGAGCCGATCAAGGTCGTCTATCACTTCGCCGACGGTACGGCGCAAGCCACGCGCGGCCTGGCGAATATCCGCAACCACTTGCGCGCCGAGCCGCAGGCGAAGATCGTGGTGGTGGCGCTGGCCGACGGCATCGGCTTCCTGCTGGCCGACGCCCGCGACCGCAACGGCAAGCCCTTCGATGCCCAGGTGGCGGCGCTGGCGGCGCAGGGCGTGGAATTCCGTGTCTGCAACAACACCTTGCAGGCGCACGACGTGCCGGCTTCGCGCCTGCTGCCGCAGACGACGCTGGTGCCGTCCGGCGTGGCCGAGGTTGCGCGCCTGCAGGCGCAAGAAGGCTTTGTCTATCTGCGCCCGTGAGGCCGGGGCGACCCCTCCACGAGAAAGCAGGTAGTTGGGAGTATGTTGTAAAAACTGCCATTTGGCGCCCGAGATAGTGGCTTGATGTGAGGAGTATGTTGGAAATGGCCGGTATATAACGGCCCCGGCATGATTTGAGCGCCTGGCCGCACGCCAAGCTGCGGGCGACGCCCGCGCCGATGCTGCCAGCTGACGCCGTGGGTCCAGGGCGGCGCAGCATCCGCCGCGGCGGATGACTATAATGGGACGTCACCGACTCACCGTGCCGGAGGGCACCATCATGCAAGCACACACTTCCCCTGCCGCCGGCAAGCGGCTCTGGCTCAAGATCGCCGGCGCGCTGGCCGCCGCCGCCATCGCCGGCGTCGGCTATTTCTCCATGTCGGCACAGGCGAAGGCGCCGGACGTCAGCTTCACCAACCTGAAGGGCGAGAAGATCGCGCTGCAAAGCCTGCGCGGCAAGGTCGTGATGGTGAACTTCTGGGCCACCAGCTGCACCACCTGCGTGCACGAAATGCCGCAGATGATCGACACCTACAACAAGTACAAGGGCCAGGGGCTGGATTTCGTGGCGGTGGCGATGAGCTACGATCCGCCCAACTATGTGCTGAATTTCACCGAGACGCGCCAGCTGCCGTTCCACGTCGCGCTCGACGTGCAGGATACGCTGGCGAAGTCGTTCGGCGACGTCAAGCTGACGCCGACCACCTTCGTGATCGGCAAGGACGGCGCGATCCTGAAGCGCTACGTCGGCGAGCCGGAATTCGCCGAATTGCACGCGCTATTGGAAAAGGCGCTGGCGGCCTGATTTTCCCGCTGCCCCTCGAAAGGCAGGAGCATCGTTATTCCGTGCTTGTATAATCGGCAACCCATATTGGGCGCCGATGAACTTGATACGGAAGTACCGCCAGATGCCTCTGCCAGCCCCGATTGCCAGACCTGCCCAAGTCGCTTCCCGTAAATTCCTGATTGCCGCCGCCGCGCTCGGCCTGCTGGCGGCCTGCGGCGGCGACCGTGCCGCCGCCTGCACGACCGGGCAGATTGCGCTGGAAGGCCGCTGCACCGACACGGCGCAAACGGCCGCCGCGGTGCGCGCCGTGGTTGCCGATACCATCAAGGAATTTGGCCTGCGCTCGGCCGTGGTTGGCGTCAGCGTCGGCGACGTCCCGGTGCTGATGCAAGCCTGGGGCGAGTCCGGCGACGGCCAGCCGGCGAGCGTCGACATGCACTGGCGTAATGGCGCCATCGCCATTTCCTACCTGGGTACCGCGCTGCTGCAACTGCAGGATCGGGGCGTGCTGAGCGTGGACGACAAGCTCTCGAAATGGCTGCCAAAGTACCCGAACGCCGACCGCATTACGCTCGCGATGCTGGCCAACAATACCTCGGGCTACGCCGACTATGTGAATGTGCTGCCGTTGATGGCGGATGTGCAGCGGCAATGGACGCCCGACGAGCTGATCGCTTCCGCCCTGGGCGAACCGCTGAAGTGCGAACCCGGCACCTGCTTTTCCTATTCCCACGCCAACTATGTGATCCTCGGCCGGGTCTTGAGCCTGGCCAGCGGCAAGCCGGTCGCCGAGCTGATCCGTAGCAGCATCCTGGAGCCGCTGGGCCTGCGCGATACCCGCAGCGAAGCGACGCCGGCAATCCAGGCGCCGGTGCTGCGTGCCTTCACTTCCGAGCGCGGCAGCTACGAGGAATCCACTGGCTGGAATCCGTCCTGGACCCTGGCCGAAGGCGCCATCATGACGACCAATACGCCGGATGTGCTGCGCTCGGCGGAGGCGATCGGCAGCGGCCGGTTGCTCTCGCCCGCCTCCTATGCCCGGATGCTGGCGCCGACGACAGCCAAGCTGCCCGGGATGCCGAGCTCGATCTATTACGGACTCGGTGTAGTGGTCGCGAATTCATGGCTGCTGCAGAACCCGATGTTCTTCGGCTATGCCGGCACGATGGCCTACCTGCCGGCGCAAAAAATCGCCATCGCGGTTACCAGCACCATGGGTCCGGCCACGCCCGACCGGAATACCGCCCAATTACTGTTCGAGCGCATTGCGCAGCGCCTGACGCCGTCGCAGCCGCCGCAATAGCTCGGCTATGCGTTTCCGCTTCATTGAAGCCGTCGCCAAGCTGAGGCCGACCGCCTTCGCGATCGGCAAGGGCGGCGCGATCCTCAAGCACTACGTCGGCGAGCCGGAGTTCGCCGAACTGCACGCGCTGCTGGAAAAGGCGCCGGCGGCCGGCGCATACGGCTCACGGCTGCGGCGGTCGCGCGCAGCCTTCGGTTTTCCCTGGACACCCAGCCTGTCTCCGTTGTAATCCGTCTGCAACATATACTCCTCGTGGTCCATGTCCATCTCGGGCATTTTTAGGATATCTAAACAACATACCCCTCAGAAATTGCAGTCGGGCGACGGCAGCACGACGCGCAGGTGGGCGTAATATGGCGCCAACGGAGGTGGCGATCCCCATGCCGCAGCATTCTTTTCTCTAGCGGAAATAGTAGGTAAATCACCTTAGGCCCGCGGAATGCCGGTGGCGCTCTTCATCGGAAGCGCAAGCCGGTCACGCCTCTCAAGTCCAACGTCAGGTATCTCGAATGCGCGACACCGTGCCATATCAACCGCTCGCCGATGCGGTGCTTGCCCTGCACGTCGCCGTCGTGGCGTTCGTCGTCGGCGGCTTGATCCTCATCATCGCCGGCAATCTGCGCGGCTGGCGCTGGGTCAATGGATTCGGATTCAGGAGTGCGCACTTGGCTACGATCGCGGTCGTGGTTGCCGAGGTTTGGTTGGGCGCCGTCTGTCCGCTCACGACCGTCGAAATGTGGCTGCGCACCCAGGCGCGCGCAAGCACTTACGCTGGCAGCTTCATCGAGCACTGGCTGCAGAGCATGTTATATTACGAAGCACCTTCCTGGCTGTTCACGCTGGGCTACTCGCTCTTTGGCTTGGTCGTCGCGGCGGTGTGGTGGTATTTCCCGCCGAAGCGCAAGCGTTGACGCCGCGATGCGGATGCGCAACGGTCATTGCGCCGGAGGCGGTGGGATGAACCCGCAGCGCGCCTCGTATGTCAAATCTGAAGTTCCTGTCGATTTACTCGCCAGCCATGGGAGGCAACTCATGCCCCAGCTCGACGCCATCCAGGTCGGTCAACTGACCATCCGCTATCTGATCGACGGTTCCGCCAGTGCAGGCATGGGTCTGTTCGAATTGACGGTGCCGCCCGGTTCGAATGTACCGCCGCCGCACAGCCATTCGCAGAACGACGAATGCGTCTACATTCTCGAAGGCACGCTGCGCTATGCCGTGGACGGCGCCGCGCGTGACTTGGGGGCCGGCGACTGGATGTTTTCGCCGAAAGGCTCGGTCCATCAATTCAGCAATCCGCACGCTGCAGCGGCGCGCGCGCTGGTGATCCAGACACCCGACATCGGCGCCCAGTACTTCCGGGACGTCGCTGCCGTCATCAACGCCGGCGGCCCGCCGGATCGCATGAAGCTGCTGGCCGTCATGGCCGAATATGGCCTGGTGCCTGCGCCGCCTTTAGCCTAGTCAGCTGTTCCCGCCAACCATGATCGGCAAGCCGGCGGCTGCCGGCATGCGCCGGCCGCATGTACCTTATGCCGGTTGAATTGCTGCCGCTTCCAGCGTCCGCTCATACAGGCAAAACCCGTTCCTCCCGTGCCGCTTGGCGTGATACATGGCGATGTCGGCCTGCGACAGCAATTGCGAAGTAGAGAGGCCAAGAGCGCGGTTGTCGTCATACAGCGCGATGCCGATCGAGGCGCCGAGCGTAAAGGTCTTGTCCTCGACCTCGAACGGAATGCCGATCGCCGCCAGCAGTTGCCGTGCCGTGCTGATTCCGGTGCCATGGGCATCGTCGAGATGGGTCAGCAGGACCACGAATTCGTCGCCGCCGAAACGGGCCACAGTATCGGTGCGGCGGCGGCCCTCGAGCAGGCGCGCCGCCACCTGGCGCAAGATGGCGTCGCCGGTTTCATGTCCGAATCGATCGTTGATCGGCTTGAAATCGTCGAGATCGCAAAACAGCAGCGCAAAATGCGAGCCGCTGCGCTCGGCGTGCATCAAGGCTTGCTGCAGGCGGTCTTCCAGCATGGTCCGGTTGCACAGGCCGGTGAGGGCGTCGTGATGCGCCATGAATCCCAGCCGCGCCTCGCTCGCCTTGAGCGCTTCTTCCTTTTCATTCAGCCGCGCCACCAGATGATTGAAGCCGAGCAGCAGGTCGCCGACCTCGTCCTGACGCCTGATCGGCAGCGGCGCCAGTTGGCGCTTGCCGTCCGCCATCTCGCGCATCGAGCGCGCCGCCTCGGTCAGCGGCCGCAGCATGCGCGGCAACAGCAATAGCAGGACCGCGATCACGACCGCCACCATCACCAGCGTGGCCTGCAGGGTGAAGCTGCGCATGGCGGCAATCGGCTGGAACGCTTCCGCGGTCGGGATGCGGGCGACGACAAACCAGCCGGTGCTGGGCACCGTCGCCATGGCCGACAATTCCTCGACGCCGTCGGCGTTGATGGTGGTGCCGGTGCCGCGGTAGCCGGCCATGGCGCGGTCGTGCAGCAGGTTGACGCCGACCGGCGGGGCGGGCCGCAACACCATGGCGGGATCGCTGGCGCTGACGAACAGTTGGTCGGCCGGCGAAACCACCAGGAAGCCGCCGCTGGCGCCCAGGCGGATATTCTGCAGGTCGAGAAAGCCGGGCGCATCGAGCGCAGCCACTCCCGTCAGCACTGCCACCACCTTGCGATCGGCGTCGCGCACCGGCAGCGCCATGATCAGGACCGGATCGCCGCTGGCGCGTCCGCGCTGCGGCTTGCTCATCACCGGCGCGTCGGCACGCAACGCCGCCTGGAACCACTCGGCTTCCGCATAGAGCAGCGTGTCGCGCCCGGGCACTACCGGATATTCCGCCAGCGCGCCGAAGCCGTCCGGCCGCAGCACCGCCAGTCCTTTATTGAACAATGGACTCAGGCGCTGCCGCTCGGCAATCCAGCTCGCCAGTTCCTGCGGCTGCTGCAGCAGCGCAAGCGGCAGCGTGGCAGCCAATTCGTTAAGCAGGGCACGGCGCTCGAGGATGCTGTGGTCGATGTCGCGCGCCACATAGGAAGCGATCGACAATTGTTCGGCCGCCACCCGCTCGCGCAGCAAATCCTGGGCAAAGGGCAGCGCGATCAACAGGCGCACGCCGACGCCGGCCATGACCAGCAATACGCCCAATGCGACGACGCGGAACTTCAGGCTCTGGAAAATTGTCATTTGGCAATGATACAGAAAAGCGTTTTACTGTCCGCGACAGTCCTGCGGCCCGGTCAAATCAGACCATGCCACCCGAGCAGTGCGCCGGCGGCCAGCAGCCACAACAGATGGATCCTGGTGCGCCATACCAGGAGCACGGTGACCGCGATCAGTGCCCAGCGCGCCAGCTCCGGCTCGGTCGCCCTGTTCACGCCGGTCAAAATCCATCCGGTGGCGACGATCAGGGCGACGACGATCGGCGCCATCCCCTGCTTGAACGCGCGCACCGTAAGCCGGTGCCGGTTGCGCTGACCCCAGTGCGCCGCCAGATAAGTGAGCGTGGTGCTGGGAATCAGGATGCCGGCCATCGAGGCCAGCACGCCGAGCAAGGCGGTGCCGAAGCCGCCGGCATTCAGTCCGACATTCCACCCCATTAGCGCGACGAACAGCAGGTTGGGGCCGGGCGCGGACTGCGCCAGCACGATCGAGGCGTTGAACTGGGCGTCGGTCAGCCAGTGCTGCTCGACCACCAGGTAGCGATGCATCTCGGCGACGGTCGTGATCGCGCCGCCGATCGACAGTAGCGACAAGCCGAGGAAATGCAGGAACAGGTCGCTCCAGTCGCCGACTGCGAGCGTGATGTGGAGTGGCGTATTCAAACCTTGAGCTTCCGGTACGCGAGTATGCAGGCCAGCGCGCCGAAACCGCCCAGCACATACAACAGCGGCCAGCGCAGCAAGGCAATCGCGGCGAAGCAGGCCAGCACGAATCCCAGGCACAGCCACGGGCCGAGCGGGTTTTCCTTCAGGACGCTGCCCAGCTTCAGGCCGGTGGCGATCAACAGGCCGGCGGCGACCGCGCTCATGCCCTGCAGCGCGCCGGCCACCGCCGGATGCGCGGCGAAACGCGCATACAGCAGCGCCAGGCTCAGCAACAGCAGCAGCGGCGCCATCAGCATGCCGGCCAACGCCGCCAGGGCTCCGCGCAAACCGAAATGGCGGGCGCCGATCATCAGCGCCATGTTGACGACGTTGGGGCCGGGCATGACCTGGGCCACGGCGCAATCTTCCAGGAACTCGTCGCGGGTCAACCATCGCTTCCGTTCCACCAACTCCTTCTGCACGATCGGCAGCACGCCGCCGAAGCCTTGCAGGGCCAGGACGGTGAAGGAGAGGAACAGGTCCAGCGGCGACTTGGGACGCGGCCGCTCTTGCGGCGGTTCGGATGAGGCGATCGGCATGCGGTGATTCTTATGCAGGAATGTTGTGTGAAACGTCACAAATCGATAGGGGCATTTCGCCCGATTCGATCTGAAAAGCGCAGCGGACCGTAAGGGAAAAGGCGGTAACTTGCAGAGCGTATTGTCTAGGAAAAAGACCAAAAAAACCAAGCTTCTTTCATCAAAACAATTGTTGGGTATTTAATAAGTGATGTGGCATCTTTTCCCTCAAGACAATATTCAAGTATTCGCTGCACATTTCCCACTGCTGTGGCGGCAGTTTCAGTCGCGACAGCAGCGGCATTGGCAGCAACGGCAGCAAGAGTACGGCGCAAAGCGTGGCGGCGTGTATGGCAGTTTGCGTCCGGCCAAGGGCGGGTTCATCGACGGCGTGCGCGGCTATCTTCATCTTCAACGGAGCAGCGGCTAACGCCCAGCGCGTGGATGATCGGGTTGATCAAATTGCGAGCGGCCGAAGCCAAGTACAGCCAGCCACACACCAGACGCCATGGCTTCTGTTCTTGATGCGTTGTGATTTGTCACAAGTCATCACGTATGAATTTATTCGATATTGCTTACTAGGGAGGAGGAACACGGTCGGTTTTTATGGGTGCTAGGTATCCCCGACACAGCAGCGTTCGGGTGCATTCCTACCGTAGCCAAAGGCAGTCTATGCGTACGTCTTTTCTCAGGATTTTGGGTGGCGTAATCCTCTTGACGGCCGGATGCTCCGGCCCTCTGCTACAGACGCAAGGCTCGCCGGAGACTATTGTCGAAGCAATCTATTTCGGCGGTGACATCGTCACAATGAATGACGCTCAGCCCATCGCTCAAGCTGTTGCCGTGGCAAACGGCAAAATTCTCGCGGTCGGCACCCGTGACGAGGTACTGCGTTTCAAGGGACGCAATACACGACTGATCGACCTTCGGGGACGCACGCTGTTGCCGGGTTTCATCGATGCGCACAGCCATGTCAGCACGGTCGGATTGCAAGCGATGTCGGCCAATCTGTTGCCGCCGCCGGACGGGCCCAATAGCTCGATCGCCGATTTGCAGAACACCTTGCGCGAGTTCATGCGTACTTCGCCGATGCCGAAAAAATTCGGCGTCGTGATCGGGTTTGGTTATGACGATTCACAACTCAAGGAGCAGCGCTCGCCGACGCGCGAAGAACTCGACGCCGTATCGCGGGAGCAGCCGATCGTTGCGATCCATCAGTCCGGGCACCTGGGGGCGGTCAACAGCAAGGCATTGGCGCTTGCCGGCATTTCCGCCGCCACCCAGGATCCCGAAGGCGGTGTGATCCGGCGTAAACCCGGCTCAAGCGAGCCCAATGGTGTGCTGGAGGAGTTGGCGTTCTTCAGCGTACTGGCCAGGCTGCTCCCCATGAGCAGCGAGGAGCAGGCCATCGCCATGCTCGAAGCGGGTCAGGCGCTCTACCTGCGTTACGGCTACACGACCATCCAGGACGGGCGTGCGAGCCCGGGACAAGTCAGGACGGCGGTTGCCGCAGCGGAAAAAGGCTTGCTGAAGGCGGACATCGTTTCCTACCCGGATATCATCGACGCCGGCAGCCCTGCGCTGTTGACGGCGCCGTGGTATCACGACACTTCGCAATCCCCGCGCTACCGCGAGCACTTCCGCATCGGCGGGGTCAAGTTGACGTTGGATGGTTCGCCACAAGGCAAGACAGCGTGGCTCAGTAAACCTTACTTCAAGCCGCCTGCCGGGCAAGGGGCCGATTATGCGGGCTACGGCGTCGTCGAAGATCGGGTGGTGCTCGACACCTTCATCAAGGCCTTGCGCAACCGCTGGCAAATCCTCGTTCATGCCAACGGCGACCGTGCCATCGATCAGCTCATCGACAACATGGCCAAAGCGCAGGCCGCAGTGCCGGATGTGGACGTGCGTCCGGTGCTGATTCACGGCCAGACCCTGCGCGAAGATCAGGTGGGCCGCCTGAAGGCGCTGCGCATCTTTCCATCGCTATTCCCGATGCACACCTTCTACTGGGGCGACTGGTACCGCGAATCGGTACTGGGTCCCGAGCGCGCCGAGAATATTTCACCAACCGGCTGGCTGATGCAACGCGGCATGATGTTCACTTCGCATCACGATGCGCCGGTAGTCTTTCCCGACTCGATCCGGGTTCTTTCGGCCACGGTCAACCGCACTACGCGGACGGGTTACGTGCTTGGTCCCCAGCATCGGGTCGAACCCATCGTTGCGCTGAAAGCCTTGACGATTTGGGCCGCCTATCAATATTTCGAAGAGCAGACCAAGGGTTCGATCGAGGTCGGCAAGCTGGCCGATTTGGTCATTCTGTCGGACAACCCGTTGACGATCGCGCATGCGAAACTCAACGACCTGAAGGTGCTTGAAACGATCAAGGAAGGTAAGACGATCTTCAAGGCGCAGTGACATTCACCCCGGCGTCATGCGCCTGCTGATCCGCATGATACGAACTGCGCACCATCGCGCCCACCGCCGCATGCACGAAGCCCATCTTGTACGCTTCTTCCTCGAACATCTTGAAGGTGTCCGGATGCACGTAGCGGCGCACCGGCAGGTGGTCGCCGGACGGCATCAGGTACTGGCCGATGGTCAGCATGTCGACGTCGTGCGCGCGCAGGTCGCGCATCACTTGCAGGATTTCCTCGTCGGTCTCGCCCAGGCCGACCATGATGCCGGACTTGGTCGGCGTGTCCGGGTACAGCGCCTTGAAGTCGCTTCAGCAGATTCAGCGAGTACTCGTAGTCCGAGCCGGGGCGCGCTTCCTTGTACAGGCGCGGCACGGTTTCCAGGTTGTGGTTCATCACGTCCGGCGGCGTCGGCGTTGAGGATTTCCAGCGCGCTGTCCATGCGGCCGCGGAAGTCCGGCATCAGGATTTCGATGCGGGTGGTCGGCGACAGTTCGCGCACGCGGCGGATGCAGGCGGCGAAGTGGCCGGCGCCGCCGTCGCGCAGGTCGTCGCGGTCGACCGAGGTGATCACCACGTAGTTCAGCTTCAGGGCGGCGATGGTCTTGGCCAGGTTTTCCGGCTCGTTGGCGTCGAGCGGGTCGGGACGGCCGTGGCCGACGTCGCAGAACGGGCAGCGGCGCGTGCACTTGTCGCCCATGATCATGAAGGTGGCGGTGCCCTTGCCGAAGCATTCGCCGATGTTCGGGCAGCTCGCTTCTTCGCACACCGTCACCAGATTGTTGGCGCGCAGGATGTCCTTGATCTCGTAGAAGCGGCGTCGAGGGCGAGGCGGCCTTGACGCGGATCCAGTCCGGCTTCGGCAGGCGCTCGGCCGGCACGATCTTGATCGGGATGCGCGCGGTCTTGCTGGCGCCCTTTTGCTTTTCGCTGGGGTTGTAGGCGGCAGCGAGTGCGGTATCGGTCGGAGTTGGTAGTCATGGTTGTCGAGTGTGTTCAGGGGCGCGTTATCGCTGTCAGTCGTTCAATCAAGTGCGTGGGCCAGGGCCAGCTGCACGTCGGCCAGCGGCCTTCCACGCCCAGGCTGTGCATGTCGACCGTGGCCAGGCCCTGGTAGCCGCACGGATTGATCCAGGAGAACGGCGTCAGGTCCATCGCCACATTCAGCGACACGCCGTGGTAGGTGCAGCCGTTGCCGCGTACTTTCAGGCCGAGCGCGGCGATTTTTGCGCCTTGCCAGGGGCCGTCGGCGATATAGATGCCGGGCGCGCCGGGCTTGCGCTCACCCGCCAGATTATACGCGGCCAGGATATCGATCACCGCCTGCTCGATGCGGTCGACGAATTCGCGCGCGTACAGGCGTGCCGTCGGCGCGCTTGCGGCGCAGGTCCATCAGCAGGTAGATCACCACCTGGCCCGGGCCGTGATAGGTGACTTCGCCGCCGCGGTCGGTCTGCACCACGCGGGATGTCGTGCGGCGTCCAGTACGTGCGTGCGGTCGGCGCCCAGCCCGAGCGTGAAGACCGGCGGATGTTCGACGATCCACAACTGGTCCGGGGTGTCGGCGGCGCGGGCGTCGGTGAAGGCGCGCATTGCCCGGTAACTGCTTTCGTAGGCTTCCTGTCCGCGCTGGACGATGAGGGGGGCTGGCATGACCGTCAGTTTACCGAATCGGCCGCCAGCCTGCGTGGCGTCAGCAGTCCGGATGCTCGAACGCAATCACATGGTCGATCTCGAGGCGGATGCCGATTTTCTCGCCGATGGCGTGATCGTGATGGCTCGGGATCAGCGACAGCACGCGGGCGCCGCTCGTCAGTTGCAGCGTGTACAAGAAATCGGCGCCGCGAAACGCCTTGGCCAGCACCCTGGCCTGCATCGGGCTGGCGTCGTCGTGGATGATGTCGTCGGGGCGCACCAGTACGTCGAGCGGGCAGCCGGCGGCGCATAGCGGCGGCAGCTGCGCCGGCACCCGGCCCAACTCGATGTCGAGTGTGGCGGGGCCGACGGCGGTGCCCGGAAGCAACACACCCTCGCCGATGAAGCCGGCGACGAACAGGTTGGCCGGTTCGTGGTACAGCTTGTAGGGGCTATCCCACTGCTGGATCACGCCCTGGTGCAGCACGCCGATCTCGTCGGCGATGGCGAAGGCTTCGTGCTGGTCGTGCGTGACCAGCACCGCGGTGGTGTTCTGCTGGCGCAGGATGTCGCGCACTTCGAGGCCGAGCCGCTCGCGCAGCTCGACGTCGAGGTTGGAAAACGGTTCGTCCAGCAGCAGCAAGTCGGGCTTCGGCGCCAGCGCGCGCGCCAGCGCCACGCGCTGCTGCTGGCCGCCGGACAGCTCGTGCGGATAGGCGCGCGCCAGCGCCTGCAGGCCGATCGTTTCCAGCAATTCGGCCACGCGCTTGGCGCGTTGCGCCCGGTCGGCACCATGCAGGCCAAAGGCGATGTTGTCCTGCACGTTCAGGTGCGGAAACAGCGCGTAGTCCTGGAACACCATGCCGATGCGGCGTTTTTGCGCCGGCAGCGAAAAGGCGGCGCTGCTGACCTTGTGTCCGTTCAGGTAGATTTCGCCGCCGGAAATCGGCTCGAAGCCGGCGATGCAGCGCAGCGCGGTGGTCTTGCCGCAGCCGGAAGGCCCGAGCAGGCAGCCGATCTGGCCCTTCTTGAGGCTGAAGCCGAGCTCGCTGAAGGTGGCGCTGGCGCCATAGGCATGGGAAATGCGGTCGAGCCGCAAAAGCGGCTCGGCATCGCGGCGGTGATCGGTGGGAACGGAAGGCATGGGCGCGATTATAGAGCCGGCCGGCGGCCCGCTGCGCGCAACGGAAGGCGAAGCGGGCAGAGCTTGCTGTTTCGCAAATGGTGCTGACAGGGATGAGGCGCTGCGTATTGTCATCTCAGGCCTCCGACTGCCGCGTCAGCAGGATGACCGGAAGCAGCCCCGCCAGCACCAGGGCGACGGCGGGCAGCGCGGCGCGCTCCCACTGGCCTTCCGAAGTCATTTCGAAAATCCGCACCGCCAATGTGTCCCAGCCGAATGGGCGCGTCATCAGCGTGATCGGCATTTCCTTCATGACATCGACAAACACCAGGATCGCGCCGGACAGCAGGCCGCCGCGCAGCAAGGGAAAATGCACGCGCGCAAACAGGCGCCAGCCGGTGACGCCCATGCCGCGCGCGGCTTCTTCCTGGCTCTTGGTGATGCGCTGCATGGCGCTGTCGACCGGGTTGAAGCCGGCGGCGAGGAAGCGCGCGACATACGCCAGCAGCATCACCGCCAGCGTGCCGCGCAGCACGGCGCCGGTCTCGATGTCGAACCAGCTTTTCAGCAGCGCGATCAGCTGGTTGTCGAGCCAGGCGATGGGGATGAAGATGCCGACCGCCAGCACGGTGCCGGGGATCGCGTAGCCGAGCGTCGACAGCCGCGTGAAGAACAGCGTCGGCCAGTCGCGGTGCAGGCGCTGCGTGTACACCAGCACCAGCGCGGCGGCGGCGACCAGCACGGCCGCCATCGCCGACAGCGCGATCGAATGCCAGACGAAGGAGGGATAACGGGAATCGAAATCCTCGGCGAACACCTGCACGCTCCAGATCAGCAGTTGCAATACGGGAATTACGAAGGCCGCGGCCAGTACCGCACCGGCGTAGACGCAGGCGGCGAGGCGCGCGCGCCGGCTCAGCTGCAGGCGCGCGGATGCCTGCGAACGGCCGACCGCGTGGTAGCGCTTGCCGCGGCGCCAGGCCTGTTCGGCCAGCACCAGCAGCAACACCAGCAGCACCAGGATCGAGGCCAGCTGCGCCGCCGCCGACAGCGAAAACAGGCCGAACCAGGCCTTGTAGATCGCAGTCGTGAAGGTGTCATAGTTGAAGACGGCGACGGTGCCGAAATCGGCCAGGGTTTCCATCACCGCCAGCATGACGCCGGCCGCCAGCCACGGCCGCGCCATCGGCAGCGCCACCTTGAAGAAGCCCTGGCGCCGCGACAGGCCGAGCGACTGTCCAACTTCCAGCGAGCGTTTGCCCTGCGTCAGGAAGGCGTTGCGCGCCAGCAGGTAGACATACGGATAGAGCGCCATCGTCATCACCAGGATCACGCCGCCGCGCGAGCGGATCGGCGGAAACCAGGCGCTGCTGCCGAACAGTTCGCGCAGCGCGCTTTGCAGCGGGCCGGTGTAGTCGAGCAGGCCGATGCTGGCGAAGGCGGTGACGTAGGCCGGCATCGCCAGCGGCAGCATCAGCGCCCAGGAAAAGAAGCGGCGCCCGGGAAATTCGCAAACCGCGGTGAGCCAGGCCAGCGAGGTGCCGAGCACGCCGGTGCCGAGCGCGACGCCCAGCACCAGCCAGAAGGTATTCGAGAGCAGCTCGGGCAACACGTTGTGCGACAGGTGCTGCCAGATTTCCGGCTCGGGCGACAGGAACGACGACAGCACCACCACCAGGGGCACCAGCGTGATCAGCGAGACCAGGAAGGCGGCGATGCGCCAGCCGCCAAACCAGCGGCCGAGCAGGGCGGCGGCGTGCGAAGGCGAAGGTGCTTGGTAGTCGGCAGCGGCGGCTTGCATGCGTGTCATGTTGTGCGAAAGAAGTGGCGAGTATCGTAATGCCGGTCGGTTCGAGCGGTTTTGCGGTTGGTCATTCGCGCAGGCGGGAAAGCAGTTTTGGAATCGTTTTGGCCGAATGGCATGCGGGCGGCTGACGCGATCGCGGCAGCCGCCCGGTAACAACCGACCGATATTTACGCGCTTACTTGTAGCCGGCGCGGTCCATCAGCTTCACGGCGTCGGTCTGCAATTCGCCGGCCTTGGCGACATTGATCAGATTCTGGCTTGAAGCTGCCCCAGGCCGCCAACTGGGCATCGGGCTTGATCGCCGGATTGGCCGGATATTCGAGGTCGACGTCGGTAAACAGGTTTTGCGCCTGCGCCGAGGACAGCCATTCGATCAGCTTTTGCGCGCCTTGCGGATTCTTGGCGTGGCGCGTGACGCCGGCGCCGGAAACGTTGACGTGCACGCCCTTGGCCTTCTGGTTGGCCCAGAACACGGCCACCGGCAGGTCCGGCTTCTTCTGCTGCAGGCGACCGAAATAATAGGTGTTGGCGATGCCGACGTCGCACTGGCCGGCGGCGATCGCCTCCAGCATCTTGGTGTCGTCGGCGAACACGTCGGTCGCCAGGTTCGCTACCCAGCCCTTGATGATCTGCTCGGTCTTGGCGGCGCCGTGTTCCTCGATCATCATCGCCGTCAGCGACTGGTTATAGACCTTTTTCGAGGTGCGCAGGCACAGCCGGCCCTTCCATTTCGGGTCGGCCAGATCTTCATAGGTGGACAGCATTTCCGGCTTGAGCTTTTGCGTGTTGTAGAACATCGTGCGCGCCCGCACCGACAGGCCGAACCAGCGGTTGTCCGGATCGCGCAGGTGGGCCGGGATATTCGCCTTCAGCGGCGCCGACTCGATCGGCCGCAGCAGGTTCTGGTTGGCGGCGTACCACAGGTTGCCGGCATCGACCGTGAGCAGCACGTCGGCCGGGGTGTTGGCGCCTTCCGCCTTCAGGCGCTCCATCAGCGGTCCTTCCTTGTCGGTCACGAACTTGACCTGGACGCCGGTTTGCTTGGTATAGGCATCGAACAGCGGCTTGATCAGCTGTTCGTTGCGCGCGGAATAGACGACGACTTCTTCCGCCGCCGCCAGCGAGGCGCTCGCCGCCAGGCCGACCAGGGCAATGGATGAAAAGAGTATGGGTAGTGCACGCTTCAATTCGGGCTCCCGCAAAGTGGAATGAAAAGATTTCCTGCACTCTAACACAAATGCTAATCGTTCTCATTTACTTTTTTTGATGCCCGGCATCTTTTTTTAAGCCGAAGCTAGGGCGACGTAGTTGGGGCTGCGGCCAAGCGCGAAGTGCGGGGCTATGCACTGTCCGCGGCATCTCTTTGTGTGCCGCCGTTCCCGTGGTGCAGAGGAAGATTCAGGGACTTTCCGGCCGCTGAGCGCAGGGCAGGGCGATCAAGGGACGCCGAGCCCCCGTGGCCAGCGGCTTACCGCCGGCGTGCCGGCAAGGCCGGCCAAATCCATGCCGTGCCCCGCCGCAAAGTTATGCCAGAAAGGAGTATGTGGAAAAAATTACCGTTCCAAGAGCGAGATAGGGCCTCGCTCATGGGAGTATATGAAGGGTCCGGCGACGTGCCGGCTTACAGCACCACCTTGACCATCGGATGCGAGGACAGCGCGCGGTACAGGTTGTCGAGCTGCTCGCGGCTGGTGGCGCGCACGGTGGCGGTCAGCGACAGATAATTGCCCTTGGACGAGGTGCGCATTTCCATCTTGCCGGCATGGAAAGACGGGTCGAAGCGGATCACGACGTCGACGATGGTTTGCGCGAAGGCATCCTGCATCTCGCCCATGATCTTGATCGGGAAGTCGCTCGGGTAGTCAATCAGGCTTTCGGTGCGGGTTTGGTTTTCGGACATGGCGTTTCGGGAGTCTGGGCAGCGGTGGCGGTCAACAGCGCCCGGGCGGAAAGATCCAGCCCGAGCGCCCGGGTAAAACAAGCATGTTGAGGCGCCGCCCGCGCTTTACAAGGCCGCTTTGGCCGCTTGATACGCCGCGTACAACTGCCGGTAGACCGGGCCGGGGCGGCCGTCGCCGATCGGCTTGCCGTCGATCGAAACCACCGGCAGCACTTCCTTGGTGGCCGAGGACAGCAGCACTTCGTCGGCGCCGAACACCTCGTCGCGCGCGATGCGGCGCGCGGTGAGCGGAATGCCGTGCGCCGCGCACATTTCCTCGATCAGGCCGTAGCGGATGCCTTCCAGGATCAGGTTGTCCTTGGGCGGCGCCATCAGCTTGCCGTCCTTGACCACCCAGACGTTGGAAGACGAGGCTTCGGTCAGGAAGCCGTCGCGGAACTGGATGGTTTCGACGGCGTCGTGCTGCGCCGCGTTTTGCGCCGCCAGCACATTGCCGAGCAGCGAAGTCGACTTGATCTCGCAGCGCAGCCAGCGCAAATCTTCCATCGAGACGCAGGCGACGCCGCGTTCGCGCGCCGCCGGCGACGGCAGCACCAGCGGGTTGGTCATGATGAACACGGTCGGCTGCGCATCCTGCGGAAACGCATGCTTGCGCGGCGCCACGCCGCGCGTGACCTGGATGTACACCATCTGGTCGGGCGCCGGATCGGCGGCGATCACGCGCGCGATCAATTGCAGCCACTCTTCGCGCTTATGCGGATTCGGTATATCGATTGCGCGCAGGCTGCGGAACAGGCGCGCCAGATGTTGTTCCGAACGGAACATCTTGCCGCCGTAGATCGGGATCACTTCGTAGATGCCGTCGCCGAAAATGAAGCCGCGGTCGAGTACCGGGATCTTGGCTTCGGACAGCGGCGTCAGGGCGCCGTTCAGATAGACCAGCGGGTCGTGCATGATGATTCCTGTGAGATGAAGACCAGCCATTTTTGCACAGGCGCCGGCCGGCGGTGATGCAAATACGGAATGGAAAACGGCGCCATCGGCGCCGTTTCTGCGGAGGAGGTCGAGCGGGTCGGGCTTATTTCATCCACAACCGGATCGAGTCCCAGGCGCGGCCGAAAATGCTGGCCTGGTTCACCTGCTCCAGCGCCAGCAGCGGAAACTCGGCCAGCGTCTTGCCGTCGACGACCATCTTCAGCATGCCGACCTTGCTGTTTTCGGCGACCGGCGCCACCAGCGGATCGCTGCCGCTCCAGCACCGGCTTCATCTTGTCGGCCATGCCGCGCGGCACGGTGACGTAGACGTCGTGGTTGAAGCCGATCTTGATCTGGTTCTGCGTGCCTTTCCAGATTTCCGGCGTCGCCACCGGCGCGCCCTTGGCGTACAGCTTGACGGTGTCGAAGTTCTGGAAGCCCCAGTTCAGCAGCTTCTGGCTTTCCTGCGCCCGCGCATGGTCGGAGGTGGTGCCGAGCACCACCGAAATCAGGCGCCGCTCGCCGCTGCCGTTGGGCCGCTTGGCGGACGCGACCAGGCTATAGCCGGAGGCCTGGGTGTGGCCGGTCTTCATGCCGTCCACGGTCGGGTCCAGCCACAGCAGGCGGTTGCGGTTCGGCTGCGTGATCTTGTTGTAGGTGAAGCTCTTGGTCGAATAGATCTTGTAGGACGTCCGGGATGATCGGCGACCAGGCGCGTGGCCAGCACCGCCAGATCGCTGCGCGGTCGAGTAGTTGTCCGGGCTGGGCAGGCCGTGGGCGTTGGCGAAATGGGTCGATCTTCAGGCCCATGCGCTCGGCCTCGCGGTTCATCAGCGCCACGAACGCGTCTTCGGTCGCCGGCCACCGCTTCGGCCAGCGCCACCGAGGCGTCGTTGCCGGACTGGACGATCAGGCCGTACAGCAGGTCGTTGAGCTTCACCGGCGCGCGCGGTTCGATGAACATTTTCGAACTGCTCGGATCGACCTTCCAGGCGCGCTCGGACACCGTTGATCATCTGGTCCAGGCTCAGCTTCTTGTCACTGATCGCTTCAAACGCCACGTAGATGGTCATCAGCTTGACCAGCGAGGCCGGCTCGATGCGCAGGTCGGCATCCTGTCGGCGGCGATGATCTGGCCGCTGGTGGCATCCAGCAGCAGCCACGATTTGGCCGCCAGGGTGGGCGGCGGCAGGCTTTGCGCCTGCGCGGCGGAGAACGACAGCGATAAGGATAGGGCGGCGGCGGCCAGTGCCGCAGAAAGCTTTTTCATGGAAGGTATCAGGGGCTGCGCCCCGCGGCCAGGCCGGCGAGGCAGTCGGTTGAAAACAGGCGCAAGGAGTACAACGGATGGCCGATTATAGCGCCGCGGAACCTGGATGAGGCCACGCTTCGACCACCAGCTTCTTGATATGTTGCAGCTTGCGGTGAAAAAAGTGATCGGCGCCGGGAATCACGATCACCGGCAGGTCCAGCGGCCGCGCCCAGTCGAATACCGCCGTCAGCGGGATGGTGTCGTCGTGCTCGCCGTGGATCAGGATCGTGTTTGGCGGTACCGGCGGCATCGCCCATTTGCCGGCGGCGCTGCCGACCAGCACCAGCCGCTCCGCCGGCGCGCCCTCGGCGCTCAGGCGCTGCTGCAGCTGCGCCTGCACGAAGGTGCCGAAGGAAAAGCCGGCGAGCGCCAGCGGCAGGCCCGGATATTGGCGCCGCATGTGCGCCGCCAGCAGCGCCATGTCGTCGGTTTCGCCGTGGCCGTGGTCGTGCACGCCGGCCGAGCTGCCGACGCCGCGGAAATTCATGCGCGCCGCCGCGTAGCCGAGCGCCACGAAGGCGCGCGCCAGGGTTTGCGTCACCTTGTTGTCCATGGTGCCGCCATACAGCGGATGCGGGTGCGCGACCAGCGCGATGCCGCGCGGCGCCTCCTGGGGCAGGTCGAGCGCGCATTCGAGCGCGCCGGCGGCGCCCTCGATCGAAAAAGCTTGCGTGTGGGGGTTCATATTTTTTATCGGTGCAAACGGCGGGCCGCGCGCGGCCGCCTCAGATCTTCAGGCGTTCGACCACTTTGCCGCCAACCAGATGGCTGTCGATGATTTCGTCGATGTCGTGCTGGTCGACGTAGGTGTACCAGGTGCCTTGCGGGTACACCACCAGCACCGGGCCTTCTTCGCAGCGGTCGAGGCAGCCGGCCTTGTTGATGCGGACCTTGCCCGGGCCGCTCAGGTCCAACTGCTTGATGCGCTGCTTGGCGTGTTCCTGCGCCGCCTGCGCGCCCTGGTCGGCGCAGCACGGACGGCCGCCTTCGCGCTGGTTGAGGCAGAAAAAAACGTGGTGCCGGTAGTAGGCTTGCTCGCTCATGGAATGCTCGGGATGAATCGTGGGATCAAGGGCAAATCATACACTGCGCCCGGCAACGCGGCTGCCGCCCGGGTCGCACCGGCGGCAGCCGCGGCGCGGGTTCGGCGCTACACTGGCGGCGCAGCTTGCCGCGTCGCGGTATCATCGCGTCCGGCGTTTTTTTGATGATTTGTTCGACTTTATGGAGAAGCAATTGATGTTTAGTTCAGGAAAAGCGCCGTTGCGCGTCTTGTTCGGCGCCATGCTGCTGTCGGCGCTTGGTACCGCTCCCGCGCTGGCGGCCGACAAGCCGGTGGCGGTCTCGGTGTTGTCGATCGTGGAACATCCGGCGCTCGATTCGGTGCGCGACGGCGTGCGCGACGAGCTGAAGGCCGAAGGATATGAAGTTGGCAAGAACCTGAAATGGGAATTCCAGAGCGCCCAGGGCAACGTCGGCACCGCCGCCCAGATCGCCCGCAAATTCATCGGCGACAAGCCGGACGTGATCGTCGCCATCGCGACGCCGGTGGCGCAGGCCGTGGTGTCGGCCACCAAGTCGATCCCGGTCGTGTATTCGGCGGTCACCGATCCGGTCGCGGCCAAGCTGGTCAGCGGCTGGGGCCCGTCCGGCGGCAACGTCACCGGCGTTTCCGATCTGCTGCCGCTGGACAAGCAGATCGCGCTGATCAAGCAGGTGGTGCCGAACGCCAAGCGCGTCGGCATGGTGTACAACCCGGGCGAGGCCAATTCGGTGGTGGTGGTCAACCAGCTGAAAAAACTATTGCCGGAATCGGGCCTGACCCTGGTCGAAGCGCCGGCGCCGCGCACCGTGGACGTTGGCGCCGCCGCCAAGAGCCTGGTCGGCAAGGTCGACGTCGTCTATGCCTCGACCGACAACAACGTGGTGTCGGCCTATGAATCGATGGTGAAGGTGGCGACCGAATCGAAGCTGCCGATGGTGGCCTCCGACACCGACACCGTCAAGCGCGGCGCTATCGCCGCGCTCGGCGTCAACTACTACGATCTGGGCCGCCAAACCGGCAAGCAGGTGGTGCGCATCCTGAAGGGCGAAAAGCCGGGCGCGATCGCGTCAGAAACCAGCAACAAGCTGGAACTGTTCGTCAATCCCGGCATGGCCGAAAAGCAGGGCGTGACGCTGTCAGCCGATTTGATCAAATCGGCCAAGAGCGTAATCAAGTAAGCTTCATCCTGTCGGCCCGGCACCGCCCGGGGCAGGCGCAAGCGCGGCGATGGCCGGCATGGCATCGTTGCCGCTTACGCGAATTGCATCCTGCTGACATACAAGGCCTTTTATGTCGTTATTCGCTTTACTCGGCGCGCTCGAACTGGGGCTGATCTACAGCCTGGTCGCGCTCGGCGTGCTGATTTCGTTCCGCATCCTGAATTTCCCCGACCTGACGGTGGACGGCAGCTTCCCGCTCGGCGGCGCCGTCGCCGCCACCCTGATCGTGCTCGGCTGGAATCCGTTCCTGGCCACCGCCATCGCCATCGCTGCCGGCGCGCTGGCCGGTTTCATTACCGGCTGGCTGAATGTGCGGCTGAAGATCATGGATCTGCTGGCCGGCATCCTGCTGATGACGATGCTGTATTCGATCAACCTGCGCATCATGGGCAAGCCCAATGTGCCGCTGATCATGGAGCCGACCATCTTCACCCTGCTGCAGCCGGAATGGATGTCGGACGCGGTGGCGCGGCCGGCGATCCTGCTGGGCGTGGTGCTGATCGCCAAGCTGCTGCTCGACTTCTTTTTCTCGACCCAGGTCGGCCTGGCGATGCGCGCCACCGGCGCCAACGCGCGCATGGCGCGCGCCCAGGGCATCCCCACCGGACGCGCGACCCTGGCCGGCATGGCGCTGTCGAACGGCCTGGTGGCGCTGGCCGGCGCGCTGTTCGCGCAGACCCAGGGCGTGGCCGACATTTCGATGGGCATCGGCACCATCGTCATCGGCCTGGCCGCCGTCATCATCGGCGAAAGCGTGCTGCCGGCGCGGCGCATCATGCTGACCACGCTGGCGGTCGTGATCGGCGCCATCCTGTACCGCTTCTTCATCGCGCTGGCGCTGAACAGCGATTTCATCGGCCTGCAGGCGCAGGACCTGAACCTGGTCACCGGCCTGCTGGTGGCGGTGGCGCTGATCCTGCCGCTGGCCCGGCGCAAGTTCCTGCCGGCCAAAAAGGGAGGGGCGTGACATGTTGAACGCACAAGACCTGCACATCACCTTCAACGCCGGCACGCCGATCGAGACCCGCGCTTTGCGCGGACTCAGCATGGCGATTCCGAGCGGCCAGTTCGTCACCGTGATCGGCTCCAACGGCGCCGGCAAGTCGACCTTCCTGAACGCGGTTTCGGGCGACTTGCCGACCGACAGCGGCAGCATCCAGATCGACGGCATCGACGTCACCCGCAAGGCGGCCTGGGAGCGCGCCGACCTGGTGGCGCGCGTGTTCCAGGACCCGATGGCCGGCACCTGCGAAGCGCTGACGATCGAGGAAAACATGGCGCTGGCGATGGCGCGCGGCAGCCGCCGCGGTTTCGGCCTGGCCTTGAACCGCAGCCTGCGCGAACTGTTCCGCGACAAGCTGGCGATCTTGAACCTCGGCCTGGAAAGCCGGCTGTCGGACCGCATCGGCCTGTTGTCCGGCGGCCAGCGGCAGGCGGTCAGTCTGCTGATGGCATCGCTGCAGCCGTCGCGCATCCTGCTGCTGGACGAGCACACCGCCGCGCTCGATCCCAAGACCGCCGCCTTCGTGCTGGAACTGACCAAGCGCATCGTCGAGGAAAACAAGCTGACCACGATGATGGTCACGCACAGCATGCGCCAGGCGCTCGACTACGGCGAGCGCACGCTGATGCTGCATCAGGGGCGGGTGGTGCTCGACGTCTCGGGCCCGGAGCGCGCCGGCCTCGACGTGCCGGACCTGCTGCGCATGTTCGAGCGCACGCGCGGCGAGCAGATCGACGACGACGCGCTATTGCTGGGCTAACGCGCCGCCCGCTCCGGCCGGCACGGCTTGGACCCAGGACGCCGGCTTCGGGCGACGAGCACGGTCGCGGCCGGAGGTGGCGGATTATCTTGCCTGATGCGGCGACGATGGCTACCGCCGCATGACATCGTTCTTTTTCATGGGGGCAGCCAGCCGCCCCGCTTTTTTAGCCGAGTGCGGCCACCAGTTGCGGCACGATCTCGAACAGGTCGCCGACGATACCGTAGTCGGCCACCGAGAAGATCGGCGCTTCCGGATCCTTGTTGATGGCAACGATGGTTTTCGAATCCTTCATTCCCGCCAAGTGCTGAATGGCGCCGGAAATGCCGACCGCCACATACAGTTGCGGCGCCACGATCTTGCCGGTCTGGCCGACCTGCCAGTCGTTCGGCACATAGCCGGCATCGACCGCGGCGCGCGAGGCGCCCATGGCGGCGCCCAGCTTGTCGGCCAGCGGCTCGAGGATCTTGAAGTTGTCGCCGGAACCCATGCCGCGGCCGCCGGACACGATGACCTTGGCGGCGGTCAATTCGGGGCGGTCGGATTTGGCCAGTTCGCGCGAGACGAAGGCGGATTTTCCCGAATCGGCGACCGCCGCGACATTCTCGATGGCGGCGGACCCGCCTGCGGCCGCGGCGTCGAAGCCGGTGGTACGCACCGTGATGACTTTGACGGCGTCGGCGGATTGTACGGTAGCGATGGCGTTGCCGGCGTAGATCGGGCGCTCGAAGGTATCCGGCGCGTCGACCTTGATGATTTCCGAAATCTGGCCGACGTCGAGCTGAGCGGCGACGCGCGGCAGGATGTTTTTGCCATAGGCGGTGGCCGGTGCCAGGATGTGCGAATAGGCCGCGGCGAGCGCCAGCACCTGGGCGGCGACGTTTTCCGCCAAGCCGTCGGCGAACTGCGGCGCGTCGGCCACCAGGACCTTGGCGACGCCGGCGATCTTGGCCGCGGCTTCGGCAGCGGCGCCGGCATTGTGGCCGGCGACCAGCACGTGGACGTCACCGCCGCATTGGGCGGCGGCGGTCACGGTGTTCAGGGTGCTTCCCTTGAGCGAAGCGTTGTCGTGTTCGGCAATGACGAGTGCGGCCATGATGTTCCTTCTATTTCTAGGTGTCTTGATTGGCAAAAGCGTCTAATCAGTTGGGGACAGAGTAATTCGGCGCTGCGCGCCTCACCCACTCTGTCCCGCAATTCTCCTGATCGGTTGGGGACAGAGTACCGCTACGCTTAACTCTGCCCCGCAAGGGATAAGACGCGCTACGCTGAACTCTGTCCCACAATGAATCAGATGACTTTCGCTTCGTTCCTGAGCTTGGCGACCAGGGTGGCAACGTCGGGCACCTTGATGCCGGCCGAGCGCTTGGGCGGTTCGACCACTTTCAGGGTGGTCAGGCGCGGCGCGACGTCGACGCCGAGATCGGCCGGCGTGCGCACGTCGAGCGGCTTCTTTTTCGCCTTCATGATGTTGGGCAGCGTCACATAGCGCGGCTCGTTCAGGCGCAGGTCGGTGGTGACGATCGCCGGCAGCGTCAGGGCCACGGTTTCCAGGCCGCCGTCGACTTCGCGCGTGACCGTGGCCTTGCCGTCTTCCAGCACCACCTTGGAGGCGAAGGTCGCCTGCGGCCAACCGAGCAGCGCGGCCAGCATCTGGCCGGTCTGGTTGCAGTCGTCGTCGATCGCCTGCTTGCCGAGGATGATCAGTTGCGGCTGCTCCTGCTCGGCCACCGCCTGCAGCAGCTTGGCCACCGCCAGCGGCTGCAGCTCGGCATCGGTCTCGACCAGGATCGCGCGGTCGGCGCCGATCGCCATGGCGGTGCGCAGGGTTTCCTGGCATTGCGTCACGCCGCACGAGACGGCGACCACTTCGCTCGCCTTGCCGGCTTCCTTCAGGCGCATCGCCTCTTCCACCGCGATCTCGTCGAACGGATTCATCGACATCTTGACGTTGGCGATGTCGACGCCGGAGCCGTCCGACTTGACCCGCACCTTGACGTTGAAGTCGACCACACGCTTGACTGGAACCAAAATCTTCATGTCATTCCCTTTCCATGTTCGAAACCGCAAGACACTGCCTGCCGGATCGATCCCCGACAGGCGGTGTCCTGATCAATGTCTTAATGCGCCGACACGACCACCGGGATCTCGGCGGCCGGTGGCGTGTTGCGGCTGCGCCCGCAGCGTACGATGCCGTCAATCATCACCATGCCGACACCCGGGATGTCGCCGAGCTGCACGCTGTCGAGCAGGTCGCGGCCGGCCGTGTGCTGGGCCTTGTCCATGAAGACGAAATCCGCCGCGCGGCCGACTTCGATCAGGCCGCAGTTCAGGTTGCGGATGCGCGCGGTGTTGCCGGTCGCGAAGCAGAACACCAGTTCGGCCGGAATCCGTCCGAGGCTGGAGAGCAGCGAAATCATGCGCAGGATGCCGAGCGGCTGCACGCCCGAGCCGGCCGGACCGTCGGTGCCGAGGATCACGCGGTGCGGGCACTTGAGCTGGAGCGCCGCCTGCGCGGCGGCGATCGCGACGCGCTCGTTGCCGTTGTGGACGATCTCGATCGCTCGGCTAGATTTTTCGCATAGCTCGCAAACATGGGCTTCCGGCAGCGACGTATGGCCGCCGTTGATGTGGCCGATCACGTCGGCGTCGGCTTCCAGCACCACGTCCTTGTCGATCAGGCCGGAGCCGGGAATCGACGGGCCGCCGGTATGGATGGTGCTCTGGATGCCGTACTTGCGCGCCCAGGCCACCATCTGCTGCGCCTCGTAGCCGGCCTTTACCGAACCGAGGCCGACTTCGCCGAGCAACTTGACGCCGGCTTCGGCCAGTTCCTTGAAGTCCTGCTCGGTCATGCCTTTTTCGATCACCGGCGCGCCGGCGATCACCTTGACGCCGCCCGGACGGAAATTGTCGAAGGCGCGCTGCGCGGTGATTGCCAGCGCCTTCAGGCCGACGATGTCCTTCGGGCGGCCGGGAAGGTGTACCTCACCGGCGGAAATCATCGTGGTCACGCCGCCGTTCATGGTCGAATCAATCCAGCCCAGCTGGTTCTGGCGCGGCGTCCAGTCGCCGAACACCGGATGCACGTGGCTGTCGATCAGGCCGGGCGCGACGCAGGTGCGGCGCGCGTCGATCACGGTGTTCGCGCCTTCCATGTCGCAGTCGGCGGCCTTGCCGACCGCGGCGATGATGCCGTCTTGCACCACGATGGTGTCGGCCGAAAGAATGGGCTGATCGATGTCGCCCGACAGCAGAAGGCCGATGTTCCTGATTACGACCTTGCCGGATTGTTGGGCGGTGCCTGCGGGATCTACCATGCTAGAGTCTCCTGTTCATTATGGTTTAATGTGGGCGCACCGGCGCCGATGGAATGAAAGAATGCGGGTTCAGGCCGAGCGCGATGCCCGGCCGTTCGGCTTGCCCTTCGGCGGTGCCGACACATGGTGCAGCACCGCGTCAGTGATGTATTCCTCCCAGTACGCGAGAGCCTCTGGCGCCTCCAGGTCTTCGCCGAGGAAGGCCGACAGCGTGAAGCGATTGGAAATATAGAAATAGGCGAGGGCGGCGCTCATCAGGTAGACGTCGCGCGCACGCAGGTCGGGGCGGAACGCGCCCGCCTGCGCGCCGCGCTGCAGCACGCGGGCCATCAGCGAAATCGCTGGCGACGAATACTCGCGCGCGCGCAGCGACTTGGAGATATGTTTGCCGCGATGCAGGTTCTCGCTGTTGAGCAGCGTGATGAACTCCGGATGCTGGCGGTAATAGGTCCACATGAAGCGCACCAGCGTCTTCAGATCCTCGACCGGATTGTCCAGGTTCAGCTCCACATGGGCTTCCGCATCGTTGAAGCGCCGGTAGGTATCCTCGATCACCGCGATGAACAACTCTTCCTTGCTGCCGAAGTAGTAGTAGATCATCCGGTCGTGCGACTTGGCTGCTTTCGAAATCTGTTCGATGCGGCCGCCGGCGAAGCCGTGCTTCGCGAAGATCTTGGTGGCCGCGCGCAGGATGCTTTCCTGCGTCGCCTGCGCCGCCATTTCACGCACGCGGGACCGTTTTGCCGTGCTGCCGTTGCTGGTGCCGCGCCGAGGAGAGGATGTCGCCATATTTGGTCGTTATCGTTATGGAATGGGGCGGCCGCAAATCACTGTTCGGCGAACGCGCGCTCGATCACGAAATCGCCGGGCGTCGACGTGTTGCCCTCGGCGAAGCCGCGCTCTTCCAGCATGCGCTTCAGGTCGCGCAGCATGCCGGGGCTGCCGCAGATCATCACCCGGTCGGCCTTCGGGTCGAACGCCGGCACGTCGAGGTCGGCAAAAAGCTTGCCGCTTTCGACCAGGTCGGTAATGCGGCCCATGTTCTTGTACTGCTCGCGTGTCACGGTCGGATAGTAGCGCAGCTTGCTGCTGACCAGCTCGCCGAGGAATTCATGATTCGGCAGGTGCTCGATCAGCATGTCGTGGTAGGCCAGCTCGTCGACCTGCCGCACGCCGTGCACCAGGACTACCTGCTCGAACTTTTCGTAGGTTTCCGGATCGCGGATGATGCTCATGAAGGGCGCCAGGCCGGTGCCGGTCGACAGCAGGTAGAGCCGTTTGCCGGGCAGCAGGTAGTCGGCGACCAGGGTGCCGGTTGGTTTCTTTCCGACGATTACCGTGTCGCCGACTTTCACATGCTGCAGGCGCGAAGTGAGCGGGCCGTCCGCCACCTTGATGCTGAGGAATTCGAGGTGGTCTTCGTAGTTTGCGCTGACGATGCTGTAGGCGCGCAGCAGCGGCTTGCCTTCGACGCGAAGGCCGATCATCGTGAAGTGGCCGTTCGAAAAGCGCAGCGAGGGATCGCGGGTGGTGGTGAAGGTGAATAGACTATCGGTCCAGTGGTGCACGCTCAGCACGCTCTCTTCGTTCAAGGCACTCATGTTATCTCCATAGTATCAAATCAGCGTTCCAGTTCGGCCAGCTTGCCAGCCTTTTCCTTCCATTCTTCTGCGCCCGGCAGCGGCCCCTTGGTCTTCGAGATGGTGGGCCAGCCGGGCGCCAATTCGGCGTTCAGCGCGATGAAACTCTGCTGATCGGCCGGCACGTCCTCTTCCGCGAAGATCGCGTTGACCGGACACTCGGCCACGCAGACCGCGCAATCTATGCATTCATCCGGATCGATCACGAGAAAGTTCGGCCCTTCCTTGAAGCAGTCCACCGGGCAGACATCCACGCAGTCGGTGTATTTGCAGCGGATGCAGGCTTCGGTTACTACATGTGTCATTGTGATCTCCTTGCGGCCCGGCTGTGCCGGCTACCGGTAAACATATAGGGCGAGTGGTGAGCGGAACCGCTCTTCAACGTATTCTTTTATGTAGTGGGCACAACATGAATATGTAGCGTACACTAAACGAAAATGTAGTGTACACTACAATCCAATGACTGTGGCATGCATATAAAAAGAGGAGACACGCAAGTCATGACCGAACATACAAAAACCGACGGCTTGCCGGGTATCGAACCGCCCATCGTGGAGCGCGCCAAGCCGCGCAGCGAGCGCATGGCGGGAGATAAGATCGAATGCAACGCCTGCCCGGTGCTGTGCCAGATCACGGCTGGCCGCTCCGGCGCCTGCGACCGCTACGCCAATATCGATGGCACCCTGGTGCGTGTCGATCCGGTGATCCTGCTGAAAAAGACCATCGAATCCGACGGCGAACTGGTGCCGTTCTCCGGGCGCGTGCAGCCGGAGGGCGGCGCCGCTGAAGCGGCCGAGCTGGCCGCATGGAACGGCGACCTGCTGCAGGCGAACGAAGTATTCGTCACCGGCGTCGGCTCCTCGACCACTTATCCAGATTACAAGCCGGCGCCCTTCATCGTTGCGTCGAAGGCCGATGGCGTCGACATGGTGACGGTGGTCACCGAAGGCATCTTCAGCTACTGCAGCTTCAAGGTAAAGATTGACACCGACCGCTACCTCGGCCCGGAACAGGCCAATATCCGCTACAAGGGCGAGGTGGTTGGTCATGTGACCACCGCCGAATACGGTTCGCAGATGCTGTCGCTCGGCGGCGTGCATCATCTGACCGGCGGCAGCAAGAAGGAAGGCCGCCTGACCGCCGAACTGATGCAGCTGATCGGCAACAAGCAGGCGGCGGAAGTCATGATCGACGGCGGCTCCCAGGTGGTGATCCAGGCCGGGCGCGCTCCCATCGTCAACGGCGTCGAAGAGCAACGCATGCGGGTCGGCTGCGGCTCGGCCACCGTCGGCATCTTCGCGCGTCAGCTGTTCGGCAAGGTCGATGAGGTGATCGTGGTCGACGACCACATCACCGGGGTGCTGACCGAGCACCAGGCCGGGCGCTGCCTCGATATTCCGC
This sequence comes from uncultured beta proteobacterium, assembly GCA_963706525.1. Classification (GTDB taxonomy): domain Bacteria; phylum Pseudomonadota; class Gammaproteobacteria; order Burkholderiales; family Burkholderiaceae_D; genus DATJCV01. The sequence goes on along the minus strand of CAVPMM010000008.1, from coordinate 195,001 downwards.
CGTCCGGCATCAAGATCCGCGGCCGCAAGTCGACGCCGGGCCGCTACTTCCAGGTCGCCAATCCCGGCACCGGCTGGGGCGGCACCGACATTTCCGATCCGCTGTCTGTCATCGAAGGCTTGGATCCCGAAGCGGCCTGGCCGGGGCTGCGCCTACTGATGACGTCCACTACCGGCGAACACGCCGCCTGGTTCGTGCTCGATGCCGACCTGAACCTGGTCGAGCAGGAGATGCCGGACGAGGTGCGCCGGGTAGTCGAGCGCATCGGCGAGAACTGCGAGCCCTCGCTGACCACCGTGCTCTTCCTCGGCGGCGCCGGCGGCAGCCTGCGCGCCGGCGTCACCGAAAACCCGGTACTGCTGACGCGCGCGATAAAAGGCGCGCTGGTCAACGTCACCTGCGGCGGCGCGCCGGCCTACGTCTGGCCCGGCGGCGGCATCACCGTGATGGCCGACGTGACGCGCATGCCCGACAGCAGCTTCGGTACCGTGCCGACGCCGGCGATCGTGGCGCCCATCGAATTCACGATGCGCCTCGACGACTACCGCGCACTCGGCGGCCACATGGAATACGTGCGTCCCTTGTCAGCGGTGCTGGAATCAGGTGCCTGGCACAACGAGGGCGCACCGACGCGGCGCAAGTGGTTGCGTCAGCCTGACATCAATGCGTGGCCGGCCGCGGTCGGGCCGATGCTCGGCTGAGCGCGCGCGCATGATTCCCAACAAGCGCCTGCTGCCGGATGGCCGCATGCACTTTTCGCACGGCCCGATCGACCTGGTGATCCAGGCCGACGGCAGCGCGGAGGCGCTGCACGCCGCCCATGAGCGCTGCCTGGCGCCGCTTTGAGCCGCTGCTGGCCGAACTGGTCGATGAGCTGCTCGAGCTGCGGCGCCCGGTGCGCGCGATGACGACGCTGTCCGGTCCGGTCGCGCGCCGCATGTGGCAAGCCTGTCATCCGTTCCGCACTGTCTACATCACGCCGATGGCGGCGGTAGCGGGCGCAGTCGCGCAGGAACTGATCGCCTTCTATGCGCGGCCGGGCATCGCGCGTGCCGCGATCAACAATGGCGGCGACATCGCGCTCTACCTGACGCCGGACAGTTCTTATCGGATCGGCATCTGCACCGATGTGAATACGGCCACGCCGGACGCGATGCGCGGCACGCTACGCCCGGATGGCGACATCGAAGTCGCATTTGATACACCGGTGCGCGGCATTGCCACCAGCGGTTGGCGCGGCCGCAGCTTCTCGCTCGGCATCGCCGACAGCGTGACGGTGCTCGCTGCAAACGCAGCCCAGGCCGACGCGGCGGCGACCGTGATCGCCAACGCGGTCAACGTGGACGACCACCGCATCGAGCGGGCTCCGGCCTGCTGTCTGAAGGACGACTCCGACCTTGGCACGCAGCCGGTAACGGTCGACGTGCCGCCGCTGGAATCACATCTGGTCGAGCAGGCTCTGGCCACCGGCCTGGTGCGCGCGCGCGAATTGCGCGATGCCCGCCTGATCTGGGGCGCCCTGCTGACCTGCCAGGGGCGTCTCGCGCAGCTGGACGGGAGCGATCCGCGCGGCGTAGACGGGCCCGCGCCGGGCGCTCTCCTGGCCCGCTTTCCCCATCCATCCATCGCATCCCAGACTTCGAGGATATATCCATGATCGAGATTCGCCGCGTGTTCTACCATGTCGAAGACATCTTCCACGAATTCGGGCCGCCGGTCGCCGTGCCGCTGCGGCGCGGCTATATCGCCGGCGTGCTGACCAACCCCTACGCCGGGCGCTACGAACCCGACATCCTGCCGATGATGGAGTGGCTGAACACGGTCGGCATCGACCTCGCGCACCAGCTGCTGGCGCAGATGGAGGTGCCGGTCGAACGCATCGAGGGTTACGGCAAGGGCGCACTGATCGGCTCCGCCGGCGAGCTGGAGCACGGCGCGCTTTGGCACGTGCCGGGCGGCTACGCAATGCGCGAACTGCTCGGCTGGAAGGGCGACGCAGCCGCCTACGCGGCCGGCAAGGCCGACGGCAAGGAGGGTGGCAAGGGCCAGCCCGCCAACGCGCTGGCGATCGTGCCGTCGACCAAGAAGGTGGGCGCGCCCGGCGTCACGCTCGACGTGCCGCTGACCCACATCAACGCCGCCTATGTGCGCAGCCATTTCGACGCGATCGAGGTGTGCGTCCCTGGTGGTCCGCGCGCCGACGAGCTGGTGGTGGTCCTGGCGATGAGCACAGGCCCGCGCGTGCATGCCCGGGTCGGCGGCCTGAAGGCGTCCGACATCGCGCAATGGGACGGTCTGCGCTAAGCGCGCATTTTTCAAATATTCAAACGGAGGTAGATACGCCATGCCAGCAAAGATCCGCAAGTTGATCGTTCAGCTCGACGAAACCCGTTCCGAGATGGGCAAGACCATCGAACACGCCCGCCCGCAAGGCGCTTGCGATGGCGGTCATCGAGAATCCCTATGCCGGGCGCTATGCCGAATCGCTCGACGAGCTGATCGCAATCGGCGAGGAGCTGGGCGGCCTGCTCGGCCAGCGCTGCGTGCAGGCCCTCGGCATCGCGCCGGAGCAGGCACAGAGCTACGGCAAGGCGGCCATCGTCGGCGAGGCCGGCGAACTGGAGCATGCCGCCGCCATCCTGCATCCGAAGCTCGGTGCACCGCTGCGTCAGGCGGTCAGCAAGGGCGCGGCGCTGGTTCCGTCCGCCAAGAAGATGGGCGGCGTCGGCACCGCGGTCGACGTGCCGCTCGGCCACAAGGATGCAGCTTTCGTGCGCAGCCATTTCGATGCGATGGAAGCACGCGTGGCCGATGCGCCGCGCGCCAACGAAATCGTCGTTGCCGTTGTCGTCACCGACAGCGGTCGGCCATTGCCCCGAGTGGGGGGGCTGCAGTCCCACGAAATAAAAGGAGAGGACGGCTTGCGCTGACGGCCTCGCCGCTCAAGTACGCTGCGTTACCAATTCAAAATACAAGGAGATATCGATGAAAAAAACAAGCAGCTTGTTCGCCACCGCCGCGATGCTCATGGCCGTCGGCAGCGCTTCGACGGCCTGGGCGCAGAACGTGATCAAGATCGGGGAAGTCAACAGCTACAAGGCGCAGCCGGCCTTCCTCGAGCCCTACCGCAAGGGCATGGAACTGGCGGTCGAGCAGATCAATGCCGCCGGCGGCGTCAACGGCAAGAAGCTCGAGCTGGTGATCCGCGACGACAACGGCAATCCGGGCGACGCGGTGCGCATGGCCGAAGAGCTGGTCTCGCGCGAGAAGGTGGACCTGCTGACCGGCAGCTTCCTGTCGCACGTCGGCCTGGCGTTGACCGATTTCGCCAAGCAGCGCAAGGTATTCTTCCTGGCCGGCGAGCCGCTGACCGACAAGATCGTCTGGGAGAACGGCAATCACTACACCTTCCGCCTGCGCACCTCGACCTACATGCAGGTGGCGATGCTGGTGCCGGAAGCGGCAAAGCTGAAAAAGAAGCGCTGGGCACTCGTTTACCCGAACTACGAGTACGGGCAATCCTCGGTGGCTTCGTTCAAGAAACTGCTCAAGGAAGCACAGCCCGACGTGGAGTTCGTCGCCGAGCAGGCCACGCCGCTGGGCAAGGTCGACGCCGGCAGTGTGGTGCAGGCGCTGGCCGACGCCAAGCCGGACGCGATCTTCAACGTGCTGTTCGCCGCCGATCTGTCGAAGTTCGTTCGTGAAGGCAATACCCGCGGACTGTTCAAGGGACCGCGAAGTCGTCAGTCTGCTGACCGGCGAGCCGGAATACATGGACCCGCTGAAGAACGAAAGCCCGAACGGCTGGATCGTCACCGGCTACCCCTGGTACGGCATCGATACGCCGGAACACAAGGCCTTCCGCAGCGCCTATGAAGCGAAGTTCAAGGACTATCCGCGACTGGGTACGGTGGTCGGCTACTCCTCGATCATCTCGCTGGCCGAAGGCATAAAGAAGGCCAAGTCGACTGACACCGAGAAGCTGGTTGCCGCGTTCAAGGACCTGAAGGTGGTCTCGCCGTTCGGTCCGATCGTCTATCGCGCCGCCGACCATCAGTCGACCATGGGTGCCTACGTGGGACGCACCAAGAACGACAATGGCAAGGGCGTGATGGTCGACTTCCGCTATGTGGACGGCGCCGACGTTCTGCCTTCCGCCGCAGAGGCCGCGAAGCTGCGACCGGCAGCGCAGTGAGGTCCGGGACCTGAAGCCCGCTCCCCGGCTTCCGCACGCCGTGTCGGTGCGGGAGCGGGGAGCGTCGATTCATTCCGTTGAAAGAAAGAGCGTTTCATGGGTTTTTCAAGCTTCGCGGTGCAATTGCTCAACGGCCTGGCCGGCGCCTCCTCGCTGTTCATGGTCGCGGCCGGGCTGTCGCTGATTTTCGGCGTGACGCGGATCGTCAATTTCGCACACGGCTCCTTCTACATGGTGGGCGTCTATATCGCCTACTCGCTGGTCGAGCGGCTCGGCGGCAGCATCGGGTTCTGGCCGTCGCTGCTGCTGGCGGCGGTCGCGGTCGGCGTGCTCGGTGCGATCGTCGAGATCGTGCTGCTGCGGCGCATCTACCGCGCGCCGGAACTATTCCAGCTGCTGGCGACCTTCGCACTGGTGCTGGTGATCAAGGATGCGGCGCTCTGGATCTGGGGACCGGAAGAGCTGCTCGGGCCGCGTGCACCGGGCCTGTCCGGCGCAGTCGACATCCTGGGCCGCCAGTTCCCGTCTTATGACCTGTTTTTGATCGTGGTCGGACCGGCGGTGCTCGGCCTGCTCTGGCTGCTGCTGACCCGCACCCGCTGGGGCACGCTGGTGCGCGCAGCGACCCAGGACCGCGAAATGGTAAGCGCGCTTGGCGTCAACCAGGCCTGGCTGTTCACCGCGGTGTTCGCGCTCGGCGCGCTGCTGGCCGGACTGGGCGGGGCGCTGCAACTGCCGCGCGAACCGGCCAACCTCGAAATGGACCTGGCCACGATCGGCGGCGCCTTCGTGGTGGTGGTGGTCGGCGGCATGGGATCGATCCCGGGCGCCTACCTCGCCGCACTGCTGATTGCTGAACTCAAGGCGATCTGCATCTGGCTGGGCGTCGTTGACGTGTTCGGCGTCAGCATCTCGTTCTCGAAGCTGACACTGGTGGTGGAATTCCTGGTGATGGCGATCGTGCTGGTGGTGCGGCCCAACGGTCTATTCGGCCGGCCGCAGGCAGTCAATCGCAACAGCGGCCCCGCGGAAGCGCCGTTGCGTCCAGCCGGCAGGGTGTACCGATGGGCAATGATGCTGCTGGTGGCGACGCTGGTGGTGCTGCCTTTCCTGGGAGGCGCATCCTCCTACACCACGGTGCTGGTGATCGACCTGATGGTGGCCGCGCTGTTCGCCGCCAGCCTGCACTTCATCATGGGGCCGGCCGGCATGCATTCCTTCGGCCATGCTGCCTACTTCGGCCTCGGCGCCTACGGTGCAGCCATCGCGGTGCGCGGTCTCGGCTTGCCGATGGAAGCGGCGCTGATCGTGGCGCCGCTGGCCGGCGCGGCCGGTGCCTTCGTGTACGGCTGGTTCTGCGTGCGGCTGTCCGGCGTCTACCTGGCGATGCTGACGCTGGCCTTCGCCCAGATCACCTGGGCGATCTGCTACCAGTGGGATGCGGTTACCGGCGGCAGCAACGGCCTGACCGGAATCTGGCCGTCCGAGTGGCTGTCCGACAAGCGCGCCTATTACTTCCTAACGCTGGCGGTGGTGGTCGGCGGCGCGCTGCTGCTGCGGCGCATCCTGTTCTCGCCGTTCGGCTACGGCATGCGCGCCAGCCGCGACTCGGTGCTGCGCGCCGATGCGATCGGCATCGACGTCAAGCGGGTGCAATGGGTAGCGTTCATCGTCGCCGGCCTGTTCGCCGGGGTTGCCGGCACGCTGTTCGCGTTTTCGAAGGGCAGCATATCGCCGGAGACCCTGTACGTCGGCAAATCGGTCGATGGTCTGGTGATGGTGATGCTGGGCGGTATCCAGACCCTGATCGGGCCGATCGTCGGCGCCGTCACCTTCAGCTGGCTGCAGGATACGGTGGCGCGCGGCACCGAATACTGGCGCGCGATGCTGGGCGGGATCATCCTGCTGCTGGTGCTGCTGTTCCCGCAGGGGATCGCTGGCTTCATCCGGCAACTCGCCGAGGGCTGGCGCGAGAAGAAGGAGGGCCAAGCATGAGCCTGATGACGGTAAAGAATCTCGGGAAATCCTTCGGCGGCATCAAGGCGGTCGATGGCATCAGCTTCGAACTGGCCGCCGGCGAACTGCTGGCCCTGATCGGCCCCAACGGCGCCGGCAAGTCGACCACTTTCAACATGGTGAACGGCCAGTTGCAGGCAAACGTCGGTTCGATCCTATTTGACGGCCACGAACTGGTCGGTCGGCAGCCGCGCGAAATCTGGCGGCTCGGCGTCGGCCGCACCTTCCAGATCGCCGAAACCTTCGCCTCGCTGACGGTGGTCGAGAACGTGCAGATGGCGCTGCTGTCGGCCGACCGCAAGCTGTTCTCGATGTGGCGCAAGGCAGCCGACCACAAGCGCGACGAGGCAATTGCGCTGCTCGACCAGGTAGGCATGGCGGCACAGGCCGACCGGCCCTGCAGCGTGCTGGCCTACGGCGACGTCAAGCGCGTCGAGCTGGCAATCGCGATGGCCAATCGCCCCAAGCTGCTCTTGATGGACGAGCCGACTGCCGGCATGGCGCCGAAGGAGCGCAACGAGCTGATGGCGCTGACCAAGAAGCTGGTGGTCGAACGCAACATGGCGGTGCTGTTCACCGAGCACAGCATGGACGTGGTGTTCGCTTACGCTGACCGCATGATCGTGCTGGCGCGCGGACGCCTGATCGCCGAAGGCAAGCCGAACGAGATTCGCGAACATCCGAAAGTGCAGGAAGTGTATTTCGGCAGCGGCAAGACTTTCGAAAAATCGAACGCATCCAAGGAGGTCGCGTGATGCAAGCGGAAGCAGTTAGCACGACGCACAATCCATTGGCCGGAACCACCCGGGAGGTGCTGTTGGAAGTCAAGGATCTCAATGCCTGGTACGGTGCGGCGCAGATCCTGTACGACGTGGGACTGAACGTGCGGCGCGGCGAGGTCGTCGCGCTGATGGGGCGCAACGGCGCCGGCAAGTCGACCACTTTCAAGGCGATCATGGGATTGCTGGCGAAGCGGCGCGGCAGCCTGTCCTTCATGGGCCGCGACATCTCGTCGGTGCAGCCGCACGAGGTCGCCGCGCGCGGCCTCGGCTTCGTGCCGGAAGATCGCCGCGTCTTCACCGATCTGACCGTGATGGAAAACCTCGACGTCGGCCGCCAGAAGCAGCGGCAGTGGCCGGACGGCGCTCCGGCGCCGGTGTGGACGCCGGAACGGCTGTTCAAGCTGTTTCCCAACCTCGGCGAAATGCCGAACCGGCCGGGCGGACGCATGAGCGGCGGCGAGCAGCAGATGCTGACCGTGGCGCGCACGCTGATGGGCAATCCCTACCTGGTGCTGCTGGACGAGCCGTCCGAAGGCGTGGCGCCGGTGATTGTCGAGCAGATGGCGCACATGATCCTGGAACTGAAGGCCGAAGGCGTCAGCATCCTGCTGTCGGAGCAGAACATGCATTTCGCCGAGCTGGTGTCGGACCGTGCCTACGTGCTGGAAAAGGGGCAGATCCGCTTCGAGGGATCGATCGAAGAATTGGCCGCCAACGAGACCATACGCCAGGCTTACCTGAGCGTCTGACTGTGTCTTCGAGCCCGTGATGAATACTCCGATCGAACTCAGCGTCAACGGCGTGCGCCACCGCCTTGAGGTGCCGGCCGACGCGCCGTTGCTGTACGTGCTGCGCAACGACCTGCAGCTGAACGGACCGAAGTACGGTTGCGGCCTCGGCCAGTGCGGCGCCTGCACGGTGCTGATCGACGGCAAGTGCGCGCGCTCCTGCGCGATCCCGGTGCGCGGCGCGGTCGGGCGCGAAATCACCACGCTCGAAGGCTTGGGCAGCCGGGAAGCGCCGCACCTGGTGCAGCGCGCCTTCATCGGGGAACAGGCGGCGCAGTGCGGCTACTGTCTGAACGGCATGATCATGGCGACCGTCGGTCTGCTCAAACGCAATCCGGCGCCGAGCGAGGAACAGATCCGCGACGCCCTGGCGCATAACCTGTGCCGTTGCGGCACTCATGTCGAAATACTGCAGGCGGTGCGGCGCGCGGCGCAGCTATTGGCCGCCGGGGAGGAGCTGAAATGACGTGCCGCGCCGAACAGCCGCGCACCAGGCGCGACTTCCATGATGCGATCGGCGTGCTGCTGGTGACGCGCGATCCGCCGCCGCCTCCGCCGCCGGTCAAGGGCCAGCCGGCCGCGGTGCCGAGCAATCCGGCCGAAGGCGTCGAAATCCTGGTCGCGGTATGGGATGACGGCAGCGTCACCGCGCTGAACGGCCACGTCGATCTCGGCACCGGCATCCGCACCGCACTGGCGCAGATCGTCGCCGAGGAACTCGACCTGCGCATGGACCAGGTGCACATGGTGCTCGGCGACACCACGCGCGCGCCGAACCAGGGCGCGACGATCGCCAGTGCTTCGATCCAGATCCATTCTGCGCCGCTACGCCAAGCGGCGGCTCAGGCACGCGCCTGGCTGCTGGCGCGGGCAGCCGAGCGGCTCGGCCTCGCCTCCGATCAGTTGATGGTCGAGGCCGGCGTGGTATCGGTGCGCAACGACGCTTCACGCACGATCGGCTACGGCGAACTGGTAAGGGATGAACATGTCGAGCTGCGCCTCGATCCTGGCGTCGCGGTCAAGCGGCCGGAAGACTACCGGCTGGTGGGACAGAGCGTGCCGCGCGTCGACATCCCCGCCAAGGCAGCCGGCGAACTGAGCTTCGTGCATGACATGCGCGTGCCGGGCATGCTGCATGGCCGGGTGGTGCGTCCGCCGTATGCCGGCGCCGACCACGGCGACTTCATCGGCAATACGCTCAAGGCGATCGACGAGAGCTCAATCAAGCACATCCCCGGCGTCGTCGCGGTGGTGGTGATCCGCGACTTCGTCGGCGTGGTGGCCGAGCGCGAGGAACATGCCGAACAGGCGATGCGCGAGCTGGCGGTGCAATGGCACGACTGGCCGGCGTTGCCGAACCTTGCCAACCTCGAAGTCGCGCTACGCGAGAATCCGTCCAAGCAGCGCGTGGTCGCGGAGCAGGGTGACGTCGATGCGGCTCTGGAAAACGCCGCCCAGCGCCTCGACCGCGCCTATGTCTGGCCTTACCAATTGCATGCCTCGATCGGCCCGTCCTGCGCGGTGGCCGACTGGCGCGGCGACCGGATGACGGTCTGGGCCGGCAGCCAGAATCCGCACGTGCTGCGCGCCGACCTGGCGAAGCTGATGGAGCTGCCCGACGTCGCTATCGATGTGATCCGGATGGAAGCTTCCGGCTGCTACGGCCGCAATTGCGCCGACGACGTCGCGGCCGACGCCGCGCTGCTGTCGCGCGCGGTCGGAGCGCCGGTACGGGTGCAACTGACGCGCGAGCAGGAACACCAGTGGGAACCGAAGGGCGCGGCGCAGCTGATGGAAGTACGCGGCGGCCTGAACGCCGACGGCAGCGTGGCCGGCTACGATTTCGCGACGTCCTATCCGTCCAACGGCGCGGTGCCGCTGGCGCTGCTGCTGACCGGCAAGGTCAGTCCGGAGCCGGTCGCCTACGAGATGGGTGACCGCACCTCGGTGCCACCCTATGCCTACGAAAACCTGCGCGTCACGATCAACGACATGGCACCGATCCTGCGCGCCTCCTGGCTGCGCGGCGTGTCGGCGCTGCCGAACTCGTTCGCGCACGAGAGCTATATCGACGAGCTGGCAAGCGCGGCCGGGGTCGATCCGGTCGAATACCGGCTGCGCTACCTGAAGGACGACCGCGCGGCCGACCTGGTGCGTGCCACCGCCGAGCGCGCCGGCTGGGTCCCGCATACGAAGCCGCAGCAGCAGGAGCCAGACGGCGAGTTTCTGAAGGGCCAGGGCTTTGCCTATGCACGCTACGTGCATAGCCGCTTTCCCGGTTTCGGCGCCGCCTGGGCCGCCTGGGTGGCCGACGTCGAAGTCAACCGTAACACCGGCGAAGTGCATGTGCGGCGGGTGGTGGTTGGCCACGATGCCGGGTTGATGATCAACCCGGCCGGCGTCAAGCACCAGATCCATGGCAACGTGGTGCAGACCACCAGCCGCGCCTTGAAGGAAAAGGTGGAAGTCGAGCCGCGCACCAACACCGTGGTCAATAAGGAATGGGGCAGCTACCCGATCCTGAATTTCCGCGAAGTGCCGGTGATCGACGTGATGATGATGCGGCGGCCCGACCAGCCGCCGCAGGGCTCCGGCGAATCATCTTCGGTGCCGGGCACGGCGGCGATCGCCAACGCGATCTTCGATGCCACCGGCGTGCGCTTCCGCCAGCCGCCGTTTACGGCGGAAGTGGTGAAGGCGGCGCTCAATCCGCCGCCGCCGGAGCCGGCACAGCCGCCACGCAGCGGCCGGCGCTGGTGGGCGATACCGGGTGCGCTGCTGGCCGCGACCGCCGGCCTGGCGGCAGCTGCCTTTGGCTGGAAGCCGGCGATTCCTGAAGTCGTACATGGGAATAATGGCAGCGGCACGATTTACTCCGCCGAGCTGATCGGACGCGGCCGGCTGCTGGCCGCGGCCGGCGACTGCGCGGTCTGCCATACCGCGCCGAACGGCGTGCGCAATGCCGGCGGCCTGGCGTTCGACACGCCGTTCGGCAAGATCGTCAGCACCAACCTGACGCCCGACCCGGAAACTGGCATCGGCAAGTGGTCGTTCACCGCCTTCCAGCGGGCGATGCGCGAAGGCATTTCGCGCGACGGCCGCCACCTGTACCCGGCCTTTCCCTATACCTCGTTCACGAAAATCAGCGACGACGACCTGATGGCGATCTATGCCTACCTCATGTCGCAGCCGGCGGTGCGCAACGAGGTGCCGGAAACGAAGCTGGCCTTCCCGTTCAATGTCCGGCCGCTGATGGGCCTGTGGAACGCGCTCTACTTGCAGCCGGGCCCGGATGCGCCCGATCCGTCGCGCTCCGAGCTATGGAACCGCGGTGCCTATCTCGTCAACGGCCTCGGCCACTGCACTGCCTGCCACACTCCGCGCAATGCGATGGGTGCGGAGAAAGGCGGCAAGGCTTACTTGACCGGCGCGATGGTCGATGGCTGGGAAGCGCCGCCGTTGACATCGATCACCCATGCGCCGGTGCCTTGGACCGAGCAGGAACTGTTCCGCTACTTGCGCACTGGCCACAGCGACCGGCACGGCATCGCGGCCGGCCCGATGGGGCCGGTGGTGCAGGAATTGGCGCAGCTGCCGGAGCAGGACGTGCGGGCGATGGCCCACTACCTTGCTTCGTTCAATGCGCCGGCACAGCCGGAGAGCCAAACCGCCCAGCAACTGGTGGCGGCCGCCGCGACGCGCGCCGGCCAAGCCGTGAACGCCGACAGCCGGCTGTTCACCACCGCCTGCGGCAGCTGCCACCACGACGGCAATGGGCCGGTGCTGGAAGGCTTGAACCGGCCGCTGGCGCTGAACAGCAATCTGCACAGCGCGCAGCCCGACAACTTGGTGCAGGTGATCCTGAACGGCATACGCGAGCCGGCCAGCCGCGACATCGGCTACATGCCGGCCTTCCGCGACAGTCTGAGCGATGCGCAGATCGCGCAGATCGCGCGCTACATGCGACAGCGCTATGCGCCGGACAAGCCGGCGTGGAGCGAGATCGAAAGCACAGTTGCCCGGCTCCGTGCCGGCGGCAACCATCCCTGATCCAAAGTAACCCACCATCAAAGGAGTGTTCATGAGTTCGTCCAAGGCCAAAGCCACGTTCAACTGGAGCGATCCGCTGCTGCTGGACCAGCAGTTGAGTGGCGACGAGCGTGCGGTGCGCGACGCTGCCCATGCCTATTGCCAGGAGCGCTTGGCGCCACGCGTGCTCGAGGCGTTCCGCCACGAACGCACCGACCCCGCGATCTTTCGCGAAATGGGCGCGCTCGGGCTGTTGGGGCCGACGATTCCCGAAGCCTATGGCGGCGCCGGCTTGAATTACGTCAGCTATGGCTTGATCGCGCGCGAAGTCGAGCGCGTCGATTCGGGTTACCGCTCGATGATGAGCGTGCAATCGTCATTGGTGATGGTGCCGATCTTTGAATTCGGCAACGAGGCGACGCGGCAAAAGTATTTGCCGAAGCTGGCGTCGGGCGAATGGATCGGCTGCTTCGGCTTGACCGAACCGAACCACGGCTCCGATCCCGGTTCGATGGTCACGCGCGCGAAGAAGGTCGCGGGCGGCTACAGCCTGTCCGGCAGCAAGATGTGGATTTCCAATTCGCCGATCGCCGATGTGTTCGTGGTCTGGGCCAAGGACGATGAAGGGGCGATTCGCGGTTTCGTATTGGAAAAGGGGTGGAAGGGGCTGTCGGCGCCGGCGATCCACGGCAAGGTCGGCTTGCGCGCCTCGATCACGGGCGAGATCGTCATGGACGAGGTGTTTTGCCCGGAAGAGAATGCGTTCCCCGACGTGCGCGGCTTGAAGGGCCCGTTTACCTGCTTGAATTCAGCGCGCTACGGCATTGCTTGGGGTGCGCTCGGTGCGGCCGAGGATTGCTGGCACCGCGCGCGCCAGTACGTGCTCGATCGCCAGCAGTTCGGCAAACCGTTGGCGGCCAACCAATTGATCCAAAAAAAGCTGGCCGACATGCAAACCGAGATTGCGCTCGGCTTGCAGGGTTGTTTGCGGCTGGGACGGATGAAAGACGACGGCACGGCGGCGGTGGAAATCACGTCGCTGCTGAAGCGCAATTCGTGCGGCAAGGCGCTCGACATCGCGCGGATGGCGCGCGACATGATGGGCGGCAATGGGATTTCCGATGAATTCGGCGTGGCACGCCACTTGGTCAACCTCGAAGTGGTGAACACCTACGAGGGCACGCACGATATCCATGCCTTGATCCTCGGGCGCGCCCAAACTGGGATCGCTGCGTTCTGACGATGGAAGCTACTGCCAAGCGCTCTGCGCCGCTGCAGGGCGTCAAGGTGCTCGACCTGTCGCGCATCCTCGCCGGCCCCTGGGCCGGCCAGCTGCTCGGCGACCTCGGCGCCGACGTGATCAAGGTCGAGCGGCCCGGCGCCGGCGACGACACCCGCAGCTGGGGACCGCCCTGGCTGAAGGACGAAGACGGCCAGCCGACGCCGCGACGCCGCCTATTTCTTCAGCGCCAATCGCAACAAGCGCTCGGTGACCATCGACATCGCGCAGCGCCGAAGGCCAGGCGCTGATTCGCGAGCTGGCCGCAAGGCCGACGTGCTGCTGGAGAACTTCAAGGTCGGCGGCCTGAAGCAGTACGGCCTCGACTACGCGAGTCGCTGCGAAGCGTGAATCCGCGCCTGGTCTACTGCTCGATCACCGGCTTCGGCCAGACCGGCCCGTACGCATCGCGCGCCGGCTACGACTTCCTGATCCAGGGCATGGGCGGCCTGATGAGCGTGACCGGCCGCGCCGACGGCGAGGAGGGCGCCGGTCCGCAGAAGGTCGGCGTCGCGCTGACCGACGTCATGACCGGGCTGTACGCCACGGTAGGCGTGCTGGCTGCGCTGGCCGAGCGCGCGCGCACCGGCCTCGGCCAGCACATCGACCTCGCGCTGCTCGACGTGCAGATCGCCGCGCTGGCGAACCAGGCCGCCAACTACCTGATCGGCGGCAAGGTGCCGCGAGCGCATGGGCAACGCGCATCCGAACATCGTGCCCTACCAGGATTTTCCGACCGCCGACGGCGACATGATCCTCGCCATCGGCAACGACGGCCAGTTCGCGCGCTTCTGCGAAGTCGCCGGTCAGCCGGAATGGGCGCAGGACGAGCGCTTCGCGACCAACCGCGGCCGCGTCGAGAACCGCGCGACGCTGCTGCCGCTGCTGCGCCAGGCCACCGTGATCCGCACCACCGCCGAATGGATGGCGGCGCTGGAGCAGGCCGGCGTGCCCTGCGGGCCGATCAACCGCATCGACCAGGTGTTCGCCGATCCGCAGGTGAAGGCGCGTGGCTTGCGCGTCGAGTTGCCGCATCCGGCCGCCGGCACGGTGCCGCTGGTGGCCAATCCGATCCGGCTGTCGGCCTCGCCGGTCGAGTACCGGCGCGCACCGCCGCTGCTCGGCCAGCATACCGACGAAGTGCTGGCCGACTGGCTGGGACTGGCCGCCGACGAACTGCGGCGGCTGAAGGAACAACACGTCATTTGAGGAAGAGCCCGTGAAAGCCAACCTGATCAACGGCGAATGGGTCGCCGGTGCGCGCAGCAGACCCAACATCAATCCCTCCGACACGCGCGACATCATCGACGACTACGCGCAGGCCGATGCCGCCCAGGTCGAACAGGCGATCGCCGCCGCGCGCGCCGCCTTTCCGTCCTGGGCCATGCGCTCGCCGCAGGAGCGCTTCGACGCGCTCGACCGCGTCGGCGCCGAGCTGCTGGCGCGCGCCGACGAGCTCGGCGACCTGCTGGCGCGCGAAGAGGGCAAGACGCTGCCGGAGGCGATCGCCGAGGTGAAGCGCGCCGGCCAGATCTTCCGCTTCTTCGCCGGCGAAGCGCTGCGCATCCCCGGCGAGCGCCTGGCTTCGGTGCGGCCCGGCATCGACGTCGAGATCACGCGCGAACCGATCGGCGTGGTCGGCATCATCACGCCCTGGAATTTTCCGATCGCGATCCCGGCCTGGAAAATCGCGCCGGCGCTGGCCTACGGCAACTGCGTGGTGTTCAAGCCGGCCGACCTGGTGCCCGGGTCCGGCTGGGCGCTGGCCGAGATCATCCACCGTTCAGGCATTCCGGCCGGCGTGTTCAACCTGACGATGGGCCCCGGCCGCATCGTCGGCCAGACCCTGATCGACGACGCGCACGTCGATGCGCTGACCTTCACCGGCTCGGTTGCGACTGGCCGCCGCGTGCTGGAAGGCACGGCGCGACGCTTCGCCAAGGCACAGATGGAAATGGGCGGCAAGAATCCGTTGGTGGTGCTCGACGACGCCGACCTTGCGACCGCGATCGAATGCGCGGTCCAGGGTGCCTACTACTCGACCGGCCAGCGCTGCACCGCATCGAGCCGCCTGATCGTCGGACGCAGCATCCACGACGCCTTCGTCGACGGCCTGCGCCAGCGGCTGGCATCGCTGGTGATCGGCGATGCGCGCGACCCGCAGACGCAGATCGGCCCGGTGGTCGACGAGCAGCAACTGCAAACCGACCTCGAGTACATCGGGATCGGCCGCGAAGAGGGGGCCGAATTGCTGCACGGCGGTCGCGTGCTGGAACGCGCCGCGCCTGGCTATTACCTGGAGCCGGCGCTGTTCGTCGGCGCCAAGCCCGAGATGCGGATCAGCCGCGAGGAAATCTTCGGTCCGGTCGCATGCGTGATTGCGGCTGACGACTTCGAGCATGCCCTGAGTCTGGCCAACGATACCGAATTCGGCCTGTCGGCCGGCATCTGCACCACTTCGCTCAAGCATGCGTCGCAATTCAAGCGGCGCGCGCAGGCTGGCATGGTGATGGTGAACGCGCCCACTGCCGGTGTCGATTACCATGTGCCGTTCGGCGGTCGCAAAGGCTCAAGCTACGGGCCGCGCGAGCAGGGACGTTACGCGGCGGAGTTCTATACGATGGTAAAGACGGCGTACACCGCGGCCGGGTGAGCGGCGCGACGCAGAAGAGCAGAAGGCGGGCACGCCGCGGGCCGGCCGGATAAGGCTTAGGCCGGCTGCCCCTTGCCGCGATGCGCCGGATGCAGCAGGAACCACAGCATGAAGAACGGCCACAAGAGCGACAGGAATTGGGTAGCGCCGTTGAAGTTCAGGAACTTGCCCTGGACCCAGGTTTGCAGCGTGGCGACGAAATAGGGGTTGGACGGCATCAGGTTGACGATCGCCAGGCTCGCCGCCAGCGTCGCCACCGCCAGCCGGCGCTGCGCCAGCGGCCGCGCCGAAGTCAGGCCGGCCAGCATCAGGGCGCCGACCAGCAGGCCGCCGACGGCGCCCGGGGTCAGCCACTTGAAGGCGTTTTCCGGTGCGAACAGGAGCGCGCTGGCGAGCGTCTTGACGATCACCGCGGCCGCCACCAGCGTCAGTGCCAGCATGCCGCGCGGCGCCTGCTTGCGCAGCAGGATCAAGAGCGCCAGCACGGCGCCGGTCATGCCGCAGGCGGTGATGATGGTCTCTGCCAGCCAGTATTGTTCGATGCCGGGCTGGACGCCGCGCCGCAGAAGTTCGGCCAGATCGACCGGCGTCGCCAGCCAGTCGGACAGCCAGTCCGACAGCGCGGTGGTGATCTGGCCGTGGCCGAACACATAACCTTGGGGATAAATCTGCGCCAGCGGCCACAGCGCCAGCACGATCAGGCCGCGCCCGGCGTCGGCGACGAACCAGCGGCGCCGCAGCGCCAGCAGCCGGCTCTGCTCCAGGAACGGGCGCGTCAATAGCACGCCGGCGCCGGCGCCGAGGCAGGCGCCCAGCGCATTGGTCAGCAGGTCGAGATTGGACGGCACGCGGTTGGGCAGCAAGGTCTGGCCGGCTTCCATCGCCGCCGTCAGCAAGGTGCCGGCGACGATCGCCAGCAGCGCCGCTCGCGGCCCGCGCACACGCGGATACAGCGCGAACACCACCAGCAGGCCGAACGGCAAGTAGGCCAGCACGTTGGTGACGACATCGAACAGCGTCCAGTAGTGCGGCAGCGGCGCCAGCAGCAGCGCCTGCGGCGACAGCCCGCGGTTCTCCCAGCCGGAGAACGGATACCAGCTGCCGTACACGATCAGCACCAGGTAGAAGAACAGGCTGACGCGGGCCGAGGAAGAGCCGTGGCCGACGGCCGGCACGGTCGCTGCCGCCATTATTTTTTCAGCGGCACCGTCGTCAGCCATTGCATCAAGTCGGTGATCAGCAGGTCGCTGGCGTCGGCCAGGGCGCGTGCGGCGCCGGCGGCGTCGGCGCTGGGGGCCGGTAGCTGCCGCAGGAAGCTCTTTTGCGCCAGCAGCGAGCGGCCGGAAAACAGCGTGGCGCGGGCGCTGACTTGCGCCGTGCTGGCGTTCGGCGCCTCGAAGGTCTGGCTGAACTCATTCAGCTCGACGCGCAGCAGCGGCAGGCCGGCGGCGCCATCCGCAGCCGTGGCCACCACGCCGCCGGCCGCCGCCAGCCGCGCTTTCAGCCGCTGCCCGAGCATTTCCGCCGGCGCCATGCTCCAGCGGCTGTCGGCGTACGGATGCGGCTGCTGGTTGTTGGCGTAGGCCAGGCGGTAGATCATGCGCGGGCCGTCCAGCGCCGCCGGGGCGCTGACGTCGGCCACGCTCAGCGGCGGCAAGGCCGGCAGCGCGGCTTGCGCCGGCAGCGGCCCGAGATCGTACAGTCCCGCCAACGGCCGGGTCGAAGTGTTGGCGCAGGCGGCCAGCAGCAGGATGGCCAGCAACGCCGTTGCCAGGGAAGTTATTTTCATCGTCCACCTTGTGCAAGTAAGAATCCGGAAACGGCCGGGCAGGCGATCGCCCGCACCCGCCGCGTCCCTGCCCATTTCCATATACTACTGCCTGTATTTATAAAATGGCACAAAAATCGTCCGATATCGAGCGGTTTATGCATATACTCCCCGTTTGCCAAGTCGCAGGTAGACGGCTCAATGGGCCGGCGCGGCGAAACCGGCTTCGCCCGGTCCCGGCGTCAGTTCCGGCGCGCCGAACAGGATGCTTTGTGGGCGCTGGTTGAAATTCTCGACCGTCCGGTTCAGCGTGCGCAGCGATGAGCGCGCTTCGCCGGTCAGCGCGTTGATGCGCGGCAGGGTGTCGTATTCGATGCGGCCGGCCACCGCGCCGACCTGGTCCATGGAATCGCTTAGCCGCGCGATCGGCCCGTCCTGCGCCTGCAGGCCGGTGGTCAGGGTGTCGAGGCGGGCGGTCAGGCGGCTGACGTCGCGCGACAGGGTGGCAATGGAAACCAGCGCCTGGTCCGCATGCTGGGTCAGCGCCGGCAGCTTGGCCAGGGTCGGCTGCAGCTGGCGCGGAATGGCGCCGAATTCGTTGGCGGCGCGGCTGATGTTGTCGAACGCGCCCAGTATCGCCTGCTGGTTGTTCGGCTCCATCAGCGTATTGAGGCGCCGTGTCAGTTCTTCGGCTTCGCTCAGGATCGCCAGCCCCTTGGTCTGCAAGGCGTCGAACAGGCTGGGGCGCATCTCGATGCGCGCCATCTGTGCGGCTGAGCTCGGCATTTTGATCGGCATGGTGCCGTCGTCGTCGAGCTGGACGTAGGCGATGCCGGTCACGCCCTGATAGCCGAGCATGGCGAAGGTCGAGTAGGTGATCGGCGTGCCGGGATCGACGGAAAGGCGCACCAGGATCTGCCCCGGTACCTGCGGATCGAACACGATCTCGTCGACCTTGCCGACCGTCAGGCCGCGATAGCGCACCGTCGCCTGCGGGTTCAGGCCCGGCACCGACAGCTTGGTCGCGATTTCGTACGGCACCCGCGTCACGCGGTCGCGATTGAACCACATCGACAGCAGGATCGCCGCCGCCAGCAGCACGATGGTAAACAGGCCCGCGATCAATGCGTGTGACTTATTTTCCATGATTCGTTTCCATATTCGGTGTTCAGGAGCGAGGCGCCGGCAGCGCCGGCGTTTCGTCCAGTACTTGCAGCGCGCGGCGGCCGCGCGGGCCGAGGAAGAAATGCCGGATGAAGGGGTGATCGACTCCGATCACTTCCTGCGGTGGACCGCAGACGATCACATGCTTGTCGGCCAGCACCGCGATCGCGGTGGACAGCGCAAAGATCGTGTCCAGGTCGTGCGTCACCATCACCACCGTCAAGCACATCTCCCGATGCAGCGCGCGGATCAGTTCGACGAAGCTGTCGGAGCGGTCCGGATCGAGGCCGGCGGTCGGCTCGTCCAGGAACAGCAGTTCCGGCTCCAGCGCCAGCGCACGCGCCAGCGCGACCCGCTTGACCATGCCGCCGGACAGTTCGGCCGGCATCTTCAGCGCATCCTTCGGCGTGATGCCGACCATGTCCAGTTTCAGCAGCACTGCCTCGCGGATCACCGGTTCCGGCAGGTGGCGCAGTTCGCGCATCGGCTGCGCCACGTTGTCGAATGCGTTCAGCGCCGAGAACAGCGCGCCCTGCTGGAACAGCATGCCCCAGCGGTTGCGCATCTGCTGCAGGTGCGCGCTGTCGGCGCGGCTGATGTCTTCGCCGAAGACTTCGATGACACCGCGCGTCGGCTGCTCCAGCCCGAGGATCTGGCGCAGCAGCGTGGTCTTGCCGGAACCGGAGCCGCCCACCAGCGACACGATCGCGCCTTGCGGCACGTCCAGGTTCAGACTCTGATGGACCACGAAATCGCCGAACTGTTTCCACAGATTGCGGATCCGGATCACCGGCGGCGCCAGGTTCGGCGCCGGGCCTGACGCGCGCTTGAGGGAATCCGGCGTCACGTCCAGAACCCCACGCCGTTGAAGACGATCGCAAAAATCGCGTCGGCCAGGATCACGATCGTGATCGCCGTCACCACCGAGCTGGTAGTGCCGCGCCCCAGGCTTTCGGTATTCGGTTCGATGCGCAGGCCGAAATGGCATGATACCAGCGCGATCAGGGCGCCGAAGGCCAAGCCCTTGCCGAGACCGATCCAGTAATTCGCCAGCGGCACCGCATCCGGCAGTGCCGAGATGAAATAGCGCATCGAAATTCCCAGCTCCAGTTTGGCCGCCACCATGCCGCCGAACAGCGCCACGGCGTCGGTCCAGATCACCAGGAGCGGCATCGCCACCGCCAGCGCCAGCACCTTCGGCATGATCAGGCGAAAGCCATGCGGCAAGCCCATCACCAGCATCGCGTCCAGCTCCTCGGTGACGCGCATCACGCCCAGTTGCGCGGTAATCGACGAGCCGGAGCGCCCGGCCACCAGGATCGCCGCCAGCAGCGGCCCCAGTTCGCGGATGATGCTCATGCCGAGGATATTGATCAGGTAGACGTCGCCGCCGAAGGTGCGCAATTGCTGTGCCGACAGATAGGACAGCACGATGCCGATCAGAAAGCCGACCAGCGCCGTGATGCCGAGCGCCTGGTAGCCGGCATGGAACACATTGGCCGAGATTTCCTTCCACGGCCCACGCTGCGGCGCCCTGGCGAAACGCGCCAGATCCAGCACCAGCTGCCCGATCAGGGCGACGAAGTCGTACAACTGATCGCGCAACTGGTCCAGTTGCCGGTTCAGCGCCGTCAGCGACAGCCACGCCGATGCTGGCGCCTCGGGCCGGGCCGGCATGCCGCGTTGCGCCATGCGCTCGAAGATTTGCGCGTTGCTCGGCTGCAGTTGCAGCTGCGCCGGCCATTGCCGACCCCAGGCGTTCCACAGCAGCTGGGCGCCGAAATGGTCGAGCGCACCGATCTGCGACAGGTCCCACGCGGCGCCGGCCGGCAACCTTTGCAGCTGCGCCTGGAGCGCGTCGGCGACACCGGCGCGCGCCAGCTGATGCACTTGCCAGGCGCCGCGCGCGCGCACGGTCGAGCCATCCGGCAGGTCCAGGGTCGGCGGCGGCATTTCGTGAGTAGGCATGCGGCAAGTTTAACCCGGATATTTCATCCGGACGCACCGGCATGATGTGCCAATCGCCAGCCACAACGCCTGGCGGCCTGCGCCGCAAACCGGATTGCGCCGCAGGCGCAGGGCGGCCCGAGTGGGCGGCGCCTGCGAACCGCGCTCCGGAAGCCGGCGCCGGGCGCTTGCGCAGCGCGCTGGCGAGAGCCGGGAAACCGTCCTTTCGCGGCTACCCGCATCCGCTACAATGCGCGGCATGACTTCCCAACTCTCGGCGCCCCGGATCGCCGCGCAATTGCGCGCCGGCGCGCGCCAGCTCGATATCCGCACGGTAGTCAGCACCGGCTCGACCAATGCCGACCTGCTGGCCGGCGTCGGCGCGCTGGCGCGCCCGACCGCGCTGGTGGCGTCCCGCCAGACCGCCGGCCGCGGCCGCGCCGGCCGCTCCTGGCAATCGGCGCCGGATACCTCGCTGACTTTTTCGCTGGCCTGGAACTTCAGCCGCCCGCTGCATCAACTGCTCGGCCTGCCGCTCGCGGTCGGCGTCGGCATCGTCGAGGCGCTGGCGCCTTTCGGTCTGACGCTGCAACTCAAGTGGCCGAACGATATCCTGCGCGACGGCAAGAAACTGGGCGGCGTGCTGATCGAAACCGCGACGCCGCGCAATCCGCAGTCGGCCGGCTCCTGGGCCGTGATCGGCGTCGGCCTCAACCTGTTGCCGCCGCCCGGCCTCGCCGATGAGGGCGCGCCGGTGGCGGCCATGCCGGAGCTGGTCGGCGTCGAGCGCGAACTGCTGCTGGCCGAACTGCTGGGTGGGCTGGCCGAGACGCTGCAGCGCTTCGAGCAATACGGATTCGCCGTCTTTTGCGAGCGCTGGAACCGGCTGCACGCCTACGCCGGGCAGCCGGTAGCGCTGCTGGATCACGGCCGCGCGGTGCAGCAGGGACAGGCGCAGGGCGTCGATGCCAGCGGCTGCCTGCTGCTGCAGACCGCAACCGGCCTGGTGCCGGTCATGGCCGGCGATGTGTCGCTGCGCCTGCGCGAGGCATGAGCATGCTGCTCCTGGTCGACGCCGGCAATACCTCGATCAAATGGGCCGTGGCCGACGCCCGGCCGGGCGCCTGGTTGCACGCCGGCGCCTGCGGGCGGCAGCAGACGGGGCAGCTGGCGGCGGCCTGGCGCGGCACCCCGGTGGCGCGCGCGCTGGTCTCGAACGTGGCCGGCGCCGCGCTCGGTGCGCTGCTGGAGGCGCAATTGCGGGAGGCGTTCGGCGCCGCCCTGCCGGTGCAGTGGTTCGCTTCACAGCCGGCGCTGGCCGGCGTGCAGAACGGCTACCGCGATCCGGCGCAGCTGGGCTGCGACCGTTTCGCCGCTGCCATCGGTGCCCGCGCGCTGTTCCCCGGCCGGCCGCTGATCGTGGTCCATTGCGGTACTGCGACCACGGTCGATGCACTGACGGCGGACGGCGTGTTTTTAGGGCGGCATGATCCTGCCCGGGCTGGAGTTGATGGCGCGCGCGCTGGCCAGCGACACCGCGCAGTTGCCGCAGGCGGCGCCGCAGACGGTGGCGCTGGACCGCTTCGCCGACAATACGGTGGACGCGATCGCCAGCGGCTGCATCGCGGCGCAGGTCGGCGCCATCGAACATGCGCTGGCGCTGCATGCGCGCAGCCAGGCGCCCGCCGTGGTGGAATGCGTGCTGGCGGGCGGCGCGGCGGCCTTCATCGCGCCGCATCTGGCGCTGCCCTGCCAGCGAGTGGAAAACCTGGTGCTGATCGGCTTGCAGACGGTCGCTTTCGATAACGGCATGACATGTTGAAAATATTCTTCTGGATGCTGCTGCTGGCGAACGGCGTGCTGTTCGCTTTCCATCAAGGCATACTCGGCAGCGCCGGCGGCGAGCCGCGCGAAGCCGGGCGGCTGGCGCAGCAGCTGCACGCCGACAAGATCCGCTTGCTGGACGAGCGCAGCGCCAAGGCCGCGACCACGCCGCTGTTTGCCAGCGCCGCGCCGGCGGTTCGGGCGACGCCGGAGGCAACGGCCGCCTGCATCGAGATCGGCGACTTCAGCGTCGCCGACGGCCAGCGTTTCGCGGCACGGCTGGCGGCGCTCGGCCTGCAGCAAAAATCGAGCGCGCGCAGCATGGGCGACGGCGCCGGCGAGGCCTCGGGCTACATGGTCTACATCGCGCCGCCCGGCGAGCGCGCTGGCGCTCGACAAGAAGCTGGCCGAATTGCGCCAGCTCGACATCAAGGATTTCTTCGTGCTGCCGCAGTCGGCGACGCCAGCCGGCGGCATTTCGCTCGGCGTCTTCAAGACCGAGGAGGGGGCTCGGACGCAGCTGGCGAACCTGAACCGGAAAGGCGTGCGCGGCGCACGCATTCATGTGCGCGGCGGCGCCGGCAAGCAGGCGTTCCTGTTGCGCGGGCTGGATGCCGGCGAGCAGGCCGCGTTCGAACGGCTGGGAGCCGAATTCCCCGATCAGCAGCTGCGGTCCTGCGACGCGCCGGCCGACGGCCACAAGGCCGGCTGAGGATAGAAGCCTGGCGGCGGCACCCGGCCGCCGCCAGGCTGCTTACAGGCTGCCGCCCATCAGGCTGCGCTGTTCGGTCAGCTGGCCGCCGATGGCCTGGAACACCACCACTTCGCCGTCCTTGACGTCGCCCTTGTTGTCGAATTCCACCGCACCCTGGATCTTGCCGTCGAACGAGCCTTTCGCCAGCTCCGGCAAATAGGCCTGCGGGTCGTTCGAGCTGGCCTGCTGCATGGCTTGCGCCAGCACGTGCACGCCGTCGTAGGCGAGCGACGAATAGGCGCCGGGCGCGCCGAACTTGGCTTTGTACATCTGCGTGAAGCCGATGCCGGCCGCCAGCCACGACGGCGGCACGCCGGCGATGGTGCAATAGAAATTGTTGTCGGCGTCGCCCTTGGCGTTCTTGATCGTCGACTGGTCGCACATCGCATCGGCGGCCACGAAGCGCGCCTTGGAGCCGCCCTTGCGCAAAGCCTGCAGCAGCGGCAGGCCGACCGCCTCATCGCCGGCAAAGAACACGGTGTCGGGGTTGGCGGCGACGATGGTTTGCGCCAGCGCCGTGTAGTCGGCGCCTTTGGGATCGATGCTGAGCTGCGGCGCGCTGATGTTTTTGGCCTTGAAGATCTTAGTGACTTCTTCCGCCAGCCCCAGACCGAAGGTGGTCTTGTCGTCCGCCATGTAGATCGATTTCGCGCGCAGCTTTTCGCTGACCAGCCGTCCCAGCGTGGCGCCCTGCTCGACGTCGTCGGCGGTGATGCGGAACGCCGTCTTCAGGCCCATCCGCGTGTACTTGGGATTGGTCGATACCGACAGTTGCGGGATGCCGGCCTGCGCGTACAGCGGCGCGGCGGCGATCGTCACGCCCGAATTGAAGTGGCCGAACAC
This sequence comes from uncultured beta proteobacterium, assembly GCA_963706525.1. GTDB lineage: Bacteria > Pseudomonadota > Gammaproteobacteria > Burkholderiales > Burkholderiaceae_D > DATJCV01. The sequence goes on along the minus strand of CAVPMM010000008.1, from coordinate 170,959 downwards.
GCCGTGGACCTTGGCCTCGATCAAGCGTTGCGCCGCGCGCTTGCCTTCTTCCGGCGAGGCCTTGTCGTCCTCGATCGCCAGCTCGAAGCGGCCGCGTTTGCCGCCGATCCAGAAATCGGTGGCATTCAGTTCGTCGACCGCGATTTCGGCGCCGTGCGCGATGTCCTTGCCGTATTGCGCCAGCGGTCCGCTCATGGGTGCCACCACGCCGATCTTCACCGTCACCTCGCGGCTGCAGCCGGAAGCGAGGGCGAGGGCCGCCATCGCGCAGGCAATCGTTATGATTTTTTTCATGTCTCCTCCTTTATGAAGTTTATTTTTTGATCATAATGCCCTGAAGAAAGAATTAAGTATTGTATTTTTTGCACATAAGGCTGCTTTGTTTGGTAATGGGTGAGGGCTCGCCCCTGTTGTAAAGGGTGTCCTCAGACGACGCTTCCGAAAAAATCGCGGCCTGTCCAGGTTCTGCGGAATGTGGCGGCCGGCGTAGCCGGCAGCGCCAGGGAGGCCGAGCCGTGGCATGGCCCGGCCGCCGCCGTCCACAATGCGGCCGGATACTGCAGGCTGCCCCGGAGCGCGCGATGCGCTCCGGATGCCGTCCTAGGCGCGGGGCGCGCTCAGTTTCAGTACTTCAGCCACGTCCCCTTGACCACGCTCTGTCCGACGCCGGGTTTGCTGTAGTCGCAGGTGCCGTCGGGGAAGATCGCTGCCAGCCGCAGTTTCTCGGCGGCCGTGAATGTCGCCGGCAGGTAGTCGCTGTCGCTGATCGGCTTCAATTGGCACTTGATCACGTCGTCGCTGACCGGAGCGCCGGCCACCATGCGCGGCGGCAGCGATTTCGGATACAGCGCATTGCAGGCGCTGCCCGCGGCGTCGAGCGTGGCGGTTTCCTTGATGCGCGCGCCATCGGCCAGGTTCCAGCAGGAGTCGGTGGCATCGGCCGGCTTCAGGCGCGCGACCTTGTCGGCGCTCGCCGCGGCCGGATCGGCGGCAATATTGTCGAGCCACTGCGTCATCAAGCTCAGGCGCTGCAGGAACACGTCGCTCAGGGTGCCCTCCAGCATGGCTTTCTGCGCACCTCCGAGCGCCGGGTTCGGGAATACCCAAATGACCTGGTTGTCGGCACGGCCATTGGCGCGCTTCAATTGCTCGCGGATCTTGATGTCGTTGTAGATCGTGTGGATGTCCGGACCCGGTTCGGCATAGGAGCGCAAATGCAGGATCGGCACCGTGGCCAGGCCGCCGCTGCCGGAGCCGATGCGGCCCATCTCATAGGTGCGCTTGAGCGCCTCGGTGTCGCCCACGGTGCGCTGGGCAACGATGTTGCCGTCGGCATCGTAGCCGCCAATGCGTTGATTCAGGTCGAGGAACTCGGTGGTCGTGATCTGGCCTTTTTTCAAGGCCGCCAGGCCGTACTGGACGCCGACGTTGTCGAGCGGCCGGTTGGCGGCGCCGGTCACGGCATTGCGGCCCAGCGTGTTGACGTTGATGTCATAGGCGGTGCAGCGCGCGCCGGACGGGTTGGTGAGCGGATGGTAGACCTTGCTGGCGTCCTCCAGCCCGCACGGCGGGTTGATCGAGCCGTTGGTCGCCAGGATGGCATCGCCGTTGCCGGCATCCCAGGCCGCGCAGATGTTCTTCAGATGACCCTCGAACGCCTTGCGTACCGCATCGCTGGCCGGGTTCGCCATGAAGTGGCGATTCAGCAGCCGGCAGTCGGAAACGGCCAGCGCGGTGCCGAACACGTCGGGGAAGGCGGCGTCGGGCATGATGCCGTCGAGGATGCCGGGGTAATTCTGCGCGATCAGCATTTGCTGGATGGCGCCGCCCGAGCCGCCCATGCCGACCATCCAGCGCGGCACGCCGTAGGTCTTGGTGATGTGCTCGCGGATCATCATGGCAGTCTCGGCGGCCACCACGTCATTGACGTTGACCTTGTTGATGTTCAGCGACGAGACCACGTAGGCAAAGCCGCGTTCGAGCGACTTGATGCTCTGCGCGTCCTTGAACGCCTCGCTCATATCGAGCCGGCCCTGGTTGTATTGCGCCGCCGTCGATTCGCCGAAGCGGAACACGATGCGCTGGTTCCAGCCGGCCGGATTCCAGACGCCGGCCTTGGCCGGATCGTCGAGCACCGCGATGCGGTAGATCGAGCGGTTGATCGTGCCGGACTCGACGCGCACGATGAAGGGCACCGTCTTGCCGTCGATGGTGGTCACCGTGGCCATATCGGCTGGGCGCGGTCCCAAGGGATCGGCGAGCGCCAGGCGCGCGCCGGCGGTGGTGAAATAGAACCAGTCGTAACGGGTCGCAATCGAGCAATTGGCATCGAGCGGCGCGCCGAGCCCCGAATGCGTGGTGCGGCATTCGAACGGCTTCATGTGCGGGCCCGAAAAGACCGGGCCGGTGCGCGGATGGTTGGTGACGGTCAGTTCGCCATGCGCCTTGTTGCCGGCCACGGTCGCCACCAGCTTGGTAGCGGCGGGAGCCAGGCCGGTGATCAAGCCGCGCAGCTGCTTGCCGTCCTTGCTGGCGGCCAGCATGGAACTCACGTCGACGCCGTTGGCGCTGACTTTGACGTCGGCGGCGGCGATGCCGCCCGGTATTGCGATGTCGACCAAGGCGCTGTCGCTGGTGACCATGTCGGGCCGGCTCGACAACACCTTGAGCGTCAGCGGCGCTCGGTTGCGGATCGTTGCCGCCGCATGCGACCAGGGTCAGTAAAGCCAGCAAGGACAGCGGCTTGCCGCAGCGCCATAATATTTGAGTCATGTTTTTGTCTCCGTGCGCCGGTCGGTGCCGGCTTTATGTTGTGGGAAAACCTGAAGGCGCGGCATCGGAGGGGCGATCGCGGATTTTTCCATGGCGATCCACTACCGGTGTGAATTTTGTAGCAATGATGCCGCTCGACAACATTAAACAGTGTTTTGCCCGTCCAGGCAATTGAGTATTTGTCCGCCTTCCAAGACGCCGCAAGCGGCACGCGGAACCGCATCTTCTTTCGCTGTAAAATCCCGAAATTCCATTCACCCCCGATGCCCTCAGGACCCGACATGACCGATTCCACCGACCTCAGCGCCGTTTCCCTGCAAATCAAGGCGGAGATACTGGCCGAGGCGCTGCCGTATATCCGCAAATTCCACGGCAAGACGATCGTTATCAAATACGGCGGCAACGCCATGACCGAAGAGCGCCTGAAGCACGGTTTCGCGCGCGACGTGATCCTGTTGAAACTGGTCGGCATGAACCCGGTGGTGGTGCACGGCGGCGGCCCGCAGATCGACAACGCCTTGAAGAAGGTCGGCAAGCAGGGCACCTTCGTGCAGGGCATGCGCATCACCGACGAAGAGACCATGGAAGTGGTCGAGTGGGTGCTGGGCGGCGAGGTGCAGCAGGACATCGTGATGCTGATCAACCACTACGGCGGCCAGGCGGTCGGCCTGACCGGCAAGGACGGCGGCCTGATCCGCGCACGCAAGATGCAGATGCCGGACAAGGAGCATCCGGGCGAGTTTCTCGACATCGGCTTCGTCGGCGAGATCGACGCCATCAACCCGGCCGTGGTGAAAGCCTTGCAGGACGACGCCTTCATCCCGATCATCTCGCCGATCGGCTTTGGCGAAGACGGCCAGGCCTACAACATCAACGCCGACCTGGTGGCCGGCAAGATCGCCGAAATCCTGCGCGCGGAAAAGCTGATCATGATGACCAACATCGCCGGCGTGCAGGACAAGGCCGGCAACCTGCTGACCGATTTGTCGGCGCGCGAGATCGACGAAATGTTCGCCGACGGCACCATCTCCGGCGGCATGCTGCCGAAGATTTCGTCGGCGCTGGACGCCGCCAAGTCGGGCGTCAACACGGTGCACATCATCGACGGCCGCATCGAGCATTCGCTGCTGTTGGAAGTGCTGACGGAGCAGGCGTTCGGCACCATGATCCGTTCGCATTGAGTGCATTGCCTGTATTGATTGCCCGGCCTCCCCGGATTCTTGGGGGCGAGAGTATGGTCGATTTTTACATGGAATTCGCTCGAGCCAGGCGTCCATGATGGGCAGTATATGAAGAGGGCAAGGAGGGCGAAAGCCGCGCCGCTGTGGCTGTTCGATCTCGACAACACCCTGCACGACGCCTCGCACGCGATCTTCCCCGCCATCAAGCACAACATGAACGCCTTCCTGATGCGGGAGCTGGCGGTCGATGGCGTGCCGGCCACGCTGGAGGCGGCCAACGCCTTGCGGCTCGACTACTGGCGGCGCTACGGCGCCACCCTGCTCGGCCTGGTGCGCCATCACCAGGTGCGCCCCGAGCACTTCCTGCACGAGGCGCATCAATTCGACGACCTGGCGGCGCTGATCCGCGCCGAGCGCGGCCTGATCCGATTGCTCAAGCGTCTGCCGGGACGCAAGATCCTGCTGACCAACGCGCCGCGCCGCTATTCGCGCGATGTGCTGCGCCAGCTCGGCTTGCAGCGCCATTTCGCGCAGCACATCGCGATCGAGTCGATGCGCGTGTACGGCCAGCTGCGGCCGAAGCCGGCGCCGCAGCTGCTGCGCAAGCTGATCGCGCGCGAGCGCACCACCGCCGGGCGTTGCGTGCTGGTCGAGGATACGCTGGAAAACCTGAAAAACGCCAAAGCGCTCGGCCTGCGCACGGTGTGGGTGACGCGCTACCTGGCGGCGCAGCAGGCACGGACGCGGCGGGGCGGCGGCGCTGCCGACGCCACCGCCCCGGCGCTGCCCGCGCGGCTGCCGTGTCCACCCTATGTCGATGTCAAAATAAAGTCGGTACGGCAACTATCTGGTAATCTGCATCGGCTGCGCTGAGCTTCTGAACGTGCGGCGACCTGTTCCCGATTGCTCACTCACCAGAACGACATGGCCACCACCAAACCGGGCGAACGCAAGCTGCAAATTCTCCAGACGCTGGCGGCGATGCTGGAACAACCGAAGGGCGAGAAGATCACCACCGCCGCGCTGGCGGCCCGGCTCGACGTCTCCGAGGCGGCGCTGTACCGCCACTTCGCCAGCAAGGCGCAGATGTTCGAGGGCCTGATCGAATTCATCGAAGCGACCGTGTTCGGCCTGATCAATCAGATCGCCGAGCAGCAGGAAAACGGCCTGACGCAGGCGCAGGCGATCGCCGGCATGCTGCTCAACTTTGCCGAGAGGAATCGCGGCATGACGCGGGTGCTGATCGGCGATGCGCTGGTCAATGAAGACGAGCGGCTGCAGCAGCGCATGAACCAGTTCGTCGAGCGCATCGAACTGGCCTTGAAGCAGTCGCTGCGGATCGCCGCCAGCCAGCAGCAGGCGCGCGAGGAGGAGGCGGCGCTGCGCGCCAACCTGATCGCCAGCTATGTGCTGGGGCGCTGGCACCGTTTCGCCAAGAGCGGCTTTCGCCACAATCCCTCGGACGGCGCCGCCGCCCAGATCGCTTTGCTGCTGACCTGACTCCGCCTGCCTTGCAACCGCCGCGCCGTGGCGCGGCCTCCCCGTTATTTCATGTCCACAAAAAAATTCCCGGCAGCCGCGTTTGCGCTGCTGCTGCTCGGCGGCATGGCGATCGGCTTTGCCGGCATCTTCATGCGCTGGTCGGACGTCAATCCGCTGGCTTCGGCATTCTGGCGCATGGCGCTGGCGGCGCCGCTGCTGTGGCTGTGGGTGCTGGCGGCGCAGCGGCGCGAGCAGGCGGCCGGCAAGCGGATCGGTTTCGCGCCGGTGCTGGCCTTGGCCGGGATTTACTTCGCCGGCGACATCGGCGTCTGGCATCTGTCGCTGCATTACACCACGGTCTCGAACGCCACCTTGCTCTCCAATTTCGCGCCGATCTTCATCGCGCTGTGGATGTGGTGGGTGCACAAGGTGCGCTTTGCGCGCGTGTTCATCGTCGGCATGGTGTTGGCACTGGTCGGCGCCGTGCTGCTGGTCGGCCCGAACGCCGGGAACGCCGGCGGCGCCGGCAAGCTGCTGGGCGACGGCCTCGGCCTGTTTTCCGCGGTGTTCTACGCCGCCTACCAGCTGGTGATCAAGAATGCGCGCGACCAGTATTCGACCGCGCGCCTGATGGCGTGGAGCACCAGCGTCACCGCCGTTGCGCTGCTGCCGTTCGCGCTGTGGGCGCCGGGGCCGTTTGTGCCGCTGCAGGCCGCCGGCTGGCTGCCGCTACTGGCGCTGGGATTGCTGGCGCAGATCGGCGGCCAGACCGTGATCGCCTATGCGTTCGCGCATCTGCCGGCGTCGCTGGCCTCGGTCAGCCTGCTGATCCAGCCGTTGACCGCAACCGTCGCCGCCTGGCTGATTTTTCAGGAAGCGCTGGTGCCGCTGCAGATGGTGGGCGGCGTGCTGCTGCTGTGGGGAATCTACCTGTCGAAACGCGGCAGCTAGCTCAGGATTGGCTTGGCGCCTGCGGCGCGCCGGCGTTCTTGCCCGGGAAGACCACCAGCCAGGTGGCCCATACCACCAGCGCGCAGCCGAGCACCGTATTCAGATTGATCGCTTCCTGCAAAAACAGCGCGCCCCACAGCAGCGCAAACAGTGGCACCAGGAAGGTCACGGTCAAGGCCTTGGTCGGACCCAGGTCGACGATCAGGCGGAAGTAGATGAAATACGCCACGGCGCTGCACAGCAAGGCCAGCGCGAAGACGACGACGACGATGAAGGCGGTCGGCTCGCCGCGCATCGGCGCCAGCGGCAGGAACGGCAGCAGCACCAGCGCCGCAGTGAATTGCGAACCGGTCGCCATTTGCGGCGGCGTGATGCCAGCCGAGGCTTTCTTCGAATACACACCGGCGACGCCATAGGAGAGCGCGGCGGCGACGCAGGCCAGCGCTGCCAGCAACAGCTGCGGCGTGAATTGTGCCGGCCCCAGCCGCACCAGCAGGGCGACGCCGGCGATCCCGCACAGCAGGCCGCCGAGCTTGCGCAGCGTCAGCTTCTCGCGGAGCGCCAGCGCGCCGACCAGCGCACCCCACAGCGGCGTGGTGGCGTTGACGATCGCCGAATAGCCGGCCGGCAGGGTCAGCGCGGCGAACGAGAACAGCGCGAACGGCAGCGCCGAATTGAGCGTGCCGATGATCAGGTAGGGCTTCCAGTGCTGGCCGAACTGCATCGCGCGCCGCGTCGCCGCCATGAACAGCAGCATCGCGGCGGCGGCGAGTGCCACCCGCAGTTCGGCGGTCCACAGCGCGCCCAGCACCGGCGCCAGGATGCGCATGAACAGGAAGGACGCACCCCAGATGGCGGCAAGCAACAACAGGCGGAACAGGTCGATGGCGCGCATGGCGTCCCCGGAAATCAAAGAGCCGACAGCATAATGCAAGCCGGCTGCGGCCGTGCGGCTACAAGGGGCGCTGGCGCCACGCCAGCAGCGCGCCGGCGAACAGCGCGGCGGCGGAATACAGGAAGCCGCGCTGCAGGCCGCCGGCGCCGTCGGCGATCCAGCCGACGAAGCTGGGGCCGACGATCTGACCGAAGGCAAACACGATGGTGAAGGCGGAAATCCCGGCCGACCAGGCATCGGGCGGCAGGTTGTGCCGCACCAGCGCGGTGGTCGAAGCCACCAGCGACAGGAAGGTGGCGCCGAACAGGATGCCGGAAGCGAAGACCGCCAGCGGCGTGGTGGTCAGCACCGGCAGCAGCACGGCGACGCCCAGCAGCGCGTTCAGGATCGCCAGCGATTCGCCGCCCTTGAAACGGTCCAGCATGCCGGCCCAGATGCGCGACGACGCCACCACCGCCAGCCCGAGCACGGTGTAGAACAGCGTGATCATCGGCGTTTGCATGCCCTGATCCTTCAAGAGCGCGATCACGAAGGTCATGTAGCCGATGTAGCCGACGCCGAACATGAAGTAGCCGCCCAGGCCGTAGCCGAAGGCGCGCAGGCGAAAGCGCCGGCTGGCGCCGGCCGCTGCCGAGGTGCCGGCGATGCTGCCGGCCGGCAGCGCCATCACCAGCGTCGCCAGCAGGCAGATCGCGCCCAGCGCCAGCCACGCCCATTGCCAGCCATGGCCGGCGCCGTGCGCGGCGGCGGCGTCCAGCATGGCCGGTACCAGGAGCGCCGACAGCGCGATGCCGATGCCGGTGCCGCCGTAATACATGCCGATCAAAAAGCCGGCGCGCGCCGGATGCAGCGAGCCGAGCCGCGCCGCCAGCACGCCGCCGGCAACGAAGATCAGGGCGCTGGCGACGCCGGCCAGAATCCGCTGCGCCATCAGCAGCGGGGTATCGATCACCAGCCCCGACCACAGCATGAATACAGCGGTCAGGATCGAGCCGGCCACCAATGTGTCGCGCGCGCCGAAGCGGCGCATGATGGCCGGCGTCGCCAGCGCGCCGACCAGGTAGCCGAAGGCGTTGCCGGTATTCATCGCGCCCGCCAGCAGATAGCTCCAGTCGAGGTCGCCGCGCATCGGCGGCAGCAGCAGCGCATAGGAAAAGCGCGACAGGCCGAGCGACACCGCGGCGCCCAGCGAAAGCGCCAGCGCGGTCAGGAAAGGGCGTTGCGCGGCAAAATTTTTGATGGTGGACGACATGGTGATCCGATAGACGCTGCAGAGGGGGAGCGGTCGCCTGGGCGCCGCGTTAATCATTGATGTGCGGGAGTATGCTTAAAAATCTTCCATTTCCGCAAGTGATACCTGCGGATTTGAAAATACTCCCAATTTTTTGTAGTGAAAAAGGCTAAGTGTCGGCCGCCGCCGCAATCGGCCGCAGCGGCGAAGCCGGCAGCACCAGCGCCATCGCCAGCAGCACGACGGCGGCGCCGATCAGCATCGACAGCTGCACGGCTTCGCGCAGGAAAAGCAAACCCCACAGCATCGAAAACAAGGGAATCAGGAAGGTCACCGACATCGCCCGCGTCGGTCCGATGCGCATGATCAGCGGGACGAACATGGCTTGCGCCAGCGCCGACGACAGCAGCGCCAGCGCCGCCACGCTCCACAAGGCCAGCGCCGACGGCAGCGCCGCCGGCATGCTGAAAGGCAGCGTCGGCAGCAGGAACAGCGCACCCCACGCCAGCGAACCGGCGGCCAGCGCGACCGGATGGATGGACCGATGGCCGCCGTCGCGGCTGAGCAGTTTGACGACGATACTCGACACCGCGTACGAGGCCGCCGCGCCGAGGCAGGCGGCGGCCGCCAGCAGGGTGGCGGCGTTCAGTGCCAGCGCGCCGGCGCCGACCAGGATGGCGACGCCGCAAATGCCCAATGCCAGGCCGGCGGCCTTGCGCACGGTCAGGCGCTCGGCCAGCCAGAAAACCGAAAACAGCGCGCCGAACAGCGGCGCGGTGGCGTTCAAGACAGCCGAATAGGCGGCCGGCAGATGCAGCGCGGCAAAAGCGAAACAGCTGAACGGGAAGCGCCGCCGCCGTCAGTCCGACCAGCGCATACGGCTTGGCGTTGCGGCGCCACTCCATGGGCACGCCGGCCGCCGCCGCATAGCCGGCGAGCGCGAGGCCGGCCAGGCCGACCCTGAGCATGGCGGTCAGCATCGGTCCGAATTCGGGAACCGCGATGCGTAGGAAGATGAACGATCCGCCCCAGATTGCGGCGAGGAAGATCAGCTTGGCGAAATCGGACAGGGGCATGAAAATATTTTCACCGGCCGGCAAAAACGCACGGTCGATCGATTGTAACACCGGCATAATGACGGTTGCATGTGAGCAATTACCACGCGCCGCGCACTTGTGCGGCGGATAGTGAACCGCTACACTACGAAAGCATTAACCGACCGCTCGGTCGGTGAATCCCGCCCATCCCAAAAATACGGAGACCACCTGATGAAGATCAAATTACTGCACGCAGTCCTGCCGCCGTTGCTGGCGCTGGCATTCGCCACCGCCGCCTCGGCGCAAATCAAGGTGGGCGTGACGGTGTCCGCCACCGGCCCGGCCGCTTCGCTCGGCATTCCGGAAAAAAACACCTTTGCGCTGATGCCCAAGGAAATCGCCGGCAAGACGGTCGAGTACATCGTGCTGGACGACGCCTCGGACACCACCACCGCGGTGAAAAATGCGCGCAAGCTGATCTCGGAAGACAAGGTCGACCTGCTGATCGGCTCCACCGTCACTCCCAACTCGCTGGCCATGATCGACGTCGCTGCCGAATCGCAGACGCCGATGATCTCGATGGCGGCCTCGTCGATGATCGTCGAGCCGGTCGACGCCAAGCGCCACTGGGTGTTCAAGACGCCGCAAAACGATTCGCACATGGCGACCGCCATCACCGGCCACATGGCCGATCACGGCGTCAAGAAAGTCGCCTTCATCGGCTTCGCCGATGCCTACGGCGAAGGCTGGTACAAGGAATTCTCGAAGCTGGCCGAACTGCGCAAGATCACCGTCGTCGCCAATGAGCGCTTCGCCCGCACCGACACCTCGGTCACCGGCCAGATCCTGAAGATCATGGGCACCAATCCGGACGCGATCCTGATCGCCGGTTCCGGCACGCCGGCCGCGCTGCCGCAAAAAACCCTGAAGGAGCGCGGCTACAAGGGCGTGATCTATCAAACCCACGGCATCGCCAACAACGATTTCCTGCGCGTCTGCGGCAAGGACTGCGAAGGCACCTGGCTGCCGGCCGGCCCGGTGCTGGTGGCCGAGCAGCTGCCGGACTCGAACCCGGTCAAGAAGTCGGCGCTGACGTACAAGGCCGCCTATGAAAAAGCCTATGGCGCCGGCAGCCTGTCGACCTTCGGCGGCCACGCCTGGGATGCCGGCCTGCTGCTGGCCGCGGCCGCGCCGGATGCCTTGAAAAAAGCGCAGCCGGGCACGCCGGAATTCCGCAAGGCGCTGCGCGACGCGCTGGAAAACGTGAAGGACGTGCCGGGCTCGCACGGCATCTTCTCGATGGGGCCGAAGGACCATCTGGGCCTCGATCAGCGCTCGCGCGTGATGGTGCAGATCGTCAACGGCAAATGGAAACTGGCCGGCGCCGCCAACTGACGCTGTGAAATCCTGAAAAAAGGCGCGATACTGATCGCGCCTTTTTCTTGTTCAAATCAATCGCTCAAATCCTCGGGAAACGGAATGGATTTTTCAATTGCCGCCATCCTGGCGCAGGACGGCATCACCAGCGGCGCCATCTATGCGCTGCTGGCGCTGGCGCTGGTGCTGGTGTTTTCGGTCACGCGCGTGATCTTCATCCCGCAAGGCGAATTCGTCGCCTACGGTGCCCTGACCCTGGCGGCGATGCAGTCGGACAAATTCCCGCAGTCGGCGACGCTGCTGGTCGGCATGGGCATCCTGACCTTCGGCTATGAAGCGGTCGACAGCCTGCGCACGGCGGAGCGGCGCCGCACGGCGGCACGCGCGATCCCGCTCGCGTTCGGCAAATTCGTGCTGTTTCCGCTGGTGATCTTCGCGTTGACGCGCGCCTTCGCCGGCGCCGCGCTGCCGCTGTTCTGGCAGGTGCTGCTGACCCTGGCGATCGTGATCCCGATGGGGCCGATGGTGTACCGGCTGGCGTTCCAGCCGCTGGCCGAAGCCAGCACGCTGGTGCTCTTGATCGTTGCGGTCGGCGTGCACTTCGCGCTGACCGGACTCGGCCTGCTGATGTTCGGCGCCGAAGGCTCGCGCACCACGCCGTTTTCCGATGCCCGCTTCGAGATCGGCGCGCTGGCGGTGACCGGCCAGAGCATCGTCATCGTCGGCGTCTCGATCGCGCTGATCGTCGCGCTCTACCTGTACTTCGAACGCACGCTGTCGGGCAAGGCCTTGCGCGCCACCGCCGTCAACCGTCTCGGCGCGCGCCTGGTCGGCATCGGCACCACCCAGGCCGGACGCCTGGCCTTCATGCTGGCCGCGGCGATGGGCGCGCTGTGCGGCGTGCTTGATCGCGCCGCTGACCACGGTCTATTACGACAGCGGCTTTTTGATCGGCCTGAAGGGCTTCGTCGGCGCCATCATCGGCGGCATGGGCAGCTATCCGGTGGCGGCCGCCGGCGCGATCCTGGTCGGCCTCTTGGAATCGTATTCGTCGTTCTGGGCCAGCGCCTTCAAGGAAGTGATTGTGTTTACCCTGATTATCCCGGTGCTGCTGTGGCGCTCGCTGACCTCCCGCCATGTCGAAGAGGAGGAAGAGTGATGCGCAAGTTGTTCTTCCTGCTGTTCATCGTCGCGCTGGCGCTGCTGCCGCTGTTGCCGACGCCGGAATTCTGGATCACGCTGGCCAACTACATCGGCCTGTATGCGATCGTCGCGCTCGGCCTGGTGCTGCTGACCGGGGTCGGCGGCCTGACCTCGTTCGGCCAGGCCGCCTTCGTCGGCCTCGGCGCCTATTCGACCGCTTACCTGACCACGCATTTCGGGCTGTCGCCGTGGCTCGGCCTGGGCGCCGGCCTGGTCATCACCGCCGGCGCCGCCTTCGCGCTGGGCGCGATCACGATGCGGCTGTCGGGCCACTACCTGCCGCTCGGCACCATCGCCTGGGGCCTGTCGCTGTTCTTCCTGTTCGGCAACCTGGAATTCCTCGGCAAGTACGACGGCATCAACGGCATCCCGTCGATCAGCGTGTTCGGCATCAGCTTGAACAGCGGGCGCGAGATCTACTTCCTGATCTGGCTGGTGGTGATCCTGGCCGTGATCGCCGTGCAGAACCTGCTCAACTCGCGCCCCGGCCGCGCCATCCGCGCCTTGAAGGGCGGCGGCGTGATGGCCGAGGCGATGGGCGTCAACACCGCCTGGATGAAGATCGTGATCTTCGTGCTGGCCGCGCTCTTGGCCTGCATCTCCGGCTGGCTGTATGCGCATCTGCAGCGTGCCGTCAACCCGACCCCGTTCGGCCTCAACGCCGGCATCGAATACCTGTTCATGGCGGTGGTCGGCGGCGCCGGCTACGTCTGGGGCGCGATCCTCGGTTCCACGCTGCTGACGCTGCTGAAGGATCAGCTGCAGTCGATCCTGCCGGCGCTGCTGGGCAGCAACGGCAACTTCGAGACGATCGTGTTCGGCATCCTGATGGTGCTGCTGCTGCAGCGCGCGCGCGACGGCCTGTGGCCGTATATCCGCAGGTGGTTCCCGCAGCAGCCGGTGGCGGTGGCGCCGGCCACGGCCGCGGCGCTGCCGATGCGCGCCAAGCACGCCGGCGGCGAAACGGTGCTGGAAGTGGACCGCGCGCGCAAGGAGTTCGGCGGCCTGGTGGCGGTCAACGACCTGGCGTTCACCGTGCGCGCCGGCGAAATCATGGGCCTGATCGGCCCCAACGGCGCCGGCAAGTCGACCATGTTCAACCTGGTGACCGGCGTGCTGCCGGTGACCAGCGGCGAAATCCGCTTCCGCGACGGCGGCGGCCTGCAGCGCATCGACGGCCTGCCTTCGCGCGAGATCGTCAAGCGCGGCATCGGCCGCACCTTCCAGCACGTGCGCCTGCTGTCTTCGATGAGCGTGCTGGAGAACGTCGCCATCGGCGCCCATCTGCGCGGCACGCACGGCGACGTCGCCGGCATCTTCACCGGTATCGCGCGCCTCAACAAGGTCGAAGAACAGACCCTGCTGTTCGAAGCCAAGAAGCAGCTCGAACGCGTCGGCCTCGGCGACCTGCTGTACGAAGAGGCCGGCAGCCTGGCGCTGGGCCAGCAGCGCATCCTGGAAATCGCGCGCGCGCTGTGCTGCGACCCGACCCTGCTGTTGCTCGACGAGCCGGCCGCCGGCCTGCGCTACAAGGAAAAGCAGGCGCTGGCCGAATTGCTGCAACAAGCTGAAAGCCGAAGGCATGAGCATCCTGCTGGTCGAGCACGACATGGATTTCGTGATGAACCTGACCGACCGCCTGGTGGTGATGGAATTCGGCACCAAGATCGCCGAAGGCCTGCCGACCGAGGTGCAGCAGGATCCGGCGGTGCTGGAAGCCTATCTGGGCGGCATCGATTGATTGAGATGGGGACTATTTGATGACAACGCCAGTTTTGCAGGTCACCGACCTGCATGTCGCCTACGGCAAGGTGGAGGCGCTGCACGGCGCCAGCCTGACGGTCGGCGTCGGCCAGATCGTGACCGTGATCGGCCCCAACGGCGCCGGCAAGTCGACCATGCTGAACGCGATCGCCGGCGCCTTGCCGACCGCCGGGGCGATGCGCGGCAAGGTGGAGCTGCTCGGCCACGACATGGACGGCGTGCCGATCGAGGCGCGGGTGGCGCGCGGCATGTGCCTGGTGCCGGAAAAGCGCGAGCTGTTCGCCAGCATGAGCGTCGAAGACAACCTGCTGCTGGGCAGCTACCGCCGCTACAAGGCGGCGCGAAAAAGACTACGCCGACCAGATGGCGGTGGTGTACGACCTGTTCCCGCGCCTGCGCGAGCGGCGCCGGCAGGAAGCCGGCACGCTTGTCCGGCGGCGAGCGCCAGATGCTGGCGGTGGGGCGGGCGCTGATGGCCAAGCCGCAATTGCTGATGCTGGACGAGCCCAGCCTCGGGCTGGCGCCGCTGATCGTGAAGGAAATCTTCCACATCATCGTGCGCCTGAAACAGACCGGCGTCGCCATCCTGCTGGTCGAACAGAACGCGCGCGCCGCGCTGCAGGCGGCCGACTATGCCTACGTGCTGGAAACCGGCGACATGGCGCTGGAAGGGCCGGCGGCGCAACTGGCCAATGATCCCAAGGTGATCGATACCTATCTGGGGCTGGCCAAAAAAACCGCGTAGCGCGCGGCTGCTTGCCGCGTGCCGGCCGCGCCTGGCTCCTCGGACTTAAAGGGGGTATGTGCTAAATCTTGCTGTCCCATGGCCGAAAATGCCTGCCATTATTGGGAGTATATGAGGCGCGCAGGGCGCGGCGGCAATCAATACGAATGCAGCGCGCGCCGGCGGCGCCGTTGCAGCAGCAAGGGGATAAAGCCGGCCAGCATGCCGCCGATCGCCACCAGCTTGGTGGTCCAGTCGAAGCTGGGCAGGCTGACCAGCACGATCACCCACAGGAACAGCGCGCTGCCGGCGGGCCACAGCACCTGGAACAGCAGATGCGAGGCGGAGCGCAATGCGTTTTTCCGGTAGTACCAGGCACAGGCGAAGCCCGCCATGCCGTAGTAGTAGGCCACCTGGAAGCCGATGGCGTTGATCGAATCCTTCAGGATCGTGCCGATGCTGCTGCTGAAGCTCGACAGCAGCAGCAAGACCAGTCCCAGCACGGTGATCAGCAGCGTCGCCAGCCACGGCGTCTGCCATTGCGCGTGCAACTGCGCGTAGCGCATGTGGAAGGTGCCGTCGCGGCCCTTGGCAAACATGGTGCGCGTGAATTGCAGGATGGTGGTCTCCAGCGTGCCGATCGTGCTCAGCATGACCGCCAGCACCGCCAGTTGGCTCCAGGGCGGCGGAAACAGCTTTTCGGCCACGGCGAAGATGACGTTGGCGCCGGCCCGGGCGATCTCGGCATCGGACAGCGTCAGCAGGCTGACCGCGGTAAACAGCAGGAACAGCGCCAGCACCAGCAGCATGCTGATGACGGCGCCGAGGCCGGCGGCCTGGCGCGCGTTCTTGGTTTCCTCATTCAGATTGGCGGTCACATCCCAGCCCCAATAGAAAAAGATCGCAATTACGGCGCCGGCGGCGAACAGCTGCGGCGTGAAGCCGCCCGGGTCGAACCAGGCCAGCGACAACGGATGCAGCGGCTGCGCCCCGAACTTGGCCAGCGCCACCGCCGCGATCACCAGCAGGATCACGAGTTCGACGCCGGTCATCACGATTTGCACGATGGAAGTCAGCTTGATGCCCTTCAGCACTACGGCGCCGACCGCGACCAGCCAGCCGGCCGCGACCGCGGTGACCAGCAGCGGATTGTCGGCTTGCCCCGGCGCCAGCAGCGCCAGGGTGGCACTGGCGGCCGGGATGGTGCCGGACACCATGAACACCACCGAGGCCAGCAATAGCGCCCAACCGGCGAAGAAGCCCAGCGTCCGGTTGAAGATGCGGCTGACCCAGGCGTAACTGGCGCCCGCATTCGGGTCCAGCCGGTTCAGTTGCATGAAGGCGCTGGCGATGCCGAACATGGCGATGCCGGCGCACAGCAGGGTGGCGGGCGCGAGCACCCCGACCGTGCCGACCAGCGCAGCGGTGGTGGCGGCGATGCTGAACGCCGGCGCGGTGCCGGCCACGCCCATGATCACCGATTCGGACAGGCCGAGCGCTTCCGGCTTCAGATTGGCTGCTTGCTGGCTTGGCATGCTCACCTCCCTCGCCGTCGGGATGATCCGCTTCCTGAGCCTTAGACCATGATTGCGGCTGCGAGCTCATCGCGATCCGCAACTTTTATGTCCCCCGGCCCGGCAACACCGGCGCCGGGTTGTTATCGTATTTATACGGTATTGGCGGCGTCGGCATTCGGGAGCAGGATAGAACCTGCACTTTGGCGGCATGGGGCGTCGTATTTGGTGGCCGGCCAGGGGGCTTGCGCAATATCAAACAATGAATGAAGCGAACGACCAACGGGGGACGACATGAATACCGTAACAAAAGACAAGGCGCGCCTGACGGCGATCGCCGTCGCGGTGCTGGCACTGACGGGCTGCGGCGGCAGCGACCCGGCGGAAAACATCAATGTGAAGCCGGGCTATATCGGCGCCATCACCACCAACACCTATGACGGCACCAGCAACGACCTGCTGACCGCCGGCCTCGGCAAGAGCGGGCTGGCCGGCGTCGCGCCGCTGGCTGCCGATCCGCTCAATCCGACCGCCGCCGAACTGCGCAAGATCGCCATCTACAACAACTACCGGGCGCTGGTCGACGTCAGCGCGGGCGGCGGCTACGGCACGCTGTACGGTCCCAACGTCAGCGCCGCCGGCGCCGTGACCGCCGACGAGGGCAAGATCGCCGGCACCGAATACCTCGCCTATTCCGATGACGGCAGCGGCACCCAGAACATCACGATGATGGTGCAGGTGCCCGCCAACTTCGACCCCGCCAATCCCTGCATCGTCACCGCCACCTCGAGCGGCTCGCGCGGCGTCTACGGCGCGATCGGCACCGCCGGCGAATGGGGCCTGAAGAACAAGTGCGCGGTAGCCTATAACGACAAGGGCACCGGCAACGGCGTGCACGACCTGCAGAACAATACCGTCAACCTGCAGGACGGCACGCGCGCCACGGCGGCGGCGGCCGGCAAGAATTCCAACTTCACCGCCAACCTGACGACGGCGGAACTGGCGGCATTCAATGCGGCGACACCCAACCGTTTCGCGATCAAGCACGCGCACTCGCAGCAGAATCCGGAAAAGGACTGGGGCAAATGGACGCTGCAATCGGTGGAGTTCGCCTACTACGTGCTGAACCAGAAGTACGGCGATCTGGCACGCGACAAGGTCGCGCATCTGCGCAAATTCACGCCCAACAACACCATCACCATCGCCTCCAGCGTATCCAACGGTGCCGGCGCGGCCTTGGCGGCGGCCGAGCAGGATACCCAGGGATTGATCACCGGTGTCGCCGTGGCCGAACCGGCGTTGCAGATCACGCCGAACAAGAACTTGACGATCAAGCGCGGCGCCGTCACGCAGCAGGGAACCGGCTTGCGCTTCGCCGACTATTTCACTTTGGCCAACCTGCTGCAGCCGTGCGCCGCGCTGGCCACCACGCCGGCGGTTTCGGCGCCGTTCAGCACGCTGGTGCCGGCATTTGCGAGCAATCGCTGCAACGCCCTGCGCGCCAATAACATTGTCCTGGGTGCCACGATTCAGGACGTCGCCGCCAACGCCGCCGACATCCTGGTAGCCGCCGGCTGGCAACCGGAAAGCCGCGATCTGTTTTCCTCGATGTGGTCGCTGGCGATCCCGGCGGTAGCCACCACCTACTCCAATGCCTTCGGCCGCTTCAGCGTCAAGGATAACCTGTGCGGCTTCAGCTACGGCGCCACCTCGGCCACCACCTTCGCGCCGGTGGCGGCAGCGCCAGCCGCGGTGGCGGGCATCTTCGGCACCGGCAACGGCGTGCCGCCCACGGCTCCCATCAACATCATCAACAACAATAGCCTGGGCGGCCCGCTGAACGATCCGCTCTCGTTCAGCGCCGGCGGCGTACAGGACTACAACTTCGCCGGCGCGCTGTGCCTGCGCGAGCTTGCAGTCGGCACCAGCGCCAATGCGCAGCGCGTGCAGAAGGGTGCGGACGAGACCTTGCGCAGCGGCAACCTGCGCGGCAAGCCGACGCTGATCGTGCACGGCCGCAACGACACTTTGATTCCGGTCGGATTCTCGTCGCGCCCGTACTTTGGCGTGAACAAGATGGTGGAAGGCACCAGCAGCAAGCTGTCGTACATCGAAGTGACCAACGCCCAGCACTTCGAATCGTTCCTCGGCCTGCCTGGCTATGCCGAGCGTTACGTGCCGCTGCACCGCTACTTCATCCAGGCGATGGACATGATGTACGCCAACCTGAAGATCGGGCGCTGCGCTGCCGGCCAGCCAGGTGGTGCGCACCACGCCGCGCGGTTTGAACGGCGCGGCGGCGAATCCGATCGCAGCCGCTAATGTGCCGCCGATCAAGGTCACGCCGGCCGCCGCCGACCAGATCACGTTCGCCAACAACATCGTGACGATCCCGGACTAAGCTCGCGTCGCAAACCGCTCATCCCCGCCCCGGACCCGGTCCGGCGCGGGGATTTTTCATGGCTGGCCGCAGACCGCGCAGGCGGCATTGCGGGCGATGCCGATGCTGCTCCATTCCATGCTGCGCGCGTCCAGCAGCAGCAGGCGCCCGGCCAGCGAGGGCCCGATGCCGACGATCAGCTTCAGCGCTTCGGCCGCCTGCATCGCGCCGATGATGCCGACCAGCGGCGCGAACACGCCCATGGTGGCGCAGGCTGACTTCCTCGAACTGCTGATCCTGGCGGAAACAGGCAGGCGTAGCAGGGCGCCGTCGCCGCTGCGCGGGTCGAACACGCTGATCTGGCCGTCGAAGCGGATCGCGGCGCCCGACACCAGCGGCACCCGGTGCCGCACGCAGGCGCGGTTGACGCGCGTGGCGGGTGGCGAAGTTGTCGCTGCAATCGAGCACCACGGTCGGCCTCGCGCGACCAGCTCCGCCAGGCGTTCGCCGTCGGCGCGCTCGCTGCAGCGCGACCACCTCGACTTCCGGATTGATCTGCGGCCAGCGCCTGCCGCGCCGGACTCGGTCTTGGCCTGGCCGACGCGCTCGGTGGTGTGCATGATCTGGCGCTGCAGATTGGTCAGGTCGACCACGTCGTCGTCGACCAGCGTGATGCGTGCCGACGCCGGCCGCCGCCAGGTACAGCGCGGCCGGCGAACCGAGGCCGCCGGCGCCGATGATCAGCGCGTGCGCGGCCAGCAGGCGCTGCTGGCCGTCGATGCCGATCTCGTCGAGCAGGATGTGGCGCGAATAGCGCAGCAGCTGGTTGTCGTTCATCGTCTGGTCCGCAAGTCGTCGATGGAGATGCCAAAACAAAAGGCCGCATCGCTGCGGCCTGAGGGCGTACCTGTTGATGTTGCGAATCGAACGCCAGGCGCGCCGCGTGTTTTATCGGGAGCCGGGATTATTTTTCTCGCCCTCTGGAGTCTCGTTGATGGTGGACTCCTTCTTGTTTTCCACGACCTTGGCCTGCGACAGCTGCACCGGCATGCCCTTCAACTGGTTGAGCGCCTGCGCCAGCTGGAAGTCGTCCTTGCCGCCGAATTCGAGCGGCTTGCGCTTTTTGGCAAGCGCGGCCAGGCGCTGCTCTTCTTCCAGCTCGTCGACCTTGGCGGCGGCTCCTTCGGCGTCCTTGTCCTTGTCGTTGGACAGGTGCTTGGTGAGATCGGCTTCGCGCAGGCGCATGCCGTTCAAGCCGTCGCCGTCGGCGGTATTCGTCGACCATCAGGTCCGGCACGATGCCGTTGGCCTGGATCGAGCGGCCGTTCGGCGTGTAGTAGCGCGCGGTGGTCAGCTTGACCGCGGTGTCGGCGGACAGCTGGCGCATCGTCTGCACCGAGCCCTTGCCGAAGGTCTGCGTGCCCATCACGATGGCGCGCTTGTAATCCTGCAGCGCGCCGGCGACGATTTCCGAGGCCGAGGCCGAACCGGTATTGACCAGCACCACCATCGGCACTTTCTTGACCGCCTCCGGCAGTTTCGCCAGCGGATCGCCGCGCGGACCGCGAGGCGTAGTATTCGCGGCGGCGTAGAAGGTCGCCTTCGAATCGGCCAGCTGGCCGTTGGTCGAGACGATCACCGCATCCTTCGGCAGGAAGGCGGCGGACGACGCCGATCGCGCCCGGCAGCACGCCGCCCGGATCGTTGCGCAGGTCGAGCACCAGGCCCTTGATGTTCGGGTCCTGCGGCGTACAGCGCGCCGAGTCTTCTTGGCCATGTCGTCCACGGTCGGTTCCTGGAACTGCGACACGCGCAGCCAGGCGTAGCCGGGCTCGACCATCTTCGCCTTGACGCTCTGGACCCGGATTTCCTGGCGCATGATGGTGACGACCGAGCGGCTTGTCCTCGTCCTTGCGGGCGATGGTCAGCGTGATCTTGGTATTCGGCTCGCCGCGCATGCGCTTGACCGCCTCGTCCAGGGTCATGCCCTTGACCGGCGTGGTGTCGAGGCGGGTGATCAGGTCGCCGGCCTTGATGCCGGCGCGATAGGCGGGCGAATCCTCGATCGGCGAGATCACCTTGACGTAGCCGTCTTCCATGCCGACTTCGATGCCGAGGCCGACGAACTTGCCCTGGGTGCCTTCGCGCAATTCCTTGAAGGCCTTCTTGTCCAGATAGGCGGAGTGCGGGTCGAGCGAGGCGACCATGCCGGAAATCGCTTCGGTCAACAGCTTCTTGTCCTCGACCGGTTCGACGTAGTCGGACTTGATCAGGCCGAACACGTCGGCCAGCTGGCGCAATTCGTCAAGCGGCAGGGGCGAACCGGCGTTTTTCTGCGCCAGCGCGGCGAACTGCATCGAAGCTGCGACGCCGGCCACCAGGCCCAGGCCGATAAGGCCGATGTTCTTCAGTTTGCTGCCCATGTGTCACCTAGTAGTCACCCAGCCGAGGGGGTCGAATGCGCGGCCCTGATGCCGCATTTCAAAGTATAAACCCGATTCTTCGTTGCCGCCGGTATTTCCCGCGCTGGCGATGACGTCGCCGCTCTTGACCGGATCGCCCGGCGCGTTTCAGCAGTGCACTGATTGTTGCCGTAGATCGTCAGGTACTGGCTGCCGTGGTCGATGATGATCAGATTGCCAAAGCCGCGCAGCCATTCGGCGAACACCACCCGGCCGTCGGCCACCGTCTTGACCGTCGGCGCCCTCGGCGGCGCGGATGAACAAGCCTTTCCAGCTGGGGCCGTCGCCGCGGCTGGCTGCCGAATTTTGCCGATCACGTCGCCTGCCACCGGCAGCCGCAAATGCCCGCGCAGGGCGGCGAAGGCGCGTCCGGATTGGATCGCCGGCTTCCGGCGTGAGTTCATTGCGCGCCAGCGCCGGTGCCGGCGGCTTCGTCGTCGTCGATCGCGTCCGGGTTGGCGGCGGCGCTGGGCTGCCGCTTGCCTTGCGCGGCCGCGGCTGCCGCCTTGCGCCTTTCCTCGGCCGGCGCGCGCCTTCGCCAGCTGTTCCTGGCGGCGCTTTTCCTGCGCCGCCGCCTCGGCCTTCCTTTGTTCCTCGATCATCTGCGACAGCCGGTCGACCAGGCTGGCCCAGGCGCTGTTCGTCGCGCAGGATTGGCCGGCCTCCTTGCGCTGGCTGGCCAGTTTGCTGGACAGTTGCGCCAGCAGGGCGGCGCGCCGGGCTTTTTCCTCTTCCAGCACGGCTTTCTGGTCGCGCTGTTCCTGGGCGATTTCGTCCAGCTCGTCCTTGGCGTTGCTGGGTGTCGGCCTGGTTGCTTTCGACCGCCTGCAGGTTGCCGCGCAGCGACTCGAGCAGCGTCGCCTGCGCCTGCGACACGTAGCCGAAGTAATTGCAGGTCGCGGTTGATGCGGTTCGGGTTGTCGCCCGACAGCAGAGCTTCATGCGGTCTTCATTGCCGGCCACGTACTGGCTCGCGCAACAGCTTGGCCAGCTGCTTTTGCTGGGCGGCGACGGTGGCGGCCAGTTCGGCATGCTGCCTGGTCAGCTGATCGCAGCCGGGCCTGGGTCTGCCTTTGTTCCTGCGCCAGCTCGTGCAGCGCGCGGTTGGCGTTGGAAATCGCGCTCTCCGAACTCGGCCAGCGCATCGGCGGCGTGGTCCTGTGCGCGCTTTCGGTCCGGTCGATCGATCTGCTTCAGCGCGGTGAGTTTTTGCCGCAGCTCGGCGCGCTCGGCTTTCGGCGGCCTGCTTCTGCGGCTGCGCTCGGTGGTCTTCGGCGCCGGCTGCGCCAGCGCGGCGGCCGTGGTCGCCCACAGCAGCGCGCTCAGCAGCGCAGCGACGAAGCGGCGGTTTTTCAGGATGGGCATGGCGCAGCGCGGCGGCTGGCGCTGCCGTGCGGGCAACGAAGGCGCTTACTTGGCCTTGCCCTGGCTGGCCACCGCGTTCATGGCCGCCTGCGATCGCTTCCGCGTCGCCCAGGTAGTAGCTCCGGATCGGCTTGCAGGTCGGCGTCCAGTTCGTACACCAGCGGCTGGCCGTTGGGGATGTTCAGGCCGACGATGTCGTCGTCGCTGATGTTGTCGAGCATCTTGATCAGCGCGCGCAGGCTGTTGCCGTGGGCCGAGATCGATGATGCGCTTGCCGGCGCGGATCGCCGGCGCGATCGCTTCGTTCCAGAGCGGCATCACGCGCGCCACGGTGTCCTTCAGGCATTCGGTCAGCGGAATCTGCTTCCGGCTTCAGGCCGGCGTAGCGCGGATCGTGGAACGAGGTGCGCGGGTCGGCCGGCTTCCAGCGGATTGCGGCGGCGTGTCGTAGCTGCGGCGCCAGACCAGCACCTGCTCGTCGCCGTACTTGGCGGCGGTCTCGCGCCTTGTTCAGGCCCTGCAGCGCGCCGTAGTGGCGCTCGTTCAGGCGCCAGTCGTGCTTGACCGGCAGCCACATCAGGTCCATCTCGTCGAGCGTCAGCCACAGAGCGTGCGGATCGCGCGTTTCAGCACCGAGGTATAGGCCAGGTCGAAGTCGAAGCCGGCTTCCTTCAGCAGCTTGCCGGCGTCGCGTGGCCTCGGCGATGCCTTTTTCGGTCAGGTCGACATCGGTCCAGCCGGTGAAGCGGTTTTCGAGGTTCCAGGTGGATTCGCCATGGCGCATGAATACGATTTTGTACATTGTGGATACGGATGAAGTGGATAATTGTAATCGGGGCGGATGCCGCGTCTGCGCTCCGGATCGCGATCCGAAAGCAGTGTCGGCTTCTATTTTATAATGCGGGTATTGATTAATACCATTGGAGTGCCGTGAAATTCATCATTGACAATATTCCGTTGTTCGGAATCATGCTGCTGTCGGGCGGCGCGCTGCTGTGGCCGCATCTGCAGCGGCGCGGCAGCAAGGTCTCGCTGCTGCAGGCGACGCAGATGATCAACCAGGGCAAGACCGTCGTGCTCGACGTGCGCGAGCCGAAGGAATTCGCCGCCGGCCATCTGCGCGACGCCAAGAACATTCCGCTTGAAGGAGCTTGCCGAAGCGGCTCGGCGAGCTGGACAAGGTCGAAGGCCAAGAACGTGATCGTGGTTTGCCAGAGCGGCGTGCAATCGCCGAAAGCGGCGAACCAGTTGAACCGTGCCGGTTTCGGCGCGGTCTTCAGCCTCGACGGCGGCCTGGCCGCATGGCAGGCGCAGGGCATGCCGGTCGTCAAATAAGGGAGAAAAGCAAGCCATGAGCGCACATGTTTTGATGTACAGCACCGCGGTCTGCCCGTATTGCCAGATGGCCGAGCGCCTGCTGAAGGCGAAGGGCGTCGACGACATCGAAAAGATCCGCATCGACCTCGACCCGGAGCAGCGCGCCGAAATGATGCAAAAGACCGGACGCCGCACGGTGCCGCAGATCTATATCGGCGACACCCACGTCGGCGGCTTCGACGATTTGAGCGCGCTCGAGCGCGCCGGCAAGCTCGATCCCCTGCTGCAGGGCGCATGAGTTCGCAACCGTGTCCAAATAACCGCGGGCGGCGCGCCGCCCATCCTCAATCCCGATGAAAGTATTGTATGGCTGATGAAAAGCAAGCAAGCGCAGAAGAC
This sequence comes from uncultured beta proteobacterium, assembly GCA_963706525.1. Lineage (GTDB taxonomy): Bacteria > Pseudomonadota > Gammaproteobacteria > Burkholderiales > Burkholderiaceae_D > DATJCV01. Next base: position 146,905 of record CAVPMM010000008.1, on the reverse strand, counting down.
AGCAACCCGTATTCCAGATCCAGCGCGTCTACCTGAAGGACATGTCGCTGGAACAGCCGAATTCGCCGGCGATTTTCCTCGAGCAGGAAGCGCCGACGATCGAAGTCGCGGTCGATGTCGGCGCCGAAGCGCTGGCCGAAGGCATCTTCGAATCGACCGTGACGATCACCGTCACCGTCAAAATCAACGACAAGGTGGCGTTCCTGGTGGAAGGCAAGCAGGCCGGCATTTTCGAGGCGCGCAACATCCCGCTCGAACAGCTCGATCCGCTGCTCGGCATCGGTTGCCCGAACATCATCTACCCCTACCTGCGCGCCAATATCGCCGACGTCATCACGCGCGCCGGCTTCCCGCCGGTCCATCTGTCGGAGATCAACTTCGAAGTGTTCTACCAGCAGCGCCTGCAGGCCGCCGCCGAGCGCGAAGCGCAAAAGACCGGTTCGGGCCTCGTGATGCCGGACGGCTCGAGCGCGGCGACGCATTGAGGACGGGGAGGGGGCGCATGGATGTTCCGCACAGCTCCGGGCCGGCGCGCGCAATGCGCCGCCTGAAGCCCGCGTGCCTGGCGCTGCTGGCGGCGCTGTCGCTGGCCGCCGGCACCGCGCATGCGGTCGATTTCAAGTCGGTCGGCGCGGCGCCGGCGGTGTTCTACGATGCGCCCTCGGAACGCGGGCGCCGCGTGTTCGTCGCGCCGCGCGGCATGCCGGTGGAAGTGGTGCTGACCTATAACGAATGGAGCAAGGTGCGCGACGCCGGCGGTGACCTGTCGTGGGTCGAATCCAAGGCGCTCAGCAACGCCCGCACCGTGGTCGTCAGCGCCGCCAAGGCGCGCATTCACGCGGCGGCCGAAGATGCCAGCCCGCTGGTGTTCACCGCCGACAAGGGCGTACTGCTGGAACTGGCCGAGCCGGCGCGCTCGGACTGGGTCAAGGTGCGGCACCGCGACGGCCAGGGCGGCTACGTCAAGGCTGCCGAAGTGTGGGGCGACTGAGCGCGCCTTCCTCTAACGACTTCCTTCAAAGAGGGAGTATGCTTGAAAACAAGCCTATGTCGCTCGTAAAACGGGCGACATTTTTTATGCTCCCTCCAGTATATAAATGAGGCAATTCGCATGACTACGGCCTTTGCGGCGCCAGCGGGCGCCCGCGCATGAACATCACGATTCTCGGCGCCGGCGCCTGGGGCACGGCGCTGGCGATTGCGCTGGCGGCGCGCCACCCGGTGCTGCTGTGGGGCCGCGATGCGCCGACGATGGCGCAGATGGCGGCGCAGCGTGAAAACGCCAAATATCTGCCCGGCTTCGCGTTGCCGGCCGGCGTCGCCGTCAGCGCCGATTTCGAGGCGGCGCTGACGCATGCGGCCGGCGCCGACGGCCTGCTGATCGCCGCCTCCTCGGTGGCCGGACTGCGCGCTCTGGCGCAGCGGCTGCAGGGACGCGCAGTGCCGCATCTGGTCTGGCTGTGCAAGGGCTTCGAGCAACAAACCTATCTGTTGCCGCATCAGCTGGTGCGCCAGGTGCTGGGCCAGCGGCCCGCGCTCGGCGTGCTGTCCGGGCCGTCGTTCGCGCAGGAAGTGGCACGCGGCTTGCCGTGCGCGCTGACCGCGGCCAGCAGCGACGCCCGGCTGGCGGAGCGGATCGTGGCCGCCGCCCATGGCGACGCCATGCGCGTGTATTCGACCGACGACATGGTCGGGGTCGAGGTCGGCGGCGCGGTCAAGAATATCCTGGCGATCGCGACCGGCATCGGCGACGGCCTCGGCCTCGGCCTGAATGCGCGCGCCGCGCTGATCACGCGCGGGCTGGCGGAAATCACGCGGCTCGGCATCGCGCTCGGCGGCCGCCTGGAAACCTTCATGGGCCTGGCCGGCGTCGGCGACCTGATCCTCACCTGTACCGGCGACCTGTCGCGCAACCGCCGGGTCGGGCTGGCTCTGGCGCAGGGCAAGCCGCTGGAGGCGGTGATGGCCGAGCTCGGCCACGTGGCGGAGGGCGTGTACTGCATCGAGGCGGTGCGCGCGCGCGCGCGCGCCTGCGGCGTCAGCATGCCGATCGCGGACGCGGTGGCCGGCGTGCTGTTCGCCGGCGACTCGCCGCAGCGCATGGTGACCCAGCTGCTGGCGCGCGACCCGCGCGGCGAAAGCGCCTGAGCCGCCGCCTACGGTTTCAGCGCCACCGTCAGCAGCACCGAGGCATCCTGCTGGGCCAATAGTTCGTGCGGTTCGCCGCCGCGCAGATACATCATTTCTCCCGCTTGCAGCGCAGTCTTTTGTTGAAGCGCATGGACCTCGACCTGGCCTTCCAGGCAGTGGATGGTGATGGCGCCCTGTACATGATGGTTCAGCAATTTCTTGCCGCTCGGCAGAACCAGCCGCATCACTTCCAGCTCGTCGGTTTTGAACAGCGCGGTGGACGCCGTTCGCGCCAGCTTCGCGCCAAGCGGACGCACGTCGATGACATCGCCGGATTGGGCATGTGGCAAAGCCATGTCGATCTCCTTGAAAAATGCCGGCGCAGGCGCTGCGCACGGGGCACCTGCCGATTGCCGACAGATTACCGCAAGCGGCGCGCCGCCGGCTTGGCGATGAAGGCCTGCATCCGCCTTGCGCAACGCGCGCCTTGCCGCGGCGGCAAGGGCATCGGCGCCATTATTGATCGAGCATGCAGCCGGCAGCCGGCCTTGGCCCGGCATGCGTGCGCAGTGTTGATTGCCTGGCCACGGAGTCAGCCGCTTGCGGCCTTGGAGCGGCGTTGCAAAAAATATGACGACGCCAGGCTTTTCCAGAAAAATGCGGCAAATGCGAACCAAAGCGGCGGCGGCAAGTCGAACAGGTCCGTATAGAAACACCCTCCCGCCGTCCTGCGCTTGCAAGAACGGCACATCGGAGCCCTGCGGCTCCCGCCGAATGTGATTCGTTTGTCATGACGGCGACATAAAAAAGGCAGATTCGGCCTTATACTCGCAATTCATTTTGTAATTTTTGCCCTTCTTTCCCAATATCCCTATGCACACAGTTTCTCTTCCTTCCGGGCGACGCTCGCCCCGGCGCGCACTGGCGCGTGGCTTCACGCTGATCGAAATCATGGTGGTGGTGGTCATCATGGGCATCCTGGCCGCGCTGGTGGTGCCGAAGCTGATGGGCCGCACCGACGATGCGCGCATCATCGCCGCCAAGCAGGACATCGCCACCATCATGCAGGGCCTGAAGCTGTACCGGCTGGACAACCATCGCTATCCGACCACCGAGCAGGGGCTGCAGGCGCTCATCACGAAGCCGACTGCCGGGCCCGCAGCCAACGGCTGGAAGGCCGGCGGCTATCTGGACAAGCTGCCGAAAGATCCTTGGGGCAATCCGTATCACTACCTGTCGCCGGGAGTCAAAGGCGAGGTGGATGTGTTTTCCTACGGCGCCGACGGCCAGCCCGGGGGCGCCGACAATGACGCCGACATCGGTTCGTGGGATCTGTAATTTCTTCTTATCGTCATTGCTTGAATCCGGCGCCTCGGCGCCGCGGCCGCCATGGCCGCAGCAGCGGCTTTACCTTGCTCGAACTGCTGCTGGTGCTGGTGATCGCCGGCATTACGCTGGGACTGGTGTCGTTCAATGCGATGCCGAGCGGGCAGCAGGCGCTGCAGAAGGAAGCGCAGCGCATCGCCTTGCTGATGCAGCTGGCGCGCGACGAAGCGATCGTGCGCAACCGGCCGATCGCCTTTGAGGCGGCGACCGACGGCTACCGTTTCGTACTGCGTGACGGCAACGCCTGGAAGCCGATCGATCAGGACGACATGTTGCGCGAGCGCACCTTCCAGCGGCCGCCGGTGGCCTTGTCGATCGAGCCGGCCGCGGCCGGCGCCGGCAATCCGCTGCGCATCGTCTTCGGCCGCGAACCGGTCGACAAACCCTTCGTGCTGAGGCTGGCGGCGGGCGGCGGCAGCGTCGCCATCCGCGCCGACGGCATCGGCAATTACGTGGTGGAGTGACATGCGCCGCCGTCTCTTTCCGTCAGCCGCCGCCGGGCATCGCCGCACGGCCGGCTTCACGCTGCTGGAAGTGCTGGTGGCGCTGGTGATCGTCGGCACCGCGCTCGGCGCCAGCCTGCGCGCGGTCGGCAGCCTGACGCGCAACAGCGACGGCTTGCGGGCGTCGATGATGGCGACCTGGTCGGCGGAGAACCGCTTGTCCCAGATCCGCCTGGCGCGCGAATGGCCGGCGCTGGGCAAGCGCCGCTTCGATTGTCCGCAGGGCGAATTCGCGCTGATATGCGAGGAAGAGGTGCTGGCGACGCCGAATCCGTATTTCCGCCGGGTGCAGGTCGGCGTGTTCGATGCCGCCGATCCCGACCGCCGCATCCTGCAGATGGCGCAGGTGGTGCCGAATGGCTAAGCGCCGTCCAGCCCGGCGCCGCACCGGCTTCACGCTGATCGAGCTGCTGGTGGCCATCAGCGTGCTGGCGGTGGTGGCGGTGCTCGGCTGGCGCGGGCTGGACGGCATCGTGCGCGCCCGCATCGCGCTCAACGAGCAACTGACGCAGACGCGCGGCATGCAGCTGGCCTTCGCGCAATTGCAAAGCGACTGTTCGTATATCGCCAGCGCCGCGCTGATTCCGGATCGCGCCGCGCTGGCGGTCGATCCGGACCGGCTGATGCTGGTGCGCTCGGTGTATGTCGATGACCAGCCGTCGCGCCTGCAGGTGGTCATCTATCGCCTGCGCAATGGCATTTTGACGCGCCAGGAATCGGCTCCGACCCGCGACCGGGCGGAGCTGGATGCGTTGTGGCAGGCGGCGCTGAACGACGCGATCGCGACGCCGGCGATCACGCTGCAGCCGGATCTGGCGGCCATGACGATCCGGGTCTGGACTGCCGACCGCCCGGGCTGGCAGCCCGGCAATGTCGCCGGCAGCGCCAATGCCAGCCAGCCCGTCGTGACCGGCCTCGAGGTTGCGCTGTTGCCGCGCACTCAGCAAGCCAGCATGGTCAAGGTGTTCCTGTTGGGGGCGGTATGAGCAGGCCGCTGCGGTACCGGCACCGGCAACGCGGTGTGGCGGTCATCACGGCGCTGCTGCTGACCACGCTGGCGATCACCATTGTCGCCAGCCTGTTCTGGCAGCAGCAGGTGCAGGTGCGTTCGATCGAGAACCAGCGCCTGCAACTGCAGAAGCAATGGGTGCTGCGCGGCGCCCTCGATTGGGCGCGGCTGATCCTGCGCGAAGACGCCAAGTATTCGAGCGTGGATCATCTGGGCGAGCCATGGTCGGTGGAGCTGGCGGAAACCCGGCTCGACCAGTACGTGGAAAATGAAAGGGTCGAGGGCGATATCGCCGATGCCGCGCTGTCCGGCCATATCGTCGATGCCCAGTCGCGTTTCAACCTGACCAATCTGGCCAGCAACGGCACGGTGGATCCGGCTCAAGTAGCAGCGTTCCAGCGGCTGTTGAGCAGCCTGCAGCTGACGCCCGGGCTGGCCGAGGCAACCGCCGAGACGCTCGCCGCCGGCCAGTCGAAGACGCCGCAGCAGAGCGGTGGCGGCGCAGGACGAAAACGGCGCCGTGTCGTCGGTGCCGAAGACGCTCGGCATCACGCAGGTCGACGATTTGCTGGCGGTGCCCGGCTTTACGCCGGACGCGTATGCGAAGCTCAAGGACTTCGTCACCGTGCTGCCGCGTACGACGCGGGTCAATGTGAATACGGCGTCGGCGGAAGTGCTGGCGGCGATAATTGATACACTGACGCCCTCCGACGCCGCAGCCCTGGTCGCCCAGCGGGACCGCGCCTATTTCCGCGACAGCGCCGACCTGACGCAGCGCGCCGGGACCACGATCGACAGCAGCCAGCTGGCATTCGTCACCAATTTTTTTCTGGTCAACGGCAAGGTCAGGATCAGTCGGGCATCGCTCGAGATGCTGGCATTGATCGAGCGGAACGGAACGAATACGAAGATCATCTGGATCAGAGAAAATTAAGGAAATTTGCCTAGCAACGCAGCAACCAGGGAAACGGGACGCCTTTGAGCACACTTTATATCCGCCTGCCGGCCCGCGCCGCGGCCGACTATGCGCAGCAAGGAGCCGCGCTCGGCTGTGCTTTCGCCGTGGCCGCCGACAACGGCGCCATTGAACAGGAAGGCACGGCGGCGCTGTCGGATCTGGCCGCGCGCATCGCGCCGGCGCAGCGCGTGGTGCTGATACTGGCGGCGGCCGATGTCAGCCTGTTGCGGGTCGCGGTGCCGCCGCTGTCGCCGGCGCGACTGAAGGCGGCGCTGCCGAATCTGGTCGAAGAGCAGTTGATTGCCGATCCGTCCGAGTCGGTGGTGGTGGCCGGCCGCTCGGCGGATGGCTTGCGCACGGTGGCCGTGGTGCAGCGCGACTGGCTGGAAATGCTGGTCAACATACTGCTGGCGCTGGGCGCGCGCAAAATCGCGGCGCTGCCGGCGCAGCTGTGCCTGCCGTTTCACGCCGATACCGTCAGCGCCGCCGTCAGCGAAATCGACACCGGCGCCGGCCTCGATATCAGCCTGACGCTGCGCTTGTCGCAACAGGAAGGCATCGGCTTGCCGGTGATGCCCGAGCCGGGCCAGGCCACCGCAGCGGAAGCCCTGCAGACCTTGCGGCTGATGGCGCCCGAGGCGGCGGTCACGCTGTATGTGCCGGCCGCCGAGGTGGCCGCCTATCAGGCAGCGGCCGACGAGCGGATCAGCATCCAGCCCGACCGCTGGGCGCACTGGATCGCCGGTGCGCAGAGCGCCGAACCGAATGTGCTGGCGGGACTCGGGCATGCCGCCGGGCCCAGTTTCGACTGGAGCCGCTGGCGCTGGCCGCTGATCCTGGGCGGCGCGGTGCTGCTGATCAATGTCGTCGCGCTGAACCTGGATTGGTGGCGTCTGCGGCAGGAAGCGAATACGGCCCGGGCGGCGCTGACCCGGACTTTCCAGGAGGCCTATCCCAAGGAGGCGGTGATCATCGATCCGGTATTGCAGATGCGGCAAAAAATTGCCGCCGCCAAGCAGCAAACCGGCCAGCCGGCGCCGGACGACTTCACGCCGCTGGTGGCCAGCTTTGCCCAAGCCTGGAGCGACGCCGGCGCGGGCGGCCAGACCTTGCCCGCGATTGCCGCTCTGGAATATCGCGAGCGCGCCTTGCTGATACGCGTCAAACCGTCTGGCGAGATACCGGTGGCGCAGTTGCAGACGGCGCTGGCCGCGCGCAATCTGGCGTTGACGCAGCAAGGCGCCGATGCGCTGCAGGTCAGGAGCGCGCGATGAACGCCTTCCATCGTGTGCGGCAATCGGTGCTGCTGTTCCTGGCGGCGCGCGACAAGCGCGAACGCAGCCTCTTGGCATGGGCGGCGGCGGTGCTCTGTTTCGGGCTGGTGTACGCCTTGCTGATCGACCCGGCATTGGCGGGCCGCGCGCAATTGCGCAAAAGCCTGCCGGGCCTGCACCAGCAAGTGGCGGAATTGCGGGCGCTGGCGAATGAAGCGGGCGCGCTGTCCGGCAAGGCGGCGGCGCCGGTGGCCGCGATCACCAAGGAAAGCATTGAAACCGGCCTCGGGCATAGCGGATTGAAGGCGCAAAGCGTGGTGTTGAGCGGCGACTTCATCAAGGTGCAATTGTCGGCGGTGCCGTTTGCCGGCATCGTCGCCTGGCTCGGCGACCTGCAAACCGGTGCCCGCGTCGCGGTGGCCGAAGCCAGCGTCACGGCGCTGACGGAGCCCGGCACGGTCAATGCGATCCTGACTTTGCGGCAGCAGAAAAGTGAATAAGGGCGGCGAAGGCAGAGCGGCATGAGGATGCGCCGCCTCGTGATATGGTTGATCGCCGGTGTGCTGGCGGTGGCGCTGACGGTGCTGGCTTTTTTGCCAGCCGGATGGCTGTCCGTGATCGTGGAAAAGCAGACCGGCGGCCGCTTGACGTTGGGCGATGCGCAGGGCACGCTGTGGCGCGGATCGGCGTTCATCGGCGGCGCGCCGAGCGGCGGCGATCCGCTGACGCCGCTCTTGCCGGGGCGCTTTTCCTGGCGGCTGTCGCCGACGCTGCTGCTGGGACGCGTCGACGCCGAACTGCAGAACGCCGAAGCGCTGTCGGCGCCGGTCCATATCAGCGGCAGCTGGACCGAATGGCAGATCAGCCAGGCGGCGATCGTACTGCCGGCGGAACGGCTGGCCGGCCTGGGCATGCCCTTGAACACGATCCAGCCGTCCGGTCAGATGCGCTTGTCGTGGAACACCTTGCAACTGGCGCGCCAGGGGCAGCGCGTCGACGTGAATGGATCGCTGGTGCTGGAAATGACGAATATCGCATCGCGCCTGTCGCCGATCAAGCCGCTGGGAGCATACCGGCTAACAATGGATTGGCATGGCCAGGATGCCAAGCTGCAACTGGAGACCGTCAAGGGGCCGATGCTGTTGAGCGGCGCGGGCGGCGTCGGCAACGGCCGTTTCCAGTTTTCCGGGCGGGCCGAAGCGGCAGCCGGGGAAGAAGAGAGGCTGGCGAATTTGCTGAATTTGCTGGGTCAGCGTCGTACCGAAGATGGCAAAAATTTTATCGCGTTAGAGTTCAGACAATGAAAATCAAATCCGCAGCAATTACCCAACGGCCGCGCGGCTGGAAACGTCTGGGCGTGACCGCCATGCTGCTCGGTGCACTGCTCGTGCCGCCGGCGTTTGGCGCCGATCCGGCAGCGGGCGAAGCCAATCTCAATTTCGTCGGCGCCGACATCGAATCGGTGATCAAGGCGATCGGCCAGTACACCAACATCACCTTCGTCATCGACCCGCGCGTCAAGGGCACGATCAACCTGGTGTCCGAAAAGCCGGTCAGCAAGGCGCAGGCGTTCCAGCTGCTGACCTCGGCCTGCGCCTGCAGGGTTACGCGGTGGTGATGAGCGACGGCTACGCCAAGGTGGTGCCGGAAGCGGACGCCAAGCTGCAGGTCAGTCCGACCCAGTCCAGCGCGCCGCGCGGCGACCAGATCGCGACCCAGATCTACCGCCTGAACTATGAGTCGGCGGCCAACCTGGTGGCGGTGCTGCGCCCGCTGATTTCGCCCAACAACACGATCAAGGCCAATCTCGGCAGCAATATCGCTGGTGATCACCGATTACGCCGACAACCTGAAGCGGCTCGGCAAGATCATCGCGGCGCTGGATGCGCCGGCGACCGCCGACCTCGACGTGGTGCCGATCCAGCATGCGGTAGCCGCCGATATCGCGCTGATGGTGAACCGGCTGCTGGAGCCGGGCGGCGCAGGCGCCGCGCCGGGAGGCGCGGAGGGCGGCCGCGTCAGCCTGCTGGCCGATCCGCGCACCAATTCGGTCATCGTCCGCGCGCCCTCGGTGGCGCGCGCCAACCTGGCGAAGTCGCTGATCGCCAAGCTCGACCAGCCGACCGCGCTGCCGGGCAATGTGCACGTGGTGTACCTGAAGAATGCCGAAGCCACCAAGCTGGCGCAGACCCTGCGCGCGGTGGTGGCAGCCGACAGTTCGGCCACCGGCGCGCCCTCGGCCACTTCCAGCCTCAGTGCCGGCGGCTCCGGGCTCAACACCACGGCCACCGCCAGCTGCGGCGGCACTGCAACCGGCGCCAACCAGCCGTCGGCGCAGGGGCAGGGGCAGGGCGTCCCGGGACCGTTGCCGGGCGGCGGCGCCGCCGGCTTCATCCAGGCCGACGCCGCCACCAATTCGCTGATCATCACCGCCAGCGAACCGGTGTATCGCAACCTGCGCACCGTGATCGACCAGCTCGACGTGCGCCGCGCCCAGGTGTACATCGAAGGCGCTGATCGTCGAAGTGACCTCGAACGACGCCGATCGAATTCGGCATCCAGTGGGCCGGCCTCACCGGCGACAGCAACAGCAGCTACCGGGTCGGCGCGATCACCGGCTTTTCCACCGGCGGCGACAATCTGATCAATCAGATCATTGCCAGCGCCACGCCCAACGGCGTGCCCACGGCGCCTTCCAACGGCTTGAATCTCGGGATATTCCGCCAGATCAACGGCAGACTGGGCCTGGGCGCGATCGCCCATGCGCTGGCTAGCCGACGTCAACACCAACATCCTGTCGATGCCGAACCTGATCACGCTCGACAACGAGGAAGCCAAGATCATGGTCGGCAGAACGTGCCGTTCATCACCGGCCAGTTCACCACCCAGGCGTCGGGCGGCGCCGCCGGCGTCAACCCGTTCCAGACCATCGAGCGCAAGGACATCGGCCTGTCGCTGCGGGTGCGGCCGCAGATGTCCGAAGGCGGCACGGTCAAGATGGCGATCTACCAGGAAACCTCGAACGTATTGCCGAGCAAGGGCGGCGCCTCCGGCCTGATCACCAGCAAGCGCTCGCTCGAAACCAATGTGCTGGTCGACGATGGCCAGATCATCGTGCTGGGCGGCCTGATCGAGGACACGGTCAACGACGGCGTCGAAAAGGTGCCGGGCCTGGGCGATATTCCGGTGCTCGGCAACCTGTTCAAGTACCGGACCCGCAGCGGCACCAAGACCAACCTGATGGTGTTCCTGCGGCCGATCGTGCTGCGCAGCAACGAGCAAAGCGTGAACGTGGCGGCGGACCGCTACGACTTCATGCGCAACCTGCAGATCGCCAAACAGCCGGAACCGACCGTCATCCTGCCGCAGAGGGGAGCGCCGATCCTGCCGACGCTGCAGGATGGCCGCATCATCGATGGCCCCCTGTACAACAACAACCCAGGCGCCAACGGCAATGGCGGCGAGGCCAGCCTCAGCCGCAACAGCAGCCACCGTCGCAACAGCAGCCCCAGTCGCAACTGCAGCTGCAGCAAGCGCCGCCCCAGCCGCAGCCGAGAAGAAGGCTGCTGCCGCCGTCCAACCCGACGCCGGCGCCCACGGAACGATTCTTGAACTGATAATGGAAGCCCGTCTTTTGCCCTATGCCTTCGCCCGCGACTTCGCCGTGCTGGCGCAGCGCGGCGACGGCCCGGACAGCGTGGTCGAGCTGCTGGTGTCGAATGCCACCGCGCCGGCCGCGATCGCCGAGGTCGGCCGCCGCTTCGGCCGCGTGCGGCTGAAATCGCATGCCGCATGCCGAGCTGGAAGCGGCGATCGCCCAGGCCTATGCCGGCTCCGGCGGCGACGCCGCGCAGGTGATCGACGAATTCGAAGTCCGACCTCGACCTGGCCAAGCTGATGCAGGACATGCCGGCGGTCGAGGACCTGCTGGAGTCGGCCGACGACGCGCCGGTGATCCGCATGATCAACGCGCTCCTGACGCAGGCGCTGCGCGAAGGCGCCTCCGACATCCACATCGAGCCGTTCGAGCAGATCTCGGTCGTGCGCTTCCGCATCGACGGCACGCTGCGCGACGTCGTGCGGCCGAAGAAGGCGCATCCACGCCTCGCTGATTTCGCGCATCAAGATCATGGCGCAGCTCGACATCGCCGAGAAGCGCCTGCCGCAGGACGGCCGCATCACCCTGCGCGTCGGCGGCAAGCCGGTCGACGTGCGCGTCTCGACGCTGCCGACCGGGCACGGCGAACGCGCGGTGCTGCGTCTGCTGGACAAGGAAGCCGGCCGCCTCGACCTGCAGTCACCTCGGCATGAGCGAGGACGTGCTGCCGCAGTTCGACCAGCTGATCGCGCAGCCGCACGGCATCGTGCTGGTCACCGGGCCGACCGGCTCCGGCAAGACCACCACGCTGTACGCGGCGCTGTCGCGCCTGAACGCGTCCACCACCAACATCCTGACGGTCGAAGACCCGATCGAATACGACCTGGCCGGCGTCGGCCAGACCCAGGTCAATGCCGCGCATCGACATGACCTTCGCCAAGGCGCTGCGCGCGATCCTGCGCCAGGACCCGGACGTCATCATGATCGGCGAGATCCGCGACCTCGAAACCGCGCAGATCGCGGTGCAGGCTTCGCTCACCGGCCACCTGGTGCTGGCGACCCTGCACACCAACGACGCCGCCGGCCGCCGTCACGCGCCTGCTCGACATGGGGATCGAACCGTTCCTGCTGTCGTCGTCGCTGCTGGGCGTGGTGGCGCAGCGGCTGGTGCGCAAACTGTGTCCGCATTGCAAGCGCTACGATGGCGCGCACTGGCACGCGGTCGGCTGCGACCAGTGCGGCCACACCGGCTACCAGGGCCGCGTCGGCGTCTATGAGCTGCTGCGAGACCACCGAGCAGATCCGCGCGCAGATCCACGACCAGGCGTCGGAAGCGGAGATCCGCGCCGCCGCCCAGCGCGACGGCATGCGCACCATGCGCGAGGACGGCGAGCGCTGGCTGGCGGACGGCACCACGACGCAGGCCGAACTGCTGCGCGTCACCAAGGACTAGGACTGACCGATGCCAGCATTTCGCTATGAAGCCGTCGACGCCGGCGGCGCCACCCGCAAGGGCGTGGTCAATGCCGACAGCGCGCGCGCCGCGCGCTCCGACCTGCGCAGCCAGGGGCTGGTGCCGATCGCGGTCGACGCCATCGCGGCCCAGGTCGACGCCGCCGGCGCAGGCCACGGCCGCGCGGCTTCGGCGACGCGCCTGTCGACCGATCGAGCTGGCCTGTTCACGCGCCAGCTGGCCAGCCTGCTGGAAGCCGGCCTGCCGCTGGAGCAGGCGTTCACGGCCTTGCTGGAGCAGGCCGAGCGGCCCTATCTGCGCGACCTGATCGCCTCGATCCGCTCCGAAGTGATGGGCGGCTCCTCGCTGTCCGATGCGCTGGCGCAGCATCCGCGCGATTTCGCCGACATCTACCGCGCGCTGGTGTCGTCGGGCGAGCAGATCGGCCAGCTGGCGCGCGTGCTGTCGCGCCTGGCCGATTACATCGAGCGGCGCAATGCGCTGGTGCAGAAGGTGCAGGCTGGCGTTCACCTATCCGGCCATCGTCACCGTGGTGGCGTTCGCCATCGTGATCTTCCTGCTGACCTACGTGGTGCCGCAGATCGTCTCGGTGTTCGCCAACACCAAGCAGAAACTGCCGCTGCTGACGGTGATGATGCTGGCGATTTCCGATTTCGTGCGCAACTACGGCTGGATCGTGGCCGTGGTCGTCGTCGGCGCTGTTCATCCTGTGGCGCCGGCTGCTGAGGAATCCGGCGCTCAAACTGCGCTGGCACGCCTGGCTGCTGGACGCGCCGCTGTACGGCAAGTTCGAGCGCAGCCTGAACACCGCGCGCTTCGCCAGCACGCTGGCGATCACCACCGGCTCCGGCGTGCCGATCCTGCGCGCGCTGCAGACCAGCCGCGATACGCTGTCCAACGTCGCCATGCGCGAACAGGTGGAAGACGCCACCACCAGCGTGCGCGAAGGCGTCGGCCTGGCGCGCGCGCTGTCGGCGCACAAGCATTTTCCGCCGATGCTGATCCACATGATCCGCGCCGGCGAAGTCACCGGCGAACTGCCGGCCATGCTGGAGCGCGCCGCGAACGCCCAGGAGCAGGACCTGGAGCGGCGCGCACTGACCATCGCCGGCCTGCTGGAGCCGGTGCTGATCCTGGCGATGGGCGTGGTGGTGCTGCTGATCGTGCTGGCGGTGCTGATGCCGATCATCGAAATCAATCAGCTGGTGCGCTAAGGCGGCGTCCCTGCAAGAATACCCGTATCGAATAGATTTAAGGGGAGTATGTTGTTGAAAACGCCATTTTATACCCGAGATAGGGCGGCTATGATGGGAGTATGTGTTCCTTGCGGCGGTGTACCTGGGGGTCGTGCACAGTCGGCGCCGCGCAAATTTTCAATTGCCGAAGGAAACCCGGAATGAAGCGTTTGCCCGTACTGGCGAGTTTTATCCTGTTCATCGCGCTCTGCGTGTCGCTGGCGTTCTGGGCGATGCAGCTGCTCAAGCCGGTGCCGCGCGCAGTGACCGCGCCGCCGCAGGCGCCGGTGGCGGAGGTCGACCTGCGCGTCGCCGGCGGCCTGTTCGGCGGCCGCGGCGCGACCGCGGTGGCCAGCAATTTCCAGTTGAAGGGTGTGGTGGCGGCCAATGACGGCCACGACAGCGTGGCGATCCTGTCCGCCAACGGCAAGCCGGCGCAGGCGGTGCGCCAGGGCGCGGAAATCCTGCCCGGCACGGTGGTCAAGGAAGTGCACCAGCGCTATGTGCTGGTGTCCGACGGCGGCGTGCAGAAGCGGGTCGAGTTGCCGGAAACGGCGTCGCCTTCGGTGGCCTTGACCAATCCCGCCGGCGCCGCCGCGGTACCATCGCGGCCGGCGGCGCCAAGTGTGCCCAATGCGCCGATGCCGCCGCCGCCGAGCGGCGCCAGCCTGGGGCCGGCGGCGCCGATCCAGCAACTGCCGGATACCAGCGGCGGCGCGCCCGCCCATACCGGTAGCGGCCTGGTGCCGATGGCGCCGGCGCATTAAGCGCGTTCGATTTTCCCTGGCTCAATCCTCGCCGTCGGCGAGGATTTTTTTTGCGCGTGTCGTGGTGACAGATGACGACCGCCCGCGCCTTTTTGCGGAGGCCGGCGCCGCGGGGCGCGGCGGTTGCGGGCGAGGAACAGGGGCGCCCCGGAACACCGCCTTTTGCCGGGTACGCAGGGTTTTGTTGGCCATCGGCGAGCGGCGGAGGACGGCGCGCAAGGCGTCGCCGTCCGCTTACAGCACGTAGCGCGACAGGTCTTCGTTCACCGCCAGCGCGTCCAGCCGCTCGTCGACATAGGCGGCGTCGATGCTCAGGGTGGAGCCGGTCTTGTCGCTGGCGCTGAACGACACTTCTTCCAGCAGCTTTTCCATCACCGTGTACAGGCGCCGGGCGCCGATGTTCTCGGTCTTTTCGTTGACCGAGAAGGCGATTTCGGCCAGTCGCGAAATGCCGTCCGGCGCGAATTCGATCGCCACGCCTTCGGTCGCCAGCAGCGCCTTGTACTGCTTGGTCAGGCAGGCGTCGGTGCCGGTCAGGATGCGCTCGAAATCGGCGATCGACAGCGATTCGAGTTCGACCCGGATCGGGAAGCCGCCCTTGCAGCTCGGGGATCAGGTCGGACGGCTTGGCCAGGTGGAACGCGCCCGATGCGATGAACAGGATGTGGTCGGTCTTGATCATGCCGTACTTGGTGTTGACCGTGGTGCCTTCGACCAGCGGCAGCAGGTCGCGCTGCACGCCGGCGCGCGAGACATCGGCGCCGCCGACTTCGGAGCGCGATGGCGATCTTGTCGATCTCGTCCAGGAACACGATGCCGTTCTGCTCGACGTTGGTGATCGCCTTCTGCTTCAGCTCGTCGTCGTTGACCAGCTTGCCGGCTTCTTCGTCGATCAGCAGCTTCATCGCCTCCTGGATCTTCAGCTTGCGCGCCTTCTTGCGCGCCGCCGCCGATGCCGGAAAACATCGACTTGATCTGCTCGGTCATTTCTTCCATGCCCGGCGGCGCCATGATTTCCATTTGCGGCCCGGTCTCGGCCACCTCGATCTCGATTTCGCGCTCGTCCAGCGCGCCTTCGCGCAGGCGCTTGCGGAAGGTCTGGCGCGTGCTGTTGCCCTCGTCGTTCGGCGGCGTGGCGTGCGGCGCATTGAAGCCGAAGTCGCGCGCCGGCGGCACCAGGATGTCGATCATGCGGTCTTCCGCCGCGTCCTCGGCGCGCGCGCGCACCTTGCGCATCTCGGATTCGCGCGTCTGCTTGATGCCGATGTCGATCAGGTCGCGGATGATGGTGTCGACGTCGCGCCCGACATAGCCGACTTCGGTGAACTTGGTGGCTTCGATCTTGATGAACGGCGCATCGGCCAGCTTGGCCAGGCGGCGCGCGATCTCGGTCTTGCCGACGCCGGTCGGGCCGATCATCAGGATGTTCTTGGGCGTGATTTCGTGGCGCAGCGGTTCCTCCACCTGCTGGCGGCGCCAGCGGTTGCGCAGCGCGATGGCGACCGCGCGTCTTGGCGCGCGCCTGGCCGACCACGTGTTTGTCGAGTTCGGAGACGATCTCGTGGGGAGTCATGTTCATGATGTCGAAAAAATGCCTGGATGGGTTTTCGGCCGGCCGCCTGCGCCGATTGCCGGTGTGGAGTCGCCGCGGCTCAGTCGAGCGTTTCGATCGTGTGCGACAGGTTGGTGTAGATGCACAGCTCGCCGGCGATCGTCAGCGCCTTCTTGACGATCTCGCGCGGCGGCAAGTCGGTGTTTTCCTGCAGCGCCTTGGCCGCCGATTGCGCATAGGTGCCGCCGGAACCGATGGCGCCGATGCCGTCTTCCGGTTCCAGCACGTCGCCGTTGCCGGTGATGATCAGCGTGGTTTCGCTGTCGGCCACCAGCAGCATCGCTTCGAGGCGGCGCAGCATGCGGTCGGTGCGCCAGTCCTTGGCCAGTTCGACCGACGGCGCGCATCAGGTTGCCCTGGTGCTTTTCCAGCTTGGCCTCGAAGCGGTCGAGCAGCGTGAAGGCGTCGGCGGTGCCGCCGGCAAAGCCGCACCAGCACCTTGCCGTGATAGCAGTTTGCGCACCTTGCGCGCGCGTGCCTTTCATGACGATATTGCCGAGCGTCACCTGGCCGTCGCCGCCGAGCGCGACCTGGTTGCCGCGCCGCACGGAGAGGATCGTCGTGCCGTGAAATTGTTCCATGTTTTGCCTCTGAGGATGAAGGAATCCGGAAAGGAGGAGTCCGATAATCTTCAAAGATGATGGGGACAGCGGCGCCGATTGCAAGACGAGGCCGCCGTATGCGGCATTAATTTTTGCGCGGGACGATGCGGGCGATATGCTGCATGCCGAGCACATGCAGCAGTGCGGCGACCAGATGATTGACGTTGTGCAATTCGATGGCTTTGCCGGCCAGCGGCGCCAATCCGTTCAACAACTGCCCGGCGGCGCTGAAATCGATGCGCGCCAGCTGGCTGCAGTCGAGCAGCACCGGATCGTGCGCGCTCGCATGCGCGGCAATCGCCTTGATCAATTGGCGCGTATCGCCTTCCACCACCAGCGGCATGAGGAAGGCGTCGGTCGCGGCTTCGGCGGCTGCACTTTCTTCCTGGGCGGTGGTGACGCGGGTCTGGGGAGCGACGAAGGCCGGCGGCGACACTTCGAAGGTGACGCAGTAATCGATGCTGGTTTCCTCGAATTCCTGTTCGCGGTTCAGCAGCCGCAGGATTTCCAGCAGCAGCAGCCAGGGCGCCTCGGTTTCGTCGCGGCGGCCGACTGCCAGAATCGCGCGAATCTTTTGCGCCAGCTCCGGAGCGCCGACCAGCACCAGTTCCAATCCGGACTTTTGCAGCTTTTTCAAAACCCGCAGCAGCAGGCCGCAGCCGACCGGATCGACGCCGGTGACGCGAGCGAACTCGAGGCGCAGCGCCGCATGGCTTTCGGCGAGTTTCTGCGCGCGCGCCAGCTGTTTCGTGATTTGGGCGTCGAGCAGGCCGGAAAAGGCCACGCTGGGGGTGGCCGCCGGCTTGCCGGCCGCGCTCGGCGCCCCCAGCGCCGGCGCTTCGGCCCAGGCCGGCGGCGAGGTTTCGAACTTGCCGGCAAAGGCGATCGACAGCGCGTCGAATTGTTCGCGGCGTCCGGTCACCTGGTACAGGTCGAACAGCATGTTCCACGCCATCGGCGCGGCCGCGCCCAGCGTTTCGTCCTGTAGCGCGTCCTGCAGGATCTGCTCGGCCACCGCGGTCTGGCCGTTGGCGAACAGGATCGCCGCTTCCTCGATCGCCGGCGCGGTGGGCGCAGCCGTCATCTCCGGATGGGCGGCGGCACGCTCCGCGGGCGCATCGACGGGCGGCAAATCGAGCAGCGGCACGGCGGCGTCGGCAGCGGCCGAAGGCGCCGCGCCGGCATCCGGATTTTCGGCTGCGGCCGGGGCGGCGATTTCGGGGGTGAGGGCGGAAAGGGGTGGGACGGCCTGCGTGGTGTTCACGAATTCCAGGGTCATCTCGGATTCGATCGCATCGATTTTCAGCGCGGTGGCGCGGGCGATGTCACGCTGGGTCGTGGTGGCATTCGACAGCAGGTCGAGGGTGTTGCCGGATATTGCACGATCGGCCGGTCCACCTCGCTTGCCGTCCGCAATAGCGCGGGCTTCGGAGGTGGTCGCTTGCTGATCTTTTTTCCTGAAACGCGAAAAAATCCCCACAGTACTCCCAATCGTGGTCGGTGATTTTGATAGCTCCCGCGTCGGCCGCGCGCTGCTCCAACCGTTTCCCAAAGGTACCACAAACACCCGCCGCGCGGCTTGGGCGCGCGCGTGCCGGCGGGCGGCGTTTCGAGCCGCTATCGACGGCACTGCGAAGAGGGGCGTGGCGCAGCGGGATGAGGGCGGCAACTGCGCCGGAAGACTTTCGCCGGTATGGCGGGCGCTGAAAAAGGCGGCGGCGCCGTCATCGGGTCGCCGCCGTGCGAGCCGTGGCGTTTCCGCCGCTCGTTCCTTCAGTCGCCGTACAGCTTCTGCTTGAGTTCGCGCCGTTGCTGCGCTTCCAGCGACAGCGTCGCGGTCGGCCGCGCCAAGCAGGCGCGGCACGCCGATCGGTTCGCCGGTTTCTTCGCACCAACCATAATCGCCGGAATCGATGCTGGCGATTGCCTGCTGGACTTTTTTCAGCAGCTTGCGTTCGCGGTCGCGCGTGCGCAATTCGAGCGCGTGTTCTTCCTCGATGGTGGCGCGGTCGGCCGGATCCGGCACCAGCACGGTTTCGCGCAGGTGCTCGGTGGTTTCGTCGGCGTTCTTCAGCAAGTCCTTTTCGAGTTGCTGCAGGCGTGCCTTGAAAAAGGCGCGCTGGGCGGCATTCATGTAGTCCTTGTCGCTCATCTTCAGGATTTGCGCTTCGGTCAACAAGGTGTCGTCGGTAGGGGCGGCAGATGTCGGTTTGGTAGTTTTGGTGGTCACTTCGCTTGCTTTCGATACAACGATTTGTTCAATTTTATCCGTTATCCCGGCGGCTGCCTTGTTACTGCGCATACGCACGCCGGAACGGGGCGCTTGGGGTGCCGCTGCTGCGGCTTTCGGTTTCGCCTTGGCGGCGGACTTGGCAACCTTGCGGGCTGCCGGCTTGTTGGCGCCGGCCGTTACTGCGGCCGGACTGGCGGCTTTTGCCGTTCTGGTGGTAATGGCGGTCGGGCGCTGCCTGGCAGCAGCCGGGGCCGGGGTTTTCGAGGCGGCCTTGGCGGTAGTCGCCGCCGCCTTGCTTGGTTTGGCCGCGCCTGGCGCGGCGGATTTTCTGCTGCTCGCTCCGGCCGGTTTGAGTGCCTGGGCCAGCGATTTCACCAGTTTGCCGGCGGCCGATTTGAGTTTCGACGCGCCGCCCGCTCCGGTTTTGGAAGAGGCGATTTTGGACGCTGGCTTGTTGACAGCTTTGGCGACCGCACTTTTTTTCGTGGATTTTGTAACGGTGACGTTCATGATTTCCTCCCCCTCAAGAACCTGTCCGAAATGCCTTTCCGGCCGGACTGCACGCACTCTTCAATCGTCTCTTCTGTCTCTTGCTGGTTCAGCCCTCCGGCCTCGCGGGCCGCCTTAAATTAAACCCCGACAGTTTATACCAAACACTGTTCAAGTCCCTGAATAAAAATATCTTTTGGCAGATCCTTGCCGATGAACACCATTTTGCTGGCGCGTGTTTCCGGGCCCTCCCATTTGCCGCCGATATCGGTGCCCATCATCTGGTGCACACCCTGGAAAACCACCTTGCGGTCGGCGCCCTCCATCAGCAGCACGCCCTTGTAGCGCAGCATGCGCGGCCCGTAGACCTGCACCATGCTGCCGAGAAAATCGTCGAGCCGCGCCGCATCGAACGGCCGGCTGCTCTTGAAGACGAAGGCGGCGATGTCGTCGCTATGGCCGTGGCCGCCATGGCCATGCTTGTGATCAGCGCCGTGGTCGTGGTCATGACCGCAATGTTCATCGTGCACATGCGGTTCTTCCGCCGCCAGGAATTCGGGGTCGATGTCGAGCTTGTCGTTCAAGTTGAAGCCGCGAATGTCGAGGATGGCGTCGATCGGCGCGCGGCCGAAGTCGGCGATGCCGATCGGCGCGCGCGGGTTGATGTGCTTCAGGCGGCTCTTGAGCGCCTCGATTTCGGCGCTGTCGACCAGGTCGGTTTTCGACAGCAGCAGGCGGTCGGCGAAGCCGACCTGGCGCTGGGCTTCCTCGTGCGCATCCAGCTGCTGCATCGCATGGCGCGCATCGACCACGGTGACGATGGCGTCCAGCAGGTAGTGCGAGGCGACCTCGTCGTCGAAGAAGAACGTTTGCGCCACCGGTCCCGGATTGGCCAGGCCGGTGGTTTCGATGACCACGCGGTCGAAGGCCAGCTCGCCGGCCTCGCGCTTCTGCGCCAGCGCCGACAGCGCCAGGATCAGGTCGCCGCGCACGGTGCAGCAGATGCAGCCGTTGTTCATTTCGACGATCTGTTCGCCGCTGTCCTGCACCAGGATTTCATTGTCGATGTTCTCCTGGCCGAATTCGTTTTCGATGACGGCGATCTTGTGGCCGTGCTGCTCGCGCAGGATGCGGTTCAGCAAGGTGGTTTTGCCGGCGCCGAGAAAGCCGGTCAGGATGGTGGTGGGGATCAGGGCCATGGTCTGTGTGGGTTGGAAATCAATGGGCGCAGTCGGCGCACCAGCCTTTGATGGTCAGTTCGATGTCGTGGCTCTGAAAGCCTTCGCCCAGCGTCTGCCGCAGGATGCCCTGCAACTGCCGCTGCAGCGCCGCCTGCGTGCCGGCAGCCGTGTCGGCCGCGGCCGACGGCGCGGTGCCGCCCTCGTCGAGGCAGAATACGCGCGAGCAGCGGGTGCACTTGAAGTGGCCGTGCGGATGCGCATGCGCGCGGCCGCCGGCGCCGTGCTCGGTGCCGGCGCTGTAGCGGAAGATGCGGTCGTCGCCGGCGATCTTGTGCGCCAGGCCGGCATCGGTCAGGCAATCGAGCGCGCGGTACAGCGTGACCCGGTCCAGCGCCTGCAGGCGATCCTGCAGGTCCTGATGCGAGACGGCGTTGGGCGTCTCCAGCAGGGCCGCCAGCACCTTGACGCGGCTGGCGGTCGCGCGCACCGCGGCCTCGCGCAATTGCGCCTCGGCCAGCGCTTGGCCGCGCGGCGGCGCGGGCGCCTGCGAACGGGTATCGGGTCTGGTGTTCATCGCCTGTCGGTGGGTGAAGTTCGTCTTGATTATGCCGCAAGTCTGCAATTCGGTTGCATATATGCGGCGCAGTCGGCGAAATGCAAGGGGCGTCTGCCGGTGCCATGAGGCCGGGAGTATAGCCTGAAATACGGTATATCCGGTAGGAAACAAAACCGCTTTTAAAAATACCCGTAGGTGTATGAGAGCGGGTGAAAAGCGCTGCCGAGTCCGGCCGCTCGGTAAAAACGCCGCCGTGCGGCCGTTTATTTGTCCCGTCTGGATTTCTTGGCGCGCGGATGGGCGGCGTCGTACACCTGCGCCAGCCGCTGGAAATCGAGCGCGGTATACACCTGGGTCGAGGCGATCGAGGAGTGGCCGAGCATTTCCTGCACCGCGCGCAAGTCGCCCGACGATTGCAGCACGTGCGAGGCGAACGAATGGCGCAGCACGTGCGGATGCGCATCGCTGGCCAGGCCCACCGCGCGCGCCTGCGCCTTCAGCCGCAATTGCAGCACGCGCGCCGAGACGCGCTTGCCGCGCGTGTTCAGGAACAGGGCAAAGCGGGCGTCGTCGCGATCGTCTTGCGCCAATGCCGGGCGCAGCGCCAGCCAGCGCTGCACCGCCTCCAGCGCGGCGCGGCCGACCGGTACCCGGCGCTGCTTGCTGCCCTTGCCGGTGACCGTGACCTCGCCCGCCTCGAAATCGATCCAGCCGGCCGAAACATGGCCTGGCAGCTGGACGTAGCGCAGATCCAGCCCGACCAGTTCCGATACCCGCAAGCCGCTCGAGTACAGCAATTCGAACATCGCGTGGTCGCATGCCTGCGCCGCCGAGCCGGCATCGCGCGCCGGATTGGGCTGCGACACCAGGCGCACCGCATCGTCGGCCGACAGCGCCTTGGGCAGCGGGCTTGGGACGTTTCGGCGGCTTGATGCCGGCGACCGGATTCGACGGCAGTGCCACCTGCTGCGCCAGCCATTCGAAAAAACCGCGCCAGGCCGACAGCTTGCGCGCGATCGAGCGCGCCGACAGGCCGCGCGCATGCAATTGCGCGGCAAACTTGCGGATATCGAAATGGTTGAGCGCGGCCAGCCCAACATCGCTGTCGGCGGCGCCGGCCAGCTGCCTCAGCTCGGCCAGGTCGCGCGCGTAGTTGTCGACGGTATGCGCGGCCAGTTGGCGCTGGGTGGTCAGGAACGCCAGGTAATCGCGTACGAATC
Source organism: uncultured beta proteobacterium (assembly GCA_963706525.1). Taxonomy (GTDB): domain Bacteria; phylum Pseudomonadota; class Gammaproteobacteria; order Burkholderiales; family Burkholderiaceae_D; genus DATJCV01. The sequence goes on along the minus strand of CAVPMM010000008.1, from coordinate 124,678 downwards.
CCGGCTCCGTCGACGCAGCCACGGCGAGGGCGTCAGTCGAGCAGGCAGGCCAGCGCGGCGCTGGCGGTGGCGCCGATGCGCGACAGGAAATCGATCGCCATGTCGGCGCTGAAGCGTTCCGGATCGGGCGAGCCCAGCACCAGCAGGCCGAAGGCATCGGCGCTGGCCTCGGTGCGCAGCGGCAGCAACGCGAGCGACTGCACCGCGGCCGCTTCCTCCAGCCACGCGCTCACTTCGAAATCGTTGTTGGGACCGCAGAACGGCACGTCCAGGCTGTTCGAAAAAAGCCGCGCATCCTCCGATACCGGCGCCGCGAACCAGGTATGGGCGAACGCCGGCGCCACGTTCCACAGGCGCAGCGTGGCGTGCGGCACCGCGAAGATCGATTGCAGGCCGGAGATCAGCACGTGCGGCAGGTCGACGTCGTTGCGCGCCTGCAGCAAGTCGCGGGTCCAGTGCTGGAAGCGCTCGCCGATGGCGTCGTTGTCCTGCGCCACGCGCAGCAATTCGGCCAGATGCAGCTCCTGTGCGCGGATCTTTTCGCGCAGCACTTCCATCTGCCGCTCCTGCAGCGATACCGCGCGCCCGAGCAGGGGGCTGGTCAGGCGCACGCTGGCCAGCAGTTCCGCATGCTCCTCGAAAAAGTGCGGATTGTCTTCCAGGTAGCGGGCGATGTCGTTTGAATTCATGCTGTGCATAGTGCTCATCGGTCTCAGGATTAAAGAATGATTTCGCCTTCGAATACCGTCACTGCCGGGCCGGTCATCCGTACCGGCTGTCCCGGTCCGTCCCAGGCGATCGATAACTCGCCGCCGCGCGTGGCGACCGCCACCGGCGACTGCAGCAGGCCGCGCAGGATGCCGGCCACCGCCGCCGCGCAGGCGCCGGTGCCGCAGGCCAGCGTTTCGCCGGCGCCGCGCTCATACACGCGCAGCTTGATCGCCTGCGGCCCGACCACCTGCATGAAGCCGGCATTCACGCGCTGCGGAAAGCGCGGATGGCGCTCGATCAGCGGGCCGTCGCCGGCCACCGGCGCGGCGTCGACATCCGGCACCAGTTGCACCGCATGCGGATTGCCCATCGAGAGCGCGCAAATCCACGCCGTTCCGGCGTCGGCGCCGGTCCCCAGTTCGAGCGGCCACAGCGTCGCGGCGCCTTCGTTTCTTGCCTGCAGGCCGGCGCTGTCGAACGGCACCCGCGCCGCTTCCAGTATCGGCACGCCCATGTCGACCGTGACCCGGTTGCCGTCTTCCAGCGTGGGCGCGATCACGCCGCCCAGCGTGGCGACCCGGATCGTGCGCTTGTCCGTCAGGCCCTGATCGGCGACGAAACGGGCGAAGGCGCGCGCGCCGTTGCCGCATTGCTCGACTTCGCCGCCGTCGGCGTTGTAGATGCGGTAGCGGAAATCGACGTCGGGCGAGGGCGGCGCCTCGACCACCAGGATCTGGTCGGCGCCGATGCCGAAACGGCGATCGGCCAACTGCCGGCATTGCTGCGGCGTCAGTTCGATCCGCTGGCGGATGGCGTCGATCACCACGAAGTCGTTGCCGGCCCCGTGCATCTTGGTGAACTTGAGTTTCATTCCGGCATTATAGACCGCGTTCCACGCGCTTCGGCGCATGCGCCGCGGCCTCGCCGGCGCATGCCGCGGCATGGTCCGCCGACGGGTTTACGCCAGCGGTTTTTGCGGATCGTAGACGTCGGCGACGCCCGGCGGCCGCGTCTTGAAGCGCTTGTGGGTCCAGAAATATTCGGCCGGCGCTTCGCGCACGCGCGCTTCGACGAAGGCGTTCATGCGGCGCGTCGCCGCCAGCAGGTCGTCGCCCGGATAATCCTGCCAGGGCGGATAGAAGCTGACTTTCCAGCCGCGATAGCCGGGCAGGAAGGTGGCCACCACCGGCACCACGGTGGCGCCGGTCAGGGCGGCGATGCGCGCCGGCGCGGTCAGGGTGGCGGCCGGCACGCCGAAGAACGGCACGAACTCGGCATCCTTGATGCCGAAATCCATGTCCGGCAGCATCATGAACGGCAGGTTCTGGCGCATCGCGCGGATGATCGGCTTGACGCCCTCTTCGCGCGCCACCACCTTGATCGGATGGAAGCGCGTGCGGCCGCGCAGCAGGGCGCGATCGAATACCTTGCTGCGCTGGCGCGTGTAGATCGCGCAGCCGGGACCGACCTGGGCCAGGGTGGTGGCGGCGACGTCGAGGCAGACGAAATGCGGGCACAGGAAGATCAGCGGGCCGGCGCCGATCAGCTCCACCGGCACCGCCGGTTCGATCGTGATCAGCCGCTTGAGCCGCGCCGGCGAGCCCCACCAGAGAATGCCGCGCTCGAGGACGGCACGTGCGTAATCCTTGAAATGCTGGCGCGCGATCGCGCGCCGTTGCGCCTCCGTCAAGTCGGGCAGGCACAGGCGCAGATTGGTCAGTGCGATATGGCGGCGTGGACGCACGACAATGAACAGCAGCGCGCCGATGGCTTCGCCGAGGCGTCCCAGCAGCGGCAGCGGCAGCCAGTGCAGCAGCCAGAGCAGAGCCAGCAGCAGCCTCATGCGGCCGTTTCCGGTGCGGTGGCCGGGGCGACCCCGGCCGGCGTCTTGTAGCGCTGGTAGCTCCACAGGTATTGCGCCGGACAGCGCGCGATCAGCGCTTCCATCGCCGCATTCAGCGCGCGCGCCTGCTGCTGCGGGCTGCCCTCGGCCAATTGCCCGAATTCGACGAAGTGCAAGAGATAACCTTGTCCGCGCGGCCGCCGTTCGGCATAGGCGAGGATGATCGGCGCCTTCGACAGCTGCTGCAGCTTGGCCGGCAGCGTCATGGTGTAAGCCGGCTTGCCGAAGAAGTCGGCCCACACGCCTTCGCCGTGCTGCGGCACCTGGTCCGGCAGCACGCCGACCGTCTCGTTGCGTTTCAGCGCCTTCAGCAGCAGGCGCACGCCGCCCAGGTTGGCCGGCGCCAGGAACAGCTTGCCGCGTGCGCGCGCGCCTTCCACCAGCGGTTTCAGCGCTGCCTTGCGCGGCGGCCGGTACAGCACGGTGAGCGGCGTATGCACGCGCGGTGGCCTGGGCGCTGACCTCGAAGCAGCCCAGGTGCGGCGTCAGGAAGATCACGCCGGCGCGCGCGTCGAGCGCCGCCTGCACCAGCTCCCAATTGGCCACCGTCACGTGGCGCAGCACGCGTTCGGGCGGCGCGCACCAGATGAACGGCAGTTCGGCGATGCTCTTGCCGGATTCGGCGATCGCCGCCCGCAGATGGCGGCGGTAGCCGGCGCGTTCGAGATTGTCCTTGAGCCGCCGCCGATAGGCCGGCGCGGCCAGGTACACCAGCCAGCCGAGCGCCGCTCCCAGCGCGTGCAGCGCAGGCAGGGGCAGCTTGGACAACAGACGGAAGAGGAAAACCAGCATCGGCGAGGGAAAGTCGGGCGGATGGGCCGAAATTTTGCGAGAGGCGTAAAATAGCACAAAGCAGTAACCGCCAAGTTTAATAGACAACTTGCGAGGCGGCCTGCGGCGCCATGGCGCCGCAGGAAAATCGCTAAAGCGTCGCAGGCTCAATTGCATCAGGCCGCGACATGGTCACCACTGTAATAGGAGCCTGTCATGACACACGAATACCTCTTTACTTCGGAATCCGTCTCCGAAGGCCATCCCGACAAAGTTGCCGACCAGATTTCCGACGCCATCCTCGATGCCGCGCTGGAACAGGACCCGCTGGCGCGCGTCGCCGCCGAAACCCTGTGCAACACCGGGCTGGTGGTGCTGGCCGGTGAAATCACCGCCAACGCCAATATCGATTACATCCAGGTTGCGCGCGACACCCTGAAGCGCATCGGCTACGACAATGCCGACTACGGCATCGACTACAAGAGCTGCGCGGTGATGGTGTGCTACGACAAGCAGTCGCCCGACATCGCGCAGGGCGTCAACGAAGGGCAGGGCGTCGACCTCGACCAGGGCGCCGGCGACCAGGGCCTGATGTTCGGCTACGCCTGCGACGAAACGCCGGAGCTGATGCCGGCCGCGATCCACTACGCGCACCGCATCGTCGAACGGCAGTCGCAGCTGCGCAAGGACGGCCGCCTGCCCTGGCTGCGTCCGGACGCCAAGTCGCAGGTGACGCTGCGCTACGTCGACGGCCGCCCGGTGGCGGTCGACACCATCGTGCTGTCGACCCAGCATGCACCCGACATCAAGCACGCGACGATCGAGGAAGCGGCGATCGAACTGCTGATCAAGCCGGTGGTGCCGGCCGAATGGCTGCACAACACGCGCTACCTGATCAATCCGACCGGGCGCTTCGTGATCGGCGGCCCGCAAGGCGATTGCGGTTTGACCGGGCGCAAGATCATCGTCGATACCTACGGCGGCGCGGCGCCGCACGGCGGCGGCGCCTTCTCCGGCAAGGACGCCTCCAAGGTCGACCGCTCGGCCGCCTATGCCGGGCGCTACGTCGCCAAGAACATCGTCGCCGCCGGCCTGGCCGAGCGCTGCCAGATCCAGGTCTCGTACGCGATCGGCGTCTCGCGCCCGACCTCGGTGATGGTGACCACCTTCGGCACCGGCAAGGTCAGCGACGAGAAGCTGGCGCAGCTGGTGCAGGAGCACTTCGACCTGCGCCCGAAAGGCATCGTGCAGATGCTCGACCTGCTGCGGCCGATCTACGCCAAGACCGCCGCCTACGGCCATTTCGGCCGCGAAGAGCCCGAGTTCACCTGGGAACGCACGGACAAAGCCCAGGCGCTGCGCGCAGCGGCCGGGCTGTAAAGCACGGCGTTCGCGCCAGCGAACCCTGGGATTTGGGGCGAAGCTCATATCCGCGCAGCGGATGTGAGCGCAGGCCACAAGGCGGTGGGTGCGCGCAGCGGCCGGGCTAAGGCACGGCGTTCGCGAAGCTCCTATCCTTGACCGATGTGAGCGCAGGCGGCCGGAGTCTGAAGGCCGGCCATTCGATGAAAAAGCGCGCTGCGGCGCGCTTTTTCATTTCCTCATTGCACTGGACCAAGGGGAAGGCTGCCCTGCCGTTGCGCGACTCCTGCGCCGGCGGTCGAGCGGAAGGTCGCGTGCGGTATCGGATGGACCAGGCCGATTCATATACTCCCGGCTATGAGTCATCAATTCCGGACGTGGAGCGGTCAAATTTTCAATATACTCCCGCCGTCATAAGGAGGCGGGCAGCGCGCGTGGCGCTTTATGGCGGTGGCGGCTGCCGGCGATGGATTCGCGCAGCGTTTTCGTCGCGTAGCAGGTGCCGTTTCGAGGGCGCGGCCAGCGCAGAATCGCGGATGCCGGCGGCGGCCGTTCAGCGCGCGGCCGGGCAGCGTTTCCGGTTTCCTTCCAGCCGCCATCCGGCCCAGGAAATTTGCGGCTCGTCTTCCGCCGCCACCCCGGCGCGCGCCTTGGGCAGCTGCGTCTGCAGCAGGTAGAGGCACCAGCGCTGCTTGTCGACCGCCACCTGCACCGGCGCCGCCTGCCGCGGATCGAGGCCGAGCGCCTTTTCGGTGGCGCCGTCAGAAATGCTCCACAAGCGGCCGTTCAGCTGCAATTGCCAGGCGCCGACCAGGGTGGCGCCGCGCCGCGCGCCGCTGGCGACAATTAGCCACGGCTGGCTGTCGCCGGCGCGGGTCAGGCTCAGTTGGTCGCTCGGCCCGGCCGGACGCAGGCGGCGGCTGGCCTCGACCTGCTGCGGCCCGAAGCGCTGCGGCAAAAACGCCGGCCAATCGCCGACGCCAAGCGTACGGCCGTCGGCCAGCTTGAGTTCCAGGCGGCCGTCGCGCACCGTCGCGCCGGTCAGCGTGGCGGACAGCGGTTGCAGCGGATTCAGGCCGTCGATCTGCAGTGCCTGGGCGCTGCCGGCACAGAGGCCGGCGGCCAGCAGGCTGCGTGCGATCACCTGCCGCAGACGTCCGGTCATGTCAGCGCACCGGCTTGAGCTTGCGCAGCTCGCTGTGCAGCGCGGGCGGCAGCGGCGCCTCGCTCACCAGCCGCTCGGGACGCTCGGCCATCGGTTCGAAGCGCGGCAGCGGCGCTTGTTGCGCCAGCGGCCGGCCCGAGGTGCTGCCATAAAAGCCGCGCGCAAACGGCAGCTGCAGGTTGGCCCAATCGTTGTAGTCGGACAGGATGGTTTTCTTGCCGTCCAGGTTCAGGTCGATCGACAGCAAGGCCGGCGTCAGCAGGCCGTCGTTGTTCCAGTCGGCAAAGGCGCCGGCGGTGCTGCCGCGGCCGATGTTGGCCGCCTCCGACAGCTTGTTTTCATCCAGGGCGGTGCTGCTGCCATCGGAATAATCCATGTAAAACTGGTCGGTGCAGGGCGAATTCTCGACCAGGTTGCATTGGCGCTTGCCCTTCCAGCCACGCTCCAGGTAGTAGCGTTCGGCGGCGTTGATGGTGGTGGGAGTAAGGCTCAGGCCGTACCACTGGTACAGGTAGTTCATGATGCTGTAGTAGTTCGGCTTGTTGTTGACGTCTTCGTTGCCGCCATGCTGGAGCCCGAGGTTGTGGCCGAATTCGTGCATCAGGGTCGCCGCCTGCACGTTGATCAGCCAGTTCAGGCCGGCGCTGGTCTCGGTGCTGAAGCCGTAATTGCCCAGCGTCACGATCAGGTCGTTGCCGAACACCTTGGCGACGCCGGAGGAGCCGGCCGAGCCGTCGACATTGCGCGAATTGGCGAACAGCGCGTAATGGAAGAACAGCTTGCGCCGGACGTCGAAATGGACGTTCTTGTAGCTGTAGAACGAGGTGCAGCCGGGCGTCGCCTCGGCGCTGCTGACCACCAGTTCGATGCATTTGGCGAACGCCACCGTGTTGCCGCCGCCGAGATTGAAGCGCTGCGGGTCGAAGCCGGCGCTGTACAGCGGGCCGCTATCCAGGTGCAGCGCGATGTTTTGTTTCTTGAAGGCATCGACCATTTTTTGCAGCGCCTCCTGGCGCGGCGTCAGCGCCGGGTCGTCGCCGGTCATGTAGTCGATCTCGATGAAAATATCGCGCCGCCCGGGACGCGCGCCCATCGCATACAGGTCCAGCCCGCCATAGGTGTTGCCGGCGACCTTGGCGCTGTCGGGAATGCCGTCGCGATCGGAGTCGACCACGCCGGGCGCGATGTCGTTGGGGCCGGCCGGTGTCGCAAAATTCACCAGCTTCCAGTCGGCGGCGCTATTGGTGTCGGCCATGCCGCCGGCAGCCAGGCGCACGATCGCCTTGCTGTGTTCGTTGGCGCCGGAGGGCAGGGCGGGCACCGCGGCGCCGTTCCAGTGTGAGGCGGTCAGCGGCGCGGCGTTGGAATTGCCGAAGCGGACAAAGTCGGCGGTCTGGCCATTCTTGACCAGTTCCACCGAACCGTTGGCGTTCCAGAACGGCACCAGCTTGTCCTGCCTGACATAGACGATTTGCGTATTGTTTTTCAGCTGGTCGTAGACGCCGGCGGCGACCACCAGGTAGCCCTTGGCCGGCACCTCGACCGCCGGCAGCGCGAAGCTGGTCGGGGTACTGGAGCCGAGGCCGGTTTTCGGGTCGATCGCGCCGCTCCTGAGGCTGTAGTCCGCCAGCGGAGCGGCGGCCGCATCCGGGTTGTACACCTCGAACCAGGCGACGCCGTCGCTATGGAAATTGGTGGCGACTTCCGAAATCAGCAGCGTCGGCTTGGCGACGGGCGCATCCGGATCGACCGGCGGCTTGTCCGGCGCCGGACCGGACGAAGAGCCGCCGCCGCAAGCCGCGAGGCCGAGGGACAGGCACAAGGCGCCGGAAAATTTGCTGAAGGCGGCGTTCGGCAGCGCGGGCAGGGACGGTTTCATGGGTTCCTTGAGGAATGAATTGTCGTTCTGGAATCCGCAAAAGTGTAATGAATCGCCACATTGCCAGCAAGAAAATTTCCCTCAATCCGACGCGCATTTTTTCGCCATGCGCGGATTTGCAACGGCGCTCTCGCTGCGCCCTATCTGGGCTATAATTCGCGGTTCCAAGGAGCGTTGCAGTGCTGTCGGCCGTATCGACAGCATCAGGCTTGGTCCCGTTTTCCCGCAACCGCGCTCACGTTACTTTTTTCTTACCGAAAGGAGGGCGTGATGAGCGCCGCTATCTTGAATTCCCCCGATTCTTCCCTTGCTTCCCGCGATTTCGTCGTCGCCGACCTGAACCTGGCCGATTGGGGCCGCAAGGAAATCCGCATCGCCGAAACCGAAATGCCGGGCCTGATGGCGATCCGCGACGAATTCGCCGCGCAGCAGCCCTTGAAGGGCGCGCGCATCGCCGGTTCGCTGCACATGACGATCCAGACCGCGGTGCTGATCCAGACCCTGGAAGCATTGGGCGCCGCAGGTGCGCTGGGCTTCGTGCAACATCTATTCGACCCAGGACCACGCCGCCGCCGCGATCGCCGCCAACGGCACGCCGGTGTTCGCCATCAAGGGCGAAACGCTGGACGAGTACTGGGATTACACGCACCGCATCTTCGATTGGCCGCAAGAGCAACACGCCAACATGATCCTCGACGACGGCGGCGACGCCACGCTGCTGCTGCACCTCGGCGCGCGCGCCGAGACAGGATGCCAGCGTGCTGGCCAACCCGGATTCGGAAGAGGAGATGTGCCTGTTCAATTCGATCAAGAAGAAACTGGCCGAATCGCCCAACTGGTATTCGACGCGCCTGGCGACAGATCAAGGGCGTGACCGAGGAAACCACCACCGGCGTGCACCGCCTGTACCAGATGCACAAGGAAGGCAAGCTGGCGTTTCCGGCGATCAACGTCAACGATTCGGTCACCAAGTCCAAGTTCGACAACCTGTACGGCTGCCGCGAATCGCTGGTGGACGGCATCAAGCGCGCCACCGACGTCATGATCGCCGGCAAGATCGCCGTGGTGTGCGGCTACGGCGACGTCGGCAAGGGCTCGGCGCAGGCCTTGCGCGCATTGTCGGCGCAGGTCTGGGTCACCGAGATCGATCCGATCTGCGCACTGCAGGCGGCGATGGAAGGCTATCGCGTCGTCACGATGGACTACGCGGCCGAGCACGGCGACATCTTCGTCACCTGCACCGGCAACTACCATGTGATCACGCACGAGCACATGCTGCGCATGAAGGACCAGGCGATCGTCTGCAACATCGGCCACTTCGACAACGAGATCGAGGTCGCCGCGCTCAAGCAATACACCTGGGAAAACATCAAGCCGCAGGTCGACCACGTGATCTTCCCCTCGGGCCGCCGCATCATCCTGCTGGCCGAAGGCCGGCTGGTGAATCTCGGCTGCGGCACCGGCCATCCGTCGTACGTGATGAGTTCGTCGTTCGCCAACCAGACCATCGCGCAGATCGAGCTGTTCACCAACACCGCCGCCTATCCGCTCGGCGTGTACACCTTGCCCAAGCATCTGGATGAAAAAGTCGCGCGCCTGCAGCTGAAAAAGCTGAATGCGCAACTGACCGCGCTGACCGCCGAGCAGGCCGCGTATATCGGCGTGCCGACGGACGGTCCCTACAAGTCCGCGCATTACCGCTACTGAGCGGTGCCGGGCGTCGTTGCAAAATGGGGGCAATGCTTTTACTCTGGCATTGCCCGCGCCGCAACGGCGCCTCACCACAAGGGAAAACCATGTACTTGCTGATCACCTGGTTCATCAATGCGCTGGCATTGCTGGCGGTGCCCTACCTGCTGCACTCGGTGCAGATCGACAGCTTCGGCGCGGCGCTGGTGGCGGCCTTGGTGCTCGGGCTGATCAATACGCTGGTGCGTCCGATCCTGGTGTTGCTGACCCTGCCGGTCACCTTGCTGACGCTCGGACTGTTCATCTTCATCATCAACGGCCTGATGTTCTGGGTGGTGGCGCAACTGGTGAGCGGCTTTCACGTTGCCGGCTTCTGGTCGGCGGTGGGCGGCGCGCTGGTGTACAGCATCATCTCGTGGGCGCTGTCCGCGCTGCTTCTGAAAAATAAATGACGACACACAACCACAATTTCAGCATCGAATTCTTTCCGCCCAAAACCGCGGAAGGCACGGAAAAGCTGCGCGTCGCGCGCGCGCGCCTGGCGCAGCTGAACCCGAAGTACTTTTCGGTGACCTTCGGCGCCGGCGGCTCGACCCAAAAAGGCACGCTCGACACCGTGCTCGAAATCCGGCGCGAGGGGCACGACGCCGCGCCGCACCTGTCCTGCCTCGGCAGCTCGCGCGATACGCTGCGCGCGATCCTGGCGCAATACAAGGAAGCCGGCATCCACCGCCTGGTGGCCTTGCGCGGCGACCTGCCGAGCGGCTTCGGCGCGCTCGACCTGGCATCCGGCGAATTCCGCTACGCCAATGAGCTGGTGGAGTTCATCCGCAGCGAGACCGGCGACTGGTTCCATATCGAGGTGGCCGCCTATCCGGAAACCCATCCGCAGGCGAAGTCGCCGCAGGACGACCTCGAGCATTTCGCGCGCAAGGTCAAGGCCGGCGCCAATGCCGCGATCACCCAGTATTTCTACAACGCCGACGCCTATTTCCGCTTTGTCGACGATGCGCAGAAAGCCGGCGTCACGGTACCGATCGTGGCCGGCATCATGCCGATCACCAACTGCTCGCAGCTGCTGCGCTTTTCCGAGATGTGCGGTGCCGAGATTCCGCGCTGGATCCGTCTGAAGCTGATGAGCTTCGGCGACGATTCCGCATCGATCCGCGCCTTCGGGCTGGATGTGACGACCGCCCTGTGCGAGCGGCTGCTGGCCGGCGGCGCGCCGGGGCTGCATTTCTACACGCTGAACCAGGCGGTGCCGACCGAGGCGATCTGGCAGCGGCTGCAGCGCCGCCCAGCCTGAGCCGGCTACCAGAAGGCGTCTTCGGTAACGATGCGGTCGAGCGCGACGTCATGCGGCGCCGGCTCGAATTCGATGCGGGTACAGCCATAGGCGACGCCGATCGCGGCCGGGCGCGGTGCGACGGCCAGCGTGCGGTCGTAAAAGCCGCCGCCATAGCCGAGCCGCAGCCGCCCCGGACTGAAGCCGAGGCAGGGCAGCAGCAGCGCCTGCGGCTGCGTCCAGGCCAGCACCGCCGGCACCGGCACGTCAAAGGCGCCGGCGCGGACGGCTTGGCCGGGCGCCCAGCGCGCGAACTTGAGCGGCGACTCGCGGTCGATTACCACAGGCAATGCCAGTTGCACGCCGCGCGCCGCCAGCGCGGCGTACGCCGCCTGCAGATCGGGTTCGCTATGGATCGGCCAGTAGACTCCCAGCGTGGCGACCTGCGCCGCGTCGTGCCAGGCCAGCACCTGCCGCCGGATCGCCGCATCCCAGGCTTCTTTTTGCGCCGGATCGAGCGCATTGCGGCGGCTCAGCAACTGGCGCCGCAGCGCACTCCTGGCCGGCGGCGCGGCTTGATCGGCGGAAGTCACGTGCTATCCTTGAACCGCTCCGGATTCGGAAAATAAGTTGGGAAAGTCATGTTTTTCAAGAAATATCTGATTGCCGCAACGCTGGCCATCGCTTCGTTCGGCGCCGCGCTGCCATCCACGCACGCCCAGGCAACGCCCGCCGCCCAGGATGATGTCTTTCTGGCTCTGCGCGAAGCATCGCGCAAGAAGGATCTGGCCAAGGTGGACGAACTGGCGGCGCGCCTGCGCGATTATGACATCCCTTCCTATGTCGATTACTACCGGCTCAAGCCGCGCCTGGCCGAATTCCCGGATGCCGAAATCCGCGCCTACCTGAGCCGCTACGACGGCAGCGCCATCGCCGACCGCCTGCGCAACGACTGGCTGCTGGAACTGGGCAAGGCGCGCAACTGGGCCACCTTCGACGAGCAGTTCCCGTTGTTCGCGCTGCAGGACGATACCCAGCTCAAATGCTATGCGCTGATGTCGGCCGCGCTCAAGGGGCAAAACGCCGCCGAGCAGGCGCGCACGCTGCTGGTGGCGCCCAGAGACTATGGCGAAGGCTGCCTGGCGCTGATTGCGACGCTGGCGCAGAGCGGCCAGTTCAACCAGCACGACATCTGGGCCCAGGTGCGGCTGGCATCGGAGGCGAACTACGTCACCACTGCCAAGCGCATCGCGGCGCTGAGCGATGCCGGCGACAAGCAGATCGCGGAGGCGCTCGACAAGCCGGCGCTGACCGTGGCGCGCGGTCCGGGCCGCGGCGCCGGCGCGCATCAGCTGTATGTCGTCGCGCTGGGACGGGTGGCGCGCAACAGCCCGCAACAGGCGGCCGATGCGCTCGACCGCGACGCCCAGCGCATCGGTGCCGCCGAGCAGGCGCTGGGCTGGGCGCAGATAGCGCTGCAGGCGGCGCTGAAGTTGGCGCCGGAAGCCGGCGACTACTGGCGCAAGACCAAGAATGCGCCGCTGTCGCAGGACGGCTACCAATGGAAGGTGCGTTCGGCGCTGCGCGACGGCGACTGGAAGCTGGTCAGGAGCACGATCGAGGCGATGCCGGCTTCCTTGCGCGACGATGCTACCTGGATCTACTGGTACGCGCGCGCACTGGCGGCCGAGGACAAGAATGACGAGGCGCGTGCGCTGTTCCAGTCGATCGCCGGCCAGGCCGGTTTTTACGGCCAGTTGGCGCTGGAAGACCTGGGCCAGAAAATTTCGATCCCCGAGCGGGCGACGCCGCCGACCGCGGCGGAGCTCGCGCCGATGGCGGAAAACCAGGGCTTCCGCCGCGCACTGCGCTTTTTTGACATGAATCTGCGCTTCGAGGGCATCCGCGAATGGAACTGGGAGTTGCGCAAGATGGACGAGCGCCAGCATCTGGCCGCGGCCGAATTCGCCCGGCAGAAGGACGTGCTGGACCGCATGGTGAATACCTCCGACCGCACCCGGGTCGAGGTCGATTTCGTGCAGCGCTTCCCGACGCCGTTCCGCAGCATCATGCTCACCAACACCCAGGCGCTGGGACTGGACATGGCCTGGGTGTACGGCCTGATCCGCCAGGAATCGCGCTTCATCATGAATGCGCGCTCGCACGTCGGCGCCTCCGGCCTGATGCAGATCATGCCGGCCACCGCGCGCTTCGTCGCGCGCAAGATCGGCCTCGACAGCTTCAACCCGAGCCGGGTCAACGAGATCGACACCAACATCCTGCTCGGCACCAACTACCTGAACATGGTGCTGGCCGACCTCGACGGTTCGCAGGCGCTGGCCTCGGCCGCCTACAATGCCGGCCCGGGCCGGCCGCGCGCCTGGCGGGCGACGCTGAAACGGCCGGTGGAAGGCGCGATTTTCGCCGAATCGATCCCGTTTGCCGAAACGCGCGGCTATGTGAAAAACGTGTTGTCCAACGCCACCTACTACGCGGCCTTGTTTGAAAACAATGCGCAGTCCTTGAAGGGCCGGCTCGGCGTGGTGGCGCCCAAGGGTTACGAGGCAAGCACTTTGCCGTGATGCGGCCGGCTGGTCCGGCTGGAGTTCGAGGACATGACTTATCGCACGCTCGTGGTGATTGGCGGCTCCGGATTCGTCGGCTCCCATCTGGTGGCGCTTCTGGCGGCGCAAGAGCAGCGCGACATCATCGTGCCGACCCGGCGCTACGAACGCGCGCGCCATTTGCTGCCCCTGCCGCACGTGGTGATCGCCGAGACCGACGTCAACGACGAGCACGCGCTGGACCAGCTGCTGCCCGGCGCCGATGCGGTGATCAATCTGGTCGGCATCCTGCATTCGAAACCGGGGCCGGCCGGTTCCGCCTACGGCCCCGGATTTGCGCGCGCGCACGTGGAACTGCCCCGACGCATCGTCGCCGCCTGCGCCGCGCATGGGGTCGGACGCTACCTGCATATGAGCGCCCTGGGCGCCGCCGCCGACGGGCCGTCCATGTACCTGCGCTCGAAGGCCGCAGGCGAGCTGGCGGCCCGCTCCAATCCGGCGGTGGCCGCCACCATTTTCCGGCCGTCGGTCATTTTCGGCCCGGACGACCATTTCCTGAATCGTTTCGCGGACTTGCAAAAGCTGTTTCCAGTGGTGCCGCTGGCCGGCGCCGACGCCCGCTTCCAGCCGGTCTACGTCGACGACGTGGCGCGCGCCTTCATCGCCGCTCTGGAATACGACCAGACCATCGGCGAGACTTACGAACTGGCGGGGCCGGCGATCTACACGCTGCGCGAACTGGTCAGGCTGGCCGGCGTCTGGTCCGGCCACCCGCGCCCGGTGATCGGCCTGCCGCCGGCGCTGGCGCGGCTGCAGGCCTGGGTGCTGGAACAGCTGCCGGGCGAGCCGCTGATGAGCCGCGACAATCTCGATTCGATGAAAAGCGACAACGTCGCGGCGGCATCGATCGCGCCGATCCTCGGCATCGAACCGGTGGCGATGGAAGCAGTAGCACCGTATTATCTGGCTGGAAAGATGCCGCGCAGCGGCCCTCCCGAACTTCCCCGGCATCAGACATGAAATGCAGGACGGGCGGGATCGAAAGTAACGCCACTTCATTGGCGGAAAATTGAAAAGGCTCGATATGCAAACCACGGAACTGGAACCCACACAACCGCAGGCGCTGGCGACGGCGCAAGCGGCGAGCGGCAAAACCGGCCTCAAGCTGGTGATCGGCAACAAGAACTATTCGTCCTGGTCGATGCGGCCGTGGGTGTTGCTGACGGCGTTCGGCATTCCGTTCGAGGAAATCCGCATCGGGCTCGATCGCGCCGATACGACCGCCCGGATTTCCGCATTCTCCGCCGCCGGCCGGGTGCCGGTGCTGATCGACGGCAATCTCACGGTATGGGATTCGCTGGCAATCTGCGAATACGTGGCCGAGCGCTTCGCGCCGTTGGCGCTGTGGCCGCAGGATCCGGCGGCGCGCGCGGTGGCGCGCAGCGTCTGCGCCGAGATGCATGCCGGCTTTGCCGACCTGCGCAGCCAGATGAGCATGAACATCCGCGCCAGCCTGCCGGGGCAGGGCCATACGCCGGCGGTGCAGGCCGACATCGGCCGCATCTGCGAAATCTGGGAAACCTGCCTGGCGAATTTCGGCCACCGACAATTCCTGTTCGGCGATTTTTCGATCGCCGATGCGTATTTCGCGCCGGTGGTGATGCGCTTTCGCACCTATGCGGTGTCGCTGGCGCCGGCGCTGCAGGCCTATGCCGACCGCGTGGCTGCGCATCCGGCGGTGGCGCGCTGGATCAGCGAAGCCCTGGCGGAAACCGAAGTGATCCAAAAATACGAGCCGGGCGCGGCGTAAGCACCGCGCTCCTCCAGGCTGATTGACGGGGCGGCGTCGACAGGCGCGGCAGCCAGGCGATCGCGGCCGTCTTGCGCCGATCGAAACCGCGACCGACTTGCGCGGTATGCGGAACCGATCGGATTGCGACGAATTCCCAGGTCGTTTGCCTCAATGCAAGCCCGTCTTCAATTGCAGAAGGCGTAGCGCAAGATGGATCTCGACGGCACGGCCGTCCACACTCCATGGGCCTAAAAGGTTGGCAATGCTCTCCAGGCGATTGTGCAGGGTGTTGACGTGAATCTGGAGATATTTTGCGGTTGCGCGGGCATTCTGCATATGGTCGAGATACGCGAGCAGGGTATGCGCAAGCTGGGTATTCCTTTTCGCGTCATGCGCAACAAGGCTGCCGACCATGGCCTCGAAGAAGGCATCCAGCTCCTCGGCGCTCTGATGTTGGAACAAGACCGCATACATCCTCAGCGCCGATTCCTGTACGACGCATTTGTTCCTTTTCAGGCCGTGGAGCAACCTGATCGATCGTTTGACATGGCCATAAGCCTGCGCCAACGAGGGGAGCCCCAGATGCGGACCTGACAGGGATGCGACTCCCGACAAGTTCAGTTCTGCAAAGAGCAAGGTGCTCAAATCTGCTTGCAGCTGAGGCACGTCCGCGTGGTTGATCAGCATGACCACGCTCCTGTCGATATCGGTAACCATTGCCGAAAAGGCGCGGTACTGCTCCGACAGTCGGCGGATGACATATGGTGTCTTCTCCCTGTCCGTCTGGATCAGGGCGATGACGATGCCGGCCGATGTGTCGAGTCCCAGGCGCTCTACGTGGTGGAGCAGATCACCGTCAGAATGTTGACTGGGTTCGAGCAAGGCGCGCACCGTGAGATTGACGTCCTGGTGAAAGGACGCCGATTTTTTCTCGGCAGAAAGCCGAAGGACGGCAGTAGCCGTGGCGCTGCGCTCGAAGATGCGGACCGCTTGCTCGGTCATTTTGGTGCGGGTGTGAATGACCATGGCCCCGAGCAATTCGTCGCCGCTCAGGACCGCGGCGACTTGGCAGAAATAGCCTTTGATGGTTCGAACTGCAACGGAACCTCCAGCCAGTCTGCTTTGGCTGATCGCAGAGCGTATGTTGGAGTCGATGCCGAACATGGTTTTCTCCAGTCCGCTGACTTCGGGCGCCTCATAGCCGGCCGGCGTGGCGACGCACAGCTCGATGCCGGCCGCATCGAGAAACCTGACCTGGCCATCGAGCATTTGGGCGACCATCTGTGTCATTTGCTTGAGAGTGCCGCCCTTGGCGAGTAGCTTGGCGAGTCTCTCGTGGGCTTCGGCCGCGAATTCCAATGCCTGGGTTTGTTCTTGCAAGCGCAGGTTCGCGTGCTCGGCATCGGTCAGGGCCTGGCGGGTCAGCTCAAATGCCTGAGCATTGCGAACCGCAATGGATGCATGAGCGGCCAGAATCGACAGAATCGAGATTTCCCAGGAAAGATAGGTTCGGGCATAGCGATCGCCAACAATCAGAATTCCGGTGACTTCGTCATCCGACATCAGCGGCACGGCGATCACCGCCTGTAAACCTTCTCTGGTAATGGACACATCGGTTTCGGCGTTGTGTTCGAACCGGGCATCGGCAGCGTAATCGTGGGTGAAAAAGGGCAGTCGCGTTTTCCGGACATGGCCGGCAATGCCTTGGTCGACCGGCGGGTTCATCCCCAGAATATCGTGGGTGTGGGCGCCATCGACCGCAAGCACGGTCCATCGGCCAGTACCGGGCTCTACATCGGCAAGCCATGCCAGCTCGCTGCCGAGTAGCTTTCTGCCCCGTTCAACGATTTGAGACAGTACCTGGCTTAGTTCCCTGAGTCCGGTCAGCGCTTGCGCGCTCTCGAACACGGCGCGAAGCCCGCGGTCATTTTGCTGGTGCAATTCCAGGCGCTGGCTGATTGCCAGCGCGCGTTGTACGGCGCCGAGCAGGCCCGAGCGCGTGAGGCCATCCTCCTCCAGCATTTGCACCTTGTGCAGCAGAGAGTTGAATGCTTCAGCGCTCTCCCCCTTATACAGCAAGTCCAGGATTTCCTCGTAAAGGTCGCTTGTATCGACCTCCGTTCGATGAGGAGACGAAGCAGTGAGGCTCATAGATCTACCAACCGATTTCGTTAACAAATTACAAATGCGAGGTGCCAAACCGGCAGTTCTGTGTGAACAGTACCCGTTATTGGGGGTAACTGCTGTAACCGGTGCACATTGTAGCCATGGCGAGCGCTCAGTAAGATGGTCCGGCTGATCGCTCACTTTCCGTCTGAACCCTTCTTCGAGCTACCGTATGAAACAAAATTTTTTCCAAGATAGTGTCCTTGCTAACGAATCCCCAATCCGGTTTGACGGGCAAGTTGCCATCGTCACCGGCGCCGCAAGGGGACTGGGCCGAACGCATGCGCTGGAGCTGGCAAGCCGTGGCGCAAAGGTCGTCGTCAATGATCTGGGTGTGGCGCGCGACGGCAGCGCAGCTGCGGCATCCGCGGCGGAGGAAGTCGTCGCCGAGATTCGTGCACTCGGTGGCGAGGCGATGGCGAGCACCGCCTCCGTCACCGACAACGACGCGGTGCAAAAAATGGTGGATGAAACCATGCGTGCCTGGGGCCGCGTCGACATCCTGGTCAACAACGCTGGCTTCCTGCGCGACAAGAGCTTCTCCAAGATGGTCCTGGAGGATTTTCAGGCGATCGTTGACGTGCACCTGATGGGGGCGGTGCGGTGCACCAAGGCTGTGTGGGACATCATGAAAGAACAGCGCTACGGCCGCATTGTGATGACCACCTCTTCGTCGGGCCTGTATGGAAATTTCGGTCAGGCCAATTACGGCGCGGCCAAAATGGCTTTGGTGGGGCTGATGCAGACCTTGGGCATCGAGGGCCAAAAATATAATGTCCGCGTGAATTGCCTGGCGCCCTCGGCCACGACCAGGATGACGGAGGAATTGTTTTCCGCCGAGGATTGCGCGCTGCTGACGCCTGAGAGCGTGACGCCCGGCTTGATCTATCTCGTATCCGAGGATGCGCCCACCAAGACGGTCTTGTGCGCAGGGGCCGGCGCCTTTGCCACTTCCAGCATCACGCTGACCGACAGCATCTATGTGGGAAGCGGGCCGAAAGCGGCGGAATTGATCGCCGCGCACGCGGAGCAACTCACCGACCGCAGCGGAGAAATCGTGCCATTCAGCGGCCTGCAGCAGTCGCAGCAAGAAGTGTCCAAAGCGCGCATCGCGCGTGAAGCGGCCGGCGCAGCGGTGCGGGAGTGAGAAGATGAACGAAGTGTATCTGGTCGCCGGGGTCCGAAGCGGCATTGCCAGTTTTGGCGGCAGCCTGAAGGATGTGCCGCCGACCGAGTTGGCGGCGGCGGTTGCCAAAGAAGCGATTCGCCGCAGCGGAGTCGATCCGGCGACAGTGGGGCATGTCGTATTTGGGCAGGTGATTCCGACCGAGCCCAGGGACGGCTATCTGGCGCGTGTTGCGGCACTGGATGCCGGTTTGTCCGAGGCGGTTCCCGCGATGACGATCAATCGTCTCTGCGGCTCGGGGCTGCAGGCGGTCCTTAGCGCCGCACAGGCAATCATGTTGGGCGACACCGACATCGCCGTGGCAGGCGGCGCCGAAAGCATGAGCCGCGCGCCGTTTTTGTCCAGCACCGCCCGCTGGGGCAAGAAGATGGGCGATGCGGTGTTGATCGATGCCCTGCAAGGCGCGCTAACGGACCCGTTCAACAAGATTCTGATGGGCGTCACGGCCGAAAACGTCGCGCAGCGGTATGGCATCGGTCGAGAAGAGCAGGACGCGCTGAGCGTGTCCAGCCATCTGCGTGCCGCCGCAGCCATCGAGCAGGGGCGCTTCAAGGAGCAGATCCTGCCGATTTCGGTCCGGGTCCGCGGCAAACCGGCCTTGTTCGACACCGACGAGCACGTGCGCCATGACATCGATGGAGCAGACCTGACAGGTCTGCCCACCATATTCAAGAAGGATGGTGGCACCGTCACGGCAGCGAACTCCTCCGGCCTCAATGACGGCGCGGCTGCGCTCGTTCTCGCCAGCTCCGCCGCGGTAAAGGAACACGGGCTGCAACCCATGGCCAGGCTGGTCGCATACGGGCACGCGGGAGTAGACCCGGCTTACATGGGGATCGGGCCGGTACCTGCCACCCGCATCGCGCTGGCGCGCGCGGGACTGTCCGTGGCCGACCTGGACGTGATCGAATCCAATGAGGCGTTCGCTGCGCAGGCTTGTGCCGTGAGCAAGGAACTGGGTTTCGATCCCGCCAAGGTGAATCCCAACGGCAGCGGCATTTCGCTCGGCCATCCGGTTGGCGCGACCGGCGCCATCAATACCGTCAAGCTGGCCTATGAAATGCGGCGCAGCGCTGCACGGTATGGGCTGGTAACGATGTGCATCGGTGGCGGTCAGGGAATTTCCGCGATTTTTGAAAGAGTGTGATTGGCCGCACAATGCCGTGCATTGCGTGATCATCGAGAGATTGAGGGATAGTTGTATGGGTATGCCGCTTTTGAAAGTCGAGCGAAGAGAAGAGGCCGTATGGCTGATTTTGAAC
The DNA here is from genome assembly GCA_963706525.1 of uncultured beta proteobacterium. Taxonomy (GTDB): domain Bacteria; phylum Pseudomonadota; class Gammaproteobacteria; order Burkholderiales; family Burkholderiaceae_D; genus DATJCV01. The sequence goes on along the minus strand of CAVPMM010000008.1, from coordinate 104,943 downwards.
AGCCCGGACAACATGAATGCGCTGTCGTTGGAAATGCTTTCCGGGCTCGAGCGGGCAGTCGATGCGCTGCATGCGGACGATTCGGTTCGCTGCGTGGTTCTGACCGGTGAGGGCAGGGCGTTCTCAGCCGGCGGCGACCTGCGCGGTTTCCAGTCGGATCTGGCCGATCAAAAATCGGGTCGGCTTATACCAAGGCTGCAGTACGCGCAGGACGTATTTGGAAAGATCGAAAAACTGCCCATGCCGGTGATTGCCGCGGTCAATGGTTACGCGATTGCGGGAGGGCTGGAGCTGATTTTGTGTTGTGACATCATCGTCGCTGCCGAATCCTCCCGCATTGGAGACGGCCACGCTCGCTACGGAGTGATACCGGCCGGAGGGTCGTCGGCGCGACTGCCGCGCAAAATTGCCGCCAACCGCGCCAACGAAATGCTGCTGACCGCTGACCTCTACCCGGCAAGAGTATTGGAACAGTGGGGGCTGGTTAACTACGTGGTCGAGGACGCCGGACTCTTGGCGACGGTGACCGAGCTCGCAGGCAGGATTTCTTCTCATAGCCCACTCGGCCTCAAAGTGATCAAAGGACTGGTATTCGATAGCTTGCGCGTCAACCCTGAAGAGGCCGCGCGCGCCGAGATCAAGGCATTCGAGGACTACGCCATGAGCGCGGACTTTGCCGAGGGACTGGCCGCCTTCGTCGAAAAGCGCAAGCCGGCGTTCACAGGAAACTGACGGCGGCGCCCCGGCGCCGACACTACCGTTGCTCAAGTGCCGGCCGCCATCCGCACGGCGAAATGCGCGCCGTAATCCTTCACGTCCATTCAAAGCGTGGTGTCCGCCTCAATAAAAACGAGGATGCCATGCCATTCCCAATGTGCGAAGTTCCTAGTGAATTTGCCGGATCGGCACGTTCTCGTCGCGTGAGGAGATGGCTGGGTGGAAGTCACAGTCTCTCTCCTCATGTTTGTGTACATCTCACCTTGTGACGCCATTGCGCAATTTTTATACTGGACTCAAACCTTGACCGTCGTTCATTCGTGCAGTCTAAAAAATATTCAAGGGACGCTATGCCCGTCCGCATCCGCAGGCCTGTTGTAACAGCGCTTAGTGGGATGGGGCTGGAGTCCTAGGCGCGCTGTGTCGCTTAGCAGGCCAGCCAGAGAGGGTCGCAATCTGTGCGGTCTGTTACGTCCAATTCATGATTCTGTCTTAGTAATGGTGAAGTAATGCTGCAAACGACCCGCGCGACGCGTCCAATCCGTGGCTTGAAAGATATCGAGCTGCTTGAAAAAATTTCTTACGACGAGCTGATTCCATCCCACAGCGTGTATGAGGTGTTCCAGGCGACGGCGGAACTGCACGGCGAGCGGCCCGCGCTCACGATGCTGGCATCGGCCGAGCTCGATCATGCGCCGGTGGTGTATACCCACCGCGAACTCCTGAAGGAAATCAACCGCGCCGCCAACATGTTCGAGGAGTTTGGTGTGGCCGGGTCGGGCGTGATCTCGATCCTCTCGCGCACCCACGCCAGGATTCCGGCCTTGATCTGGGGAGCGGAAACTGCCGGTGTGGTGAGTTGCATCAATTATCTGCTGGAGCCAGAGGCGATTGCCGCCTTGCTCGAGGCGGAGGAGGCGCGATTCCTAGTTTGCCCGGGACCGGGCTACGACGCCGAGATCTGGAAAAAAGCCCAGGCGGTGATCGCCCGCATGAGCAAGCTCAAGGCCGTGCTGGTATTGGGGCCGAGGCCGGATGGTGCCGATGCGCGGGTCCACAGCCTGGATGAGGCGATGGATCGGCAGCCGGCGGACCGGCTTGTTTTTTCGCGCAGGCCGACCCGCGACAGCATCGCGGCGCTCTTTCACACCGGCGGGACGACTGGCGTGCCGAAACTGGTGCCGCAGACCCACCTCAATCAGATTCACGCGGCGTGGTCGCTGGCTCAGCTGTTTGGCCTCACCGAACACGATGTCGCCTTGAACGGTTTTCCGCTGTTCCATGTGGGCGGGGCTTCGACGATAGGGCTGTCGGTCCTTGCCGCCGGAGGGCATAACGTCATCCTGGCGCCGTCCGGACTGCGCGACCCGGGCATCGTGCGCAATATCTGGAAGTTGGTGGAACGCTATCGCGCGACCGTCATTGGCGGCGTCCCCACCTCAATCGGATCGATGAGCGAAGTGCCGGTTGCCGATTGCGACCTGTCTTCCGTCAGGTTTGCCTTTACCGGCGGCGCACCCATCCCCAGCGCGATCGCGGAGCGCTTTGAACAGCGCACCGGCATCGCCCTGCTCGAGCAATACGGCATGACCGAGAGCGTTGCCGCGCTTGCCACAACGCCATTTCACGGGAAGTACCTGCGGGGCAGTGTCGGCATTCGGTGTCCGTTTTCGCAGATCCACATCATGGAGCGCAATGAAGACGGAGTATGGGAAGAAGGTGCGACAGGGCGCGTCGGTTCGGTCGTCGTGTCAGGCCCGCAAATCGTCAACGGCTATCTGGATCCACAGCACAACCGGGGCACCTTCACGCCGGACGGGAAATTGATTACCGGTGATTTGGGATATCTGAATGAGGAGGGGTATCTGTTTTTGACCGCCCGTGAAAAAGACTTGATCATTCGTAGCGGTCATAATATCGATCCGGTCGCAATTGAAGAAGTCGCGAATGCGCACCCCGCCGTCGCTGTCAGTGCCGCGGTGGGCATGCCGGACGGCTACGCCGGGGAGCTGCCGGTTGTTTTTGTCGCTCCCTCGCCAGGCCACAGCATCGATACTGCAGAGCTGCAGGACTTCATTGCCGAGCGCATCTCCGAGCCCCCCGCAAAACCGCGTCACGTGTTCGTCCTGGACGCGATCCCCGTCACCGGCGTCGGGAAGATATTCAAGCCGACATTGCGGGAAATGGCGCTGAACTACAAGTTGCGCATGGAAGTCGCCGCACTGGGCCCGGCGATCGAGGTGCTGGACGTCACCTGCGGTTCGGCTGGCGGCAGTGCCTCATTGAAGCTGCGCGCCATTCATCCTGCCGAACAGGCGAGCAGCGAGCGCAGGCTTGCCGATGCCCTGGCGAGATTGCCGGTAGCGGTCCAAGTGGAATGGGTGACCGACCATGGCCCCTCCGCCTAAGCCTTCCTGTCTTGTGTCATGCGAGTGGATGGGGTGCCAAAGCGTGACGGCACCCGCGCTTGAAATGCCAGCGTCTGCGCCAATCACATGACAAGCAAGTGAAGTAATTGCCCATCCGGAAAAGTAAGAAACCTTCCCTCAACCTCGATAAAAGGAGACGTGCATGACCAATCGCCGCGATTTTCTCAAGCTGACTGCAGCAGCTGGCTTGGCGACCACCCCGCTATTCTCGATAGCCCAATCCGAAGATCTCGTATTTGCCTGCCCCACGGCCATGTCGGGCAATTTTTCCGCGATCGGCAAGTTTTCCGAGATCGGCGTGCGCTATGCGGTGGAGCAACAAGGCACGCTGCTGGGCAGGAAGCTTCGGTATCGGATGATCGACACCGAAGCCAAGCCGGCGACCGCGGTGCGTCGTATTCAAGAAGCGATGCAGCAACACAACATCAAGTTCTTCCCGGGCGCGTTGCTGTCTGCCGAATCGCTGGCGATGAGCAAAGAGATCGATCGCGCCGGCGGCGTCTTCCTGACCAATGCCGGCGCAGACGAGATCACTGGCGTCGAATGCAATCGCAGCACATTCCGCTGGGCGGTCCCGACTTACGGGATCATTCAGGGGTCGGTGCGCCCGGCGGCGGACTTGCTGCCCAAGGCCAAGCGTTGGTACACCATCACGCCGCAGTATGTGTTTGGCGAGGATCTGTTGAAGAACTCGAAGGAGCTGTTCAAGGAAAAAGGGATCGAGCACGTAGGCAATAGCTACCACTCCTTGACCGAAAAGGAGTTCAGCGGACATCTGACCAACGCGATCGCGGCCAAGGCCGACGTGCTGCTGCTGCTGAACTATGGCGCCCAGGCTTCGGACGCGTTGCGGCAGGCGGTCAGCTTCGGCATGAAGCGCAACATGACCATCGTCGTGGCCGTCGCCTCCGGCCTGGAGCAGTTCGAATCGCTCGGAGCGGATATTTGCGAAGGCGTCTACTTCGGTGCCGTGTATTGGCACACCATCGAAACCGCTTTGAACAAAAAACTGGTTTCCGAGGTGCGGGAAAAGTACAAGATCACGCCAAACTACAGTCTCGCTGCGCCCTTTATCTGCACGCGCTTGCTGATGGATGGCGATCGCCAAGGCCAAGAGTCTGGAACCCGCGGCGGTTATTGCTGCCTTGGAGGGCATGAAGTTCGAGGGCTTGACGGGTCTGGAAGAGGTGCGCAAGGAGGATCACCAGGTTCTACGCGACTTTTATCTGCTGAAGGGCAAGGCCAAGGCAAAGATGCGCGACAAGGATGATTACGCCGAGATCTTGAATGCGGGTCGCTCTTTCCTGTCCGCCGCCCAGGCAGGTTGCAAGATGACTTGATTGCACGCCGATCGCAGTCGCCGGCCCGTGATCACCAGGTCCTCGGGCTGGCGGCCTGAATTCCGCCCCTTCCAAGAGTCCCGTCATGAACGTTTATCTGCTGCAACTCATCAATGGCATCGGCACCGGCATGTTGTATTTCGTGCTGGCCGTCGGGCTGAGCATTATTTTCGGTTTGCTCAGGTTTGTTAACTTCGCCCATGGAGCCTTTTTTCTCCTGGGGGCGTACGGCTGCTATCAACTGACGCAGCTTGGCCTGAACTTCTGGTGGACGCTGTTGCTCGGGCCACTAATCGTCGGCTGCTTCGCCATGCTGGTGGAAATGCGCCTGTACCGCAAGGTATACAGCCTGCCGCACGAGTTGCATATCCTGATTACCGTCGGTGTCGCGATGGTGTTGCAGGAAGCCGTCATCACGCAATGGGGACCGCTGGGCCATAACGTTTCGCCACCAGAAATCCTGCAGGGCGTCGTTATCTGGGGCGAATTCGTTTACCCGAAGTACCGAATCTTCGTCATCGGCGTGGGCGTTGTCATGGCGATCATCATCGGCGCCATTTTGGCAGGGACCCGTCTTGGCGCCATCGTGCGGGCAGGGAGCGAGTCGACCGAGATGGTGTCGCTCCTGGGCTTGAATATCAAGCGCATTTTTTCCTTGGTATTCGCGTTTGGCGCAGCAACGGCGGCACTGGCCGGCGTACTGGCTGCGCCGATTCGCGGGGTTGATCCTTTCATGGGGGTCGAGGCCTTGAGTGTCGCGTTCGTCGTCGTGGTTATCGGCGGCATGGGTAGTTTTGCAGGCGCACTGGCTGGCGGCCTTCTGGTCGGCATCGTACAAAGCATGATGAGTACGATTTGGCCGCCGGGCGCCAATCTGATGATTTACGTCGCCATGGCAATGGTTTTGCTGCTGCGACCCAACGGACTGCTTGGTCGCGCCTGAGGAGCTGGATGATGAAATACCTGACACCCCATCGCTTTACGCTGGCGGCAGTGATGGTTGCACTGCTGCTGCCCTTGACCCTCAAATCCGGATCGCTGGCGACCGAGTTGCTGATATTCGCCATGGCGGCGCTGGCCTGCAACCTGCTGCTCGGCTACACCGGTCTGATGTCGTTTGGCCAGGGAATCTTTTACGGCCTCGGCAGTTATACCGCCGGCTGGCTGCTGCTGCATCTCGACGTGCCGCTACTGCTGGCCGTATTCAGCGCGATGGCGATTGGCGCATTGGTCGCGGCCGTGGTCGGCTGGTTTTCGATTCGTCAGCGCGGCGTCTATTTCGTCATGCTGACACTCGCGTTTTCCCAGATGTTTTATTTCCTGGCCTACTCCTTCAAGGATGTGACGGGAGGCGACAATGGGTTGTTGGATATTCCCCGTCCGAATCTGGAGTTTTTCGGGCAAGTCATCCTGCCGACCTCGAGCCCCTGGCAGTACTACAGCTTCGTCGCGATCCTGTTCATCGGCGTGTTTGTCGTCATGCAGCGGATCTCCGACTCGGTGTTTGGCCGTACCTTGCTGGCCATTCGGGACAATGAAGCGCGGGCGGCGGCAGTCGGCTATAACGTCAAGGCGTTCAAGCTCATGGCGTTTGTCTTGTCGGGCGCGGTTACCGGCTTGGCCGGTGCCTTGCACGCTATTCTGGCCGGCATTTCACCGCTCTCCAATATCGAGCACCACATCAGTGAAAGCATTCTGCTCATGACGGTGATCGGCGGCACCGGCAACCTGTTCGCGTCGGTGATTGGCGCGGCCGCGTATGTGCTGGCGGCCGACTCGCTTTCCGCAATATGGCCGCGCTGGATGATGCTGTTCGGTTTTCTTCTGATTGCCGTCACCTTGTACATGCAGCAAGGTATTTGGGGGCTGTTTGAAAAACTCTGGAAGAGCGTCCGCCATGGCGGCGACAAGATAAAAGCCTAGTCGCTCGCGGCTCACAAGGATCAGGCATGAATGCACATCAAACGAACGATACGCTGTTGACGGCGCGAGCGGTGACGAAGAAATACGGTGGCTTCACCGCCGTAAGTGGAGTGGACCTTGACGTCAAGAAGGGAACAATCCACTCGGTGATCGGCCCCAACGGCGCGGGCAAGACCACCTTGTTTCATACTTTGACCGGCACTGTGCCGATCACCTCGGGCAGCATCAAGGTGGAGGGGGTGGAGGTCAGCAGTTTGCCGGGGCATCGCCGGGTACAGCGCGGCCTCTCTCGTTCATTTCAGGTTACCAGTCTTTTTCAAAACCTTACCGTTTTGGAAAACCTCCGTATTGCCGCTCAGGGGCGTTCCCCCTGGGCGGCGCTCAATGGCTGGCGCATGGCGAAAGCGAGCGACTCCGCCTGGTTGATGGCGGACGAACTATTGGAGCGCTTCAATCTGGCGCAAGTGGCCGACCGCGCCGCCGGCGGGCTATCGCATGGACAGCAGAGGCGCCTGGAAGTCGCGATGGCCATGTCGGCGCGACCGAAGGTGCTGTTTCTGGACGAACCGACGTCCGGCATGGGCGTGGATGACATCAGTGAGATGAAGGAACTCATCTATAGCTTGAAAGGCGAAGGGTATTCCGTTCTTTTGATTGAACACAACATGGATATCGTCATGGGTATTTCGGACACGATTACCGTGATGCAATTGGGCCAGGTACTGGTTGAAGGAACGCCGTCGATGATTCGCAGCGATGAGCGTGTACGTACTGCCTATTTGGGCAACATGATCACCGGAGGCAGGAATTGAGCGCCGATCTCATATTGGATGTTCAAGCGATTCATAGCTTTTACGACAAAAGCCATGTGCTGCAAGGCATATCCTTTGCGGTCAAGGCGGGTGAAGTTGTCACGCTCCTGGGCCGCAACGGGGCGGGCAAGACCACCACGCTGAAAAGTATCAGTGGGATCGTCAAACCGTCCCAGGGCCGCGTGCTGTTTCAAGGTGTCGATATGGTGGGCAGCGAGCCTTACCAGATCGCGGCAAAAGGCGTGTGCCTGGTCCCCGAGAACCGCGGGATCTTCAGCCTGCTGACAGTCGAGGAAAATCTCACCATGGCCGCACGACGCAGCTCGCCCTGGCAGCTGAAGGATGTCTACGAAATCTTTCCCAGGCTGAAGGAGCGGCGCAAGAATCGCGGCGCCCAGCTCTCCGGCGGCGAGCAGCAGATGGTGGCCATCGCGCGTGCCCTGATGAATCATCCGAAACTGCTGATGCTCGACGAACCTGTCGAAGGCCTGGCGCCGGTGATCGTCGAGGAAATCGTAGAGCAGGTCAAGAAAATCAAGGCCACCGGGATTCCGATCATCCTGGTGGAGCAGAATCTGGAAGTCTGTACCCAACTGGCATCCAGGCACTACATCGTGGAACAAGGGCGGATCGTATACACCGCCGATAACGACACGTTCATGAACGACCACGCGGCAAAAGACCGGTATCTGGGCGTAAACGTGGCGGCCTGAAAGGGGCAGTGCATTCGATATCAGCCGCCTGCCTGGGCAACCCAGGCATCTGCGCCAGCGTCGGGCCGCAGTCGCCGTCGGAGGGGCTACCGTGTGGGACATGTGGCATACTTTCGGAGGATGTCGCGGAGCAGCACGGCAGGCCAGACGAGCTCTTTGGCTGCTTGCCATTTTTTCCATGAGTGATCGAGCGCTGCTGGTTCGGCCACCGGCAAGCATCTCGATACTTGCCGATGCGGCGCCAAGCCATCGTGCTGAGTCTGTGTCTTTGTAATGGGCCTTCCCCTCGACCGATTGAATAGGGCGCTGCATGTGCCGCACGCTGTGGAAGGCAGCCGCGCTGGCGGAAACCGAAGAAATTTCCTGATGCGGTTCCGGCGCGCTCTGATTGGGTGTGCGGCGTCGCGCATTGAAATGGTGGCAGCATGAGGATCTACATTGTCGGCGGCGCGGTGCGCGACGAATTGCTCGGGCTGCCGGTGCAGGACCGCGATTACGTGGTGGTCGGCGCCACGCCGCAGCAGATGGCGGCGCAGGGCTTTCGCCCGGTCGGCAAGGACTTCCCGGTGTTCCTGCATCCGGACACGCATGAGGAATACGCGCTGGCGCGCACCGAGCGCAAGACCGCGCCCGGCTACGCCGGCTTCGTGTTCCACACCGACGCCGACGTCACGCTGGAACAGGACCTGATCCGGCGCGACCTGACCATCAACGCCATCGCCAAGGCCGAGGACGGCACCCTGGTCGACCCGTTCGGCGGCCGGCGCGACCTGCAGGCCAGGCTGTTGCGCCACGTGTCGCCGGCGTTCGCAGAAGACCCGGTGCGGATTTTGCGCATCGCCCGCTTCGCCGCGCGTTTCGCCGACTTCACGGTGGCGCCGGAAACCAATGAGATGATGCGGCAGATGGTGGCCGCCGGCGAGGTCGATGCGCTGGTGCCGGAGCGCGTCTGGCAAGAGCTGGCGCGCGGGCTGATGGAAGCCAAGCCGTCGCGCATGTTTGAGGTGCTGCGCGCCTGCGGCGCGCTGGCGCGCATCCTGCCCGAGTTGGACGCGCTGTGGGGCGTGCCGCAGCCGCCGCAGCATCATCCGGAAATCGATACCGGCGTGCACGTCATGCTGGTGATTGACGTCGCCGCCAGCCGCCGCTATGCACTGCCGATCCGCTTCGCCGCCTTGACGCACGATCTCGGCAAGGGCGCGACGCCGCCGGCCGAATGGCCGCGCCATCACGGCCATGAGGGACGCAGCGCGGCATTGGTGAGGGCGGTCTGCCAGCGCCTGAAAATTCCCAACGATTGTCAGGACCTGGCGCTGATGACCGCGCGCGAGCACGGCAACGTGGCGCGCGCGCTCGAATTGCGTGCCGTCACGGTGGTCAGCCTGCTGGAACGCTGCGACGCCTTCCGCAAGCCGCAGCGTTTCGTCGACATGTTGCGCGCAACCGAATGCGACTACCGCGGCCGCAGCGGCTTCGAACAGCGGCCCTTCCCGCAGGCGCCATACCTGGAAGCCATGCTGGCGGCGGCGCAATCGGTCAAGGCGGGCGTGATCGCCGCCATGTTCGTGCAGGAACCGCAGCGCATTCCGGAAGCGATCCGGGCGGCGCGCGTCGAACTGGTGCGCGAGCGGATTGTCGAATGGCGGCGCGCCGAGCCTGTGGCGCCGGATCGGCCGGAATGAGCCACGGGCGTCATTGACGCGGAGCGGTGAAGTGTCCAGTTCACCGCAATCGTGGCGCGGTGGCGATGGAAAGCGAATGGGGTAGAGGTGCAAGAAGCCTGGCCGCCGCAAGAAGAGAATTTTGATTCCACACAACTGCGTATCCGTATCCACCCCGGTAAACCCGTCAAGGCCAGACTGCAAGAAAACCGGGTGCGCCTCGAAACGTTTTGTTTGACTCCTGATCGCCCCCTATCGAATCCTGGCGCAAGGCTCGATGCCGACCGCGTGAAGTCCGATTTCCCGGGTCGACAGTTCATTACGCAATTTGGCAACTTCACCGTTCCGGACCAATGATTGCAACAACTGCGCCGCCCACCGCAGCTGCACAGACAACGCCCCGCTCATTTATTTCCGCGCGCCACCGTGACAGGGAATGCGAAATGGATCACTTATTGAGTTTGCTCAATGACTGAAGCGTCCGACGCTATGAAATGATTTTTGATGTGAGATTGCCAGTCGTTCCAATCACATTGCCGGCGCTGCAACCATATCCGATGGGAGATTGCCCGATAGCCAAAAAAATTTGAACCGGACCCACGGCTGGCATATAACCTGGACCGGTCGATCGATGAAATATTCCTCTCCTCAGCAACAACGGTGGCGCTGGGTATTGGGGCTCGGGCTGCTGCTGATGGTGATGGCGACAGCGGGTTTGATTCTGCTGTCGTGGTGGGAGCCTGCGCCTACCGCCACGATCAAGTCTGGGAATGGCGACGCGGCGAACGAGGAATTGCCGCCGCCTGCCCATCTCTCTGCCGGACCGGTGGCGCCGGATCCACGGCCGCCGCCAGCCGCCGCCGTAGCCGGCGCCGCCGATACCGCAGCGGTCGGGACGCGAGTCGCGCCGACGGTACCCGTCGACAGCAAGGACGTCGCTCGTCGTGCATCGGACCAGGTCATCGTCAAAAGACCGGAGACCGACGCCGGCTCCGGGCCGTCCTGCAGCGCAGCCACCAGGGCGATGGCATTGTGCGATGTCAAGAATCGCTGACCAGATCGAAACGCAGCGGAGGAATACATGAACAAGTCCCGCCCCATGCTTGCGCAAGTTCTGGTCTGGCTGGCCATGCTGGCACTGCCGTCGTCGTCGCAAGCGCTGCCCAACATCGATTACAAGATCGTCACCGCGTCCGAACGCGGCACCTATATCGAGATCGGACGCGACATCGCGAAATGGGTGGCGGCACCGGCCGACATCACGCTCGAAGTGCTGCCGTCCAAGGGCTCGGCCGAGAACGTGCAGCGGCTGCGCTACGAGCCCGGCGTCAAGCTGGCGCTGGTGCAATCGGATGTGTATCAGGCGATGCTCGACCAGGCGGCAGCCGGCAACCGCGCGGCCGGCCAGCTGATCCAGCCTTTGCGCGTGGTGATGCCGCTGTATGACGAAGAAATCTATTTCGTCACGCGGGCCGATGCACCGCTCGAATTCATCCACCAGATCAAGGACAAGAAAATCAATGTCGGCCCGGTCGGCAGCGGCACCGCGCTGTCCGCGACCACCCTGTACAAGCTGATGTTCGGCCAGGCGTTGCCGGAGGCGAATGCCAGTTATCTGTCGAACGAAGATGCGCTGATCAAGCTGACCGGCGACAAGTCGATCGACGTGGTCGTGATCGTCGCCGGCCAGCCGGCCAAACTGTTTGCCGACATGAGGCCGGAGGCGCGCAACTTCATCAAGCTGCTGCGGCTCGACGACAAGGCAGCGGAAAGCCAGCGCGCGACCAAGACTTATTTCCCGGCCACCATCCGGCCCGCCAGTTATCCGAACTGGCTCAGTGAAGAAGTGCCGACGCTGACGGTCAAGGCTTTCCTGGTCACCTACGACTATCACACGGCGCATACGCAAGCGTATTTGAATCGCTTCGCCGAAGCGCTGTGCACCAATTTCGACAACCTGCAAAGCCAGGGACACGCCAAGTGGAAACAGGTGAAGCTGGAGTTGCCGCCGCTCGGTAAGGGCTGGAGCTACTACGCGCCCATGGAGAAGATACTGCGCACCTGCATCGCGCGCCGCGGCGCGAGCGCGAATACAGGCGCCGTGCCGGCGGCACCGGCGAGAGCCTGTAGTCAGCAGGAAAAAGTGCTGGGCCTGTGCGGTCTGTAGCCGGACGGCCGCCGGCGGCCATGCTGGTGCGGCGGCATGTCTGGCGCCCGGTTTGGCCCTAACTTGGCCCGAATAAATACCGCGGCCAGTATTTTTTGAGGGGCACTGGATTCGCCCGGAGTTGCCTGATTTTTAGGCATACTCCCGCCATGGATAGTGCTGGCAGAGCCGTCCATGGCGTCGGTGCGTCCCTTAACGTACGAAACGGCCATTGCGGCCGATCATTGTCAATTCGACGAATTCGCTGCCGGTGTGGTCGTTGGCGCCGTAGCTGATCAGCAGGCCGCCGAGGTCGAGCTGGTGGATCGATTCCAGGCCGCGGATGAAGCTCTCGCGCGTCAGGTTGCGGCCGGCGCGGCGCAGCCCCTCGACCAGTACCTTGGCCGAGACGAAGCCGTCCATCGCCGCATACGACACGGTGGCGCCGGTGGCCTTGGCGGCCAGCTTGAATTCCTGCCCGAGGATGGTGGACACCAGATCGGCCGCCGGCGTCACCTGCGACACGATCAGACCGACCCCGGCCGGCCCCAGGTCCTTGACGAACGAATCCGAGGAATTGTTGGACAGGGTCATGATCTGCATGTTGCCGCCCTGGGCGCGGATCGCCTTGATCACGTCCACCGTGTTCTTGGCCGAGCTGACGATGATCAGCGCTTTCGGATTGGCCTTGATCAGCTGCGCGGCGGCGGCGGCCACGTCCGGCTTTTCGCGCGCGAAACTGGCGATGATGGTCGGCTCCAGCTTGCGCTCGGCCATGCCGCGCTTGAAACCGTCGAGGCCGTCGCGGCCGAACGAATCGTCGACGTGCAGCACGCCGATATCCTTGTAGCCGAGCGTGGCGAAATGCTCGATGCCCTTGATCACTTCGTCCTGGTACTTGGCGCGCACGTTGAAGATCAGCCGGTTCACCGGCGTGTGGAAGATCACGGCGCCGGTACTGGGCGCCACCAGCGGCACGCCGGACGCCGCCAGCAATGGCGCCACCGCCTCGGTATGCGGCGTGCCACGCGTCTGGAACAGCGCGAACACGCGTTCCTGCTTGATCAGCTTTTCGGCGTTGGCGGCGGTCTTGGCCGGCACGAAGCCATCGTCCAGGATACGCATCTCGATCTTGCGGCCATGCACGCCGCCGGCGCGGTTGACGCTGTCGATATAGGCTTTCGCGCCTTCGTTCATCTCCTTGGTCGGCGCGGCGACGACGCCGGTGACACCGATGGTCTGGCCGATCAGGATCGTGCTGTCGGTCACGCCATCCTCGGCGCCGGCCACCATGGCGGCGCTCATCAGCAATAGTGCGGTAATTGCCTGGAGCCATTGCATTTTCATGATTTCCTCGCCTGAATGATAGATGGGTGAACCGGAAAATGTTGCCTATGGAAAACAATGATACAAGGAATTAACAATTGCGCGAAGCTTTGCGGCCGCCAGCGAGGCGGCGTTCGAACTTCCGTGCGGCGGCCGGCGTCTGATTTACGTGTGAATTCCGGCGCCGGCGGCAGGAAGCGTAGCGATCGCCTACAATGGATTGGTGCGCCGCACAATACATTGCATCCGAGGGAGCACATCATGAATTCCGCCAATCCGTCCGCCCCCAATGCCGGAGGCGCTTCGCCCAGCGGTTCTGGACGCAAGGCCAGCAAACCATGGGTACTGGTCAAGGAATTGTCGAAAAATGCCCACTGGCGCCTGCGCAAGCATTTTCTGGCGCTGGACGAGCACGACCGCCTGCTGCGCTTCGGTTCGGTGCTGCCCGACGAATTGATCGTGAAATACGTGGAGGGCATCGACTTCGAGCGCGATACCGTATTCGGCGTCTACGACGGCCGGTTGAGGCTGGTCGGCGTCGGCCACCTCGCATTCGCGCCGCGCGACGCCTTGCCGGTGCTCAGCAGTGCCACCACCAAGGAGCGGGTGGCCGAATTCGGCGTCTCGGTATCGGCCTCGGCGCGCGGCAAGGGCGTCGGCTCCAAGCTGTTCGAGCGCGCGGCGATCCGCTGCCGCAATGCCGACATCGATACGCTCTACATGCACTGCCTGTCGTCCAACAAGGTGATGATGCATATCGCCAAGAAGGCCGGCATGGAAATCCACCGCGACTATGGCGAAGCCGACGCCTATCTGCAATTGCCGCCCGCCAATCCGGCCAGCATGCTGCAGGAAGCGGTCGAGGAACAGGTGGCGACCTTCGACTACACGCTGAAGGCGAACGCCCGCGCCGCGGTGAAATTGCTGGAGCAGTGGCCGCGCTTCCGGCGCGACCGGTAAACGCGCCCCAACCGGGTTTCCTCAGAGGGGGCTCATCCTTGCCGGCCGCTGCGGCGGCTGCAAACCGGAGCCTGGCGTCGCCGGGCGCCCATCGTCCATCCGTCCATCGTCTTCCCTGCATCGACGCGAACGCGTCGCGAGAGCCGGCGACGGCGACGGAGGAATCACCGTGTGCGGTTCGGGCGATGACCCACCAAGGGCCGGGGTGTTTTCTTCATTGATATGGAGTATGTCCGATATTTCGCCATTTTATCTGCGGAATACGATGCTTGATGAGGGAGTATATTGATGGCCCGACGTTGCGCCGACATCGCTAGCGGGCGGCCTCGGCCGGGCGACTCCGTGCGTTTAACACGGACAAGCTTCAGAGCAGCGGCAGCGCCGTCGTATCCTTGACGCGCTGCAGGGCGAAGCTCGATTTGACATCCTGCACCGCCGGATGGCGCAGCAGCGTTTCCATCGTGAAACGCGAAAAATGCTCCATGTCCTCGACGTGCACGCGCAGCAGGTAATCCATCTCGCCGGTCATCGCATAGCAGGCCACCACTTCCGGCCATTGCTCCACCGAAGCGGCGAAATCGGCGCGCGGCGAGCGCGGGCCGGCGGCGCTGGCCGCCTCGTTCTGCTTGGCCAGGCGCACGTTGACGTAGGCCAGCAAGCCGAGGCCGATCTTTTCCGGCGTCCAGCAGCGCCACGTATTGGCGGATCACGCCGGCTTGCTCCAGGCGCTTGATGCGGCGCAGGCAGGGCGACGGCGACAGGCTGACGCGCTCGGCCACTTCCTGGTTGGAGAGGCGGCCGTCGGCCTGCAGGATCGCCAGGATTTTGCGGTCGGTTTTGTCGAGCTCGATGTTAGCCATAATTGACTCAATAATCGGATATAAAAGCAATATTATTGCCAGCCTCGGCCTTTTGGGGGAATCATTTGCAATTTTATGCCGGGGTGTCGCGCCTATACTTGTCGCACGCGATGTATTTATATCAAGGAGACAGCGATGGATTTCACCCCCTGGGACAATCCGATGGGCACCGACGGCTTCGAATTCATCGAATACGCCGCGCCCGATCCCAAGGCGCTCGGCGCCCTGTTCGAGCAGATGGGCTTCACCGCGATTGCGCGCCACCGCCATAAGGACGTCACCCTGTATCGCCAGGGCGAGATCAATTTCATCATCAACGCCGAGCCGGATTCGTTCGCGCAGCGCTTCGCGCGCCTGCACGGGCCGTCGATCTGCGCCATCGCGTTCCGCGTCAACGACGCCGGCTACGCCTACCGCCGCGCGCTGGAACTGGGCGCCTGGGGCTTCGACAACAAGACCGGGCCGATGGAGCTGAACATCCCGGCGATCAAGGGCATCGGCGATTCGCTGATCTACTTCGTCGACCGCTGGCGCGGCAAGAGCACGACGCCCGGCGCGGCCGCCGGCGCCATCGGCGACATCGGCATCTACGACGTCGATTTCGTCGCGATTCCCGGCGCCGAGGCCAATCCCAAGGGCTGCGGCCTGACCTACATCGACCACCTGACGCACAACGTGCATCGCGGCCGCATGAAGGAATGGGCCGAGTTCTACGAGAACCTGTTCAATTTCAGCGAAGTGCGCTACTTCGACATCGAAGGCAAGCTGACCGGCCTGAAATCGAAGGCGATGACTTCGCCCTGCGGCAAGATCCGCATCCCGATCAACGAATCGTCCGACGACAAGTCGCAGATCGCCGAATACCTCGACCTGTACCGCGGCGAAGGCATCCAGCACATCGCGCTCGGCACCGACGACATCTATGCCACGGTGGCGGCGATGAAGGCGCGCCACGTCGCCTTCCAGGACACCATCGACACCTATTACGACCTGGTCGATCGCCGCCTGCCCGGCCACGGCGAGAACGCTGGACGAACTGCGCCGCCTGCGCATCCTGATCGACGGCAACAGCAACGCCAGCCAGCGCGAACTGCTGCTGCAGATCTTCACGCAGAACCGTGATCGGCCCGATCTTCTTCGAGATCATCCAGCGCAAGGGCGACCAGGGCTTCGGCGAGGGCAACTTCCGCGCGCTGTTCGAATCGATCGAGCTCGACCAGATCCGGCGCGGCGTGCTGAAGGACGACAGCACGACGGCCTAGGCGGCGCACCGCCATCCATTGGAGATAAGCGAGCATGAGTACCGCAATTGCAACCGACGAATTCTTTGCCACCGTCGCCGAAAAATCCGACAGCGGCGCGCTGCGCGGCGACTACAGCGGCGCCGATGCGCAATACGTGGTCAAGCAGGACTGGGCCGCGTATACGCCGGCCCAGCACGAACTCTGGCGCCGGCTGTACCAGCGCCAGGCGAAGCTGATCCCGGGGCGCGCCTGCGACGTCTTCATCGACAGCCTGGCACGGCTCGAGATCGCCGACGGCATCCCGCATTTCGAACGCAGCTCCGAACTCCTGCAGCAGGCCACCGGCTGGCGCCTGGTGGCGGTGCCCGGCCTGGTGCCGGAGCAGGTGTTTTTCGAGCATCTGGCGCATCGCCGCTTTCCGGTCACGGTGTGGCTGCGCGAGCCCGAGGAGTTCGACTACATCGTCGAGCCCGACGTGTTCCACGACTTCTTCGGCCATGTGCCGCTGCTGTTCAATCCGATCTTCGCCGACCACATGCAGGAGTACGGCAAGGGCGGCCTGAAGGCGATGCGGCTCGACGGCCTGACCATGCTGGCGCGCCTGTACTGGTACACCATCGAATTCGGCCTGATCAAGAGTCCGCAGGGCTTGCGCGCCTATGGCGCCGGCATCCTGTCGTCCGGCGGCGAGATCGACTATTGCCTGTCCAGTCCCAAGCCGCGCCGCCTGCCGTTCGATGTCGAGCGCGTGATGCGCACCTTGTACAAGATCGATTCGTATCAGGAAACTTATTTCGTGATCGACGATTTCCAGCAGCTGTTCGACGATACCGCGCCCGATTTCACGCCGCTGTATGCGCGCCTGAAGCAGGCGGCGCCGCTGGCCGCCGACAGCTTGCTGCCGGGGGAAATCGAGTTGCCGCGGACATGAAAAAGGCGGATTCCACAGTGCTGCGGAATCCGCCCTGGCAAGCCGCCGGCGGCGTTCAGCTGCGTTTGTGCTTGCTCATCATGAAGGCCCGTATTTCGTCGCGCGTCACCTTGCCGTCCTTGTTGGCGTCGATCTGGTCGAAATGCTTGGCGATCCAGGTCAGTTTGCCGGCTTCGGCTTCTTCGCGGGTCAGCGCGCCGTCGCCGTTCTTGTCGGCGGCCTTGAACTTGGCTTCGAATTGTTCGACGCGTTTGGTGCGCATCGATTGCCAGTAGGTGCGCAGCTCGTCCTTGGTGATTTTGCCGTCCTTGTTGGCGTCGATTTCGTCGAAGTGCTTGGCCAGCCGCTTGTTCTTGGCGGCTTCCTCGCGGCTGATGGAGCCGTCGCCGTTCTGGTCCAGTTTGGCGAAACGCTCGTCGAAGCGCTGCTGCATCTTCGCCGCCCGATCAGGGGAGGGCGCCGCGGTGCTGGAAGAGGGAGCGGCCGAGGGCGCCGGTGCCGCCGGCGCTTGGGCAAAAGCGGCGCCGCCGGCGAACAGGCCGGCAATCAGGGTCAGTAAAAGTTTCGATTGCATAGGGATCTCCTGGTATCCAAAAAAGCCGGATGGCTTGTTCCCTATTTAACGTGAGGCGCCGCCTTTGCAATAATGCATTTACCCATGGTTACAGCTGTTACGCTCTGACGCCGCATGCTGCGCCGCGCATTGAGCGCAAAGGCCGCCTATGCTAAGGTGAGCGGCATCGATAAAGGACGGTTTGCCCACAAGGCAATTCCTTCCGGCGGCGCACAATCAACCATGCGCCGGCAACCCAAAGACACGATTTTTGGCCTGGAGACTCAATGAACGCACCGCTTTCTTCCACCCTGCCGCTGCAGCCCGACACCGTGGCCGACGGCATTTCCCTCGACGACAAATTCACGCTGGAGCGCGGCCGCGCCTTCATGACCGGCACCCAGGCGCTCGTGCGCCTGCCGATGCTGCAGCGCGAGCGCGACGCTGAACGCCGGCCTGAACACCGCCGGCTACATCACCGGCTACCGCGGCTCGCCCGTCCGGCGGCATCGACCATGACCGCGGTGAAGGCGAAGAAGCACCTCGACGCGCACCACGTCAAGTTCCATCCCGGGCATGAACGAAGACCTGGCGGCGACCGCCGTCTGGGGCACGCAGCAGATCAACCTGTTCCCGGGCGCGCAATACGACGGCGTGTTCGCCATGTGGTACGGCAAGGGCCCGGGCGTCGACCGCTGCGGCGACGTCTTCAAGCACGCCAACAAGGCCGGCACCTCCAAGCACGGCGGCGTGCTGGTGCTGGCCGGCGACGACCATGCGGCCAAGTCCTCGACCACCGCGCACCAGAGCGACCACATCCTGAAGGCCTGCGGCATCCCGGTGCTGTATCCCGTCGACGGTGCAGGAATACCTCGACTACGGCCTGCACGGCTGGGCCATGAGCCGCTACACCGGCTTGTGGGTGGCGATGAAGTGCGTGACCGACATCGTCGAATCGGGCGCCGTGGTCGACCTCGATCCGGACCGCGTGCAGATCGTCACTGCCGACCGATTTCGAGCTGCCGCCCGGCGGCCTGAACATCCGCTGGCCGGACGCCGTGCTGGACCAGGAAGCGCGGATGAACAACTACAAGTGGTACGCGGCGCTGGCCTATGCGCGCGCCAACAAGCTCAACCGCATCATCTGGGACAGCCCGCGCGCGAAGATCGGCATCATCACCGCCGGCAAATCGTACCTGGACACGCGCCAGGCGCTGGCCGACCTCGGCATCGACGAGCAGGTGGCGCGCGACATCGGCATCCGCCTGTACAAGATCGGCATGACCTGGCCGCTGGAAGCCGGACGGCGTGCACGATTCGCGCACGGGCCTCGACGAAATCCTGGTGGTCGAAGAAAAGCGCCAGATCCTCGAATACCAGCTGAAGGAAGAGCTGTACAACCTGCCGGATGGCGAGCGTCCGCGCGTGGTCGGCAAGTTCGACGACACCGGCGAATGGAGCAATCAAGACCGCAGCGGTCACGGCGACTGGCTGCTGCCGGCCACCTACGAACTGAATCCGGCGCAGATCGCGCGCGCGATCGCCTCGCGCATCGCGCACTACTGCGCCGGCCATCCGGTCGAGCAGCGCGTGCAGGAGCGCATCGCCTTCCTGGAAGCGAAGGAAGCGGTCCTGAAGGTCAGTGCCAAGCCCGATCCGGCCAAGGACCGCATCCCGTACTTCTGCTCGGGCTGCCCGCACAACACCTCGACCAAGGTGCCGGAAGGCTGCGCGCGCTGGCCGGCATCGGCTGCCACTACATGGTGCTGTGGATGGACCGCGAGACCGCGACCTTCACCCACATGGGCGCGGAAGGCGTGACCTGGGTCGGCCAGGCGCCGTTCACCAATGAAAAGCACGTGTTCGCCAACCTCGGCGACGGCACCTATTTCCACTCCGGGCTGCTGGCGATCCGCGCCGCGGTCGCGGCCAAGGTCAACATCACCTACAAGATCCTGTACAACGACGCCGTCGCCATGACCGGCGGCCAGCCGTTCGACGGCCCGCTCGATCCCGGCATGATCTCGCGCCAGATCGCCGCCGAAGGCGTCGCGCCCGATCATCGTCGTCACCGACGAGCCGGACAAGTACCCGGCCGACTACGCCTGGGCCGAGGGCGTCACCGTGCGCCACCGCAGCGAGCTGGACGCGACGTGCAGCGCGAACTGCGCGAAGTGCCAGGGCGTGTCGGCCATGATCTACGACCAGACCTGCGCCTCCGAAAAACGCCGCCGCCGCAAGACGCAACGAATATCCCGGACCCGGCCAAGCGCGTGGTCATCAACGAGGCGGTGTGCGAAGGCTGCGGCGACTGCTGCGTGCAATCGAACTGCCTGTCGGTCGAGCCGCTGGAAACCGAATTCGGCCGCAAGCGCCAGATCAACCAGTCGTCCTGCAACAAGGACTACTCGTGCGTCAACGGCTTCTGCCCGAGCTTCGTCACGGTCGAAGGCGGCGCAGCTGAAGAAGCCGAAAAAGGCGGCGCCGGCCGCTCTGCCATCGCAGGACGGCGCAGCCGCCGCACCGTTGCCGACGCCGGCCTTGCCGACGACAGCACAGCCCTACGGCATCCTGGTCACCGGCATCGGCGGCACCGGCGTCGTCACCGTCGGCCAGATCCTGGCGATGGCGGCGCACGTCGAAGGCAAGGGCGCGCTCGGTGCTCGACATGAGCGGCCTGGCGCAAAAGGGCGGCCCGGTGATGTCGCACGTGCGGCTGGCCGACCATCCCGACGCGATCTGCATTCGACCCGCGTCGGCACCGGCGGCGCCGACCTCGTGATCGGCTGCGACGTGATCGTCACCGCCAGCGGCGACGCCTTGTCGCGCATGGGCGAGGGCCGCACGCATGCGGCGGTCAACTCGAGCCGTACGCCGACCGCCGCCTTCGTCCAGCAATCCCGACTGGCAGTTTCCGGGCGCCGCTGCCGAGGGCAATATCCGCGCCGCCTGCGGCAGCGCGAACGTCGATTTCGTCGACGCCGGCCAGATCGCCACCGCGCTGATGGGCGACGCCATCGCCACCAACATGTTCATGCTCGGCTATGCCTGGCAAAAGGGCTGGGTGCCGCTGTCCGAGGCGTCGCTTGTTGCGCGCCATCGAATTGAACGGCGTCTCGGTCGCCTTCAACCAGCAGGCTTTCGCCTGGGGCCGTCGCGCCGCGCACGACCTGGCGGCGCTGGAACGGGTGGTGGCCGCCAACGCCAGCCGGCGCAGGTGATCGAATTCAAGCGCACGCCGAACCTGGATGAAGTGATCGCGCGCCGTGTCGAATTCCTGACCGGCTACCAGAACGCCGCGTATGCGCAGCAGTACCACGCCTTTGTCGATCAGGTGCGCCAGGTCGAATCGGGAGTGGTGGACGGCGCGGCGAAATTGCGCCTGACCGAAGCGGTGGCGCGCTACTTGTTCAAGCTGATGGCCTACAAGGACGAATACGAAGTGGCGCGGCTCTACACGGATGCCGCCGCCGGTCCGAAATTCGCCGACAAGATCGCCGCCATGTTCGAAGGCGACTACAAGCTCAAGTTCCACCTGGCGCCGCCGCTGTTCGCCAAACGCGACGACAAGGGCCATCTGATCAAGCAGGAGTTCGGGCCCGTGGATGATGAAGGCGTTCGGCGTGCTGGCGCGCTTCAAGTTCCTGCGCGGCACGGCGCTGGATATCTTCGGCTACACCGCCGAGCGGCGCCAGGAACGGCGCTTGATCGAGCAATACCAGGCCACGGTCGCGGCCCTGCTGCCGAAGCTGAATGCGGACAACCTGGCGCAGGCGGTGGCGATCGCCGCCATTCCCGAAGAGATCCGCGGTTACGGCCATGTCAAGGAACGTCACCTGAAGGCGGCGCAGGAAAAAGAGGCGCGCTTGCTGGCGGAGTTCCACCAGGGGCCGTCTGCGGCCAGCGTGCCGGTCGCGCGTTCGGCTGCCGCCTGAACGAAAGCTGGCGGCAGATCGCCAGCGCGAAAAAGAAAATGGCCGGCATGAAGCCGGCCATTTTTTTGGGGGGAAACGATCAGGCGCGGAGCGCGCGCGCGGCTTTTTTACGGTCGCGATAGAGGGCCAGGGCGGCACCGACGAACAAGCCAAGGATCGCCGCCAGTCCCAGGAACAGGAACAGCTTGGGGAAATAGGGCCGCGGATTCACATAAAAACTGTCGATGGCGCGGGTCGGGTAGGTGCGGGAGTCGGCCAGCATATCCTCCAGCGCGGCGCGTTCGGCGATGAACTGATGGATCTGCGCATCCTTGTTCCCCAACTGGTTGACGGCGACGATAGTCGGCGCGAATTCGACCTTGGAATTAGCCTTTTCCGCGCTGGTCAGGATTTCCTTCAGCCGCGTGCGTTCCCGCTCGGCCTCGGCCATCTGCCGCGCGTTGTCTTCCAGCTGCGCCTTCATGCGATCGAGGACCGGAGCCATCAGCTTGTCATGGGCCTCGACCAGGGCGCGTGTGACGGCCGCCAGGCTGTTGCGGGCTTCTTCGGGCGAATAGCCGGCGACGCCGAGCTGGACGAAATTGGTGTTTTTAATGACGGTGGGTTTCAAGGTACTGCGCAACAGGGCTGCCCGTTCATCGTCCGGCTGGTCGACCGGGATGCCGAGGCTTTTCAGAGCAGCATCGATCAGCTCGCGTTGCTTCAGGCGTTCGGCCGCCTGCGGCGGCGGCTCGATCAGTGCGACTTCGCGCGACCCGCTGATCGGCGTGCCCAGCGGGACTTGTCCAATCTCGATTGTCGTCAGCGCCTGCCAGCGCGCCGGCACGACGGCAAAGAGCGCGCCGCCGCACAGGATCGCCAGCAGGACGCAGGCCGCCAATGTGCCCCAGTTGCGCCGCATGGCCGCAAAGATTTGCGATAAATCGATGAACTCGCCTTGCTCTTCGACATTCGCATTGGCGGGATGCAGCCTGCTCACCGGTTCATCGGATCGAATATGCGACATAAAAAATGTGTTTTCCTAAAAAGTAATGCGCGACTTTTGTTAATTCGTACGTGCAAAAAAGTGAAGTTGCCATTATCCGACAATCCGCTCTCCTGTATTGAATTATCGCTATGCGGAAAGATATCCGGTGCACTTTTCGGCAAGGTGTTTTCTTGTCAAGGGTTGAGAAGCAGAATAACGCTATAGTTCCCGACAAGCATTGAAATTCGGCAAAGATATTGATCCTGTCCTAATTGCGGGCGATCTAGGGCCGCCCTGCGGCGAATTGCCGATAGCCGCGCGCGCGCAAGGCGCATGCCGGGCAGGTGCCGCAGCCATACCCCCAGTCGTGCAGGGCGCCGCGTTCGCCGAGGTAGCAAGTGTGCGTGTCCGCGCGGATCAGATCGACCAGCGCATCGCCGCCCAGAGTGTGCGCCAGCTGCCAGGTGGCGGCCTTGTCCAGCCACATCAGCGGCGTTTCCAGTTTGAGGCGGGTCGCCATGCCGAGGTTGAGCGCCACCTGCAGCGCTTTCATGGTGTCGTCGCGGCAGTCGGGGTAGCCGGAAAAATCGGTCTCGCACATGCCGCCGACCAGCACGTCGAGCCCGCGCCGGTAGGCGACGGTGGCGGCGACCGTCATGAACAGCAGGTTGCGGCCGGGGACGAAGGTGTTCGGCAAGCCGTTGGCCTGCGTCACGATTTCGATTTCCTGGTCATTGCGGTCTCGGAAATCTGCGCGATCAGCGACAGGTCGATCATGTGATCCTCGCCCAGCCGTGCCGCCCAGGCCGGCGCCAAGGACTGCAATTTCTGGCGCAGCAGCGGCCGCACGCTCAGTTCGATCGCGTGGCGCTGGCCGTAGTCGAAGCCGATGGTTTCGACATGCGCATAGCGCTCCAGGGCCCAGGCGAGGCAGGTGGTGGAGTCCTGGCCGCCGCTGAAAAGCACCAGGGCGCGGCTGGCGGAGGGGGGCGAAGCGATTTCGGTCATTCCAATATACTGGTATAGGTATTTTTCAAGTGGCAGATTTTATCTCCGGATATGAGATATTTTTTGCCATACTCCCCGTTTTTCAGGGCTGGGGCGGGGCGCGCTGGCGCAGCGTCTGCTCGATATAGTCGCCGTCGGCGTCGGTGAAGCGCAGCTTGACCGGATACCATTCGAGCCCCGGCGCCAGCCAGAGGTCGAGCTTCTGGCTTTGCGCATCCGGCGGCGGTGCCCGCACGATGTGCAGCGCGCGCAATTCGCCCAAAGGCGTGCCGAGCTTTTCCTCGCCGACCACCTTGAACGACCAGCGTTCGGCGTCGCGCTGGCCGGCGACGAAGAAGGTCCATTCCGAACCGGGCGTGAACTTTTTCGGCGCCGCGCGCGCGATCGCGATCAATTGCCAGGTGATGCTGGTGCGGTCCTGCTCGCCGCCCAGCAGCGGATAGCTGGCGTCCGACTGCGCGAAGGTGATGGTGCCGGCCTGGCGGTTGAAGGTGGTGGCGGTGGCTTCCTTGCGGAAGCGTTTTTCGGTGAAGCTGGCCGGCGCCAGGCCGTAGTCGTCGATCGTGCCTTCGCTCTTGGCATCGAGGATTTTTCCCACCAGCATGGCGCGCGTTTCCGAACTCACGCTGAAGGTCTTGCCGCTGGTGCGCCAGCGTACCAGCGCGTCGCCGTCGATCTGCAGGCCGCTTTGGCGCGCCTTGATCGAATAAGCCAGATCGGCGGACGGCGGCAGATTGAACTTGCGCTTGGCCACCGGGTGATCGGCGCTGGCCGCCAGTGCCGGCATGCTCCACGACAGCAGCGCGGCGGCGCCGACCTGCAACAGCAAACGACTCATCAATTGATCCATTCGTGCGAAGAAACCGGGTTTTCGGCAGCGGCCGGCGGCGCATCGCCCGCCAGCTGCGGCCGTTTGATATTGGACAGCAACAGGTCGAGATAATCGCCGTTGCGCTCGGTATAGCGCAACTTTACCGGATACCACTCGTGTTCGGGCGCCAGCCAGATATCGATCTTCTGATCGTAGGAACCGGCCAGCGGCGCCCGCAGCAGGTGCCAGGCCGTCATCTGGCGGCCGCCGATCTCGATTACCTCCTGGCCGACCACATGGATGCGCCAGGTTTCGGCGTCGCGCACGCCGGCCACGAACAAGTCTATGTCGGCGCCCGCCACGAAGCGGCCGCCATCGCCGCGGCCGATGGCGGCCAGTTGCCAGATCACGCTGGCGCGGTCCTGTTCGCCGCCCTGGCGCGGATAAGAGGTGGTGGAGGCGGAAAAGCTGATCAGCTGGCGTTCGCGCTGGAAATGGGTGTTGGTGGCCGATTTGCGGAAGCGTTTCTCGTTGTACAGCACCGGCGCAACGCCGAAATCGTCGAGCATGCCTTCGCTCTTGAAGTTCAGTACCGAAAAAAACAGGATGCCGGCATCGCCGGTGATGGTGTAGCTGCTGCCGTCGGTGCGCCATTCGATGCTGCCATGGCCGTACACGCGCTGGCCTTCGCGCAAGGCTTCGACGTCGTAGCTCAGCGCCGCCGACGGTGGCGGATCGACCCGGTAGTGCGGGGCTGTCACGGGCTCGGCGGGCGGCGGGTTGGCGGCGCTCTCCTTCGCCTTTGTCGCCGCCGCCGACGCCGACATTGACCACCGGTATCGGCGGCAGCGGTCCGCTCGGTACGCTGTAGTCGCTGTCCGGCGCCGCCGCGGCTTCGATGGCGGACGCGTCCGCTGCTGCAGGCGCCGGCGGCGGCGCTGCGGCGGCAGGCGGCTCAGGGGGCGGCATTGTTTTCGCGGGTGCCCGGACGGTCGCCGGCCGCTGCGGTTTTTTCGGCGCCGGCTTGGCGCCGGCGGCTGGGAACCGGTTTCGGCGGCGGCGTCAGCAGCGCCGCGTCGAGCACCGGTTGCGTCGGTGCATGCGGCGCCGGAATGCGCAGCTGGCCCGAGCCCCAGCCGATGAGCAGCAGGTGCAGCAAGACCGACAGCGCCAGCACGGCGATCCAGCGCCGCGAAGCGGGAGCGGGTACGGCGCGGCGGGGAGGAAGCGGGGAAGCCATCATCGGAAATCGTGGTTGCGCGGACGCCGACGCAGCGCAGCGGCGGCCCGGCCATTGTAAACCGCCGCTGCGCCGCTGCCGGAAGCGGCGCAGCCGCGAAAGGAAGGGGCGGGCGCGCCGGCGGGTCCGAAGCAGTGCCCCAACGGGCGCCCGGTTTGCATAGCGCCATCCGCGGAGCGCGAATCTGCGCCGGCAATCGGCAGCGCCAGCCGGAGCCGCGCGCCGATGTCTCGCTGGCGCCGGAACGCAGCGGTGTCGCCGGGCTGGAGGTCGATGGAGACATGCCGTCCCGCGCGCACGGCGGCCGCCGGAATATTGAGCGCCGGCTTGCGCGGCAGGGTTGGGACGCGCGCGTTTATCTGCTAGGCTGAACTCATCTTTCACGGAGGAGCGCCATGGAAAAGCCAAACATGCCCGGTATGGACGCGCTCGGCGCGATGACCGACACGCTCGGATTCGTCAAGAAAATGTGGGGCGGCATGGGCATCCCCGGCATGGTGGCTCCCACGCTGTCGGCCGATGAAATCAACAAAAAAATTTCCGACTTGCGAGCGGTGGAATCCTGGCTGACGCTCAACATGAACATGTTGCGCGGCACGATACAGGCGCTGGAAGTGCAAAGCGGCACTATTGCGGCCTTGCAATCGATCGGTGCGGCAATGGGGGTCGGCGGCCCGCAGAAAACGGAGGAGGCGCCGCCGTTCGAATCGCCTTTCGCTCCGCCTTCGGCGGCGGCGCCCGAGCATGGCGCCGAAGCGCACAAACCGGCCTTCGAATTTCCCGTCTGGGGCGCGCCGGCCGCTGCGGCCCCAGCTCCGGAACCGAGTCCAGCCGCCGCCGCACCGGAAGCGAAGCCGGCCAGCCTGGCGGATTTCAGCGCAGCGCCGGCCAATCCGGCGGCCTGGTGGAATATTCTGCAAGAGCAGTTCCAGCAGGCGGTCAGCCAGGCCTTGGCCGGACTGCCCGGGGTGAGCGAAGAGCCGGCGCCCCATTCCAAGCCGGCGGCCAAAACCAGGGCGGCCGGCAAATCCAGGGCGGCCGCCAAGCGTGCGCCGTCCAAGCGCAAGCTCTCCTGACCCCGTTCAGCGCGGCCGGTACGTCGCCAGCAAAACCAGCGCCAGCATGGCGAACAGCGCGCCGCCGTAGAACGTCGCCGCCGCTCCCAGCCGGTCCCACAGCACGCCGGCCACCACGCTGGCCGCCAGCATGGCCAGCCCGCTGGCCAGATTGAAAAAACCGAACGCAGTGCCGCGCAGTTGCGCCGGCGCGGTATCGGCCACCAGTGCCGCCAGCAAGCCCTGGGTGGCAGCCATGTGCGCGCCCCAGCAAAACAGGCCGGCTGCCAGCCACGGCCATTGCGCGCTGTGCGCCAGCAAGCCGTCGGCCACGAGCAGCGGCACGATGCCGAGCGCCAGCAGGGTACGCCGGCGCATGCGGTCGGCCAGCTTGCCGAGCGGATAGGCCAAGCCGGCATACACCACATTCATGAATACCAGCACCAGTGGAATCCAGGCCAACGGCAGTCCGCCCTGGTGCGCGCGCAATACCAGGAAGGCTTCGGAAAAACGGGCCAGGGTCAGCACCGCGCCGATCGTCACCACCGCCCAATAGGCGCGCGGCAATTGCGCCAGCGCCGCGCGCGAGACGGGAAAGGGGCCGCGCGCTGCCGAAGCCGGCGCATCCGGCTCGTGCACGCCGACTGCCAGCAGCGCCACCGCCAGCACCGCCGGCAGCACGGCGACCCAGAACACGGCGCGAAAATCATCGGCCCACAGCAGCATCAGGCCGATCGCCAGCAGCGGCCCGGCAAACGCGCCCACCGTATCCAGCGACTGGCGCAAGCCGAACGCGGCGCCGCGCAGCGCCGGCGGCGTGACGTCGGCCACCAGCGCATCGCGCGGCGCGCCGCGAATGCCCTTGCCGATACGGTCGATGAAGCGCGCGCCGAACAGCCAGCCGGCGCCGCCGGCCAGCGCGAACAGCGGCTTGCTCAAGGCGCCGAGGCCATAGCCGAGCACCGCCAGTCCCTTGCGCTTGCCGAGATAGTCGCTGATCACGCCTGAAAACACCTTGACGATCAGCGCCGTGGCTTCCGCCACGCCTTCGATCACGCCCACCGTGGTGGCGCTGACGCCGAGAGCAACCGTCATGAAGACCGGCAGCAGGCTGTGGATCATTTCCGAAGAAATATCCATCAACAGGCTGACGAAGCCGAGCACCCATACGGTGCGCGGGATTTTGTCCAACACTTGCGAGGTGGAAATTTTTTCCATGAACAGCCATCGGCGAAGGCGGAGCGCTACTGTAGCAGGACGGATATGGGCGCAACCAATACCTGCCAATTTCCCATTGCTGCGTTTCTGCTGGATTTCTTGGTAAAATCAAGTACTTAACCTACCAATGAAGGCTCGTATGCTGTACCCAGAATTATTCAAATCGCTGGAGCAGGTGCGCTGGAACATGGAAAAGGACATTCCATGGGACCAGTTCGACGCTTCCAAACTGACCGATGAGCAGGCGCAAACCATTCGCATGAATGCGATCACCGAATGGTCGGCCTTGCCGGCCACGGAAATGTTCTTGCGCGACAACCACGACGACAGCGACTTTTGCGCGTTCATGTCGGTCTGGTTTTTCGAGGAACAGAAGCATTCGCTGGTGCTGATGGAATACCTGCGCCGCTTCCGCCCGGAATTCGTGCCGACCGAGGAAGAGCTGCACAACGTGCGCTTCGAGTTCGATCCGGCGCCGCGGCTGGAAACGCTGATGATGCATTTCTGCGGCGAGATCCGCCTCAACCACTGGTACCGCTGCGCCTCCGACTGGCACACCGAGCCGGTCATCAAGCAGATCTACAAGGTCATCAGCCAGGACGAGGCGCGCCACGGCGGCGCCTATCTGCGCTACATGAAAAAGGCGCTGAACGAAGTCGGCGACAGCGCGCGCGCGGCATTCGCCAAGATCGGCGTGCTGATGGCCTCGGCGCGGCGCACCGAAAAGCCGCTGCATCCGACCAATCTGCACGTCAACCAGTCGCTGTTCCCGAACGACACCGTGCAGTCGCGGCTGCCGGACCCGCAATGGCTGGAAGCCTGGCTCGACCACCAGATCAAGTTCGACGGCGAATGGGAAAAGAAAGTCGTCGACCGCATCCTGCACAACACCTCGCTGCTGTTCGATCGCAGCATCGAGACGGTGCAGGAGCTGAACCGCTATCGCAAGGAAATCGTCGCGCGCCTGGCCTTGCAGCCGGCGTAAATTCCGGCTGCCGCAAGCGCCGTATAATCCGAAGCCGCAAGAGTTTTCTTGCGGCTTTTTCCATTTCGCCATGCTCCCTTTCGAACAGAAAATCTGCGACCGCGCCACTCTCGCCGCCCGTGTCGCCGCCTTGCCGCAGCCGGTGGTGCTGACCAACGGCGTCTTCGACCTCCTGCATCGCGGCCATGTCACCTATCTGGCGCAGGCGCGCGCGCTGGGCGCGTCGCTGGTGGTGGCGGTGAACACCGATGCTTCGGTGAAGCGGCTCGGCAAGGGCGACGACCGGCCGTTGAATGCTTGCGCCGACCGCATGGCGGTGCTGGCGGCGCTGCAAGCGGTCGACCTGGTGGTGCCGTTCGACGAAGACAGCGCGCTGCAGGTGGTGCAGGAAGCGCGCCCGGCGGTGTATGTGAAGGGCGGCGATTACGACATGGAGGCGATTCCGGAAGGGCGGGCGGTGATCGCCTACGGCGGCCGGGTGGCGGCGATCGCCTTCGAGCATGACCGTTCGACCACCAAGCTGCTGGCGAAGGCGCGCAGCCAAAGCCGGCCGGCCGGTACTGCCGAGTAAACGCATGCCGCTCCTGTTTATGGGAGTATGCGTGAATTTAGTCCTGTTTGTCGGCGGATTTAAGCATTGACTGTAGGAGTATGTGAGGCGCAGCCCCCTGGCGCCGCACTTCTCCTCATGTGAAAGGATGTCCCGATGAAGCATGCCCCATTGGTGGAAGTCACGCGCGGCGACGATGTCGAATGCACCCACGCCGGCTCGGTGGCGGTGGTCGATACGCGCGGCACGCTGCTGTATCAGGCCGGCGATCCGCATTTCCTGACCTTCACCCGCTCCACCATCAAGCCGTTTCAGGCGGCGCCCTTTTTGCGCGACGGCGGTCCGGCCCGATTCGGTTACACGACGCCGGAAATCGCCCTGCTGTGCGCCAGCCATTCCGGCGAAAAAATGCATACCGATGCGGTGCAGGGCATGCTGCACAAGGCCGGCTGCGACGAGCATCACCTGCGTTGCGGCTGTCACATCCCGATGCGCTACGGCGCCAACGACCGCGTGCCGGCCGAGGAAACCTTCAACCAGCTGCACAACAACTGCAGCGGCAAGCATGCGGGTTTTCTGGCCGCGTGCGTGCAGCACGGCCATGCGCTCGACAGCTACCTGGAGCCGGCGCATCCGCTGCAGCAGGCGGTGCGCGCCAGCGTCGCCCATTTCGCCGGGATGGCGGAAGCGGATCTGAGGATGGGAATCGACGGCTGCTCGGCGCCGAATTACGCGCTGCCGCTGTCGCGGCTGGCGCTGGCCTATGCGCGGCTGGCGCAGGGCGCGCCGGACGCCGAATACGGCGACGCGCTGGGCGATTTGTATCGGGCGATGACGGCGCATCCGGAGCTGGTGTCCGGCACCGGCCGCAACGACCTCGCCTTCATGCAGACCGCGCCCGGCGACTGGGTCGCCAAGATCGGCGCCGACGGCGTGCAGGTGATCGGCGTGCGCTCGGCCGGCCTCGGCATCGCCATCAAAGTCGCCGACGGCAACATGCGCGCGCTGTACACGGCGGCGGTCGCGGTGCTGCAGCAGCTCGGCCTGGTGGCGGCGCCGGAGCGCTCGCCGCTGGCGCCGTGGCTGCGGCCGCAATTGCACAACTTCATGGGCTTGCACACCGGCGAAGTGCGTCCGGTCCTGCGGCTGGCGAAAGCCTGATCCCGCGCATCGTTTGAATGGAAGGGCGGACGGCGCTTGATGCGCCGCCCGCGTGGCACCGCGCCGCTCAGTGCTGGTGGCCGTGACCCATCTGTCCTTTCTGCTTCACGTCCTGCACCAGGAACGACACTTCCACCTTGCCGGCCTTCTCGAAAGTCAGCGTCATCGGCAGCTTGTCGCCGGCCTTCAGCTGCTGGTTCAGCCCGAGCAGCATGATGTGATAGCCGTCGCCCGGCTTCATCGCCACCTTCGCCGCCGGCGCCAGTTCGACGCCGTCCACCTGGCGCATTTTCATGACGTTGCCGTCCATCGACATGGTGTGGATTTCGGTTTTCTTGGCAGCTGGGGTTTCGGCAGCCACCAGCTTGTCGGGATTCTTGCCGCGGTTTTCCAGCGTCATGTAGACCGCCCCCGACGGTTGGCTCGGCATCGTGGCGCGCGCATACGGGTGGTCGATATGCACCTCGCCGGCCTGATAGTCATGCGCCGCCGCCGAGAGGCTGAGCGCCGCGAGAGCAAGCAAGGAAATAAGGGAACGCAATTGCATGATGATCCTTCACAACGATAAAAGATGAGGCGGCTGGTCCTGGCGGGCAGGCCCGTGCCGGCTGCTGATAATACAGAGGAGGGAGGCGGCGTGCGCGCTCGAGTCGCCGCGGCGCCGGCTTCAGGCGTGCGGCGGCGCGCGCGGCTGCGGCTGGTGGAACGGTGGGCCGAAAGGGCGCGCCAAGCTGCTTGAAGCCGGCAGTGGCGGCGCCGACAGCGCCACATGTGCGGTGCCCGTTGCCACCGCGACGGGCAGCCCCAGCTGATGGCTGCCGCTGCAGCAATCGAGGCAATGTGCCAGGCTGGCCAGCGACTTGCCGGAAACCGCCGGTGCGGTCCCTGCCTCCGCGCTGCAAATCGCCATTGCCGGCAGTGACGGCGCCGCCTGCGCCGCCAACGGCAGCAGGCCGTTCAGCAGCAGGCTGCCGGCGGCAAACCAGGCGATCAGGAAGCGACGGAAGGCGCGAGGCATGGCGGGCAAGGCCGGACAGTGAAGAATGATGCGATTATAGCAACCGCCTAGGCGCCGCCGGCATAGCCGTTCTGGCGCCAGGCTTCATACACCACCACCGCCACCGTGTTGGACAGATTCAGGCTGCGATTGTCGGGCCGCATCGGCAGCCGGATGCGGCATTCGGGCGCGAACGAGTCGCGCAGCGCCGGGTCCAGTCCCTGGGTTTCGGAGCCGAACACAAACACGTCGCCGGGCCGGAAGGCGCAGGCGCTGAAGCGGCGTCGAGCCATGCGTGGTGAGCGCGAACATGCGCGCCGGATCAGGCGCGGCGGCGCGCAGGAAGGCGGCCCAGTCGCGATGCACCTGCATGCCGGCGAACTCGTGGTAATCGAGCCCGGCGCGCCGCATGCGGGCATCGTCGAGCGTGAAGCCGAGCGGTTCGACCAGATGCAGTTGGGCGCCGGTATTGGCGCACAGGCGAATGATGTTGCCGGTGTTGGGCGCGATTTTCGGCTCGACCAGGACGACATGAAACAAGCGGATTCTCCCTAGTGTGGCGGCGTGCGGGCAAACACGAAATTGGTGACGCGGGTGGCGCCGAAACGCTTCAGCGTATGCGCCAGTTCGCCCAGCGTGCTGCCGGTGGTCATGACATCGTCGACCACGCCGATATGCCGGCCGGCAATGCGCTCCATGGCGGTGCTCTCCAGCATGAAGGCATGGCGCAGATTCTGCTGGCGCTGCTGCGGCGGCAATTGCGCCTGCGCTTGCGTGTCGCGCAGGCGCACGCTCAGGTAGGGGGCCAGTTCGACGCCGAGCCTGCGCGACAGCGGCCGGGCGATTTCCAGCGCCTGATTGAAGCCGCGCTGCGCCAGCCGTTGCGGCCCCAGCGGCACCGCGGTCAGTACGTCGGGCAATTCCTGCGGCCCGGGCTGCCGCCGGATCGCGTCGTCCAGCAGGCGCGCGCACAGCGGCGCCAGCGCCAGCCGCTGCCCGAATTTTAACGCCAGCACCAGCTGGTCGACGGGCGCCGCGTAATCGATGGCAACGATGGTGGCGTCGAACGCTGGCGCCGACTTCAGGCAATCGCCGCAGACTTCCGCGGCGGCCGCCTCCGCGATCGCGATCGCACAGCGGCGGCAACGCTGGGGCCGGCAGCCGAAGTAGTGCGCATGGCAGCCGCGGCACAGCACGTCGTCGCCGCTGCGCCCGCACAGCGCGCAGGAAGACGGCAGCAGCGCGGACAGGCGCGCCAGCAGGGCTCGTGAGCGACGGTGCAGGCCGAAGGGCATCGGTGGCAAAGCTTTTCAAGGTGTAAACTGGCGCAGATTATCTCATTGGCCACCCCTGACTTCCATGCAGAAATTGCCTTCTCCCGGTTCGAAGCAAAGTGCACCGATCGACGTGCGCCGGGTGCGCCGACTGTTCGCCCGCAGCGGGCGCGTGGCCGAATCGGCGTTCCTGAGAAGGGAAATCGCCGCCCGCATGCATGAGCGGCTCGAACTGATCAAGCTTGCGCCGCGGCAGGTGCTTGACGCCGGCTGCGGTGAGGGCGCCGACCTGCCGCTGCTGCAGCAGCGCTTTGCCGATGCGCGGGTGCTGGGAGTGGACGGCGCGCCGGCCATGCTGGCGGCGGCGCGTGCCGAACAGCTGGCGGCCAGTTCGGCGCTGAACCGGATGCTGAGAAAGTGGTTGCCCGGCGCCCGCAGCGCGCCGGCGCCAGCCGCGACTGATCTATTGTGCGGGAATTTCGCCGAATTACCCCTGGGTATGCATGCGGTCGATCTGATCTGGTCCAACCTGGCGCTGCACTGGCATCCGCAGCCCGATATCGTGTTCGCGGAATGGCGGCGCGTATTGCGGGTGGACGGACTACTGATGTTTTCCTGCTTCGGCCCGGATACCTTCAAGGAATTGCGCACTGCCTTTGCCGACGCCGACGATATGCCGCATGCATTGTCCTTCGTCGACATGCACGACTTCGGCGACATGCTGATCGACACCGGTTTTTCGACGCCGGTGATGGATATGGAAACCATTACCGTGACCTATGAAACGGTCGACAAGTTGCTGGTCGATGTTCGCGCCTGGGGCGGCAATCCGCTGGAAACGCAGCGCCGCGGCCTGAGCGGCAAGGCCGGCTGGGCACGCATGCGGCAGTTGCTGGAAAGCCAGCGCCGCGCCGATGGAAAAATCCCGTTGACGTTCGAGATCATTTACGGCCATGCCTTCCGGCCCGCGCCGCGCACCACCCGTGCCGGCGAGGCGATCGTCCGGCTCGATTTCCATAAAAAATGAATGCGGTTTATGCATGACGCATGCGCGGGTATAAAGCGGCGCCGGCGGTGATCGGGGGAGCGGCGGCGGTTTGGTGCGGGGTGATTTCGGCAGCGGCGAAAGCGATTGCCGCTGCCGCCGAAGAGTTGCATTTTGCTTGATATAAAACATTGTTCGGTCTTATACTTCGTGGGCTTTATGCAACGCATATGCGCTCATTCGGCCGCTGAGGCGATCTGCCAAGGCCGCGCAGAATCGGCTTTAAAGCGTATATCCGCCATGTTTCCAACTTGGCGACAGTGGTCGGACTGGATCCCTGTCTTACGCGCGTCACCGGCCGATTGCGAACGCACGGCGCCGATCGGCGACTGCCTTCCGGTTCGAGCGATTAATGTGGGCAGATGCGGTGTTCCGCTTGGCCGCCATCTGACACGGATGAGTTCCGTTGGCATGCATCGACGCGGCTGGAAGCGTTCGGCATATGTGCCGAGACAGGCCATTCCCGGCCGAATGCAAGCGCGAATTCGCGCAGGAGCGAGACAAGAACAAGAACTGCGGCGCAGTGTGGCGGCAGGTGATTAGGCAGGATTCTAATTTTGGGCTTTTGAGGAAAACATGAAACATGCGAAGCGCCTTCAATCGTTGATGCCTGGTGCCCTGCTGCTGGCAGCGGCTTTGCCGTCATGGGCGGTCGTCGACAGCCCGGGCGGTCCAGCCGTGCGCCAACTCAACCTGCATAAGCCGGTCACGGAAATTGCGCATCAGATCTATTCGCTGCACACCTTGATGCTGGTCATCTGCCTGGTGATCTTCGTCGCCGTGTTCGGCGTGATGTTCTATTCGATTTTCAAGCACCGCAAGTCGCTCGGCCACAAGCCGGCCACCTTCCATGAAAGCACCGCGGTCGAAATCGCCTGGACCGTGGTGCCGTTCCTGATCGTGATCGGCATGGCCCTGCCTGCCACCAAGACCGTCGTCGCGATGAAGGACACTTCCAACGCCGACCTGACCATCAAGGTCACCGGCATGCAATGGAAATGGGGCTACGACTATCTGAAAGGCGAGGGCGAAGGCATTTCCTTCCTGTCCAACCTGGCTACCCCGCGCGAGCAGATCGGCGACGCCGGCTAGCGCCAAGGGCGAAAACTACCTGCTCGAAGTCGACAACCCGGTGGTGGTGCCGGTCAACAAGAAAGTCCGCATGGTGCTGACCGCCAACGACGTGATCCACTCCTGGACCATGCCGGCCTTCGGCGTCAAGCAGGATGCGATTCCCGGTTTCGTGCGCGACACCTGGTTCAAGGCCGATAAGATCGGCACCTATCGCGGCCAGTGCGTCGAACTGTGCGGCAAGGAACATGCCTTCATGCCGATCGTCGTCAATGTGGTCAGCGAAGACGACTACAAGAAGTGGGTCGACGGCAAGAAGAAGGAAATGGCCGCCATGGCCGATGATCCGAACAAGGTCTGGACCATCGACGAGCTCAAGCAGCGCGGCGAGAAAGTCTATGCGGCCAACTGCGTGGCCTGCCACCAGGCCAACGGCAAGGGTGTGCCCGGCGCATTCCCGGCGCTCGATGGCGGCCCGCTGGTCACTGGACCGAAGGCCGACCAGATCAAGATCGTGCTGGACGGCAAGGGCGCGATGCCGGCCTGGAAACCGTATTGTCGGATACCGATATCGCGGCGGTGATCACCTACACCCGCAACAGCTGGTCCAACAAGGCGCAGGAAAACATCGTTCAACCGGCCGAAGTCCTGGCTGCGCGCAAGTAATACGAAGTAGGAGATTGCAGATGAGCACAACCGCAGTCGATCACGCACACGATCATGCTCACGATCACGCGCACGACCATCCGCACGGCTGGCGTCGCTGGCTGTACGCGACCAACCACAAGGACATCGGCACGCTGTACCTGTGGTTTTCGTTCACCATGTTGCTGTCCGGCGGCGTGCTGGCGCTGCTGATCCGCGCCGAGCTGTTCCAGCCGGGCCTGCAGTTCTTCCAGCCGGAATTCTTCAACCAGCTGACCACGATGCACGGCCTGATGATGGTGTTCGGCGCGATCATGCCGGCCTTCGTCGGCTTCGCCAACTGGATGATCCCGCTGCAGATCGGCGCCTCCGACATGGCGTTCGCGCGGATGAACAACTTCTCGTTCTGGCTGCTGCCGCCGGCCGCGCTGCTGCTGGCCGGTTCGTTCCTGGTGCCGGGCGGCGCCACCGCCGCCGGCTGGACGCTGTACGCGCCGCTGTCGACCCAGATGGGCCTCGGCATGGACATGGCGATCTTCGCGCTGCACCTGATGGGCGCGTCGTCGATCATGGGCGCGATCAACATCATCACCACCGTCCTCAACATGCGCGCGCCCGGCATGACGCTGATGAAGATGCCGATGTTCTGCTGGACCTGGCTGATCACCGCCTACCTGCTGATCGCCGTGATGCCGGTGCTGGCGGGCGCGATCACCATGACGCTCTGACCGACCGCCACTTCGGCACCACCTTCTTCAACGCCGCCGGCGGCGGCGACCCGGTGATGTACCAGCACATCTTCTGGTTCTTCGGCCATCCCGAGGTCTACATCATGATCCTGCCGGCGTTCGGCATCGTCTCGCAGATCATCCCGGCCTTCGCCCGCAAGCCGCTGTTCGGCTATGCGTCGATGGTGTACGCGACCGCCTCGATCGCGATCCTGTCCTTCATCGTCTGGGCGCACCACATGTTCACCACCGGCATGCCGGTGACCGGCCAGCTGTTCTTCATGTACGCGACGATGCTGATCGCGGTGCCGACCGGCGTCAAGATCTTCAACTGGGTCGCCACCATGTGGCGCGGTTCGATGACCTTCGAGACGCCGATGCTGTTCGCGATCGGCTTCATCTTCGTGTTCACGATGGGCGGCTTCACCGGCCTGATCCTGGCGGTGACCCCGATCGACATCCAGATGCAGGATACCTATTACGTGGTGGCCCACTTCCACTACGTGCTGGTGGCCGGCTCGCTGTTCGCGCTGTTCGCCGGCTTCTACTACTGGGGGCCGAAGTGGACCGGCCACATGTATGACGAAACGCGCGGCAAGATCCACTTCTGGGCCTCGCTGATCACGTTCAACATCACCTTCTTCCCGATGCACTTCCTGGGCCTGGCCGGCATGCCGCGCCGCTACGCCGACTACCCGGCGCAGTTCACCGACTTCAACATGATCGTGTCGATCGGCGCGCTTCGGTTTCGGCCTGTCGCAGGTGTACTTCCTGTTTGCGGTCGTGATTCCGTCGATCCGCGGCGGCGAGAAAGCGGCCGACAAGCCGTGGGAAGGCGCTGAAGGCCTGGAGTGGACCGTGCCGAGCCCGGCGCCGTTCCACACCTTCGAAGTGCCACCGGTAGTCAAGTAAATGGACGGCAGGCCAACCGCCTGCCGATTTTCAATGCCCCAGAAAAAGCCGAACAACTTCAAGACGGGCCTGATCCTGGCCTCGATCGCGCTGGTTTTTTTTCTTGGCCTGGTCGTCAAACGGATCTGGTTTAGCTGAGATGGAACACACAAGATTCCGGCAGTGCGGCGAACGCGCGCAACCTGAACACGCACGCATGCTGGGCAAGCTGCTGGTGATCGCAGTGCTGATGTTCGGTTTCGGTTATGCGCTGGTGCCGGTCTACAAAAAGATCTGCGAGATCACCGGCATCAATGTGCTGACGCGAAGGATGCGACGGTCGAGAGCGTCGGCAATACCCAGGTCGACAGCAGCCGCACCATCACCATCGAGTTCGACGCCAATGCGCACGGGCCCTGGCGCTTCCGGCCGACGGTCAGCAGTTTGCAGGTGCATCCGGGCGAAATGGCGCAGGTGGTGTATGAGGTGGTGAACACGCAGGCCGCATGACATCAATGCGCAGGCGATTCCCGAGTTATGCGCCGCAGCAGGCGACGCCGCATTTCAAGAAGGTCGAATGCTTCTGCTTCCAGCAGCAGACGCTGGGGCCGAACGAGGCGAAACAGATGCCGGTGGTGTTCTTACATCGATCCGGCGCTGCCGAAGGACGTCAAGACGATCACCTTGTCGTACACCTTTTTTGAAGTCGGCGGTCCGGGCAAGAAAGCGGTTTAAGGCGAGCATATGCAGGAGCAGGAAAAACCCGAAGGGCGCAAGCTCTCTTTCGTGGAAACCATGAAGGCGGTGTTCTGGTCCTTCTTCGGAGTGCGCAAGAGAAGCGATTACGAGCACGACGCGGCGCACCTGAATCCGGTCCACGTGATCATTGCTGGCCTGATCGGCGTGGCAATTTTCATCGCAGTACTGATCATTGTGGTAAAAATAGCGGTCGCGACATAACAACAGCAACTTAATTTGAAATTGTATCGGGAGAGATGAAGATGAGTTCTCAACACGCCAATGCGCCGTATTATTTCGTGCCGGGCCCGTCCAGATGGCCGGTGCTGGCGGGCGCCGCGCTGTTTTTGACCATGGTCGGCGCACCGGCTGGGTCAACGGCTATGCCTGGGGACCGTATGCCAACCTGCTGGGCATCTTCGCGCTGCTGGTGGTGCTGTACATCTGGTTCGGCGACGCGATCGCGCGAATCCGAAGGCGGCATGTACGGCGCGCGCATCGACATCTCCTACCGCTGGAGCATGAGCTGGTTCATCTTCTCCGAAGTCATGTTCTTCGGCGCCTTCTTCGGCGCGCTGTTTTATGCGCGCACCGATCACCATGCCGTGGCTGGGCGACCTCGACCACAAGATCCTGTGGCCCGATTTCGCTGCCCATTGGGGCAACACCGGCCCGGCCGGCACCATCGAGCAGTTCCAGCACCATGGGGCCGTTCCCGATCCCGACCATCAACACCGCGCTGCTGCTGACCTCCGGCGTGACGCTGACCATCGCGCACCATGCACTGCGCGCCGGACAGCGCGGCAAGACCGCATTCTGGCTGTTCCTGACCGTCCTGCTGGGCGCCACCTTCATGGGCTTCCAGGTGTATGAATACATCCATGCCTACACCGAGCTGAACCTGAAGCTGACTTCCGGCATCTACGGCTCGACCTTCTTCATGCTGACCGGTTTCCACGGCTTCCACGTGACGATCGGCGCCATCATGCTGTCGGTGGTGCTGTACCGCGATACTGAAGGGCCACTTTACGCCCGAGCATCATTTCGCGTTCGAAGGAGCGGCCTGGTACTGGCACTTCGTCGACGTGGTCTGGCTGGGCCTGTACGTGGTGGTGTACTGGCTGTAGAGCGCTTCGCTTGCGCAAAAAAAGCCGCACTTCGGTGCGGCTTTTTTACTGAGGGCGCATTTTCCGGCAGCTGGCACCGGGCCGTGATCGGATCAGTAGCGGATGCCGGTCGGCTGGATCCAGCCAAGCTGGTAGGCGATCAATATCAGCAGGAACAGCGCGACCGAAAAGCCGACGCGCATGGCCAGCGCCTGCACGGTGCGGTTGCTTTTTCCCTTGTCGTGCATCAGGAAGAACAGGGCCGAAGCCAGGCTGGCGAGGATCAGGATGAACGCGATGGCGACGACGATTTTCAAGGGGAATCCGAAGGTTCGGGCGCGGCCGATGGCAGGCTGTCGCGGGCAGTAGATAAAGCGACATTGTAATGCGAATCACATTCCGGTTCAGATCCATACCGTTGCTAGCGACCGTGATCGTGGTCGCGCTCGGGATCGCGCTGGGCCAGTGGCAAACGCGGCGCGCGCTGCGAAAAGGATGCGATTGAAGCGCGCTTTGCCAGCCGCGAAGCGGCGCCGCCGCTGACGCCGGGGACGCGCCTTGCTGCCGGCCGACGAAGTCGAGTTCCGGCATGTCGTTGTCAGCGGGGAATTCCGCGCCGACTGGCCGGTCTATCTGGACAACCGGCCGCATCAGGGCGTCGCCGGATTTTATGTGCTGATGCCGTTTCGCATCGCCGGTTCCGAGCGTTACATCCTGGTGGCGCGCGGCTGGGTGCCGCGCGACGCCGCCGATCGCACCCGGCTGCCGGCCATCGCCACGCCGGCCGGCATCGTCCGGATCGAAGGCGTCGCCCGGCGCAATCCGGCCACGCTCGCTGCAACTGGGCACAGGCGGATGCCTTGCGTCCCAACGCCATCGTGCAAAATGCCGACGTCGGCCGGATTCGCCGCCGCCAGCGGCCTGGCGCTGCAGCCGTTCCTGCTGGAGCAGCTGAGCGATACCGGGGACGGCCTGGTGCGCGACTGGCCGCGTCCTTCGAGCTGGCGTCGAGACGCATCGCGGCTACGCCTTCCAGTGGTATGCGCTGGCAGTGATGGCCTTGATATTTTTTGTTGCAACAGGATTTCGAAGTGGAAAGCAAATAAGCAACAGCAGGCCGGACGCTGGAAGCTGTTCGCCGTCCTCGCGGTATGCGCCTCGCCGCTGATCGCGTCCTACTTCACCTACTACGTCCTCAAGCCGCAGGCGCGCACCAACTACGGCACCCTGCTCGATCCGCGCCAGCATCCGATGCCGGCGCTGAACGCCAGCACGCTCGACGGCAAGCCGGCGGCGCTGGACGCCTATCAAGGGCAAGTGGGTCATGCTGCAAGGTCGATGACGCCGACTGCCAGCGAGGCGTGCCGGGAAAAGCTGTTCGAGATGCGCCAGCTGCGCCTGACGCAGGGCAAGGAACATGGACCGCATCGAACGCGTCTGGCTGGTCACCGACGAGCAGCCGCTCGACACCATCGCTGATGCGCGAATACGACGGCACCCACATGCTGCGCGTCAAGCCGGAAGCGCTGAAAGCCTGGCTGCCGGCCGAGCCGGGCACCGCGCCGGTCGACCATCTGTACCTGATCGACCCGCTCGGCAACCTGATGATGCGCTTCCCGAAAGACGCCGATCCCAACAAGATCAAGAAGGACCTGTCGCAAGCTGCTGAAAGCCTCGAGCATAGGGTAGGAGCCGCATGCTGATCCAACTGGCGATCATGGGCCTGCTGGCGGCACTGCTGCCGCTGGCGATGGTCTGGACTTCCGGCGATGCCGACAAATACCGCAAGCTGGTCTGGGTCACGCTGTTCCTGACCTTCGACCTGATCATGTTCGGCGCCTTTACCCGCCTGACCGATTCCGGGCCTC
The DNA here is from genome assembly GCA_963706525.1 of uncultured beta proteobacterium. Classification (GTDB taxonomy): domain Bacteria; phylum Pseudomonadota; class Gammaproteobacteria; order Burkholderiales; family Burkholderiaceae_D; genus DATJCV01. The sequence continues at coordinate 64,035 of CAVPMM010000008.1, read as the reverse complement.
GGCTGCCCCGACTGGCCCGGCTGCTACGGCCACGCCAACCCGCTGCTGGCGCACGCGCATATCAGCGCCGCCGAAGCGCTGTTGCCGAGCGGCCCGGTGACGGTGGTGAAGGCCTGGATCGAAATGATCCACCGCTACCTGGCGATGGCGCATCGGCGTGCTGATCATCGCGCTGGTGGTGACGGCGTGGCGCCAGTGGCGGAAATCGGGACGGCGCGACCGGAAGTTTGCGCCGTGGCTGCCGAGCGTGCTGTTGGCCTTCGTCTGCCTGCAGGGCGCGTTCGGCGCCTGGACCGTGACCATGAAGCTGCAGCCGGTCATCGTCACCATCCATCTGCTGCTCGGCCTTGGCCTGCTGGCGCTGCTGACCTGGTTGGGCGGGCGCCAGAACGATCCGCTGGCGCAGCGTGCGCCGGCGCCAGAGCTGGCGCACAGGCCGCCGCGCTGGGCTTGGCTGCTGCTGACGATCCAGATCGCGCTGGGCGGCTGGGTCAGCACCAATTACGCGGCGCTGGCCTGCACCGATTTCCCGCTCTGCCATGGCATGCTGGTGCCGCAGATGGATTTCGCGCAACGGCTTCACCGCTGTGGCGCGAACTGGGCAAGACCGCGGCTGGCGAATACCTGCCGTTTCCGGCGCTGACCGCGATCCACTGGATGCACCGCAACTTCGCCTTCGTCGTCATCGCCTACCTGCTCTGGCTCGGCTGGCGCGCGCTCGGCGTCGACCATTTGCGCCGCGTCGCGCGCTGGCTGCTGGCGGCGCTGGCGCTGCAGCTGGCGACCGGCCTGGCGACCGTGTTCCTGAACTGGCCGCTGGCGATCGCGGTGCTGCACAACGGCGGCGCGGCGCTGCTGGTGCTGCTGCTGGTCATGTTAAACTACAAAACCAGATACTTGCCTGGCCAGGCTTCGCAGCCTGTTGTTGTCGGCAAGCTCAAGCCCGCCTATCTGCAGAATTCCAATCCATGAGCACCCTGACCATTTCTCCCAACCGCCTGGCCCAGTACTGGGCGCTGACCAAGCCGCGCGTGACGCAGCTGGCGGTGTTTTGCGCCGTGATCGGCATGTTCCTGGCGACCGACGGACCTGCCCGACTGGCAGCGTCGCTGGTCGCCGCCACCGTCGGCATCTGGCTGCTGGCCGGCGCCGCGTTCGCCGTCAACTGCCTGGTCGAGCGCGAGATCGATTCGCGCATGGCGCGCACCGCGCGCCGCGCCGATGGCGCGCGGCGAAATCACGCGTGCCGCAGACGCTGGTGTTTTCCGGCGTGATCGGCGGCGCCGGCATGTGGGTGCTGTACACCTTCGTCAACCCGCTGACCATGTGGCTGACCTTCGTCACCTTCGTCGGCTACGCGGTGATCTACACCATGCTGCTGAAGCCGGCGACGCCGCAGAACATCGTCATCGGCGGCCTGTCCGGCGCCATGCCGCCGGCGCTGGGCTGGGCCGCGATCGCCAACGACGTGCCGATGCAGGCCTGGCTGCTGGTGCTGATCATCTTCGTCTGGACGCCGCCGCATTTCTGGGCGCTGGCGATGTACCGGCGCGACGACTACGCCAAATCCGGCCTGCCGATGCTGCCGGTCACGCACGGCATGGCGTTCACCCAGTTCCACGTGCTGCTGTACACGATCGCGCTGGTGGCCACCACCTTGCTGCCGTACGCGGTCGGCATGAGCGGCCTGATCTACCTGGCCGCCGCCGTGGTGCTGGACGCCATCTTCCTGTGGTACGCGTGGCAGATCTACCGCCACTACAGCGACCTCATCGCGCGCAAGACCTTTGCCTATTCGATCGTTTATCTGTCGCTGCTGTTTGCCGCGTTGCTGGTCGACCATTACTTGAGATTTTGAGAGTTGCCATGAAACGCACGCTGTTCGCCCTGATGTTTGCCTTGCTGGCACTGACCGCCTGCGGCGAGAAAGCCGGCGGCCCGACGCCGTCGGCGCAGGCGGCCCAGTTCCAGAACACCGATGTCACCGGCCTCGGCTATGCCCAGGATTTCGCGCTGACCGACCACAACGGCAAGCCGCGCACGCTGGCCGACTTCAAGGGCAAGGTCGTGGTGATGTTCTTCGGCTATACCCAGTGCCCCGACGTGTGCCCGACCACGATGGCCGAGATGGCCAGCGTGATGCAGGAACTGGGGCCGCTGGCGGACAAGGTGCAGGTACTGTTCGTGACGCTCGACCCCGAGCGCGACACCCAGCAATTGCTGGCGCAATACGTGCCGGCCTTCGACTCGCGTTTCCTCGGCCTGTACGGCGACCGCGCCGCGACCGAAAAGGTGGCCAAGGAATTCAAGGTGTTCTACCAGAAAGTGCCGGGCAAGGAGCCGGGCAGCTATACGATGGACCATACTGCCGGCAGCTATGTGTTCGATCCGCAGGGCCGCATTCGCCTGTTCGTGCGGCACGGCCAGGGTCCCGATCCGATTGCACATGACCTGAAGCTGCTGCTGTCCTGATCAGCATCTCTTAGGGGGTATGTGTCGATTTTACCCGTTTTACGGGCGGAATCGGCTCCTTACCATGGGAGTATGTGAATCCGGCGGACGCCACCCATCACGCCTTTGCGGCCGCTGCCGGTGAATTGAACCGGTCCGCGCTGCGGCGCGCCGGGATGGCTGCGAGCGGTGTCACGGCCCAAAAAACGGGCCGGGCGGCCCGGTCCGATCCTCCCGATGTGGCGGCAAGCAGGCCGGGAGCCAGCGCAATGTCCCGGCCGCCAGCGCCAGCCGTTCAAGCCAGCGTGTCGGCCCAGATGTTCTGGGCCCAGCCGAAGGCGTAAGCCCCTTCGAGCTCGCTGGCCGCGCTCGACACGCCGCCGGCGCCGGGCACCGTCAGCATGGTCTTCTTGTCGGCGCTGTAGGTATGCACCGAGGCCACGTGCACCACGTCCTTGTCCGATACGAAGCTATAGCAGGTGTTGTTCAAGAGCGGGTTCGGATTCGGTGCGCGGCCCTGTAGCAGGTCGACCACGGCGGCGGCACACACCTTGGCGTGCTGGTTCGCCATGTGACCGGATTTCGGCATCAGCGGCGCGATCTGGACCGCATCGCCCAGCACGTGGATGTTCTTGGCCTGGGTCGATTCGAAAGTCAGGAAATCGACCTCGCACCAGCGCCGGTTCATGTTCGCCAGCCCGGCCTGGGCCGCGATCTTGCCGGCGCGCTGCGGCGGGATGACGTTCAACACCGTAGCCTGTACCTTGTCGCCGAAATCGGAAATCACGGTGTTGCTGGCGGCGTCGATCTCGGTGGCGACGAATTTCGGGCGGTATTCGATGATGTCCTTATAGCGCTCGACCCACGCCTTCTTGAACAGCGGCCCTTTGGAAATCACGTCGTCGTTGCCGTCCAGGATCAGCACCTTCGATTTCTTCTTGGCCCGGCTGAAATAGTGCGCGACCTGGCAGGCGCGCTCGTAGGGGCCGGGCGGGCAGCGGAACGGCGCCTGCGGAATGTTGAGCACATAGGTGCCGCCATCCGGCATCGCCTCCAGCTGGCGGCGCAGCGCCAGCGTCTGCGGGCCGGCCTTCCAGCCGTGCAGCACCCGCTCCTGCGCCCCCGGCCGTTCCATGCCGGGCAGCTGCTCCCACATGAAGTCGATGCCGGGCGAGACCACCAGCCGGTCGTAGGACAACTGCTGGCCGCCGGCCAGCGTCACGATGCGGCGCTCGGCGTCGATCGCCACCGCCTGGTCGCGCACGATGCGTACGCCGTGGCGCCGCGCCAGATTGTCGTAGGGCACGGTGATGTCGGCCAGCTGTTTGGAACCGCCCAGCACCAGGTTCGACAGCGGGCAGGAAATGAAGCTGGCGTTCGGCTCCACCAGCGTAACCTCGATCGTGCCCGCGCTCCAGACGCGGAGGTACTTGGCGGCGGTGGCGCCGCCGTAGCCGCCGCCGATGACGACCACCTTGGCTTTGCTTGCTTGCTGCGACGTGGTGGCGCAACCGGCGGCCGCAGTCAGCGCGGCGCTAGCGCCCAGCGCGTGAACGAATTGACGACGTTGCATGCTGCCTCCCGCTTATTTTTTCTGGGCCGCGAAGTAGGCGGCGATGAGTTCGATCTGCTCGTCGGTATAGCCCTTGGCCAGCTGCTGCATGATGGTCGACGAACGGCTGCCGGATTTGAATGCCTGCATGCTGGCCTGCGTCAATTCTTTCGGCTGACCGGCCAGGCCGGGCACCGGACCGCCGGCCGACACGCCGTTGGTGCCGTGGCAGTTGGCGCAGCTGGCCGCCAACCGCTGGCCGGCGTTGACACTGGCATCGGCCGCCATAGCGCCGGCGCAAGCCGCCGCCAGCAGGCCGGCCGTGATGAAGTCGTAAAAACGCATGATCTTCCTCCGAGCGATGAATTATTCTGATGACGCCGGCAGCGCTGGCCGGCGCCGCCGACATTACCCGGCGGCATCATTTTGGTCAAGCCAGCCGCCGCGTGGCGCGTGCCCGCGGCTGCTGCGGCCAAAAAAATGCCCTCCACGCGGGAGGGCAGGATGTTTGCTGCGGTTGGCAGCCGCGCGGGACTGATCAGGCGTAGGCCGCCAGCGAGCCTTTCATCTTCTTCAGCGCCACCGCCTCGATCTGGCGGATGCGCTCGGCGGAGACGCCGAATTCGTCGGCCAGGTCGTGCAGCGTGGCGCCCGAACCGTCGTCGTTGGCCAGCCAGCGCGCTTCGACGATACGGCGCGAGCGGTCGTCCAGCTTGGACAATGCATTTTCCAGGCCTTCCGACTGCAGGCGGTCGTATTGCTGCGCTTCCAGCACCTTGGTCGGCTCATGCAGCTCCGACGACAGGTAGGCGATCGGCGCGAATTTGTCGTCGTCGTCGTCGGTCGGCGCTTCCAGCGCGATGTCGCGGCCGGTCAGGCGCGTTTCCATCTCGATCACTTCCTCGCGCTTGACGTTCAGCGTCTTCGCCAATGCGTCGACCTGGGCCGGCGTCATCGTGTCCAGGCCTTCCTTGTGGCTGCGCAGGTTGAAGAACAGCTTGCGCTGCGCCTTGGTGGTGGCGACCTTGACCAGGCGCCAGTTTTTCAGGATGTACTCGTGCATCTCGGCCTTGATCCAGTGCATCGCGTACGACACCAGGCGCACGCCCTGATCCGGGTCGAAGCGCTTGACCGCCTTCATCAGGCCGATGTTGCCTTCCTGGATCAGATCCGCATGCGGCAAGCCATAGCCCAGATAGCCGCGCGCGATCGACACCACCAGGCGCAGGTGCGACAGCACCAGTTCCTGGGCGGCGCCCAGATCGTTGCTGTCGCGCAGGCGGCGCGCCAGCGATACTTCTTCGTCGTGCGATCAGCATCGGCAGCCGGTTGACGGCCGAAATATAGGCGTCGATATTCCCCAGCGCGCCCGAAAAACCGAGGGCGAGGGCGTTGTTGCTTACCGGAACCAATGCAGCTTTCGCAGCGCTTGCTTTCATTGTTTCTCCTAATGTTCAGATGCAGCGATGGGCCTTTTTTAGGAGGCCCTCAGCGGACTCTCGACTTATTTTAGCACTCACTCATGTCGAGTGCTAATTGCTCGTATCTACGCTGGCCATAGCAATCGGCTATGACTTTGAAGGATTTAATTGCTTATCGCCGAAAAGATTAGAACAAATTCGGCGTGGAAAGTTGCGTTATCTCAAGAAAACGGTGTTCAACTGTCTTGAGAACCGGAGCAAACGGAGCGGCTTTATCCGTTTGTGATCATTGAAATCATTGCGGCAATCCGGAACCGGTGCGGGAAAGCACTGGCGCTCCGGATCAATGGTATTCGGACGCCGAAAAAGTCGCCCGGTTCCCGCGCGCGGCAAGCGTCGCGCCGAAAAAGTCTGGCTCGGCACGGACCTGGCAAACCAGCGCCGGACGCGGGGGCGAAATGGCCCGGCTGCAAGAGAGCGGGCGCGCTTGGGGGCCTTGAAGTCTGCCGTCTAGGCCAGCCGCGCCAGATGGCGTTTCACCGACAGCATCGCGCCGGCCAGCCCCAGCAGCGCGCTGGCCGCCAGGAGCGCCAGCGTCGGCGCCAATCCGAGCGGCGCCAGCTGGAAATCCGAGGCGTACAGGCGGGCGAACTCGGTGATCGCCCGGTTCAGCGGCTGCAGCGCCAGCATCACCGCGCCCAGCGCGACGGCGCCGGCGCACAGGCCGAGCAGGGCGCCGCTGTAGTAGAACGGCCGGTGGATGAAGGCGTCGGTGGCGCCCACCAGCCGCGATACTTCGATTTCTTCGCGCTGCGTCATCACCTGCAGCCGGATCGTGTTGAAGATCACCGCGATCACCACCGCGCCCGAGCGTGGCTGCCAGCAACAGCAGCGACAGTCGCAGGACGCGCAACAGCGCCGCCAGCCGCTTGACCCAGGCCGAATCGACCTGCACCGTCTCCACCCCTGGCAAGGCCTGCAAGCGCGCGGCCAGGGCGTCGACGCGCGCGGCGTCGGCGGCATCCTGGAAACCCGGCAAGCTTGACCACGTAGCCGTCCGGCAGCGGGTTCGAGCCCAAGGTCGACAGCGCCTCGGACAAGCCGCTGCGCGTCTTGAGCGCGGTCAGCGCCTGCTCGCGCGGGACGAATTCCAGCTTGCCGCCGCCATGTTCGTGGAGGGCACGCCGGATCGCCGGAGCCAGCGCGGCGGCCTGTTCGCGCGAGGTCTGCATGTCGAGGAAAACGCTGATCTCCGGCTCCACCGCCAGCTGCGCCGACACCGGCCGCATGTTTTCCAGCAAGGTCAGGCCGGCGAACGGCAGCGCCAGGGCGATCGCCACCACCAGCACGTTGAACGCGAAGCTGGCCGGCGACTTGCAGCAGGTGGTTGCAGGCCACCGCCAGCGCGAAGCGGTGCTGCCGCAGCCAGCCCTTCATGCCGGCACCTCGGCGCTTTCCTTGCGCCAGGTTTCGACTACCTGGCCCTGTTCCAGGAACACGACGCGGTTCGCGGTTTGCAGGAATTGCTCGTCATGGGTCGAGATCAGGCAGGTGACGCCGACGCCATGGAACGACTTGCAGCGCGTCCAGCACCTGGTTGGCGCTGGCGCGGTCGAGATTGGCGGTCGGCTCGTCGGCCAGGATGATCTGCGGCCGGTTGACGATGGCGCGCGCGATCGCCACCCGCTGCTGTTCGCCGCCCGACAGCGCCGGCGGCTCGGCCGCCGCCTTGTCCAGCAGACCGACCTTGTCGAGCGCGGCGCGGGCGCGCTGTTCGGCGTCGGCGCGCGAGGCGCCGGCAGACCAGCAGCGGCAGCATGACATTGGCCAGCACGATGCGGTCGTTCAGCAGCGACTGTTGCTGGAAGATCAGGCCCAGGTTGCGTCGCAGGCAGGGCAGGCCGGAGGACTTCAGCTGGCCGATGTCCTGGCCTTGCACGGTCACGCGTGCCGGAACTGGGGCGCTCGATGGCGGCGATCAGTTTCAGCAGCGTCGATTTGCCGGCGCCGGAAGGGCCGGCCAGGAACACCAGCTCGCCCTGGCCGATGGCCAGCGTGACGTCGCGCAGGGCCACCGCGTCGCCCGCATAGCGCTTGCTGATGCGCTGTGAATTCGATCATTGCCGACATCTTGCAGGCGCCATGTCAGCCGAGCAGGGCATCGACGAACTCTTCGGCGTTGAACGGCTGCAAGTCTTCGATCTTTTCGCCGACGCCGATGAAATAGACCGGCACCGGACGTGTTCTTGGCGATCGCCGCCAGCACGCCGCCCTTGGCGGTGCCGTCGAGCTTGGTGATCACCAGGCCGGTCAGGCCGAGCGCGTCGTCGAAGGCCTTGACCTGGGCCAAGGCGTTCTGGCCGGTGTTGCCGTCGATTACCAGCAGGATTTCGTGCGGCGCGCCCTCCATGCCCTTGCCGATCACGCGCTTGATCTTCTTCAGCTCGTCCATCAGGTGCAGCTGGGTCGGCAGGCGGCCGGCGGTGTCGACCATCACGACGTTGGTGCCGCGCGCGCTGCGCCGAATGCACGGCGTCGAAGGCGACCGCGGCCGGATCGCCCGATTCCTGCGACGATCACGGTGACGTTGTTGCGCTCGCCCCAGATCGTCAGTTGTTCGCGCGCGGCGGCGCGGAAGGTGTCGCCGGCCGCCAGCAGCACCGATTGCCGATGCGTCTGCAGGTGCTTGGCCAGCTTGCCGATGGTGGTGGTCTTGCCGGCGCCGTTGACGCCGGCGATCATCGATCACCAGCGGCTGGTGGCGGCCCAGCACCAGCGGCTTTTGCAGCGGCGTCAGCAGCTCGATCAGCAGCGCGCGCAGCGCGGCCTTGACCTGTGGCGCCTCGGTCAGCTTGCTCGTCCTTGACCTTTCTCTTCAGGGCGTCGAGCAGGGACTGGGTCGCTTCGACGCCGGCGTCGGCCATCAGCAGCGCCGATTCGAGTTCTTCGTACAGCGTCCTCGTCGATCTTGGCGCCGACGAAGATCGTGGTCAGGTTCGACGAGGTCTTCGACAGCCCGGCCTTGAGCCGCTTGAGCCAGGAGCTTTTCTGTTCCGGCGCGGGCGGCGGCGGGGCGACGATTTCGCCTTCGGGCTCAGGTGCAGGTTCGGGGGCGGCCGGGACCGGCGTCAACACCGGTGACAGCGGTGCGACTGCCGGCGCCTCGGGGGCGGGCGGTTCGGCCGCAGGAGCGACGGCAGGCGCGGCGACCGGCGCCGGCTCGGGCGCCACAACCGGTTCGGGTTTGGGTTTTTTCTTGAAGAAGCTAAACATCGGGAGCCGGGGAGCAATGCGGCGCAGCGGCGCTGCGGACAAGGATATACAATCAACCGCATTCTAACAGAGCAAAGACCATGAAATTTCGGATTCGCACGATCGTGCTGGCCTGGCTTTGGCTGGGCCTGCAGGCGCTGGCACTGGCGCAAGCGCCGGGCCGGGAATTCCTGCTGGACAATGGCATGAAGATCATCGTCAAGGAAGATCACCGCGCGCCCACCGTGGCGCACATGATCTGGTACCGGATCGGCTCGATGGACGAGTTCAACGGCACCACCGGCGTCGCCCATGCGCTCGAGCACATGATGTTCAAGGGTACGACGACGCTGAAGCCGGGCGAATTCAGCCGCCGCGTGGCGGCCTTGGGCGGGCGCGAAAATGCGTTCACCAGCAAGGATTACACGGCCTATTTCCAGCAGATCGAAAAATCCAAGCTGGAAGCGATGATGGCGCTGGAAGCCGACCGCATGGCCAACCTGGTGTTCGATCCGGCTGAATTCGAGCAAGAAATCAAGGTCGTGATGGAAGAGCGCCGGCTGCGCACCGACGACCAGCCGGGCGCCCAGGTCTACGAGGCGCTGTACGCCGCGGCTTTCGACGCCCATCCCTATCACCATCCGATCGTCGGCTGGATGGACGACCTGCAGAACATGACGGTCCAGGATGCCAAGGCCTGGCACGACCGCTGGTATGCGCCGAACAATGCCACCATGGTGGTGTCCGGCGATGTCGACGCCGAGGCGGTGCATGCATTGGCAAAAAAATATTTCGGCGGCATCCCGCCCAAGCCGCTGCCGGTGCGCAAGCCGCAGGACGAACCGCCGCAGCGCGGCGTGCGCCGCGTGACGGTCAAGGCGCCGGCGGAAAATCCGTACGTGGTGCTGGCGTTCAAGGCGCCGACCTTGCGCGACGTCGAGCGCGACGACGAGGTGCACGCGCTTTCGGTGCTGGCGGCGGTGCTGGACGGCTACGACAATGCGCGCCTGAACGCGAAGCTGGTGCGCACCGAGCGCATCGCCAATTCGGTGGGTGCCGACTACAGCGCCATCGCGCGCGGCCCGGTGCTGTTCACGCTGGACGGCACGCCGGCGGTCGGCGTTACCACCGAACAGCTGGAGCAGGCCTTGCGCGCCGAAGTGCAGCGCATCGCCAAGGACGGCGTGTCGGACGCCGAGCTGCAACGCGTCAAGACGCAGCTGGTGGCCAGCCAGATCTACAAGCGCGACTCGATTTTCGGCCAGGCGATGGAAATCGGCTCGCTGGAAATGAGCGGCATTTCGCAAAAGCTGATCGACCGCATCATCGAAAAATTGCGCGCGGTGACACCGCAGCAGGTGCAGGCGGTGGCGCAAAAATATTTCGGCGACGACACCTTGACGGTGGCGACGCTGGTGCCCTTGCCCTTGCCGCTGTCGGAAAAAAAGCCGGCGCCGGCACCGTCCGGTCCGCTGCGCTGAACCGCCGTGGCGCGCGTTTTACACGACCGGCTGCACGGCAAGCGCCGCCATGATGGCCGGCGCGCCACCCTTTCTCCGCACAACCAGATGCGCTGACACCCGATGAAAAAACTGATCCTTGTCATTGCCGGCGGCCTGGCCGCCGCCTGCTTCAGCCTCGGCGCTGCCGCCGCACTGCAGATCCAGAGCTGGACCCTGGACAACGGCGCGCGCGTGCTGTTCGTGGAAAACCATTCGATTCCGATCATCGACCTGAATGTCGATTTCGACGCCGGCAGCCGCCGCGAGCCCGCCGGCAAGGCCGGTCTGGCGCTGCTCACCAATGCCATGCTGGCGCGCGGCGTGCATGAGGCGCGTTTCAGCGACGACGGCAGCAAGCCGCAAGCGGAAATGGCATTGGAACCGGCATTGACCGAAGCGCAGATTTCGGATGCCTTCGCCGATACCGCGGCGCAACGCGGCGGCGGCGCCGACAGCGAGCGCGCCAACGCGTCGCTGCGCAGCCTGTCCAGTGCGCCGGAACGGACGGCCGCGGTGCGGCTATTGGCGCGGATTCTGGCGCAGCCGAGTTTTCCGGAAGAATTCCTGGAGCGCGACAAGGCCCGTACCATCGCCGGCATCAAGGAAGACCTGACCAAGCCCGAGGCGATCGCCGGCAAGGCGTTTTGGCACGTGCTGTACGGCAGCCATCCGTACGCCAACGAAGCGACGATCGAGTCGGTGGCGGCGATCACGCGCGACGACGTCGCCCTGTTCCATCGCACCCATTACGTCGCCAACCGCGCGGTGGTGTCGATCATCGGCGACGTCACGCGCGCCGAAGCGGAGAGCATCGCGCGCCAGCTGACGCTGCGCCTGCCGCAGGGCGCGCCGCTGCCGCAGATGCCGGCGGTGCCCGAGGCGCGCGCGCAACTGCGGCGCATCGCGCACCCGGCGTCGCAAGCGCACATCCTGATCGGCATGCCGTCGGAAGTGCGCGGCGATCCGGATTTTTTCGCGCTGACGGTCGGCAACTACATCCTGGGCGGCGGCGGCTTCGTCTCGCGCCTGACCAACGAAGTGCGCGAAAAGCGCGGCCTGACTTACGGCGTCTACAGCGCCTTCAGCCCGATGGCGCAGAAAGGGCCGTTCCAGATCGGCTTGCAGACCAAAAAGGAAAGCGCCGAGCAGGCCTTGAAAGTGGTCAACGCCACGCTCGCCGCCTTCCTGCGCGACGGCCCGACGCCGGCCGAACTGCAGGCGGCCAAGGACAACCTGATCGGCAGCTTCCCGCTGCGCATCGACAACAACCGCAAGATTCTCGGCAATGTCGCGCTGATCGGCTTTTATGACCTGCCGCTCGATTACCTGGACACCTGGACCGCCAACATCGCCAAGGTCAGCATCGCCGACGTGCGCGCCGCGTTCGCGCGCAAGATCGCGCAGGACAAGCTGTCGACGGTGATCGTCGGCGCTTCCGCGCCGGCACCATAGGCTTGAATATACTGATATCAGTATTTTTGAATGTGCCCGTAATCTATGCGGGAAACCTTGTTTTCAAGACATACTCCCATTAAATGCAAAAAAGGCAGAATCGCGGCGCGGCGTCGCCGGGACGCAGCACCGTGCCGCATCGGGTGCGCATCATCGGCGGCCGCTGGAAGCGCACGCCGCTGCCGGTGCTGGAGGCGGAAGGCTTGCGCCCGACGCCGGACCGCGTGCGCGAAACCGTGTTCAACTGGCTCAACCATCTGCTGGACGGCGACTGGGCAGCGCATCCGCTGTCTCGACCTGTTCGCCGGCAGCGGCGCGCTCGGCTTCGAAGCCGCCAGCCGCGGCGCCGCGCAGGTGACGATGGTGGAGCAAAGCAGCGCGGCGGTCGGCCAGCTGCAAGAGGTCAAGGCCAAGCTCGATGCGCAGCAGGTGACGGTGGTGCGCGGCGACGGCATCCGGCTGGCGCAAGGCTGGGCCGAACGCGCCGGAGCTGAGGCGCCGCGCTTCGACCTGATCTTCGTCGATCCGCCGTATCACCAGGAATGGCTGGAAAAAGTATTGCCGCTGTGCGCGCGCCTGCTGTCGGAAGGCGGTATCGTATATGTCGAAGCCGAGGCGGCGCTGGACGGCGCCGGGACGGCGCCGGCATGGCTGGCGGACTGGGAAATCGTGCGCGCCGATCGGGCGGGCATGGTTTTTTATCATTTGCTGCAACGCAAAAGCGAGCGCTGATTTCAGGCATAATGCGCGTTTTACAGGTGATGCCGAGAGGGAGCTGCGATGGTCACAGCCGTTTATCCGGGAACATTCGATCCGCTGACGCGCGGTCATGAGGATCTGGTGCGTCGCGCCTCCGGCCTGTTCGACAGCCTGGTGGTCGGCGTCGCCGACAGCAAGAACAAGCGGCCGTTCTTTTCGCTGGACGAGCGGCTGACGATCGCCAACGAAGTGCTCGGGCATTATCCGAACGTCAAGGTCGAAAGCTTTTCCGGCCTGCTGAAGGATTTCGTGCGCCGGCACGACGCCCGCGTGATCGTGCGCGGCCTGCGCGCCGTGTCCGATTTCGAATACGAATTCCAGATGGCCGGCATGAACCGCTACCTGCTGCCGGATGTCGAAACCTTGTTCCTGACGCCGTCCGACCAGTACCAGTTCATTTCCGGCACCATCGTGCGCGAGATCGCGATCCTGGGCGGCGACGTGTCGAAATTCGTTTTTCCGTCGGTCGAAAGATGGCTGCAAGCAGAAGATGGCCGCGATCGCGGAAGGCCGCGGCGAGTAGCAGGGCACCGCGGCCGGTTGGAGGATATATGGCCTTGATGATTACCGACTGACTGTATCAATTGCGACGTTTGCGAGCCGGAATGCCCGAACGAGGCGATTTCGATGGGCCCGGAAATCTACGAAATCGACCCGCACAAATGCACCGAATGCGTCGGCCATTTCAATGAACCGCAATGCCAGCAGGTGTGCCCGGTCGAATGCATCCCGTTCAATCCGGACTGGCGCGAAAGCCGCGAGCAGCTGCAGGCCAAGTACGAACAACTGCAAGCCGCCAAGACAGCCGCCACGCCGTAATCCCGGCGCCGCGCCTCAGAGCGCCAGCTCGACCTCGATTTCCTGCCCGACCCGCAGCACTTCTCCCGCGCCCGCCAGCACGATCGCATTCATGCCGAAGGCGATGCCGCCATTTATCCTCGGATTGACGCGGTAGGTGCGCAGGATATCCAGCGGATCGGGGCCGACTTCGCCGGTAGCCTGATCGACCGACGGGATCGGGCAGCGCGGACAGGGCTTGACCGGCTGGATGCGCGCGCCGCCGAGCTGGATCGCCGCCGCGTAATCCTCCTCGAACGCCTCGACGCCGTCGATCACCAGGCTCGGCCGGAAGCGGTCCATGGTCAGCGGCGCGCGCCCATGCGCCTGCAGCTTGCCATTCAGGTCGTCGAGCGAGGCCTGGGCGATCACCAGCAGCGGAAAGCCGTCGGCGAACATGGTCGGCGCCTCGACGCCGCCGGTCCAGTCCAGGCTGGCAAGGCGATGTGCCTCGGGATGAAAGCGCACCAGCCGGCACGGCGTGCCGAGCGCCTTGGAAAACCAGGTGGCGGTCAGCTCGTCGCAATCGTAAGCCGGCACCGTATCGTTCCATACCTTGACCTCGATCGTGTGCGCATCATCGGGATGCGGCAGATCGAGCGGAAGGTCGAGCCCCATCATGCCCGGCATCCGCACCTCCAGCGTCTCCGCCCGGATGCGCGGCCTGATCAGCGCCATGCGCGGATATTCGCGCTGCGTCAGGAAATTCCCTTGCAAGTCGACCACCATCCACTCGCGGTCGTAAATGTCCTCATGCATCAGGCCGGCCTCAGTCAGCGTGGCTTCGGAAAGCGCGATGCCGGCGCAGGATTTGATGGGGTACAGGATTAGTTGGGTGAGGGTAGGCATGGATGGACGTGGAATAAAGGGCGCTCGGGCGGGTGGATATTCTGCAGAAAGAAATCTACGCCTCCGCCGCGCTGGTGGGCGCCACCAGTGAAGTGGGAGGCAAAAGACAGGGATTGGTTAGCCACATGGCGTTCCTGGGCCGCCTTGCTGCCCCGTTTCGCGCTGCGATTGCTGGCACTCTGGTACGGATGGCATATGCGTTTGAACATTATGATGCGGGACCAAGGGCTGCAAATAATCATGGCCTCCGGCTATCGTCTCAGTATCCTGCGCGCAGCCTCGACGATCTGCCTGGACAAGGCCTCTATGCGAGGAGACTGGACCTTCCAGGCATGCCAGTAGAGGGCGACATCGGTCGGATGCCTGGGTGCCAGATCAACCAAGGGGTCGCTCTCGTTCCCGGCGGAGGAAAGTAGCCACTCCGGCACCATCCCATAGCCGAGTCCGTGGCGTACCGCAGCGAAATGGGCCTCGGTGCCGGGCACATAGTGGCAGGGATAGGCTCCTTCCGGCAATCCCAGGCGCGACAACAGAAAACTGGACTGCAGCGTATCCTTGCGCGTGTACGCCACTACAGGCGCACGCCGTGCCGCTTCACGCGTCAATCCCCGCGCAAGGCAGCGCTGGCGAAACGAAGTGCTCGCCATCAACCGGTAGCGCATCGTGCCCAGCATTTCGGCGCCGCATCCGCGCATGGGTTGCGCCACCGTGCTGACGCATCCGGCCACCATTCCCGTTTCAAGCAACTCATAGGTGTGGTCCTGATCTTCAACGATCAAGTCGAGGATGATCTGCTCTCTCACCAGCAAGCTTGCCAGGGCCGGAAAAAACCAGGTCCCCAGACTATCCGCGTTCAACGCCACCGACACGGTCATCGAGCCGCTTTCCGAATTGAGCAGTTCCGCCTCCAGGTCCGCCTTCAGCAACAAGGCGCGTCGCAAGTATTGGAGCAACCGTTGGCCGACTGGGGTGGTGCGACATGGGCGGGTGCGTAAAATCAGCGCGGCGCCGATCGCCGTCTCCAGCGCCCGCACGCGTTGCGATACTGCCGAGGCCGTGATGTTCAATTTCACTGCGGCACGCTCAAAATTGCCTGACTCGGCAACCGCTTGAAACGCATCGGTTTGTTTGGGGTCAAGATTCATTCTTTAAAATTAAAAAATTTAATCTAGATGAAGAAATGCTTAATGTTATTTCAAAATGGCCTGCAAGCAAGCAAAATCATGATGGTTTTTCATGCCTATCCGCTGCGTTTTTCGACTTGAGCAATGACCCCTACCGTTTCCAGCACTCCACGTTTTCGTACCACGCTCAAGTTTATCGTCGGCCTGTTGATCGGGCTGTCTATGGGCGGAGCCATTGGCTGCGCCTACATGGTCCGACAAATTTGGCTTGATCTGCCTGCAGTCGACCATCTTGCTGCCTACGAGCCGGTGCTGCCGCTTCGTATTTATGACCGGGATGGCAATCGGCTCGCTGAATATGGCGAAGAGCGGCGCGATTTCGTTCCTCTCGACCGGATTCCCCTCCAGGTACGGCAGGCGCTGTTGGCAATCGAGGACGCTCGCTACTATGAACACGGACCTGTCGATTTTGTCGGGCTGGCTCGCTCTATCGTAAGCAATCTCAAGGCCGGCGGCCATGCCCAGGGCGGCAGCACCATCACGATGCAGGTTGCGCGCGTGTTCTTCCTGAGCCGGCAAAAGACCTATCACCGCAAGCTCATGGAGATCCTCCTGGCCTACAAGCTTGAATCGGTTTACAACAAGGACAAGATTCTTGAGCTGTATATGAACCAGGTCTACTTGGGCGAGCGCGCCTACGGGTTTGCCGCTGCTGCATCGGTTTACTTCGACAAGACACTCGATCAGTTGAGCACGGCCGAGGCCGCGATGCTGGCAGGCCTACCGAAAGCGCCTTCGGCCTACAATCCGATTGCCAATCGCGAGCGTGCGGTCGTTCGTCAGCAATATATTTTGAAGCGCATGCGTGAACTGGATTTTCTGGGTGAGCAGGCGTACCAGGAAGCCCACGCCGAGGAGCTGGTACTACGGCCGCAATACAAGTCGATCGTCCGGGCCGCAGCCTATGCCGTTGAACAGGCCAGGCAACTGGTGGTGGCGCAATATGGTGAGGACGTTTATTCGCGTGGATTGGATGTGATCACCACGATCGGCCTGCGCGAACAGCTCGCGGCCACCGGCGCCTTGCGCAGCGGCTTGCTGAATGCCCAGGAACGTCGCGGATACGCCGGACCTGAGGGACGTATCAAGCCGGTACCCGCGAACGACCGGCCGGCCGACATACGTGTCGCGCTGAGGGACTATCGTGATAGCGGCAACCTGCATGCGGCTGTGGTGCTGGAGGTTTCCGATTCGACTGGAATTGCTGCCGCAATCCGCGATGGCACGATTATCCGGATTCCCCGCAAAGCGCTAGGGCGCAGCATTCTTGCGGCGCTCGGCCCCACCGTTCCCATCCGCAAGCGCATCGAACCGGGCGCCGTAATCCGTATCATGCATGACGGCGCCAAAGGTTGGCTCCTGAAGGATCTGCCCCGAATGGAAGGTGCGCTCGTATCGATTGATGTAAATTCAGGCGAGATCCTGGCACTGGCCGGCGGCTTCGACTTTGTCCTCAACAAGTTCGATCACGCAGTGCAAGCCGTGCGGCAGCCCGGCTCCACTTTCAAGCCATTCGTCTTTTCTGCGGCGCTGGAAAAAGGTTACTTCCCCGGCACCCTGATCGACGACACCCAGCGCTTGGTCACTCCGGCAGCGCGCGGCCGCAGCGCCTGGAGTCCGCGTAATTACGGCAACAACTATGAAGGCTTCATTTCTGCCAGGCGCGCCCTGACGCGCTCCAAGAATGTCGTTGCAGTGAATCTCATGGAGGCTGCCGGCACCGAATACGTGCAGCAATTCGCTACGCGCTTTGGCTTTGTCGCCGAGCTCAATCCGCCCAAGCTGCCGCTTGCCTTGGGCGCGGGGGCGATAACGCCGCTGCAACTGACCCAAGCTTACGCGGTGTTCGCCAACGGCGGCACGCTGGTCCAGCCACGATTGATTACCACGGTACGGGAAAGAGATGGCAAAGTGCTCTATCAAGCCGAGCAGCAATCGCCGCGCGAACAAGTGATTAGCGCACGCAACGCCTACGTGATGGACAGCATGCTGCGCGATGTGGTGCAGCATGGGACAGCACGCCGCGCCAAGGCGCTCGGGCGCAATGATATTGCCGGCAAGACCGGAACCTCCAACGATGCCCGGGATGTCTGGTTCGCCGGCTATTCATCGGAGGTCGCCTCGGTGGTCTGGATGGGATACGACCAGCCTCGCAGCCTGGGCAATGCTACCGGGGGCGGCCTGGCATTGCCAGTATGGGCAGAATACATGGAGGTTGCCATCGCCGACCGGCCCGAGTCGGAGCGCGCAATGCCGCCGGATCTGGCCCAACTCGATGATGACTACGTCTATCAGGAGTACCTGACGGGCCACTGCATCGACGATCGGAATATTTTCATTCAGAGCCCGTTCGCATGCGCCGCTGCGAAAGATTCGCCCAGTAAATCCGCCCTAGGCGCGTTCGATAGCAAGGACACCGATTTTCCGCACGTCGAAGCACGGGCGGATTCTTAGTCACCTCAAAGGAAAAACCGGATGACGTTGCTCCATACTATTTATCTGATTGCGATCGCGGCCGAAGCTGCCACCGGCGCGCTCATGGGAATGAGCCGGCGATTCGACCTGTTCGGCCTTGCGGTGGTAGGGACCGTTACTGCGCTGGGGGGCGGGTCGGTACGCGACATGATCCTGGGACATTATCCCTTAGGATGGGTAGCGCATCCGGAGTATCTGATATTTACGATAGGTGCGGCGGTCGCCGCCGCCTTGCTCGCGCGCCGGCTTCATCGCCTGAAATCCGCTTTCCTGGTTTTGGACGCACTAGGGCTGGTGGCATTTACCGTCATCGGTTGCGATATTGCCGCTGCCACCGGCGCTCACGTCGCGGTTGTCGTTCTGATGGGCATGGTTACGGGCGTCGTCGGCGGCCTGCTGCGCGATATTCTGTGCAACCAGGTGCCGCTGGTATTGAGGCGCGATCTGTATGCCACAGTTTCTCTGTTCACCGGCGTGCTGTATGTGGGCATGCTGCATTGCGATGTCGATCGCGACCTTGCCACTGCCATTGCCATCGGCCTCGGCTTTTCGTTCCGATTGATCGCAATCCGTTATTCGCTGAGGCTACCGGTGCTGGAAACAGATGCTCCTCCCATTGAGAAGGAAGTAAATGATCGGTATTCTAAACAGTGATCCCTTTAGGAATTCGCCAATTACCATTCCGAGGCATTCAATCGGAGGCCGGATACTCAGCAGAAAACGTCGGGTGCCTACCCTGAAGTAAGGTGGTTTTTGACGTGAAAATGCATCGCCCCTAGAACTATTGTGGTTAGCGCAAAACGCTGCTTTGGGAGGCGTCCTAACTGGCAGCGTTGGCCGAGACGGTGTGAAAACAAAATTTGCTTGTGCCAGCAAGGCACCAGCAACCAAGAAGTTCGGTCAAATCACGTTTTCACACCGTCTCGGCCGATAGGAGACGATGGTTACCGCCCACGCGTCGATAAGATTTGCGATTATCCAGTTATCTCTGGTGTCCATCCGGTTTGCACATACGCGAGCGACATCACGTAACTCATTTATGCCGCACTTCGATGTTTAATGGAGGTGATATTACTTACCTCTTTTTTCCCTTAGCCTAGCAAATCAGCCCATTGCTGCATCATCCCACTACGAGCCTTCAGGTAATCTGCGTGGTTGTAAGTTCGTCGCACGGCGCTGGGTTCTTCTTGTGCAATCTGTCTCTCAATCCAGGCTGGGGATCACCCCATTTCGTTTAGGCAGCTGCTGCCGGTGGTGCGGGTGGCATGGAGCTGAACTTGCCAGACCCGCCCAAGAGACTCAACATTTGACGAAAATACGCGGTGACCATGGGTTTTGATCTATCGTCCCGCTGAGGGAAGAGGTGCTTCTTGCTGCCTGTTATGGTGTGCATGCTTCGTAGCAGTGTCACGGCCCGATAAGCAGAGGACTCAGATGCTCCTTGAGCTTCTTCAGACGTTGAACAGAAAGTTCAACACATCCCCATCCTTGACGATGTATTCCTTGCCCTCGGCGCGCATCTTGCCGGCTTCCTTGGCGCCATGTTCGCCCTTGAACGCGATGAAGTCTTCGTAGGCGATGGTCTGGGCGCGGATGAAGCCGCGTTCGAAGTCGGTGTGGATCACGCCGGCCGCCTGCGGCGCGGAATCGCCGGCGTGGATGGTCCAGGCGCGCACTTCCTTGACGCCGGCGGTGAAGTAGGTCTGCAGGCCGAGCAGTTTGTAGGCGGCGCGGATCAGGCGGTCCAGGCCCGGTTCTTCCATCCCCATGTCGGCCAGGAAGTCGTGCTTGTCGGCGTCGTCGAGGTCGGCAATTTCGGATTCGATGGCGGCGCAGATGGCGACGATCGGCGCGTTTTGCGACGCGGCGTAGGCGGTCAATTGGTCCAGCAACGGGTTGTCGGTGAAGCCGTTGTCGGCGACGTTGGCGACGTACATCGCCGGCTTGGCGGTGATCAGGCACAGCGGCTTGATCAGCAGCATTTCCTCGGCATCCAGCCCCAGGGCGCGCACCGGCTTGGCGTCGTTCAGGTGCGGCATCATGCGTTCCAGCAACGCGACCAGCTTGGCGGCGTCCTTGTCGCCCGAGCGCGCCTTCTTGTTTTCGCGGTGGATCGCCTTTTCCACCGTGCCCATGTCGGCCAGCGCCAGCTCGGTCTGGATCACTTCGATATCGTCCAGCGGGCTGATCTTGCCGGCCACGTGCACCACGTTGTCGTCCTCGAAGCAGCGCACGACGTTGACGATGGCGTCGGTTTCGCGGATGTGGGCGAGGAACTGGTTGCCCAGCCCTTCGCCCTTGGAAGCGCCCGCCACCAGGCCGGCGATGTCGACGAATTCGACCACCGCCGGCACCACGCGCTCGGGCTTGACGATTTCGGCCAGCGCCTTCAGGCGCGGGTCGGGCACTTCGACCACGCCGACGTTGGGCTCGATGGTGCAGAACGGGTAGTTCTCGGCCGGGATGCCGGCCTTGGTCAGCGCGTTGAACAGGGTGGATTTACCGACGTTGGGCAGGCCGACGATACCGCATTGGAGACTCATGGGAAGACTTTCTAAATCAACAGGTTAGCCGTGCTTCGGATTCGTTTGGGGCGCCAACGCAGATTGAGTTAGGCTGAATTTCGAACAGCAGAGTGAAGCGGCGGAAAAACGGGAAGCGGCGAAACCGCACATGATATCGCAGTTTTTGGCTGGTTTTTCCCACAAGAGGCAGGAAATGGCCATAACCGCGGCGAGTCAGGCAAGGAATCGGTGGAAGTGCCGCATTCGAGCGCCGGCCGTGGGCTGAAGAGGGCCGGTGCGGCGGAAAAATGTCAGGCGCGCCAGTCTTGCGCGCTGTGGTGGCGGAACCGCCTGCAAGGTCTCCGGCTGCGTGGCGGCCTTATGCCAAAGCGGAGTTTAGCCGGCTTTTTTCACATACGCGGAGCACCAGCCGCCCGCCATGACCAGCTTGCCGCCGAATACCGCGCAGGCACCGTTGTCGGCGCCTTTGGCCGTGTAGAGCTGGCAGTTGGCACATTTTTCTCCGGCCGCGTACTTGGGAAATTTGGCTTTGTCGACCTTGGTCGCATCGTCCTTGTAACCCAGCGAAACCGCTTGCGGATCGGATTCCTGCACTTTTTGCGCATCTGCCGCCTGTGTCCATTGGCCGCTGGCGAGAACTGCGGTGCCGAGGAGCGAATGGATGACAAACGTGCGGCGATTGATGGACATGATCAATCCTCTATTTCAATAAAGTTGGTTCATAAGCAACATGTTGAAATTTCAGTATAGCAGCGGGGTCGAGAGATTCGCCCCAGAGCGGCGGCGTCCATTGCGCTGGATTAAAGGCAGCGCGCACACGCAAACGCGACGCGTGGATCTGGGGCAATAAACCGGATTGGACGGCGGCGGTGCTGCGGACAGGATGGGGCTGCCGCGCGGCGCGTGCGGCCTGCCCGGAATGCGGCGCATGGCGGGCAAACCGCGCCGCGGCGGCTTATTTGTTGGTATGCAATTGCATCATCGCCGCCTCGAAGCGGCCTTGGCACAAGGGCGCAATGACTTCCAGGCTCTTGGCTGATCGCTTCGTCGATCAGCAATTGTTCTTCACGGCGCGGCCGGTGCAGCACGTAATCGACCACCGGCTGCGGCAGGCCGAGCGCGCGCGGGTGGCCGATGCCGAGGCGCAGGCGCCAGTAATCCTGCGTGCCGAGCGCGGCCGTGATGTCCTTCAAGCCATTGTGGCCGCCCGAGGAGCCGCCTTTCTTGATCTTGGCGGCGCCCGGCGGCAAGTCCAGTTCGTCGTGCACCACCAGGATTTCGTCGGCGACGATCTTGTAGAAGCGCGCCAGCATGCCGACCGACTGGCCGGAGCGGTTCATGTAGGTCTGCGGCTCCAGCAGCCAGACTTCGGCGCCGTCGATCACGGTCTTCGCCGCCAGCGCCTGGTAGCGCGTCTCGCGGCTGAGGCGCACGCCGGCGTTGGCGGCCAAGGTGTCGACCAGCCAGAAACCGGCGTTGTGGCGCGTTTGTTCGTATTCCGGGCCGGGGTTGCCGAGGCCGACGATGAGGCGGATGGACATGGGTAGGGGAAAAGGAAAATGCCGATTATCGGGGAAGGGCGGCGCGGCGTCCAATCCGCGCCGCCGCCGGCTTCATTGCGCGGCCGGCCGTGAATGGCTGGGCGGACGGCGATGCCGTCTGGGCATTCATGGAGTATGTTGTATAAAACGCCATTTCACCTCCGAGTTTTATAGTCTGCCATGGGAGTATATATTTCAGGCGGCTGATTGCAACTGCGCGGTGCGGCCATGCCGGTTTGCCGGCGCCATCCGCGGTGCCGGCACTGCCAGCCGCAACTGTCGGCGCGCCCTGTGCCGCAGCGGGCGGATGAAAAAAGCCCGCCGTGCGAACGGCGGGCTTTTGCTTGCATCTTCCGGTGCCGGCATCGGGCCGGCGGCCGGATTACTTCTTCTCGGCTTGCGCGGCGGCAGCGGCGGCGGCTTCAGCCTCGGCTTCGACCTTGCCGGCCGGGATCGAGGCGGTAGCGATCGTCAGATCGTCTTCACCCGGCCGCGTGACGGCGGTCACGCCTGCCGGCAGCTTGAGCGCGGAGAGGTGGATCGAATGGCCGACTTCCATGTTGGCCAGGTCGACTTCGATGAACTCCGGCAGGTCTTTCGGCAGGCACGACACTTCGAGATCGATCAGCACGTGGCTGATGATGCCGCCCGACAGTTTGACGGCCGGCGAGACGTCGGCGTTGACGAAGTGCAGCGGCACCTTGACGGTGATCTTCTGGCTCGCATCGACGCGCTGGAAGTCGACGTGCAGCACCAGTTGCTTGTATGCGTGCATCTGGAAGTCGCGCAGCAGGACCTGCTCCACCTTGCCGTCGACTTCGAGATCGAGGATCGAGGAGTGGAACGTTTCTTTTTTCAGCGCATGGTACAGCGCGTTGTGGTCGAGCGAGATCGAGACCGGCGCGGCGGTGCCGCCGTAGACGATGCCGGGCGTCTGGCCCGCAGTGCGCAGGCGGCGGCTCGCTCCGGACCCCTGCTCAGTGCGTGGAAATGCAACAACTTTCATTTTGAAGCTCCAGTTTAAGTAAGGCCGGACTGCGCCTTGCGGTGAAAATCCCCCGCGACCAGGGGATTTGAAAAGCCGCTCCTAAAAGGGGCGGTGTGATTCTTTTATGAGCAGGGAAGGTAAGCTAACCTTGCTCGACGTTCTTTTCTGATCGGTTGGGACAGAGTAATTCGCCGCCTGCGCGGCTCACAGACTCTGTCGCCGCAATTCCTGAAATTTGCTGGGGACAGAGTACCGCTACGCTCAACTCTGTCCGCAATTGGTGTTAATCCGCGAACAGCGACATCACCGAATCGCCCTTGATGATGCGCTTGAAGGTCTCGGCCAGCAGTGTTGGCGCAGGACAGCTGGCGGATCTTGCTGCAGGCGCGGGCGGCGGCGGCGCAGCGGGATGGTGTCGGTGACCACCAGTTCGTCCAGCGGCGAGTTGGCGATGCGCTCGATCGCCGGGCCGGACAGCACCGGGTGGGTACAGTAGGCGACCACCTTCTTGGCGCCGCGTTCCTTCAGCACTTCGGCGGCCTTGGTCAGGGTGCCGGCGGTATCGACCATGTCGTCCATGATCACGCAGTTGCGGCCTTCGACTTCGCCGATGATGTTCATCACTTCCGACACGTTGGCCTTCGGGCGGCGCTTGTCGATGATCGCCAGGTCGCAGTCGAGGCGCTTGGCCAGCGCGCGGGCGCGCACCACGCCGCCGACGTCGGGCGACACCACCAGCAGGTCGTCGTAGTTCGTTTTGCTGACCAGGTCGCCCAGCAGGATCGGCGAGGCGTAGATGTTGTCGACCGGGATATCGAAGAAGCCCTGGATCTGGTCGGCGTGCAGGTCCATGATCAGGACGCGCTCGACGCCGGCTTCCTGCAGCATGTTGGCCACCACCTTGGCCGAGATCGCCACGCGCGCCGAACGCGGACGGCGGTCCTGGCGGGCATAGCCGAAGTAGGGAATCGCGGCGGTGATGCGGCCGGCCGAGGCGCGCTTCAAGGCGTCGACCATCAGCATGATTTCCATCAGGTTGTCGTTGGTCGGCGCGCAGGTCGATTGCAGCACGAACACGTCCTTGCCGCGCACGTTCTCGTTGATTTCGACCATCACTTCGCCGTCCGAGAACTTGGAGACCACGGCCTTGCCGAGCGGAATGCCGAGATTGTTTGCGACTCCCTGCTGCCAGTTCCGGATTTGCGTTGCCGGTAAAAACCATCAGGTTTTCGAGAGCCATGGGAGTCCCAAGAGGTGAGCGTTGGTGAAGGCGTGAAGAGCGACCATGCACGATGAGTCACGCAGCTGAACCAGCTGACTGCTAATCTGAGTGAGCCGTCGAGCGCGAGGTCGTGAGCTTGTTTGCCGGCTGGACGCCAACTGACGGCATCGACAGTGCCAGAGCATAAACTTAATGGCAGGGGAACAAGGATTCGAACCTTGGAATGCTGGAATCAAAATCCAGTGCCTTAACCAGCTTGGCGATTCCCCTACACAACCGGGTGTTTGCCGTTGCATGGCGCCGCTGGCGCCGGATGCCTCGTCAAACCAATTCAAAAATTCTGTAACTACTGCTTCAGCAAACCATGCGAGCGGATGACGCTGCATTGCTTCGGCTTTCCATGCCTTCCAGCGCGGCGGAACCTGCGCCAGTACCGACTCGTGCCTGCTGCTCGTTTTCGAACGGGCAAAACACGCAGGCGCCGGAACCGGTCATTCTCGCATCTCCGTGCGCCGACAGCCATTGCAGCGACATCGGCGACCGGCGGAAACAAGCTGCGCGGCCACGACTTGCAGATCGTTTTTCCCGAAGCTTTGCAGGGCTACTGGAAAAGTCCGATATTCTGACGGGTTTCGTATCCCTTGTCAATTCCTGTGCGCCAAATATTGCCGCGGTCGGCACCGAGACGCCCGGTTCGATCACGACGATACCAGCACGCCGGCGTTTCCAGCACCTGCAGCGCTTCGCCGACGCCTTCGGCGAAAGCATTGTCGCCGAAGAAGAAGAACGGCATGTCGGCGCCCAGCGGCAGGCCGAGCGCCATCAGTTCGGCGCGCGTGAAGCCGGTTTGCCACAGGTGGTTGAGCGGCGATCAGGGTGGTGGCGGCGTCCGACGAGCCGCCGCCGAGGCCGCCGCCCTGCGGCAGGCGCTTGTCGAGCGCGATGTCGGCGCCGGGCAGTCTTGCGTCCGTGCGCGCTCGGCCGCTGCCGCCTGCAGCAGGCGCGCCGCGCGCACGCATCAGGTCGGCTTCTTCGGGCACGCCGGGCAGCGTCGGTGGTGCGGCGGATGGCGCCGTCGTCGCGCACGGTCGAAGTGCAGAGTGTCGCCGTAGTCGATCAGCTGGAACACCGTTTGCAGCAGGTGATAGCCGTCGGCGCGGCGCCCGGTGACGTGCAGGAACAGGTTCAGCTTGGCCGGGGCCGGACAGTTTTCCAGGCTGCGGGTCATGGTCGAGGCGGGCTCAGCGGGTCTGCCAGCTGTCGATCACGATGCGCAGCGCCACCGTGCCGGCGCTGGCGGTGTCGCGCTCGAGATCGATGCGTTTCGGATACGCCGCCGCGCCGCCGGCATCTTGCCAGCTGGCGTAGCGGATGCGCCAGCCGTCGCTGGCCAGCGTCGAGTCGTCGGCGGCCGGCACCGCCTGGCGGCGACCGTCGGCGCCGACGACGAAGCCCTGCAGCCAGTCGCGCAAGCCGGCCACCGGCAGCGGCCAGCCCAGCGCCTGCTGCGCCAGCGCGTCGACATCGGCGGCGGCGCGCGGCGGCTGGTTGGCCTGGCTCAGGGTGGCGGTGGCCGGCGTGACGTCGATGGCGGCGATGGTCTGGCCGAGCGGCGACAGCAGCACGACATTGGTGCGCTCCGGCGTCTGCGCCCAGGTAAAGCTGCCGTGCACCGCTTCCTCGCGGCCGTTCTGCTGGTAGCGCACCGACAGCCGGCCGCCCAGTTCGATGGTGTCGTGATAGGGGCGCGCCTGCTGCGCGGCGGCGGGCGGCGCGGTCGGCGTCGCCGGCGGCGCCAGCGCGGCGCAGCCGGCCAGCAGCAGCGGCAGGGCAATGGGCAGGACGGCGGAATGCAGCAGGCGCCGGCGGGCGACGCTCGAAAAAATTGGGATCATGGCGCTTGGCACGGAATGTAAGCAGGGAGTATGCCTTAAAACAGGCTAATCTCGGCCGAATCCATTGCCATTTTAAAAATACTGCCTATTGTATAAGAAGATGCGAGGGCGGCGGAAAATGCGCCGCGCCACTCACAAATGCACCTGCAGCCGCGCCAGCGTGCTCTTCAGCGCATCGTTTTTCGGGTCCTTGCTGCGGGCGTCGCGCCACAGTTTTTGCGCGTCTTCGCGCTGGCCCTTGACCCACAGCACTTCGCCCAGGTGCACGCGCGATCTCGGCGTCCGGCGCAGCGCATAGGCGCGCCGCAGGTATTCTTCGGCTTCCTTCAGCTTGCCGAGCCGGTACTGCACCCAGCCCATGCTGTCCAGGATGAACGGATCTTCGGGCGCCAGCTGCAACGCCTTTTCGATCAGGTCCAGCGCTTCCGGCAGGCGCAGGTTGCGGTCCGCCAGCGAATAGCCGAGCGCGTTGTAGGCGTGCTGGTTTTTCGGCGCCAGTTCGATGATCTTGCGCAGCGTGGTTTCCATGATGCCGAGCTTGTCGAGCTTTTCGGCCAGCATCGCATAGTCGTACAGCAGGTCGGTGTTGTCGGGCACGCGCTGGAGCGCGTTTTGCAGCACCTGGAACGCTTCCGGCACGCGGCCGGCGTCGCGCAGGATCTGGCCTTCGGCCAGGATCACCTGGATCTGCTCGCGTTCGCCGTCGGTCTCGATGGTGGTCAGCATCTTGCGCGCCTGGTCGATGTCGCCGCGCGTGGCCACCAGTTGCGCGCGCCGGATCTGGGCGCCGACGTAGGCGGGCCCGGGTTCGATCTGCGCCAGCCAATTGAGCGCGGCGTCGGTGTCCTTGCGTTCCTGCGCGATCTGCGCCAGCAGCAGCAGCGCCTGGGTCGGATCGCGCCCTTCGTCGGGATTGGCGGCCAGGATCTGGATATAGGAGGTCAGGTAGCGTTCGGCGGCCCGGTAGTCGTTGAGCTGGGTGCTGAGGATGCCGAGCGCGAACAGCGTGGTCAAGTCCTTCGGGTCGGATTTCAGCAGGGTGCCGAATTCGGCGCGCGCCTGTTCGTACTGTTTTTGCTCGGTCAGCAGGCGCGCATAGGCGATGCGCGCTTCGCGCGCCTTCGGGTAGCGCGCCACGAAGGCGGCCAGCCTTTTGGTGGCGGCCGCCTTGTCGGGCGCCACCTGGGCCAGCGTCAGGATCGCCAGTTCCGAATCGGGCTTGACCGCCAGCGCCAGTTGCGCCTCGCGCGCCGCGCGCTCGCTGTCGCCGCTGGAAAACGCCGCCTGCGCCAGCGCCAGATGTGCTTCCGGCAGCGACAGATAAGGCGTCACCAGCGCTTCCAGCATCGGCAGCGCGGCTGCCTTGTCGCGCGCACGCGCCAGGGTGCGCTGGATTTGCAGCATCATCGGACCGCGCGCCGCCGGACTGGCCTGCTGCAGGCGTTCGGCGAAGATCGGTTGCGCCTCGTCCAGGTTGTCGCTGAGCACGATGAAGCCGAGGTAGTACTGGGTCGCCTGTTCGGAGTCCGGCGCCAGCGCGTGCCACAGCCGGATCGCGGCGAGCGCCTCGGCCGGGCGCTTGGAGGCCAGCGCGATGTCGGAGGCGCGCTGCGCCAGGCGCGGGTCGCGCGTCTGCTGCGCCAGTCCCAGCAGGGTCACGTAGGCGAATTGCCAGTCGCCGCGCTGATAGGCGATTTCGGCGGCCAGTGTCTTGACCAGGATGTCTTCGCTGAGCGCAACGTCGGGCAGCGCTTCCGTCGGCTTTTGCGCCACGTCCGCGTCGTCGTCGGCTTCGGCCGCCGGCGCCGAGGGGGTGGCCGGCGGCGGCGCGCCGCGGCCGCCGGTTCGGAGCGCTGCAGCTGCGCGCATGCCGACAGAAGAAGCGAGAGCGTTACAATGGCAAGAGCGTTTTTCAAGGAATGTCCCGACTATTCTGCAAAAATTGATTTTACGCTGAACCCGACCCCCTGCGCACCGCGCGGCGGCCCTTGCAATCGATGGTGGTGACTAATGCGCGCACTGTCAACCGCCGCCGTCATGCCGGATGCATCCGCGCTTTGAGCGGGCACCTTGCCGCGCCGATTTTCCGTTCCTCCTATGCCTGAATTGCCTGAAGTCGAAGTCACCCGCCGCGGCGTCGCGCCGCACCTGGAAGGCCGCACCGTCACCGGCGTGATGCTGCGCCGCAGCGGCCTGCGCTGGCCGTTTCCCGCCGATCTGGACGCGCAACTTGCGCGGCCGTCCATCCTCGGCACCGGGCGCCGCGGCAAGTATCTGCTGATCCGCTTCGAGCACGGCACGCTGATCGTCCACCTCGGCATGTCCGGCCACCTGCGCATGCTGCCGCTGCAGGCGCCGCCGCAGAAGCATGACCATTTCGACCTCGTGGTCGGCCAGCAAGGTGATGCGCATGACCGACCCGCGCCGCTTCGGCGCCGTGCTCTGGCACGCGGCCGAGGAGGGCGCGGTCGAGTCGCACGTGCTGCTGCGCGGCCTGGGCGTCGAGCCGCTGGAAGAGGCGTTTTCCGGCAGCGCTGCTGTACCGGCAGACGCGCGGCCGCAGCGCGCCGATCAAGCAGGTGTTGCTGGCCGGCGACATCGTGGTCGGCGTCGGCAACATCTATGCGTCGCGAAAGCCTGTTTCGCGCGCGGCATCAATCCGAAGACGCCGGCCGCAGCGCATCGGCCTGGCGCGCTATGACAGGCTGGCGGCGGCGATCCGCGAAATCCTGGCGGCGGCGATCGAGCAGGGCGGCAGCACGCTGCGCGAT
Organism: uncultured beta proteobacterium; assembly: GCA_963706525.1. Classification (GTDB taxonomy): domain Bacteria; phylum Pseudomonadota; class Gammaproteobacteria; order Burkholderiales; family Burkholderiaceae_D; genus DATJCV01. The sequence goes on along the minus strand of CAVPMM010000008.1, from coordinate 35,359 downwards.
TTCATTGGTGCCGATGGACAATCCGGCTATTTTCAGCAAAGCTATTTCGTCTACGATCGGGCCGGACTGCCGTGCCGGGTATGTGGCGCGGCCGTTGCGCCAGATCAAGCAGGGGCAGCGCTCGACGTTTTACTGCGCGCATTGCCAGACCTGAGCGGCGGCGCATCCGGTGCAAGGCTAGCGCGGACAAGCGAATGGGGAAAAAGTGAGCAATCTGATTCGGCAGTTTCAGCAGTACAGCGACTGGCGCGAGCGGCGCGGCGACGGCGCTGCGGCGCTACCAGGCGCTGGCTGCGGCAGGCCGCAACTGGCGGATGCGGCCGGCGAGCAGCGCATCGCGCGCATGCTGGCGCGGCTGCGCGACGACACGCTGACGATCGCCTTCGTCGCCGAATTCTCGCGCGGCAAGTCCGAGCTGATCAATGCGATCTTCTTTGCCGACTACGGCCAGCGCATCCTGCCGTCGGCCGCCGGCCGCACCACGATGTGTCCGACCGAACTGCTGTACGACGAAACCCTGCCGCCCTCGATCCGGCTGCTGCCGATCGAGACCCGGGCCGCAGCGCTGTCGACCAGCGACTTCCGCGAGCGAAGCCAGCGCCTGGACCGTGCTGCCGCTGGATATCTCGCTCCGGCGACGGCATGCTGGAGGCGTTCCGCCAGGTCAGCCTGACCAAGCGCGTGGCGGTCGAGGAAGCGCAGCGCTACGGCCTGTACGACGCGAGCGACGCCGGACAGCGCGCTGGCGCTCGATGCCGACGGCATGGTCGAGATCTCGCAGTGGCGCCACGCGATCGTCAACTTCCCGCATCCGCTGCTGAAGCAGGGCCTGGTGATCATCGACACGCCGGGCCTGAACGCGATCGGCACCGAGCCGGAGCTGACGCTGAACCTGATCCCGAACGCGCACGCGGTGCTGTTCATCCTGGCCGCCGACACCGGCGTCACGAAGAGCGACATCGAAGTCTGGCGCGACCACATCGGCGGCGGCGCCGGGCGCATGGTGGTGCTGAACAAGATCGACAGCATGTGGGACGAGCTGCGTACGCCGCAGGAGGTGGACGCGCAGATCGCAGCGCCAGGCGGCCGACGTGGCGCAGATGCTGGGCCTGCCGGCGCGGCAGGTGTTCCCGGTGTCGGCGCAAAAAGGCCTGGTCGCCAAGATCGGCCGCGATGCCGCATTGCTGCGCAAGAGCCGCCTGCCGGCGCTGGAAGCGGCGCTGTCGAGCGAGCTGATCCCGGCACAAGCAGGACATCCTGCGCGCGCAGCTGGGCGTCGAGATCGCCGACCTTGCCGCCTCCAGGCAGGCGCTGCTGGCGGCGCGCGCGCGCAGCGTGGTCGAGCAGCTGCTGGAACTGAAAAGCCTGCGCGGCAAGAACCAGAACATCATCGCGCCACATGATGAAGCGCATCGACGTCGAGAAGAAGGAATTCGACGACAGCCTGTTCAAGCTGCAGGGCACGCGCACCGTGTTCGCGCGGCTGTCGACCGAAGTCTTCACCAGCCTCGGCATGGATATCCTGAAGAGCGAATATCGCGCAGACGCGCGACGCCATGCAGCGCAGCCGCTTCACCGCCGGCATTCGCGCGGCGGTCAAGCAGTTCTTCGACCAGATGCAGCACAACCTGGTCCTGTCGGGCGAAAAGACCGACGAAATCGGCGAAATGATGAGCGTGATGTACCGCAAGTTCTCCACCGAGCATGGGCTCGCCCTGTCGACGCCGATGCCGTTTTCGCTTGACAAGTATCGCCAGGAAATCGCCATGATCGAAGGCGTCTACCAGAAGCAGTTCGGCACCGCGCGCTATGATGACGACGCGCAGGTGGTGCTGATGCAGAAGTTTTTCGATTCCATCGCCTCGCGCGTCAAGCAGAGCTTCCTGCAGGCCAATCGCGACGTCGAAGCCTGGCTGAAGGTGGTGATGGCGCCGCTGGAGGCGCAGATCCGCGAGCACAAGAAGCAGTTGAAGCAGCGCATGCAGTCGATCGAACGGATCCATCTGGCCACCGACAGCCTGGAAGAGAAGGTCGCAGCGCCTTCGAGCAGCTGCAGGCCGAGCTGGAGCGTCAGAAAAGGGCGCTGGCCGCGCTCGAGGCGGCGCTGAACAATGTGATAGCCGCCGAACGCGAGCCGGCCGCGGCGGTCGCCTGATGAAGCGCTTGACGGATACCGAAGCACGCGGCGGCGCTGGCGGCGTGCCGCCGGCGCGCGAGGATTTCGCCGATCCGGATTTTTCGGCGGTGGTGATCGACTGGCAGCAGCGGCACGGGCGGCACGCGCTGCCCTGGCAAAACACGCGCGACGCCTACCGCATCTGGCTGTCGGAAATCATGCTGCAGCAGACCCAGGTGGCGGCGGTGATTCCGTACTACCAGCGTTTCCTGCTGCGCTTTCCCGATGTCGCGGCGCTGGCCGCCGCGCCCGCCGAGGAAGTGATGGCGCACTGGAGCGGCCTGGGCTACTACTCGCGCGCGCGCAACCTGCACAAATGCGCGCAACGCATCGTGCGACGAGTACGGCGGCAGCTTTCCCCTCGATCCGGCGCTGCTGGCCGAGCTGCCGGGCATCGGCCGCTCCACGGCGGCCGCGATCGCGGCGTTTGCCGGCGGCGCACGCGCGGCGATCCTGGACGGCAACGTCAAGCGGGTATTTGCGCGCGTGTTCGGCATCGACGGCTATCCGGGCGCCAAGCCGGTCGAAGACCTGATGTGGCGCCGCGCCGCGGCCTTGCTGCCGCAGCAGGGGATCGAAGCCTATACCCAGGGCCTGATGGACCTGGGCGCGACGCTGTGCACGCGCAGCAAGCCGTCCTGCGGGCGCTGCCCGCTGCAGCGGCGCTGCGTCGCGTTTGCCGGCGCGCGCGTCGATCAGCTGCCGCAACGCAAGCCGGCGAAAGCCCGGCCCGAACGCCAGCGTGACGATGCTGGTGGTGATCGACCGCGATCAGGTGTTGCTGATGCAGCGCCCCGACAGCGGCATCTGGGGCGGCCTGCTGTCCTTGCCCGAGCTTGACCACGCATTGCCCGCCGCCGCTCCGTCCGTGCTGGGCGCGCATCCGCTCCTGATGCAGGCAATCGCGCCTTTCGGCAGCGTCGCCGCCTGCGAAGCGCTGCCGCCGTTCGCCCATGTCTTCACGCACTTCAAGCTGCATGTGGCGCCGTACCGGGTCAGCCTCGGACGGCGCGCCGACATCGTCGGCCAGCTGCCGCACGTCTGGTACGACGCCCACCGGCTGGCGCAGGCGCCGCTGCCGGCGCCGGTGAAGAAATTGCTGCTGGAAGTTTTTCGCGGCGCCCCTGGCTGAGCGCCGGCTTCTATTCGATCCATTCGACCCGGTTGCGGCCCAGTTTCTTGGCTTGATACAGCGCGGCGTCGGCGCGCGCGATCAGGGCGGTGGCGTCTTCGCCGCCGCGGTATTGGGCGACGCCGATCGAGATCGAAATGTGGGACTGCGGCAGGATTTTTTGAAAATCCAGAAAATGCGCATGCACGCGCAGCCGCTCCGCATGCATCACCGCTCCTTTCAGATCGGTATCGGGCAGTATCTTCATGAATTCGTCGCCGCCGTAGCGCCCGAAAATGTCGCTGCTGCGAATGCTGTCGCGCGCCACCTGGGCGAATTCGCGCAGCACCATGTCGCCGACCAGGTGGCCGCATTTGTCGTTAATTTCCTTGAAATGGTCGATGTCGAGCAGGCACAGGCAAAACGGCACCGAGGACAGCACCGCGCGCAGCCTCGCCTGTTCCAGCTCGATCTGAAGCTGGCGCCGGTTGTAGAGTCCGGTCAGCTCGTCGCGGATGGCTTTTTCCTCGTAATGCTCAAGCTGGTACTGCGTGATTTCAAGGACTTTTCGCAGCTTGCGGATCTGTCCGCTGACGGCAACCACGCTGGTGAGCGCCACCACCAGGATGAACCATTGCATCAGGTCGGAGCGGAAGGTGGGGGGATACTCCTGCTGGTAGCCGCGCACCAGGATCAGCAGCAGGAAGGCGCCGAGGCAGGCGATCGACAGCGCCGCCAGCGCCGTGGTCGACAGACGGCATACCCCGAACAGGAACACCACCAGGACAAACGGTCCGAAGATGATCTGTGTCGAGCGGTCCAGGTAGGCGACGCAGCACAGGATCGCCAGCGCTGCGGCGATTTGCGGAATGGCGAGTTCCGGTTCGCGCATGCGCGCGTTCCAGCCGGAGCGGAAGATCAGGTAGAACAATGCGATGTCGGCCGTCACCAGCAGCACCGCGGAAAACAGCGCCAGCGGCCGCATGCCCTCCTGTTGGTAGAACACCAGCAGGGTCAGGACATACGTCATCAGCACCAGGCTGAGATGGGAAATTTTTAAAAAATGCGCAGCAGGCTTGGCCTTCCTGCGATTCGAATGTTGTGGCGGCATGGGCTGGCATCATCGATGGCCGTCCGCACAACGCATGTCGCCTCGCGGCGCGGCGTCGGTGGTTGGCGAGCTGAGCGGAGATATTCCCGTTGTACAAGAATGATCAGCGGCCAGTCTTGCGCCAACACAACAGTTTGCAAAAAATACCTGCCGGCCAGGCGGCCGCCCGATCCGGGCGGTTGGCAAGGGTCAGAGGATGCGATGCTGGCGCAGGTAGTGGTCGACGATGGTGAGCCGGCTGCGGGCATCGTCCAGCTCCAGCAGCTTTTGCCGGGCCTTGAGCGGGATCGGCAGGATTTCGCACCAGCGGTTGGCGACCCAGCCGGCGTCGTCCAGTTGCAGCGGCCGCGCGAACGGGCTGCAATAACCCTCCGCTTCGGCGGCGCGGCCTTTGCTCTCGATGTCGTCGATGACCAGTTTCAGCGTGGTCGCGCAGCCGGCATGGTCGGCGGCGACGGCGCACGGCGCCTCGTCCGGCAGCAGTTCGACGCGCGCTTCCAGCAGCTTGCCGGCGCTGCGCTGTTCGGCGATCCTGAAGCGCCGGCCGCCTTCGGTGCGCAGCGTCAATATGCCGTCCTGCTGCATGTCCCACTCGGTGATATGGGCCAGGCAGCCCACCGTTTCCGGCTCGGCCACGGCGCCGGTTTCCTGCCCCGCGCGGATCAGCACCACGCCGAACGGCGCCGCCCGCTTCATGCAGTCACTGACCATGTCGACGTAGCGCGCTTCGAACACCCGCAGCGGAAGGATGCCGTGCGGGAACAGCACCGTATGCAGCGGAAACAGCGGCAGCCAGAAGGAAGGCTCAGGCATGGCGTTCCATCTGCAACGGTGCGCCGGAAATCTGCGCGGCGGCGCTGTGCGGTTTGGGGCATGGCGCGCTGCGCATGGACTTAGCTCAGTTCCCGGTGGCGGCGCACGACGCGCTCGGTCTGCTGGAAATGGCGCGCCAGCCGCTCCACCATGTAGACCGAGCGATGCTGGCCGCCGGTGCAGCCGATCGCCACCGTCAGGTAGCTGCGATTGTCGTTCTTGAACGCCGGCAGCCATTTTTCGACAAAGCTGCGGATATCGTTTTCCATCTCGGCCGCCATCGGCAGCGCATCGAGGAACTCGATGACCGGCGCGTCGCGTCCGGTCAGCGGCCGCAGGTTGGCATCGTAAAAGGGATTGGTGAGCATGCGCACGTCGAACACCAGGTCGGCATCGAGCGGCACGCCGAACTTGAAGGCGAAGGAAACGAACAGCATGGTCAGCGGCGCGCGCTCGGTGGCGATGAATTCCTTGATCCAGACGCGCAGCTTGTTGGCCGACAGCCCCGAGGTGTCGATCACATGCCCCAAGCCTTCGATCGCCACCAGCATTTCGCGCTCCTGCAGGATGCATTCGGTCAGCGTCAGGCGATCGGCTGGGTTCTGGCCGGGGCGCAGCCGGTGCGACAGCGGATGGCTGCGCCGCGTCTCCGAATAGCGCGTGATCAGAGTTTCGGTCTTGGCGGTCAGAAACAGGACGCGCACGTCATGTCCCTGGCGTTTCAGCCAGGCGACGTCGGAAGGCAGGCTGGCCAGCGAATCGGCGCTGCGGGCATCGGTGGCCACCGCCAGCATTTGCGCACCTTCACGAATGCGGGTCGCCACCAGTTGGCGCAGCAAGGTGGGAGGCAGGTTGTCGACGCAGAAATAGCCGGCATCTTCAAGCACGTTGAGAGCGACTGTCTTGCCCGAACCGGAGATGCCGGTAATAAGGATGATCCGCATGCGGGAATGATACCGCATGCCTGCCCTGCGGACGTCCTTGCGTCCAGGTCCAAGCGCGGTCCGGGCGGTGGTGCGGATCGATGAAGGAAGCGGCCGGCTTCCTCGGGGGAGCGGCGGGGGTGCCTCGATTTTTGCGTCCGGGGCGGGCGCCTACTCGCAGTCCATTTCCTTGCGCTGGCGCTCCATGAAGTCCGCGAGCGTATCGATCCCGCGCAGCTGCAGAATCGTGTTGCGCACCGCCGCTTCCAGCAGCACCGCCAGGTTGCGGCCGGCAGCCACCGGGATCACCACCTTGCGCACCGGCAGCCCGAGCACGTCCTCGGTTTGCGCATCGACCGGCAGCCGCTCGTAGTTTTCCTCGAGCGTGCCGCGCCGTACCAGGTGCACGATCAGCTTCAGGCGCATTTTGCGGCGCACCGCGGTTTCACCGAAGATGGTCTTGATGTCGAGCAGGCCCAGGCCGCGCACCTCCAGCAGGTTTTGCAGCAGCGGCGGGCAGCGGCCTTCGATCATGTTGGGTGCGATGCGCGCGAATTCGACGGCGTCGTCGGCCACCAGGCCGTGGCTGCGCGAGATCAGTTCCAGCCCCAGCTCGCTCTTGCCGAGCCCCGATTCGCCGGTGATCAGGACGCCCACGCCCAGCACGTCCATGAATACGCCGTGCATCGTCACGCGCTGCGCCAGCTTCTTCGACAGGTAGACGCGCAGGTAATCGATCACCTGCGCCGCCGGCAGCGGCGTCGAAAACAGCGCAATGTTTTTTTCGTCGGCCACCGCCATGATGTCGGCCGGCGTATCCAGCCCCTGCGCGATGATGAAGGCGGGCGGTTCGCCGGCCACCAGCTCGGCGGTCTGATAGGTGCGCGAAGCGGGCGACAGGCGCTGGTAGTACTCGGTCTCCTGGTGCCCGAAGACCTGGATGCGGCCCGGATGGATCAGGTTCAGGTGGCCGACCTGGTCGGCGGCCGAAGCGGCGTCGCCGAGGATCTGGCGATCGCCGCCCTGGAATCCGGCGAACCAGCCGAGTTCGAGCGTTTCCCGGTTTTCGTCATACAGCTGCTGGATCGAGAGGGAGGTGGAAACGGGCATCGGACCTCGGGCAAACGGCGAAGAAAAAAGCGGGGAGGGCGGCGTCAGCGCGCCGCGACGGAATGCTTATCCAAATTTCAGTATGTTGGGCTGCCAGCCGACGATGCGCGCATAGGCCGCGGCGGGATCGGTATCTCTGGCGAGTCCGGCGCGGAAGGCGTCGTCGGAAAACATCTCGGCGATTTCGGACAGGATTTCCAAGTGGTGCTGGGTCACGTGAGCGGGGATCAGCAGGAAGATCAGCAGATTGACGGGCATGCCGTCCGGCGATTCGAACGGGATCGGTTCGAGCAGGCGCACGAAGGCCGCCAGCGGCGTCTTCAATCCCTTGATACGGCCGTGCGGTACCGCGACGCCATGTCCGAGCCCGGTCGAGCCGAGGCGTTCGCGTGCAAACAGGTTGTCCGACACGGCGGAGCGGGCGATGCCGCAGTTGTTTTCAAAAATCAGTCCGGCCTGCTCGAACGCACGCTTTTTGCTGGAAACTTCGAGGTCCAGCACGACGTTGTCCGGAGACAGGATGGTAGCAAGATTGGTCATGGCACTTGAGGCAATGGTGCGGCGCACAAAAGGATCGTTCGAGGCAGATTATAGGCCAGTTGGCAGCGGAGGCAACCAGGACGAATCCATTGTTTGATTTTACTCCTGAAATCGCTTGCCGATCCGTCATGCAAGTCTTGGCGCGGGCTCTCAAGGCAATCGTGATGCGTGGGAGTATTTTTAAAAATTCCCTGAATGCCTGCGGAACAGGGCGAATTATCGATATACTCCCGTAAAATCGGATTTTGGCCGGAAGCGCCGCAGCGGCGCACCGCTACTGCCGGGCGTTGCGCAGATTGGACGGTCGCAGGTTGCTGGTGAAGTTGCTGCGCCAGGGGTTGATGTCGAGGCCGCCGCGCCGCGTATAGCGCGCGTACACCGACAATTTTTGCGGTTTGCAGCGGCGCAGGATGTCGACGAAGATGCGCTCCACGCATTGCTCGTGGAATTCGTTGTGCTCGCGAAAACCGATCAGGTAGCGCAGCAGTCCTTCCTGGTTGATCGGCGCGCCGACGTAGCGGATCTGCACGCTGCCCCAGTCCGGCTGCCCGGTCACCAGGCAGTTCGATTTCAGCAGGTGCGACAGCAGGGTTTCCTCGACCGCCGGCTCGGGCTCGGTGCATAGCAGCGTCGGATCGGGCAGGTAGGAATCCACTTCGATATCGAGCCGGTCCAGCAGCAGGCCGTCCAGCTCGCCCATCTTCAGATCGGGAAAATGCTCGGGCGAGATCAGCTCGATCTGCACCGGCGCGCCGAAGCCGGCCGAGAGGTCGGCACGCAGCAGTTCCAGCAGGGCGGCGGGGCCGGCCAGCCGGGTCTGGTTGAACGAATTCAAGTACAGCTTGAACGACTTCGATTCGATGATGTTGGGCGAATCGGCCGGCACCGTGATGGTCGCGATCGCCAGCTGCGGCTTGCCGCGCAGGTTCAGCCACGAGATTTCGTAGGCATTCCACAGGTCGAGACCGAAGAACGGTAGGGTGCCGCGGATGCCGAGTTCGTCGCGCTTGGGCTGGCGCGCGATCGGAAACAGCAGCGACGGCGTGTAGTGGGTGACATAGGCCGCCGGCTGGCCCAGCGGGGAGCCGTGCGGCGAGGGAAAACTGGTCATGGCGGAAAAATGCGTAAAACGGCTATTTTGACAGAGTTCGCCGCAAGCGACGCCGATGCGCCGGCAGCACATCGGTCACAGCGTGCCCCGCACGCACGAGCGCAAAAGCGCGTCGTTGCGGCAAAAAAATGATAGCATTTGCAGCCCGCCGTCCCGACTTGCGCCTGATTATCCCAAGGCTTGGCCGCTGCAGCCGGCGCGAGCACCCTGCCTCCAGCGATCCTGGCCCCAGAAGCGCGCTCGCAGTTTTCCCCTATTCGTTAAAGGAATGATCTTGAAATACGCCAGTCTGGATGACTTTCTCGCCATGGTCGCGCGCCGCGACCCCAATCAAGCCGAATTCCTGCAGGCGGTCAAGGAAGTGATGACCAGCCTGTGGCCTTTCATTCGCGCCAACCCGCAATACGCCGAGCACGGCTTGCTGGAGCGCCTGGTCGAGCCGGAGCGCGTGATCCAGTTCCGCGTATCGTGGGTCGACGACCGCGGCCAGACCCAGGTCAATCGCGCCTTCCGCATTCAGCACAGCTCGGCGATCGGCCCGTTCAAGGGCGGCATGCGCTTCCATCCCTCGGTCAACCTGTCGATCCTGAAATTCCTCGGCTTCGAGCAGACCTTCAAGAACGCGCTGACCACGCTGCCGATGGGCGGCGGCAAGGGCGGCTCCGATTTCGATCCGAAAGGCAAGAGCGACGGCGAAGTGATGCGCTTCTGCCAGGCCTTGATGTTCGAGCTGTACCGGCATCTGGGTTCGAACACCGACGTCCCGGCCGGCGACATCGGCGTCGGCGCGCGCGAAGTCGGCTTCATGGCCGGCATGATGAAAAAGCTCTCGAACGACGCGTCCTGCGTCTACACCGGCAAGGGCATCGCCTACGGCGGCAGCCTGATGCGGCCGGAAGCCACCGGTTTCGGCACCGTCTACTTTGCCGAGCAGATGCTGCGCCGGATCGGCAAGTCGTTCGACGGCATGACGGTGTCGGTGTCCGGCTCCGGCAACGTGGCGCAGTACGCGGTGGCCAAGGCGATGGAAATGGGCGCCAAGGTGATTACGGTCTCCGATTCCGGCGGCACGGTGGTCGACCGCAACGGCTTCGACCAGGAGAAGCTCGACGCGCTGCTGGAACTGAAGAACGTGCAGCGCGGCCGGCTCGACCAGTTCGCCAAGCAGTTCGACCTGCAGTACGAAGCCGGCAAGCGGCCGTGGCACGTACCGACGCAGATCGCGCTGCCGTGCGCGACGCAAAACGAGCTTGATAGCAAGGATGCGGAAACGCTGGTGAAGAACGGCGTGGTGTGCGTGGCCGAAGGCGCCAACATGCCGTCGACGCTGGAGGCGGTCGATGTCTTCCTGAAGGCCGGCACGCTGTATGCGCCGGGCAAGGCCAGCAACGCCGGCGGCGTCGCCACCTCGGGCCTGGAAATGTCGCAGAACGCCTTGCGCCTGTCCTGGCGCCATGCCGAGGTCGACGAGCGTCTGCACGCGATCATGAAGGACATCCACGAGAATTGCGTCCATCACGGCAAGACCGAGAGCGGCGCCATCAATTATGTGGACGGCGCCAACATCGCCGGCTTCGTCAAGCTGGCCGACGCCATGCTGGCGCAGGGGACCTACTAGGCCGACAATGCCGAACCGGAAAGAGCGCAGCGCTGGCCGCTGCGCTTTTTTTTGAGGGAACGCCAGCGTGAATTCCGGACGCATGGGGGAGGGCGCCCCCGCCCCCATGCTCCGCTTGTGTGCCGTTAGGCGCTAGCCGAGAAACAGCTTGTAGGCCGGGTTCGCGCTTTCGTCCAGGTGCGGATAGCCCAGCGTCGCCAGGAATTCGCGGAACAGCTTCATCTCTTTTTTCGGCACCTGCAGGCCGACCAGGATGCGGCCGACGTCGCCGCCCTCGTTGCGGTAGTGGAACAGCGAGATATTCCAGTTGGGCGCCATGCTGTCGAGGAAGCGCATCAGCGCGCCCGGGCGCTCGGGGAACTCGAAGCGGTACAGCAGCTCGTTCGATGCGCTCGCCGCTTTTGCCGCCGATCAGGTGGCGGATGTGCAGCTTGGCCAGCTCGTCGTGCGTCAGGTCGAGCGTCGGAAAGCCGTGCTTTTCGAAATTGCGCGCGATCTTGGCCGATTCGTCGCGATTCGAGATCTGGATGCCGACGAACACGTGCGCCTCTTTTTCGTCACTGATCCGGTAGTTGAATTCGGTGACGTTGCGCGGCCCGACCAGCGCGCAAAAGCGCTTGAAGCTGCCGCGCTCCTCCGGCATCGTGACCGCGAACACGGCTTCGCGCGCCTCGCCGACTTCGGCGCGATCGGCGACGAAGCGCAGGCGGTCGAAGTTCATGTTGGCGCCGCTGGCGACCGTCACCAGCGTCTCGTTCTTGAGCGGCTTCTTGTCGGCGGCGGCGCGCTCGACATAGGCCTTGGCGCCGGCGATCGCCAGCGCGCCCGAGGGTTCCAGGATGCTGCGCGTGTCCTGGAACACATCCTTGATGCGCGGCGCACACCGCATCGGTATCGACCATGATGACCTCGTCGACCAGCTGGCGGGCGACGCGGAAGGTTTCCTCGCCGACCAGCTTGACCGCGGTGCCGTCGGCGAACAGGCCGACGTCGGGCAGCGTCACGCGGCGGCCGGCTTTCAGGCTGCGCGCCATGGCGTCGGAATCGACGGTCTGCACGCCGATGATCTTGATGTCGGGCCGCACCGCCTTGACGTAGGCGGCGACGCCGGCGATCAGGCCGCCGCCGCCGATCGCGCACAAAATCGCATGGATCGGCTGCGGGTGCTGGCGCAGGATTTCCATGCCGATCGTGCCCTGGCCGGCGATCACGTACGGGTCGTCGAACGGATGCACGAAAGTCAGCTTGTGCTTCTTTCTCCAGCGTCAGCGCATGGTTGTAGGCGTCGGTGTACGAGTCGCCGAACAGCACCACCTCGCCGCCGCGCGCCTTGACCGCCTCGACCTTGACCGTGCGGCGTGGTGGTCGGCATCACGATCACAGCGCGGCAGCCGAGCCTGGTGGCCGACAGCGCCACGCCCTTGCGCATGGTTGCCGGCCGAGGCGCAAATCACGCCGCGCTTCAGCTGCGCCGGCGTCAGGTGCGCCATCTTGTTGTAGGCGCCGCGCAGCTTGAAGCTGAACACGCTTTGCATGTCTTCGCGCTTGAAATAGATCCGGTTGCCCAGCCGTTGCGACAGGGTGGGCGCGAGGTCGAGCGGGGTTTCGACGGCGACGTCGTAGACGCGGGCGGTCAGGATCTTCTGCAGATAATCGGTGGTCATGGAGTGGGCTGGAGGTGGATTGCGGGCAGCGAAAAGCGGCTTTGCGGTGAATGTGGTTGGCGGCTAATTATAATGGAGCGCCTTGCCGCATTCCGCCGCGGCCGCGCATGCCGTCAGCTGGCACCGCCGCGGCACCGCGCGTCATCCCTTTCACAGAAAGCCGATCTTGTCCCATCCATCCCCATGTCTGCCGTGATCGAATCGGCCGTCCTCTGGCTGCTGGACCTGCTGGCGCTGCCGAATGTCGGACTGGCATCGGTATTCCTGATCAGCCTGCTATCCGCCACCCTGCTGCCGCTCGGTTCGGAGCCGGCGGTGTTTGCCGTGATCAAGGCCAATTCCGAGCTGTTCTGGCCGGTGCTGGCGGTCGGCACGCTGGGCAATACGCTGGGCGGCGCGATCGACTACGCCATGGGCTACGGTGCGCAAGCCAGGTGTTCGCCAACGCGAGCGCGACAGCCGCTGGTTCGGCTGGCTGCAGCGCTTCGGCGCCGAAAACCCTGCTGCTGGCCTGGGTGCCCGTCATCGGCGACCCGCTGTGCTCGCTGGCCGGCTGGCTCAGGCTGCCGTTCTGGGCCTGTGTCGGCTACATGGCGATCGGCAAATTCCTGCGCTATCTGACCGTGACCTGGCTGCTGCTGCGCGTGCCCGAGGGATTCTGGCGCCAGTTGCTGCATTGGTTCTGAGTTTGTCTTGAAATAAAGCCTCTGGGAGTATTTTTAAACTCGCTTTGTTTCTCTGCGGAATCTGCAGTTTTTTAGGCATACTCCCTCTATTTCCGAATTTCCGGGCAGTGGTCGCCGCTTCAGCAAGGCGCGCCGGCCGTATCTCGCGCCAACGCCGGCGCGTCATGGCCGGCGACTGCGCCGCCGCGATGAGGGCGAGGCGCCTTCGTTGTGCATGGCAATAAGCTAAAATGCCCGTTTGCCGCAAGCTCTGCCCTTTCCTCTGATGAACGCTCCCGTACAACCCCGCTTCCCTGTTAGCCGCCGCGCCGGAAGACACCGGCGCTCGACGCCTGCGTGAAATCCCGTATAACTACACCTCGTTCTCCGACCGCGAAATCGTCATCCGCCTGCTCGGCGAAGAGGCGTGGCGCCTGCTGGACGAACTGCGCGGCGAGCGCCAGACCGGCCGCTCGGCGCGCATGCTGTACGAGGTGCTGGGCGACATCTGGGTGGTGCGGCGCAATCCCTACCTGCAGGACGACATGCTGGACAACCCGAAGCGGCGCCAGGAGCTGATCGACGCGCTGCACCACCGGCTGGCCGAAGTCGACAAGCGCCGCTGCTGACCGATCTGGCGGCCAGCGGCGATGCCGCCGCCAAGATGCGCAGCGCCAGCGTCGAAGCGCTGCTGCGCGCGGCCAGCAGGCGATCGACGATTTTCGCAGGAATTCCGCCAGACCTACGACCTGCGCAAGCGCGCCGCCAAGGTGCTGGGCCGCTACACCGACAAGCGACAACATCCGCTTCGACGGCATGCAGCCGCGTCTCGCACGTGACCGACGCCACCGACTGGCGCGTCGAATACCCGTTCGTGGTGCTGACGCCGGACAGCGAAGACGAGATGGCCGGCCTGGTCAAGGGCTGCATCGAACTCGGCCTGACCATCATCCCGCGCGGCGGCGGCACCGGCTACACCGGCGGCGCGATTCCGCTCACGCCCATGTCGGCCGTGATCAACACCGAAAAGCTGGATCGAGCTGGGCGAGGTCGAAATGACGCGTGCTGCCGGGCGTGGACCGCGACTACGCGACCATCTACTCCGGCGCCGGCGTGGTCACCCAGCGCGTGTCGCGACGCCGCCGAAAAGGCCGGCTTCGTGTTCGCGGTCGACCCGACCTCGGCCGACGCCTCCTGCATCGGCGGCAACATCGCCATGAACGCCGGCGGCAAGAAGGCCGTGCTGTGGGGCACCGCGCTCGACAACCTGGCGTCGTGGCGCATGGTCGACCCGAACGGCGACTGGCTCGAAGTCACGCGCCTCGACCACAACCTCGGCAAGATCCACGACGCGCCGCTGGCCGCGCTTCAAGCTGGAGTGGACCCATCCCGGCGCCAGAGGCGAGCAGGGCGCGCCGTTCAAGACCGAGATCCTGGAAATCGCAGGCCGCACGCTTCCGCAAGGAAGGCCTGGGCAAGGACGTCACCGACAAATTCCTGGCCGGCCTGCCCGGCATCCAGAAGGAAGGCTGCGACGGCCTGATCACCTCGGCGCGCTGGATCCTGCACAAGATGCCGAAGTACACGCGCACCGTCTGCCTGGAATTCTTCGGCCAGGCGCGCGAGGCGATTCCGTCGATCGTCGAGATCAAGGATTACCTCGACAGCCTGCAAGCCAAGAAGCGGCGGCGCCACCTGCGCTGGCCGGCCTCGAGCACCTGGACGAGCGCTACCTGCGCGCGGTCGGCTACGCCACCAAGTCCAAGCGCGGCGTGCTGCCGAAGATGGCGCTGTTCGGCGACATCGTCGGCGACGACGAGAACGCGGTGGCGCAGGCCGCCTCGGAAGTGGTGCGCATGGCCAACACGCGCGTCGGCGAAGGCTTCGTCGCCGTCAGCCCGGAGGCGCGCAAGAAATTCTGGCTCGACCGCGCCCGCACCGCGGCCATCGCCAAGCACACCAACGCCTTCAAGATCAACGAAGACGTGGTGATTCCGCTCGAACCGCATGGGCGAATACACCGACGGCATCGAGCGCATCAACATCGAGCTGTCGATCAAGAACAAGCTGCAGCTGGTGGACGAGCTGCACGCCTTCTTCGCGCGCGGCAATCTGCCGCTGGGCAAGAGCGACGACGCCGACGGCGAAGGCATCGCCGACGACGAAATGCTGGGCGACCGCGCGCAGCAGGCCGACGAGCTGCTGGACGCGCGCGCAGGCGCGCTGGTCGCTGCCTGCTGGCGCAACCTCGACAGCCGCTGGCGCGAGGCGCGCGCGCGAGCTGGCGACGCTCGGCCTCGACCAGCCTGATGCGGCGTGTTCGACGACGCGCCTGGCAGCGGCAGCCCGACGCCACCCTGTTCGACGTGGTGCAGGACCGCACGGTGCGCGTCTCGTGGAAGCAGGAAGTGCGCGCGCCGCTGCGCCAGATCTTCAACGGCGCGGCGTTCAAGCCGATCCTCGACGAATGCACCGCGATCCACAAGCGCGTGCTGCGCGCGCGCGTGTTCGTGGCGCTGCACATGCACGCCGGCGACGGCAACGTGCACACCAACATCCCGGTCAACTCCGACGACTACGAGATGCTGCAGGACGCGCACGCGGCGGTCGAGCGCATCATGACGCTGGCGCGCTCGCTCGACGGCGTGATCTCGGGCGAGCACGGCATCGGCATCACCAAGCTCGAATTCCTGACCGAAGACGAGATCCGCGACTTCCGCGACTACAAGCTGCGCGTCGATCCGGAAGGCCGCTTCAACAAGGGCAAGCTGCTCAACCTGCCGGAGCTCGCGCGCCGACCTGCGCAACGCCTACACGCCGTCGTTCGGCCTGATGGGGCACGAATCGCTGATCATGCAGCAGAGCGACATCGGCGAGATCGCCAACAGCGTCAAGGACTGCCTGCGCTGCGGCAAGTGCAAACCGGTGTGCACCACCCACGTGCCGCGCGCCAACCTGCTGTACTCGCCGCGCAACAAGATCCTCGCCACCTCGCTGCTGATCGAAGCCTTCCTGTACGAAGAGCAGACCCGGCGCGGCGTCTCGATCAAGCACTGGGAAGAGTTCGAGGACGTGGCCGACCACTGCACGGTGTGCCACAAGTGCGTGACGCCGTGCCCGGTCGACATCGACTTCGGCGACGTCTCGATGAACATGCGCAACCTGCTGCGCAAGATGGACAAGAAGTCAGCTTCAAGCCCGGCACCGCGGCCGCGATGTTCTTCCTGAACGCGACCGACCCGACCACCATCAACGCCACGCGCAAGGTCGATGATCGACTGGGGCTACAAGGCGCAGCGCCTGGGCAACGACGTGCTGAAGAAGTTCGCCAAGAAGCAGACCAAGGCGCCGCCGCCGACCACCGGCAAGCCGCCGGTGCGCGAGCAGGTGATCCACTTCATCAACAAGAAGATGCCGGGCAACCTGCCGAAGAAGACCGCGCGCGCGCTGCTCGACATCGAGGACGACAAGATCGTCCCGATCATCCGCAATCCGAAGGCGACCACCGCCGACACCGAAGCGGTGTTCTACTTCCCGGGCTGCGGCTCGGAGCGCCTGTTCTCGCAGGTGGGCCTGGCGACGCAGGCGATGCTGTGGGAAGTCGGGCGTGCAGACCGTGCTGCCGCCGGGCTACCTGTGCTGCGGCTATCCGCAGCGCGGCGCCGGCCAGTACGACAAGGCCGACAAGATGATGACCGATAACCGCGTGCTGTTCCACCGCATGGCCAACACGCTGAACTACCTCGACATCAAGACCGTGCTGGTCTCCTGCGGCACCTGCTACGACCAGCTGGCGACCTATGAATTCGAGAAGATCTTCCCGGGCTGCCGCATCATGGACATCCACGAATACCTGCTGGAGAAGGGCGTCAAGCTGGAAGGCGTGACCGGCACGCGCTACATGTACCACGAGCCGTGCCACAATCCGATGAAGCTGCAGGACTCGGTCAAGACCGTCAATGCGCTGATCGCCGACCGTCGACAACGTCAAGATCGAGAAGAACGACCGCTGCTGCGGCGAGTCGGGCACGCTTCGGCGTGTCGCGTCCCGACATCTCGACCCAGGTGCGCTTCCGCAAGGAAGAGGAAATGGACAAGGGCGCGGACAAGCTGCGCGCCGACGGCTTCGACGGCGAGGTCAAGATCCTGACCCGCTGCCCGTCCTGCCTGCAGGGCCTGTCGCGCTACAACGACGACGCCGGCACCGACGCCGACTACATCGTGGTCGAGATCGCCAAGCACCTGCTGGGCGAGAACTGGCTGCCCGAATACGTGGCGCGCGCCAACAACGGCGGCATCGAACGGGTGCTGGTGTAGCCATGGCCAGCGCTGTCGCGTGCGAACTGTGCGAGCTGGACGGCGGCAGCGTCGTCTACCGCGACGACCAGTCTGCGGGTGATCCTGGTCGACGACGCCGAACTATCCCGGCTTTTGCCGCGTGATCTGGAATGCGCACGTGCGGAAATGAGCGACCTGTCGGCGGCGCGACCGCGCGCTGCCTGAACGACGGCCGTGTGGCAGGTCGAGGTGGCGCTGCGCGAAGTGATGCTGCCGCACAAGGTCAACCTCGCCAGCCTGGGCAACATGATGCCGCATCTGCACTGGCACGTGATCCCGCGCTACGCCGGACGATCGCCATTTTCCCGGGCCGGTGTGGGCCGGCAGCCAGCGCGAGCCTGACCCATCGAGCCTGGCGCAGCGCATGGCGCGCCTGCCAGCCTTGAAAGAAGCAATCGGGCGCAAACTGGGGCAGGGAATGGGAGCACAATGAGAATCGGAAGGAGCGCATCATGACAGCTTCGAAACAAAGCGCGGCGCCGCTGGTGCCGACCGCACTGACGGTGCACATGCAGTCGCGCATGCTGGAAATCGCCTTCGACGACGGCGTGCATTTTCCCTGCCGTTCGAATTCCTGCGCGTGTATTCGCCTTCGGCCGAAGTGCGCGGCCACGGCCCGGGCCAGGAAGTGCTGCAGACCGGCAAACGCGAAGTCAGCCTGACCGCGCTGGAGCCGGTCGGCAATTATGCGGTGCAGCCGCACTTTTCCGACGGCCACAATACCGGCATCTATTCCTGGGACTACCTGCACTGGCTCGGCAGCAATCAGGCCGAACTGTGGCAAGACTATCTGGAGCGGCTGGAAGCGGCCGGCTTCACGCGGGAGTCCGGGCGCGATGCACCGATGGCGGCGGTCAAGGCCAAAGGGCATGGATGCCACTGAAGCCGCGCCCGGCATGTGGCGATTTTTCCGATGGTCGCACTTATAATGGGCTTCGGATAATGCAAACAGACAGGCAGGGGCAATGACCAATACCACCCATTTCGGCTACCAGACCGTGGCCGAGGAGGAAAAGGCGCACAAGGTCGCCGGCGTCTTCCATTCCGTTGCCGCCAAGTACGATGTGATGAACGACGTCATGTCGGGCGGCCTGCATCGGATCTGGAAGACCTTCACCATCGCCCACGCCGGCGTGCGGCCCGGCTTCAAGGTGCTCGACATCGCCGGCGGCACCGGCGATCTGGCGCAGGCCTTCGCCAAACAGGCCGGCGCGACCGGCGAAGTCTGGCTGACCGACATCAACGAATCGATGCTGCGCGTCGGCCGCGACCGTCTATTGAATAAGGGCTTGATCACCCCCACCTTATTGTGCGATGCCGAAAAGCTGCCGTTCCCGGATAACTATTTCGACCGCGTCAGCGTCGCTTTCGGCTTGCGCAACATGACGCACAAGGAGGCGGCGCTGGCGGAAATGCGGCGCGTGCTGAAGCCGGGCGGCAAATTGCTGGTGCTGGAATTTTCAAAAGTGTGGCAGCCGCTGCAAAAGCCGTATGATGTCTATTCATTCTCGGTGCTGCCGTGGCTGGGCCGCAGGATCGCCGGCGATGCCGAAAGTTATCGTTATCTGGCGGAGTCGATCCGAATGCATCCCGATCAGGAAACGCTGAAGGGGATGATGCAGGCAGCGGGTCTGGAGCGTGTCGAGTATTTCAACTTAACGGCCGGCGTGGCCGCACTTCATACCGGAATCAAACTTTAGGAGGATGCATGAAGAATATATTGATGGCTTTGGTGGTTGTCTTGACCACGATGACCCTGGTGATGCCCGAGGCCGAAGCGCGTCGCATGGGCGGCGGCGGTTCCTTCGGCAAGCAGTCGCAGGGCGTGAGCCGCTCGGCACCCTCGCAGTCTTCGCAGAGCGCGGCCAATACCGCCAAGCCGGCGGCGCCGGCCGCCGCCCCGCAAGGCACGCCGCCGAAACCGGCTTCGCCATGGAAGGGCATCCTCGGCGGCGCCCTGCTCGGCCTCGGCCTCGGCGCGCTGCTGTCGCACCTCGGTTTGGGCGGCGCCATGGCCAGCATGATCAGCACGCTGCTGATGGTGGCGCTGCTGGCGTTCGCGGTCATGTTCATCATCCGCATGATCCGCCGCAAGAGCGAGTCCAGCGGCCCGCAGAGCGCCTATGCCGGCGGCTACAACAAATCGGCCTACACGCCCGAGATCGGTTCGCGCGTCGAGCCGCAGCCGGCTGCCCTGCAATCGGTGCCGCTGGCCAGCGGTGCCGGGGTGACGGCCGCGGCGCCGTGGGGCGTACCGGCGGACTTCGATGCGCCGGCCTTCCTGCGCAATGCGAAAACCTACTTCATCCGGCTGCAGGCGGCCTGGGACAAGGCCGATATCAACGATATCCGCGAATTCACCACGCCGGAAATGTTCGCTGAACTGAAAATGCAGATCCAGGAACGCGGTGCCCAGCCGAATACGACCGACGTCGTCTCGATCGACGCCGAATTGCTCGGCATCGAAACGGTGGCCGACGAATACCTGGCCAGCGTCAAGTTCAGCGGCATGATCAGCGAAGAGGCGGGTGCGCCGGCTGAGCCGTTCACCGAAGTCTGGAACCTGTCGAAGCCGGTTTCGGGCGCCGGCGGCTGGTCTTTGGCGGGTATTCAGCAAATCTCCTAGCCGATGCCGTAGCGCAAACTGCTACACTTGAAACCGCCCGTGGATAATCACGGGCGGTTTTATTTTGTGACGATGACTTCTTTCCCGATTACAGCCGCGATCAACCATTTGCTGGCCGGCGAACCCTGGGCGCAGCGCAAGTTGGCCGCGCATGCCGGCAAAGTGGCCTGGATCGACCTCGAGCTGGCCGTGCTGCGGCTGAGCGTGGCGGCCGACGGCATGCTGGAGGCGGCGCCGGAAGCGGTGGCGCCGAATGTGACGATCCGCATGCGCCTGGCCGATCTGCCGTTGATGGCGCAACAGCGCGAACGCGCGTTTTCCTATGTGAAGGTCGAGGGCGACGCCGATTTCGCCAATGCGATTTCGCAGTTGAGCCAGAACCTGAGCTGGGAAGCCGAGGAAGACCTGAGCCGCTTCGTCGGCGACATCGCCGCCGCCCGCCTCGTCGCCGGCGCCAAAGGCGCCGCCGGCACCGTTGCCGCGAGCGGGCAAAAACTGGCCGAAAACCTGGCCGAATATTTTCTCGAGGAAAATCCGATGCTGGTGCGTCCGCTGGCGGTGCGCGAATTCGGCGGCGCCGTCACCACGCTGCGCAACGATCTCGAGCGCCTGACCAAGCGCATCGAAAAGCTGGAACAGGGCGCGCCGAAATGATCCTGAAATTCCTGCGTGTACTGAAGATCATGCTGGTCGCGGTCCGCTATGGGCTCGATGAAATCGCGATCTCGAATCTGGCCATCCCGCGCACCGCGAAACTGATCGACACCCTGATTTTCTGGCGCGACATCTCGGCGCCGCGCGGCGTGCGCCTGCGGCGCGCGCTGGAGGACCTGGGCCCGATCTTCGTCAAGTTCGGCCAGGTGCTGTCGACCCGGCGCGACCTGATGCCGCCCGACATCGCCGACGAACTGGCGCGGCTGCAGGACCGCGTGCCGCCCTTCGATTCCGATGTCGCCATCGCCCAGATCGAGAAATCGCTGGGCGCGCATCCGGACCAGCTGTTCGCCAGCTTCGAGCGCACGCCGGTGGCTTCGGCCTCGATCGCGCAGGTGCATTTCGCCACGCTGCGGGACGGCACCGAGGTGGCGGTCAAGGTGCTGCGCCCGGGCATGAAGAAAACCATCGGCAAGGACGTGGCGCTGATGCATATCGCCGCCGGCCTGGTGGAAAAATGGTGGGCCGACGGCAAGCGCCTGAAGCCGCGCCAGGTGGTGGCCGAATTCGACAAGTACCTGCACGACGAGCTGGACCTGATGCGCGAAGCCGCCAACGCCAGCCAGCTGCGGCGCAATTTCGCCGATTCGACCCTGCTGATGGTGCCGGAGATGTATTGGGACTATTGCTCGGAATCGGTGATCGTGATGGAGCGCATGCACGGCATCCCGATTTCGCAGACGGCGCGCTTGCTGGAAGCGGGCGTCGACCTGGAAAAGCTGGCGCGCGACGGCGTCGAGATCTTTTTCACGCAGGTGTTCCGCGACGGCTTTTTCCATGCCGACATGCATCCCGGCAATATCCTGGTGTCGGTGGCGCCGGCCACTCTGGGCCGCTATATCGCGCTCGATTTCGGCATCGTCGGCACCCTGACCGATTTCGACAAGGATTATCTGTCGCAGAATTTCCTGGCCTTCTTCCGCCGCGATTACAAGCGGGTGGCGGAGGCCCACATCGAATCCGGCTGGGCGCCCAAGGATACCCGCGTCGATGAGCTGGAATCGGCGGTGCGCGCCTGCTGCGAGCCGATCTTCGACCGCCCGCTGAAAGACATTTCCTTCGGCCAGATCCTGCTGCGTCTGTTCCAGACCTCGCGCCGCTTCAATGTCGAAGTGCAGCCGCAACTGGTGCTGCTGCAAAAAACCCTGCTCAACATCGAAGGACTCGGGCGCCAGCTCGATCCCGAGCTGGACCTGTGGAAAACCGCGAAGCCCTACCTGGAACGCTGGATGACCGATCAGGTCGGCTGGCGCGGGCTGCTCGAACGCTTGCGCGCCGAGGGGCCGCGCTACAGCCACCTGCTGCCGCAATTGCCGCGTCTGGCGCACCAGGCGCTGACCCGGGGCGCGCAGCAGGGACCGCCCAGCAGCGAACTGCTGCAAGCGCTGATCGCCGAGCAGAAGCGCACCAATTTCCTGCTCGGCCTGGCGATCTATTTCGGCGGCGGCCTGCTCGGCGGCATCCTGGTGGCGCAGATCTTCATGCGCTGGCATCACCTGGCGTTCTAACGCCGCATCCCGCTCGCAATCCGTTAAATGTGGGGGTATGTTGAAAAAACAGCCATTTGACCTCCGGAATGGAGTGCCTGTAATGGGAGTATATGGGTGCGTGGTGGTGCTTCCCGGATTCCAGCCTGCATGGCGACGGAGCCTTTGCCGATGACGGGCTTGCACTCTCGCGATCCGGCTTCACCCGATTTCTGGAGCGAGCGCTTCGAACAGCACGTCACGCCCTGGGATCGCGGCGGCGTGCCGGCGGCGCTGCGTCAATTTGTCGAACGCCAGCCGCAGCCGCGCACGGTGCTGATTCCGGGCTGCGGCACCGGCTACGAAGTGGCGTACCTGGCGCAGGCCGGCTGGGATGTGGTCGCGATCGATTTTTCCGCCGCTGCGGTCGATGCCGCGCGCAAGACGCTGGGGCCGTGGGCGCAGCGGGTGATGCAGGCGGATTTCTTCAGCTTCATTCCACCCCGGCCGGTCGAACTGATTTACGAATGTGCCTTCTTTTGCGCGCTGCCGCCGCCCATGCGGCCGGCCATCGTCGCCCGTTGGGCCGAACTGCTGCCGCCGGGCGGCCTGCTCGCCGGTTTCTTTTTCTTTGACGATGCGCCGAAAGGGCCGCCGTTTGGCATCGCTGCGCCGGAGCAGGAAAAACTGATGGCTCCCTTCTTCGAACGGGTCGCCGACGAGGCGGTGGCCTCTTCCTTGCCTGTGTTCGCCGGCCGGGAACGCTGGCAGATCTGGCGGCGCCGGTAGTTGCGGCCAGTGCCGCCAGCATCGTTCATCATGTTTGTATCTTCTTCTTTGAAATGGTTCTAATCTGACGGGTTTCTGCGGCTATAATCGCGTGAATTTTGCCATGGGGATAGACACGTCCGGAGCGCGGACACTGTTCCCGGCAAGAAGCCTTAGACCGGGCTCTTCAACCCGGCGCTTTAATGGATGAAGACGACATTTCGGTCACGCGAGGCAAGCTGATGATCGAGCATGTTCTTTGACCATCCCGGTTCCTTGGTGTGGAGTAAAAACATACATGAACATCACGCTGGTTTCCTTTGTCGTGTTGTACTTGCTGGGCACGCTTGCGCTGGGAGTTTGGGCCGGCACACGCATCAATAACACCAGCGATTTCGCCGTCGCCGGCCGCAGCCTGCCGCTGATCATGGTGGTGACGACCACGTTCGCGACCTGGTTCGGCGCGGAAACGGTGATGGGCATCCCGGCCAGGTTCGTCCAGGGCGGCTTGCACGACATCGTCGAAGATCCCTTTGGCGCCGGCACCTGCCTGATCCTGGTCGGCATGTTCTTCGCCGCCAAGCTGTACAAGCAGAACCTGCTGACCATCGGCGACTTCTACCGCAACCGCTACGGCAAGGGGATCGAGGTGTTCTGCTCGGTCGCGATCATCCTGAGCTATCTCGGCTGGGTGGCGGCGCAGATCACCGCGCTCGGCCTGGTGTTCTCGGTGCTGACCAATGGCGCGATGTCGGAGACCACCGGGATGATCGTCGGCACGCTGGCGGTGCTGATCTATGTCGTGATCGGCGGCTTTCTCGCCGTCGCCTGGACCGATTTGATCCAGATGATCGTGCTGGTGATCGGCTTGAGCGCCATTGCCTTCTTCTCCGCCGATCTGGCCGGGGGCGCCGGGCAGGTCATGACCATGGTGAGCGACAACAGCCTTTTGAAATTCCTGCCGCCGCCGACCTTTACCGACATCGCTTTCTTCATCGCCGCGGCCATGACGATGATGCTCGGAAGCATTCCGCAGCAGGACGTGTTCCAGCGCGTGATGTCGGCCAAGAATGCGCCGACCGCGCGCACCGGCGCCATCGTCGGCGGCGCCAGCTATATCCTGTTTGCCTTCGTGCCGATGTTCATCGTCGCTTCCGCCGTCGTGGTCATGGGAAATGATGCGCTCGATCTGGCCAAGAACGACTATCAGCGTCTGCTGCCCACCTTCATCATGACCAAGATGCCGCTTTTGATGCAGATCTTTTTCTTCGGCGCGCTGCTGTCGGCCATCAAGAGCACCTCGTCGGCCACGCTTGCTGGCGCCGTCCACCAGCTTCGTCGAAAACATCCTCAAGAACCTGCGTCCGGAAATGAGCGACAAGGAGCAATTGTTCGCGATGCGCTGCTCGATCGTCGTGTTCGCGGCGCTGGTGCTGGCTTATGCGATTGCCATGAAGGGCACGTCGATCTATGAACTGGTGTCCTCGGCTTACCAGGTGACGCTGGTCGGCGCCTTCGTGCCGCTGGTGATGGGCTTGTACTGGAGCCGGGCGACGACGCAGGGCGCGATCGTCTCGGTGGCCGCCGGCATCGGCACCTGGATCGTGTTCTTTCCGCAGATTTCCGAATGGGGCACGCATTTCCCCGGCCAGCTCGCGGGCCTGATCGCTGCATTTGCCGGCATGATCGCCGGCTCCCTCCTGCCGCAGGTGTTGCGAAACCGCCACGAGCCGCGGCAGGCTGCCGAAGGCGTGTGTGCCTGAGTTGCGGACACGCCCGGGCCGCCCGGCGGCGGCTCGTTGCTCCGATGAAGGTGGTCGGAAAACCCTTATAATCTAGGGTTTTTGACGATTTCCCGATGAGAGGGTGAAATGCCGATTTATGCATACCGTTGCGAATCCTGCGGTTTTGCCAAGGACGTATTGCAAAAGATTTCCGATGCGCCGCTGACGCAATGCTCGTCCTGCGGCCAGCCGAGCTTCAAGAAGCAGCTGACGGCGGCCGGCTTCCAGCTCAAGGGGACCGGCTGGTACGCAACCGATTTCCGCGGCGGCAACAGCGCCGGCGCGGCATCCGCTCCCGCGGCCGACAGCAAGCCGGCGGCCGAGGCGCCTGCCGCCAGCCCCGCACCGACCGACACCTTAACCGCATGACCGTGGCCGCCTTTGGCGCGGCCGATGAAAAGAACACGATGCTGCGTAAATACTTCATCACCGGCTTGCTGGTCCTGGTTCCCCTGGCGATCACGCTGTGGGTGCTCAACCTGATCATCGGCACCATGGACCAGTCGCTGCTGCTGCTGCCGGAAAGCTGGCGGCCGGAGGCCTTGTTCGGGTTCCGGATTCCCGGCCTGGGTACCATCCTGACCTTGCTGATCATCTTCCTGACCGGCCTGGCGACGCGCAATTTCGTCGGCAACCAGGTGGTGCTGATGTGGGAATCGATCGTGACCCGGATCCCGGTCGTCAACTCGATCTATTCCAGCGTCAAGCAAGTGTCCGACACCCTGTTCTCGTCGTCCGGCAACGCCTTTCGCCAGGCGCTGCTGGTGCAGTACCCGCGCCAGGGCAGCTGGACCATCGCCTTTCTGACCGGCGCCCCGGGCGGCGACGTGCGCAATCACCTGCACGGCGATTACGTCAGCGTCTACGTGCCGACCACGCCCAATCCGACCTCCGGATTCTTCCTGATGATGCCGCGCGCCGACGTCATCGAGCTCGACATGAGCGTCGATGCCGCGCTGAAATACATCGTTTCGATGGGCGTGGTGGCGCCGGAGCAGTCGCGCGACAAGGTCGTCATCACTTCTCCAACCAAAATTTAAAGCCGGACGGCCCGGACGCCCGGGCCGCATCGCACCCTACCGCACCGCGCCATAGAACCCGAACTGGAAAACAACATGTCAATGCGAACTCACTACTGCGGCCTCGTCACCGAGGCGCTACTCGGCCAAACCGTCAGCCTGTGCGGCTGGGTCCATCGCCGCCGCGACCATGGCGGCGTCATCTTCATCGACCTGCGCGACCGTGAAGGCCTGGTGCAGGTGGTGTGCGACCCCGACCGCGCCGACGTCTTCAAGACCGCCGAACACGTGCGCAACGAGTTTTGCCTGCGCATCACCGGCCTGGTGCGCAGCCGCCCGGAAGGCACGGTCAACGCCAACCTGAAATCCGGCCAGATCGAAGTGCTGTGCCAGCAGCTGGAAGTGCTGAATCCGTCGGTGACGCCGCCGTTCCAGCTCGACGACGACAACCTGTCGGAAACCACGCGCCTGACGCACCGCGTGCTCGACCTGCGCCGGCCGCAGATGCAGAACAACCTGCGCCTGCGCTACAAGGTGGCGATGGAAGTGCGCAAGTACCTCGACGAAAACGGCTTCATCGATATCGAAACGCCGATGCTGACCAAGTCGACGCCGGAAGGCGCGCGCGACTACCTGGTGCCGTCGCGCGTCAACGCCGGCGAATTCTTCGCGCTGCCGCAGTCGCCGCAATTGTTCAAGCAATTGCTGATGGTCGCCAACTTCGACCGCTACTACCAGATCACCAAGTGCTTCCGCGACGAAGACCTGCGCGCCGACCGCCAGCCGGAATTCACGCAGATCGACTGCGAAACCTCGTTCCTGAACGAGCAGGAAATCCGCGACCTGTTCGAAAACATGATGCGCCTGGTGTTCAAGAAGGCGCTCGACGTCGAGCTGCCGAACCCGTTCCCGGTCATGGATTATGCGACCGCGATGGGCGTGTACGGCTCCGACAAGCCGGACCTGCGCGTCAAGCTGCAGTTCACCGACCTGACCGCGGTGATGAAGGACGTCGACTTCAAGGTGTTCGCCGGCGCGGCCAACATGGAAGGCGGCCGCGTGGTCGGCCTGCGCGTGCCGGGCGGCGGCGCCATGCCGCGTTCCGAGATCGACGCCTACACCCAGTTCGTCGCCATCTACGGCGCCAAGGGCCTGGCCTACATCAAGGTCAACGAGAAAGCCAAGGGCCGCGACGGCCTGCAATCGCCGATCGTGAAGAACCTGCACGACGCCGCGCTGGCGCAGATCGTCGAGCAGACCGGCGCCGAGGACGGCGACCTGATCTTCTTCGGTGCCGACAAGGCCAAAGTCGTCAACGACGCCATCGGCGCGCTGCGCGTGAAGATCGGCCATTCCGAATTCGGCCGCAAGGCCGGCCTGTTCGACGAGGTCTGGAAGCCGCTGTGGGTGGTCGACTTCCCGATGTTCGAGTACGACGAAGACAACCAGCGCTGGATCGCCTGCCACCATCCGTTCACGGCGCCGAAGGACGGCCATGAAAACTACCTGGAAACCGATCCCGGTCGCTGCATCGCCAAGGCCTACGACATGGTGCTGAACGGCTGGGAACTGGGTGGCGGCTCGGTGCGTATCCACCGCGCCGACGTCCAGAGCAAGGTGTTCCGCGCGCTCAACATCAACGACGAGGAAGCGCAGCTGAAGTTCGGCTTCCTGCTCGACGCCCTGCAATACGGCGCGCCGCCGCACGGCGGCATCGCCTTCGGCCTGGACCGCATCATCACCATGATGGCCGGCGCCGACTCGATCCGCGACGTGATCGCCTTCCCGAAGACCCAGCGCGCGCAGGATTTGCTGACGCACGCGCCATCGCCTGTGGACGAAAAGCAATTGCGCGAATTGCACATTCGCTTGCGCAATGTGGAACCGGCGGTCAAGGAATAAGCGCCGTTTCGGGGCATAATGAAAAGCGCGGCTGGTCCGCGCTTTTTGTTTGCGGCGACGGCGCGGTTGCAGGCGGCGGAAGGAGCGGGTGGGCCGCACTGCTTGCGGCAATAACGGCGATCTTGGGAGTATGTTGAAAAAACGTCCATATTTCGCCCGACATAGGGCATCGTGCATGGGAGTATATTGTTGCGCCGCAATGCAAATCAGGAAAGACGCTCGTAAATGCAATCCAGCTACAAAATTCCCGAATCGGTACTGGTGGTGATCCATACCGCCGAGCTCGACGTCCTGCTGCTCGAGCGCGCCGATCAGCCGGGCTTCTGGCAATCGGTCACCGGTTCCAAGGATGCGCCGGACGAGCCGCTGGCGCTGACCGCCGCGCGCGAAGTGTGGGAAGAAACCGGCATCCGCATCAGCGGCAGCCTGCCGCAGGAGTTGCCATCGGTATTCGATATTCCGGCGCGCAATCTTCGGGACTGGCAACTTTCCAACGTCTACGAAATCTATCCTGTATGGCGTCGGCGCTACGCGCCCGGCGTCACCCGCAACACCGAGCACGTGTTTGGCTTGCTGGTGCCGCGCGATACCCCGGTGAAGCTGGCGCCGCGCGAACATCTGCATCATTGCTGGCTGCCGTACCGGGAAGCCGCCGACAAATGCTTTTCGCCCTCGAACGCGGAGGCGATCCTGCAATTGCCCAAGCATGTCGACTTTGCAAGAAAAGCCGGCCCCGTCAGCAACCGGGACTTTGGAACGAATTCATGAAACTGCGCGTCGCGACTTACAACATTCACAAGGGAGTTTCCTCGATCGGCACGCGTCCGCGCGTGCATGGCCTGAAGCAGGCGCTGACTTCGATGGACGCCGACGTGCTGTTCCTGCAGGAAGTGCAGGGCCGCCACGACCGGCTGGCGGCGCGCCATGCGGCGAACTGGCCGGAGCAGGCCCAGTACGACTTCCTGGCCGGCGAATCGCATCACGCGGTGTATGGCAAGAACGCGGTGTACGACCACGGCCACCACGGCAACGCCTTGCTGAGCGCCTTCCCGATCGCCTCCTGGCACAACCAGAACGTCTCCGACCACGCCTATGAATCGCGCGGCATCCTGCATTGCGTGATCCAGGCGCCGGCGGCCGACGTCCATTGCTACGTGGTCCATCTCGGCCTGTTCGGCGGCAGCCGCAAGCGCCAGACCGAGGCGCTGATGGAAGCGGTCGAAGAGACCGCGCCGGCGCATGCGCCGATCATCGTCGCCGGCGATTTCAACGACTGGGGCAACCGCCTGAGCGATGCGCTGCGCAGCAACCTGGGCGTGTCCGAAGTATTCGACGAGCGCGTGGCGGCGCCCGGCTTCGGCGCCACCCTGCGCCAGTGGAGCGGGCGCGGGCCGAAGAAGATCCAGCCGGCGCGCACCTTTCCGGCAGCGCTGCCTTGCCTGCGCCTGGACCGCATCTATGTGCGCGGCTTCAAGGTCGAATCGGCCCGGGTATTGCACGGCGTGCCTTGGGCTAAACTATCGGATCACGCGCCGATTGTCGCCACGCTGGAACTGAAGTGAGCGCGGCGCCGTCCATCGGCGGCGCGCAATCCGGCCTGAACGACTGAAAGGATCTGCCTCCGATGCTGATTGCTCCATGCGCACGGTAAACTTCACCGGCAACAACCACATCACCCTTCTTCAATCCGGGGCGCAGTTTTTTCCCTCGCTGATCGCGGCGATCGACAACGCCCGCCACGAAATTTTCCTCGAAACCTATATTTTCACGCTCGATGAAACCGGCGTGGAGAGTGAAGAATGCGCTGCAGAAGGCGGCGCAGCGCGGCGTCGCGGTGTATGTCATCGTCGACTGGGTCGGCACCGGCCGCGTTGCCTGCAATCTGCTGCGCACCGAATTCGCCGCCACCGGCGTGCATTTCCGCCGCTTCAATCCCTGGTTCCTGCGCGGCATCGCGCGCACCCATCGCAAGATCTGCGTGGCCGATCGCGAGTGCGCCTTCGTCGGCGGCTTGAACATCAACGACGATCTGCGCTCCGACCGCGATCCCGATGTCGTGCTGCCCGCGCCGCGCTGGGATTTCGCGATCCTGATCCGCGGCACCCTGGTGGATTCGATCTACATCGAAATGACGGCGCAGTGGACGCGGCTCGGCCACATCAGGCTGAAGGCGCGCTGGGAAAACTTCCGCAAAATCCGGGCGCAAAAACCGCCCCGCAGCATCGAACCGGCGCGCGCCGGCCTGGTGTTGCGCGACAACCTGCGCGACCGCCGCACCATCGAGCGCGCCTATCTGAAGGCCCTGGGGCGCGCGCGCAAGACCGCCTTGCTGGCCAATCCGTATTTCGCGCCCAGTCGCAAGCTGCGCCGCGCGCTCGAGGCGGCGGCCCAGCGCGGGGTCGAAGTCACCTTGTTACTGGGCGTCGGCCAGCTCCGGCTGCAGGATGCGATCGCGCATTCGTATCTATCCGAAGCTGCTGCAGAGCGGGGTGCGCATCGTCGAATACCGCAAGACCGAACTGCACGCCAAAGTCGCGGTGGTCGACGACCTCTGGGCGACGGTCGGCTCCAGCAACTACGACGGCCTCAGCCTGTTCGTCAACCACGAAGCGAACGTGGTGGTGCTGGATCAGGAATTTGCCAGGCAGCTGCGGCTGCAGATCGAGGCCGCGGTGGCCGACGGGGTGCCGATCCGCCTGGCCGACTTCAGCAATATCGTCTGGTACAAGCGGTTCTGGTACGGCACCGCCTTCATCTTGTACCGCGGCGCGATCCGGCTGATGTCGTGGAGCCTTTCCGACTGAGGCCGCCGCCAGCAACCGCCGTCTTATTGGTCGAGCGCCGCGTAGTGGCGGAAGATGCCGCTCTGGTTGAAGGCCAGCCGCCGGCGCGACGCCAGGTAGGCGGCGATGCGCGGTTCGGCCGCGACCAGGTCGTGCAGCGCCAGCAGGCGCGGATGCGCGGGCGCCAGGCGCCGCATGGTTTTGGGAAAGGCGTAGCGCAAGCCGGCGACGAGCTGGAACAGCGACAGATCGACATACGACAGTGCGTCGCCGACCGCGTAGGCGTCGCTGTCCGGATTGCGCTCCAGCACGGCTTCGAAATAGCCGAGGAATTTCGGCAGCCGCTCCGCGGTCAGGTCGGCGGCGCGCCGCGCCGCTTCCTCCTTCTGCTCTTCGTAATACAGGCCGGCGGCAATCGGATGGTGGCTGTCGTGCACCTCGGTCACCAGGTCGGCGATGGTCAGCTGCAATTGATGCGCCCATAGCCGGCTCGCCTCGTCGTCCGGCACCAGCTTCAGGCGCGGTCCGAGGAACAGCAGGATGTTGGCGGTCTGGCCGATCACCAGCTCGCCGGCTTTCAGATAGGGCGGCGCGAACGGCGGCCGCGCGACGCTTTCGTCTTCGAGGAAATGCGTCAGCGCCGGCAGCCCCATGCCGCTCTTCGCCGAGCGGCGCCCGATGTCGACGTAGTCGGCGCCGGCCTGCTCCAGCGCCAGCCGCACGAATTCGCCGCGGCCCTGGATGCCCGGCCAGTAATACAGTTCGTAGCGCATCGGATCGCTCCTCTGGTTGACCGTCAGAACCGTTGATATCCCGCCAGGTAACGCCATTGCCCGGCCGGCAAGCCGGCCATCGGCACGCGCCCGATGCGGATGCGCTTGATCGATCCGGCGGTCAGGCCGACCTGGCGGCACATGGCGGCCAGCTGTCCGGCCTGCGGCGCCTTGAGCGCAAAGCGCAGCCGGGTTTCGTTTTGCCAGCTGACCTTGGCCGGCGCCAGCGGCTTGCCGTTCCAGGTGAGGCCATGATTGAGCAGCGCCAGGCCGTCCGGCGCCGGCGTGCCCGTCACCTCGACGACGTACTCCTGCTCGACTTTGGCGAGGTCGTCGACCAGCTTGCGCGCCACGCGCCAATCCTGGGTCAGTACCAGCAGGCCGCTGGCGTCCGTTTCGAGCGGGGCGACCAGGCTCAAGCCGCTCAGATGCCGTTTCAGGAAGCGGATATGCGTGTGGTCGTCGGCGGCGCGCGCCTCGGCGCTCAACAGCGGCAGCAGCGCGCCGATCTCGGCGGCCGTGCCGGCCGGCTTGTGCAGCAGCAGCGTGACCGGTTCGAATGCCGCCGGCGTCGCCTGCGGCAGCAGCTCCACCCGCTGCTGCGGCAGCACCCGCACGCCCGGTTCTTCCACCACCGCGCCGTCCACGGTGACCCAGCCACCGGCGATATAGCGCTCGGCCTCGCCGCGCGAACAGGGCATGGATTCGGCGAGGCGTTTGGCGAGGCGGACGGATTCAGTCATGGTCATCGCTGGGTGACACTGGAACCGTCCATTGTAACGATTCCGGGCCGCACGCTTGCTGCCTGATCGCGCCAGCGCCTTGCGTCAGCGCATGACGGAAAGCCCGCCTTGGTAGTACCCGCACCGCGGTGCCGAATGAGGATCGGGGGACGGTCGCGACGCTGCCAGCGCGTCCCAGGATCACGGCGGATCGTGAACCATGCCGGCACGATCCGCGATCGCCTCCTTACATCTTCAGTTCCGGATGCTGGGCCAACAGCGCTTCGCGCGTGAGGCGCGGGAAGGCCTCGGCATACATGTAGCTATAGCCCTCGTTCTGCCACTTGGCGATCTCGATGACGGCGGCGGGAACCACGGTAGCCATTTCGTAGAATTCATCGGGTTTGTAGCCGCGCGATTTCGCCGCATTTGCACAGATACGGATGGACACGCCCATGTCCGCGAGTTCCTTGAGCTGGTTGTACATATCCGGATAGGCCGCCCGGTTGAGCCGGGAAAAAGCGTGCAGTTCATTGCCGTGCGCGACCAGAACGATGTGCGAATTCTTGTAGTCGCCGTATTCCTTCATCGCCTTGATGTGATTCTTGATGTAGCCGAAGGCGGCTGCGGCATCCCCCGGCTTCGCCATATTGAAGTCGTACAGCGCTTTTTGCGCCTTGTAGGGAGTCGGGTCGAACTTGGATGGATCATCCGGCCCGGCAAAACTGTGCGTCACGACACAGGCACTCAATAAAAACAGGGCAACGGTACGCTTGAACAATATGATCTCCTCGGATTGGATTGATTAAGAAATTCCCAGGCCGGCGTCGACTCAGTACATAAGGCTGTTTCGTCCAGGCAGCCCGGCAATTTCTTTGCAATCTAAAGAGGGAATGCAGCTATGTCAATCTTATATGTCTATATACATATATATCGATATAGGCGTGATTGTTTCCTGTCGCAACGGGGAAGGATGCCGTTCGTCAGCGCTGACGCCGCCGCACTCCGGCCGCCACGTCCGGGACCTAGAGGCCGGAGCTTCGAATCCGCTCACCTCGGCCATAGTTTCCAGAGTCGGTGCAGCCGCTTGGGCGGCCCCGGCTTTTTTCGCATGTAGTGGCCGTACAGTGCGAATATAGGTCAGACAATGCGGGTATGTGATTCGTATTGCGCCTTGACTGGGGCGCCAGATGAGCTCTGATTTTCAGGGCCGAGGACCAAGAACATCGAGCCAGATAGGGCGACTTAAAAGAAGCGTTCCCCCGACATGAGGGAAGCTTCTTTGCGCAAGTTGAAATAAATATATGGGTATTTGGCCGAGCATTGGCCGGACGGGCAATTTGGGCAGCATCCTGCCACCCAATTACCGTAGCTCCACATCGCCACTCTCCTGACCGACCTGAGCACTATCGGCCGCGACCCTGCCCCTTGTTCACGGGAGTGAGACGATATTTATTTGCAATCTTTCATGCAGCGTGTCGCCTTGGTGTCGGGGCGGTTATCCACAACAAAGTTATCCCTGTTAGGCATTTTGACCGCTACCAGGCTTTTCTGATTCATCTCCTCATTCGGCCCTATCAAGCCGTTCAGATGCAGGATATAGGCGCTTACCGCATAAACCTCGTTCACAGTCAACGACTGTGGATTACTCATCGGCATGGCCCGATTGATGTAGTCATAGAGGATAGGGGCATACGGAAACATGCTGCCCGGCGTAAGCACGGGCGTATCGGTCATGAATGATCCAATTCCCCCTACCATCGTACCGAACATGGGGCCGCCCTTGGCTTCTGCGCCGTGGCAGGCCGCACACTTGGCATCGTAAACAGCTTTGCCCTCGGCGGCCGTGCCTCTACCTGACGGAAGGCCAGCTCCAGTCTTGGCATTGATATCAATATTCCACGCCGCCAGCTCGGCTTCGCTCACCGGCTTGCCATGTTTTACATCGGGTGGTGCCGCAGGCCCGGCCAGGACAGTTGCGCAAGAAAGCAGCAGCGCAAGACGGGTTATTTCCCTTGATATGACTTTAGCCAATGGCATTGCTTACCTCCCCGGTTGCACTGATGGACCACGGGAATATCCCGTTGTGATGCTGCACAAAACCCGTCATGGCGCGCTGTTCCTTCAGCTGCGCAACGGTGGGTTGCACATAGCCGGTACTGTCAACCGTGCGGCTGGCAATGACCGCCGGGCCACCCTGCCATTTCCAGCGATAGCGGAAACGGGTCAGGCACTTATCCAGGACGGGTTCCTCAAGTTCTGCAACTTGCCATGTTTTTCCGCCATCCACCGTGACATCCACCGCTTTTATCTTGCCATTGCCGGACCAGGCAAAGCCTTCGATTTCATGCATCCCCGGCTGTATTTTCATGCCGCCCGACGGCCGCGTGATGACCGACTTTGCCTCCATCTCAAAGCTGAACTGCCGCCATTTTCCATTAGGGAGAGGATCCGTATAACGGGCGGTCTCGCTGCGGAAATTCCAAGGCTCGGTCCCAAGCTTGATGCGGCGCAGCCACTTGATATTGACGTTGCCTTCCCATCCGGGCACGAACAAGCGCAAGGGATAGCCGTTCTCGGGACGGAGCATTTCCCCATTTTGCGCATAGACCAAAAGCGCATCATCCATTGCTTTCGCTATCGGTATGCTACGGATATGGGCGGAAGCGTCCGCGCCCTCGGCCAACAACCACTTGCCTTCCGCCTTGACGCCTGCTTCATCGAGAAGCCAGGCCAGGGGAATGCCGGTCCACTGTGCGCAGGAAAGCAAGCCGTGCGACTGCTGCACGGTTTTGGATGCAGGCTTCAACCAGTCGGTCAGGCCATTGCCCGAACACTCCATGAAATAGAATCGGGAGACAGACGGATAGCGCATCAAGTCCGACATCGAGAACTTGAGCGGGCGGTTTACCAAGCCATGGATTACCAGCAGGTGCTCATCCGGGTTGATGTCCGGCACACCATTGTGGTGGCGCTCGTAGAACAGCCCATTTGGCGTAACGATGCCGTGCTGGTCTTGGAGTGGAGTCATGCTCCAGTCCGAGAAATTCTGTTTGTTCTTCAGTACATCGGTTCTGCGTCGCTTGACGTGCGCCTCGTACTGCGACGGCATGCCGTACTCCTCTTCCGGAATCGGGCGGCCCATCTCCTGATTGGATTTCGGTATCGGCAGGGTAGAGGATGCGGCGTTGGCGCCAAGGAGGCCCAAGCTGCCAACACTGCCAGCAACGGCGGCAGACTTTCGCAAGAAATTCCGCCGCTCATTATGAGTTATAGAAGAACTTGCCTGAATCTGCTCTTCCGCCCTTTTCACTAGCACCTTAAGCTTCTCTTCGTCTTGCATCCTGACTCCTGTCTTTAGTATGACGTCGTATCAGACACTGAACTGCCGATTCTGCAGCCCTTGGTCCGTAGTGGTGGCCTCTATAAAGCGTTGGCTATTTATTGGTAATTATTTGAAACCGGCGGCGTCATCTCGCTAAGCCGAGGAGTGGCAGGATCGACGCGCTCGGCTTAGGGAAAGAAATCGAAATGTCCATTGTCCCCGTTCAATGAACGAAGGGATAAGCTTTTTGTACCGATCGGTCGGTATTTTAAGGTTCTGCCATATTGCCGTCAAGAC
>CAVPMM010000007.1:0-218702 GCA_963706525.1 uncultured beta proteobacterium | reverse complement strand
CTTTTGACATGAGGGCGGCACCCGGCTCGCTTCCCTGAATACCCTTTCCGGCGCGGCCGGCCGGCGCCAGCACGCCACCGCTCTGCGCCGCCAGCCCGTCCATTCCCCCATCTCTGCCATTGGCGCTGAAAACCAAAACCCCCGCCGGTGGGCGGGGGTTTTGTCGGGGAGCGCTTGCGCCGGTTTCAGGCGGCGCTCGATTAGCCACCAAAATAGGTGTCGCGCCCAGCCTTGCTTTGCCGGGCCTGCTGCGCTTCGGCCCGCACTTCGTCACGGCTGCGCTGGGTGCCGGCCACCATCGGCACGTCCTGGCCGTCGCGCGTGGCGAGGGTGCCGTCGGCATAGGCCTGGTTCAGTTCGGCGCGGACTTCGGCACGGGTCTTGGTCGAGACGAAGCCGGCGTCGGCGGCGACGAATTCGGTTTGCTGGGCAAAGGCGGAGCCGGCGGCGGCGAGGATGGCGGCAGCGGCGATCAATTGTTTGGTGTTCATTTTGCTTGTTCTCCACAAAAGGTTAAGTTGACGGGGATCGCGTGTCGGCTTGCGGCGGCTGATCCCGTGTCGGTGAGTCGCATGCTTGGTTTGTGTGCTCATCGATGAAGCACAGTTTAGTTATTGCTCTTGATGAGATAAAGATTGATAATGGCAACATACTATTTCTAAATAAGAAATAATAAGGGCTTGTAAAAATATGGATCGCTTGCAATCGATGCGGGTGCTGGCCAAGGTGGTGGAGCAGGGCAGTTTTGCCGGCGCCGCCCAGACGCTGGGCATGTCGAACGCCGTCGTCACACGCCATGTGGCCGACCTGGAAAGCCATCTCGGCACGCGACTCCTGAACCGGACCACGCGCAGGCTGTCGCTGACCGAGCCCGGCCACGCATATCTGGAACGGGTGCGCGGCATCCTGGCCGACATCGACGAAGCGGAGGCGCTCGCCGCCTCCAATGCGCAAAAGACCACCGGCACCTTGCGCCTCTACTCGCATCTCGGCTTCGGCCAAGGCCAGCTGGCGCAGCTGCTGCGGTTGTATGCGCAAGCCTATCCGGATGTGGTGCTGGACGTGACGCTGTCGGACCGTGCGGTCGATCTGGTGGAAGAAGGTTTCGACGTCGGCATTTTTGTCGGCTTGCAAAAGTTCGATGCCAGCATGATTGCGCGCCAACTGGGCGTCTCCGAAATCAGCCTGTGCGCGGCACCTTCCTATATCAAGCACCACGGCAAGCCGACAACTCCCGAAGAAATTTCCGGGCATCAATGCCTGAATTTTGCCTATGAGGAATTACGGCACCGCTGGTGGGTGGACGCTCCGGAGGGCCGCATCCATATTCCGATCAGCAGCAAGATGATTTCAAACGATGGCGAATTGCTGCGCCAATGCGCGCTGGCGGGGATGGGGATCGTGATTCGCTCCTCGTTCGTGCTGGGCGACGACCTGAATTCGGGGCGCCTGGTGCGGCTGTTGCCGGAATACCGGCTGGGACAGATTGCGGTGGCGATGGTGTATCCGAGCCGGCGCTTGCTGGCGGCCAAGGTGCGCAGCTTCACCGACTTCATGAGCGCGCAGTTTCCGCAGCCGGAAAGCGACCCCTGGCTGCCCGCCACGGTGGGCGCAACGGCGCCGGCCAAGGCGCCGCGCCGGCGCGAAAACGCTTGAACACAAGCAATTGGCGGCCGCCTCTTGTGCAAAAATTCATCGTCACGGACAATGCCGTAACCCTCTCATTTCCTCCGCCAACGCTCTCATGCTCATGTCCACCCAGGCCAACCGTTATGCGCATCAGTTGCTCGATGCGCGGGCCTCCTCGCACCTGATCGCCCCGCTGTCGGACGGCGCCACGCTGAGCATGGCCGACGCCTACGAGGTGAGCAAGCGCATCCTCGACATCCGCATTGCCCAGGGTGAAGTGCCGGTCGGCCGCAAGCTGGGTTTTACCAACCGTACGATCTGGCCGAAATACGGCGTGGCCGAACCGATCAACGCCCCGATCTGGGGTCCGATGTTCGATTCGACCGTGCGCTACACCAAGGACAATCACGGCATCCAGAGCCTGGCGGGCGCCTTGCAGCCGCGCATCGAGCCGGAGCTCGTATTCCGGCTCGGCAAGACGCCGACGCCCGGGATGTCGGTGGAGGCGCTGACCGGCTGCATCGAATGGATGGCGCACGGGCTGGAGATCGTCATCAGCCCGTTCCCGGAGTGGAAGTTCGAGGCGGCCGATGCGATCGCCGCGTTCGGCCTGCACGGCGCACTGATCATCGGCGAGCCGCAGCCGCTGCCGGCCGCCAGCCGCCGCATGCTGTCGGAGGTGCTGGCCGACGCCAGCGTGTCGCTGTCGTGCGACGACACGCTGCAGGCCGCCGGTTTCGGCAGCGATGTGCTCGACAGCCCGGTCAAGGCCTTGTGGCATTTGCATCAGCTGCTGCAGACGCAGCCGCAGTTCGCGCCGCTTGCGGCCGGAGAAATCATCACCACCGGCACCTGGACCGACGCCTATCCGGTCGCGCCCGGACAGACCTGGGTCACCGCGTTCTCCGGCGTCAGCCTGCCGGGGCTGACGCTCTCGTTCGTCTGAGCCGCGCTACCTATTCGGCGCGCAGCCAGGTCTGGGTACGGCCCAGCAGCGGCACGCCGACATAGCCGCGCACGTTCAGCTTCTTGCCGTCGTCGGCCAGCGCCATCTTGCTCTTGTAGATCTTGCCCTCGGCCGGATCGAGGATCTGGCCGCCGCTGAATTCGCCGCTGTCCGGCTTGTCCTGTTTCATGCCGGACAGGATCGTCATGCCGATCAGCGGCTGGTCCTTGCGTGCATCGGCGCACTTGTCGCATTTCGGATTCGGATCTTCATCCGGGGCGCGGAACAGCTTTTCGATCTTGCCCTTGTACTCGCCATTGGCTTCGCTGATGCGGATCAGCGCCTTCGGCTTGCCGCTGTGGTCGTCGATGGTCTTCCATAAGCCGAGCGGCGATTTTTCTTGCGCGGCGGCGTGCAGGGGAAGCAGCGCCACGGAGGCGGTGACGGCCAGCAGGAGGGCTTGGATCATGGTCTTTTCCTTATGCGATCGGGAAGTCGGGACTCGATCATATTAATGATCTTGCAGCTTGGTCAACTGTTCGCGCAGTTTCTCCAGCGTCGCCGAAAAATTCGCCAGCCGCTCCTTTTCCTGCGCCACCACCTGGGCCGGCGCACGGGCGACGAAGCTTTCGTTGCCGAGCTTGGCTTGCGCCTTGGCGATCTCGCCTTCCAGGCGCGCGACTTCCTTGCCGATCCGTTCGCGTTCGGCCCCGATGTCGATTTCGACCTTCAGCATCAGGCGCACCTCGTCGACCACCGACACCGGCGCCGGCGAGGGCGGCAGCGTCGCCGCCACCTGCACCTCGGACAGCTTGGCCAGGGCCTGCAGATAGGGCGCGAACGACTGCAGCCGCGCCTGCTGTTCGATGGTAGCGGCCTGCATGATCAGCGGCACGCGCAGCGCCGGCGACAACTGCATTTCGCCGCGCAGGTTGCGGCAGGCGTCGGTCAGCGCCTTCAGCTGCGCCATCCAGCCTTCGGCCTGTTGGTCGATCTTGTGCGGCTGCGCCACCGGGTAGGCCTGCAGCATGATGCTGTCGCCCTCGGCCTTCAATGTGCGGCCGGACAGCGGCGCCACGGTTTGCCACAATGCCTCGGTGATGTAGGGGATCACCGGATGCGCCAGGCGCAGCACGGTTTCCAGCACCCGCAGCAGGGTGCGGCGGGTGGCGCGCTGCTGCGCCTCGCTGCCGTTCTGGATCTGCACCTTGGCGATTTCCAGGTACCAGTCGCAATACTCGTCCCAGATGAACTTGTAGACGCTGGAGGCGATGTTGTCGAAGCGGTAGTCGGCAAAGCCTTTTTCCACTTCGGCCTCGGTGCGCTGCAGCAGCGACACGATCCAGCGGTCGGCCTGCGAGAAATCGAGATAGCCGCCCGGCGTGCAGGCGTCGGCATCGTGCGACTCCAGGCCGCAATCCTTGCCCTCGGTATTCATCAGCACGAAGCGGGTGGCGTTCCACAGCTTGTTGCAGAAGTTGCGATAGCCTTCGCAGCGATTGAGGTCGAAGTTGATGTTGCGCCCGAGCGAGGCGTAGCTGGCCATGGTGAAGCGCAAGGCATCGGTGCCGAAGGCCGGGATGCCGGCGCCGAACTCCTTGCGCGTGGCCTTGGCGATGGCGTCCGCCTGCTTCGGGTTCATCAGGCCGGCGGTGCGCTTGGCCACCAGCGCTTCGCAATCGATGCCGTCGATCAGGTCGATCGGGTCGAGCGTGTTGCCCTTCGATTTCGACATCTTCTGGCCGTTGGCGTCGCGCACCAGGCCGTGCACGTAGACGGTCTTGAACGGCACCTTGCCGGTGAAGTGGGTGGTCATCATCACCATCCGCGCCACCCAGAAGAAGATGATGTCGAAGCCGGTCACCAGCACCGAGGACGGCAGGAACATCTGGTAATCGGGCGTCTCTTCGGGCCAGCCGAGCGTCGAGAACGGCACCAGCGCCGAGGAAAACCAGGTGTCGAGCACGTCGTTGTCGCGCTTGAATGGCGCCTTGGTAACCCCGTGCGCTGGCCTGCGCCCTGGCTTCTTCTTCGCTGCGGGCGACGTAGATATGGCCGTCGTCGTCATACCAGGCCGGGATCTGGTGGCCCCACCACAACTGGCGCGAGATGCACCAGTCCTGGATGTTGTTCAACCACTGGTTGTAGGTCGTGGTCCAGTTTTCCGGAATCATCCTGATTTCACCGTTCGCGACTTTTTCCAGCGCGACTGCGGCAATCGACTGGCCCGGGAAGTGCGTGCCTTCGGGCGCCGGCTTGCTCATCGCCACGAACCACTGGTCGGTCAGCATCGGCTCGATCACCACGCCGGTGCGGTCGCCGCGCGGCACCATCAGCTTGTGCGGCTTGACCGCTTCCAGCAGGCCCAGCGCCTCGAGGTCGGCCACGATCTGCTTGCGCGCGACATAGCGGTCCATGCCGCGGTATTTCTCGGGAGCGTTGTCGTTGATCTTGGCGTCGAGCGTCAGGATGCTGATCTGCGCCAGCTGATGGCGCTGGCCCACCGCATAGTCGTTGAAGTCATGCGCCGGCGTGATCTTGACGCAGCCGGTGCCGAAGGCCTTGTCGACGTAGTCGTCGGCGATGACCGGGATTTCGCGATCGGTGAGCGGCAGCTTGAGCGTCTTGCCGACCAGATGCATGTAGCGCTCGTCGGTCGGATCGACCGCCACCGCGACGTCGCCCAGCATGGTTTCCGGACGCGTGGTGGCGACCGTCAGATGGCCGCTGCCATCGGCCAGCGGGTAGCGGATGTACCACATCGAACCGTCCTCTTCCTCGGACACGACTTCGAGGTCGGACACCGCGGTGCCCAGCACCGGGTCCCAGTTGACCAGGCGCTTGCCGCGATAGATCAGGCCCTGTTCGAACAGTCGCACGAACACTTCGGTCACGGTCTTCGACAGCCGGTCGTCCATCGTGAAGTATTCGCGGCTCCAGTCGGTCGAGGCGCCCAGGCGGCGCATCTGGCCGGTGATGGTGGAGCCGGATTGTTCTTTCCATTCCCACACTTTTTCGACGAATTTTTCGCGGCCCAAGTCATGGCGCGAAATCTTTTGCGCATCGAGTTGCCGTTCGACCACGATCTGGGTGGCGATGCCGGCATGGTCGGTGCCGGGAATCCACGCCGTGTTGAAGCCGCGCATGCGGTGGTAGCGCGTCAGGCCATCCATGATGGTCTGGTTGAAGGCATGCCCCATGTGCAGGGTGCCGGTCACGTTGGGCGGCGGCAACTGGATGCTGAACGCCGGTTTGCCGGGGTCGGTGGTGGCGCTGAAATACCCGCGCTGTTCCCATTCGGTGCGCCAGAATTTTTCTATGTCGGCGGGGTCGAAAGATTTGGCTAATTCCATGGCTTGGCTTTTGTCTTGGCGAAACCAATCATTATAAGGGAGGCTTTTTGGCAAAGCCGGGGATGCGGCCAAGGATGGGGCTATAATTCCGGGAATGCCGTTTTCATAGGCATAACGCTAGGGGTCCTGGCTGCACGAGATTAACGATCGACCGCGTGCAACCGGGTGAGAAACACCCTCCGAACCTGATCTGGGTAATGCCAGCGAAGGGAAGCTTGAGAG
This sequence comes from uncultured beta proteobacterium, assembly GCA_963706525.1. GTDB lineage: Bacteria > Pseudomonadota > Gammaproteobacteria > Burkholderiales > Burkholderiaceae_D > DATJCV01. The sequence continues at coordinate 212,552 of CAVPMM010000007.1, read as the reverse complement.
AAGCACGGCCGGACAATGTACATGCGTACGCGCGCCGGTCTATCGCTCACATCCTCCTTTGCTGGCTCTTTAGCCTACGTAGTACACGCAAAGGAGCCACCATGAACGCCAATCCGAAATTTCTTTCCGCCACCGCGGCCGTCGACGCCGCGGCCGTGCAGCCGCTGCCGAATTCGCGCAAGGTCTACGTCGCCGGCTCGCGCCCCGATATCCGGGTGCCGATGCGCGAAGTCAGCCAGGCCGATACGCCGGCCTCGTTCGGCGCCGAAAAAAATCCGCCGATCCATGTGTACGACACCTCGGGACCGTACACCGATCCGGCGGCGTCGATCGACATCCGTTCCGGGCTGGCGGCCTTGCGCGCGGCATGGATCGCCGAGCGCAATGACAGCGAAGAATTGCCGGGGCCGTCGTCGCAGTATGGCGTCGAACGCCTGAACGACCCGGCGCTGGCCGAACTGCGCTTCAACCTCAAGCGCCAGCCGCGCCGCGCGCTGGCGGGCAGGAATGTCACGCAAATGCACTATGCGCGCGCGGGGCTGATTACGCCCGAGATGGAATACATCGCGATCCGCGAAAATCTGCAGCGCCAGGAATACTTGGCCAGCCTGAAGGCCAGCGGGCCGATGGGCAACAAGCTGGCCGAGCTGATGGGACGCCAGCATCCGGGGCAGTCGTTCGGCGCAGCCATCCCGGCCGAGATCACGCCCGAATTCGTGCGCGCCGAAGTGGCGCGCGGGCGCGCCATCATCCCCGCCAACATCAACCATCCGGAATCCGAGCCGATGATCATCGGCCGCAATTTCCTGGTCAAGGTCAACGCCAACATCGGCAATTCGGCGGTGACCTCGTCGATCGGCGAGGAAGTCGAAAAGATGACCTGGGCCATCCGCTGGGGCGGCGACACCGTGATGGACCTGTCGACCGGCAAGCACATCCACGAAACGCGCGAATGGATCATCCGCAACAGCCCGGTGCCGATCGGCACGGTGCCGATCTACCAGGCGCTGGAAAAGGTCAACGGCAAGGCTGAAGAGCTGACCTGGGAAATTTTCCGCGACACCCTGATCGAGCAGGCCGAGCAGGGCGTCGACTACTTCACGATCCACGCCGGCGTGCTGTTGCGCTACGTGCCGCTGACCGCCAAGCGCATGACCGGCATCGTCTCGCGCGGCGGCTCGATCATGGCCAAGTGGTGTCTGGCGCATCACAAGGAGTCGTTCCTGTACGAGCACTTCGAAGATATTTGCCAAATCATGAAGGCCTACGACGTCAGCTTCAGCCTCGGCGACGGCCTGCGGCCCGGCTCGATCTACGACGCCAACGACGAGGCGCAGCTGTCCGAACTGAGAACTTTGGGCGAGCTGACCCAGATCGCCTGGAAACACGACGTGCAGACCATGATCGAGGGGCCGGGCCACGTGCCGATGCAGCTGATCAAGGAAAACATGGACCTGCAGCTGGCGCAGTGCGACGAAGCGCCGTTCTACACGCTGGGGCCCTTGACCACCGACATCGCGCCCGGCTACGACCACATCACCTCCGGCATCGGCGCCGCCCAGATCGGCTGGTACGGCACGGCGATGCTGTGCTACGTGACGCCCAAGGAACACCTGGGCCTGCCCAACAAGGACGACGTCAAGGACGGCATCATTACCTACAAGATCGCCGCCCACGCCGCCGACCTAGCCAAGGGCCATCCCGGCGCGCAGATCCGCGACAACGCCTTGTCCAAGGCGCGCTTCGAATTCCGCTGGGAAGACCAGTTCAACCTCGGCCTCGATCCCGACAAGGCGCGCGAATTCCACGACGAAACGCTGCCCAAGGATTCGGCCAAGGTGGCGCATTTCTGCTCGATGTGCGGGCCGCATTTCTGCTCGATGAAGATCACGCAGGAAGTGCGCGAATACGCCGCTGCCGAAGGCATCTCCGAAATCGCCGCGCTCAGGCAGGGGATGGAAGTCAAGGCGGTCGAGTTCGTGAAAAGCGGCGCCGAAATCTATCGTCCGCAGTGAGGAAGGAGTGGTGAAACTTGGGCGCCGTCCTTCCTGTCGTTCCTGCCGGCGCAGGAACGACGGGCGGATCGCGCCCGCAGCTTTGTAGGGAAGGTATATGGAATGGAAATGATTGAAATCGAACTGAACGGCGCACCGCACGCGCTGGACGGACAGCACAGCCTGCAGCAGCTGGTCGAATCGCTGGAGCTGGCCGGCAAGGGCATTGCGGTTGCCGTCAACCGCGAAGTGGTGCCGCGCCAGCAGTGGCAAGAGCGGCAGTTGCAAGCGCGCGACCGGGTCGACATCGTGCGTGCGATTGGGGGTGGATGAACGCGGGGTTTCGCAAGGCATGCCTTGCGCCGCGTGAATGGGAGCCGCTTGCAAGCGGCGAGGTGAGGGAGCACACAACCCCGTCATGTGCAAGGGCAGAAGTGAACACAGGAGAATCCGAATGAGTAATTCGCATATAAGCAGCCAGTCCGATGGCCTGACCATCGCCGGCAAGACCTACCGCTCGCGCCTGCTGGTCGGCAGCGGCAAATACAAGGATCTGGAGCAGACGCGCGCCGCCACCGAAGCGGCCGGCGCCGAGATCATCACGGTGGCAATCCGCCGCGTCAACATCGGCCAGGACCCGAACGCACCGAGCCTGCTCGATGCGGTGCCGCCGTCGCAGTACACGATCCTGCCCAACACCGCCGGCTGCTACAACGCCCAGGACGCGGTGTACACCTTGCAGCTGGCGCGCGAACTGCTGAACGGCCACAAGCTGGTCAAGCTGGAAGTGCTGGGCGATGAAAAGACGCTGTTCCCGAACATGCCGGAAACCCTGAAGGCGGCGGACACCCTGGTCAAGGACGGCTTCGACGTCATGGTCTATTGCAGCGACGATCCGATCCAGGCGCGCATGCTGGAAGACCTCGGCTGCGTCGCGGTGATGCCGCTGGCTTCGCTGATCGGCTCCGGCATGGGCATCCTGAATCCGTGGAATCTGTCGCTGATCGTAGAGCAGGCGAAAGTGCCGGTGCTGGTCGACGCCGGCGTCGGCACCGCCTCGGATGCGGCGATCGCGATGGAACTCGGCTGCGACGGCGTGCTGATGAACACGGCGATCGCCGGCGCGCGCGATCCGGTGCGCATGGCGCGCGCCATGCGCCTCGCCGTCGAGGCCGGGCGCGAAGCCTATCTGGCGGGACGCATTCCCAGGAAATTCGCCGCTTCACCGTCGTCGCCGATGGCGGGGAGGGTGCAATGAGCTTCACCCGCCAGGCGCCGCCCAGCGTATTGATATTTTCCGGCTCCGATCCCAGCGGCGGCGCCGGCATGCAGGCCGACATCACGGCAATTGCGGCGCTTGGCGCCCATCCGTTTTCGGTGCCGACCGTGCTGACGGTGCAGGACAACGAACGGGTGTTCGGCGTCCATCCGCTGCCGCCGGAACTGGTGCGGCAGCAGGCGCAAGTGCTGATCGACCGTTTCCGCATCGACGCCGTCAAGCTCGGCGTAGTCGGCAACCGCGCCAATGCCGAAGTGATCGCCGAAATGATCCAAGGCTTGCGCGCGCGTCAGCCGGATCTGCCGGTGGTGTTCGATCCGGTGCTGGCCAACAATGGCGGCGACGCGCTCTCGCTCGAAGAGCCGATCGCGGCGATCGCGCCGTTGTTCGCGCTGGCTTCCGTCATCACGCCAAACCGGATCGAGGCGCAGCGGCTGTGCGGCGACGTCACCGATGCCGAAGAACAGGGCCGGACGCTGCTGGCGCGCGGCTGCGCCCATGTGCTGCTGAAGGGCGGCCACGGGCCGGAACGCGAAGTGGTCGTCAACCGGCTGTACGGCGCCGACGGCAGCCGGGATTCCTGGAGCTGGCCGCGCCTGGACGGCGAATTCCACGGCAGCGGCTGCACGCTGGCGGCGGCCGTCGCGGCGCTGCTGGCGCAGGGCCGCGCCATGCCGGCGGCGGTGGCGCAGGCGCAGACCTATTGCCAGCGGGCGCTGGCGGCGTCCTATGCGCTGGCGCCGGGCCAGCGCTTCCCCAACCGCACCGCGCCGTTTTTGAAGGAGGCCGCATGAAGGATGTCATGAAAGGCCTGTATCTGGTCACGCCCGATTGGGACGACACTGAAAAAATGCTGGCGGTCACCGAGCGCGCGCTGCAGGGCGGCGCGGCGCTGCTGCAATACCGCCACAAGAACGCCGACGCCGCCTTGCGGCAGGAGCAGGCGGCGGCCCTGCTGGCGCTGTGCCGGCGCTACCGGCGGCGCCTGGTCATCAACGATTTCGTCGAGCTGTGCGAAGCGCTGGATGCGGACGGCGTGCACGTCGGCGGCACCGACGCCGCGGTGGCCGAGGTGCGGGCGCGGCTGGGAGCGCACAAGATCGTCGGCGCTTCCTGCTACGGCGAACTGCAGCTGGCGCGCGACGCGCATCATGCCGGCGCCAGCTATGTTGCCTTCGGCGGCTTTTATCCGTCGCGCGTCAAGAAATATCCGGTGACGACGCCGGTCGGCATCATCGGCATGGCCAAGGCGGAAATCCCGCTACCGGCGGTGGTGATCGGCGGCATGACGGCTGCCAATGCGGCGCCGCTGGTGGCGGCCGGCGCCGACCTGGTGGCGGCGATTTCCAGCGTCTATCTGGCCGCCGATGCCCAGGCTGCGGCGCGCGAATTCGGCGCGCTGTTCGAGGCCTGAGGCGCACACCGGCCGCGGGCGCCGGCTAGCGCGTCGGTACCGCCAGCAGCGGTTGCAGCGCGCTGGCCCATGCCTCGTCGTCGAGCGCGGACGGCGGCATGGCCGCCGCCTGCCGCAGATAGGCAGCGGTGTCGGGCCGGCCCAGCAGCGGCTGGGCGGCGCCCAAGGCGGCAAGCAGTTGCGGCGTCAGCCGGTCCAGCAGCGGCCGCACGCTGTGGCCGAGCTCGGGCGCCTCGGCAAACGGCGCCCGCTGCTGGGCGCGCCATTGCGCGTGCAGCTTATGCTGCAGCAGCTTGCCGGCATCGAACTGCGACTGGAAAAATGCCGCCGCCAGCGCCGGCTCGACGCCGGCCTGGGCCGCGCGCGGCGCCACTTCCTGCAGGATCTGCCGTTCGCGCGCCGGATCGTCGAGCGGCGCCCCGGAATTCCATTTGGCTTGCGCCACCGGCAGCGCCACGTGCAGGCGTTGCTCCATCAGGAGCAGCAACTGCTGCAGCTGCTGTTCCTCCTGCGCAGCAAGCGTGTGCGCGTCGGCGGGGCGCGCCGGCTGCAGCTGGCAAGCCGCCAGCAACAGCGCGAGGCCGAGTGCGGCCCAGCCACTGCGCAAGACGCCCTGCCGCCATGGCCGGCAGCGCCGCGGGTGCGCATCGGGCAAATGAGCGAGGCGGGGGAAAGGCGGCAGGGCCGGCGATCGGGCGGCCGCGATGCGGGCGCGCGTGCGCCGCAATGCCAGGCGCAGGAGCTTGGCGCTACGCCGGCAAAGCAGCATCAGCGGCGCCCGCATGGCGGCATGGAATAGCTTCGGAAAACCCTGGCAAGGACCAGCCAAGCCGTACTTGCATGATCCAAATTGTTCGGGGTATATGAGAAATTCAACGGATAATTGGCCGAGATGGGCATCATGATGTGGGAGTATATGAATTTTCCAGGTATTTCCGGTATGCCGCCATGGGCCTCACAGGTCCTTGGTGCGCGGCGGCTGGCGCCGCGCCCGGCCTCTGGTGGTGCCGACCGTGTCCGGCATTTCCCGGTCGGCGTCGAACACCGAAAACACCGTGCTGTTCTTGCCCTGGTTCTTGGCGCGGTACATCAGCATGTCGGCCGCCTTGATCGCTTCCTTGGTATCCAGCGTCTCGGCCGGGAAGGTGATGGCGCCGATGCTGCAGGTGATGGTCACATGCTCGGATAAAAAGGCGGCGCTGAGCGCCTGGCGCGCCTTGGCGATGATGCTGGCGGCGCCGCGCTGGTCGGTATTCGGAAACAGCACGCAAAACTCGTCGCCGCCCAGCCGTGCCACCAGGTCGGTGCGGCGGCAGGATTCGCGCCAGACGCGGGCGACGATTTTCAGCACGCGGTCGCCTTCGTCGTGGCCGTAGTTGTCGTTGACCGATTTGAAGTCGTCGAGGTCGACATAGGCCAGCGTGATCGGCTGGTGGTCGCGCGCGGCGAGGTCGAAATGGAACTGCAGCAAGGGCATGAAGGCGTGCGCATTCAGGCAGCCGGTCAGGTGGTCGGTGCGCGCCAGCCGCTGCTCCAGGTGCAGGCGGGCTTGCAGCTTGTGCAGCAGGGCGACGATCACCAGGAACAGCGCCAGCGGCGTCAGGCCGTTCCACAGCACGATCAGCTGGTTCTCCGGCATGCCGCGCGCGTCGATCAGGCCGGCGCTGACCGAGAGAATGAAGGACAGGAAGGTGGTGGTCACCCCGAGCTGCTTGCCGGCATACCAGGTGGCGAGCGCGATCGGCACGAAGTAGAAGATCGCAAAGGAGAGCCTGAAGCCGGTCAAGTAGTCGAGGATGGCGATAACGGCGACCTGGGCCGATATCAGCGTGATGAACCAGGGCCGTGCGATGGACGACAAGGCATGGTCAACGGTGTTCATGTTCAACATGACGCTCCCGGCGGAGATAAGGCCTTACTTGGTTAAAGGTGCCGATAAGGAATTCCGTCTTGGCATCGAGCGTCTCCGTGTTGATTGCGTCCGTTCCGGCTCGACCGCCGTTGCCCTCACGCAGTGCCGGTCTGCAAGACCGCGGGGAAATTTATTGTACCCATTCCATTTTGGCAAGGCGACGGCAAAATGCAAAGCATTGTTAATGCGGATCAGGCGCATTGCGCCGCCGTCCGCCGTCGGCGCCCGGCTTATAATCGGGCAATGCAAACCCTTCTCCATAACCTCAATCCCGAACAACTGGCGGCCGTCACGCTGCCGCCGCAATCGCGCGCTGATTCTGGCCGGCGCCGGTTCCGGCAAGACCCGCGTGCTGACCACCCGCATCGCCTGGCTGATCCAGACCGGGCAGGTCTCGCCGGCCGGCATGCTGGCGGTGACCTTCACCAACAAGGCCGCCAAGGAAATGCTGACGCGGCTGTCGGCCATGCTGCCGATCAATACGCGCGGCATGTGGATCGGCACCTTCCACGGCTTGTGCAACCGCCTGCTGCGCACCCATTACCGCGACGCCGCGTCTGCCGCAGACCTTCCAGATCCTGGACTCGCAAGATCAGCTGTCGATCATCAAGCGCCTGCTGAAGGCCAACAATGTCGACGATGAAAAATATCCGGCCCGCAACCTGATGTATTTCATCAACGGCGCCAAGGACCAGGGCCTGCGCGCGCATGAGGTCGAGGCCAACGACGACTACAACCGCCGCTTCGTCGAGCTGTACGAGCTGTACGACAAGCAGTGCCAGCGCGAAGGCGTGGTCGATTTCGCCGAACTGCTGCTGCGCACCTATGAACTGCTGACGCGCAACCAGCCGCTGCGCGAGCATTACCAGTCGCGCTTCAGGCACATCCTGGTCGACGAATTCCAGGATACCAACGATCTGCAGTACAAGTGGCTGAAGCTGATGGCCGGCCAGCATGGCGCGGTGTTCGCGGTCGGCGACGACGACCAGAGCATCTACGCGTTCCGCGGCGCCAATGTCGGCAACATGGCGGCCTTCGAGCGCGAATTCCAGGTCGAGAACCTGATCAAGCTGGAGCAGAACTACCGCTCGCACGGCCACATCCTCGACAGCGCCAACACGCTGATCGCCAACAACAGCCAGCCGCCTGGGCAAGAACCTGCGCACCGACGCCGGCCACGGCGAGCCGGTGCGCATCTACGAAGCCAGTCAGCGACCTGCGAGGAAGCGCAATGGATCATCGAGGAAGCCAAGAGCCTGATCGCGCGACGGCGCGCTGCGCAGCGAGATCGCCATCCTGTACCGCTCCAACGCGCAATCGCGGGTGATCGAGCACGCGCTGTTTTCCGCCGGCATTCCGTACCGCGTCTACGGCGGCCTGCGCTACTTCCAGCGCGCCGAGATCAAGCACGCGATCGCCTACCTGCAGCTGATGGACAACCCGCACAACGATTCGGCCTTCCTGCGCGTGGTGAATTTCCCGACGCGCGGCATCGGCGCGCGTTCGCTCGAGCACCTGCAGGACGCCGCGCGCCAGTACGGCATCTCGCTGTACGCGGCGGTGCCTTACGTCACCGGCAAGGCCGGCACCTTGCTGGGCGCCTTCGTCAAGCTGATCGAGGGCGCGCGCTTCGAGACGCAGCAACCTGCCGCTGCAGGAAATGGTGCGCGTGGTGCTCGACATGAGCGGCCTGATCCCGCATTACCAGACCGAGAAGGAAGGCGCCGACCGCATCGAAAACCTCGAGCAGCTGGTCAGCGCGGCGACGCTGTTCGTGTCGGAAGAGGGCTTCGGCATCGATGCGCCGGCCATCTGGGCCCGCGGCCGCAGGCGCAGGCGGGCGCCGCGCATCGCCGACTGCCGGACGGCGTCGAGATCCTGGACGCCGACGCGCCGCTGCCGACCGTGATGTCGCCGCTGTCGGCCTTCCTGTCGCACGCCTCGCTGGAAGCGGGCGACAACCAGGCGCAGGCCGGGCCAGGATGCGCTGCAGCTGATGACGGTGCACTCGGCCAAGGGCCTGGAATTCGACGCGGTGTTCATCACCGGGCTGGAAGAGGGCTTGTTCCCGCACGAGAGCAGTTCGCGCAGGAAGCGGACGGCGTCGAAGAAGAGCGGCGCCTGATGTACGTGGCCATCACGCGCGCGCGCAAGCGCCTGTACATGAGTTTTTCGCAAACCCGCATGCTGCACGGCCAGACCCGCTACAACATGAAGTCGCGCTTCTTCGACGAGTTGCCGGAAGAGGCGCTGAAGTGGCTGTCGCCGCGCGTGCAGCACAACTGGTTCGGCCACGCGCCGAAGGCGGCCTGGGATCAGAAGGCGGCGGCCGGCGTCGACGCCGCCCACAACGCGATCGCGCACAATTTCAGCAAGAAGGACATCGGCTGGCGCATCGGCGAAACCGTGCAGCACCAGAAATTCGGCGAAGGCGTGATCGTCAACATCGAGGGCGGCGGCGGCAGTGCGCGCGCGCATATCAACTTCGGCCGGCACGGCATGAAGCTGCTGGATTTGAGCATCGCCAAGCTGGAGAAGGTGGGGGCGGGGGTGTAGCGCAGGGCGTCATATACTCCACGATATGCCGCCGTATGGCGGGCATAAAATGGTGTTTTATTGACTATACTCCCTACTTTTGCGTTCTTCTGGGTAAGTGCTTGGTCGATCGCCCGCAAGCGCAAGTGAAACCAGGGTCAGTGTTTTTTTCGCGGCCTTATCGCGAAATTACACTGACCCTGCTTTCACGGATTCGCCGCTGCAGCATTGAACCCCCTGCAGTTTGATGGTTCTTACTTCGCAATCCGTTAAAACGGGGTCAGAGTGTTTCGCAAAAGGCTGCGAAAAAAAACTCTGACCCCGGTTTAACTGCGCCAACGCTGACCAAGCACCAAGCCTCAAATGCAGAGCGCTGAATGCCGAGCACCGAGTACCGAGCGCGTTCTCCCGCCCGCCCTCAGGCGCGCTTGCGCAACGCCGCCGTTCCCGTCCGCTGTCCGCTCTGAACCGATTGCACGGGCAGCTTGTGGACCGTCGCCGCTGCCTTGGCGGCGCGCCCCGCCAGCCGGAACACACCCACCGCCTGCGACAGCTTCACCGCCTGCTCCTCCAGGCGGGCGGCGGCGTTGGCGGCCTGCTCCACCAGCGCCGCGTTTTGCTGCGTGACGTCGTCCATGTGCGAGACCGCGGCGTTGACCTGGTCGATGCCCTGGCTTTGCTGGTTGCTGGCGACGGTGATCTCGCCCATGATGCCGGTGACCTGCTGCACCGAGTCGACGATGCCCTGCATGGTGTGGGTGGCTTCGCCGACCAGCTGGTTGCCGTGGGCGACCTTGTCCACCGAGTCGTCGATCAGGCTCTTGATTTCCTTGGCCGCTCCGGCCGAGCGCTGCGCCAGGTGGCGCACTTCGCCGGCCACCACGGCGAAGCCGCGGCCCTGCTCGCCGGCGCGCGCCGCTTCGACCGCCGCATTCAAGGCCAGGATATTGGTCTGGAAGGCGATGCCGTCGATCAGGCCGATGATGTCGACGATCTTCCTGGCCGAGTCGCTGATCTCGCTCATGGTGGCGCCGACCTTGGTGACCACTTCGCCGCCCTCCTGCGCGACGGCGGAGGCCGAGCTGGCCAGCTGATTGGCTTCGGTGGCGCTGGCGGCGTTCTGCTTCACGGTGGCGGCGAATTGCTCCATGCTGGCGGCGGTCTGTTCCAGGCTCGAGGCCTGCGCTTCGGTGCGGCCCGACAGGTCCATGTTGCCGGCGGCGATTTCATGCGTGCCGTGGCGGATCGCTTCGACATTGGCGCGCACGTCGCCGACGATCGCCGCCAGGTTGACGTTCATCTGCTGCAACGCGCCCAGCAGCTGGCCGGTTTCGTCGCGGCGGCTGGAGCCGAAGCGCGTGGTAAGGTCGCCGGCGGCGATGGTGCGCGCCACTTCGGTGGCTTGCAGCAGCGGCGCGATCATGGCGCCGTAGAGCGCGTACCAGAGCACGCCGGCCAGGGCTACGCCGAACGCGGTGAGTGCGGCGATGGCCATGCTCGTCTCCGAGCCGATGCCGCCCAGCGCCGCCAGGGCAGTGCCGCCCAGCGTCAGCAGCAGCGCGGCCATCGCACCCATGCCGATGCCGAGCCGCCGGCCGAGCGAAATCTCGCGTAGCTGTCCCAGCCGCCCGGCCAGGCCGGCGCGCACCGGCGTGCCCTGACGCAGCGTGATGCTGCCGTCACGCAGCCGCTGATAGGCGTCGACGGCGGCGGCGATCTGGGCCGTGGTCGGCTTGGTGCGTACCGACATGTAGCCGACCACGCGGCCGTCTTCCTTGATCGGCGTGACGTTCGCCAGCACCCAGTAGAAGCGGCCGCTCTTGCTGCGGTTCTTGATGACGCCGGTCCACGGAATCCCGCTTTTCAGGGTGCGCCACAGGTCGGCAAACGCGGCGGCCGGCACGTCCGGATGGCGCACGATGTTTTGCGGCTGCCCCAACAGTTCTTCGGTGCTGAATTCGCTGACTTCGACGAAGGTCGGATTGACGTAGGTGATCTTGCCCTTCAGGTCGGTGGTGGAAACGATGTATTGATCGGCCGTCAACTGGTATTCGACATTGGTGACCGGAGTGTTGATGCGCATGCAAATCTTCCTGGGTTGATGAATATGGGGAGTCGGCGGCGGCCTGGATACCAGTCGAACAACAGCCTTGACACACTATTATGTTGCATTACGGAACTTTTACGCAAAACTACAGGGGCGATGCGGGTATGCGGGCTGTGAAATAATTCGTTTTGGCAATAATTTGCCGGGCGGCGACATGTCGGCCATTAAAAAAAGTAAGAGGAAGGCATCGTATGGGCGGCGCACAAATCCTGAAAAAAATCTTCACGCTGGTGTTGGCCCTGTTGCTGGCGGCCTGCGGCGGCAGCGGCGACGACAAGCTGGCGCCGGGCCAGCTGACGCTGCAGCAGAAAATCGGCCAGATGGTGATGATGGGCTTCGCCGGCACCAGCCCCGACGATGCGGCGGTGCGCCTGGCGCTGCAGCAGATCGAGCAGGGGCTGCTCGGCGGCGTCGCCTTCTACCGTTACAACATCGAGAATCCGGAACAGACGCGCGCCCTGAACGCCGCCTTCAGCAAGGCCAATCCGCTGGCGCTGCCGCTGTTGATCGCGCTCGACCAGGAGGGCGGGCTGGTGCAGCGCCTGCGCGCGTCCAACGGCTTTGCCGACACGCCTTCGCACGAAGAGGTGGCGGCCACGCAGACGCCGCAGCAGGCCTACCAGACCTATCTGCGGATGGCGGCCATGATCCGCGCCGCCGGCTTCACCCTGAACATGGGGCCGGTGGTCGACCTGCGCGGCGCGCCGGAGCCGGTGTCGCCGGTGATCGGCCAGCTGCGGCGCAGCTTTTCCGACGATCCGGCGACCGTGGTGCGCTATGCCGCCGCCTTCATCGGCGCCCACCGCGCCGCCGGCGTGCTGACCTCGCTCAAGCACTATCCCGGCCACGGCCTGGCGACGCTCGACAGCCACCACGGCGTGGTCGACATCACCAACACCTGGCAGGCGCGCGAACGGCTGCCGTTCCAGGCCCTGATCCGGGACGATATGGCCGAGGCCGTGATGAGCGCGCACCTGGTCAACCGCAACCATGACGGCGAGCATCCGATCACCCTGTCGCCCGCCTATATCCCGTCGCAGCTGCGCATCCAGGACGGCTTCGACGGCGCCGTGATCACCGACGACCTGTGCATGGGCGCGATCCTGCAGTACTACGCGCTGGACGAGATCGTGGTGCGCGCGATCAATGCCGGCCACGACATCCTGGTGTTCTCCAACAATCCGGCGGCGGCGCAGGGCGTGGCGGATTTCCAGCCGCAGTACGACATCCCGCAACAAGTGATCGCGATCGTGCAGCGCGCGCTGGCCGACGGCCGCCTGCGTCCGGAGCAGATCGACAATGCCTGGCGCCGCATTGCGGCGCTGCGCGCGCGCCTCAAGAGCTGAGGCGCCGCGTTCTCTTGCTTAATGGGGGTATGTGAAAGTTTCGTCCGGAAGACGGCCGAGATAGGCAGCATCCTCCGGGAGTATATGGGCCGCTTCAGTTCCCGCCGGCCAGATCCGGCTTGCCGAAGACGTGGGTGTAGGTCGGATAGAACGAGCAGTACATGATGACGGTCAGCACGATCGACAGCGGCAGCAGCACCATGATGGTGACCAGCGCCTTCTGGAACAGCAGTGCCGTCACCAGGCTGACCACCACCGGCAGCAGGACGCCGATCGCGATCCAGGACAGGCCGTAGGCCAGGAAGGCGCGGCCCTGGCGCCAGACCGCGAAGAAGCTGTAGAACACCGCCTTGCCGACGCCCATGTCCTGCCACGCAATCAGCGGCGCCGCATACCAGAACGCCATCGCCGCCGGCGTGTAGATCGTGGCGGCAAACAGCATCGCCAGCGACATGTTGGAGTCGCGCACGGTGTCGGCATCCAGCGCCACCTGCCCGCTCATCGCCTGCCAGAACACGCCGCCGTCGATCAGGCTGGAGGCGGCGACCGCCACCACCGCCGCCAGCAGGTACAGCGCACCCAGCTGCAGCAGGCGGTTCCTGGCCGGCGAGCGGAAGCCGGTCAAGAGCAGGTTCGGGAACACCCGCTGGCCGCGTTCGATGTTGACGCAGGCTTGCATGAAGCCGATCGAAAAGACCGGCACCAGGAACAGCGGCAGCACCTGTCCCAGCAGCGGCATCAGGCCCAGCACCAGCATCAGGAACATGTAGGCCATGAACAGGGTCGACATCTCGGCCGGCTGCTTGCGAAACAGCGCGAAGCCTTCCTTGACCCAGAGCCAGCCGGTTTTTGCGGAAAGTTTTTCCATGGCCAATGATCAGTAAAGGGCCGGCGTGGGCCCGCTCGATGCGTTGCGCGCAGGATGCGCTCGAAATGGCCGGGGTCGTGCGGCGTCAGCATCTCGGCGTCGCGCGGCAGATAGAAGTCGTACAGGCGCGACAGCCAGAAGCGCAGCGCGCCGGCGCGCAGCATCGGCTGCCAGGCGTCGCTGCTCGCCGGCGGTGAACGGACGCACCGCATGGTAGGCGGCCAGCATGCGCGCGCACGCGCGGCAGGTCGAGCGCGCCGCTGTCCTGGTCGATGCACCAGTCGTTGACGGTGACGGCGACGTCGAACAGCCAGGTGTCGCAGCCGGCGAAATAGAAATCGAAGAAGCCGGTCAGGCGCGTCGCCGTCGAACATGACGTTGTTGCGGAACAGGTCGGCGTGCACCGGGCCGCGTTCGGCAGCGCATGGTAGAGGCTGGTGGCGGCGAACGCTTCCTGGTAATGCGATTTCGGCGCGCAACAGCTGCTGCCGCTCGTCGGCGTCAGGAAGGGCAGCACCGCCGGCGCGGTCTCGTGCCACCAGGCCAGGCCGCGCAGGTTCGGCTGGTGCAGCGGGAAGTCGCGCGCCGCCAGGTGCATCTTGGCCAGCATGGCGCCGACTGCGGCGCAATGCACCGGCTGCGGCGCCATCTGCGATGGCCTTCCAGCTTGCTGACGATCGCGGCCGGCTTGCCGTGCAGCGTGCCGAGCAGTTCGCCGCGATCGATTGGCGACCGGCGCCGGCACCAGCACGCCGTGCTCGGCCAGGTGGCGCATCAGCTTCAGGTAGAACGGCAGCTGCTCGAAGCTCAGCTTCTCGAAAATCGTCAGGACGTATTCGCCGCGCTCGGTGCGTGAGGAAGAAATTGCTGTTTTCGATGCCGGAGGCGATGCCGCGGATATCGAGCGCTTTGCCAAGAGGGAATTGTGTGATCCAGTGACTGAGGTCAGTCCAGGCTGACCGGAGTAAATACTGCCATGTGCAAAAAGGAAAAAAGTAGACGTCAGCAAGCAACAGGTCAAGCGCGCACCGGCGAGGCGCGGCTCATTTTTTTGCGGGTGGCGGCTGCGGCGCATCCGGGGTCTGTTCCACCTGTTTCTGGTCTTTCTGGCGCGTCATGTCGAATTCCATCACCTGCCACTGCGAACCGCGCATCGATTTGCTTTCGACGTCGCCGGGCAGCGAACTGCCGGGCTGGTCGTTCGGCTTCAGGTAGTAGGTGCTGCCGCCGCTCTTGACCTTCACCTCGGTCACCTTGCCCTGCTGTTTTTTTTGCGTGATCGGCTGTTCTTCTTCACCCGGTTTGCGGATGGTGATGGTCGGCGCTTCGCCTTCCTCGAGTTTTTGCGTCTGCGGCGGCGGCGGCGCCGGATTGGCGGGCTGCTGGGCGCCGGCCAGTTGCGGCATGGCATAAGCGGCAATGCACACGGTGATGAGGGGCCAGATTCGGAGGGTGTGCATGATCATCAGTCGCAAGGTGGCGTAAAGAAACGGAACCAAAAAATAGCGGGAAATTTATTGCCTATTGTAGCAGCAGGCCGCCTACGGCGGCCGCCCGCTACAGAAAGACGCCGGTCTGGCGCTCGACCTCGGACGGTGCCGCCGGCTCCTGGTAGAAATCGATGATCGCCTCGAGGACGTTGGCCGGTTCGTCGATGATCTTGAACAGCTCCATATCCTCCGGCGCGATCATGCCCTTGCCCACCAGTTGCCGGCGCAGCCACTGCACCAGGCCGCCCCAGAACTCGGTGCCGACCAGGATCACCGGCATGCGGCGCGACTTGCCGGTCTGCATCAGGGTCAGCACTTCGGTCAGTTCGTCCAGCGTGCCGAAGCCGCCCGGCATCACGATGTAGGCGTCGGCGTATTTGACGAACGTCACCTTGCGCGCGAAAAAATGGCGGAAGGGAAGCGAGATGTCCTGCCAGGCATTGCCGGACTGCTCGTGCGGCAGCTCGATGTTCAGGCCGACCGAGGAAGAGCGTCCTTCGAACGCGCCCTTGTTGGCCGCTTCCATGATGCCGGGGCCGCCGCCCGAGATCACGGCGAAGCCCGCATCCGACAGGCGGCGCGCGATGTCGAGGCCGAGTGCGTAGTACGGATCGTCCGGCTGGATGCGGGCGGAGCCGAACATCGACACTGCCGGCCGGAGTTCCGACAGGCGCTCGGTCGCCTCGATAAACTCTGCCATAATCGTGAACATCTGCCACGACTCGCGCGCCTTCTGGGTCGTGGCGCGCTCGAGATCGGTCACCTGCCGCAGACCGTGGCACACTTTTTCCGTTGATTTCCATATGCAAAAAACCTTGTTGCTCGTTGACGGTTCCAGTTACCTGTACCGCGCCTTCCACGCGATGCCCGATCTGCGCAGCCCGGACGGCGAGCCGACCGGCGCGATGTACGGCATGATCAACATGCTGCGCCGCCTGCGCAGCGACTACCCGGCAGCGTACATCGCCTGCGTGTTCGACGCCAAGGGCAAGACCTTCCGCGACGACATGTATCGCCGACTACAAGGCGCACGCGCGCGGCCGATGCCGGACGACCTGGCGCGGCAGATCGAGCCGATCCACGAGGCGGTGCGCGGCGCTGGGCTGGCCGATCCTGATGGTCGACGGCGTCGAGGCCGACGACGTGATCGGCACGCTGGCGGTGCAGGCGCGCCGACGCGCGGCATGAAGACCGTGATCTCGACCGGCGACAAGGACCTGGCGCAGCTGGTCAACGACCAGGTCACGCTGATCAACACGATGACCAACGAAAAGCTCGACCGACGCCGGCGTGCTGGCCAAGTTCGGCGTGCCGCCGGAGCGCATCGTCGACTACCTGACGCTGATCGGCGACACCGTCGACAACGTGCCGGGCGTGGACAAGGTCGGGCCCAAGACCGCGGTCAAGTGGCTCGACGCAATACGGCTCGCTCGATGGCGTGATCGCCAACGCCGACGCGATCGGCGGCGCGGTCGGCGACAACCTGCGCGCGGCGCTCGACTGGCTGCCGCAGGCGACGCGAGCTGGTCACCGTCAAGACCGATTGCGACCTGGCCGCGCACATGGTGTCGATCGCCGAATCGCTGATCGCGCCGGCCCGAAGACCGCGAGGCGCTGCGCGACGTTCTTCAGCGCTACGGCTTCAAGACCTGGCTGCGCGAACTGAGCGGCGACACCGGATCCGCCAATGGCAACGGCAATGGCAAGGCGGCGCCAAGCGCGAGCCGGCGCCGCTGGCCGCGGGCGCCGATCCGCAGGCGGCCTGTTCGCCCATGCCGAGGCGGTCGGCGGCGCAGTACGAAACCGTGCTGACCGATGGCGCAGCTGGAGCGTGGCTGGCGCGCATCGACGCACGCCGAGCTGACCTCGATCGACACCGAAACCACCTCGCTCGACCCGATGACGGCGCAGCTGGTCGGCATTTCGCTGTCGGTGCGAGCCGGGCGAGGCGCGCCTACATCCCGCTGGCGCATCGCTACGCCGGGCGCGCCCGAGCAGCTGTCGCGCGAGGCAGGTGCTGGAGCGCCTGCAAGCCCTGGCTGGAAGATCCCGGCCAAGCCCAAGGTCGGCCAGAACCTCAAGTACGACAGCCACGTGCTCGCCAACCACGGCGTGCAGCTGCGCGGCATCGTGCACGACACGCTGCTGCAATCGTACGTGTTCGAGTCGCACAAGCGCGCACGACATGGACAGCCTGGCGCTGCGCCACCTCGAGCCGCAAGACCATCACCTACGAAGAGGTGTGCGGCAAGGGCGTCGGCCAGATCTGCTTCGACGCAGGTCGAGCTCGAGCGCGCCACCGAGTACGCGGCGCGAAGACGCCGACATCACGCTGCAGCTGCACCAGGCGATGTGGCCGCATGTGGCCGCGAGCGACGGCCTGACGTTACATCTACCAGAACATCGAACTGCCGACCGCGGTGGTGCTGCAGAAGATCGAGCGCAACGGCGTGCTGATCGACGCCGCGCTGCTCGGCAGCGCAGTCGAACGAGCTGGGCCGGCGCATGCTGGAGCTCGAGCAGCAGGCGTATGAGCTGGCCGGGCGGCCGTTCAACCTCGGATTCGCCGAAGCAGATCGGCGAGATCTTCTTCGACAAGCTGAAGCTGCCGGTCGTGAAGAAGACGCCGTCCGGCGCGCCGTCCACCGACGAGGAAGTGCTGCAGAAGCTGGCCGAGGACTATCCGCTGCCGAAGATCCTGCTCGAGTACCGCGGCCTGTCCAAGCTGAAATCGACCTACACCGACAAGCTGCCGAAGATGGTCAACGCCGCACACCGGCCGCGTGCACACCAACTACGCGCAGGCGGTCGCGGTGACCGGCCGCCTGGCGTCGAACGAGCCCAACCTGCAGAACATCCCGATCCGCACCGCCGAGGGCCGGCGCATCCGCGAAGCCTTCATCGCGCCGCCCGGCAGCGTGATCGTGTCGGCCGACTATTCGCAGATCGAGCTGCGCATCATGGCGCACATCTCGGGCGACGACGCGCATGCTGCGCGCGTTCGCCGACGGCGAGGACATCCACCGCGCCACCGCCGCCGAAATCTTCGGCGTCGCGCCGGCCGAGGTCAGCAGCGAGCAGCGGCGCTACGCCAAGGTCATCAACTTCGGCCTGATCTACGGCATGAGCGCGTTCGGGCTGGCCGGCAACCTGGGCATCGAACGCGCCGCGGCGCAGATGTACATCGACCGCTATTTCGCGCGCTTTTCCGGCGTGGCGCAATACATGGACGACACCCGCGCCAGCGGCGAAGGCGCAGGGCTACGTCGAAACCGTGTTCGGCCGCCGCCTGTGGCTGCCCGAGATCAATTCGCCGAACGGCCCGCGCCGCCAGGGCGCCGAGCGCGCCGCGATCAACGCGCCGATGCAGGGCACCGCGGCCGACCTGATCAAGCTGGCGATGATCGCGGTGCAGGACTGGATCGAGCGCGAGGGCCTGCAGTCGCGCATGGTGATGCAGGTGCACGACGAACTGGTGCTCGAAGTGCCGCGAGGCCGAGCTGGAGCGGGTGCGCAGCCGAGCTGCCGCGACTGATGGCCGGCGTCGCCGAACTGAAGGTGCCGCTGATCGCCGAGGTCGGGGTCGGCGACAACTGGGACGAGGCGCATTGAGCCGGAGTACTTGACGGACGCAGTGGAGCAACCCTACGGTTTTCGACCCGCAGCATATTTTTTTAACAGGAGGTGACAATGACGCAAATGACCGAAGATTTCGATAGCCTGACCAAGACCCCGCTGTCCGATGGCGATGGACCGGCGCGAGTTCGTCAAGACCGCGCTCGGCACCGGCTTCGCCGCCGCCGTGCTGCCGGTGCAGGCGCAAAGCGTGATCGCGACCGACACGGCCGGCCTGACCGCCGGCGAAGTGACGCTCACCATCGGCGGCCAGCAGGTGCCGGTTTACCGCGCAATGCCGGCCGGCGGCAAGAACTTGCCGGTGATCCTGGTGATTTCGGAAATCTTCGGCGTGCACGAGCACATCGCCGACGTCGCGCGCCGCTTCGCCAAGCTGGGCTACCTGGCGCTGGCGCCGGAACTGTTCGTGCGCCAGGGCGATGCGCACAGTGCGCCGTCGATCGCCGAACTGCAAAAGAACATCATCACCAAGGTGCCGGACGCGCAGGTGATGGGCGACCTCGACGCCTGCGTGGCCTGGGCCAAGGACAACGGCGGCAACATCGACAAGCTCGGCATCACCGGCTTTTGCTGGGGCGGCCGCATCACCTGGCTGTATAGCGCGCACAATCCGAAGGTCAAGGCCGGCGTCGCCTGGTACGGCCGCCTGGTCGGCAACAAGACCGAGCTGACGCCGCAGCAGCCGGTCGACATCGCGCCGAGCCTGAAGGCCGTGGTGCTCGGACTGTACGGCGGCAAGGACGCCGGCATCCCGCTCGATACCGTCGAGCAGATGAAGGCGGCGCTGGCCAAGGGCAGCAGCGGTTCGCAATTCGTGGTCTATCCCGATGCCGGCCACGCCTTCCATGCCGACTACCGGCCGAGCTATGTCGAAGCCGACGCCAAGGACGGCTGGCGCCGCGCGCTGGCGTGGTTCAAGGATCACGGCGTGGCGTGACCCCTGCGGCCGGTTCTGTGGCGCCGGCCGCCTCAGATACTCCCTGCATATGGTGCTTATGGCGGGCGTGAAACGGAAAAGTTACAGGCATACTCCATGCTTGTCTGCTTGTCCGTCAGTTTCCGAACGGGGTGCCGGTTCAACCTCCACCCCGCGTTCGCGATCTCGCGCTCGCAACGGCGATTTCTGGGAGGGGGCGTCAACTGCCACTGACTCCGCCTATCGGACCAAGCTCTTGATCCAGGATTGCCGGCTTGTGTGCAGAGCGCGGGCAAGGTTGATCTGCGCGAGATGGAGGGCAGGCGCCATGATGCCTGCCGCCCGCTCAGCGGCACGCATCATGGCAAACGTGCTGGCCTTGCAGCGATGCCCGCGCCGCCCTTGCCGGCGCGAGGTGCCGCCTGATCCTTGCCAGAGCCGCGCGCACGCCGTCGAATACCGGCAAGACCGGCGCGCGCCACAATTCGATGCTGGCATCCTGTTCCGCCTCGACTACGGTCCGGCGACCGGGGAGCGCGATGAAGCGGTCACCGGCGCACAGGAAATAATCGTGCGCGCTGCCTTCAACCGTCAACCAGACGCGGCCACCGTGGATGCGCAGCTCTTGTGCGCCGCTGGCGATGCCGGACACGACCTGGCCGGATGACATGATAATCTCTTTATTTGTGAATAAATTTCCCATTTTTGCATGCTCCTGTGAAGTGCAATGACTGCTGCTGCATCTTGCGGATATTGGAAATTCCCGGGTACGTGAGAGAATTTTAGTGCTTGCATGGCCATTGTCTAAACGATATATTTTTGATTCCGTTGTTAGATTTATTCACATATGAATGACTTTCGCCGCTTGCCGAACCTGGCCGCGTTGCGCGCATTCGAGGCCGCCGCGCGGCACTCGAATTTTTCGCGCGCGGCAGAGGAAATCCATGTCACGCATGGTGCGATCAGCCATCAGGTGCGCGCGCTGGAAGAAGAATTGGGCGTCGCGCTGTTTGTGCGCCACGGCAAGCGCATCGCGGTCACCCCGGAAGGCGAACGCTTCGCGGCGACGCTGCGCAAGGCGCTTGGCGAGATCGCGGCGGCGGCGCAGGCATTGCGCGCGGATGCGAGCCAGAAGCGGGTGACCATCACCGTGTTGCCGGCGTTGGCGGCGCGCTGGCTGTCGCCGCGTCTGGGTCGATTCATCGATCAATACCCTGATCTGGAAGTGTTGCTGCAGTCGAGCAACCAGCTCACCGACTTCATGCGCGAGCAGGTCGATATCGGCATTCGTTTCGGTACAGGGCGTTATCCCGGGCTGGCGGTCGAGAAATTGATGGACGATTACTACTATCCGATCGTCAGTCCCCGCTTCAACGGTGGCCGCTTGCCGCGCACGCCGAGCGACCTCACGCGCAGCCTGCTGCTGCGCAGCGATGGGGATCCGTGGACGCCGTGGTTTCGCGCGGCCGGGCTGGATGCAGCGGAGCCGACCGGCGGCTTGGTGGTGCAGGATTCATCGGTGATGGTGCGGGTGGCCGCCGAAGGGCGCGGCATCGGGCTGGCGCGTCATTCGATTGCGCTGTCGGCGATCGAAGCGGGCGAGGTCGTGCGCTTGTTCGACATTGCGGTGCCATGCCCGCATTCCTATTACCTGGTATGCCTGCCGGAGGCGCTGCGCAAGCCGCAGGTGCGCGACTTCCGCGACTGGCTGCTGGCAGAGGCTGGCCGGCAAGAGGGCCGGTAGGCGACGCTGGCAGCGCCTCCTTCGCGGACGGACGCGGGGTGAACCCGGGTTAGCGGTGCTCGAGCGGCGCGGCTGGCGGCGCTGGCAAACCATTGCGTCGCCCGCCGTTTCCGGCATGTCGCTAGGCGCGCACCGCAGGTCCTTGGCGTAGGCGCCGCGACGTCGATTACGGTGGGAAATTGTGAAAATGGCCCGTCTGTGTTTTAATCTGCAACCTTGAATCTGCAACTTTGTTGCATCTACTGCGCTTTACCGGGGCCCAAAATTAATTCCACGCTCGTTTCGATCCTGCTCGCCACCACCATTTCCGGGGTTTTCAGCATCAGCGCCGCCGCGCTGTTCTCGTTTTCGCTGCTGTCGAAAATGGTCGAGCGCATGGTCAGCCTGTCGGTCGGCATCCTGCTGGCGACCTCGCTCCTGCACGCGCTGCCGGAAGCCTTCGAGTCGGGCGCCGACACCCACGCGCTGTTCGCCACGCTGCTGGCGGGGCTGCTGGCCTTTTTCCTGCTGGAGAAACTGGCGATCCTGCGCCACTCGCATCATTACGAAGGCGACGGCCACGGCCACCACCATGGGCACGATCAGCGCGAGGCGGGCAAGGCCGGCTGGATGATCCTGGTCGGCGACGGCCTGCACAACTTCACCGACGGCATCCTGATCGCCGCCGCCTTCCTGGCCGATCCCAAGCTTGGCATCATCACCGGCCTGGCCATCATCGCCCACGAGATTCCGCAGGAAATCGGCGACTTCATCGTGCTGCTGAACGCCGGCTTCACGCGCACGCGCGCCTATGTCTACAACCTGCTGTGCAGCCTGATGGCGGTGGCCGGCGGCGTGCTCGGCTACTTCACGCTGGAGCGCGGCATGGAATGGATTCCCTATGTGCTGGTGCTGGCCTCGTCCGGCTTCATCTATATCGCGGTGTCCGACCTGATGCCGCAGATGCAGCGCCGCGCCAGCGTGCGCGAGACCATCCCGCAGGTGCTGCTGATCGGCCTCGGCGTGGTGGTGGTATTCTTGCTGACCCATCGCGCGCACCACGGCTGATGCCGCGCCCCCATGCACCGTTGCGGGCGCCGGCCCCCAGTCCGGCGCCTGAACCAAACCCGCAACGCGCATCGCCCCCATGAATCAGGACCACCCGCAGCAAGCAAGCGAACCCACCAGAAACGGCTTCAAGGCGCGCGCCATCGCGCGCTTCGACCGCTGGCTGGCGCGGCCGGCGGTGGCGCGCCGCCTGGCGCGTGGCGGCCGCATCGGCGGCGCGATTGCCGCGCTGCTGCTGGCCTATATCGGCTTTCTGATCGTCGTCACGCCCAGCATCGGCGACCTGCGCCAGGCGCGGGTGGCGCAGCCGACGCGCTTGCTGGCGGCCGACGGCCGGCTGCTCGACAGCTTCGCCCAGCAGCAGCGCGAGCGCGTCACGCTGGAGCAGATTTCGCCGCATGTGATCAAGGCGCTGATCGCCACCGAGGACCGGCGCTTCTACCAGCATCGCGGCATCGACTTACCGGCGCAGCGCGGCCGCCATCCTGCACACCTTCGGCGGCGACGCCCAGGGCGGCTCGACCATCACCCAGCAGCTGGCGCGCAACCTGTTCCCGGAAGAGATCGGCCGCTCGCGCAACCTCAACCGCAAGGTCAAGGAAATCGATCACCGCCTTCAAGATCGAGCGCACCTACAGCAAGCGCGAGATCCTGGAAACCTACCTCAACACGGTGCCGTTCCTGTACAACGTGTTCGGCATCGAGATGGCGGCGCGCACCTATTTCGACAAGCCGGCGGTCGAGCTGAACCTGCTGGAAAGCGCGACCCTGGTCGGCATGCTGAAGGGCACCATCGTACTACAACCCGGTGATCAATCCGGAGCGCGCGGTCAAGCGGCGCAATGTCGTGCTGGCGGCAGATGGTCAAGCATGGCGAGCTCAGCGAAGCCGAATACAAGAAGCTGCACGGCAAGCGCCGCTGCAGGTGCGCTTCAGCCGCCAGCTGGAGTCGCGCCGGCAATGCCGGCCACTTCGTCGCCTGGCTGCGCAAGTGGCTGATCGACTGGGCCGACCGCAACGACTACGACCTGTACGCCGACGGCCTGATGGTGCAGACCACGCTCGATTCGGCGCTGCAGGAAGCGGCGACGCAGGCGGTGGCGCGCCAGATGGCGGCGCTGCAGACGATCGCCGATGTCGAATGGGGCATGAATTCCGCCGGCCTGATTTCCGGCGCGCCGTCCGCCTACGCGCGACATGCGCCAGCGCATCGAACCGTTCGAATATTTCTGGAATGCGCGCCCGCAGCTGGTCGACGCCTTCATCCGCGAAACGCCGGAGTATAAAAAGGCGCTGGAGGACGGCCAGGACGAGGCGCAGGCGCTGGCGGCGCTCAAGGCCGACCGCGACTTCATCGGCCGCTTGCGCGCCGCCAAGACCCGGCTCGAAGCCGGCTTCGTCGCGCTCGATCCGGCCAGCGGCGAAATCCGCGCCTGGGTCGGCAGCCGCGATTTCCAGCGCGACCAGTTCGACCACGTGGCGCAGGCCGCGCGCCAGCCCGGCTCGACCTTCAAGCCGATCGTCTACGGCGCCGCGCTGGAGCAGGGCATGACGCCCCGAGCGCAGCTACCAGGATGCGCCGATGCAGATCGTCAGGCCGCCGACGGCACGGTGTGGCGGCCGACCGACATGTCCGGCTCCAGCGGCGGCCCGATGAGCCTGCGCCAGGGCCTGATCTATTCGAAGAACACCATCACCGCGCAAGTGATGCAGGACGTCGGCCTGCCCGCCATCATCCGCCTGGCGCGCGCGCTCGGCGTCAACCAGAGCAAGCTGGAGGCGGTGCCGTCGCTGGCGCTCGGCACCAGCCCGGTGACCCTGCTGGAAATGGTCTCGGCCTACGCCACCATCGCCGACCAGGGCCAGTACCGCGAGCCGGTGTTCATCCGCAGCATCACCGACCGCAAGGGCCGCGTGCTGGCGCAGTTCGGCAGCGAACCGAAGCGCGCGATGTCGCGCGCCGGCCGCGATCGAGCTGACCGACATGATGCGCGGCGTGGTCAACCAGGGCACCGGCGGCGCGGTGCGCTCGCGCTTCGGCATCAGCGCCGACGTCGCCGGCAAGACCGGCACCACGCAGAACAATACCGACGGCTGGTTCATCCTGATGCATCCGAACCTGGTGGCCGGCGCCTGGGTCGGCTTCAACGATGCGCGCGTCACCATGCGCAGCAACTACTGGGGGCAGGGCGGCCACAACGCGGTGCTGGTGGTCGGCGATTTCTTCCGCGTGGCGCTGAAAGACAAGCTGATCGACGCCCACGCGCGCTTTGCCGCGCCGCCGCAAGCGGCGCCGGCGCCTCCGGTAACCGTGCCGGAGGAATGGATCGAGGAAGCCGGCGGCGAGCCGGCGCCGATCGAAGCCATCGAACTGCCGCTCCGCGGCAACGAAATGCCGGGCGCGCCGCCCGAACTGCGCCTGCCTCCCGGCGTCGCGCCGTACAGCGCCGACGAACTGGCGCGCGCGCTCAGCGCGATGGGGCGCGACCCCGCCACCGGCGCGCGCATGGACGGCGGCGTCGAGCCGCCGCTGGAGCCGCCGCCCTGGTGAGGCGGCGGACGCGAGCCGGGCGCTGAGCGCCGAGTCGGCGGGAGCGCGGCCGGCGCAAGGACTTCCGTGCCTGAATATCAACTTCTCCAGGCGTTTCGTCCGCAGAAGCCTTTCGATTCATATACTCCCATTATGATGGCGTAATTCCGGGCGTAAAATGGCTTTTTAGGTCATATACTCCTATTAAGGAAGGCGGAGAATCCGTAGCCATAGGGGCCTTTGGTACAGGCTGGGCCTCGAACGAGGGCGCCCCATGAAGCGCACTCATGGATTTGCCGCTCCCTCCATCGTTGCTGTTTCCCGCTTCATCCCTCGACTACATCATTCCAACCATGATTTTTGCATCGGGTTTGCATCAATTCGATAATTCCACTATTATGGAAATATGGAATTGATGAGAGAGCTACGCCATGGAAACTAAAAACGCCTTGTCGGCGCTGGCCGCGCTGGCGCAGGAGTCGCGCCTGGCGGTGTTCCGCTACCTGGTGCAGATCGGCCCGGAAGGCGTGCCGGCCTCGCGCATTAGCGAGGAACTGGCTATCCCGCCGTCGTCGCTATCGTTCCACCTGAAGGAGTTGCTGAACGCCGACCTGGTCACGGCGCGCAACGAAGGCCGCTTCATCTTTTACGCCGCGCGCTTCGCCACCATGAACGCGCTGTTGGAATTCCTGACTGAAAACTGCTGCGGCGGCAATCCGTGCTCGCCGCTCTGTGTCCCCGCTTGTTCTCCTCAAGGAGCTGCATCATGAAACGTCTGCATGTGCACGTCTCGGTCGAAAAAATCGCCGACAGCATCCGCTTTTACTCCGCCATGTTCGGCGCTGCGCCGACGGTGGAAAAGCCGGATTACGCCAAATGGCAGCTGGACGATCCGCGCATGAATTTTGCGATTTCCCAGCGCGGCGCGCCGGCCGGCCTCGATCATCTCGGCATCCAGGTCGAATCCGACGACGAACTGGCGCAGATGCAGCAGCGGCTGGAGGCGCTGCAGCCCGGCGTCGAGAAGGAAGCCGATACCGCCTGCTGCTACGCGCGCTCCGATAAATACTGGCTGACCGATCCGTCCGACATCGCCTGGGAAACCTTTCATACGCTCGATACGATCCCGACCTTCAGCGCATCGAAGCACTCCGGTGCCGAAGCGGCGGCGCCCGCAGCGCTGCCGGGCATGGCGCCAAGCCCCGCGCAAGCCGCCTGCTGCGCGCCGTCCACCAGCGAGCGCAAAAGCACGCGCTGCTGCTGACAGGGAAGAGCGCGATGAGCGAAAAGATCTACAAGGTGCTGATTCTGTGCACCGGCAATTCGGCGCGCAGCATCATGGCAGAAGCATTGCTGACGACGATGGGCCAGGGGCGCTTTCGCGCTTACAGCGCCGGCAGTCATCCGGCCGGCCGCGTCCATCCGCTTGCGCTGGAACAGCTGCGGGAAACCGGCTACCCGCTGGACCAGCTGCGCAGCAAGAGCTGGGACGAATTCGCCGCCGCCGATGCGCCGACTATGGATTTCATCATCACCGTATGCGATAACGCCGCCGGCGAAGTGTGCCCAGTGTGGCCCGGCCAGCCGGTATCGGCGCACTGGCCGTTCGCCGATCCGGCGGCGGTGGAGGGAACGGATGAAGAGCGGCGCGCCGCCTTCAAGCGGATCTTCCGGCAGATCATGGCGCGCGTGCAGACCCTCGTCAGCCTGCCTCTGCCGACGTTGGACCGGCACGCGATCCAGCATGAAATGCGCAGGATCGGCATGACGTCGGCCGAGAGCTGAATCGGCACCGCTCCCCATCTTTCAATCAACCGGATTACCATGAGTTCATCCGTCACTCCACCGGCTGCGGCCGCCGCTCTTGACGCCGAGGCACGGCCGGCAATCGGTTTCTTCGAACGCTATCTGACGCTGTGGGTCGTCTTGTGCATCGGGCTCGGCATCGCGCTCGGCCGTGGTTTCCCCGCCGTGTTCGAGGCCGTGGCCAGGCTCGAAGTGGCGCGCGTCAACCTGCCGGTCGGCCTGCTGATCTGGGTCATGATCATCCCGATGCTGCTGAAGATCGATTTCGGCGCGCTGGCGCAAGTCCAGAGCCAGTGGCGCGGCATCGGCGTGACGCTGGCCGTCAACTGGCTGGTCAAGCCGTTTTCGATGGCCTTCCTGGGCTGGCTGTTCATCCGCCAGCTGTTCGCCGGCTGGCTGCCGGCGGAACAGTTGGACAGCTATATCGCCGGCCTGATCCTGCTGGCGGCGGCGCCGTGCACCGCGATGGTGTTCGTCTGGAGCCAGCTGTGCAAGGGCGACCCCTATTTCACGCTTGTCGCAGGTGGCGCTGAACGACGCCATCATGATCGTCGCCTTCGCGCCGCTGGTGGCGCTGCTGCTCGGGCTGGCCTCGATCACGGTGCCGTGGGCTACCTTGCTGACCTCGGTCGTGCTGTACATCATCATCCCGGTGATTCTGGCGCAATGGCTGCGCCGCCGGCTGCTGGCCACAGGCCCGGCGCGGCTGGCGCGCGCGGTGGCGCGGCTCGGCCCGTATTCGATCACGGCGCTGCTGGCCACCCTGGTGCTGCTGTTCGCGTTCCAGGGCGAGGCGATCGTGCGCCAGCCGCTGGTGATCGCGCTGCTGGCGGTGCCGATCCTGATCCAGGTGTTTTTCAATTCGGCGCTGGCGTACTGGCTGAACCGCCGGCTCGGCGTGCCGCATTGCGTCGCCGGCCCCTCCAGCCTGATCGGCGCCTCGAATTTCTTCGAGCTGGCGGTGGCGACCGCGATCAGTCTGTTCGGCCTGCAATCCGGCGCCGCGCTGGCGACCGTGGTCGGCGTCCTGATCGAAGTGCCGCTGATGCTGCTGGTGGTCGGCGTCGTCAACCGCTCGCAAGGCTGGTACGAAGCCGGCGCATGACCGTATGATGGTGGTCGTCCGCAACGTATGCCGTTCGAACCCGACCGCCGCTCATGACCGCCCCCCGCCAGCGCGCAAAAATCATTGGCCTGCTCGGCTGCACCCAGATCGTTTCCTGGGGCACGCTGTACTACGCCATCACGATCCTGGCGCCGCAAATCCAGCGCGAAACCGGATGGCGTGCGGAAGCGGTGTTCGGCGCGTTTTCCTGGTGCATCCTGGTCGCCGGGCTGGCGGCGGCGCCGGCCGGCCTGCTGCTCGACCGTTTCGGCGGCCGCGCGATGATGACGCTCGGCTCGCTCTTGTGCGGCGCCGGCTTTTTCCTGCTCGGCGCCGCCCATACGCTGGCGCTGTACTTCGCCGCCTGGAGCTTGCTCGGCGTGGCGATGGCGCTGGTGCTGTACGAGGCGGCGTTCGCCACCATCAACCGCGAGTTCGTGCACGGCGCGCGCAGCGGCATTTCGACGCTGGCCTTGTTCGGCGGCCTTGCCAGCACGGTGTTCTGGCCGCTGACGCTGAAGCTCGATCAGCTGATCGGCTGGCGCGATACCTATTGGCTGTACGGCGCGCTGCAGCTTTTGCTGTGCGCGCCGCTGCACCAGCTGCTGACGGCGGGTGACAGGCTGCCGCCGGCCCCGGTGCGGCGCGCTGCCGGCGCCCCGAAAAATTTCACCTTGAAGCAGGCCGTGCGCGATCCGGCATTCTGGAAACTGGCCTTCGCCTTTTCCGCCAATACCTTCATTGGTTCGGCGCTGTCGATGCACCTGATCCCGCTGCTGCAGCAGTTCGGCCATCCGATCGCCGGCGTCGTGCTGCTGGCGGCGCTGATCGGGCCGATGCAGGTGGCCGGGCGCATCGGCGAGATGGCGTTTGCGCGCCGTGTCACGCCGCAAATGGTGGGCCGGCTGACCTTCGCGGCCTTGCCGGTGGCGCTGCTGGCCTTGCTGCTGTTCGGCCAGCGCCAGTGGGCGGCGGCGCTGTTCTGCGTGCTGTACGGAGCGAGCAACGGTGTCCTGACGATCGTGCGCGGCACGATTCCGCAAGCGCTGTACGGGCGTGAAAACTATGGCGCGATCGCCGGTGCCATGGCCGGGCCGTCGCTGCTGGCGAAAGCCGCCGGCCCGCTGGCGATCGCCGCGCTGATGCAGGGCGGCAGCTCGCCATATCCGATCCTGGCGCTGTCTGTTGCTGGTGTCGCTGGCCTCGTTCGGTTTTTACCTGGCCGCGGTGCGGCCGGCGGCTGCGGTGACGGCCAAGATCACACCGGCCTGATCCAGCAGGCCGCTGACGCCGGCGAGCGCGGACGCATCCCGGTCATTGGCTTGCCGCTGCCGTCATTCGTGCGGGCTTAAGCTGGACGATGAAGTTTCGAGAGGCAGCCATGCGCCGCCTTTCTTCGGGCGAGGGCAGGCGCATCGCTGCGGCACGCACGGCGCCGGGTGCGCGCCGGAAGCGGCGCATGCCAGGAAGATGAAGCGCTCAATCCTGGCCGCGCGCCACCGGCCGTACCGGATCGGCGCACCATTCGCTCCACGAGCCGGGATACAGCGCGGCGCCCGGCAGGCCGGCGATCTCCAGCGCCAGCAGGTTGTGGCAGGCGGTGACGCCGGAGCCGCATTGCATGATGGCGCGCTCCGGCTCGGCCAGCAGCGGCGCCAGTTCGGCGCGCAGTTGCGCGGCCGGCTTGAAGCGGCCGTCGGCGTCCAGGTTGTCCTTGAAGAAGCGGTTCCTGGCGCCCGGGATGTGGCCGCCGACCGCGTCCAGCGTTTCGTTCTCGCCGCGGAAGCGGTCCGGCGCGCGGGCGTCGAGCACGGTGCGCCGCCGCTCGGGAGCGGCGGCCAGATTGGCCAGCACTTCGTCGGCGTCGACGGTGGCGGCCAGCGCCGGCCGCGCCTGCAGCGTGCCGCGCGGGCGCGGCGCCGGCGCGGCGGCGCTGAGCGTCAATCCGGCCTGTTCCCATGCCGCCAGGCCGCCATCCAGCACCGCCACCCGCGCGTGGCCGAGCCAGCGCAGCAGCCACCACAGGCGCGCCGCGAACATGCCGCCGTGGGCGTCGTAGGCCACCACTTGCGAATCGTCGTTGACGCCCCAGCCGCGCAGCGTTTCGAGCAGCGCGGCGCGTGTCGGCAAGGGATGGCGGCCGCGGAACCTGCCGTCGGCGGCCGGCGCTAGAGCGGACAGGTCGCGGTCGAGGTCGCGCGAACTGCGCCCCGGCGAGGTGGCCGGCGGCCTAGGCGGCGCGCCCGGCATCCGGGTTGGCGAGGTCGTGGCGGCAGTCGAGCACGATCCAGTCGGGATCGTGCAGATGCGGCGCCAGTTCGGCGGCGGAAATCAGCGTGGTATAGGCGGTATCGGCGTGCATGGTCGGCTCCTGCTCATGGTATCGGTTTCAAGTCTTGCGGGCGATCGCGTCCGCTGCAGGCGGCGCGGTTGAGGGCGCTTCCGTTGCCGCCTGGACGTTGCGGGTATTGTAGAACGTGGCGGCCACGCCGCTGACCAGGATCACGGCGATGCCGAGCCAGCCGCTGCCAGTCGAAGCGTGTCGCGCCAGATCAGGATGCCCCAGACGCTGGAGAACACGATGCCGATGTACTGCAGGTTGGCGATCACCAGCATGTTGCCGAGCCGGTAGGCGCGCGTCATCGCCATCTGCGCGGTGGTGGCGGTGAGGCCGATCGCCAGCAGCAGCAGGATGCCGGTGGCGTTCGGCGCGCGCCAGCCGGGACCGGCATGGCGCTCCACAAACAAGGCGCCGAACAGACCGGCGACGGCGCTGATCAGCGAAAAGTAAAACACCACCCGATATTCGGGTTCGCCGAGCTGGCCCAGCCGCCGCACCTGCAGGTAGGCCAGCGCCGCCAGCATGCCGGACGTCAGCGCCAGCGCGCCGCCATAGCCATTGTTCCGTCTGCATCGAGGGCCGCAGCAACAGCGTAACGCCGACGAAACTGACGCCGATCGCCAGCGCCAGCCGCCACTCGAAGCGGTTCTGGCCGCGCCACCAGCCGAGCGCGAACAGCACCGCCGCGATCCAGATCGGCGAGGTGTAGTTGAGCGTGACCGCGGTCGCCAGCGGCAGCATCGTCATCGACGAAAACCACAGCCACAGCGAGCACACGCCGACCGCGCCGCGCCACAGGTGATTCCAGGCCAGCGGCGTCTTCAGCGTGCCGCCGCGCAGCCGGATCAGGCTGTACAGGAACAGCATGCCGATGATGCCGCGGTACATGACGATGTCCGAGGTCGAATAGTAGTCCGACGCCAGTTTGACGCAGACGCCCATGATGGCGAAGATGAAGCTGGCGAACAGCATCCAGAGCGATTGCATGAGAAGGAGAAAAAGGGAGAGAGGGGAGGAGCGGCGCGGGAAATGGGTTGTTTATTATACTGAATAGAGTATTTTTCAAGAAGGCCTGAATTAACTCGGAATCGGCCTGATTTTGGTCATACTCCCCAGGAACCGGGCCGAATGCGGCGCCGAGGTAGGAGGCGCCTGCCGGACCGTCGCATAACGGCGGTCGGGCGACCCCAGGTTACAACGCGATGCGTTGGCGATACCACTCGTGGAAATGCTGCATGCCGTCTTCCATCGGCGACTGGTACGGACCGACTTCGTTTTCGCCGCGCTCCATCAGGATGCGGCGGCCGGCATCCATGCGCAGCGCGATCTCGTCGTCCTCGATGCAGGTTTCCATGTAGGCGGCGCGCTCGGCCTCGATGAATTCGCGCTCGAACAGCACGATTTCTTCCGGGTAATAGAACTCGACCACGTTGCGTGGTTTTCTGCGGGCCGTCCGGCCACAGCGTCGACACCACCAGCACGTGCGGATACCACTCGACCATGATGTTCGGATACAGCGTCAGCCAGATCGCGCCGTGCTCGGGCGCGGCGCCGTTGCGGAACTTCAGCACCTGCTCCTGCCATTTGCGGTACGTTGGCCGAGCCGGACTTGCGCCAGACCGTGGTTGACGCCCACCGTCTGCACGCTGTAATCGGCGCCGAATTCCCAGCGCAGGTCGTCGCAGTTGACGAAGCTGCCCAGGCCCGGATGGAACGGCTCGACGTGGTAATCCTCCAGATAGACCTCGATGAAGGTCTTCCAGTTGTAGTCGCACTCGTGGACTTCGACGTGGTCGAACATGTAGCCGGAAAAATCGAGGTCCTTCGACACGCCCAGCCGCGCCAGCTTTTGCCGGACGTCGACGCCGTTCTGCTCGAACAGCAGGCCGTTCCAGTTCTGCAGCGGCGTCTGCGACAGGTTCAGGCACGGCGTTTCGCCGAAATGCGGCGCGCCGATCAGTTCGCCGCTCGAGGTCGTAGGTCCAGCGATGCAGCGGACAGACGATATTGTCGGCTGTTGCCGCGGCCATTGAGCATCATGGCCTGGCGGTGGCGGCAGACGTTGGACAGCAGTTCGATCCCGTTCGGATTGCGCACCAGCATGCGGCCTTCGTTCTCCCATGCCAGCGTGGCATAGTCGCCGACCTCGGGCACCATCAGTTCATGGCCGACATAGCGCGGGCCCTGCTGGAAAAGTTGCT
This sequence comes from uncultured beta proteobacterium, assembly GCA_963706525.1. Lineage (GTDB taxonomy): Bacteria > Pseudomonadota > Gammaproteobacteria > Burkholderiales > Burkholderiaceae_D > DATJCV01. The sequence goes on along the minus strand of CAVPMM010000007.1, from coordinate 180,281 downwards.
GGATTTCGCGCTGCAGCAGCGCTTCGTCAAAATAGACGTTGACCGGAAGTTGCGCAGTGGAGCGCGCCAGCTTGGCGATGCGTAGCCAGATCGGACATCTCCAACCCCCAAATTAATGTTGCACCAACCTAAGAGAGAAAGAATCCGCAAAAACCTGAGTTCAAATGTGATGAAAAGGAGATTTTGGACAGAACCCGCGATTATACCTTGACCGTTCCGGCGGAGCTGTGCATACGCACGTCCGGCGCAAGGTCGCCGCGCCGTGCTTGCACGGCCGGAAACCGCGGCTGCGACGGCGCGCTCGCAATTGCGCATGTCCGAACCGCGACCGATGGCTTTGCACTAAAATACCGGGCTAACCACGCTTGCATGTCTTAAGACCACTATGTCCAAGAAACTCCGTCGCCGGCCGACGCTGCCCGCCTCGTTCGAACAGGCGATGGCCGAGCTGGAGCAACTGGTCGCCAGCATGGAAGCCGGCGAACTGCCGCTGGAAGCCTCGGTCGCCGCCTACAGGCGCGGCGCCGAGCTGGTGCGCTATTGCGCGCAACAGCTCGAAAAGGTCGAAGGGCAGGTCAAAGTGCTGGAAGGCGAGATGCTCAAGCCGTTTGCCGCCGAAACCGCCGGCGACAGCGGCGAATGAGCGCATCGATGACGTCCGCTGCGCCCTTCGACGAGCTGGATGGAGCAGGTGCAGTCGCGCATGGAACAGGCGCTGGAGACCTTGCTGCCAGACGCCGCCGCGCCGAGCCGCGCTGCACGAGGCGATGCGCTACGCGGTGCTGGACGGCGGCAAGCGCGTGCGCCCGCTGCTGGTGTTCGCCGCCGGCGCGCTGTTCGAAGCGCCGGCTGAGGCGCTGGCGCGCGCGCGGCGGCGGTGGAAATGATCCACGCCTATTCGCTGGTGCACGACGACATGCCGTGCATGGACGACGACGCGCTGCGGCGCGGCAAGCCGACCGTGCACGTAGCGCTACGACGAAGCGACCGCGCTGCTGGTCGGCGACGCGCTGCAGGCGCAGGCGTTCCTGGTGCTGGCCGACGGCGCCAGCGCCGATCCGGCGCGGCAGCTGGCGATGCTGCGCCTGCTGGCGCAGGCGGCCGGCTCCGCCGGCATGTGCGGCGGCCAGGCGATCGATCTGGCCAGCGTCGGCATGAGCCTGTCGCTGGCGCAGCTGGAGCGCATGCACCAGCTGAAGACCGGCGCGTTGCTGCGCGCCTCGGTGCTGCTGGGCGCGCTGTGCGGCCAGGCCCTGTCGGCAGCCGAGACGGCGGCGCTGGACGCGTACGCGCATGCGATCGGCCTGGCGTTCCAGGTGGTCGACGACGTGCTGGACGCCACCGCCGATTCGGCGACGCTGGGCAAGACGGCGGGCAAGGATGCGGCGGACAACAAGCCGACCTATGTCTCGATCCTCGGGCTGGAGCATCGCGGGCGCTGGCGGAACAACTGCGCGAGCGACGCGCATCGGGCGCTCGCGCCGTTCGGCGAGACAAGCACGCGGCTGCGCGAACTGGCGGACCTGATCGTGCAGCGGAAGGCATGAGCGGCCTGCGTTTTCCACAACGATAGCAAACTGGCGCTGATATGAATTGCTGAACCACATCGACGAACCGGCCGACCTGCGCCGCCTGCCGCGCGCCAACTGAAGCCGCTGGCCGACGAGCTGCGCGCCTTCGTGCTCGATTCGGTCTCGAAGACCGGCGGCCATCTGTCGTCCAACCTGGGCACGGTCGAGCTGACCATCGCGCTGCACTACGTGTTCAACACGCCGCACGACCGCATCGTCTGGGACGTCGGCCATCAGACCTATCCGCACAAGATCCTGACCGGCCGCCGCGAGCAGCATGCACACGCTGCGCCAGCTGGACGGCATTTCCGGCTTCCCGCGCCGCGACGAGAGCGAGTACGACACCTTCGGCACCGCGCATTCGTCGACCTCGATTTCGGCCGCGCTCGGCATGGCGCTGGCGGCCAAGACTCAAGGGCGAGAACCGGCACGCGATCGCCGTGATCGGCGACGGCGCGATGACCGCCGGCATGGCGTTCGAGGCGCTGAACAACGCCGGCGTGCACGACGACGTCGACCTGCTGGTGATCCTGAACGACAACGACATGTCGATCTCGCCGCCGGTCGGCGCGCTCAACCGCTACCTGGCGCGCCTGATGTCGGGCCGCTTCTACGCCGCCGCCAAGAACGTCGGCAAGTCGGTGCTGCCGGCGCCGATGCTGGAACTGGCCAAGCGCCTCGAAGAGCATGCCAAGGGCATGGTCGTGCCGGCCACGATGTTCGAGGAATTCGGCTTCAACTACATCGGCCCGATCGACGGCCACGACCTCGAGTCGCTGATCCCGACGCTGCAAAACATCAAGAAGCTGAAGGGGCCGCAGTTCCTGCACGTGGTGACGAAGAAGGGCCAGGGCTACAAGCTGGCCGAAGCCGATCCGGTGCTGTACCACGGCCCCGGCAAGTTCAATCCGGCCGAGGGCATCAAGCCGGCCGCGGCCGGCAAGACCACCTACACCCAGGTGTTCGGCGACTGGCTGTGCGACATGGCGGCCGCCGACACGCGCCTGGTCGGCATCACGCCGGCGATGCGCGAAGGCTCGGGCATGGTGCGATTCGAGCAGCGCTTTCCGGAGCGCTATTTCGACGTCGGCATCGCCGAGCAGCATGCGGTGACCTTCGCCGCCGGCCTGGCCTGCGAAGGGCTGAAGCCGGTGGTGGCGATCTACTCGACCTTCCTGCAGCGCGGCTACGACCAGCTGATCCACGACGTCGCGCTGCAAAACCTGGACGTCACCTTCGCGCTCGACCGCGCGGGCTGGTCGGCGCCGACGGCGCCACCCACGCCGGCAATTACGACCTGGCCTTTCTGCGCTGCATTCCCGAACATGGTGGTGATGGCGGCCTCGGACGAAAACGAATGCCGCCAGATGCTGACCACCGGCTTCCAGCATCCCGGTCCGGCGGCGGTGCGCTATCCGCGCGGCGCCGGCGTCGGCGTCGGCGGTCGAGCCGGAACTGACGGCGATTCCGCTCGGCAAGGGCGAGCTCCGGCGCAGCGGCAAGGAGGTCGCGATCCTGGCCTTCGGCACGATGGTCGCGCCCGCGCTGGCCGCCGGCGAGCGAGCTCGATGCGACGGTCGCCAACATGCGCTTCGTCAAGCCGCTCGACGTCGAGCTGGTCGCCGAACTGGCGCGCGACGCACGAGGCGCTGGTGACGGTCGAAGAGGGCGCGATCATGGGCGGCGCCGGCGCGGCGGTGGCGGAAGCGCTGGCGCAAGCCGGCATCACGCGGCCGATCCTGATGCTGGGCTTGCCGGACAAGTTCATCGACCATGGCGACGTCGCGCAACTGCTGGCGATGTACGGCCTGGATGCCGACGGCATCGCCGCCGCCATCAAGAAGCGCTTCGGCAAGGGCGAGCCGCGGCTGGTCGTGAATAACTGAGCGTTACCGCAGTCGTCCACATACTCCCACGGCAGGCGTGCTCTCTCGGGCGTGAAGCGGTCAAATTCTGACCATACTGCCATATGTGATGGGCCGGGATGGCCTGCGGCGGCGCAGCCAGCGCTCACAGTCCGCGGTCGCGGTCCTTTTGCCAGAGCACATCGCTGCCGCCCGCCGCCCGATTCAGCACGCGCGAGCAGACGAACAGCAGGTCCGACAAGCGGTTCAGGTAGCGGCGCGGATCGGCACGAAGCTCTTCCTGTTTGCCGAGGCTGACGATGCTGCGCTCGGCGCGCCGGCAGACGGTGCGGCAGACATGCGCCAGCGCGGCGGCGCGGCAGCCGCCGGGCAGGATGAATTCCTTCAAGGGCGGCAGGTCGGCATTGTATTTTTCCAGCCAGGCGTCCAGCCGCGCCACGTGCGCCGTCGTGATCGCGGCATGGCCGGGAATGCACAGTTCGCCGCCGAGATCGAACAGGTCGTGCTGGATCGAATTCAATTCTTCGCGCAGCGTGGTCGGCAACGGTTCGCACAGCAGCACGCCGAGCTGCGAATTCAATTCGTCGACGTCGCCGATCGCCTGCACGCGCAGGCTGTCCTTGCCGGTGCGGCTGCCGTCGCCGAGGCCGGTGCTGCCGTCGTCGCCGGTACGCGTGACGATTTTTGAAAGCCGATGTCCCATGTTGATGCCTTGCAAATCGAGATGCGGCCAGCATACGTCAAAATGGCCGCCATGCGCGCGTGCCGGCAACACTTTTGCCGGGGCAGCGCAGAGTAGAATCCGGTATATGGAGAATTGTCTATGAATCAGATCGCGCACACCGAGGCGCTCAAAAAACCCTTGCCGCCAGAACTCCTGAGCGCGCTGCAAGCCCTGTTCGGTGAACGGCTGTCGCTCAGCCAGGCCATCCGTGCGCACCACGGCCGCGACGAATCCTCGTACGACCCGATGCTGCCCGACGCGGTGGTGTTCGCCCATACCACCGAAGAGGTCGCGGCCACGGTCGCGCTGTGCAACAGCCACGCGGTGCCGGTGATCGCCTTCGGCGCCGGCAGCTCGCTCGAAGGCCATGTGCTGGCGCTGCACGGCGGCGTCACGATCGACCTGTCGCAAATGAACCGGGTGCTGGCGGTGCACGCCGAAGACTTGACGGCGACCGTGCAGGCCGGCGTCACGCGCAAGCAGCTGAACCAGGAAATCAAGGACAGCGGCCTGTTCTTCCCGATCGATCCGGGTGCCGACGCCTCGCTGGGCGGCATGGCGGCCACGCGCGCCTCCGGCACCAACGCCGTGCGCTACGGCACCATGCGCGAAAACACGCTGGCGCTGACGGTGGTGGCGGCCGACGGCCGCATCCTGAAAACCGGCACGCGCGCCAAGAAATCCTCGGCCGGCTACGACCTGACCCGGCTGTTCGTCGGCAGCGAGGGCACGCTCGGCATCATCACCGAAGTCACGGTCAGGCTGTATCCGCAGCCGGAAGCGATTTCCGCCGCGGTCTGCTCATTCCCGAGCGCGGCCGACGCGGTGAATGCGGTGATCCAGACCATCCAGCTCGGCGTGCCGGTGGCGCGCGTCGAATTCCTCGACGAGAACGGCGTGCGCGCGATCAATGCCCACGACAAGCTGAGCCTGCCGGAGCAGCCGCTCTTGCTGTTCGAATTCCACGGCAGCGAAAATGGCGTCGCCGAGCAGGCGCAGACGGTGCAGGAGATCGTCGCCGAGCATCACGCCACCGGTTTCGAATGGGCCACGCGGCCCGAGGACCGCTCGCGGCTGTGGGCGGCGCGCCACAACGCCTATTTCGCGCTGTTGCAGCTGCGTCCCGGCGCGCGCGCGATCTCGACCGATTGCTGCGTGCCGATCTCGCGCCTGGCCGAATGCATCCTCGAGACCAAGGCCGATTGCGAGCGCGAAGGCATCGTCCATTCGATCATCGGCCACGTCGGCGACGGCAATTTCCACGTGCAGATGCTGGTCGATCCGCACGACGGCGCCGAGCTTGCCAAAGCGGAAGCGGTCAATGCGCGCATGGTGACGCGTGCGCTGGCGATGGACGGCACCTGCACCGGCGAACACGGGGTCGGGCTGCACAAGATGGATTTCCTGGTACAGGAGCATGGCGACAATGCGATCGACGCCATGCGCGCGCTCAAGCATGCGCTGGATCCGAACAACATCCTGAATCCAGGCAAGATCGTCCGCTGGTAAATTTCGGGACCAGCGCCATCAATACCTACAAAAAGCCCTCGATCACCACCCGCCTGCCGCCGGTGCACGCGCTGTCGGCGTTCGAAGCGGTGGCGCGCCACGCTTCCTTCGTGCTGGCGGCCGACGAGCTGTGCATCACGCCGTCGGCGCTGTCGCACCGCATCCGCCTGCTGGAAGAGTTCGTCGGCGAGCGCCTGTTCCATCGCGACGGCCGCGCCATTACGCTGTCCGAGTTCGGCCGCCGCTATCTCGATGTGGTGCGCGCCGCGCTTGCAGGCGCTGACCGATTTCCCGATCCCGCGCCGCGCCGCCTCACCCCAGCCGCGGGTCAAGGTGACGCTGACGCCGACCTTTGCGCGCTGTCTGTTCGTGCCGCGCCTGGCCGAGTTCACCCGCCGCCATCCGGACATCGCGGTCGAGATCTTCCTGTCGGTGCCGCTGTACGACCTCTCGCTGTCGGAGTCCGACGTCGAGGTGCGCTTCGGCGCCGGCAACTACCCGGATATCGTCACTGAAAAACTGTTCGTGGAACCGGCGTTCGCGGTCGCCAGTCCGGCCTACCTGAAGCAGATCGGCGGACTCCAGGCACCGGCCGACCTGCAGCGGGCGACGCTGCTGCGTTCGGCGCTGGAACCGTGGCAGCCGTGGTTCGAGGCGGCCGGGCTGGACTGGCCGGAGCCGATGACGGGCTTGCGCGTGGACGACCTCGGCTTGCTGCTGGAAGCGGTGCGGCACGGCCACGGCGTCGGCCTGACGCGCCAGCATTTCGCAAGGGAATTGATCGAGAGCGGGCAGGTGGTGCCGCTGTTCGACGTGCGGCTGACGACGCCGCCGCACGCCTATTACGTGGTGTACGAGCGCCAGGCGCGCGAACGGCCGGAAGTGGACCTGTTCATCGACTGGCTGCAGACGGTGTTCAAGAACATCTGAGGCGTGGCGGGCGGGCCGCCACGCGCATGCCCTTACGCCAGGCCGCGGAAGGCGGCGCGCGCCGCCGCCAGCGTGGCCTCGATCACGGCGTCGTCATGCTGCGCCGAAACGAAGCCGGCTTCGAACGCCGACGGCGCCAGGTAGACGCCGGCGTCCAGCATGGCATGGAAGAAGGCGTTGAAGCGGTCCTTGTCGCACGCTCATCATCGCCGCATAGCTGGTCGGGATGGCGTCGGCGAAATACAGGCCGAACATGCCGCCGACCGAGTCGGCGCAGAAGGCGATGCCGGCTTCGCGCGCGGCGTCGGTCAGGCCGCGCACCAGTTTCGCGGTCTGCGCTTCCAGCGCCGCGTAGAAGCCGGGCGCCTGGATCAGTTTCAGCGTGCTCATGCCGGCGGCCACCGCCACCGGATTGCCCGACAGCGTGCCGGCCTGGTACACCGGCCCCAGCGGCGCCATGTATTTCATCAGGTCGGCGCGGCCGCCGAAGGCCGCCACCGGCAGGCCGCCGCCGATGACCTTGCCGAGCGCCGTCAGGTCCGGCGTGATGCCGTACAGCGATTGCGCGCCGCCGAGCGCGACGCGGAAGCCCGACATCACTTCGTCGAAGATCAGCACCGCGCCGTGCTGGGTGCACAGCGCGGCGCATGGTCTGCAGGAATTCCGGCGTGGCGCGCACCAGGTTCATGTTGCCGGCGATCGGCTCGACGATGACGCAGGCGATCTGGTCGCCGAGCGCCTGCGAAGGTGTCTTCCAGCTGCTGCGTGTCGTTGTAGTCGAGCACCAGCGTATGCTTGACGAAATCCTCCGGCACGCCGGCCGAGGTCGGGTTGCCGAAGGTCAGCAGGCCGCTGCCGGCCTTCACCAGCAGCGAATCGGCGTGGCCGTGGTAGCAGCCTTCGAACTTGACGATCTTGTCGCGGCCGGTGGCGCCGCGCGCCAGCCGCAGCGCGCTCATGGTGGCCTCGGTGCCGGACGACACCAGGCGCACCTGCTCGATCGACGGCACCAGCCGGCAGATTTCTTCCGCCATTTCGATTTCGCCCTCGGTCGGCGCGCCGAAACGACAAGCCGCGCGCGGCCGCTTCCTGCACCGCCTTGACCACGGCCGGATGGGCGTGGCCGACGATCGCCGGGCCCCAGGAGCCGATGTAGTCGATGTAGCGCTTGCGTCCGCATCCCAGAAATACGGGCCTTCGGCGCGGGTGATGAAGCGCGGCGTGCCGCCGACCGAGCGGAAGGCGCGCACCGGGGAATTGACGCCGCCCGGCGTCGTGCTTTGCGCGCGCTGGAACAGGGTGTCGTTGCGGGAAAGGGTGCTTGGATTCATGTGGATCGGGAAAAAATCAATGGTCGGGCTCGGCGCCGGGTTCCGGCTCGCGCGCCCAGAAGTAACGGTCGAGCACGAGTTTGCCCATGCCCAGCCGTTGCGCGTGATTGATGGCGCGCCAGGGTGAATTCCTGTGCTTCGGAGACCGCCTCCGGCACGTCGAGGCCGTTGGCCAGCATGCCGGCGATGGTGGCCGACAAGGTGGCTGCCGGCGCCGGCGAAGGAGCCGGAGATGCGCGGCCAGGCATCCTGCCGCACCACGCCATTTTCGTTGAACAGCGTATTGACGACTTTGTGCGGTTCGCCGCGCGTGCCGGTGACGAATACGTACTCGCAGCCCATCTCGATCAAATGCATCGCATCCACCGCCATGGTGTCCTCGGTCGACGCCTCGCGCCAGCTTTCGGCCAGGCGCGCCAGTTCGACCGCCGACAGCAGCAGCACGGTGGCCTGCGGAATCAGCAGTTCGTGGATGGCGGTCAGCATGTCGTCGTCGGTCCGGCCCCTGATCGGGCAGCGCCGAGCTGAAAGGGTCGAGCACCAGCGGGATGTCGGGATAGTCGGAGACGATTTCGGCGATCGCCGAGACGCTTTCGATGCTGCCGACGGCGCCGACCTTGAATGCCGCCACCGCCATGTCTTCCAGCACCACGCGCGCCTGGTCGGCCACCCAGTCGGCATCGATCACCTGGGTGTCCTCGACGCGCGCGGTATCGCCGATCAGGATCGACGGTGATGACCGACAGGCCGTGGCAACCCATTGCCGCGAAGGACGCGAGATCGGCCTGGATGCCGATGGCGCCGACGGGGTCGGCAACGTTGAAAGTCAGGATGAGCGGAGAAGTTTGGTTTTGCACAGCCGGTAGATTAAGATATCCGACTTTGCATTTTACTTGATTGAAGGACAGTCAGTCGTGAGCGATAACGAAGCAGCAAGCGTGGCACCGCAGGAAGAATTCCAGACCTGGATGTGTTTGATCTGCGGCTGGATCTACGACGAAGCGGCCGGGTATGCCGGAAGACGGCATTGCCCCCGGTACCCGCTGGGCCGATGTGCCGATGAACTGGACTTGCCCCGAATGCGGCGCGCGCAAGGAAGATTTCGAGATGGTCAGTATTTGATTAATTAGCAAAACTACAACAAAAACAATAATTCTCTAAAAAACCACGCGCCTAAATGTCCGCGGCGCAACATTGTGTAAATGCATCTTGATTTTTGTTACAGTTGGGACATATATTGAACCCACTTTACCCGAGATGACGCAATGACAACGCCGGTAGACAATGCCAGCCTGAAAATCATGGTGATCGACGACAGCAGCACGATCCGGCGCTCTGCCGAGATTTTCCTGAGTCAGGCCGGCTATCAGGTCGTACTGGCGGAAGACGGATTCGATGCGCTGGCCAAGATCAACGACCATAAGCCGGCGCTGATTTTTTGCGACATCCTGATGCCGCGGCTGGACGGTTATCAGACCTGCGCGCTGATCAAGAAAAGCGCCAGGTTCCATGCCACGCCGGTCATCATGCTGTCGTCCAAGGACGGCCTGTTCGACCGGGCGCGCGGCGCGATGGTCGGTTCGGACGCATATCTGACCAAGCCGTTCACCAAGGACAGCCTGCTGCGGACCGTGCGCGAACATACCGCCAACGGGCTTGCGAAATAGCGCCCAAATATAAAAATGATTGAGGTGAAGATAAAAATGGCCATACAAAAAATTCTTGTCGTCGACGATTCTCCCACCGAGCGCTACTTCCTGACCGACATCCTGGTCAAAAACGGATTTTCCGTATCGACGGCCGAGAACGGCGAGGAAGCCCTGTTGAAAATCAAGGCCGACAAGCCGCAACTGATCCTGATGGATATCGTCATGCCGGGCCAGAACGGATTCCAGGTGACGCGTTCGATCACGCGCGATCCCGAAACCCAGGATATCCCGATCATCATCTGCACCAGCAAGGGCAGGAGACCGATCGCATCTGGGGCCTGCGCCAGGGCGCGCGCGACTACATCGTCAAGCCGATCGATCCGCAAGAACTGTTGTCGAAAATCGCCGCACTCGGATAGCTGAGCGCACATGACCGAATCCACCTCCGATCGCCGGTCGGACCTCGCCCCCCACAAGCCGGATGATCCGAGTGCACGCCGTATCCGTCTGCGCGAGTTTCAGATCGCAGCTGCTGGAGCGCATGCAGGTGGCGCGCAGCGGCGCCGATGCCGGCATCAGCCGGTTGGGGGTGATGATCGGTGAAACCCGCTGGCTGCTGGACCTGCAGCAGGCCGGTGAAATCGTTTCGGTTGGCACCATCACTCCGGTACCGCTGACGCAGGACTGGTATCTGGGCTTGTCGAACATCCGCGGCAACCTGACCAGCGTCATCGACCTGGCGCGATTCCAAGGGTACGGCTTGTCGCCGATCGACAAGGAAAGCCGGATCGTCGCCTTTGCCTCGGCGCTGTCATTCAATAGCGCGCTCCTGGTGTCTCGCGTGATGGGCTTGCGCAACGTCGGCGACATGCAGCTGCATGCGGCTGCGGACGCCGCACCCTGGTCGGCGCAACAGTACATCGATCGCGAATCCCAAATCTGGACCCAGCTCGATTTGGCTTTGATAGTGCAGGATCCCCGGTTTTTGCATGTGGGCTTATGAGTTATCCGCACTCATAGCGGGTGACGCCGAATTCGGAATTAGGAGACTCAGTAATGGCGTTCAAACTACCGTTCTTTTCCAGGAATAAGCAGGAAGAACTTGCGGCGGAAGGCGACGCGGCGCTTGCCTCCGCAGCCGATTCGGCCGCCGAGCAGCTTGCCAAGCCCTCCTACTCCGCGGAAACCAATCCCGATGCCACCTTTATCGGTGATGCGCTGGAGCGCAGCGGCGACCTGCGCCTGCCGCTGATCGGCTATCTCCCCTTGCAGCAGCAGGTTCGTATCCTGCTGAGCTTATTGGGCGGATCGCTGGTTCTGGGCGCCTTCTTTGTCTGGCTCAGTGCCAATAATTCGATTCTGACGTCGACTCAGACCCAGATCGCCGGTGACGCGCTGATGCACTCCCAGCGTATCGGCAAGGCCACGCCGAACGCGATTCAGGGCAACCTCGAGGCGTTCAAGCAACTCTCCGAGAGCCGCAAGGAATTCAACCAGGACTTGCAGATCCTCTCCAAGGGCGGCAACTACCAGGGACGCGAAATCGATGCGCCCAACGACAAGATGGCCGCCATCCTGCAGGACACGCAGAAGGTCTGGGCCAACTCCGACAAGGCGGCGGAAACCATTCTGAAGCTGCGCAAGGAACTGACCGGTTTCGGCACCACCTTGCAGAAGCTGAATACGCTCTCGCCCATCCTGCTGGAGCTGACCGAACAGATCGCGACCCTGAAAGCCCAGGGCGGCGCCACGCCGCGGGAAATCGCCGCCGCCGGCCAACTGGTGATGCTGACCCAGCGCTTGGGACGCAGCGCCAACGAATTCCTGACTTCCGAAGGCGTCAATCCGGAAACCGCGTTTTTGCTCGGCAAGGACACCAATACTTTCCGCGACATCACCGAAGGATTCCTGAACGGCAGCGATATCCTGCGTTTGTCCGCTACCGCGGATCAAGATACGCGCGACAAGCTGACCGAATTGCAGACCGCGTTCACCGAATATCAGCAATCGGTGGCAACCATTCTCGGCAATCTGCAAAACTTCATCGCCGCGAAACAATCCGAGCAATTGATTTTTACGGAAAACGAAGCGCTGAAACAGCGTTTGACCACGCTGCAAAAAACCTATCGCGCCGAACAGGATTCTCTGACCTGGCAATTCTGGGCGATGTTGGCGTCGGCCCTGCTGGCCTTGCTGGCGGCCATCGGCATCGCGCTGGTACTGCTGCAGGATAGCCGCAATCGCACCCGCGAGGCCGATTTGCGGCGCCAGGAAGCGGACGCGCAGAGGCTGCAGGCGCAAAAGCAGGAAGAAGAAGCGATGCGCGCCAACGAGCAGAACCAGACCGCGATTCTGCGCTTGATGAACGAATTGCAGGAAGTGGCGGACGGCGACCTGACGATCCAGGCCACCGTGTCGGAAGACATTACTGGCGCCATCGCCGACTCGGTCAACTACACCGTTGAAGAATTGCGCGGACTGGTCGGCCGCGTGACGCTGACCGCGGAACAGGTCACTTCCGCTTCCAACCAAGCGCAGGACATCTCGACCGAACTGCTGGCCGCTTCCCAAAAGCAGTCGCGCGACATTCAGGAAACCGGCCGTGCGGTTCTCGACATGGCGCTGCAGATCACCGATGTTTCGAAGTCGGCCAACGAATCGGCCGAGGTGGCGCGGCAGTCGGTGACGGCGGCCGAGCAGGGGGCGATGGCGGTGGAGAACGCGATCAAGGGCATGAACGAAATTCGCGAGCAGATCCAGGAAACCTCGAAGCGCATCAAGCGCCTGGGCGAATCCTCGCAGGAGATCGGCGAGATCACCGAGCTGATTTCCGACATTACCGAGCAGACCAACGTGCTGGCGCTGAACGCCGCCATCCAGGCGGCATCGGCCGGCGAAGCGGGACGCGGCTTCTCGGTGGTGGCGGAAGAGGTGCAGCGGCTGGCGGAACGCTCGGGTGAGGCGACCAAGCAGATCGGCGCGCTGGTGCGCACGATTCAGACCGATACCCACGATGCCGTCGCCGCCATGGAGAAATCGACGCAGGGTGTGGTCGAGGGAGCCAAGCTGTCGGACGCCGCCGGCGCCGCCCTGTCCGATATCCGCCGCGTGTCGAACCGGCTGGCGGAACTGATTCAGGGCATTTCCTCGGCAACCGAGCAGCAGGCAACCTCGGCGAATGGCGTGGCGCAAAACATCCAGGGCATCCTGACCGTCACGGAAAAGACGCAGGAAGGCACGCAGCAGACCGCGCTTTCCATTCGCGAACTATCGAAGCTGGCGGAGGAACTCAAGAACTCGGTTTCGCGCTTCCGTATCGCCGCTTGATACGCGCTTGCCGTTGCTCGCCTATTTCGCTTGCATGGCCGTACCGCATGCAAGCTGACGTCTGAGCACGGATGCGGCGTATTACCCCAGAAACCGCGAGGTAGCCATGACCACCGATTCTTCCGCACTGTCGCAGAGCGCCCGGGGCAGTTTTGACGCCGGCCCCTTGTCCTGGGTGATGGGCGAAATCCGCGAAGCGCTGACGCATTCGAAAAACGCCCTGCAAGATGCGCTGAGCCAGGAGCCCGAAGCGCAAGCAACGTCCTTGCGCCATGCCAAAATTTATCTGCACCAGGCGCACGGCGCACTGCAGATCGTCGATATCGACGGCGTCGCGATTCTTACCGAAACCATCGAGGACTTGCTGGACCAGCTGATTTCCGGGCAATTGGCGCTCGACGCCGAGAATGCGCAGACGATCCAGGCCGCGTGCCAGGCGCTGGTCGAGTATCTCGAGGAGTTGCTGTCGGGAGCGCCGCACCAGCCGGTGCGCCTGTTTGCGTACTACAAAGCCCTGCTGCAAGTGCGCGGAGCCGAACGGATCCACCCGGCTGACCTGTTTTTCCCCAATCTGACGATCCGGCTACAGTTGCCGGCACGCGAAGCGGCCGGCGATCCGCTCGACTATGCCGTCATTCGCGCGCGCTTCGAGAAGGCGCTGCTGCCGTTTCTGAAAAACGCCGGTCCGGACAACGAGTCGCGCAATGCCATGGCGTTGTCGAAAATTATCGGCGAAGTGGAGAAGGGTCAGACCAGTCCGCAGGCACGGGCATTCTGGCGGGTGATGCAGGCTTTTTCGGCGGCGGTCGCCAACGGCGAGATCGCGCAGGAACTCTATGTCAAGCAACTGTTTGCCCGCATCAATCTGCAGTTGCGCCGCCTGAGCCAGGGTGCGGCCGGTATCGCCGAAAGAGTGTTGCGCGATGCGCTGTTTTTCCTTGCCAGCGCCGAAAATCCGTCACCGAGCACGATGCAGGTGCGCAGCGCCTATCAGCTCGATGGCCTGGTACCGCACGATTACGACAAGCGGCGCTATGGCCAGATCGATCTGGAAGCGCTGGTACTGGCCAAGGAAAAACTGGGGCTGGCAAAAAATATCTGGAACCGGATTGCCGGCGGCGATAGCAGCCCGGCGCTTGTCTTCGAACTTGAAATGAAGAGCTTGACGGAGGCCGGCAGCAAATTGAATTCAGCGCCGCTGTCCAAATTGCTGCGCGAGTTGAATGGCATCGCGCGCCACGCCGCCTATGCCAAGCCGGGCGACGGCCTTGGCCTGGAAATGGCAACCAGCCTGTTGTTCGTTGAAAATGCGCTGAATGCCATCAATCGCCTGCCGGAGGATTTTTCCGAGCGGGCCGAAGCCTTGACTGCGCGCCTGCTGTCGGTGGTGGCCGGTGAAACGCCTGCCGATTCGGCGCAATGGCTCAGCGATATGTCGCGCGAGGCGCAGCAGCGCCAAGCGATGACGGTGCTGGCCGGAGAGATGCTGTCGAGCCTGCGCCAGGTCGAGAAGCTGCTGGATGAATATTTTAACGACCCGTCCAAGCAAGAGGCGCTGGAGCCGATCGACCAGGTGCTGCACCAGATAGAAGGTGCATTGGCGGTGCTGGACCAGGGCGCTGCGCGGCGTGCGGTTCAGCATACGCGTGCCGCCGTGCAGGAGTTCGCGCAGGCCGAAGCCGATGCGTTGTCGCAGCAGCAGACTTTTCAGCATGTGGCGCAAAACGTCGGTGCCTTGAGCTTCTTTATCGAAACCTTGCAGTTGCATTCCGAAGATGCCGGCAAACGTTTCTCGTTCGATGAAAACGAGAGCATGTTCCGCGCCAATCTCCTGGAAAAAGGCGACGCCGGGCAGGCCATGTCAGCCGGCGGCGAAATGGTATCGGAATGGCCGCAGGTGGACGTGGCTGAAGGTGCGGCCACGGCCGCCCCTGACGCCGAGGCGGCCGAGCCGGTCACGGCGGAGCAGGAACTTTCCTTCCACCAGCAGCACTCGGCCGAGCTGGCGCTTTCGCTCTCGATGGAGCCGCAAAATCCGCGCCTGCAGGAGGAGTTGAAGAAATCGCTGGAACAGGTGCGCGACGTCGCTACCCTGGTCGACAACCCGGACGCGCATGGGCGGGCGCAGAGCACCATCGATTTGCTGGAACAAGCCGATTTCGCCCAGTCGGCGGACGCGGTTTCGGATATCGTGATGACTACTTCCGTCAGCGCGCCGGCGGAAGAGGTGATCGTCAGCAGTGCGGCGCCGGCCACCAATGAGGCGATCGACGCCGAACTGCTGGAAATATTTCTGTCGGAAGCCGAAGAGGTGCTGGCCTGTATTGGGGAGACCATTCCGGCATCGCGCCGTGAACCGCACAACCAGGATCACCTGACCACGCTGCGGCGTTCGTTTCATACACTCAAGGGCAGCAGCCGGATGGTCGGCCTGGACGCTTTCGGCGAAGCGGCGTGGAGCATCGAGCAGGTATTGAACTTGTGGCTGTCGGAGGGCCGTGCCAGCACTCCGGAGCTCTGTGCCTTGCTGGAATACGCGGCCGAGATGCTGGAGGCGTGGGTAGGGGAGATCCAGGCCGACGGCAGCTCGGGCCGCGCACCGCAAGAGTTGGCCGATGCCGCCGGCCGTGTCCGTGCCGGCGAGGAATTCCGGCTCGAGGCGGATCGCGGACAAGCGGCCATCGCCGACGTGGATTACCCGGAAACGGAAATACCGGCGGCCGACATGAGCCATCCGTCCGCCGCGCCGGATGAGGCGGTGGCGAGCGAAGCGATGCCGATCGAAGAGGTTGCGGTCGAAGCGGGAGCGAGCGCGGAGGCGTCGCCCGACGAAGCGGGCGACGCAGTGCCACCGATGGCGGCAGCCCCGGCAGAGGCCGAAGCGCCGGCATTGGTCGAGCAGGCCGAGGAAGTCCAGTTATCGGAGGCGGAACTGGCCGCCTTCGGCCAGATCGCGACGCCCGAGCAAGCGGAGGACGAACCGGCGGCGCCGGCATCGGCTCCCGGTGCGGTATTGCCCTTCACCGGTGGGCCGGCGGCGGCAGCGGTGCGCGACGACGGCATCAAGCGTATCGGCGATCTCGAAATCAGTGTCCCCCTGCATAATATTTATCTGGCGGAAACCGACGAACTGGTACGCCAGCTGTCGACCGATTTTGCCGAATGGCGCCACGAGCCGCAGCGGCCGGTCGCAGTCGAATCAGTCCACGCCGCCCATTCGCTGGCGGGCAGTTCGGCGACGGTCGGCTTCCAGCCGCTGCAGGAGGTGGCACACGGCCTGGAACTGGTGCTGATGCGCTTGTCGCGGCAGCCGGTAAGCCTGGCGCCAGAGCAATTCGAGGCGCTGGAGGATTGCGTGGCGCGCCTCAAGCAGATGCTGCAGCAATTCGCGCTGGGCGAGATGCCGGCCTATGAGCCGCAGCAGGTCGCATTGCTGGGCCGGATGCTGCAGGATATCGCCGCGCAATGGGACGCGGAACAGGCGCCGCTGGCAGGCGCGCCCGAAGCGCCGCCAGCGGTCGAAAGCGAGTTGCAAGCGCCGTCCGCTGCACCGGTCGCAAGTGCTATCGAGGAAACGTCACCGGCGCCACGCGCCAGCGACGAGGCAGTCGATCCTTCGCTGATCCTGAAGGACGAGCTGGACGCCGACCTGCTGCCGGTATTCATCGAAGAGGGGCGCGATCTGCTGCCGCAGATGGGCCGGGCGCTGCGCCTCTGGCAGCAGAATCCTGCCGATGGCGCCGCCGCGCCGCCGATATTGCGCTTCCTGCATACCTTGAAGGGCAGCGCCCGCATGGCGGGCGCCATGCAGCTGGGCCAGCATCTGCACGACATGGAAACGCGGATCGAGCAGATCGCCTATGCCGAAGCCGCGACACCGGCCGCGGTCGAGGAATTGCTGGCGCGCCATGACTACGGCTTGCACCTGTTCGAACTGCTGCAGAATCCGCAACTGCCCGTCCCGGCGCCAATGCAAGCCGCAGACAATTTCGGTGCGCCGCAGCCGGTCGAGCTGGCGACCCTGATGCCGGTGGCGCCGGCCAAGCTGGGGGCGGCACTGGCGCGTGCCCAGGTGGGGCCGTCGGCCGTGACGAGCGCGGCGCCGCTGGTGCGGGTGCGCGCCGATATCCTGGACCGGCTGGTGAACCAGGCCGGCGAAGTGTCGATCTCGCGTTCGCGGCTGGAAACCGAAGTCGGGACCCTGCAGCAATCCCTGTCCGAGTTGACCGACAACGTCGATCGCCTGCGTTCCCAGTTGCGCGAGATTGAAATGCAGGCGGAAACGCAGATCGCCTCGCGCATGACGCATAGCGGCGACCGCGAATTCGATCCGCTCGAATTCGACCGTTTTACGCGCCTGCAGGAACTGACGCGGATGATGGCGGAAAGCGTCAACGACGTTGCTTCCGTGCAGCAGAACCTGGCGCGCACGGTGGACGGCGCCAGCAACGATCTGGTGCTGCAGGCGCGCCTGACGCGCGATCTGCAGCAAGACCTGATGCGGGTGCGGATGGTGCAGTTCGCCAGCATTTCCGAGCGCCTGTATCGCGTCACGCGGCAGGCGTCCAAGGAAGTCGACAAGCGGGTCAACCTCGACATTCGCGGCAGCGCGGTCGAAATCGACCGCGGCGTGCTGGAAAAAATGGCGGGCCCATTCGAACATCTGCTGCGCAACGCGATCGTGCATGGCATCGAGTCGCGCGAGGCGCGGCGCGCCGCCGGCAAGAGCGAAACCGGCGAACTGCGCATCGAAATCCACCAGGAAGGCAACGAGGTCGCGATCCAGTTTTCCGACGACGGCCAGGGCCTGAACCTGGCTCGTATCCGCGACAAGGCGCGTCTGGGAGGATTGGTGAGCGGCGAGCGCGAGGTGTCGGACGCCGAGGCCACTGACCTGATCTTCAATCCGGGCTTTTCCACCGCCAGCGAGGTGACCGAACTGGCAGGGCGCGGCATCGGCATGGACGTGGTGCGTTCCGAGGCGGCGACGCTGGGCGGCCGCATCGAGGTCCGCTCCGAGCCGGGCCGCGGCGCCCAATTCACGATCCACCTGCCGTTGACGCTGGCGGTGACCCAGGTCGTGCTGCTGTCGACCGGCGGCCGGACCTACGCGGTGCCGTCGGTGCTGGTGGAACAGGTGCAGCAATTGAAAGCCAATGCGCTGGCCAGCGCCTACAACGACGGCGCGGTGCTCTGGCAGGGCGCGCGGGTGCCGCTGCATTACCTGGCGTCGCTTCTGGGCGACGCCGCCGCGACGCCGGTGGCGCAGCAGTATTCGCCGCTGGTGATCCTGAAGAGCGGCGGCGAGCGCGCGGCGATCCATGTCGATGAGATCCTCGGCAACCGCGAGGTCGTGGTCAAGAACATCGGGCCGCAGCTGGCGCGCCTGATCGGAATTGCCGGCGCCACCGTGCTCGGCTCCGGCGAAATCGTGATGATCCTGAACCCGGTGCCGCTGGCGCAGCGCGCGGCGCTGGAAAACGCTCGTGCGCCGCGCGCGTTGGCGTCGGAAGACGCGCAGCCGCTTGGCGCCGTGGCCGAGATGAGCGTGGCGGCGCCGGCCGCGCCGGTATCCGAGCCGGTGGCCGGACTGCGCACGCAGAATATCGTGATGGTGGTCGACGATTCGCTGACGGTGCGCCGCGTCACGCAGCGCCTGCTGTCGCGCGAGGGATTCCAGGTGGTGCTGGCCAAGGATGGCGTCGATGCGCTGCAGCAACTGCAGGCGATCACGCCGGACGTGATGCTGGTCGACATCGAAATGCCGCGCATGGACGGCTTCGACCTGACGCGCAACGTGCGCAGCGACGAGCGCACCCGGCACATCCCGATCGTCATGATCACTTCGCGCACGGCGGCCAAGCATCGCAATTACGCGCTCGAACTCGGGGTCAACGAATACCTGGGGAAACCGTACCGCGAAGAAGACTTGCTGAATACCATCAACGGCTTCATTCAGGCGAAGTCCACGGCTTGACGCCGATCCGAGTCCCGGCGGCCGGTAGCGGCCGCCGGGGCGCATTTTCCTTTCGGCTTCCGCTCCGGGCATGGCTCGACAACTGCCACGCTATGTTAAACCTGGGGTATATGGAAATTTCGACCGATAGACGTCCGAATATGGCACATGATGGTGGGAGTATATAAGCCAAACCGGCTTTCTCGCGCGTACCGGCGCCATGTGGCGCCACCCGCGGACGGCGCTTTTGGGCGCCTTGGCATTGCATGAACGAAGCGTCGGCAGCTAGCGCGCAGTCCGTCAGCGGCGGGCCGGACATGCTCCGATGGTGCCATTCAAAACTGCTAAAATACCGGCATGGCGACGCAACGCACCATCCGTAAATATTCTGCCCCGCCGGACGCCTCGCAGGACGCGCCCGGTTCTGCCTCTGACGCTGGAAAAGTGGGCGACGACGCCGGTGCACTGGATCTGACCGATCATTTCCTGATCGCCATGCCGACCATGGTCGACCCGATTTTCGGCGGCACCGTGGTCTATCTCTGCGAGCACAATGACAACGGCGCCCTCGGCGTGGTCATCAACAAGCCGACCGACATGACGATGGAAGTGCTGTTCGAGCGCATCGACCTCAAGCTGGAAATCGTGCCGCGAGGCGCCGCCGCGCAATCCGGTGATGTTCGGCGGCCCGGTCCAGGTCGAGCGCGGCTTCGTGCTGCATTCGCCGGTCCAGGAGTTTTCGTCCACGCTCAAGGTCGGCGCCGAGGTAGCGCTGACCACCTCCAAGGACGTGCTGGAAGCCGTCGCCCGTGGCGACGGCCCGCCGCGCATGCTGGTCAGCCTCGGCTGCTCCGGCTGGAGCGCCGGCCAGCTGGAAGAAGAAATCGAGCCGCAACGGCTGGCTGACGGTGCCGGCCGATCCCGCGATCATCTTCGACCTGCCGGTCGAAGAGCGCTTCAATGCCGCGCTGCGGCTGCTCGGCATCGACCCGATCATGCTCACCGCCGAGGCGGGACATGCCTGAGCGCCGGCGTTGAACGGGCGCGGGCGTGGAGACAGTGCTCGGTTTCGATTTCGGCCTCAAGCGCATCGGCGTGGCGGTCGGCAATTCGCTGCTGCAACAGGCGCAGCCGCTGACCATCATCGATGCCGCCACCAACGACGCCAAGTTCGCCGCCATCGCCGCCCTGATGGACCAATGGCAGCCGGCGCGCTGCATCGTCGGCCTGCCGCTGCATCCGGACGGCGCGGCGCACGAGATGAGCGATGCGCTGCCGCCGTTTCGCCAACCAGCTGCACGGCCGCTTCGGCCTGCCGGTGGTGCTGGTGGATGAGCGCTATTCGTCGGCGGTGCTCGCGCAGCGGCGCGGCGAGCGCATCGATGCCGAAGCCGCCGCCATCATTTTGCAACAATATTTCGATGATCATGCCGACTCCTGAACTCGACGCCGAAGCGCCTCTATGCGCAACTCCTCAGCCAGGTGCAGGCCGGCCTGGCGCAGGCCGAAAACCTCGCCATCGTCGGCATCCACTCCGGCGGCGCCTGGCTGGCCGAACGGCTGGCGGCGGCCTGCAGCTGAACGAACGGCTCGGTTTCATCGACGTCTCGTTCTACCGCGACGACTACGCCGAAAAAGGCTTGCCGGCGGAAGTGAAGCCGACCCAGATCCCGTTCGACGTCGACGGCGCCACCATCCTGCTGGTGGACGACGTGCTGTACACCGGCCGCACCACGCGCGCCGCCATCAACGAACTGTTCGACTACGGCCGGCCGGCGAAAATCATGCTGGCGGCGCTGGTCGACCGCGGCGGCCGCGAACTGCCGATCGCCGCCGATTTCGTCGCCGCCACGATATCCCTTGCCGATCGCGGGCAGCAGCTGGTGCTGCAACGCGCCGACGACGGCCGCTTCTCCTTTACGGTGACCCATGCATAACCCGCAACTGAATAAAAATGGCGAACTGCAGCATCTGCTGACCATCGAAGGCCTGCCGAAGGCGATCGTCACCCAGATCCTCGACACCGCGTCAGTCCTTCGTCGGCATCGGCGACCGCGAAGTGAAGAAGGTGCCGCTGATGCGCGGCAAGAGCGTGTTCAACCTGTTCTTCGAGAACTCGACGCGCACCCGCACCACCTTCGAAATCGCCTCCAAGCGCCTGTCGGCCGACGTCATCAACCTGAACATCTCGGCCTCCAGCGCCAGCAAGGGCGAATCGCTGCTCGACACCATCGACAACCTGGCGGCGATGCACGCCGACATGTTCGTGGTGCGCCACGCGCAATCCGGCGCGCCCTACCTGATCGCCAAGCACCTGATCGACACCCGGCAGTCGCACGTGCACGTGGTCAACGCCGGCGACGGCCGCCACGCGCACCCGACCCAGGGCCTGCTCGACATGTACACGATCCGCCACTACAAGAAGGACTTCACCAACCTGACGGTGGCGATCGTCGGCGACATCCTGCACAGCCGCGTGGCGCGTTCCGACATCCACGCGCTGACCACGCTCGGCGTGCCGGAAGTGCGCGCGATCGGCCCGCGCACGCTGCTGCCGGGCGGCCTGGAGCAGATGGGCGTGCGCGTCTTCACCGACATCAACGAGGGCTTGAAGGACGTCGACGTCATCATCATGCTGCGCCTGCAGAACGAGCGCATGAGCGGCGCGCTGCTGCCGTCGGCGCAGGAGTTCTTCAAGAGCTACGGCCTGACGCCGGAGCGCCTGGCGCTGGCGAAGCCGGACGCGATCGTGATGCATCCGGGGCCGATGAACCGCGGCGTCGAGATCGATTCGGCGGTGGCCGACGGCGCGCAGGCGGTGATCCTGCCGCAGGTGACCTTCGGCATCGCGGTGCGGATGGCGGTGATGAGCATCGTGGCGGGAAATTGATTAATGCGGGACAGAGTTGTGAGGCGCGTCGGCGCCGAGCTACTCTGTCCCCAACTGATCAAACGTGCACGGGAACGAAGTTCAAATTGCAGACAGAGCCAAGCGCAGCGGCATCTGCCTCAACATTAATCAGAATGAAAATCCATATCAAAAACGGCCACCTGATCGATCCGGCCAATGGCATCGACGCTCCCACCGACCTGTACATCGCCGACGGCAAGATCGCCGCGGTCGGCGCCGCGCCGGCCGGCTTCGTCGCCGACCAGGACCATCGACGC
The DNA here is from genome assembly GCA_963706525.1 of uncultured beta proteobacterium. GTDB lineage: Bacteria > Pseudomonadota > Gammaproteobacteria > Burkholderiales > Burkholderiaceae_D > DATJCV01. The sequence goes on along the minus strand of CAVPMM010000007.1, from coordinate 158,251 downwards.
CACCGGCCTGGTGGTCGCGCCGGGACTGGTCGACCTGTCGTGCGCCTGCGCGAGCCGGGCTACGAATACAAGGCCACGCTGGAATCGGAAATGCGGGCGGCGATGCAGGGCGGCGTCACCAGCCTGGTCTGCCCGCCCGATACCGACCCGGTGCTGGACGAGCCGGGCCTGGTCGAAATGCTCAAGCACCGCGCCGCAGACGCTGAACCAGGCGCATGTGTATCCGCTCGGCGCGCTTGACGGTCGGCCTGAAAGGGCAGGCGCTGACCGAGATGGCGGAGCTGACCGAGGCCGGCTGCATCGGCTTTTCGCAGGCCGAGGAGCCGATCGTCGACACCACCGTGCTGCTGCGCGCGCTGCAGTATGCGCAGACCTTCGGCTACACGGTCTGGCTGCGGCCGCAGGATGCCGCATCTGGCGCGCGGCGGCATCGCGCACAGCGGCCCGGTGGCGTCGCGCCTCGGCTTGTCGGGCGTGCCGGTGATGGCGGAAACCATCGCCCTGCACACGATTTTCGAACTGATGCGCGCCACCGGCGCGCGCGTGCATCTGTGCCGCATTTCGTCGGCGGCCGGCATCGAACTGGTGCGCGCGGCCAAGAAAGAAGGCTTGCCGGTCACCTGCGACGTCGGCGCCCACCATGTCCACCTGATCGACGTCGACATCGGCTATTTCGATTCGAATGCGCGCGTGACGCCGCCGTTGCGCGCCCAGCGCGACCGCGATGCGATCCGCGCAGGGCTTGGCGGACGGCACCATCGACGCCATCTGCTCCGACCACACGCCGGTCGACGACGACGAAAAACTGCTGCCGTTCGGCGAAGCCTCGCCGGGCGCCACCGGCCTGGAACTGCTGCTGTCGCTGACGCTGAAATGGGCCGAAGAAGCGGGCGGCCGGCGCGACGGCCCGTCCGCGCTCGCGCGCGCGCTGGCCAAGGTGACCAGCGACGCGGCGCGCGTCGCCGGGCTGCCGTGCGGCCAGCTCGGCGTCGGCAGCGCCGCCGACCTGTGCCTGTTCGATCCGGCTGCGCGCTGGACCGTCGCCGCCAGCGCGCTCGCCAGCCAGGGCAAGCACACGCCTTTCCTCGGCTATGAACTGAGCGGCCAGGTGCGCGCCACCATCGTCGACGGCCATGTCGCCTTCGAGCGTGCGGTCGGCCGCTGAGGCGGGGCGGCAATCGCATTCATCGGGTGAAGGCTGGGAGTATGGGCAAAAACAGGGCATTTCTCGGAAATATTGTCTACGTGTCTAAAAATACTCTCGCCTGTATAAAAAAAGCGCAAAAGGTGGGGCAATGATCCTGTTGCGCTTGCTGCGCGTATTCCTGCATCTTTTTGCCGGCCTGTGGACCTGCGCCATGGTTTTCCCGCGTACCGACCACGCCGGGCGCAATGTGCGGATCCAGCGCTGGTCGATCAAGCTGCTGACGATTTGCGGCGTCGAAGTGGAAATCCGCCACGCCGATCCGGCGCAGCCGCCGCAACATGCGCTGATCGTCGCCAATCACGTGTCGTGGCTCGATGTGTTCGTCATCAACGCGGTCGCAACCCTGCCGTTTCGTCGCCAAGTCGGACATCCGCGACTGGCCGCTGATCGGCTGGCTGTGCGACAAGGCCGGCACCGTATTCATCGCGCGCGGCAAGCAGCGCGACGTGCGCCGCATTTATCAAGGGCTGGTGACCAGCATCCGCGCCGGCGAGCGCATCGCTTTTTTCCCGGAAGGCACGACCGTCGGCCAGGGCACGCTGCTGCCGTTCCATGCCAACCTGTTCGAGGCGGCGATCGACGCCGTGCCGGTGCAGCCGTACGCGCTGCGCTACGTCGACCAGGACGGCCGGCTGCACGGCGCGTCGACTTCGTCGGCGACATGAGCTTTGCGCAAAGCATGATCACGATCCTGAAAGCCGGCCGCATCACGGCGCAGCTGGTCAGCCTGCCGCTGATCGATTCGAGCAATACCGACCGCCGCGAACTGGCGCAAGCCGCCCGCAGTGCGATCGCGGCCGCGCTCGGCCATTCGGAAGATTAGAGCAGATTCGATCTGACCTGACTCGTCGATGCGGGTCGCCTTGACCCCGGAACCGCGCCTTGTCCCGCGACCAATCCGCCTCGGCCTCGACTGAGCCAGTCAGGCCGAAACCGCACTAGGTTTTTTTTACGACGCGCTGGTATTGCGGGCAATCGACCTGCAGCACGGCGCGGTCTTCCAGGCGCACCGCGCTCAGTTGCCGCCCCAGACGCAGCCGGTATCCAGCGCCATCAGGTTCGGGCGCAGCACCAGCCCGAGCGTCGACCAGTGACCGAATACCACCGTCACGTCCTCGCTGCGGCGCTGCGGCACCTCGAACCACGGCATGAAGCCGGGCGGCGCCGACTCCAGCCCTTCCTTCGATGCGAATTCCATGCTGCCGTCGGCGTCGCAAAAGCGCACCCGCGTCAGGCCGTTGACGACGCAGCGCAGGCGCTCGCTGCCGCGCAGCGCGTCGTCCCAGCGTGCCGGCGTATTGCCGTACATCTCGCGCAGGAAATCCACCCAGTCCGGCCCGCGCAGCACGCATTCGACCTCCTGCGCCAGCGCCACCGTCTGCTGCGCGCTCCATTGCGGCAGCACGCCCGCGTGCACCAGCAAATGGCCGTCGGCAAAATGCGCCAGCGGCCGCCGCCGCAGCCAGTCCAGCAGCTCGTCGCGGTCCGGCGCCGCCAGGATGTCGGCGATGGTATCGGAGTGGTGCGGCGGCCGGATGCCATGCGCCATCGCCAGCAGGTGCAGGTCATGGTTGCCCAGCACGGTCTGCGCGCGCGCGCCGAGCGAACGCACCAGCCGCAAGGTCGCCAGCGACTGCGGCCCGCGATTGACCAGGTCGCCGGTGAACCACAGCGTCGAATCGGGGGCGGCGGCGTCGATGCGTTCCAGCAAGGCCAGCAGGCTGGCGTGGCAGCCTTGCAGGTCGCCGATGGCGTAGGTGGGCATGGGTCGATATGACAATGGGTTGGGCTTCAGCGCTGGCCGGAAACGCAGCGGTCCTGTACCTGGCGGATCACTTTTTTCTGAATTTCGATATCCAGGCCGGCATACATCGGCAGGCGCAGCAGGGTGGCACTGACGCGGTCGGTTACCGACAGCTTGCCGGCGGCGCGCGCAAATCGCCGGCCGGCCGGCGAACTATGCAAGGGGACATAGTGGAAGACCGAGCCGATCCGGTGCTCGCGCAAGGCCGCGATCATGGCATTGCGGTGTCCCTCGTCCGGCAGAAGAACGTAATACATATGGGCATTGTGGCTGGTGTGCTGCGGCACGGTCGGCCGGTGCAGGCCGCCCTTCGCTTCGACAGCGGCGAAGGCCTCGTGATAGGCCGCCCACCTGGCTAGGCGGTGGGCCGTGATTGGGGTAGCTTCTTCCATTTGCGCCAGCAGGAAGGCCGCGATGATTTCGCCGGGCAGATAGGAGGAGCCGACATCCACCCAGGTATATTTATCGACCAGCCCGTGCATGAACTGCTTGCGATTGGTCCCTTTCTCGCGCAGGATTTCGGCGCGCTCGACCAGCCGCTGATCGTTGACCAGCAGGGCGCCCCCTTCACCGGAGGTGATGTTCTTGGTCTCGTGAAAGGAGAACGCCGCCAGATGGCCGATACTGCCGAGCGGGCGTCCCTTGTAGCTCGATAGGACGCCTTGGGCGGCATCCTCGATGACCAGCAGGCCATGCTTTTCGGCGATGGCCATGATCGTATCCATCTCGCAGGCGACGCCGGCGTAGTGCACCGGAACGATGGCGCGCGTGCGCGGCGTGATCGCGGCTTCGATCAGGCGTTCGTCCAGGTTCAATGTGTCGGGCCGGATATCCACGAAAACCGGGACCGCGCCGCGCAGCACGAACGCATTGGCGGTGGAGACGAAGGTATACGACGGCATGATCACCTCGTCGCCGGGCCCGACATCGGCCAGTAGCGCCGCCATTTCCAGCGCCGCGGTGCAGGAGTGCGTCAGCAAGGCGCGCCGGCATCCCACCTGCTGCTCCAGCCAGCTTTCGCAGCGCCGGGTAAACGGACCGTCGCCCGAGAACATGCCGTTATGGTGCGCCTGGGCGATATACCAGAGTTCCTTGCCGGTCATGTGCGGGCTATTGAATGGAATGGTATCCATGCTGTTCTCCTGATAGCGGAATTCGGGGTAGCTCTTGCAAGGCTACGCAGTACATTCCATGATCCAATGGGTATAAGGAATCCAGCGTCGATGGACTACCATTCCCTGCGTGTGCGGAAATACCTGGTTTACCAGCTGAAGATATGCCTCGGGCGCACGGACATTCTGACCGCGATCGCGGTTTACGAGAAATCTTGCAATCGGATTTTGCTTTGGGGTCAGTGTCGGGTCGACGGTGAGCAGGCGTCCGCCTGGCTTCAGCGCCGAATGGGCGAGCTTCAGCAAATCGGCAGCTGCATCATCATCGAGATGGTGCAGCAAGCCGAGCGCGAGCACGATATCAAATGACGGCAGGTTCTTCACTTCCGCAGGGGTCAACAACTTACAGAAAAACTGGCCGCGATTACCGAACCGTTGACGCCCGAAGGCGATGTAATCCTCGCTGATGTCGAAGCCCCAGTAGTTCGCATGCGGGAGGTGATCCAGAATCAAGGAAGTGCCACAGCCGACGTCCAGGACGTTTTGGTGTGGCTGAGGGCGGATGTAGATTTCCGCGAACTCACGCCGGCCCCGCTGTGCTCCCATCAGGTTCTGGAAGCTGTTATAGACAAGCGGACTGGAAAGCACGCCTCGAATTCCTGTAACAATTTGGGTCATGGCAAAAGCGTCGTCATTCAATCGCGCGAATCATTCACGCCGTATTTATATAGTGTGCAATCCATTACAGGGTGGCAGCGGGCTGGTAAATACTTCAATAGCGTGTCCAGACGTAAGAATGTAATGCTGCGAATCAATTGGCGCATCCAGAGTGAGCGCCGCCCGGCGAAACTGGCGTCGGTGGCGACGCGCTGAAACATCCGAGTGATCAAGTCGGTATGGAAGCAGACACGAAAGTTTGACTGTCGCCGGCTAATTTTCATCACTTCTCCGACCGTGATCCAATTAAGTGATGTCCAAGTTCCCAAGGGGTCATGCAGTTTTTTATTTCCGAGGATTTTTTCCTTGAAATATTTTTCGGTCAACCGTTTGGAAAATAGGGTCGGCATGTTGAAATGGGGTTCGTACGGGAAAGAGTAATTTGGACAGATGAAGCGGTATTTTCCTCCTGCTTTCAGAGCGGTGACGACGCGTATGATCGCTTCCGGCACACTGGCCACATGTTCCATGACATTGATGGAATAGGCGTACGTGAAAATTCCCTTGAGACTTAAGGCTTCGACTGGAATATCAAGTATTTCCGGTGCCGAGTTTCGCGCTTGGGCATGTTGCAAGATGATTTTTTGCAAATCTGCGAAGTGGGTGAAGCCTTCGCCCAAGGGCTCCAGGATGGAGACTTGATAACCCGTTTGTTGCAGTAGGCATCCGAGCAAAAACATGCCGCCGCCAATTTCGATCAATTTTGAATCTATTGGAATGTCGGCCAAATCTTCTTGAATCAGCAAACGGCCGAAACGCGCTTCATTAGCATACACTTCAAACAGATCCAACAGTTCCGGCGCGGACTCGGCCACTGATTGCCGAAATGCGCCGATCTGGGCATCAATCGACATTTCGAAGGTGACGGGCGCGCTCATTCAAATGACCCGATAATAACTACGCCGGCAATGATCAAACCGATTCCGCACAATTTCCATAACGTCATTGCTTCCTGCAAAAAAAGAGCACTTCCAAGCACTACGGCGATAAAAGTTAATCCTATATAAACAGGGAATGCTACCGCGAGGGGAAATTTGGCAACTACGAAAATCCACACGAAAGAGCCGATCAATCCCGAGACGTATGCCGAGAATATGTAAGGATCGGTCAGGCAGTGTATCAGCTGGTTCCAGCGGTTTTCATGAATCAGGGATTCTCTAAGGAGATCCATGCGCCACTTGATTGCGACTTGGCTGTAAGCGACCAAGGTAATAATGGGAAGCAAGTGCAGTACTAGACGCATGAGGCAATCTTGATATACGGTTGAATATAAGTGAAAGCGAACTTCACCGAGCAATACGCACTTCGCTAATCGCCCCGCCGATTCGGGTACCCTTATATAAATTGTTGAAGAAATACTCTGGAAAACCCGCTTTCTGCATCGCTTTCGCCGTCGGTCCAATATCGTACTCGACTCTTCGCAACATGATTTCGCCGGTCGAACCATCAAACAGCGCATACGCTGCACGCCAATCCCCATCGCGCGGCTGGCCGACAGATCCGGGATTGCAATATACCTGGGTCCCCAAATCCGCCAATATCTGAACGTGCGTGTGCCCGGAAAAGAACTGTTTATAGGGAAAGCGTTCGAAATAGTGGCTGGAAATCCGAACAACATATTCGTCCAGTGAGTCTTCCCAGCCGCCGTGCACCAAAGATGCCGACCCAAGGTCCAAGCGTGGTGCCGAGCGCTTTAGCCATGCGAGCGATTCAACGCTGACTACCGTTTTTTGATGCTGCAGGCAACGGTTAGCAGAGTCGGACCTCGGGCAGCCGGAACCGGAAATGAGATAGCTGTCATGATTGCCGAGGATATTGAGTGCGCTACGCTCCATCAGCAATTCTATGCATTCGTTGATGTCAGCATAGTATCCGGCGACATCGCCCAAGCTGATAAAACGTTGACATCGATATTTGTCGGCGTCTGACAGGACGGCCCGCAATGCCGCGGCGTTACCATGAATGTCAGAAAGAATCGCTATCATAGCGAATTACCTCATCGATGTAGCGTACGGCGCTTCCTCTTTGGATCACAATCTCTTTGGGGTGAATCTGATTCAAATAGAAATCAACCGTCATGGCCGCTTCATTGAACCCAAAGCGTTGTCGCAAGGATGTGGAGGAAGAAATTCGCGGGTTGATTTCAAGCGGTAAAAACTGGCCATTGTGTAGGCGGAACTGAAAATTGGTGGGGCCTATCGCCCGTGTGAATTGGACGATGTCGTCAATGGCCTTTTCCAGTTCCGGTATCTCGCGCACCACCGCCTTGACCGTAGCGCCTTCACCGCTCAGCCTACGCTGAAAAATAATCTTCTGGCCACAGCGGCCATCGCCGAAGCCGAATGTACCCACGGTATATTCTTCCTTGTCTGAGCCAATAATCTTCTGAAAGAAATAGGGTGTTTGGCTTTTCCTTGACCAATAGCCAAAATCGTCGGCATCGGAAATCCGGACAATTCCTTTGGCGGCATACGATTGCCTCGGCTTCAGCAAAAATTCGGGGCCGAGGACCGCAGCCACCTCGGAATAGCTTGAGGTGGTTCCGGCATAGCTTGGTATATGCGGTAAGGAGCGTTGTTGAAGAAACTGCTGAAAATGCCACTTATCGTTAGCAAGTAAAATTAATGCCGGGTCGTTTAAGGCAAATTTACTGGCCATGCCGGCCAGGCGCTCTGAGTTGTGGGCAAGCCATGATACGTCTTGCTCTATTCCTGGAATCACGAGATCTACTAAAAATTCTTGACACAGGTTTCGAAGAAAAATCTCGTAATTTTCTGAGTCCGTAGGCACCGCAATCCGGAAATGGTCACACCAAGTTTGTCCCACAGCGTCATGATAAATATCGGTGCCGACAATCCTTATATCTGGCAATGCCGCGCGCAAGGATTTGATAATCCCGTAGCCAATAATTGCTCCCACACCGGTTACCAGAATGGTTCTCATTGCATCAATTCGGAAGAAATCCGGAATAGCCGTCTTGGCCGGTGAAAGGAATCATTTTCAGTACAAGACTTACGCTCAGAAATCATGGTTGACCCGGACACTTATGCTTCCGCTTCCAAAAGCAATCCGACGCAAAGTTCTGGGTAGTCGATACCAACCGTAAGCATTGCTTGCAAGATCGCCTCAGACATGTTCAATTGCTTGATCTGATGAGTGGCGATTGGCTTCAGAAAAATTCCCTCAGTGGAAATTACTTTATAACCGCAATCTTGCACGAGGCGCTCAAGGCTTTTTCTCGTAAACAGCCGTTGGTGTCCAAAAGCGAGATCCGCCTCCGATAATGCCATCATGTCGGCAAGCATGCCGGCTTCATAGCCAAGCTGCTTGTTGAGCGCAGTTGCATTGGGTACGGAAACAAAAAGCTTCCCACGGGGTTTTAGGAACCGGCGAAATCGTTTCAATATTAAATTTGGGTCAGCTACGTGCTCTAATACAAAGCCCATGCACACAACATCGAAGCGTATATCTGTCGTGAAATTTTCAAAATAGCATTCGACGATCTCTGAGGGATTGTCCGGATATAGATGGCGGAAGCGCTGAATAATCTCGGCGGAGCCATCAATCACCACATGTCGGGGAAAGTGTTTCGACAGCAATTGCGTGGTATAGCCATGACCCAATCCGAGTTCGAGAAGGCTTTCACCGCTGGATTTTTTTAAAATCCGCTGCGGATACCAATTCAACATCAAGCGATTGTCGAGTGCATAAATATTGTCGTTTTCATACGCATCAGCAAAAGCGTTCAAATTCTGTTCAATCATGTCTTTCCCTGTTCGGCACAATGACGTTCTTGACTAGATAGAGTGGCCTATCCTTAGTTTCGTTGAAAATTCGCGATATATAGATTCCGATCACTCCAAGGAAAAAAATAATCAGACCACCGACAAAAAAAATACTGAGGATGATGGAGGTATAACCCATTTGAATTGCGGTGGGATTCAGGATTTTATGGGCAATTAGATAAAGAGCGGCGAGCATAGATAAGGCGGCGAATAGTGCGCCAGTATAAAAGGCAAAATGTAGCGGCCGAGCGGAAAACGAAGTGACCGCGTTAATTGACAGGGCTACCATTCGGCGCAAACTATAGCTTGATTTTTCGTTGCGGACGTGTTTCTTAATAGTGAAAGCTTCCTGCCGAAAACCGGCCCACGTAAAGGTGCCGGCAAGGAAAAGATTTTTGTCTCGAACTTGTTTTACTGCATTGACATAATTTCGCCTCATTAGCCTAACGGTACAGGGATTTTCAGGTATTGGCGTGCCAGAGAGGGCGTTAAAAACTTTATAAAATCCTAGGCCGGCGTGACGGCTTAGCCATCCTCCGTTTCGTTGAGCGGTTTTGCCAAATACCACGTCGCATTGGGTAGCTTGCATATGTTCATGGAAAGAGATCAACAATTCGGGGGCATCTTCTAGATCACTATCGATCAAAAATATCAAGTCACCCATGGCGTAATCGACTCCAGCCATAATGGCGGGGTGGTGGCCGAAATTGCGTGACAGATCCAACACAGTTATCTGTGGATGACGAGTTTGCAGTGCTACAGCCAATTCCAATGAATTGTCCGGCGAACCGTCGTTTACCAGTACGATTTCGTAGTCCTCTGTCAATTTGCGGCACACCGAGGAAATTCGTTGTAAAAATTCCTCGAGAAAAGGGGCAGAAGAATATAAGGTTGAAACGACGGATAGCTTCATATTTTTCGAAATTTCATGTAGCGAGTTGCATCGGCCCCGCAGTTGAAAAGTAAATCTAGAATGGTAACGCCATGCTGGAATTCACCCCATAGTTGGGGATATTCCGGGTATCCCGCGTAGTCAAACCAAGTAAGTTTGATGCCTGCGGCTGCGAACAGATTTTGGTCGATATAACTCCGCGCCGCAGGGCCCGACACATATTCTGTTGCCCCAGCCTGCCGGCAGATTTCCACCAGCCGCTGATTTCTGTCGCCGATGAGCTGATAATCTTGGGAGCAAGTAATGTGCGTAGTTATACCCAATATGTTGCAGATGGCGGTGATCCAACGGCGATTAATTTTACTTAGGTATTTCTCTTGTTGTAGTTCCAGATAAATTGGACCAATGTGGTCTTTGTACACTGAAAAACAATTTGATCGACCATAATTCAATTGAAGGCTCGTCCAGTGTTTTGTGCTCCAGCGGCCATCCTTGACCTGTGTATCCCATATCGTTTGTCCAAAGCGGCCACGACTGGCTACAGGAATGCTGATCCATTGGACACCTTGTGGCGTCTTGATTTGATTCCGATTGCGCCAATCGTGATGTGTGTACTGCATATCATCGTAAATGACGAATTCATCCACCGCACCGATCAGGTCGAAATAGCCTTTCCACGGAATGTAGGCCGACTGCAGGATGGCGATCCTTTTCCTACCGGGCATGGCTCTGCTCCGGCACCCAGAGTTGGACTTTCTGCTGCTGATACGGGATCACGGCGCTGCCGCACAGGCGGTAGCCCTGCGGAAAGGCGGCGAGCTGGCGCGGCATGGGAGGCAAGGCGTCGTTGGCCTCCAGCTGTATGCCTACCACCGCATCGCGATAGCTGTCGACGGGTACCGTGTCGAGTATCGCTTCCGTGTATTTTTGCATGAACATCCAGGGAGTGAAGGCCGGAATCGTATGCGTCAGCAGGGCGATGCCGGGAATATTATATAGACCCAGGAAATGGTGCCCCCCGTCATCGATACCGCATTGCGCCGCAATGGTCTTGATCTGCCGGACGAACTGGGCAGTTTCGGGATCGAGCCTGACTGTGCCGAGTGCTCCCAGGCTGGTCGGTTCGGTTTGCTGGTCTAGCGGGCGCTGCAAGCGGTAGGGCGCGTTGAGGCCGCTGGTGACGACTTGTGCGACGATCAGCAGGGCAAACGCGGCGCAGGCCAGCTGCGCCGGAATCTCGACGGCAGCGCTGCGTTCCTTGGCAAACGCCAGCAAGGCGATCAGGGCACCCCAGGGAGCCAGCGAAAACAGCAGTTGGACCGTGATCTGGTTGCCGGTACCGACCGCGATGCCGTAGGGCAGCGCGAACAGCGCTGCAAACAAGGCGCACGCGCGCCAATTGGCACCCCAGCGGTGCGCTGTCGCCAGCAGGCAGAGCACCAGCAGCGCCAGGCTGCCGCTGCCGACGGCGAAGCAAAATGCCAGGATCAGGAAACGCGCCGCCGTCACTCTGGGCCGCCAGTCGCGCCGCCATTCGGGCACCGCCGCCACCGCGCCCAGCGCCATCAGGCCGAGTAACGGGAATGCCTGGTCCCGGTAATGCTGCATGCCGCCGAACAGGTAGCTCTCGAGATTCAGGTCCCAGCCGAGCCATCCGAACCAGGCAAACCAGCCTATGCCGGCCAGCGCGATCAGCGTGCTGCGTGTCATTGCTGCCAAAACCAGGCAGAGCAGCGGCACGGCGAAGATCCGGCCGATCAGGTAGCCATGCAGATACAGCTCGTCATAGTAGCGTTCCAGGCGCTCCAGGATGGTTTCCTCGATTGCCAGCGCGCCGATCGACATCCCGAGCCGGAATTGCCGCGCCGCGTCATCGAGGCCGCCGTGGGTGATCACCATGAGCGCCAGCACGCCGCCAAAGCCAGCGATGATCAGCGCGATGCCGCTGATCCGCGTGCGCGCCGACTCCAGGAAGATCAGCGCCAGCAGCAGGGTTACGCCAAGCGCGGCGGCGCCGGCGGAGAATTTGCATAAGGTCACGATCGCCAGCACCGCACCGGCCAGCAGTTGCCAGGCCGGCGCCCACCAGCCGCCTTGGGCTCGGCTCGACAGCAGGGCCAGCCCGATGGCGGCGTAGCAACCGCAGGTGGTGACGAGGTTGTAGGACGGGGCGTAATTGACGAAGGAGCCGTACAGCAGGGCGCCGATCAGGGTGCAGGCGCTGACGGCGAAGCGATGGCCGGAAGTCGGTTCCGCCATCAGGCCGCATCGGCGCGCCGCCTGCAGCACGCCGAACGCCAGCACTTGCGCCGACAGCAGCAGCATGGCCAGGCCCAGCGCGCGGAAGGCCACTAGGCTGCCGCTCACCTTCCACAGCCAGGGCGTAATCCAGTGCGCAGCCGTGGCAAATAGCCGGATTTCGCCGGAATACATGGCGTTCAGCAAATAATAGGATTCATCGGTGAGATCGAAGCCGCGGTCGAGCGTCCAAACCGCGTAGGCGATCAGCGCCAGCAGGACGGCAAGCAGCCACGCCTGCACCAGCAGGCGCCAAGCGTTAGCAGTCCTGGATTGCAGCGCGTACAGCCGGTCACTGCCGAAAATTGAATTGAAAGTCACCGATGCGCTCCGGCGATCACCCGGCGATATGCGTCGCATGGACAGGATGCGGCATGCGCGGCATGCACCGGAACGGCGCCGTCGACCTTATATACTCCCATAGATAACATTTAATATCGGGCGCAAATAAATGAAAATTTATACATACCCTGCACATACGTGAAAAAGGCTAGGTGCCTGCGGCTATCTTTCGCTCTGGTCTTGCATCAGGCTGGAAGCCGTGCTCAGGGTGGATCGGCGCCGGCCAAGGCGCGTCGCCGCGAGTGACGCTTGATGCGCGGCCAGCGCCGCCCGAATTCTAATCTGCTTTGGCGGCGGCGCCGGTCATTGTTGAGTTTTCCGCAAGGGGGAAGCGCCGATTTCACGTAAAATCACCGGCTTGCCAGTGTTAATTAATTTCACTTTGCGGGTACTGAATGATTTTTGTAACGGGCGGGGCGGGATTTATCGGTTCGAATTTTGTGCTGGACTGGCTGGCGCAAAGCGACGAACCGGTCCTCAATTACGACAAGCTGACCTATGCTGGCAATCCGGGCAATTTGTCCAGCCTGCAGCACGATCATCGCCATCTCTTCGTGCAAGCCGATATTTGCGACGGCACCCGGGTGGCGGAATTGCTGGCGCGCCACCAGCCGCGCGCCATCGTGCACTTCGCCGCCGAAAGCCACGTCGACCGCTCGATCCTCGGCCCGGCCGAATTCGTCACCACCAACGTCAACGGCACCTTCTGCCTGCTGGAGGCGGCGCGCAGCTACTGGTCCGGCCTCGATGACGCGGCCAAGCGGGCGTTTCGCTTCCTGCATGTGTCCACCGACGAAGTGTATGGCACGCTCGGGCCGGACGACGCGCCGTTTTGCGAAACCACTGCCTATGCGCCCAATAGTCCGTACTCGGCCTCGAAAGCGGCCGCCGACCACCTGGTGCGCGCCTATCACCACACCTACGGCTTGCCGACGCTGACCACCAACTGCTCCAACAATTACGGCCCGTACCATTTTCCGGAAAAGCTGATTCCGCTGATGATCGCCAACGCGCTGGCCGGCAAGGCTCTGCCGATCTATGGCGACGGCCAGCAGGTGCGCGACTGGCTCTATGTCGGCGACCACTGCGCCGCCATTCGCCGCGTGCTGGCCGCCGGCCGCCCGGGTGAAACCTACAATATCGGCGGCTGGAATGAGATGACCAACCTCGAGGTCGTGCATACCTTGTGCGACATGCTCGACCGCCTGGCGCCCAGGCAAATTGGCAGCGCTTCGTACCGTGAACAGATCGCCTATGTGGCGGATCGTCCTGGCCACGACCGCCGCTACGCGATCGATGCGCGCAAGATCGAGCGCGAACTGGGCTGGAAGCCGGCCGAAACCTTCGCCAGCGGCATCGCCAAAACCGTGCAATGGTATCTGCAGCATCAGGATTGGGTCAGAAGCGTGCAATCCGGCGAATACCTGAAGTGGATGGAAAGGCAGTACGGCTAGCAAGGGCAACGGCCAATCATGCCGATTGAACATACTCCCGGATATGTAGTCTATTGTCGGAAGTAAATACTTATAAATTTTAATATACTCCACCATATGACGCTTCCACGCAAAGGCATCATCCTCGCCGGCGGCTCCGGCACCCGCTTGTACCCGGTCACGATGTCGGTCTCCAAGCAGCTGCTGCCGGTGTATGACAAGCCGATGATCTACTACCCGCTGACCACGCTGATGCTGGCCGGCATTCGCGACATCCTGGTGATCTCGACGCCGCAGGACACGCCGCGCTTCCAGGAATTGCTGGGCGACGGCAGCCAGTGGGGCCTCAACATGCAGCTATGCCGTGCAAGCCGAACCCGGACGGCTTGGCGCAGGCCTTCATCATCGGCCGCGAGTTCGTCGGCAATGGCGCCGTCGGCGCTGATTTTGGGCGACAACATTTTCTACGGCGGCAGCTTCGAGCAAAATCTGATGCACGCCTCCGCCCGCCGTGAAGGGGCCACGGTGTTCGCCTACCACGTGCAGGACCCGCAGCGCTACGGCGTGGTCGAATTCGATCGTGACGGCCGTGTGCTGTCGCTCGAAGAAAAACCGCTGGCGCCGAAATCGAACTACGCCGTCACCGGCCTGTACTTCTACGATACCGACGTCTGCGACATCGCCAGCGACAGTGCGGCCATCCGCGCGCGGCGAACTGGAAATCACCGACGTCAACCGCGCCTACCTGGAGCGCGGCAAGCTGACAGTCGAGTTGATGGGGCGCGGCATGGCCTGGCTCGACACCGGCACGCACGAATCGCTGATGGAAGCCGGTCCGTTCATTGCAACCATCGAGAAGCGCCAGGGTCTGAAAATCGCCTGCCCCGAGGAAATCGCCTACCGCAAAGGCTATATCGATGCGGCACAAGTGGAAAAACTGGTGCAGCCTCTCAAGAAAAACGCTTATGGAGAATATCTTCTGCGCATGCTGTCGGAGCAGATTTTCAGAAAATGAAGGTAACCCCAACCGCGATTCCCGATGTACTGATCGTCGAGCCGGACGTCGTGTCCGACGCGCGCGGCTGTTTCTGGGAAAGCTACAATGCGCGCCGGTTTTTCGAGGCGACCGGGGTCCAGCCGGTGTTCGTCCAGGACAATCACACCCAATCGGTACGTGGTGCGCTGCACGGCCTGCATTATCAGGTCCGGCAGCCGCAAGGCAAGCTGGTGCGCGTCGTGGCCGGCGAGATATTCGACGTCAGCGTCGACGTTCGTCGCAGCTCGCCCACCTTCGGGCGCTGGATCGGGGTTCACCTTTCCGCCGCAAACCGGCGCCAGGCGTGGATGCCGGCGGGCTTCGCCCATGGATTCTCGGTGCTCAGCGAGCGTGCCGAAGTGCTGTACAAGGTCACCGATTTCTGGGCACCGGAATACGAGCGCGGCATATTGTGGAGCGACCCGGAGATCGGCATCGACTGGCCGCAGACCGCAGCGCCCTTGCTGTCGGCGAAGGATGCCGCCGCGCCGCTGCTGCGGGATGCAGAGGTCTTTGCATGAGAATCCTGCTTACCGGCAGGACCGGCCAGGTCGGCTATGAACTCGAGCGCAGCCTGCAGGGTCTGGGCACCGTCATCGCCACCGATCGCCGCCAGCTCGACCTGTCGCAGCCGACGCGGATACGCGAAGTAATGCGCGCGACCAGGCCGGCGCTGGTCGTCAATGCCGCCGCCTATACCGCGGTCGATCAGGCCGAAAGCGAATTCGATCTGGCCTGGCGCATCAACGCCGAAGCCCCGGCCGTGCTGGCCGAGGAAGCGCGAGCGCTGGGCGCAGCAATGATCCATTATTCGACCGAGCATGTGTTCGATGGCACCAAGGCGACGCCGTATGTCGAGGACGACGCGCCGTGTCCAGTCAATGCCTACGGGCGCAGCAAGCTGGCGGGCGAACAGGCGATCCAGGCGGCCGGTATTCCTCATCTGATTTTCCGCACCAGCTGGGTGTATGGATTGCGCGGCCGGAATTTCCTGACGACGGTGTTGCGGCTGGCGCAGGAAAGCGATGAATTGCGCATGGTCGACGACCAGTACGGCGCGCCGACCTGGTGCCGCACGGTTGCCGACATCACCGTGCACGTGATCGCCGCCGGTTGCCGGAGTCCCAATGACAGCGCGACCGCCGACATTGCCTCACGTATAATGTGCGGCGCTTGGCCGCTCCAGTCCGGCATCTATCATCTCGCCGCCCAAGGGCGGACCACGCGCTACCAATTCGCCAAAACCATACTGGGACACCCCTCCGTCGCTAAAAAATCCACCGTGACCGCCATCGGGACGCGCGAGCTGCCGTTGCCGGCCCGTCGGCCGGCCAATTCGATGCTGTCCTGCGAACGCCTGAAGCAAGCTTTTTGTGATTTGCCAGACTGGGAAGGGGCGCTGAAGCTGTGCCAGGACCAGTGAATCGAGCGGTCGGATCACTAGCCCGGAGGAGGCGCCGCGCGTTTGTGGCGGCACCGGATGCAGGGTGCGTTTAACGAAATTTTATTGCAATCAACAAGACATGAATGACGACAAGCAGCCAATGCCGGCGCAATTAACGCAACTGCTCTCCAAATTGGAAAAGCGCACCGCCCTGATCGGCATCGTCGGGCTCGGCTACGTCGGCCTGCCGCTGATGCTGCGCTACGTCGAGGTCGGCTTCAAGGTGCTCGGGATCGACATCGACGCCGACAAGGTCGCCCGGCTGAATCAAGGGCAAAGCTATATCGAACATATCTCGGCTGCTTCGATCGCCGACGCCTGCAGCCGGGGATTCGAGGCGACCACCGACTTTGCCAGGGCCGCCGAGGCGGATGCGCTGATCATCTGCGTGCCGACGCCGCTGAACGCCTATCGCGAGCCGGACCTGAGCTTCGTGCTCGACACGGTCGATGCCTTGCTGCCGCATATCCGCCCGGGCCAGGTGATGTCGCTGGAAAGCACGACCTATCCCGGCACCACCGACGAGGAACTGCAGCCGCGCATCGAATCGCGCGGCTTGACGGTTGGCGACGACGTCTTCCTGGTGTTTTCGCCCGAGCGCGAAGACCCGGGCAACCCGAACTTCGAAACCCGCACCATCCCCAAGGTCTGCGGCGGCACCACGCCGGCCTGCCTGGCAGGCCGGCATCGCCCTCTACGGGCCGGCGATCGACCGCGTCGTGCCGGTCAGTTCGACGCGCGCCGCGGAGCTGACCAAGCTGCTCGAGAACATCCACCGCGCCGTGAACATCGGCCTGGTCAACGAGATGAAGATCATCGCCGACAAGATGGAGATCGACATCCATGAAGTGATCCGCGCGGCCGCCACCAAGCCGTTCGGCTTCACTGCCCTACTACCCGGGCCCGGGCCTGGGCGGCCACTGCATCCCGATCGATCCGTTCTACCTGACCTGGAAGGCGCGCGAGTACGGCGTGCACACCCGCTTCATCGAACTGGCCGGCGAAATCAACAGCGACATGCCGCACTGGGTGGTCGGCAAGGTTGCCGACGCCCTGAACGAGCGCGGCCGCTCGGTGAAGGGCAGCCGCGTGCTGGTGCTCGGCATCGCCTACAAGAAGAACGTCGACGACATGCGCGAATCGCCCTCGGTCGAGCTGATGGAGATCCTGCGCGACAAGGGCGCCGAGGTCGCCTATTCCGATCCCGCACGTGCCGGTCTTCCCGCACATGCGCGAGCACTACTTCGACCTGAAGAGCGTGCCGCTGACGCCGCCGCGATCGCCTCCTACGACCTGCTGCTGCTGGCCACCAACCACGATGCGTTCGACTACGACCTGATCCGCGAGCACGCGCGCCTGATCGTCGATACGCGCGGCGTCTATCTGGATCCGCTGCCAAACGTCGTCAAAGCCTAAGGAATTGAAAGGCCCCCGATGCGTAATTTTCCTCCCGCCATCACCGATCGCAAGATCCGCTTCGCCCTGGTCGGCTGCGGCCGCATCGCGCAACAACCATTTCGCCGCGATCCGCCAGCATGAAAGCCGCTGCGAACTGGCCGGTGTCTGCGACGTCGATCCGCAAGCGCTCGAGAGCGCCGTCGCCGCTACCGGCGCGCAGCCCTACAACAGCCTGGAGGAAATGCTGGCCGGCTGCGATGCCGACGTCGTCGTGCTCGACCACGCCCTCCGGGCTGCATCCGGAGCAGGCGATCGAGATCGCCCAGGCCGGCCGCCACGTCATCACCGAAAAGCCGATGGCGACGCGCTGGGACGACGGCAAGCGCATGGTCACCGCCTGCGACGCGGCACGGGTGCGCCTGTTCGTGGTCAAGCAGAACCGCCGCAACGCCACCCTGCAGCTGCTGAAGCGGGCGGTCGAGAAGAAGCGCTTCGGCCGCATCTACATGGTCAACCTCAACGTGTTCTGGACCCGTCCGCAGGAGTACTACGACAGCGCGAAATGGCGCGGCACCTGGGAATTCGACGGCGGCGCCTTCATGAACCAGGCCAGCCACTACGTCGATCTGATCGACTGGATCATCGGTCCGGTCGAAAGCCTGCAGGCCTACACCGCCACCCTGGCGCGCGACATCGAGGTCGAGGACACGCGGCGTGCATGAGCCTGCGCTGGCGCAACGGCGCGCTCGGCTCGATGAACGTGACCATGCTGACCTATCCGCAAAACCTGGAGGGCTGCATCACGATCCTGGGCGAGAAGGGCACCGTGCGCATCGGCGGCGTGGCGGTCAACGAGATCCAGCACTGGGAATTCGCCGAGCCGGACGAGGACGACGAAAAGATCGAGAAGCCAGCTACCAGACCACCTCGGTCTATGGCTTCGGCCATCCGCTGTACTACGACAACGTGATCAAGGTGCTGCGCGGCGAAGCCGAGCCGGAAACCGACGGCCGCGAAGGGCTGAAGTCGCTGGAAGTGCTGATCGCCGCCTACCTGTCGGCGCGCGACGGCAAGCGCGTCGCGCTGCCGCTGGAGTACTGAGATGGCGGTCGGCATCCATCCCAGCGCGATCGTCGACGACGGCGCCGTGATCGGCGACGGCACGCCGGGTCTGGCACTTCGTCCATGTCTGCGGCGGCGCGCGCATCGGCGCCGGCTGCTCGCTGGGTCAGAACGTGTTCGTCGGCAACGACGTGCGTCATCGGCAACAACGTCAAGATCCAGAACAACGTGTCGGTGTACGACGCCGTCACCCTCGAAGACGACGTGTTCTGCGGTCCGAGCATGGTGTTTACCAATGTCTACAATCCGCGCGCGGCAGTCGTGCGCAAGAACGAATACCGGCAAGCACGCTGGTGCGGCGCGGCGCCACCATGGGCGCCAACTGCACCATCGTCTGCGGCGTCACGATCGGCGCAATACGCCTTCGTCGCGGCCGGCGCGGTGGTCAACCGCGACGTGCCGGATTTCGCCCTGATGGCCGGCGTGCCGGCGCGCCAGTATCGGCTGGATGAGCCGCTTCGGCGAGCGGCTCGACGCTGCCGCTCGACGGCGACGGCGAAGCCGCGTGCGCACACACCGGCGATCGCTACACTGCTCAAGGACGGCGTCTGCACGCTGAACCAACACCAAGAATAAGCCCCTACTATGGAATTCATCGACCTCAAGACGCAATATCACGCCCTGCGCGAGAACATCGACGGCCCGCATCCAGGCGGTGCTCGATCACGGCCAGTACATCATGGGACCGGAAGTCAGCCGAACTGGAGGACCGCCTGGCCGCCTATACCGGCGCGCAAGCACTGCATCACCGTCGCCTCCGGTACCGAAGCGCTTGCTGATCGCGCTGATGGCGCTCGGCGTCGGGCCGGGCGACGAAGTGATCACCACCCCGTTTTCCTTCATCGCCACCGCCGAAGTCATCGTGCTGCTGGGCGCCACGCCGGTGTTCGTCGACATCGAGCCGGACACCTGCAACATCGATGCTTCCCTGATCGAAGCAGCGATCACGTCGCGCACCCGGGCCATCATGCCGGTCTCGCTGTATGGCCAGCCGGCCGACATGGACGAGATCAACGCCATCGCCGCGCGGCATGGGCTGACGGTGATCGAGGACGCCGCGCAGAGCTTCGGCGCAACCTACAAGGGCAGGAAAAGCTGCAACCTGTCCACCATCGGCTGCACCAGCTTTTTCCCGAGCAAGCCGCTCGGCTGCTACGGCGACGGCGGCGCGGTCTTCACCAGCGACGATGCGCTGGCCCAGGCGCTGCGCGAGATTCGCGTGCACGGCCAGTCGCAAGCGCTATGTCCACACCCGCATCGGCGTCGGCGGCCGCATGGACACGCTGCAATGCGCAGTGGTTCTGGCCAAGCTGGAGCGCTTCGATTGGGAAATCGAACAGCGCCTGCGGCTCGGCGCGCGTTACAACGAATTGCTGGAGAACAGAGTCGGTACCGTGGCGCAGCGCCCGGATCGCACCAGTGTCTTTGCCCAATATACGGTCATCATTGAAAACCGCGACCAGATACAGAATGTGCTGAAAGAGGCGGGCATCCCGACCGCGGTGCACTATCCGGTGCCCATGCATCAGCAACCGGCCTATCGGGCGCTTTGCGGCGAGGGGGATTTCCCGGTGTCGACAGCGCGTGCGCAGTCGGTGATGAGTCTGCCTTTCAGTCCCGATCTCGATGCGGAGTCCCAATCGTTGATCGTCGACCAGTTGCTGGCGGCAGTCGGGTAAGGCCGGCGCAGCCGCACAAGATTGCGCAAGCCGGCGCCGCTTCCTGCGCCGGCGTGGCTGGCGAAAAATCGCGAAATTCCGTTTGCATGCCGCACGAATCTGAAATCACCGATCACGGAGGCCAAGCCTGCTGCTGCCAGTGCTGCAACGTGGCTGGCGCAGCATGAAAAGCGCGACAAATCATATGAAACAACTGCTGCCGAAATCCGGTTTCGCGAGAAACGCGCTCATCATCCTGAGCGGTTCGGCGCTGGCGCAAGCAATCCCGATCGCCGTTTCGCCGATCCTGACGCGGCTGTATACGCCATCCGATTTCGGTCTGTTGGCCCTCTACACGGCGGTGGTATCCATACTGGCGGCGGCGGCAACCGGCCGCTATGAGGCAGCCGTCATGCTGCCCGAAGAGTCGCGTGACGCCCAGCAGGTGGTCGCTCTTTCCGTCATTACCGGCTTGCTGATTTGCTGCGTGCTGCTGCTATTGGTGGCGGTTTTCAACGCCGAGATCAGCACCTTGCTCTCGGCACCCCATATTTCGGACTGGCTATATCTGGCGCCGGTGTCGATCATGCTGATCGGCACCTATCAAACCTTGAACTATTGGCTGATTCGTCAAAAGGAGTTCAGAAAATCCGCGGTAAACAAGCTGGGCCAGACCAGCTTTACGGTGATTCCCTCGATACTAATGGGAGCGCTGCAGATGCCGGGCGGTCTGTTGGTCGGGTATATAACGGGCTGGCTCGCGGGTAATCTGGCCGGCTATCGACAGGCACGACGTACCGGGTTTTCGCCGCAAAACGTGGACTGGACAGGAATCAAAATCAACGCGGTGCGTTATCAGGACATGCCAAAATATAGTGCGTTGCCGGCCCTGCTGGACGGTGCCAGCCTGGCGATCCCGGTGATATTGGTCAACAGTTTTTTTCTTGGCGCGGCGGCGGGTTTCTTCGCGCTGACGCGGCAGGTCATCCTGGGGCCTTTGTCACTGATTTCGACCTCGGTTTCGCAGGTGCTGTTTCAGCATGTGGTGGAAAAAAAGAACCAGGGCTTGCCGCTGTTGCCGGAAGTGGCCGGCATCATGTGGCGTCTGGCCGCGATTGCCGTTGTGCTGGCGCTCCTTGCCCTCGTGGGAGCCCCGGATTTTTTTGCCCTGGTGTTTGGAGAAAAATGGCGCGTTGCCGGTGACTATGCGCGCATCCTGGCATGCGCCTACGCGATACGATTCGTGGTGTCGCCCTTGAGCGTGGTATTTCTGGCCCTGGAGCGCGTCAAACTGGGCAGCATGTGGCAAGTCCTTTATTTCGTCGTCTTGCTGCCGCTTTTTTTTCTCGGACATGTTTCCATACAGCAGTTTTTATTCATCTATGCCGGATTGGAGATTGCGGTCTATCTGGTCTATCTGGCGATGGTGCTGCACATCGTCCGCGTGTACGACCGCGGCCTCAGTCATAACAGAGTAGGTCAATCATAAATGTGTGGAATTTCCGGGATCATCCGCAAGATCGCGAAGGTCGAGCTGCAAGGCGCGATCGAAGCCATCACCGACGCCATCGAACATCGCGGGCCCGATGGCCACGGCTATTACATCGACAATGACCTCGCCTTCGGCCATCGCCGCCTGGCGATCATCGATCTGTCCGAACACGGACATCAGCCCATGCGTTATGCCGACGGTAAATATGTGATTACCTACAACGGCGAGATTTATAACTATCTCGAAATCCGGGCCGATTTGGAACAGCTGGGCCACGAGTTCCAATCGCAATCCGATACGGAAGTGATTCTGGCCGCCTACCAGCAATGGGGCGAGTCATGCGTGACGCGCTTTAACGGCATGTGGGCGTTCGCCCTGCACGACGTCGAGCGCAACCTCGTTTTCTGTTCCAGGGACCGCTTCGGCGTCAAGCCGTTCTATTACACCGATACGCAAACGGAGTTCGCCTTCGGTTCAGAAATCAAGCAGCTGCTCGGTTTTTTATCCGAGCGCAAGGCGAACCGGGACGTCCTGCTGAATTTCCTGGTGACCGGTCTGACCGATCGCATCGAGGAGACATTTTTTGCCGGTGTGCGCCAGCTCCCCGGCGGCCATAATCTCAGTTTCGATCTCGTCAGTAAGAGCTACGCGATTACCCGCTACTACCAAATCAGGCGCGACCCGGCGATGGAAACCGCCAGCCTGGAGCAGGCCGAGGCAGCGTTCAAGGAGATTTTTACCAGCGGCATTGCGCTGCGCCTGCGGTCTGACGTCAAAGTGGGAACCTGTTTGAGCGGTGGACTCGACAGTTCCAGCATCGCCACCCTGGCGGCGCAAATGTACGGTGAAAAAACCGGCGAGCCATTCTGCGCGATCACGGCCGTCAGCACCCAGGCCAGCAACGACGAATCACAGTTCGCGAAAATTGTCGCCCAGCACGGCGGCATGCGGCAAATCACGATTGCACCCAGTTATGAGCAATTCGCCGAACATCTGCAGCGGATCGTGACGACGCAGGAAGAACCGTTCGGCAGCCCCTCGATCGTCATGCAGTATTTCGTGATGCAGGCCGCGCGCGCAAACGGGATTCCGGTATTGCTCGACGGGCAGGGCGGCGATGAAACGCTGTTGGGATATCCAATCTACCACGGTGCATATATCGCTTCCATGTTCCGCCGCGGGGGAGTGCGGGCGGCGCTCATGGCATTGCGCGATTCCGGTAGCCGGTCGCCGGAGGGCGTGTTGACCATCGTCAAGTATCTACTGGGCACTGTCAGCGCCAAGGCACGCTACCGGCTTTATCGGCGGCGCCATCGCTACTTGAAAAACATCCCGCCGTTGCCGCAAGGTTTGCGCGATTTTGCCAAGGCGTCTTTGGACATACAGCGCTTGCAAAACTTGGAAATTACACAAACCAATTTGCCGGTGTTGCTGCGCTACGAGGACAAGAATTCGATGGCTCATTCGGTTGAAACGCGTCTGCCATTTCTGGACTACCGCACGCTGGAGTTGTCGCTTTCCTTGCCGGGGCCCTTCAAGATGCGCGAAGGATGGACTAAATGGATTTTGCGCAAAGTGATGTCTGGTCGGATGCCGGACAGTATCGTATGGCGCAAAAACAAATTCGGCTTCGAAGCGCCGGAGCAGCAATGGCTGACCCGCCATGACAGCCAAATGCGGACGGCTATCGTTTCATCAAGAATATTGGGTGAGTTGTGCGATATGGAGAAGATGGATCGCATGCTTGATGCGATGAACCTGCGCACCAAGTGGCGCTTGTACAGTATTGCGATGTGGGAGGCCGTTTATAAAACCGCTTAAGCATTCGGCGCCAATTCCTGCGCCTTGGAATTTTCTAAAGGGGACGGCCGTGTCCAGGCCTTATGCTGTAAAAATCAGAATAGGCGACTTGGCGGCAATACTTCTACTGAAGGTGCTGATCGATATTTCTGCCTATTATGTTCTGGCCGAAAATTTTCAGCCTTACACGCTTCAGCTTAATTTTAATGTCTATAAACTGATTGAGTCATACCTATTGACCTTGGCGGTAGCCATTTTCCTGCCAACCGATTCTTCCCGAATTTCGACCATTGGACTTTGGCTGTTAGTGCTGATGTCTCATCTGCCATTGCTGACTGTGTTCGCATTATCGGATTTTTCGCGGGAATGGAGCTATGCCTGCACATTTTTCTGGATAGCGGTATGTTTGATTGTGAATTTTTTGCCTCGCTTTTCTGGAATTCCGGTTTTAAAGCATAGGGAAAATTATTTTTATGCCTTGATTTTCTCATCCTACATAGCCTCTTCGATAATTGCATTTTTTCTTCTAAAAAATTCTGGCTTTGGAATCAATTTTAATTTAAGTGAAGTTTATGAAGTTCGCTCTCAATTTTCCGAAGGATCGGGAAGCATGGAGCGCTATTTGTTGAATGCGGCAGGATTTGTTATTAATCCGGTGCTTTTCGGCATTGGACTGGTGCGGCGAAGATATGTGTTCATAGCAATGGCAATATTGTCGCAAGCCGTCATCTTCGGTGTGAATGGATTCAAGATTTATCTTTTTTCCCTGCCTCTGGTATGGTTTATTTATTATCTTCAAGAAAAGCGTTGGCTGAAAATCGGCGTCTTGGCGGCTTCACTCAGTTTGCTGGCTGTTTTAAGCATTATTTCTTTTTTTGCATTAAATGACGTCTGGCTTTCCGGCTTGTTTACGAACCGGCTTTTGGTTCTGCCCGCCGCAATTGGCTATTATCATTTTGACTTTTTTTCGACTAATGCTCCGATTTATTTGTCGCAGAGTATTCTGTCATCAATGATTACTAGCCCCTACAGCGAACTGTCTCATTACATAATCTCGGATATATATTTTTCCGATCCATTGAGTATGGCAAACACAGGCATGCTGGGAGATATGTATATGAATTTCAGAATGCCAGGATTGATTGCTTTGGCGATTTGTTTGGTGTTTTGCTTATTCTGGCAGATAGCCTGGCATATAAAAAAGATATAAGGCTGGTTGCGGCTGCATTTTCCATGCCGATGCTTGCCTTGGTAAACGGAGCATTTTTGGGCGTATTTCTTACGGGTGGAATGATTTTTTCCTTCTTTTTAATATACTTGCTGCCAGGAAAATGCTGCGTCACACTTGAAATGTATGCAAGAAGTTCCATCGACATAAGTACGTGCGTGATTCACCTCTATTTAAAAATTTGATTAAATAATATGAAATTAAAAAAATGTGGAGCTGAACAGGAAAGTGGCTATATGGGGCGATGGCTCAGGCTTGGTGAAGATTTTTAGAAAAATACAAAATGCATCCTTCTGTTTTTATTACTCAATTTTTTGAATATGTCTTCGGATAACGTTTTTATGTGCCGGCGGTTTTATGAAAACTGATTTATGATAGAAAAATCCAGATTGAAAGTAGCACATTTAACTTCTGTGCATGCGCCCTTCGATACTCGAATATTTCATAAAGAATGCAAGAGTTTAGCGCGGGCGGGTTACGACACTTATCTCGTAGTGGTACATGACAAGAATGAGCAGGTCGAGGGCGTCAAAGTCACCGCTGTGAAGCGGCAAGTAGGTCGGGTCCGTCGAATGATCCTAACGGTATTTCAAACCTACAAGGCTGCATTGAAGATTGATGCAGACGTATACCACTTGCATGATCCGGAGCTTATTCCCATTGGATTGGCATTGAAACGTCATAAAAAAATTGTGGTATTTGATTCGCACGAAGACTATCCGGCGGACATAATGTCGAAGCCGTGGATTTCTAAAGGCATCCGGAAATATGTGGCAAAGTTATTTACGTATATAGAAAAATATTCTTTTCCAAAATTTGACGCTGTAATAACTGTTCATGAACAAATAGCGGGCCGTTTGAAAAAGATTCAGCCCAATACTATTATTGTCCATAATTTTCCTGTTCTGAATGAAAGTTTCGATGCTGTAAAAGAAAGATTGGATAAATTTGTTTGGTTGGGCATGTTGAATCCAGTACGTGGCAGCGTGCAAATTGATAAGGCTTTAACCTTAACGGAGGATGTCTCGTTAGATGTTATTGGGCCCGTCAGCAATTTTAATAATGACAACAAAAAGATCGCGCTACTTGGAACATTTCCTCAGCGGGTAGCAATGGAGATGGCGTCCCGATATCTGGCCGGCCTTGTGACTTACTTGCCTGAGCCTAATCATGTCGATGCTCTGCCAAATAAGCTTTTTGAGTATATGGCACTTGGATTGCCAGTTATCGCCTCTGATTTTCCTAAATGGCGAAGTATCGTGGAGGATGCGGGTTGCGGTCTATTGGTGAATCCTAATTCTCCAGCTGAAATAGCGCAAGCGATGCAGTGGATGCTTGAAAATAAAATGGAAGCTGCGGAAATGGGTCTTCGTGGTCGCGCAGCGGTACTAAAAAAATATAGTTGGTTTTCAGAAGAGAAAGCCTTGCTGAAATTATATGAAGGATTTCATTAATGAAAGTCGTAACGATCATAGGTGCCAGACCGCAGTTTATCAAAGCCGCCGCAGTTTCTGCTGTTTTAAAAAAAAATTCAGAAATACATGAGGTTCTTTTACATACGGGCCAGCATTTCGACGACAACATGTCGAAGAATTTTTTTGATGAGCTAGAAATTACCACTCCACAATATAACCTTGGTATTTCGGGCGGCCTGCATGGTGCTCAGACCGGACGCATGCTGGAAAAAGTAGAAGAAACACTGGTGGATGAAAGCCCGGATGCAGTAATGGTGTATGGGGATACGAATTCCACTCTTGCCGGAGCTTTGGCTGCTTCCAAGTTGCATATTCCTGTCGTACATATTGAAGCGGGATTACGCTCCTTTAACCGTCATATGCCGGAGGAAATCAATCGGCTGGTAACCGATCATTTATCCGATGCTTTGTTTGTTCCCACCAGCACTGGAATTGAAAATCTGCGACGGGAAGGTATCCTTGAAGAGAAGTTGCATTTTGTCGGGGACGTAATGTATGACGCGGCTCTGCATTTTGGCAAGAAGGCCGAACATTCGAGTTCTATTTTGGATCGACTCAAATTGGCCTCCAAGAAATATGTTCTGGCAACGATCCATCGTGCAGAAAATACGGATACGCCGCATCTGCTTCATGCCTTGCTTGATGGGCTGATGCAAATTGCGCGCACAATTCCCGTAATTCTTCCGCTGCATCCGCGCACGCGGAAAATTATTGAAAATGATGATCGGCTGTCAAAATTGAATGCGATAAAGGGACTTCAAATCATAGATCCTGTTGGGTATCTTGACATGATTTTGCTGGAGAAGAATGCTCAGCTTATTGCTACTGATTCTGGTGGCGTACAGAAAGAGGCTTTCTTCTACCGAGTTCCATGCGTTACCCTTCGTAATGAAACTGAATGGACTGAACTGGTTGAGCTTGGGTGGAACACGCTGCGCATCTCCGTCGTTGGGTAGCACTGAGATCGCCAAGGTAATTCATGCGCGGCTCGACACTGTGGGTGTGGAGGGGGCGCCATATGGTGACGGGGACGCCGCACAGAAAATTGCGATGGCGTTATGGCGGCGATATGGACAATCTTCGCATAGTTCATTTAATTGAAATGAGCTACAGAATATGCATAGTGTTACTAAAGGCTTTTATTCACTCTATTAAAACCAATGTCAAAGTTCTTTGCTCACGAATTGGCACTTATTGAGGTTGGTGCCGTTATTGGCGCCAATACAAGAATATGGGCTTTTGCCCATATATTGGGAGGCGCTCGGCTCGGCGCTGATTGCAATATTTGCGATCACGTATTTATAGAAAACGACGTAATTGTCGGTGATCGTGTGACGATCAAATGCGGTGTGCAGTTATGGGACGGTTTAAGGGTGGCAGATGACGTGTTCATTGGGCCCAATGCGACCTTTACTAATGATTTGTTCCCGCGTAGCAAGCAATACCCCGAGAAATTCTCGCAGACGCATATAGAGCCGGGCGCCAGTATCGGTGCCAATGCGACGATTTTAGCCGGTGTGCGTATTGGGGCGCAGGCGATGGTCGGAGCCGGAGCTGTCGTGACCGAAGATGTGCCGGCACGTGCGGTGGTGGTCGGCAATCCTGCGCGCGTCATTCGATTTCAGGATTAAAAATGGCTTTAGACGATTGCAGAATTATCGAGCTGCCGAAAATCAGCGACCCGCGCGGCAATCTGACGTTTATCGAGGGCGGCAATCATATTCCGTTCGATATCCGTCGCGTATATTACCTCTACGATGTGCCGGGCGGCGCCGAGCGCGGCGCGCATGGACACAGGCAGTTGCAGCAACTGGTGGTGGCGATGTCGGGCAGTTTCGACGTCGTTCTTGACGATGGTTTGCATAAAAAAACATTTCACATGAATCGTTCCTATTACGGCTTGTATGTCAGTCCCATGATGTGGCGCGACGTCACCAATATCTCTTCCGGCGCGGTATGCATGGTGTTGGCTTCGGAGCCTTATGACGAAAAGGATTATTTCCGGGATTATTCCGAGTTTCTGAGTGCGGTCCGGGGGCAGGCGGAATGAATATCCCATTTCTGGACATCGGTGCGGCGTATCGGGAGCTGCAGCAGGAAATCGATGAGGCGGTACAGCGGGTGCTGCAATCGGGCTGGTACATCCTGGGTGAGGAAGTGGAACGCTTCGAGGCTGCATTCGCCGCCTATTGCGGAGTGCGCCATTGCATCGGCGTCGGCAACGGCCTGGATGCGCTGCACCTGATCCTGCGCGCCTATGAAATCGGCGAGGGCGACGAGGTGATCGTGCCTTCGCATACCTTTATCGCGACCTGGCTGGCGGTGTCGTTCGCCGGCGCCAAGCCGGTGCCGGTTGAGCCCGCCGACGATGGCACCTACAACATCTCGCCGGCCTTGATCGAGGCCGCGATCACGCCGCGCACGAAGGCCATCATGCCGGTGCACCTGTATGGGCAGCCGGCGGACATGGATTCGATCAACGCGATCGCCAAAAAGCATGGCCTGAAGGTCATCGAGGACGCGGCGCAGGCGCATGGCGCCCGCTATAAAGGCCGGCGCGCAGGTGGACTGGGCGATGCAGCCGGCTTCAGTTTCTATCCGGGAAAAAATCTGGGCGCGATGGGTGATGGCGGCGCCATCACCACCAATGACGCCGACTTGGCCGAGCGCTTGAAGGCGCTGCGCAATTACGGCTCGTTTGTGAAATACGCGCATGTGATGCAAGGCTTCAACAGTCGTCTCGACCCGATTCAGGCTGCGGTATTGCGCGTCAAGTTGGCGTATCTCGATCAATGGAATGCGCGGCGGATTTCGGTCGCATCACGCTACATGGACCTGCTGCGCGACAGCGGTGTGGCATTACCGTCGGTACCGGACCAGGTGCAGTCGGCTTTTCATCTGTTCGTGGTTCGCAGCGTGCGCCGCGATGCCTTGCAGTTTGCTCTGAAACGAGAGGGTGTCGAGACCCTGATTCACTATCCGACTCCTCCTCATTTGCAAGGCGCCTATCAGGAATTGGGGCATTCCAGCCCAGCATTTCCAGTGGCCGAGCGCTTGGCGAATGAAGTGCTCAGTTTGCCGATCGGACCGCATATGGGGGAAGGCGCGGTCGATGCCGTTGCCGCCCTTATTCGTGCGTGCTGATCGCTGATCTATAACCCTGCTGCGCCGCAATGCACGCAAGCGGCGCGAACTTTGTTGATTGTTTAACGCTCATAAGATGGCTTATGGCAATTTCGTCCTGCATACTCCCTTGTAGAGGAGGGTGGGCTGTCCATAAAATAAAGGTTTTTTTGTTATACTCCTCCAATTTTTAGAATCTGAAAATCCTGTGGGAGCAGACTTGCCTCTCGAGCCGGTCATGCCCTGAGTCAAACTACTGTTACGTCCTTCTAGGATTTGTTTAGTCATTCATGAAAATTCTGTATTTGACCCAGGTCTTTGAGGTCGGCTCCGATTCCGGCTCCGAACGGCATTTCTTTTTTTGCAAATACCTCGCTCGTCGTGGGCACTCGGCGGCGGCAATC
This sequence comes from uncultured beta proteobacterium, assembly GCA_963706525.1. Taxonomy (GTDB): domain Bacteria; phylum Pseudomonadota; class Gammaproteobacteria; order Burkholderiales; family Burkholderiaceae_D; genus DATJCV01. Next base: position 128,481 of record CAVPMM010000007.1, on the reverse strand, counting down.
ACCAGCAATGTCGATTACAAGAAAGCCAGCGTTCGCATCCCCGGCAGCAAAGGGACGGTGACGCGCCATATCGACGGTGTCGACGTCCATTATGTGTATTCCTACCCGCATTTCAGGGGAAGCCTGTTCCGGCGTTTCATTTACTTCGTCACTTATTTTTTTTCGTCGATCGCGCAGATCTTCAGGATCGATAAGCCGGATGTCGTCTATGCGGTTTCGACGCCCCTGACGGTAGGGCTGCTGGGTTATGTGCTTTCGCGGTTACGTGGCATACCTTTTGTGTTCGAAGTGACCGACGTCTGGCCGGATGCAGCTGTGGCCTGCGGGATCATCAAGAACCGTGCGGTAATTCGCTTGGCCAAATGGCTGGAGATGTTTTGTTATCGAAAAGCCGCACACATCGTTGCCCTGACTCAGGGTATCCGCGAAAACATCCTGGCCAAGGGGGTTCCGCCTCAAAAAGTCTCGGTAATAACGAACGGCGTTGATTTTTCCTTGTTTGGCCTCGCTGACGAACCGACGAGCAGGACACGGATTCGTGAGGAGCAGGGGTATGCTGACCGCTTCGTTGCCATGTATATGGGCGCCCACGGCGCTTACAATGCGCTCGACACCATCATCGACGCCGCCATTGCCTTGAAGGACGAGCCGCGTTTCCTGTTTGTCCTGGTCGGCGATGGCGATGCCAAGGCACCGCTGAAAAAGCGGGTTGCCGAGCATGGCTTGACGAATGTCAGATTCATTTCGCCGATTCCGCGCACCGACTCGCCGGCAGTATTAAGCTCGGCGGATGCCTTTTTGTTGCCGAATCGGAAGGGAGAATTTTTTACCGGCAATCTGCCGAACAAGCTGTTTGATTTTCTTGCTGCTGCTCGCCCGATCGTCGTCGCCGGTAGCGGCGAAACTGCCGCTGCGATCGAACGCGCCGGTTGCGGAATCGTGGTGGATGCGGAGGATGGAAGGGCCATGGCCGCCGCCTTGCGCCAACTGGCGGATTCGTCGGAAGAAGACAGGATAAAACTAGGGCAGGCCGGGAAAAAGTATGTGACCGATCATTACGACCGGGAAGTGCTGAGTCGAAAATTCCTGGACATCGTTCAGGATGCGGCGGCGCTGAAAAAAGCGGCCTGACACGGCACCGTCTGCCGATGAATCTATTTCGCCATTTTTAAATGATTACAATCGCCAGCGCGCAACAATCGGATGTCGAGGAGATCGCACAGCTGCATGAAAAGGTATTCATCGGTTTTTTCCTGACATCTCTGGGAAGGAAATTCCTGCAGGAGCTCTATGCCGGGTTTGCGGCGCGCCCCTATGGGATATTGCTGGTTGCCCGGGACGGCAAGGACCTCATCGGTTTTGCTGCCGGTACTACCCGCCCGCAGGAATTTTTTTCAGGGTTGCGTCGCCAGCGCGGGGCGTTTTTCTTGGTGAGAGCATTGCCGGCGATACTACGCAATCCCATGCCTGTAGGAAGAAAACTGGTGTCCGCTTGTTTTTACCGCGGCGATCCCCCCGCCAGCAACGCCTCGGGCGCCCTGCTGAGCAGCATAGGGGTGGCAGCGGGATACCGCGGTCGGGCATTGGCGGATCAATTGCTGGACGGTTTTGAAAAGAAGGTTGCGGAACAAGGGGTCGGAAGAGTCTATCTGACCACCGACGCCGCCAACAATGACCGCGTCAACGCCTTTTACCGCAAGAACGGTTATTCAGTCGAATGCCAATTCACGCAGAATGGCGGTCGCCCGATGCTGCGCTATATAAAAAATATTGGATTGAAGAATAATGAAGAATAATGATTTTTTACCCTTCGCCCTGCCCGAGATCGGCGAAGAAGAAATTGCCGAGGTTTGCGATGCCTTGCGTTCCGGCTGGGTCACTACCGGGCCGAAAACACGCCAGTTCGAAAAAGATTTTGCCGCCTATCTCGGCCTTGATTCCGAAGCGATTTCAGTCAATTCCGCCACCGCCGGCCTGCACCTGGCACTCGAAGCGATCGGCATCCAGCCTGGCGATGAAGTCATCACTACGACCCTGACCTTTACTGCGACTGGAGAAGTGATCCGGTATCTGGGGGCGCATCCGGTCTTCGTCGATATCGATCCGGTGACCTTGAATATCGACGTCGACGCGATCCGCCGCGCCATCACGCCCAGGACGCGCGCCATCCTGCCGGTGCACTACGCCGGCCTGGCCTGCGATATGGATGCCATCATCCGGCTTGCACGCGAGCACGGCCTGAAGGTGGTGGAAGACGCGGCCCATGCATTTCCGACGCGCTACAAGGGGCGGCTGGTCGGTACCCTGGACACCGATGTGACGGTATTCAGCTTCTATGCCAACAAGACCATGACTACCGGTGAAGGCGGCATGATCGTCGCCCGCGATCCGGCCCTGGTGCAACGCATGAAGGTCATGCGTCTGCATGGCATCAGCCGCGATGCCTTCGATCGCTTTACTTCGCGTACGCCGGCCTGGTATTACGAGGTGATCGCGCCGGGTTTCAAATACAACCTGACCGACATTGCATCGGCATTGGGCATCCATCAGTTGCGCAAGATCGACCGCTTCCTGCTGCGGAGGCAACAACTGGCAAAGCGCTATTTCGAACAACTGGCGGACTTGCCGCTGATTCTGCCGGCGGATGCGAATGCCGAGGAGGGCAGCGCCCATTCCTGGCATCTGTTTGTCGTGCGCTTGGGCGACAGCGTGGGCATCGAGCGCAATGCAGTAATCGAGGAATTGTCGAAACGCGGCATCGGCACCAGCGTCCATTACATTCCCTTGCACCGGCAGCCGTACTGGAAAGAAACCTACGCGCTTTCGGAAGAACAATTTCCAGCGGCGGACAAGGCGTATCAGTCAATGATCAGCATTCCCCTGTATACGAAAATGAGCGATGCCGACCTGGACCGTGTAGTAGAGGCGCTGCGAGACATCCTGTCATGATGGCGAAAAGGCTGTTCGATATTGTTTTTTCAGCCCTTGGATTAATCGTTCTTTCGCCTTTATTGGTGCTTGTTGCTCTTTGGATAAAAATGGATTCCCAAGGGCCGGTTTTCTTCCGGCAGGTACGCGTCGGACAATTCGGTCAAATTTTCAGGATCCATAAGTTTCGTACCATGCAGGCGGAGCAGCCTGCTGCCGCGCCGCAGATCACGGTCGGTCGCGATGCGCGGATAACGCCAAGCGGGGCATTTTTGCGGAAGTATAAAATCGATGAATTGCCGCAGTTGATCGACGTCTTTATCGGAAAAATGAGCATTGTCGGGCCGCGGCCGGAAGTACCCAAGTATATCGATATGTATCCAGCTGAACTGCGCAGGCTGGTTTTGTCGGTGAAGCCGGGCATCACCGATCGGGCCTCACTGGAATTTCGCGAAGAAAACGACTTGCTGGCTTCGGCCTTTGATCCGGAAAAGGAATATATCGAAAAAATTCTTCCGATAAAGCAGGAATATTATGTGCGCTACGTCAAATCGAGGAATTTTATTGACGACATGAAAATCATATTCCTGACCTTATATTTTGTATTCGTCCGGCCCAAAAGTTGATCACCTTGCGGATGTTTGAGGCCTGCCCATGTTGATAAAATCTATACTGGATTTGTCGCGTTTCCACAAGCAGTTCATTGCTGCCGCCGTGGATTTCTTTTTCCTTCCGCTGATATTTTCCACGGCACTATGGTTGCGCTTCGACGGCGTAAATGCGGGATTGTTTCGCCAATATGCTTGGTTCATTGCTGCTGCGCCGCTCGTTTCGATCCCCATTTTCATCCGGCTTGGTCTGTATCGCGCGGTGGTCCGCTTTATTGACCACAAAATCGTCTATGTCGTGGTGGTGGGCGTGTCGCTTTCGGTGTTGGTGCTGGGAGCGGTCGCGGCTTTCACGACGCACATGATCGGCCTGTCGCGCGGCGTCTTCGGTATATATTGGGTCAGCGCGATCATGTACATCATTGCCAGCCGCTTTATCGCGCGTGGCTATTTTCTGCATGCCAGCGGTGCCACCGGCGCGGTACGCATTGCGATTTATGGGGCCGGCCATGCAGGAATCCAGCTGGCGAGTGCGTTGCGTACCGTGCAGGATTATGTCCCCATGGCGTTTATCGATGATAAGAAAGAATTGCAAGGTGCCACCATCGGCGGCATCAAGGTCTATTCTTCGGAGAATTTAGCGCGCCTGGTTCAAAAGAAAAAAATCAAGGAAATCCTGCTCGCCATACCGTCTCAGACCAAGCGCCAGCAAAAATACATTCTTGAAAAACTGGAACCGCTCAAAGTCAAGATCAAGGTCACTCCGCCTATTGAAAGTTTGATCAACGGCGAGTTGCGCGTGCAGGACGTGCGCGATATCGAGATCGAAGATCTGCTGGGGCGCGATGCGGTGGCTCCCGACAGGCAATTGATGTCGGCCTGCATTACCGGGAAATCGGTGCTGGTGACCGGTGCCGGCGGTTCCATCGGCGCCGAGTTGTGCCGCCAGATTCTTCCCTTGCGGCCGTCCAGACTGGTCTTGCTGGAAATGTCCGAGTTCGCACTGTATTCGATCAAGGACGAGTTGACGCTGCTGCGTAACGCATTGGGCATGGAGATGGAGATAACGCCGTTTCTGGGCTCGGTACTGGAGCAGGAGAAATGCAAAAGAATCTTGCATACCTTCATGATCGACACGGTGTACCATGCAGCCGCCTATAAGCATGTGCCGCTGGTCGAACACAATCCGATCGAAGGCATCCGCAACAATGTGTTCGGTACTCTGAGCATCGCGCAAGCGGCGATGGCGGCCGGAGTCAAGAGTTTCGTCCTGATCTCGACCGACAAGGCGGTCCGCCCGACCAATGTGATGGGATCGACCAAGCGCATGGCCGAGCTGATTTTGCAGGCTTTTGCGCGGCAGCAGACGGCAACCCGCTTTTGCATGGTGCGTTTCGGCAATGTACTCGGATCATCCGGTTCGGTGGTGCCCTTGTTTCGCAAGCAGATCATGGCGGGCGGCCCGATCACGGTGACGCATCCGGAAATCACGCGCTATTTCATGACTATTCCGGAGGCGGCGCAACTGGTGTTGCAGGCGGGCGCCATGGGCGAGGGCGGTGACGTGTTCGTGCTGGATATGGGAGAGCCGGTCAAGATCGTGGATCTGGCGCGGCGCATGGTGCATCTGAGTGGCCTCGAAGTCAAAAGCGATACGACGCCTGACGGCACGATCGAAATACAGTATGTCGGCTTGCGTCCCGGGGAGAAGCTGTTTGAGGAACTGCTGATCGGCGACAACGTGGAAGGCACCGGCCATCCCTTGATCATGCGCGCGCAGGAAGCCGAAATTCAGTGGCCCGCGCTGCAAAGGCTGCTGATGGAGCTCAACCTTGCCTGCGACCGTTTCGACTACGAGGAAATGCGTGCCTTGCTGCTGCGAACCGTGGCCGGTTATGCGCCTCAGTGCGGCATCGAAGACTTTATCTGGCGCGCCCAGGACAAGCAGGCGAAGCTGGAAGTGATATCGAAGGAATTGACGCTGCATTGAGACTCGAAAATTCCGTGATCGGCCATGTAGGCGACTATGCGGGAACTCGGGAAATTTCGATTTTTTAATTTTCTTAGGGGGCATCATGGATTTATCCAAGTTATCGGTCGCGGATTTGCGCGCTTTGCAAGAACAGGTCGCCCATGCCTTGAAGGAGCGCGAACAGCAGGAGCGGGCTCAGGCGCGGGCGCAAATCCTGGCGATTGCGCAAAGTGCCGGCATCCCATTGAAGGAATTGATGGCGACCTCGTCGCTGCGTCCCAAGACCGGCGCCGTCGCCGTGCGTTACCGCCATCCGAAAAATACCTCGCTGCAATGGACTGGCCGCGGCCGCCAGCCGAAATGGGTGCAGGAATGGGTAGCGTCCGGGCAGTCGCTGGATGCGCTGCGCGTATAGTCATAGTCGACGGGCTGCGGCTTTTGGCCGCGGCGCGATCCTGTTGAGTTGCTGTTGATGTCTGTTTCCATGAGTAAAACACTGACCCTGACACCAGGTATTTTCAAGGCATACGATATTCGCGGCGTGGTCGGCAAGACGCTGGATGCGGCGATCGCCCGCCAGATCGGCCAGGCTTTCGGCACTGCGGTGCGTGCAAAAGGGGAGCAAACCGTGATCGTCGGCCGGGATGGCCGGCTGTCGGGGCCGGATTTGCTGGCGGCGCTGGCCGAAGGCTTGCAGGCGGCCGGCGTCGACGTGATCGACCTCGGCGTGGTGGCCACGCCGGTCGTGTATTTCGCCACCCATGTGCTCGATGCGCGCTCCGGCATCATGGTGACCGGCAGCCATAATCCGCCCGACTACAACGGCTTCAAGCTGGTGCTGGCCGGCGAGGCGATCTACGGCGAGGCGATTACGGCGCTGTACCGGACCATCGTCGAGGGCCGCTTTGCCACCGGTGCCGGGCGCTACCGCAATCACGACATCAAGGATGCCTACCTGCAGCGCATCACCGGCGACATCAGGCTGGCGCGGCCGATGAAGATCGCGGTCGATTGCGGCAACGGCGTGGCTGGCGCCTTCGCCGGCGCGCTGTACCGGGCGCTGGGCTGCGATGTGCGTGAGCTGTTTTGCGAGGTCGATGGCACCTTTCCGAATCATCATCCCGATCCGGCGCATCCGGAAAACCTGCAGGACCTGATTCGCTGCCTGCGCGATACCGACGCTGAAATCGGCCTCGCCTTCGACGGCGACGGCGACCGCCTCGGCGTGGTGACCAAGGACGGCCAGATCATCTATCCCGATCGCCAGCTGATGCTATTCGCGCAGGATGTGCTGACGCGCCATCCGGGGCAGCCGATCCTGTTCGACGTCAAATGCACGCGTCATCTGGCGACCTGGGTCGAGGCGCACGGCGGCACGCCGTCGATGTGGAAGACCGGTCATTCGCTGGTCAAGGCCAGGATGCGCGAAACCGGGGCGCCGCTCGGTGGCGAAATGAGCGGCCACGTGTTCTTCAAGGACCGCTGGTACGGTTTCGACGACGGCCTGTATGCCGGCGCGCGGCTGCTGGAGCTGGCGAGCCGCGTCGCCGATCCATCCGCGCTGCTGAATGCCTTGCCGCAGTCGATCAGCACGCCGGAGCTGCAGTTGCCGCTGGCCGAAGGCGAAAGCTTTACGCTGGTCGATACCCTGCAGCGCGAGGCGCGTTTCCCCGGCTCGGACCGGGTCATCACGATCGACGGCTTGCGCGTCGAATATCCGGACGGCTTCGGCCTGATGCGTTCGTCCAATACCACGCCGGTATTGGTGCTGCGCTTCGAGGCCGAGACGCCGCAGGCGCTGGCGCGGATCCAGGACGAGTTCCGGCGCATCCTGCTGACGGCCAAGCCGGATGCGGCGCTGCCGTTCTGAGCGGGCGGTCCTTGAACCATGATACCGGGCGGCAAGCGCTTGAACATCCTGATCGTGCGCGTCTCGTCGCTGGGCGACGTGGTGCATAACATGCCGATGCTGGCCGACATCATGCGCCATCATCCGGGCGCCCGCATCGACTGGGTGGTGGAGGAGGCGTATACCGACCTGGTGCGCCTGAATGTCCACGTGCGCGACATCATCCCGATCGCCTTGCGGCGCTGGCGGCGCGGCTTGCTGACGGCCGCCACGCGGGCCGAGATGGCGGCGTTTTACCGGCGGCTGCGGCGGGAATCCTACGACTTCGTGTTCGATACCCAGGGCTTGTTGAAGACCGGCGCGGTGATGCGCATGGCGCGGCTGGCGCCGGGCGGGCGTCGGGTCGGTCTCGCCAATGCCACCGAGGGTTCGGGATACGAGCCGCTGTCGCGCCTGTTCCATATGGATAGCGTGCGCGTGGGACGGCACACGCATGCGGTGCTGCGCGGCCGCCTGGTTGCCGCCGATGCCCTGGAATACCGGATCGACAGCCCGGCGGACTTCAGTCTGCGGGCGCCCGACCATGCCGATGGCGCGCATCCGATCTGGCTGCCGAGCGAACCATACGCGGTGTTCTTCCATGCCACGGCGCGCGCGCCGAAGCAATGGCCGGCGGCGCACTGGGTGCGCATCGCCCGGATGCTGGCCGTGCGTGGCATGCCGGTGCTGCTGCCGTGGGGCAGCCAAGCCGAGCGGCACGCTGCCGAAGCACTGGCGGCGCAGATGCCGAATGCGCGGGTGCTGCCGCGGTTGTCGATGATGGAGGCGGTGATGCTGGCGCAGCGGGCGGCGCTGGCGATCGGCGTCGATACCGGCTTGACCCATATCGCGGCTGCTTACCGGCGGCCGACCATCGAGCTGTATTGCGATTCGCCGCGCTGGAAAACCGAGGGGAACTGGTCGCCGCAGATCGTCAATCTGGGCGATAGCGGCGCGCCGCCGACGGTCGAGGAGGTCGAGGTGGCGCTCGGCACTTTGGCCGGATTCGCGCGAAAAACCGCGAATGGCGAGAGCGTTTGAGCTGGCGGAGATAAGAAATGGGAGTATGCTGTAAAAACGTCGAAAACATATCCGGAATTGACTGCCAACATTGGGAGTATGTGGTCGCTCCAGAACGCATGGATATTTCCGCCGTGTGCCGCGACAGCGCCCAAACCCGCTCCTCGCCGGGCTGAGCGCCGCCCTCGGCAGCCATATCGGATCGACATCGCGCAGCTCCCGCGCGCACCGGCCACCCAGCGCACGGCATAATATCGGCTATGGAACAGCAAATCCTGGAAATCGACGCCACCGACTGGCAGATCGCGCAACCGAACGCGGCGTGGATCAGCGCGATCGAGGCCGGCAAGGTGCTGTACTTCCCGCGGCTGGCGTTTTCCTTGCTGCCGGGCGAGAGGCGCTTCCTGACGCCGAAGATGCGCGACAAGAAGGAGCGCAACATCAGCCTGGACGAGCACGGGCACCTGAAGGGCGCTCAGGGTGACGCCGCACAGCAGAGCGAGCTGGCCCTGATGATCGGCCGCTTCCGCAGCCAGGCGCAGGCGCTGATCCATTCGCTGCTGCCGCGCTATGCCAGCGCGCTGCGGCTGGCGCCGACCAGCTACCGGCCGGTCCAGGTGGAGACGCGCGTGCAATCCTGGCGCGCCGACGACCGCCGCCTGCATGTCGACGCCTTCCCCTCGCGTCCCAACTATGGCGAGCGCATCCTGCGCGTATTCACCAACGTCAACCCCGACGGCGTGCCGCGCGTATGGCGCATCGGTGAACCGTTCGAGGTGGTGGCCCGCCATTTCCTGCCGCGCCTGAAACCCTATGCACGCTGGCAGGCCCAAGTGTTGGCCGCCCTGCGCGTGACCAAGTCGCTGCGCAGCGAATACGACCACCTGATGCTGCAACTGCACGACTGCATGAAATCCGACCTCGATTACCAGCAGGATGCCGAGCAGATCAGCATGCCGTTTCCGCCCGGCAGCGTCTGGGTCTGCTTTTCCGACCAGACCTCGCATGCCGCGATGTCCGGCCAGTACATGCTGGAACAGACGCTGCACCTGCCGCCGGCACAGCAATACGATCCCGGCGCCAGCCCGCTGGCGATTCTTGCCCGCTTGACCGGCCGATCTCTGGTTTGAGCCGCCTTCTCTATTCCCTGGCCTGGTGGCTGGCGCTGCCGCTGGTGCTGGCGCGGCTCTGGCGGCGCGGTCGCGCCGAACCGGGCTATCGGCAGTACGTGGCCGAACGCCTGGGGTTTTATCCGGCGACCGAGGCGGCGGCGCCGCTGATCTGGGTGCATGCGGTATCGGTCGGTGAAACGCGTGCCGCCGAACCGCTGGTCGAGGCGCTGCTCGCCGCCTATCCGCAACACAAGATCCTGCTGACCCACATGACCGCGACCGGGCGCGCCACCGGCCAGGCGCTGTTCGCACGCCATGGCGCACGCGTGCGGCAATGCTATCTGCCGTACGACACCGGCTGGATGACCGGCCGCTTCCTGGCGCATTTCGCGCCGCGCCTGTGCGTGCTGATGGAAACCGAAGTGTGGCCGAACCTGATTGCGCAATGCGCGCGCCGTCGGGTGCCGGTGGCGCTGGTCAACGCCCGCCTGTCGGCACGCTCGCTGGCACGCGGGCAACGCCTGGGCGGCCTGATCGGTGCCGCCGCCGCCAGCCTCTCTTGTGTCGGCGCGCAAACCGCGGCCGACGCCCAGCGTATCGCACAGCTCGGCGCACGCAAGGTGGAAGTCACCGGCAGCCTGAAATTCGACGTCGCGCCACCGTCCACAGCGTTCGAGCTCGGCGCCGCCTTGCGCCGGCAGATCGGCGCCAGGCCGGTACTGCTGTGCGCCAGCACGCGCGATGGCGAGGAAGCGCTGATTCTCGCGGCGCTACGGCAGCGCGATCTCGGCGACGCCCTGCTGCTGCTGGTGCCGCGCCATCCGCAGCGCTTCGAGCAGGTGGCGCAATCGATCGCGGCCGCGGGCTTTTCCATGATGCGCCGCTCCGCCCTGGGGCAGGGTGCGCTGGCGCCGGAGGTGCGGGTGCTGCTGGGCGACACGATGGGGGAAATGTTCACGTATTACGCGGCCTCGGACCTCGCCTACATCGGCGGCAGCCTGCTGCCGTTCGGCGGCCAGAACCTGATCGAGGCCTGCGCCCTGGGCCGGCCGGTATTGCTGGGCCCGCACACCTATAATTTCGCCGCGGTCAGCGACGACGCGGTGGCGGCTGGCGCGGCGTTGCGCGTGGCGGACGCGGCGGCATTGCTGGAACACGCCTCGCGCCTGCTGCGCGCCGATGCTGAGCTTGCCGCGATGGGAGAGAAGGCGCGTGCGTTTGCGCTCCAGCACCGGGGCGCGACGCAGCGTACGATGGCCTTGCTCGCGCCCTTGTTGGGTTGAGGCTGCCTCCCGGGGGCGCCAGCCGGCTCGAAAGACCTGATCGGGTATGTAGCCCGCCGAAAGTGGGAAGCAAAACGTCCGCTTGCCGCACTGCCCGAATTTCCGGCGTCGCTTATGGACAAAAAGGGCAGCAATCGATCGTTTCTTTCTGTCCCGATGGCGAACGGCGGAAAGGGAAATGGGCGTCAGTGCGGCGCCCATTTCCCTTTCCGGCATGACCTGTATTCATTCTCCGCGCTGCCGATCTTTCTTTTCAAATTCAGGCCAGATGAACACGGCCATCCTCGTGGACCTTCGCAGCTAGCCGGCATCAGACCGCCAGCGCTTGAGAGGGGCGTCGTTTCTATTGTCCGAACCGTTCTTCCAGATCCGGTGGCCATGCCGGCAGCGCAGGCGCCGCTGCGGAAAATGCGTGCGCAGCGCATCGATCAGGCCGCGCGCCAGACCCTGGCCGCGCCAATCGGGCTTGACGAAAATCACGCTGATTTCTATTCCCTGTGGCGTCTCTTCGGCTTCCAGGGCGGCAACGATCTCGCTGTTCTCCGCCGTGTAAATACGGATGCGCGACGCCTGCCGTTCGACGCGGCAGGAGCGGAGCATCACAGCAATGCCCGGCCGCCGAGATAGAGGCCGAGCGCCAGCAGGCCGATGAAAAAGCAGCGCCGGAACAATTCCGGCGCCAGCTTCGCGCGCAACCACTGGCCGCCCAGCATGCCTAGCAGCGCCGGCAACAAGGCCAGCAGCGAGGCGCCCGCCAGCGCCGGCTGTAGCACGCCGCCATGCGCCAGGCTAGCGCCCAGCGCCAGCGTCGACACCGTGAAGGCCAGCCCGAGCGCCTGGATCAGCGCTTCCTTGTCCAGGTCGAGCGCTTGCAGATACGGCACAGCCGGGATCACGAACACGCCGGTGGCGGCGGTGACCAGGCCGGTGGCGCCGCCCATCCACAGCGACCAGCGGCGCTCGGCCGGCGCCGATACCGAGAAGCGGATCGCCAGCAAGCCGGCCAGCGCATAGCAGCTCAAGGCCGCGCCCAGCACCACGGTGGCGTAGCGCGCGTTGTCGATCGGCAGCCAGACCGCGCCCAGCCAGGTACCCAGCACCACGCCGGCCAGCAGGCGCCACAGGCGCCGGCACAATTGCAGCAGGCGGCCGCCGGCCAGCATCTGCCAGACGTTGGTCAGCAGCGACGGCGCCAGCAAGAGGGCGGCCGCCTGGGCCGGCGGCATCGACAGCCCGAGCAAGCCCATGCCCAGGGTCGGCAGCCCCATGCCGATCGTGCCCTTGACGAAACCCGCCAGCAGGAAGACGCCGGCCACCACGAGCCACTGCGCAGAATGGAATATGTCGATGGAAGAAAGTACAAAATTCATGCTTGCCTCGGGGAAGATTACCGACAGCGGGACCGTCCCCGCGTCGTATAAACCCCAGTGTGGCGGCGCCGGCCCGATTTGAAAATCTGGAATACACTCAGCCTGTCTTCGTGTCCGGCGAAGGCTGAACTGCTTGCCGCCGCCGGAGCGCCAACCGAATTGAGCGAATTGAATCAAGGGAAGCAATGAGCCTGGGTTTCGATCTGGTCGATCTACGCCTGTTCCTGCAGGTCATCGAAACCGGCAGCATCACGGCCGGCGCGCAGCGCGCCCATCTGGCGCTGGCTTCGGCGAGCGCCAGGATCCGCGGCATGGAAGAGCGGCTGGGCACGCCGCTGCTGGTGCGCGCCGCGCGCGGCGTACACGGCACGGCCGCCGGCTGCGCGCTGGCGGCCCATGCGCGCCTGATCCTGGAGCAGGAACAAAGGATGCGCGGCGAACTGCGCCAGTACGCGCAAGGCTTGAAGGGCCATATCCGGCTGCTGGCCAATACCGCGGCGGTGACCGAATTCCTGCCAGAAGCGCTGGCGAGTTTCCTGGCGGCGCATGCGGATATCGATATCGAGCTGGAGCAGCGCCAGAGCTGCGACATCGTGCAGGCGGTGGCCGAAGGCGTGGCCGAGGTCGGCATCGCGGCCGATTCGACCGACAGCGGCGCCTTGCAGACCTTCCCGTTCCGGCAGGACCGGCTGGTGGTGGTGACGGCCCCCGAACATCCCTTGCTGCAGCAGGAAACGCTCAGCCTGGGCGATCTGCTGCCCTACGAATTCATCGGCCTCGACAGCGGCAGCGCGCTGCACGCGCACCTGGACGGCCACGCCGCCCGTATCGGCAAGCGCCTGCGCTACCGTGTCCGCTTGCACGATTTCGACGACATCTGCCGCATGGTCGAGCAAAACGTCGGCATCAGCGTGATTCCCGAGGCCGCCGCGCTGCGCTGCCGCGCCCGCATCCGCCATCGTCCCTTGCGCGAGGGCTGGGCGCAGCGCCGATTGCTGATCTGCGTGCGCGCCATCGACGAACTGCCCGTGCATACGCGGCAGTTGATCGCGCACTTGCGCGAGGGGGCGCCGCCGCTATCGGATCTTGCGGCAAGCGCCTAGGCTGCGCGCAAGCACGGACGTCGTGAGGAGGCGACGAGGGCGGCAGCGCCGTCAAATGCCGAAGCGGAGCGGGTGACGCCAACTCAGCGGCGCCGGCCGCCGGCACATTGCGCAAGGCGCCGCACGAATCCCGTCCGCAATCATATACTCCCTAATTGAATCGGCCATGCTGGGCGAAAAATGGCGTTCTATGGACGATACTCTATTGGAAATCGTTATTTTGCCGCCACCGCGGTATTTTCCAGCAAGCCGCCGCCGAGCGAGCGATAGAGGTCGATCGCATTCGTCAGCCGCAGCAGGCGTGCCTGCACCAGCGCTTGCTGGGCATTGAACAGTTCGCGCTCGGCGTCGAGCACGTCGAGCGAGCTGGCGACGCCGTTGCGGTAGCGCAGGTCGGACAGCTTCAGCCGTTCGGCCTGCGCATCCAGGAACTTGGCCTGGGCATCGATCTGCTCGTCCAGTGTGGCGCGCGCGACCAGGGCGTCGGCGACTTCGCGAAACGCGGTCTGGATCGTCTTTTCGTAGTCGGCGACGGCGAGGTTCTTGCGCACCTGCGCCAGGTCGAGGTTGCTCTGGTTGCGGCCGGCGTCGAAAATCGGCAGCAGCAATTGCGGCGCGAACGACCAGGTCTGGGTGCCGGACTTGAACAGCCCGGACAAGTCGTTGCTGGCGCTGCCGAGTCCCGCGGTCAAGGAAATGCGCGGGAAGAAGGCGGCGCGGGCGGCGCCGATGTTGGCGTTGGCGCCGCGCAGCCGTTGTTCGGCGGCGCGGATGTCGGGCCGGCGCGTCAACAGGTCGGACGGCAGCCCGGGCGGAATGTCGGTCACGATCTGCTCGGCGGACAGCGTCGGCGCCGGCGGCAGCGCCGCCAGCGGCGCACCAATCAGCAGGCTCAAGGCGTTTTCGGCCTGTGCGCGCTGGCGCGCCAGCGTCGCGTAAGACACGCGCGCCGATTGCACCAGGGTCTCGGACAGGCGCAGATCGAGCGCCGAGGAGGCGCCGACCTCGAAGCGCTTTTGCGCCAGTTCGTAGGCGGCACGCCGGCCTTCCAGGGTTTTTTGCGCCAGCGTCTCCTGTTCGGCGAAGGCGCGCTCGGCCAGATAGGCTTGCGCCACTGCCGCCACCAGGCTGATCTGCGCGCTGCGCTGCGCCTCCTCGGTCGCCAGGTATTGCGCCAGCGCGGCGTCATTCAGGCTGCGCACGCGGCCGAAAAAGTCCAGTTCGAACGCGGCCAGATTGAGGCCGACCTGATAGCTGTCGCCAATCAGGCTGTTGCCGGTCGGCGACAGCGCCGCCGCCGTGCGGGTACGCGCGGCGGAGGCGCCGGCATACACGGTCGGCAGCAGATCGGCCGACTGGATGTTGTACAGCGCGCGCGCTTCCTGGATGCGCAGCGCGGCGCTCCTCAGGTCGCGGTTGTTCTCCAGCGCGGTGACGATCAGACCCTGCAGGCGCTGGTCGGGGAAGAACTGGCGCCAGCCGAGCGCGCTGGCGTCGGCGATGGACGGATTGGCGGCCACCGTCGACGCCGCCGGATAGGCGGCAGCCACCGGCGCCTGCGGGCGCACGAATTGCGGCGCCAGCGAACAGCCGCTCAATACGCCGGCCGCCAGCAGCGCGAGGCCCAGCTTGTGAAGTGCAAATCTAGACATTCTGTTCCTCCGGGCTTGGCTGGATATGGGACGCGTACATCTTGCGCTGCCGTTCGCTGCCCTTGAAGATGGAACGCACTACGACGAAGAACACCGGCACGAAGAACACCGCCAGCACGGTGGCGGTGATCATCCCGCTCATGACGCCGGTGCCGATCGCGCGCTGGGCGCCCGAGCCGGCGCCGCTGGCCAGCACCAGCGGCAGCACGCCGAGGATGAAGGCGAGCGAGGTCATGATGATGGGCCGGAAGCGCATGTGGATCGCCTCCAGCGTGGCTTCGATCAGGCCCTTGCCCTGCGCCTGCAGGTCCTTGGCGAATTCGATGATCAGGATCGCGTTCTTGGCCGACAGGCCGATCACGGCGATCATGCCGACCTTGAAGTAGACGTCGTTCGGCATGCCGCGCAAGGTCACGCCCAAGCAGCGAGCCGAGGATGCCGAGCGGCACCACCAGCATCACCGCCACCGGGATCGAGGTGCTTTCATACAGCGCCGCCAGCACCAGGAACACCGCGATCAGCGACAGCGCGTACAGCGCCGGCGCCTGCGCGCCCGAACTCTTTTCCTCCAACGACTGGCCGGTCCACTCGAAGCCGAAGCCGGCCGGCAGCTTGGCCGCCAGCGCTTCCATCTCGGCCATCGCGTCGCCGGTGCTGTAGCCGGGCGCGGCGTTGCCGGAGATCCGGATCGCCGGATAGCCGTTGTAGCGGATCAGCTGCACCGGGCCCTGGGTCCAGCGGTAGCTGGAGAAGGTCGAGAACGGCACCATCGTGCCGCGCGCGTTGCGCACGTACAGCCGGCCCAGGTCGTCCGGCTGCAGCCGGTTGGGGGCGTCGGCCTGCACGACCACGCGCTGCTGCCGGCCCTGGTTCGGGAAGTCGTTGACGTAGGACGAGCCGAGCGCGGTCGAGAGCGCGCTGTTGATGTCGGCGAAGGCGACGCCGAGCGCGCTGGCCTTGTCGCGGTCGATTTCCAGCTGCAGCTGCGGCGCGTCTTCCAGGCCTTCCGGCCGCACTCCGGCCAGTACCTTGCTCTGCGACGCCAGTCCCAGCAGCTGGTTGCGCGCCGCGATCAGCGCGTCGTGGCCGCGGCCGCCGCGATCCTGCAGGCGGAAGGTGAAGCCGGTCGAGTTGCCCAGCTCGCGGATCGGCGGCGGGTTCAGCGGAAATACGATCGCGTCGCGTGATCGACGACAGCGCGCCGAAGGCGCGGGCGGCGATGGCATCGGCCGAATCATCCTTGCCGCGCTGATCCCAGTTCTTCAGCGGAACGAAGGCCAGCGCCGCGTTCTGGCCGTTGCCGGAAAACGAGAAGCCGGTCACGGCGACGATGTGCTCGACCCCGGGCTGCTTCAGGAAATAGTCCTCGACCTGCTTCACCACTTCCAGCGTGCGGCTCTGGCTGGCGCCCGGCGCCAGCTGGATGTTGGTGATGATGTAGCCCTGGTCCTCGGTCGGCAGGAAGGACGACGGCAGCCGCGCGTACAGCACGCCGACCACCACCAGCACCAGCCCGTACACCAGCATGGTGCGGCCGGTCTTGTGCAGCAGGCGCGCGACGAAGCTCTGGTAGCCGGCCGAGGTGCTGGCAAACCTGCGGTTGAACCAGCCGTAGAAGCCCTTCTTCTCGTGGTGCTCGCCCTGCCTGATCGGCTTCAGGATGGTGGCCGCCAGCGCCGGCGTCAGCGAAAACGCCATCAGCACCGAGAACAGGATCGAGGCCACCATCGACAGCGTGAACTGGCGGTAGATGGCACCCACCGCGCCGCCGAAGAACGCCATCGGGATGAACACCGACACCAGCACCAGCGTGATGCCGACCAGCGCGCCGGTGATCTGGCCCATCGCCTTCTTGGTCGCCTCGCGCGGCGACAGTCCTTCCTCGCTCATGATGCGTTCGACGTTCTCGACCACCACGATGGCGTCGTCGACCAGGATGCCGATCGCCAGCACCAGGCCGAACATGGTCAGCACGTTGATCGAGAAGCCGAACGCGTACATGGTGGCGAAGGTGCCCATCAGCGCCACCGGCACCACCATGGTCGGGATCAGCGTGTAGCGGATGTTCTGCAGGAACAGGAAGATCACCAGGAACACCAGCACGATCGCTTCCAGCAGCGTCTTGACCACTTCCTGGATCGAAATCTTGACGAACGTCGAGGTGTCGTACGGGATCGTGAACTTGACGTTGGGCGGGAAGTACTTCGACAGTTCCTCCATCTTGTCCTTGACCGCGGTGGCGGTGCCGAGCGCGTTGGCGGTCGGCGACAGCTGCACGCCGATCGCCGAGATCGGCTTGCCGTCGATGCGCGCCGAAGTGGCGTAGGCCTGGCCGCCGAGCTCGATGCGGGCGACGTCGGCCAGCCGCACCACCGAGCCGTCCGGGTTGGCGCGCAGCACGATGGCGCCGAACTGCTCCGGCGTCGCCAGCTGGCCGTTGACCACCACGGTGGCGGCAATCTGCTGGCTGCGCGCGCTCGGCAGCTCGCCCAGCGTGCCGGACGCCACCTGCGCGTTCTGGGCGCGGATCGCGTTGCTGACGTCGGCCGGCGTCAGCCGGTAGCCGACCAGCTTGGCCGGGTCGATCCAGATGCGCATCGCCCGTTCGCTGCCGAACAGCTGCGCCTGGCCGACGCCGGGCACGCGCTTGATCTCGTTGAGCACGTTGCGCGACAGGTAGTCGCCGAGCGCGATCGGATCGAGCTTGTCATCCTCCGACGACAGCGTGATGAACAGCAGGAAGTTGCTGCGCGCCTTGTTGACCTGCACGCCCTGCTGCGTGACCGCCTGCGGCAGCCGCGATTCGACCCGCTTCAGGCGGTTCTGCACGTCCACCGCCGCCAGGTCGGGGTTGGTGTCGGTGGAAAAGGTCAGCGTGATCTGCGCCTGGCCGTTGGCCTGGCTTTGCGACTCGACGTAGTGCAGGCCGTCGGCGCCGTTCATTTCCTGCTCGATCAGGCTGGTGACGCTGTCGTCCAGCGTCTGCGCGGTGGCGCCGGGGTAGGTGGCGGTGACGACGATGGTCGGCGGCGCGATGCTTGGGTACTGCGACACCGGCAGCTTGGTGATCGGACAGCGCGCCGGCCAGGATGATGAACAGTGCGATCACCCAGGCAAAGACCGGTCGGTCGATGAAGAATTTTCCCATCGGCGGGCCTCTTATTGTGCGCTCTGCGCGTTCGGTTTCTTATCCGCGGCCGTTGCCGGCTGGCCGACCGCGCCTTTCCAGGCAACCGCCTTGACCACGGCGCCGGGCTGGGCTTTTTGCAGACCCTCGACGATGACCTGCTCGCCGGCCTTCAGGCCTTCGCTGACCACCGCCGAATTGCCCTGGTTGGCGTCGGCCTTGACCGTGCGCGCGGCAACCTTGCCGTCGCTGCCGACCACCATGACCGAGGCGCTGTCGCTGTTGCGGATGATGGCCTGCTGCGGCACCGTGAGCGCCTGCTCGTTGACCGCCTGCTCCAGGCGCGCGCGCACATACATGCCGGGCAGCAGGAAACGGTCGGGATTGGGGAATTCGGCGCGCAGGGTGATGGCGCCCGAGCTTTCATCCACCGTCAGGTCGGAAAACAGCAGCTTGCCGGCGTGGCCGATACACCTGGCCGTCCTCGGTGACCAGCGTCACCTTGGCCTGCCCGTGGTCGGCGCTGCTCAGCTTGCCGGCCGCCAGCGCGCGCCGCAGCTGCAGCACCTCGATGCTGGACTGGGTCAGGTTGACGTAGATCGGATCGATTTGCTGGATCGTCGCCAAGGGCGTGGCTTCGCCCTGGCCGACCAGCGCGCCTTCGGTCACCTGGGCGCGGCCGACGCGGCCTGCAATCGGCGCCGTGACGGTGGCGTAGCCCAGGTTCAGGCCGGCGGTCTGGCGTGCGGCCTGGCTGGACGCCAGTTCGGCCGCGGCCTGCTTCTGCGCCGTCAGGGCGTCGTCGTATTCCTGCTTGCTGACCGCGTTCTGTTCCACCAGCGGCTTGTAGCGCTGCACTTTCAGGTTGGCTTGCGCCAGATTCGCTTCCGCCTTGGCGACGTTGGCCTCGGTGCTGGCGTACACGGCCTGGAACGGCGCCGGATCGATCCGGAACAGCACGTCGCCGGCCTTGACGTCGCTGCCCTCGCGGAACACGCGCTTTTGCACGATGCCGGCGGCACGCGCTCGCACCTGCGCGATCCGGCTTGCTTCCAGACGGCCCGGCAGTTCGCTGGTCAGCGCCAGCCGCTGCGGTTCCACCGTGACGACGGCGACTTCCGGCGGCGGCATGGCGCCGGGCGCCTGCGCGCTGGCCGACTTGTCGCCGCAGCCGGCGGCGGTGAACAGGATCAACAGAGTGAGGCCAAGTTGCGGGGCGACGCGGGCGGGGCGATAGCGGTGGACTGAGCTCATGGATATCTCGTACGAGGAGGGAGAGATGGATGCCGGCAGCGACGGACGCCGCCGCGAAAAAACGAAAAGCGCAAGGATAACGCGGGAATGGAAAAACAGGCGTAAAAATATTTCCAAAAGATAATGTTTGCGAGCCAATACTGTTGAATGAAATGGTTTCCGCGCAAGCGGGATGCCGCCGGCCGGATTCCGGCCTTGTTTCTTTGTGTGGGAGTATTTTTTTAAACGGCCGCCTTCTTACCCGGAAATCTGCCTTTTTTCTATATACTCCCTATGTTCGAAGACTGTCAGGCGGCACGGGCTGCTGCCTTCGGGCGCGCTATCCCTTCGCCATCGACTTTGCTGTGGCGCCCCATGCCCCAAGCGCCGGGGCCGCTCGGCTTAATATTCGGCGGGCGCCAGCAGCAGGTTCACCTGTGCCAAATCCTCTTCGCGCAAGGAGCCGGTCGCGGCTTTCAGGCGCAAGGCGTTCATCAGGGTGTCGTAGCGCGCCTTCGCCAGATCGCGCCGGGTCGAATACAGTTGCTGCTGCGCGTTCAGCACGTCGATGTTGATGCGCACGCCGACCTGGTAGCCGAGCTTGTTCGAATCCAGCGCCGACTGGCTGGAGATTTCCGCCGCTTCCAGCGCCTTCACCTGCGCCAGCCCATTGTTGACGCCGAAAAACGATTGGCGCGCCGCCTGCGCCGAAGTGCGCCGGGTAAACAGCAGGTCGCTGCGCGCCTTGTCTTCCAGCGCGATCGCCTCGCGCACCTTGCTGTCCACGGCGAAGCCGGAAAACAGCGGGATCGTCCATTGCACGCCGATCGAGTTCGAATTCGACGAGCCGCCGCTGGCGACCAGGGCACTGTTGGCCAGGCCGCTGTTGCTGTGGCTGCGGCTGGCGACCAGGTCCACGGTCGGATAGTGGCCGGCGCGGCTGCGCTTGATTTCGCGCTTGGCGATTTCCAGCGTGAGCTGCTGGCGCAGCACTTCATAGTTCTGGTTTTCGGCGCTGCTGACCCAGAGGTCGATGCGCGCCGGCTCCGGCGCGGTGAGCTTGACGCCGGGCCGCAACGGCGCCAGTTCGGCCGGCGCCTCGCCGACGATCTGCTGCAGCGCGGCGCGCTTGGCTTCGAGGTCGTTCAGGGCGGCGATTTCCTGGGCCACCGCCAGGTCGGCACGCGCCTGCGCTTCGTTGGTGTCGGTGATGGTCGCCGTGCCGACCTCGAAATTGCGCTTGGCCGAGGCCAGCTGTTCGCTGATGAACGCCTGTTGCTGGCGGATGAAGATCAGCGCATCCTGCGCCGTCAGGACGTCGAAATAGGCCTGCGAAACGCGCACGATCAGGTCTTGCTGCGCCTGCGCGAACTGGGTATCGGCCAGCGCCACCGCCAGCTTGCTTTGCTGATAGGTTTCCCAGCTGCCCAGAGTGAACAGCGGCTGCGCCAGCGCCAGCCGGTAGCTGTTGCTCGAATAGTCCGGCGTGCCCTGCGGCATGTCCTGGTTGATGCGGCTGTAGCTGCCGCTGAGCGCGATGCCGGGCAGCAGGCCGGCGCGCCCCTGCGCCACTTTTTCCTGTCCCGCCACCTGCGCCGAGCGTGCGCTGGCATAGACCGCGTCGTTGGCCAGCGCCTGGCGGTAGACCTGCAGCAGGTCGGCCGCTTGCGCGTTCCAGACGAGCAGGGCGCCAGTGATCAGCGGGGCGATGAAGCGGTTGCGCATACGGGTCTCCGAAATCGTTCGAACAGGAAAATCAATAGGTGGCCATGCCGGGGTCGACCTGCTGCGCCCAGGCGTGTATGCCGCCGGTCAGGTTGCTGACCGCGGTA
Organism: uncultured beta proteobacterium; assembly: GCA_963706525.1. GTDB lineage: Bacteria > Pseudomonadota > Gammaproteobacteria > Burkholderiales > Burkholderiaceae_D > DATJCV01. The sequence continues at coordinate 107,353 of CAVPMM010000007.1, read as the reverse complement.
AAGCCGTGGTGCTCCAGGAAAGCGGCGACCTGCAGGCTGCGCGCGCCGTGGTGGCAGATGCAGACGGTCGGCGCTGCCGGGTCCAGTTGCGCCAGCTGCTGCGGCACGGTGTTCATCGGCAGCAGGCGCGCGCCCTCGATATGGCAGGTTTCGAATTCCCAGGGCTGCGCGCACGTCGAGCAGCAGCGGCGCCGGGCGCGACGCATCGGCGAGCCACTCGGCCAGCTGTACGGCACTGATCTGCTGCATGGGAGTCCTCAGAACTTGAAGGGCGACGGCACCGGCGCCTCGCGCAAGGGCTTGATGTCGGTTTCAAACAGCGTCAGCGTGCTGTAGGCGGTTTCGGTATCGCGCGTGATCAGCTGCGCGCTCATGGCCGGCACCTGGCCCAGTACGGCCAGCAGGCGGCCGCCCACCTTCAGCTGCTGCAGGAAGCGCTCCGGCAGCACCGGCAGCGAACCGGAGATCACGATCACGTCGTAGCTGGCATCGCCGGCCGCTGGCCAGCCGCGCGCGCCGTTGCCGAGCGCGACCTCGACGTTGGAAATGCCGTAGGCGGCCAGGTTTTTCTCGGCCAGCGCCTTGAGCTCGGGCTCGATCTCCACCGTCGTCACGTGCCGCCCCATGTAGGCCAGCAGTGCCGCCATGTAGCCCGATCCGGCGCCGATTTCGAGCACGGTTTCGTGCTTCTTCGAGCGCCGCTTCCTGCAGGATGCGCGCCTCGAATTTCGGCATCAGCATGTTGGCGCCGCACGGCAGCGGAATCTCGCAGTCGGCAAACGCCAGGCTCTGGTACGCGGCCGGCACGAATTCTTCGCGCCGCACCAGCTGCAGCAGGTCGAGCACATCCTGGTTCAGCACGTCCCACGGACGGATCTGCTGTTCGATCATGTTGAAGCGGGCTTGTTCGATATTCATTTCGGTCGTTGCAAAGGAAAAATCGTCATTCTATCAAAGGGGGGTGGCGCGGCCGGTCGGCTCCAGCGGAGCGCTGGCCGGCCGTTTGCGACCTTGGGCCCAGGCCGCCAGGTCGTCCAGATAGGTGTAGATCACCGGCACCACCACCAGCGTCAGCAGCGAGGAAGTGATGATGCCGCCGATCACCGCCTGGCCCATCGGCGCGCGCTGCTCCGAGCCTTCCGCCATGCCGAAGGCGAGCGGCACCATGCCGAACACCATCGCCAGGGTGGTCATCAGGATCGGACGCAGCCGCACATGTGCCGCCTCCAGCAGCGCGGCGCCGCGTTCCATGCCGGCGCGGCGCGCCTGGTTGGCGAAATCGACCAGCAGGATCGCATTCTTGGTGACCAGCCCCATCAGCATGATGAAGCCGATGATCGAGAACATGTTCAGGGTCGAGCGGAACAGCATCAGCGCCAGGAACACGCCGATCAGCGTCAGCGGCAGCGAGGACATGATCGCCAGCGGCTGCAGGAAGCTGCCGAACTGCGAAGCCAGGATCATGTAGATGAAGATGATCGCCAGCGCCAGCGCCGACAGCGCATAGCCGAACGACTCCTGCATGTTCTTGGAGGCGCCGCCGATCTGGTAGCGGTAGCCGGGCGGCCAGTGGATGCTGTCGAGCGCCTGCTTGACGTCGGCGTTGACCTGCCCGGCCGAGCGGCCGACCACGTTGGCCGACAATTCGACTTCGCGGTTCAGGTCGCGCCGGTTGATCTGGTTGGCGCCGGTGGACGGCACGATGTTGGCCACCTGGCGCAGCGGCACCATCTTCGGCGAGCCGTCGGCATTGGTCTGGCTGGAAGCCAGCATCAGGCGCGACAGGTCTTCGGTGGCGTTGCGGTCGTCCGGTGCCAGCCGCACGTTGACGTCGTAGTTTTCGTCGTCGGGCGCGCGCCAGCTGCTGACCGCTTCGCCCGCCAGCAGCGGCCGCAGCGCGCCGCCGATCTGCGCCACGCCGATGCCGAGGTCGGCGGCCAGTTCGCGCTTGGGTTGCACCGAAATGGTCGGCTTTTCCGCCTTCAGGTTGGAATCGAGGTCGACCACGCCCGGGATTGCCCGCATCTTGCGCTGCGCCTCGCCCGACAAGGCCGCCAGCTGCTTCAGGTCGGTGCCGAGCAGCGACAGCCGCAACTGCTTGTTGTCGCCGCCGACGCCATCCAGCGTGCCGATATGGGTGACCGTGATGCCGGCGACCTGCGCCAGCCGCGCGCGCAGCAGCGGCGCCATCTGGACCGTGCTGCGGCTGCGCTGCGCGCGCGGGATCAGGCGGATGAAGACGCTGGCGTAGCTCTTGCCCTGGGAGGTGCCGGTATTCACGGTGCTGTAGGTATCCAGCACTTCCGGGAATTCGCGCAGCACCGCTTCCACCTGGTGCGTCTTCGATTCGGTGAATTCGAGCGAGGAGCCGACCGGGGTGTAGAACGTGACGCCGGTTTCGGAATAGTCCGCCTGCGGCACGAATTCGGTGCCGATCAGGCCGGCCGCCGGGATCGCCAGCCCGGCGACGAAGGTGGCGATGGCGATCACCACCGTCAGCACGCGGTGCTTGAGCGACCATTTGAGCAGATGCTGGTAGCCGTCCGACAGCCACTGCACCAGCCGCTCGAACTGTTCCAGCACGCGGCCGATGGTGCGCGCATACCAGCCGCGCCGTTCGCCGCCGTGGCCGTGCGCCGCCGGATCGTGCCAGACCGCGGACAGCATCGGGTCCAGGGTGAACGATACGAACATCGAAATCAGCACCGCCGCCGCCACCGTGATGCCGAACTGGTGGAAGAAGCGGCCGATGATGCCGCCCATGAAGCCGACCGGCAGGAACACCGCCACGATCGACAGCGTGGTGGCCAGCACCGCCAGCCCGATCTCGGCCGTGCCTTCCAGCGCCGCCGTCTTGTGATCCTTGAATTTGCCGCCGACCGTCATGCCGGCATGGCGCACGATGTTCTCGCGCACCACGATGGCGTCGTCGATCAACAGGCCGACGCACAGCGACAGCGCCATCAGCGTGATCATGTTGATGGTGAAGCCGAACATGTTCATGAACAGGAAGGTGCCGATCAGCGCCACCGGCAGCGTCAGGCCGGTGATCACCGTCGAGCGCCAGGAGTTCAGGAACAGGAACACGATCAGGATCGTCAGCGCCGCGCCCTCCAGCAGGGTGCTGCGCACGTTCTTGACGCCGACCCGGATCTGGCGCGAGCCGTCCTTGATGACCTCGGTCTTCACGCCCGGATACAGCGTCTTCATGCGCGGTTCCAGTTCCTTCAGCGCCGCGTTCAGGCCGTCCACCACGTCGATCGTGTTCTGGCCCTGCGCTTTCAGGATGTTCAGCGCCAGCGTGCGCTGGCCGTTGTACAGCGCCAGGCTTTCCTGCTCTTCCTGGCCGTCGACCACGGTCGCGACCTGCGTCAGGGTGACCGGCTGGCCGCCGCGGCGGGCGACGATGATGTTGGCGAAATCCTGCGGATTGCGGATGCGGCCCTGCACCTGGACGATCTTTTCGTCGGCCAGCGAGCGGATGGCGCCGGTCGGCAATTCCTGGTTTTCATTGCGCACGGCGGCGAGGATCTGGTCGATGCCGATGCCGAGCGCTTCCATGGCGATCGGGTTGACGTAGATGTCGATTTGGCGCTTGACGCCGCCGACCAGGGCGACCGAGCCGACCCCGCGCACGTTTTCCAGCCGCTTCTTGACCACCTGGTCGGCGATCGTGGTCAGCTCGCGCATGCTGCGCTGCTGGCCGGCGGCCGGATCGTTGGTCACCGATACCGAAAAGATCGGCTGATCGGCCGGGTCGTAGCGCATGATGCGCGGCTCCTTGACCTCCTTGCGGAAGCCGGCGCGCACCAGCGCCACCTTTTCCCGCACGTCCTGCGCCGCCTGCGCCGGATTGACGGTCAGCACGAATTCGATGATGACCACCGACGAGCCTTCATACGAGCGCGAGGTCAGGGCGTTGATGCCGTTGACGGTATTGACCGCTTCCTCGATCTTGCGGGTGACGTCGGATTCCACCGATTCCGGCGATGCTCCCGGATAGTCGGTCTGCACCACCACCACCGGAAACGTGACGTCGGGAAACTGGTCGACCTGCAAGCGCTGGTACGAAAACAGGCCGAGCACCACGAACGCCAGCATCATCATGGTGGCGAGCACGGGATTGCCGATACTAATACGGGTAAACCACATGGCTCAGCCCTCGCTCGCAGGCGCTTCGGCGCGCGCCTTCAGCGCCCGGTTCATGGCTTCGAAGCCGGCGCGCGTCGGCTGCTGCATGCTGTTCCAGGCCAAGGGCACCAGCACGCCGGAGAAGCTTTCCCCGTGCAGCAGGCGCGTGCCGCCGGCGTTGGCTTCCAGCCGGAATTCATGGCGGCCGTCGAACAGGCCGGGCAGCAGCAGCCGGCCGAGCCAGCTGAATACGCGCTGCGGCTGCGCTTCCTGCACCTGCGGCTGAAATTGCATGGCGCGGCCGCCCGGCGGCTGGATCGAGACCGACAGGCGAGCGCCCAGCCGCGCTTCTCCCTGAATGGCGCGAATGAAGGGATTCCATTCCGGATAGGCGGAAAAATCGGTCAGTATCCGCCAAACGGTGGCTGGGCTGGCGGCGATTTCGACCGCGGAGTCTATGCGGCGCGCCATTATTGCGCCCCCGTGCTGTCGCTGGCGGCGGTCACCGGCACGGCGGCGCCTGTCGCCTGCTGCAGCCGCACCGGCGTGCCGAGCGGCAGGCTGCCGAGGTTGGCCTTGACGATCCGCGTCCCCGCTTCCAGGCCGGCCGTGACTTCGACCGCCACGCCGGCCTGGTCGCGCCCGCGCATGCCGAGCGTGACCGGTTTCTGCGTCAGCGTGCCGTTTTCGATCGCATAGACGTAAGGGTTGCCGCCGCTGCTCTGCAGCGCCGATTGCGGCACGGTCAGCACGCCGGCTTTGTTGGCCAGCGTCAATTGCGCTTCGGCGAACATGCCGGCGCGCAGCGCGCCGCTCGGGTTGTCGATGCGGATATAGGTCATGATCGAGCGCGAGCCGGATTGGGTCGCCGGATTGATGCGCACCACCGTGCCGGGCACCGGCTCGGCCAGGCCTTCGATGCCGACCTCGACTTTCTGGCCGAGCGCCACGCGCATGATTTCGGCGGCGGGCACCGCGGCTTCCAGTTCCAGCTGGCGCAGGTCGACGATATCGAGCAAGCGGTTGTCGGGCGACACCTTTTCGCCAGGCTGCACCGTGCGGCTGCTGACCAGGCCCGAGATCGGCGCCCGGATCACCGTGTCGCCCAGCGACTTGTGCGCCGCGTCCAGCGCGCCGCGCGCCGAATCGAGATTGGCGCGCGCGATCTCGTACTGGCTGGCGGCGGTGCTGTAGGCGTTCTTGGAAATGAAGCCCTTGGCCAGCAGCGCCTGGTTGTTGTCGCGCGTCTGGGTGGCGATATCGAGCTGGCCGCGCGCCGCTTCCAGCGCGCCGCGCGCCTGGTCGACGCGCGCCTGGTATTCGCTGGTGTCCATGCTGATGAGCACCTGGCCGGCGCTGACGGCTTCGCCCTCGCGCACCATCACTTCGCGCACCTGGCTGGCCACGCGCGCCTTGACCGCCACCTGGTTGACGGCGCGCAGCGAGCCGGTCAGCGCCATGGTCTGGCGCAGCTCGCGCGCTTCGACCACGGCGATGTCGCCCGGCAGGAATTCGAGTGCCGGCGCCGGCTGTCCGGCGGCGGCAGGCTGCGCCGGCGCCGGCCGCGCGCCTCTCTTCAGCGCCAGGACAGCCAGCGCAACCAATATCACTGCGGACAGCACCAGCCAGAATCTACGGCGTTTCAGCATGAAAAACCTATTATGTTTTTGTGGTTTTGGAGAGCGGCTTGCCGTCTTCCAGCAGGCCGTGCAGACATAAATCGATAAAGCTATTCAGATAATCCAGCGGCGCGACGGCCACGGTGCGGCAGGTATTGAAGGAATGCTTCGACAGCATCAGCATCAGCATCGGCGCCACCACGACATTGGCCACCATGCGCGGATCGAGCGGGCGGATTTCGCCACGCGCCATGCCGCGTTCCAGCATCCGCACGAAGATCGCGGTGCCGGGCGTGATCACTTCTTCGTGATAGAACTGCGCCAGCGCCGGGAAATTGCCGGATTCGGCAATCATCAGCTTGCTGATGCCGGCCAGCGGCGTATCGCCGATGCGCTCCCACCAGCCGAGCATGATTTCCCGGAACAGGGAGCTGCTGTCACCCACATAGCCGTCGATCGTCTGTTCCGCTTCGCCCAGGACCGGCAGGATGTTTTCCCGCACCACGGCCTTGAACAGCTCTTCCTTGCTGGTGAAATACAGGTACAGCGTGCCTTTCGAAACCCCCGCCTGGCGGGCGACATCCTCGAGCCGGGTGGCCGCATAGCCGTGTTCGACGAAATGGTCGAGCGCGGCGGCCAGCAGCTCTTGCGGGCGCGCTTCCTTGCGGCGCGCCCAGCGTGGCTTGTTCTTGAATAAGCACGGCATGAGGGGAGGGGTCAGGATAGTAACTTACTGGCGAGTCAGCAATGTACGCGGCATTGCCGATGCAGTCAAGACGGCTGTCGCGGCTGCTCGAGGGGCGCGATCCGGGCCGTGGCAACGGGAGCGTTCGCGGCCATGAGCTCCGTTATTTTCCAATTGGCGCAATGACCGATGCCCTGCCACGCAGCGGCCGGATTTGGCGGCCGCGCTTGCGATGGCAAACCGCTGTCCCTACGGCGCCGTCCATGCTTCCCCAAGACATGTTTTGTGCGGCACGCAGCACGATGCATATAGCCGGCGTAGAATTTTAAGAATCCGTGAAATGCCCGCAGGCACATCATGAACACAGTCTCTTCCGCTAGCGAATCCGCCCCGGTCTTGCACTATACGGCGAGCGAAAAGCGGCACCGGATTTTCTCGATCGTCGCCGCTTCGTCGGGCAACCTGGTCGAGTGGTTCGACTTCTATGTGTACGCATTTTCCGCGCTGTATTTCGCGCCGGCGTTCTTCCCCAAGTCCGATCCGACCGCCCAGCTGCTGAACACCGCCGGCGTGTTCGCCGCCGGCTTCCTGATGCGGCCGATCGGCGGCTGGCTGTTCGGCCGCATCGCCGACCGCAAGGGGCGCAAGATTTCCATGGTCATCTCGGTCGCCATGATGTGCGCCGGTTCGCTGCTGGTCGCCTGTCTGCCGACCTACGCCAGCATCGGCGCCTGGGCGCCGTTCCTGCTGCTGATCGCGCGCCTGCTGCAGGGCCTGTCGGTCGGCGGCGAATACGGCACCACCGCGACCTACATGAGCGAGGTGGCGCTGCGCGGCCAGCGCGGCTTCTTTTCCTCGTTCCAGTACGTAACCTTGATCGGCGGCCAATTGCTGGCCGTGCTGGTGGTGGTGGTGCTGGAGCAATTCTTGAGCACCGACGAACTCAAGGCCTGGGGCTGGCGCATTCCGTTCGTAATCGGCGCCATCACCGCGGTGGTGGCGTTCTACCTGCGCCGCACGCTGACGGAAACCGCCAGCGACGAAAGCCGCGCCGCCAAGGGCGCGGGCACGATCGCCGGCGTGTTCCGCGACCACAAGGCGGCGTTCTTCACGGTGCTCGGCTACACGGCCGGCGGATCGCTGATTTTCTACACTTTCACCACCTACATGCAGAAATACCTGGTCAATTCGGCCGGCATGCCGATCAAGACCGCGAGCGGGGTCATGACCTTTGCCCTGTTCGTCTACATGTGCATCCAGCCGCTATTCGGCGCCTTGTCGGACCGCATCGGCCGGCGCAACAACATGCTGCTGTTCGGCGCTCTGGGCGCGCTGGCGACCGTGCCGATCATGTCCGCGCTGCATCATGTAAGCAATCCTTTCCTCGCCTTCGCCCTGATCATCCTGGCGCTGGCGATCGTCAGTTTCTACACCTCGATCAGCGGCATCGTGAAATCGGAAATGTTCCCGCCCGAAGTGCGCGCCCTGGGCGTCGGCCTGGCCTATGCGATCGCCAATGCGATCTTCGGTGGTTCGGCCGAGTACGTGGCGCTGGGCTTGAAGTCGCTCGGCCATGAAACGGTCTTTCCCTGGTATGTCACGGTGATGATGGTGGTGGCCTTCCTGGTGGCCTTGCGCCTGCCGCGCCGTCCGAGTTATCTGCACGACGACCATTGAGGCGAGCGGGGGCGCTGGCGGCGCCGTCCCGCTTCGCATGGCAAATACTCCACCCGAACAGAAAAGCATTCGCCACCGGTCGCCGGCACGCCCTTGCGTCGGGCGCGGGCCGGGAATTGCAGAGGTTTGGCATCCGGGAAAAATTAATCAATAGACACAAGTAGTTACAAAGCCTGGAAGAGCGGGCGCCCATTGCCGGTAGAATCGGAAATTCCGGGTCCGGTTGAGGGTGCGTCGTTTATGCGTTGGTTGAAAAAATGGCAGATCTGGCTGGCGGCGATCCTGGTGCTCGCTGGCGGCGGCGCTACCTACAAATATTGGTCGGAAAAGAATGCCGCGCCCCAATTCAAGACCGCGAAAATCGAAAAGGGAGCGATCACCGCCAGCGTGGCGGCCTCGGGCACGCTCAATCCGGTGGTCTCGGTGCAGGTCGGTTCGCAGGTGTCCGGCCAGTTGAAGGAAATCCTGGTCGACTTCAACAGCGAGGTGAAGCAGGGCCAGCTGATCGCCCGCATCGATCCGGAAACCTTCGAATACAAGGTGCGCCAGGCCCAGGCCGATCTGGACGCCGCGCGCGCCCAGGTCCTGACCCAGCAGGCCAACATCGCCGCCCAGCGCTCCGAAGTGTCGCGCAACGAAATCACGGCGCTGGACGCCAAGAACGATTTCGAGCGCAAACAGCAACTATTGGAAAAAGGCTTCATTTCGGCCGCCGAGCGCGACAAGGCGCGCGCCGTCTATAACGCCGCCGCGGCGCAGGTGGCGACGGCGCGCGCCCAGGTGGGCGTGGGCGAAGCCAATTTGCGCAACAGCGAGGCGGTGGTGCGCCAGCGCGGCGCGGTGCTGGCGCAGGCCAATGTCGACCTGGGACGCACCGCGATCAAGGCGCCGGTGGATGGCGTCGTCATCAAGCGCAGCGTCGACGCCGGCCAGACCGTGGCCGCCAGCCTGCAGGCGCCCGAACTGTTCATCATCGCCGGCGACCTGGCCGATATGCGAGTCGATACCGCGATCGACGAATCCGAAATCGGCCGCATCCGCCAGGGCCAGAAGGCGACCTTCACCGTCGATGCCTTTCCCGGCCGTACCTTCGAGGGCGAGGTGCGGCAAATCCGCAAGGCGGCGCAGAACGTCTCCAACGTGATTACCTATATGGTCGAAGTCGGCGCCTACAACCCGCGGAAGGAGCTGTTGCCCGGCATGACCGCCAATGTGCGCATCGCCACCGACAGCCGCAAGGAAGTGCTGAAGGTGCCGAACGCGGCGCTGCGCTTCCGGCCGCCCGGCGCCGGCGGTCCGGCGCAGCGCTCGCCGGTGTCGGTAGCGGCGGCGGCCGAAACCGGCCATGCGCAGGGGCCGGGCTCGCAATTGGCGCAATTGCGCCAGCGGCTCGAGGGCGAGCTGCAATTGAGCGAGGAGCAGAAGGCCAAGCTGGATGCCATTTTTTCCGTCCTGCGCGAAAAAATGGCGGCGACGCGCGGGATGGAGGCGGCCGAACGGCAAAAAATACAGGAACGCAATCGTGCCGACATGCAAGCGCGCATCGTCGAAATCCTCTCCCCCGAGCAGCGCCAGAAATACGAGGCCATCAGTGCCGCCGGCCGTGGCCGCGGCACCACCAGCGGCCGCATCTATGCGCTCGATGCCGATGGCCAGCCGCGCGAGCTGAACGTCCGCCTCGGATTGACCGATGGCAGCATGACGGAATTGATCGCGTCCGACGTGCAGGAGGGCATGGAAATCGTCACCGGTCTGGCGCCGGCGCCGGGCAGTGCGGCCCGTCCCGGCAATGCGCCGCGCGGCGGCCCGCGCATGTTCTGATGGACCGCAACGGCAATCCGGCCGGCGGGAACGGTATGGCGCTTCTGATCGAAACCCGCGATCTGGTCAAGGAATACGTGATGGGGAGCAACCGCGTATTCGCCTTGCGCAGCGTCTCGATCGCGATCGCCGAAGGCGAGTTCGTCGCCATCATGGGCGCCTCCGGCTCCGGCAAGTCGACCTTCATGAACATGCTCGGCTGCCTCGATTCGCCGACCTCCGGTAGCTACCGGCTGGCCGGCGAGGACGTCTCGGCGCTGTCGGGCGACCGGCTGGCGGCGATCCGCAACCAGCGCATCGGCTTCGTGTTCCAGCAGTTCAACCTGCTGCCGCGCACCACCGCGCTGGACAACGTCGAGCTGCCCCTGCTGTATTCGGCGCTGCCGGCCGCCGAGCGCCGCGCGCGCGCACTGGCGCGCCTGACCGAAGTGGGGCTGGAAGCGCGGCTCGACCACCATCCGGCGCAACTGTCCGGCGGCCAGCAGCAGCGCGTGGCGATCGCGCGCGCGCTGGTCAACAATCCCTCGCTGATCCTGGCCGACGAGCCGACCGGCGCGCTCGATTCGCGCACCAGCATCGAGATCATGGCGCTGCTGCAAAAGCTGAACCGGCAGGGCATGACCATCGTGGTCGTCACGCACGAGCCCGAGATCGCCAGCTTCGCCTCGCGCATCATCAGCTTCCGCGACGGCCACGTGCTCGCCGATCACGCCAACGGCGCGCGCGATGCGCAGGCGCAGCTGGCCGAGATGGAGCAGGCAGGAGCGGTCGCATGAACCTGTTGGCGACCCTGCGCATCGCCTTGAACGCGCTGCGCGTGAACCTGCTGCGCTCGATGCTGACCATGCTCGGCATCATCATCGGCGTGGCGGCGGTGATCACCATGATCGCGGTCGGCGGCGGCGCCCAGGCGCGCATCCAGGACCAGATCAAGAGCCTCGGTTCGAATTCGATGATCATCATTCCCGGTTCGACCACCTCGTCCGGCGTGCGGCTGGGCGCCGGCGCCAACCTGAACCTGACCGAGGACGATGCGATCGCGATCGCCAACGAGGTGCCGGAGGTGCAGGTGGCGGCGCCGTCGTCGCGCAGTTCGGGCCAGCTGATCGCCGCCAGCAACAACTGGGCGACGCACGATCCAGGGCGTCACGCCCGACTACCTGGAAGCGCGCGACTGGCCGCTGGCTGCCGGCCGCATGTTCGACGCCGCCGAGCTGGCCGCCTCGGCCAAGGTGGTGGTGATCGGGCAGACGGTGGCGACCCAGCTGTTCGGCGACATGGACCCGATCGACCAGACGATCCGCGTCAAGAACGTGCCGTTCACCGTGATCGGCATGCTCGCGCCCAAGGGGCAGAGCATGATGGGCAGCGATCAGGACGACATCATCATGGTGCCGCTGTCGACCGCGCGCAACCGCCTGTTCGGCAGCACGCAGGGCAAGCTGCGGCGGGTCGGCACGATCCAGGTGAAGGTCCTCGAAGGCGCCAGCATGCAGGAGGCGGAAGAAAAAATCCGCGCCTTGATGCGCCAGCGCCAGCGCACCCAGGCCGGCCAGGACGATGCCTTCACCGTGCGCAACCTGACCGAGATGCTGCAGGCGCAGGAAGAGTCGTCGCGCGTGATGGCGCTGCTGCTGGCGGCGGTGGCCTCGGTGTCGCTGCTGGTCGGCGGCATCGGCATCATGAACATCATGCTGGTGTCGGTGACCGAGCGCACGCGCGAGATCGGCCTGCGCATGGCGGTCGGCGCCCGCGCCCGCGACATCCTGACGCAGTTCCTGGTGGAGGCGATCACGCTGTCCTCGATCGGCGGCCTGGTCGGCATCGTGCTGGGCGTCGCCGGTTCCTATGCGATCGGCGCGTTTGCCGGCTGGGCCACCCGGCTGTCGCCGGAATCGATCGTGCTGGCGGTCGGATTTTCGGCCGGCATCGGGGTTTTTTTCGGGTTTTACCCGGCCCGCAAGGCGTCGCAGCTGCTGCCGATCCAGGCGCTGCGCTACGAGTGATCCGGCGCCGGCTCGGTCGCCGCCCGGGATCGCGTGTCGGGCGCGGCGGCGGGAAATTCCACCTTGAAGGTGGTGCCCGTTCCTTCCGTGCCGGTGTGCAGCGTGATCCTGGCATCGTGGCTGGTGGCGATGTCGCGCACGATGGCCAGGCCCAGGCCGCTGCCCGGCGTCTTGTCGTCGAGGCGGTAGAAGCGGCTGAATATCTTTTCCCGGTCGGCCGCCGGAATGCCGGGGCCGCAGTCCTCGATCATGAAGATGCCGACGCCCTCATCGCCTCGCCCTGGAAGCAGCTGACGGTGACCGTGCCGCCGTGCGGCGAATAGCGGATCGCATTGTCGACCAGGTTGTCGATCAGGTCGTGCAGCAGGAAGCGGTCGCCGACGATCGGCGGTCGGTTGCAGGTTGAAGCCGATGTCGATCGCCTTCTTGTCGGCTTCCTGCGACGAAGTGCTGGACCGCTTCGCCGACCAGCTGGTCCAGTTCCACGGCTTCCAGATGTTTCTTTTCGTACTGGCTGGGTTCGGCCCGCGCCAGCGCCAGCAGCTGATTGGTCTGGCGGATCGTGCGTTCGACCGAAGACTGCATCAGGTTGGCCGAATGCGCGGTATCTTGCTCGGCCGAGTATTTCTGCTGCAGCCAGTCGAGCTGCGTGCGCAGGCCGGCCAGCGGCGTGCGCAACTGGTGCGCGACGTCCGCCAGGAAATTCTGGCGCGCTTCGGCGCCGGCCTGGGCGCGGTTCAGCAAGCCGTTCATGGCGCCGACCACCGGCCGCAATTCGGAGGGCACGTCGCTTTCGTCGATGGCGGACAAGTCGTCGTAGCGCCGCGCGTTGAGGGTTGCCTCGATCCTTTCCAGCGGCGATATGCCGCGCGCCACCGCCATCCAGACCGTCGCCACCGACACCAGCACCAGCGTGCCTTCCAACAGCAGCAGGCCGAGCAGGATTGCCGAGCGCATGTCGCCGCCGCTTGCGCAGCGTCTCGGCGGCGCCGATCAGCACCTCTTCGGAACCGATCACGGTTTTCAGGGCGGCGATGCGCACCGGTTCGCCGCGCATCACGCCATCGTAGGTAATGGTCTCGTTGGGCCATTCCGGCTCGCGCAGTTCCGGGAAATCGCGGTCGCCGCCAATGGTGGCGCCGGTGCCGTCCTTGACCACGTAGTAGACGGTGTCGAAATGATCGACCCGCAGCACCTGCTCCGCCTGTTCCGACAGATCGACTTCCAGCCTGTTGGCGTTTTCGCGCAAATGCGGCAGCAAGGCCCAGATCGCGTCCGCCACGCTCTGGTCGAAGGCGACCTGGGTCGGTATCCAGGCCAGCCAGTAGGTCAGGCCGGCGCCCACCAGGTTGATCGCCAGCAGCGGCGCGATCAGCCACTTCAGCAGGCTGAGCCGGATGCTCGGGATCATTGCGAGCGGTTTTCCAGCATGTAGCCGAAGCCGCGGATGGTGCGGATGCGTGACGCCGGCGTCCGCGATCTTGGCGCGGATGCGCGAGACATAGACCTCGACCGCGTTCAAGGTCACTTCCTCGCCCCAGGGCAGGATGGCATCGATGATCTGCTGCTTGGACACCACGCGCGCCGCCTGCTGCATCAGGTATTCCAGCACGCCCATTCGCGCGCCGACAGCTCGATGGCCTGGCCGTTGACGCAGGCGCGCCGGGAAAAGGGGTTCAGCACCAGGCCGCCGACCTGCGAGTTCGGTTGCCCGCGGGCTGCTGCGCCGGACCAGCGCCTTCATGCGCGCCACCAGTTCGGGCGCGGCGAACGGCTTGACCAGGTAATCGTCGGCGCCCAATTCGAGCCCGTGCACCCGGTCCTGTACCGCGTCGCGCGCGGTCAGCAGCAGCACCGGTACCGGGTTGCCGCGCGCGCGCAGGCGGCGCACCACCTCGAAACCGTCGATGTCCGGGCAGGCCGATATCCAGGACGACCGCCGCCACCTTGAGCCGCTGCAGCAGCGAGTCCGCCTGGACGCCGTCGCGCGCCGTTTCCACGACCATGCCGTGGCCGCCGAGGATGCGCGCAATGCCGTCCGCCAGCACCGGGTCGTCTTCCACTAAAAGAACATGCATTGCCATTCCATCATTCGTTGCGCCCCGGTTCGCGCCGGCCGATCCGGCATCGGCACGATACGCTAAGCCGGCGGCGGCTTGACCAGTTTCGACTTTAACACCAGTGCCTGGCCTTCGCGCTCGTCCAGCTCGGTCAGCGTGCCCGAGACGGTATTGAACAGCAGGGCGGGGCGATAGGCGAGATAGTGAATGCTGCCGGCGGCGAAGTCGAGCAGCGCTTCGCAATGGTGTCCGGTGACGATCTCGATGCGGTGGCGGCCCGGCGCGGTATCCACCACGGTATAGGTGGCCGGCGCCAGCTGTGCCACCCGCGCCTCGCCGAGCATGACGTCCGACAGGGTATGCGGTTCCATGGTGCCGGGCCGCACGATATAGAGGCGGGCGCGGTCGGCGGCGGGCGGCTGGAACTGCTTTGCCTCCCGGTCCTGCTGCGCCGAAGCCAGCGGCACCGTGACGCAGTCGCGCCAGCGTCCCAGGCGCTGGCAGGGAACGAAGCGCTTCCTGGGCGAGCGCGCCGTCGCCGGTCCAGCCGAGCAGCAGAGCGCCAGGGCATGGCGCCTCCCGCGGCCGGCTGAAATGCCGGTCAGGCATCGTTTTTCCTGTCCTCGAAGTAAGGATAGGCCAGCGGCAGCAGCAGCAGCGTAAACAGCGTGGCGGAGACGATGCCGCCGACGATCACCACCGCGAACGGGCGCTGCGTTTCCGAGCCGATGCCGTGCGACAGCGCGGCCGGCAGCAGGCCGAGGCCGGCCATCAGCGCCGTCATCAGGATCGGGCGCAGGCGCGCCACCGCGCCTTCGGTCGCGCTGTCGAATATCGGCATGCCGGCGCGCGCATTTTCCGCGATCTGCTCCACCATGATCACGCCGTTCTGCACCGAGATCCCGGCCACCGCGATGAAGCCGACCGCGGCCGATACCGAGAAATGCAGGCCGGCTACCGCCAGTCCGGCGATGCCGCCGATCAGCGAGAACGGTACGATCAGCAACACCAGCGACGCCTTGCGCACCGAACGGAAGGCCCAGAACAGCAGCGAGAAAATCAGCAGCATCGTCACCGGCACGATCACCTGCAGGCGCTTGACGGCGCGCTGCTGGTTTTCGAACTGGCCGCCCCAGGTGATCTGGTAGCCTGGCGGCAATTTGACCTGCTCGCGTACCTTGCGCTGCGCCTCGGCCACGAAGCTGCCCTGGTCGCGCCCCAGCAGGTTGGCCTTGATCGAGGCGTTGCGTACGCCCGCCTCGCGGCTGATGCGGGCCGCGCCCTGGCGCACCTCGATCTTGGCGATATCGCCGAGGCCGACCGATCCGGCTGCCGCCCGGCAGGCCGATCTGGATCGCGGCGACGTCGTCGATCGAATTGCGGTAGCGCTCCTGCAGCCGGAGCGTGATGTCGAAGCGCCGGTCGCCCTCGTAGTAGGTATTCACCTCGCTGCCGGCCAGCGCCGCCTCGACTGCGCGTATTGACGTCGGCGACGCTGATGCCGAGGCGCGCGATGCGCTCGCGGTTGATGACGATGTCGAGTTCGCTCTGGCCGCCGAGCTTGACCGCGGCGACGTCGGCGGCGCCGGGAATGGCGGCGAGGATGGCGGCGATCTGTTCGCTTTTCTGCGTCAGGATCTCGAGGTCGGGGCCGAACACCTTGACCGCGATCTCGCCCTTGACGCCGGACAGCGTCTCTTCGACGTTGTCCTGGATCACCTGCGAGAAATTGGTCGGGACGCCGGGCAGGGCGCGGATCTTCTGCGACATGTCGGCCACCAGCGCCTCCTTGCTGGCGAAGCGCCATTGGCCGCGCGGCTGCAGATCGGCCAGGATCTCGATATTGTTCGACGCCTTTCGGATCGGTGCCGTCGTCCGGGCGGCCGACCTGCGAGATGATGCTTTTCACTTCGCTGTAGCCGTGCAGGATGGCGCGCACGCGCGCTCGACGTCGCGGCTGTTTTCCAGCGAGCTGGAGGTCGGCAGGGTCATGGTCAGCCAGATATTGCCCTCGTCCAGCTTGGGCAGGAATTCGCTGCCCAGCAGCGGCGCCAGCAGCAGCGTCACCGCCAGCGTCGCGCCGGAAGCGGTCGATGACGATGAAGCGCCGCGGGCACGGCCCAGTGCAGGGCTTTCCGGTACTTTTCCTGCAGCTTGTGCATCCAGGCGCTGTGCTTTTCTTCCAGCGTGTGGCGCCGCATCGTCAGCGCCAGCAGGGTCGGCACGAAGGTCATGGTCAGGATCACCGCGCCGAGCATCGCGAAGCTCAGCGTCAGCGCCACCGGCGTGAAGATCTTGCCCTCCACCCGCTGGAAGGTGAAGATCGGGATGAAGGCCAGGATGATGATGGCCTTCGAGAACAGGATCGGATGGCCGAGGTCGACCACCGTCTGTTTCAGCGTTTTCAGGCGCCAGCCGGCATCGGCGGTGGCGTTGGCGGGATCGAAGGGGCGCGCCGCCAGCCGCACCATCAGCGCCTCCACCAGCATCACCGCGCTGTCGATGATGATGCCGAAATCGACCGCGCCCAGCGAGATCAGATTGGCCGGCACGCCTTTCGCGTCGAGCAGGATGAAGGCCAACAGCAGCGACAGCGGAATCACGGTGGCCACGATCAGGGCCGCGCGCCAGCTGCGCAGGAAGATCACCAGGATCGCGATCACCAGGCCGGCGCCGATCAGCAGGTTTTCCGCGACCGTCAGCACGGTATGGTTGACCAGTTCGGTGCGGTCGTAGATGGCGCGGATCTTGACGCCCGTGCGGCAGCTTGGCATTGACCTGCTCGATGCGCTCCTTGACCGCGGCGGCGACCTTGCTGGCGTTGCCGCCCTTGACCATCTGCACGATCCCTTCGACCACGCTGTCGTCCTTGTCGTAGGCGACGATGCCGGAGCGCTGGCGGTGCCCGATCTTGACCTCGGCCACGTCCGAGACCAGCACCGTCTTGCCGTTCTTGGCGGTCACCACGGCGCGCCCGATATCGTCGAGGTCGCGGAAGATGCCGATGCCGCGGATCACCAATGCCTCGTCGCCGCGCCGCAGCGTGCCGCCGCCGACGTTGGCGTTGTTGTTGACCAGCGCCGTGCGCACCTGGTCGATGGTGACGCCGTAGCGCTTCAAGGCATAGGGATCGATCTGCACCTGGTATTCCTTGACCGTGCCGCCGAAGCTGACGACGTCGGCCACGCCCGGCACGATGCGCAGATTGGGCCGGATCACCCAGTCCTGCAGCGAACGGATCTCGTTTTGCGACATCTCGGGCGGCGCTTCCACGATGTAGCGGAAAATCTCGCCGACGGCGGTCGACAGCGGCGCCAGGCTCGGCTGGATGCCGGTCGGCAGCGTCACCTCCTGCAGCTTTTCCAGCACTTGCTGGCGCGCGAAGTAGTCGTCGGTGCCGTCCTGGAAGGTCAGCGTGACCACCGACAGCCCGGTGATGGTCACCGAGCGCAGCTGGATCTGGCGCGGCACGCCGCTCATCTCGCGCTCGATCGGCAGCGTCACGGTGCGCTCGACTTCTTCCGGCGCCTGCCCCGGATACTGCGTGATGATCTGCACCTGCACGTCCTGCACGTCCGGGAACGCCTCGATCGGCAGGTTGGTCAGCGCGCGGTAGCCGAAGACGGTCAGCGCCGCCGTCAGCACCAGCACGAAGACCCGCTGCGTCAGGACGAATTCAATCAGTTTATTGAGCATCGGAACCGACCTCGGAGTTAAGCAGCAGCGCGCCTTCGGTCACCACCCGCTCGCCGTCGGCGAGGCCGTGGTCGATGAAGCTGCTGTCGTGGCCCTTCAGCGCGACGCTGACGCGCCGCTTTTCGAATACGCCCGGTTGCCGTTCGACGAACAGATAGCTGTACAGGCCATCCGCGATCAGGCTGGTGTTGGGCACCCGCACGCCTTTGCGCGTGCCGTCGGCCAGGAAGGTCACGCGCGCGAACATTTCCGGCTTCAGTTTTTGTTCCGGGTTGGCGATCGTGCCGCGCACCTGGACGCGGCGCGTTTCCGGATCGAGCGCCAGGCCGATGCGTTCCACCTTGGCGGCGAAGCGTTCGTTGGGGTAGGCGTCGGTCTCGATGCTGAGCGCCTGTCCGGGCGCGGATGCCGGCCAGGTTGCGCTCGGGCAGGTCGACGATCACCCACAGGCGGCTGATGTCGGTGATCACCAACAGCGGGTTGGGCAGGTCCGGCCGCACTTCCAGGCCCGGGTTGACCTGTTTGTCGGCCACCACTCCGGCCACCGGCGCCCGCAGCGCGAAGCGGCCGTTTTCCTCGCCGGAAGCGTGCAGGTTGCGCATGCGCAGGCTGGCGCGCTTGGTTTCCGCCGCCGCCTGCTGGTACTCGGCTTGCGCCGCTTCATATTCCTTGCGCGCGATCACCTCGTTCTCCAGCAGGTTGTGGGCGCGCTCGAATGCCAGCTTCTTTTGCGCCTCGTCGGCCTTGCGCCTTGCGCCACTCGGCTTCGGCGCTGGCCAGCTCGGGCGAATCGATTTCCAGCAGCGCCGCCTGGCGCTGGACGCGGTCGCCGATTTCGACGCGCGACGCCACCACCCGTCCGGCGATCGGCGAACTGATGCGGGCGGTCACGTTTTCGTCGTAGCTGATGCGGCCGTTGCTCGGCTCCGCCACCGGCATCGGCACTTCGGCGACGGCGACCACCTTGAGCGAAGACAGCTGCGGTGCGCCGGCGGCGAAGCGCACCACGCCGGGCTCGGCGGCAGCGCTGGCGCGGACTGGCGCCGGCGCCGCCGAGGATGCGGCCAGTTCCCTGGCGCCGAGCACGGTGATGGTGGCCAGCGCCGCAATCGCGGCGGCCGAGAGGGCTTTGGTCTTGAATTTCATTTTTGGTCTTCTTCCATGACAGCCGCGCGCCAGGCGGCGAGGGATTTTGCATAATCGGCCTGGGCCGCGACCGCATCCAGCTGCGTGGCGCGATAGGTGCGCCGCGCGTCCAGCACGTCCATGACGCCGACCGCGCCGTTCTTGAAGCCGAACTCGACGGCGTCGGCGGATTTTTTGGCGGCGCTCAGCAGTTCCTGCTGGAAGCGCCGGCTGCGCTCGGCCGCCGCCTGTACCTCCTGCAGCGACTGGTAGACGTCGTTGCGCGCCGCGCTGCGCGCCTTTTCGAGGTTTTCGCGGGCGCTGTCCAGGGCCGCCGCGGCGCCGCGGATTTCGCCGTCGAAGTAGTAGCGCGTGAACAGCGGGATCTGCAGCGTGATGCCGTAGGTGTTGTTGGCGTCGCTGCCGGGCGCATGCTGGAATTGCAGGCCGACCGACACGTCGCGGGTGCGCGCGGCCAGCGCCAGGCTGCGCGCCGACACGGCGGCCTCGACGCGCGCCGCGGCGGCCCTGACGTCGGGCCGCTGCTCGACCAGCCGCTCGACGTCGGCGCTCAGTTCGGCGCTGCCGGATTCGGGCCAGGGGTCGGTGGCCTGCATGGCGTCCACCGGCGGCCGTACGCCCAGCAGCAGCGCCAGCGCCAGCTGCGCCTTGGCCCACTCGGCCTGGGCGGCACGCACGTCGTTGCGCGCATGCAGCGCATCGACCTCGATGCGGGCGACGTCGGCGCCGGCGATGTCGCCCGCCTTCTTTCTCTTTTGGGCGGCGGCGAGGGTGACCTCGAACAGGCCGACCGTTTCCCGGCTCGCCGCCAGCCGGTCCTGCGCCGCCAGCAGGTCGTAGTAAGCCTGGCTGACCGCCAGCCGCAGCTGGCGCCGCGTCTCGTTCAGATCCTGGCGCGACGCCTGTTCCAGATGCGAGGCGGCTTCGGTGCGGAACTTGCGCTTGCCGCCGCGCTCAATCAGTTGCTCGATCTGGAACGTGGTATCCACGTTCTTGTCGCGCAGGCTGCCGGGACCGATGCCCTGGCGCGGGTTGATGCTGACGGTCTGGATCGAGAGCGTGGGGTTGGGCGCGGCGCCGGCGATCACGGTGTCCGCTTCGGCATGGCGGATCGCCAGGGCCGACAGCTTGAGGTCGTGATTGCGTTCGAGCGCCATGCCGATGGCCTGCCGCAGGCTGAGCGACGGACGGCGCCGGCTCCGCAGCCGTCGCGGCGGCGTGGGTCAGCAGGATGCAGGCGAGGGTGATCCATTGTTTCATAGAGCGATTCGGCTTCGATGATGGTTTGCGGTCGCGGCTGCGGGCGGATGTGAGCCTGCAGGGGGCAGGCGTGTGCGGCAGGGCGCGGTCGAACCGGGCTTCGACCGGCTGCACGCAGAATAGAGAGCAAGCCTTGCATTGACCTGAAGAAAAGCTGACAAATTGCTGACAATGCGGCTTATGGCTGCCTCGCAATTCAGAGTCCGCTTGATAAAATTTGTACCGAATGCAAGCGGTTTTCTTTCCCGGTGCGGCGCCGGGAATCAACAGTCGAAGGCAACAGTAAGGAACATCATGAGATTGAAATATGCGGCGCCGGTCATGGCGGCGTTCGTCGTGTTGCTGGCCTCCTGCTCCGTTTTTTGGGGGCCGCGCGACATCAGGCTGCCGCTGGCCAAGCTGCAGCAGCAGCTCGAGGCCAGCTTTCCGTCCAATGAGCGCTACCTGGCGCTGTTCGACGTCAACCTGCGCGAGCCGCGCCTGCGCCTGCTGCCCGAGCTGAACCGGGTGGAAGTCTCGCTGGCGACCACCATCGTGCCGCTGCTGACGAACCAGCCCTTGAACGGCAGCCTGGCCATATCCGGCACCCTGCGCGTGGATACGGCGCGCCACCTGCTGCTGCTGGCGCAGCCGCGCATCGAAAAATTCGTGCTCGACGGCGCCGACGACGCCACCACCGGCCGCGTGGCCGGCTTTCTGGCGCAGCAATTCCTGAGCGAACTGCCGCTCTACAGCTTTGGCGAGCAGGGCTTCCGCTACGCCGGCGCCAATTTCATGCCGACCAGGATCGTCACCGAAGAAAATGCGCTCGTGGTCACCTTCGAGCCGGTAAAATAAGGCCGCTCACTCCAGCCAGCGCGCCCTTTATCTTTCACGACCACCCGCACTGCGACCGCATCGCGGGTTTTTTATTGAATTTCCGTCTCCGAATACGCCAAGCATGGATATCGTTCTCGCACTCAAAGCGCTCATCATGGGCATCGTCGAAGGATTGACGGAATTTTTGCCGATCTCTTCCACCGGCCACCTGATCCTGGCCGGCAGCCTGCTCGATTTCACCGGCGAGAAAGTCAAGGTGTTCGAGATCGTGATCCAGGCCGGCGCCATCTTCGCGGTGTGCTGGGAATACCGTGCCCGCATCGCGCGCGTGCTGGCGGGCTTGTTCAGCGATCGCAAGGCGCAGAAATTCGCGCTCAACCTGATCATCGCCTTCCTGCCGGCGGCGCTTGCTCGGCTTCCTGTTCAACAAGAGCATCAAGGCGGTGCTGTTCGCGCCGGTGCCGGTGGCGATCGCCTTCATCGTCGGCGGCCTGGTGATCCTCTGGGTCGAGCGCCGCAACCGCGCCAATCCGGCCGCCGCCCGCATCGAGACGGTGGACGACATGAGCGCGCTCGACGCCTTCAAGGTCGGTTGCGCGCAGGCGTTCGCGCTGATGCCGGGCACCAGCCGCTCCGGCGCCACCATCATCGGCGGCATGCTGTTCGGCCTGTCGCGCAAGGCCGCCACCGAGTTTTCGTTCTTCCTGGCGATCCCGACCCTGCTGGCCGCCACCGTGTATTCGCTGTACAAGGAGCGCGCGCTGCTGTCGATGGCCGACGTGCCGGTGTTCGGCATCGGCACCATCGCCGCCTTCGTCTCGGCCTTCTTTTGCGTGCGCTGGCTGCTGCGCTACATCAGCACCCATGACTTCAGCGTCTTCGCCTGGTACCGTATTGCATTCGGACTGCTGGTGCTGGTCAGCGCCTACGGCGGCTGGGTGGTATGGGCCGAGTGATTGCGCGGCGGCACTGCGGTCTGTCCGCTTACTTGCTTAATGGGGAGTATGCCGAAAAACAGGCCGATCTCGCCGGTGTAACGGGCGAGTTTGAAAATACTCCCAGGTATATAGAAACAGCGTGAAAACCCTCGAAGTTCCGATGCCGGCCGCCGCCATCGATGCCGGCGCGCTCGACGTGCTGCAGACGGTGTTCGGCTACCCGTCCTTCCGCGGCCAGCAGGCCGAGATCGTCGCCCACGTCGCCGGCGGCGGCGATGCGCTGGTGCTGATGCCGACCGGCGGCGGCAAGTCGCTGTGCTACCAGATCCCGGCGCTGCTGCGCGACGGCGTCGGCGTCGTCGTCTCGCCCCTGATCGCGCTGATGCAGGACCAGGTCGATGCGCTGGCCGAGGTCGGCGTGCGCGCCGCCTTCCTCAATTCGACCCAGAGCTTCGACGAGGCGACGCGCATCGAGCGCATGGTGCGCACGCGGCGAACTGGACCTGGTGTACGTGGCGCCGGAGCGGCTGCTTGACGCCGCGCTGCCTGGATCTGCTGCAGGCGTCGAAGATCGCGCTGTTCGCGATCGACGAGGCGCATTGCGTCTCGCAGTGGGGCCACGACTTCCGCCCCGAGTACATCAAGCTGTCGGTGCTGCACGAGCAATTCCCGGCGGTGCCGCGCATCGCCCTGACCGCCACCGCCGACCAGCAAACCCGCAACGAAATCGCGCACCGCCTGCAACTCGACGATGCGCCGCAATTCGTCTCTTCGTTCGACCGCCCCAACATCCGCTACCAGATCGTCGACAAGGCCAACGGCCGCAAGCAGCTGCTCGATTTCATCGAGGCGCGAGCACGCCGGCGACGCCGGCATCGTGTATTGCCTGTCGCGCAAGAAGGTCGAGGAAACCGCCGAATTCCTGAGCGAACACGGCATCACCGCGCTGCCCTACCACGCCGGCATGGACTACGCCAGCGCGCAGCGCCAACCAGGCGCGCTTCCTGCGCGAAGAAAGCATCGTGATGGTGGCCACCATCGCCTTCGGCATGGGCATCGACAAGCCCGACGTGCGCTTCGTCGCCCACCTCGATCTGCCGAAAAGCATCGAAGGCTATTACCAGGAAACCGGCCGCGCCGGCCGCGACGGCCTGCCGGCCAACGCCTGGATGGCCTACGGCCTGCAGGACGTGGTGCAGCAGCGCCGCATGATCGACGAATCGGAGGCCGACGAAACCTTCAAGCGCGTGCAGGGCGTCAAGCTCGACGCCATGCTCGGCCTGTGCGAAACCCTGAGCTGCCGCCGCATGCGCCTGCTCGAATATTTCGGCCAAAGCGCGACACCTTGCGGCAATTGCGATACCTGCCTGACGCCGCCGGTGTCGTTCGACGCCACGGTGCAAGTGCAGAAGCTGCTGTCGGCCGTGTACCGCGTCGAGCAGCGCTTCGGCGCCGCGCACGTGATCGACGTGCTGCGCGGCATCGACTCGGACAAGGTCAAGCAGTGGCGGCACGACCAGCTGTCCACCTTCGGCATCGGCGCCGCCACCAGCGAAGCCGAATGGCGCGCCATCCTGCGGCAGTCGATCGCGCTCGGCCTGGTGACGGTCGACCACGAAGCCTACAGCGCGCTCAAGCTGACCGACGCCGCCAAGCCGGTGTTGCGCGGCGGCCAGAAAGTCCAGCTGCGCCAGTATCAGAAGCCGGCCAAGACGCGGCGCGAAACGAGCAGGGCGAAGGGCTATGCCGAAGCCGGCCTGTCGGCCGAGGAACAAGCGATCTTCGACAAGCTGCGCTGGTGGCGCGTCGAGACCGCGCGCAAGCACAACGTTCCCGCTTACGTGATTTTCAACGACGCCACGCTGCGCGAAATCGCCAAGCTCAAGCCGGACAGCCTGCGCGAGCTGCGCGGCGTCACCGGCGTCGGCGAAAAGAAACTGGAAAGCTATGGCGCGGAAATCGTGGCGCTGATTGCCGCGCTCGAATAGCGATCTGGCTGGCGCGGCTGCCTATCCCGGCCTCGTTGGCCACTATGCGCGCCGGAGCCGCTTGACCGACTTGAGGATATCGCGCTGATATCGACCGGTTCGGCAACGCCGAACAACGGCCATTTGCCACCAGTTTTAGGCCAACTCGGAATCGGTGCCATCGGCCTGGTGATCCGGCTCCAGCGCAACCCGCTCCGGCACCTGGGAAATTACCTTCTGCGGCGCTTGTGGGCCTGAGATCAATGGCCAGGTTGCATACCCGACAAGAACTCAATGCCGGTGCGCTGGACCAGTTCCGCATACGAAATCGGCTGGCCGGCACGCGCCTGGTCCGTGTTGGCAATCCAGTGCGCCCAGGCGCGATGGGTGGCCGCGTCATAGACCAGCTTGTAGAGGTGGCTCGGCACCTGCACCCGGTTCGGCCCAATCGCTTTGGCGGGACCCTCGAACACCGGGCCGGTGATCACATAGACATCGCCCTTGGCGCGCATCGCGTATTTGCGCGTGGCCTTTTCAATGCCGGCCCACGCGCGTTGGTTGTTGACCGGCGCCTGCGGCACCATGTTGGCCAGCGAAAAGCTTTGGGCCATCGCCTGCGCCGTCGGCATATCCGCCGCCGGCGCCATATGGCCGCGATCGAAGCCGCTGCCTCGATAGTCTTCCAGTTGCGCGCGCTCCGCCATCGGCAGCCGCGCATCGGCAAAAAAGCGGTTGGTCCGTTTTTCATCGCGGGCGGCGTCGAGCTGTGCTTTGTTCAAGCGTTCGGCGACGAACATCGGAGTTTTGGTGACGCCCGAATGCAGCACCGCAAACGCGTCGTAGCACAGCGCGCGCAGCGCCAGTCGCTGTCCATTCGGAATCCGCGGCGCCACGCCGCCGGCAAAAAATTGCGGGCATGTCCGGAATTCACTGCCGGCGCCGCTTGCTCTGGGCGCAGACGGAGTTTTTCCCGTGTGGCCCTGGAGCAGGCGGGAGACTTGATCGAAGAGCGTGGGAGGTGTGGCGTAGGCGGGTGCAGCAAGAGCAAGAGCAAATACCAACAGCAATTTTTTCATGCCGCGATCTTACCGAGCGGCGCAGGCGCTGCGCCGTGCATCACGCACACTATTTTGTTACCGGTTGCAACAGATCAGACACTCGGAGCAAAACCATGCTCGATTCCGGACTCCATCGCGGCTGCCATTCGAATTGACGCTTGCGCCGATAACGAAGCCGCTGCCATCCGCAATCTCAACGCGGCCACGAGCGGAAGATTCAGAGCGCAGGCTGGTGCGCTCCGGACTTGGGGACGAGTATGGTGCGACGAGAGGCGGCGATGGATGTGCAAGGGCAGATCGTCAAGTCACTGCCGCTGGGGCTTGCATGACTTGCTCCTTTGAGTTCCCTTTCTCTGCGCGATATAATCGCGCGCTCATGCATGCAATGAAATGGTCGCCGAAAGTGGCTCGGGTTCGCTAGAGCAGGACCAAAACGCGTGTTCATGCGGAGTGCGGCGTGAACTCTTCGTCTCCCTGCTTTTTCCGAATTTAATTGCTCCTGCAAATGACGCGAATGTTAGCGCGTACAAATTTCCACAGTTCAAAACTCATCCGTAGTCTCGCTGACCTGGCCATTGTGGATGCCGTCGATCCCGGCAATGCATTTGCAGAGAAACTGGGCTTGTGGATTCACTTTGCCGATGCAATCGCCCTGTCTGCCGTGCACAACGACAGCATGGCAAGTCCGTCAAAAAACCGGCTCCCAATACAGTCCGAAGCGCAAATCGCCGCGCGTGCCGCCGCCGGTGTCGAATTCGATCGCATCCGGGCTTTCTTGATGAATTCGATTACCAAGAGCTGCTCGCCCAATTCGGGCAAGGCACACATACGGTTGCCGGCACCGGCACTTGAGCTGCCCTTGGACCTCAGGGCGGCTTATGCGCCGTATCGCCGCTTTTATGAAGCGCACCAACGCGACATGGAATTGAGCATCCAGCCCCTGAGGACCAATGTCCGGGAAGCGCTGGCGAAGATGTCGCCCAGGCTCAAGAAGCTTGCCGACCTGGACGCGGCGCTGGAGAAGATACTGCGCGATCGCGAAAGACAATTGCTGTCGAAGGTGCCGGTGCTTCTGAAAAAACGTTTTGAGCAATTGTTCAAAGAACATCAGCAGAAGCTTGTCGATGCTCGGCAGCCGGACAACCCTGCAGCTTGGACGCAGGCGGGTGCCTGGCTGGCGCGCTTTTGCAGTGACATGCAAACGCTGCTGCTGGCTGAAATGGAGCTTCGCTTGCAACCGACGCTGGGGCTCATTGAAGCATGCGATGAAAAAACTAAGCAAGAAACTAAGCAAAATACGCAATGACTAAAAATTTAAATAAGCATTTATTTGCAATCGCCTTCCTCTTGGGCGCGCTTGGGGTCGTCTGGGTGGGTATCGGTTTTATCGACTCCAGTGTTCTGGCGCTGGCGGTGACGGCGATCATCGGCGCAGTCTATGTGTTTGGCGCGCTCGAACTTCACCGGTTTCGCCAGGCGACATCCACCTTGGCATCCGCACTGGCGGCGATTCCGGAAAACCTGACAGACCTCGGTGACTGGCTGGCCGGCGTGCCTGCTTCACTGCAAAATCCCGTGCGTCTGCGCATCGAGGGCGAACGCGTCGGCCTGCCCGGGCCCGCCCTCACGCCGTATCTGGTCGGGCTGCTGGTGATGCTGGGGATGCTCGGTACGTTTCTGGGCATGGTCGTCACGCTCAAGGGCGCAGTCTTTGCATTGGAAAAAACGACCGACCTTCAGGCGATGCGGTCTGCGCTCTCGGTGCCGGTCAAGGGCTTGGGGCTTGCCTTCGGCACCTCGGTGGCCGGGGTGGCCGCATCCGCGATGCTGGGCTTGATGTCGGCGTTCAGCCGACGCGAACGACATGCAGGCAGGGCAATTGCTGGATGCCAAGATAGCCACGGTATTGCGCGGCTTTTCATTCGCCCACCAGCGCCAGGAAACCTTCAAGGCGCTGCAGTCGCAATCCCAGGCCTTGCCTATGGTGGTTGATAAGTTGCAGGCGATGATGGTGCAGATGGAGGGCATGAGCCAACAGTTGAATCAGCGCTTGCTCAGCAATCAAGAAGACTTCCACAGCAATGTCAAAGGTGTCTATACCGATCTGGCACGCGCAGTCGATCAATCCCTGCGCGAGAATCTGAGCCAAAGCGCGCATATCGCCGGCGAAAGCATCAAACCCGTGGTCGAGGCCGCGATGAGCGGGATCGCGCGTGAAGCGAAGACTATGCACGAACGCATGGCCGATACGGTGCAGATGCAACTCGACGGGCTGTCTGCGCGATTCAGCGATACCGCCGCGACCGTGGCCGATACCTGGACGGCGGCACTGAAGAGCCACGAGCAGGCAAGCGCCGGCATCGTCGCGGATGTGGGCCGCTCGCTGGATACATTCAGTTCGACCTTCGAGCAGCGTTCAGGCGCCCTCGTGGCCACGGTGGGCGAGGCCTACGCCCGCCTGCAGACCGATCATGCAGAGCGCGACAGACAGCGGCAGCAGGCGTGGACGCAGTCGCTGGAAGCAATGGCGGCGGCGCTCGCTCACGAGTTGCAACAAACGGGTGCGCAAACGCTTTCCCAGCAGCAGGAAATCTGCGACACCCTGACCCGGACCGCGCAAGACATCACCGGACAGGCGCAGAACAGCGCCAGCAATACGCTTGCCGAAGCCACGCGTTTGATCACTGGCGCCGAGGAATTGATGCGTTCCCGCATCGCTTCTGAAGCGCACTGGATCGAACAGCATCGCGAACGCATGGATCAACTGGCCAGCCTGTTGCGGTCCGAACTCGGTGCGCTCAAGGATGAAGAAGCCGCGCGCGGCAATGCAGCGGTTGAACGGCTGGGACAGCTACAAACTGCACTCACAAGTCATTTGACGACTCTGGGCACCGCACTGGAAGAGCCGATCACGCGGCTCATCCACACGGCGTCAGAAGCGCCACGCGCCGCGGCGGAAGTGATTGGGCAATTGCGCCAGGAAATCTCCAACAATGTCGCGCGCGACAATGAACTGCTGGAAGAACGCAGCCGCATCATGGAAACACTCAATGCACTGCTCGATGCGATCAATCATGCATCGCTTGAGCAGCGCTCGGTGATCGATTCCCTGGTGGCCTCCTCCGCGACGGCGCTCAATGCCACCGTCAGCGCGTTTTCAGACAATGTCGCCGCCGAAGCCACCAAGCTGTCCGACGTTGCCGCACAGGTCGTCACCGGCGCGGTCGACGTATCGAGCCTCTCCGAAGCCTTCGGCTTTGCTGTGCAGTCGTTCAATGAAGCCAATGAAAAGCTGATCGCCAACCTGCAGCGCATCGAAGGCGCGATGGACAAATCCATGTCGAGAAGCGACGAACAACTCGCCTATTACGTGGCCCAGGCACGTGACATCATCGACCTCTCCATGGCGTCGCAAAAGGAAATCTTTGAAGGGATACGCCAACTGCCGAGCGCGCCAATCTTGTCCGCCGAAGAGTCCGCGCAGTGAGTAACAGCATGGACGACAGTGACGCAAGCGTTGAACACAGCGCGCCGGTCTGGGCCGTTTTTGGCGACTTGATGTCCAGCCTGCTGGGCGCCTTTGTGCTCATATTGGTGGGCGTGGTGGCGGTCCAGATGGAATTGACATCGCATCTGCAAGACGAAGTGAAAAAGCGTCAGATCGAAGAACAACGCCGCATGAGCCTGGAAAAGGCCCTGGCGATTCCGCTGGCCACGGGGCGTATCACCTTGAACAACGGGCGCATCGGTATCAGCGGCCAGGTACTGTTCGCGCTCAATTCGGATCAGTTGCAGCCCGAGGGCCGGCAACTATTGAATAGCCTGGTCACACCGCTACGGGCTTATCTGACGGCGCGTGATGAACTGCTGATGGTGAGCGGGTTTACCGATGACAAGTCCATACGCGGCGGCCGCTTCACCGACAACTGGGAATTATCGGCCCAGCGCGCTTTGACGGTCACCCGCACCTTGATCGACGAAGGGATGCCGTCTTCCATGGTATTTGCGGCCGCCTTTGGTTCCGAGCAGCCGGTAAGGCCCAACACCGATGACGCCGCGCGTGCGCAAAACCGGCGGGTGGAAATGGCGCCCGTGCCGAAAACCCCCAATGCCAAAAATGCCGCTTCATGAATGAGTCGGCTCACGAAGAAATCGCGGATGCGCCACCGGATTCACCCGCTGATTTCAACGCGCTGATCGCTTCTTTGCGCGCGGCCGGCGCCGACCGGTTCGACCCGGTGCGCCTGCACTATATCGAAGCGCTGGCCAAACGCGCAACAGCGCATCAGGGAAGCGTCAAGCGCATGCTCGACGCCAAGCTGGCGTCGGCGCTGGCGGCATTTACAGAACGTTTTGATCGTGCGCGATGCGCTGCCGGGGAAACCGTCACCCAAAGTGTGCAGCAATATCCGCATGCGGCCAACGATCTGCAGCGGCTCTTTGGCGCCGGCGATTTCAATGGATTGCGACGATTGATCGCCACCCTGAAGGCCAGCGACCAATGCGCATCCTTGGGCGCGCTGGTGCGCCAACTTGAGCAACATTCTTCGGAACATGCTGATGCGCGTTTGGAGGGAAATGCCGGAACGCATTCCGAACTGAAGATCATACGGAATTTCAGAAATACCTGGTCAAAATTGAGCGCTGACAAACAGGTGGCAAAGGCGCTTGAGCAAGCCCCAAAGAATGCCGGACCGATCAATTCCCACATGCTGGTGCTGCGCTCACTGGCCTTGATGCGCGATATCTCCCCCGATTATCTCAACCGCTTCATGTCGTACGCAGATACCTTGTTATGTCTCGATCAAGGCGAGAAGGAAAAGCTCAGCCATCCAAAAAAACATCAGACGGCGAGGGCGGCGAAAAAATAGCTTGTCGTTATGGCCGATGTCTTTATGTATTAGCGCTGATGTTACCCACGAACGGCAGCTACCCCAATTAGCCGATGGTTGACTCTTCGCAAGTCAGCGGCGCCGCATACTGAAGGGATGAATGGCACCGCTTCTCAAAAATATGGTATTGCCACAAGGTGTGAAAAGGCCGCAGTGTGTACACTACCGCGCTACTGTTTTTTTGTTTGGCTCATGACGATCACTATCAACGAAGACCTCCGTGCCTATATCGATCCACTGACGGAAGACGAATACGCGGCGCTGGAACGCAGCTTACTTTCCGAAGGGTGCCGCGATGCACTCGTGCTATGGGGCGACCTTCTGGTGGACGGACACAACCGTTACAGCATCTGCCAGAAACACAGCATCTCTTTCGCTACCGTACAAAACCAGACCTTCCAGTCCATGGATGATGTCCACCTGTGGATGATCGACAATCACCTCGGGCGGCGCAGCGTCTCGGATTTCCAACGAGGCGTACTCGCTCTGCGGAAGAAAGAAATCGTATCGGCGCGTCTGGCACAAGCGCAAGCCCAGCAGTCTCCTGCAAAGGTCGCCGCGACTGATGCCACTCCGGAATCGGGGACGGATCCAGTGTGGACTCGCGAAGCCGTTGCGCGCACGGCGCGGGTGAGCAGTGCGACGCTTGGCCAGATCGAAAAAATCCAGAAGACGGCTGCGCCCGAGCTGGTCAGCGCAGTAAAGGCGGGTGTGATTTCCATTAATGCTGCGGCTGCCGTAGCGTCCTTGCCTGGCGAGCAGCAGGTAGCGGCTGTTGCCGGGGGCAAGAAGGAACTGCGCCAGGTGGCGCGCCAGGTGCGCGAGGCCAGGCTGCCGCCCAAGCCTGAACCGGCACCTGCGCCCAGCGACGCCACCCCCGATCAACTTGAAATTCACCGCCTGACGCTATTGGTGACAAAGCTCACAGAAGAGCGCGATCAGTTGAAAAAGAAGGTGCAGCACTTGACGATTGCGCTTGCAGAGGCCCGCGATGGACAATAGTTTGCTTCATTGTCATTGTCTTCTCCGTTCCGCCCCTTTATTTCCCCATTCTTGATGGCGTCGCCGTCCCGGAACCGTTTGCAGCTCGCACAAGAGTGTTCAGAGGAAGAGCCGGGATTCGCCGGCATATTCGCGAGTACTGCGAGACTATTCCGGCAACTTCGCCGCGAAACGATAAACCACCAACTGGTCAGTGCCCGATTCAGCCGCCCAGACTTCGCCCGGACGGCCCAGCATTTGCCGCACGTTGGCGTGCGGGCGCAAACTGGTGAAGGTTTCGAATCGACCGGTTTGCGGGTCGAAGCGCAAGATGGCATTCGCGCCCCAGTCGCTTAACCACACTTTGTCGCGTTCGTCGACATATACGGCATATGCGTGAGGGCCATCGCCGGGCAGGCGCCACTCACGCCAGCGGTCGGTGGCTGGATCGTAGGCGCCGAGCTTGCCGGCGGTCCATTCGCTGACCCACAAAGTGCCTTTGGAATCCGACCAGATGCGGCGTGGCCCCCCTTGCGGCGTGGGCGGCACGATGACATGGGCGGTACCGGCAAGCTTGTCGATGCGGGCGATGTAGTTGCCAGCCAGCGAAGCGTAATAGACATCGCCGCCAGGTGTCACGGTGATGCCGTAGGGCCCCGCCCCATTAGGTGCATCGAACACGCGTATGCGGCCGCTTACGGGATCGACTTCGCCATAGACGCCGTTTTGTCCGGTAAACCACAGGTGCTTCTGTGCATCGAACACGGCGGTGTTCAAATTGGCACTTGGGTGTTCGGGCGGCAGCGGGAAACGCTTCACGGCGTGCGTGACGGGGTCGACACGTAGGATCGCGTTCTGGCCACCGTCGGTGACCCAGGCCGCTCCATCCGGCCCGACGATAACGCCGTGCGGCGCCGCGCCGCTACCAAGCGGAATGTGCGTGGTCTTGTTGGTCGCCGGATCGAGCCGTCCAAGCGCGCCGAGCGACTGAGCCGTGTACCACACCGAACCGTCGGCGGCGGGCGCTACGTCGTGGGGATGCGCGCCGGCCGGCACCGCATAGCTTTGGATGCGCACCGATGCGGCGCCCTGGGCGCCGGCTGGCGAGCTTGCTCCCGCCAGGACGCATGCAGTGAGTACAGATAAGAGAGTAAGTGCACGCATGGCCGTCTCCTTCCTGATGACGCTTTATTATAGTTTTACCTGGGTATTTCTAAGCCAATTGGGAGATTCGGGCGAAATCCGACGGCTGCACTTCGTCGTTTCTGGTTGCCGATCCTGGCCTGGCGAGTATCGGATTCTGACAATAGCTTTCCTCGCGGGAAACGATTCTTGCTATGGTGCTCGATCCAGTCAATCACCGGCGGGCGGCACTGTTGCCCTCGGAATTTGCCCTGGCCTAGGCGGTTGGGGGATTGACTGGTTGCCCCATGCGCGCACCTGATGGGGCCCTCTGCTGTTTTGATGGAAGCGGCGATGGTTCACGATAATGGGCATGCTCGACGACAGTTGCGAGGAGGGTTCCGAAGAACAGGACATTCAGAGCTGTTGTTTGTTTCGCGCCTTTTTAGGGCTGCGCGAAACCCTCAAATGGCCATTCCAGCGAGAAGGAATAACCGTGCAGGGCCGCCTTTGCGACCGATGCCAGCCATTCACACTGGCTAATACCAGACGGGCGACCTCCCACCGCATAGCAGGCATTCGACATTTGAGGTTGGCTAAATGGCAAGCCAAGATAACTGAACTGCTTACGCAAATTTGCTGGCCTGATGTCACAATCGCTCTACGTCGCTCGTCTTTTCACCGAACCTACCTATATTTTTGAAAAGGAGCTGACATGAAAGCAAGACTCGATTACTTCGCGGCGGCGCCCGCTGTCATGCAGGCCATGCTCGATCTGGAGAAACGTGTGGCTGACAGTGGGCTCGAACGCAGCCTGATAGAACTGGTCAAGACGCGTGCGTCCCAGATCAACGGCTGTGCCTACTGCATCCATATGCATACCCGCAATGCCCGTGCACACGGCGAATCGGAGGAGCGCCTTTATCTGCTCAGCGCATGGCAGGAGTCGCCGCTGTACAGCGACCGGGAACGCGCTGCCCTGGAGTGGACCGAAGTGTTGACATTGGTGGCCCAAACGCATGCGCCGGACTCCGCTTATGAAACACTGAAGAGGCATTTCAGTGCCGAGGAACAGGTCAAGCTCACCTTGCTGATTGCCGCAATCAACTCCTGGAACCGTTTTGCCATCGGTTTTCGCTCCATCCATCCAATTGCTGCCGTACATGTCGACGATGCCTGACAAAGATGCTGCGACTTCCTTTGGTCCGTTGAGATCGCGGCTGATCCGTATTGCCTATCGCATGCTTGGATCGGTGGCGGAAGCGGAGGATGTGGTACAGGATGCCTATCTTCGCTGGCACCAGGCTGACCGGTCGCAGGTGCGTGAACCGGCGGCCTTCCTGGTGCGGACGGTGACGCGGCTGTGTCTCGATGTTCTCAAATCCGCCCGTGTGCAGCGCGAACAGTACATTGGACCGTGGCTGCCGGAACCGGTGATCGACGCGGCCGAAGACGACAGCGATGGCATCACGCTGACCCTGATGATGGCGCTGGAGCGCTTGTCACCGCTGGAACGAGCCGCATTTCTGCTGCATGACGTGTTCGGCGTGGACTTCAACGAGATCGCCCAAGCGATTGGGCGAGATCCTGCCGCATGCCGCCAGCTCGCGAGCCGGGCGCGCAGCCATGTCCGCGATACGCGTCCACGCTATGTCGTGTCGCCGCAGCGGGGGAAAGAGATTGCGGTGGCCTTTTTCGCTGCATCACGCAATGGCGACATGCACGCCCTTCAGTCTCTTCTTGCAACCGATGTTGTTGCCTATACTGACGGCGGAGGCAAGCTGCCGGCTGCACTCAAACCTATTTACGGTCAGGACAAGGTGGTCCGGTTCTTCGTCGGCATGGCGCGCAAGGCGTGGTACCAGTCGAGGCGAGTGATGGACGAATGTATCATCGATGGCTTGCCCGGCTTCGTCAGCGTCGAACGCGAAGCGCTGCAGACAACTTCGTTTGCCATTGAAGATGACAGGATCACTGCCATCTACATTGTGCGTAATCCCGACAAGTTGCGGCATATCGGCGGCTTCCGGCATCGACATCCTACCGGACCAACATATCCGCGCCGGTTAAGCCAGTCGTGAACGGCGGTCTTTGGGTAGTTGATTGACCGCTTTGGGTCGCGAACGGCCTTTCGACAATTCCTTGAACGGAAACGCCAGCAGCTTTGGTCCACGTGTACCGGCACGGCGGGTCGGGCCGGACTAGCAGATGTTCAATTCGCACCAGCACCTGCACGGGCAGGGCGGCTTGAATTCAAGTGCTTTCCCGCACCACCAGCGAAAATCCCAGGTCCAGTTTCTCCGGCGCCGGCGTTTCGCCCTTCATCAATTGCAGCAGCATGGTCGCCGCCGCGTGGCCGATTTCGTAGCGGGGTGTGGCGACCGTGGTCAGCGCCGGGCAGGTCCAGGCGGAGGCGGCCAGGTCGTTGAAGCCGGCGACTGCGAGCTGCTGCGGCACGCGCAGGCTGCGTCGCTGGCATTCGAACAGCACGCCCAGGGCCAGGTCGTCGTTGCAGCAGAACACGGCGTCGCAAGCCGGTGCCTGCCGCAGCAGGCGGTCGAGCAGGGCGGCGCCCAGTCCGATCGATGACGGCGTCGGGTCCAGCACCTCGCAGCCGGCGTCGCCGAACCCGGCTTCCTGCAGCGCGGCGCGATACCCGGCCAGGCGCTCCATCACGCGTGGGTCGAGCTGGGCGCCGAGGAAGCCGATGCGGCGGTAGCCGCGTTCCAGCAGGTGGCGCGTGATCGCGTGGCCGGCGTCGAACTGTTCCATCCCGACCGAATAGGCACCGGCGTTGCCCAATTCCATCATGTGCACTACCGGCACCCGGCTGCGGCTCAGGAGTTCGCGGGTCGCCGGCGTCTGGTCGAAGCCGGTGATCAGGATGCCGTCCGGCGAATGTTCGAGGTAGGCGCGCAGCAGGCTTTCCTCTTCCTCCGGCGAATAGCGCGTGTCGCCGATCAGCGTGCGGTAGCCGCCGCCGTGCAGCACGTCGCGCACGCCTTCCAGCAGTTCCGTGAACACCGTGTTCGACAGCGACGGGATCAGCACCGCGACGCTGTCGGAGCGCGCACGCGCCAGCGCGCGCGCCGCGCGGTTCGGCATGTAGCCGAGTTCGGCGATGACGCTTTCGATCTGGGTGCGCAGTTCCTCGGACACTAGGTGCGGCGCGTTCAGCACGCGCGACACCGTGATCGCGCTGGTGCCGACCCGGGCAGCGATCTCGCTGAGCGTCACGCGGCCGTTCTGGGTGGGGCGGGGTTTGCGTTTGGACATGAGGGAGGGTTTTACCGGAATCGGATGGGTGTCGCAAGGCATATGCCAAGGGCTGGATGGCAGCGCTGTCGTGGCTCCTCCGGGAATGGCGCTGTACTTCTCCAATGTAATTTTTGCTGCGTCGCCGCATCGAAAATACTTTACAAAGTGTTTTCTGCCACTAGAATTGCAGCCAATGTTAGCGCTAACATTAAAACAAAAGCGGCAACCAAACAACACGGTTTCATGGAAGATCCAATCCGCATGTCGACCTTTTCAAACCCGCATTCGCAGCGGCCGCAGCGCTGGGTGGTCATGGGCGTCAGCGGTTGCGGCAAGAGCGAGATCGGGAGCCGCCTGGCGGCGCGCCTCGGGGTCGCGCATTTCGAGGGCGACACCGATCATCCGCCCGCGAATATCGCCAAGATGGCGGCCGGCATCCCGCTTGACGACGCCGACCGGCAGGGCTGGCTGCTGCTGCTGCAGGCGCGCATCCGCGATGCCGCCGCACGCGGCGCCGGGCTGGTGCTATCGTGCTCGGCGCTGAAGCGGCGCTACCGCGACATCTTGCGCGCCGGCGATCCGGAGCTGTATTTCGTGCATCTCGACGG
Source organism: uncultured beta proteobacterium (assembly GCA_963706525.1). Taxonomy (GTDB): domain Bacteria; phylum Pseudomonadota; class Gammaproteobacteria; order Burkholderiales; family Burkholderiaceae_D; genus DATJCV01. The sequence goes on along the minus strand of CAVPMM010000007.1, from coordinate 71,609 downwards.
CCCACGCGAGCTGATCGCCAAACGCATGCAGGCGCGTCCCGACCATTTCATGCCGGTGTCGCTGCTCGACAGCCAGCTGCGCGATCTCGAGCCGCTGCAGGCGGACGAGCGCGGCATTCGCCTCGACATCGCCCAAGCGCCGCAGGCGCTGATCGAGCAGGTCATGCAGCAGTTCGAAACGGACAGCGGAAGGAGCAAGCAATGAGACGACTGATTCCGCACGCGGAACGCCTGGTCGAATGGCTGATGGCGCTGGCGCTGGCCATCATGGTGGTGCTGGTGTTCGGCAATGTCGTGCTGCGCTATGTATTCAATACCGGGATCGCCTGGGCCGAAGAGGTGTCGCGCCTGATGTTCGTGTGGCTGATCTTTCTCGGCGCCATACTGGCGCTGCGTCACCACGCGCACCTCGGGGTCGAACTGCTGCAGGCCCGGCTGCCGCGGCCGCTGCGGCGCGCCTGCGCAGTGACGAGCCATGTGCTGATGCTGTACGGACTGTGGCTGTTCCTGTACGGCAGCTGGACGCAGACGCTGATCGGCCTCGACACCTACTCGACCGTGCTGCGCTATCCGACCGCGTTCATGGCCTCGGCCGGCCTGGTGTGCGCGGCGTCGATGATGCTGATCGTGGCCGTCAATCTGTGGCGCATCCTGCGCGCTCATCCGCAGGCTATGGTGCCGGGCAATCCTCAGTTCGCCGCGCCCATGGCCGCTGAAGGAATTTCAGAATGACGCTCACCGTATTTCTCGGCTCGCTCACCCTGCTGATGATGCTGGGCATGCCGATCGCCTTCGCGCTGATCATGACCGGCGTCGCTCTGATGGTCCACCTGGATTTCTTCGATCCGCAACTGGTGGCGCAGAACCTGCTGGCCGGCGCCGACAATTTCCCGCTGATGGCGGTGCCGTTCTTCATCCTGGCCGGCGAGCTGATGAACGCCGGCGGCATTTCCAAGCGCATCATCAATCTGGCGGTCAGCATGGTCGGGCACATCCGCGGCGGCCTCGGCTATGTCGCGATCGCCGCTTCGGTGGTGCTGGCCAGCCTGTCCGGCTCGGCGATCGCCGACACCGCGGCGCTGGCGACGCTGCTGATTCCGATGATGCGCGACAACGGCTACCCGGTGCCGCGTTCGGCCGGCCTGATCGCGTCCGGCGGCATCATCGCACCGATCATTCCGCCGTCGATGCCGTTCATCATTTTCGGCGTCACCACCAATACTTCGATCAGCAAGCTGTTCCTGGCCGGCGTCGTGCCCGGGCGTGCTGATGGGCGTCGCGCTGATCGCGGTGTGGGTGGTGCTGGCGAAAAAAATGGATGTCACGCCGCAGCCGAAGAGTTCCTGGCCGCAGCGCAGCAAGGCGCTTGATCGATGGCGTATGGGCGCTGATGCTGCCGGTGATCATCCTCGGCGGCTTGCGCGGCGGCTTCTTCACGCCGACCGAAGCGGCCGTGGTCGCCGCCGTCTACTCGCTGTTCGTCAGCCTGTTCATCTACCGCGAGGTCAAGCTGGCCGATCTCACCAAGCTGCTGGTCGATGCCTCGCGCACCACCAGCACCGTGATGTTCCTGTGCGCCGGCGCGCTGGTGTCCTCGTACATGGTGACGCTGGCCGACCTGCCGGCGCAGGTGACCGAATTCCTCGGCCCGCTGCTGCACGATCCGCGCGTGCTGATGGCGGCGATCATGGTGCTGTTGCTGGCGATCGGCACCGTGATGGACCTGACGCCGACGATCCTGGTGATGGGGCCGGTGCTGATGCCGATCGCGGTCAAGGCCGGCATCGACCCGACCTATTTCGGCGTCATGTTCGTACTGGTCGGCACGCTCGGCCTGATCCATCCGCCGGTGTGCACGGTGCTCAACGTCGTCTGCGGCGTCGCCAAAATTTCGCTGGAAAGCGCCACGCGCGGCATCTGGCCGTTCCTGCTGGCCTATATCGTCCTGATCGCATTGTTCATTGTTTTCCCCGGGATCATCACCGTACCGATGACCTGGTTTAGCTAACCCCAACCCTGGAGGAGTCATGAAACCTATAATCAAAGCCATCACGCTCGCACTGGCCTTGGCCGGCGCCACAGCGGCCGTCACCGTCCACGCCGCCGACTACAAGCCGCGCATCATCCGCTTCGGCTACGGCCTGTCCGAAGACAGCAACCAGGGACGCGCCGTCAAATTCTTCAGCGAAGACCTGGCCAAGCGCACCGGCGGCAAGCTCAAGGCCAAGGGCTTCGCCAGCGCCAGCCTCGGCAGCGACGTGCAGATGCAGAACGCCTTGATCGGCGGCGCGCAGGAAATGATGGTCGGCTCCACCGCGACGCTGGTCGGCATCGTCAAGGACTTCGGCGTCTACGACCTGCCGTTCCTGTTCAACAACGAGAAGGAAGCCGATGCGATTCTCGACGGTCCGTTCGGCCAGAAGCTCGCCGCCAGACTGCAGGAGAAAGGGCTGGTCGGGCTGGTGTACTGGGAAAACGGCTTCCGCAACCTGACCAACACCAAGCATCCGATCGCCAAGCTGGAAGACATGCAGGGCATCAAGCTGCGCGTGATGCAGAACCCGGTGTACATCGACATGTTCAACAGCTTCGGCGCCAACGCCGTGCCGCTGCCATTCTCCGAACTGTTCACCGCGCTGGAGACGAAGACGGTCGACGGCCAGGAAAATCCGGTCAACACCATCCAGTCGAGCAAGTTCTACGAAGTGCAGAAATACCTGTCGCTGACCAAGCACGTGTACAGCCCATGGATCGTGCTGGTGAGCAAGAAGTGGTGGGACGGCCTGTCGGCCGACGAGAAAAAAGCGCTGCAGGAATCGGCCGCCGCATCGCGCGATTTCGAGCGCAAGGACAGCCGCGAAGCCGAGGCCAAGGCGGTCGATTACCTGAAGCAGAAGGGCATGCAGGTCACCGTCGTCAATGATGCCGAACTCACGCGCATGCGCGAGAAGGCGAAGCCGGCCTTCGACAAATTCGCGGCCGATGGCGGCGCGGAAATGATCAAGTCGTTGCAGACGGAAATCGGCGCGCTGCGCAAGTAAATCGGCAAGGTATCGTCCCGGCGCAAGCCGGGGCGTGCATTATTGCTTTACCTGCCGTTGCAAGCGGCATTCCGCAGTCTTAGCGCTTGCGGAACACCAGATCCCACACCCCATGCCCGAGCCGCAGGCCGCGGTTCTCGAACTTGGTCACCGGCCGATACTCGGGCCGCGGCGCAAAACCCTCGGCGCTGTTCTGCAATGCCGGTTCGGCGCCCAGCACTTCCAGCATCTGCATGCGCATAATCTTCCCAATCGGTGGCGCAATGCAGATAGCCGCCCGGCGCAATCCGCGACGCCAGCAGCTGCACCAACGGCGGCTGGATCAAACGCCGCTTGTTGTGGCGCGCCTTGTGCCATGGATCGGGAAAGAACACGTGCACGCCGGCCAGCGACGCCGGCGCAATCATGTGCGTCAACACTTCGACCGCATCGTGCTGGATCAGGCGCAGGTTGGACAGGCCCTGTTCGCCGATCAGCTTCAACAGGCTGCCGACGCCCGGCGTGTGCACTTCGACGCCGAGGAAGTTCTTGTCCGGCATGCCGGCCGCGATCCTGGCGCTGGTCTCGCCCATGCCGAAGCCGATTTCAAAAATCGTCGGCGCCTGCCGCCCGAACGCCTGCTCCAGGTCGAGCGGGTTCTTGGCATATGGAATGCAAAAACGCGGCCCCAGTCCCTCCAGCGCGCGCGCCTGCGCCGCCGACAGCCGTCCAGCGCGCGTGACGAAGCTGCGGATACGGTGCTCGGTCGGATCGTAAAAAAGCGGTTTCCCGGATTTGTTTTCAGGCATGCACGGAGGAGGGTTAGCGGCGCCGGCCGGCGCCAATTAAAAAGCGCCTTCTGCCAAGGCGCCTCGATGAGCTGGAGCGGGTCAAGGAACATAACTCCGCACCCAACCCATTGATTAAAAACAGTTTTTGTTGTTCGACCAATTGGGGCAAGGCGATATTATGTACCGCCCCGTCCCCTTCGGCAAGTAAAGCCGTCTGCTGGCATCTGTGGGCGCCCACCCACTGCCGATAAGGCTTGAATCAACAAGAGACTGGCCTACGACGCCCGATTGCGCTCGCTAGGACTGGATAGGCAGAGCCTTGGTTCGTTCGTTTAGGAAGCCCTCCTGCAAACGCATGGATTGTTTAGGAAGCTCGTACAATGGCACGATAGTTGGCTTGAGACGGCCCATCGCCATGCAATCTGGTGCCAACCTGAACCTGATCGAAATCGGCGGCTTGCTGGTCGGCGGCCTGGCCCTGTTTCTGTTCGGGCTGGAAGTCATGACCGGGGCACTCAAGGCCATCGCCGGTTCCCGCCTGCAGTCGCTGTTAGGCACGCTGACCGCCAACCGGTTCCGCGGCGTGCTTGCCGGCGCCGGCATCACCGCACTGCTGAATTCCTCGACGATCACCACCGTGCTGCTGGTTGGCTTCGTGTCCGCGGGGCTGATGACGCTCCAGCAGTCGATACCGATGATCATGGGCGCTAATATCGGCTCGACGCTGACTGCGCAGATCATCGCCTTCAATGTCTCGGCACTTACGCCCTTCCTGCTCGCCGGAGGGGGGCTGATGTACGGTTTCGCCAAGCGTGAATTGCTGCGCGAACTCGGCGGCGTCGTGCTCGGCCTCGGCCTGCTGTTCCTCGGCATTGAGTTCATGGGCAACGCCACGCGGCCCCTGCGCAATTACGAGCCATTCATTGCCGCCATGCAGGACATGCGTAATCCATGGGTCGGCATCGTGATCGGTGCGCTTTTCACGGCCATCGTGCAAAGCTCGGCTGCCACGTTGGCGATCGTCATTGCGCTAGGCAGCCAGGGATTGATCCCCCTGGAATCGGGCATTGCGCTGATCCTGGGTGCCAATGTGGGCACCTGTGGCACGGCGCTGCTCGCATCGATCGGCAAGTCGGCGGAAGCCGCCCAGGTCGGCATCGTTCACCTGCTCTTCAACCTGCTTGGTGTGCTGTTCCTCGCCTTTGTGATTCCGCAGTACGCCGATTTCATTCGTCAGATCTCGCCATCCACGCCCGAATTGACCGGCGCGGCCCGCTTGGCGGCCGAGACGCCGCGTCAGGCAGCCAACGCGCATACGGTGTTCAGCGTGTTCAGTACCGCCGTGTTGATCTGGTTCACAGGGCCCATCGGCAAGCTCGCCGAACGGCTTGCTCCGCCATCGCACAAGGGCTGGCAGGATCCGGGCGTGCCGCGCTATCTCGATGAAACACTGGTGGACATCCCGGCGCTGGCAATTACCCGGGTGCAGCTCGAATTGGTCGCGCTCGGAAAACAGGTCCAGGATCTGGTCCAGCATAGCGCTGCGCTTGTCGTAGAAAGCAATGAGCAGGCGCTCGCCACGCTAATGGACCAGGACAAAGCGGCCGATGCCTTGAGCACAGCCATTCTGACCTACGTTGGTCGCCTCTCGGAGGCCATCCATACCGATGATGAAGGTCGGCAACTGGTCGATCTGGCGCGTATCGCCACCTGTCTTGACGCCATCCGGGAGGTTGCCAGCACCAGCATGCTGACACTGAGTCAGCGACGGCTCGCGCAAGGCGCGGACGTGGGCCGGTTGCGCAACCCCGAACCTTCGCGATTCGCCGCAGCCGTGATCGAGCATTTCGCGCTTGCTGTGGGGGCGGTCGTGCATCCGGAAGCGGACGTCGTGACGCGCATCGTCAACGCCAAGCCCGAGATCGAGGTACAGGCCGACAGCGCGCGACAGCACATCATGTCCACCCTGCAACTGCGCAGCCAAGAAGACGCAGCCAATTTCCGTTTGGCCAACGAAATGATCGAGCATCTCAACGAGGTGGCCCGGCTGTCGCGTGCCATCGCCAGGGCCAGTCGATCGTTGCACGATGTGCGAGTGTCCGAGCCCCGCCAAGCCTGAACGTTGCATGCTTGCGTCCGCAAAGACTTTGCGGACGCAAGCATGATCCAACACGAGACTGAATTATTTCCGCCGCGGCCGATTCCAGTTCGGCCGCACTGAATCGGGCTTCCGAAGCAGATCCAATCACGGAATCAATGCGGAATCCAGCTCGACGTCCAAAGCCTTTCGCTCCATGTCGTCGAAATCGGGATCCGTAGCCAGGACCGGCGCATTCCGCGAAGGTGTCATCCGCCGCTCTGGCCCAAGTCGGGAGTTGCCCGCGCGAGTCTGCTCGTCAACTGCCTCATCAATGCGGGCAAGCAGATAGGGGAAAAAAGGATTGGATGAAGTGCGGAACATCGAATCGAGGCTAACCATCAGTGCACCCCGTTCACCACGCGGTACAAGCGCGCCGAGCGACACGCCGAATCGGGGTGTGTCCGTATCTGTGGGCTGCATGCCGTACAACTCATCGTCCACCGGGAAGGGAATCGCCACGTGCGACAGCGAAAATATTTGAGGCGGATATTTCATTTCCAGCGTGCTCTTTTTCTCCTCCGTGGTGCCGGGGTCAAGCACGTGCGCAATCACTTCATCAGGACCGTCCACCTCGTTTCCAATCATCGTCAGCCTATAGTTCACAGGCAAGGTCGGCAATAACCTGGCCAGCGCCTGCGATGACGCCGGATCGATCAAGGGCCCAAGTTTTGCGCGCCGGTTCACGTCGAACAGGACCAGTTCGCTTCCGTTGTCCGGCAGGATCGCGTAGAGCCTTCTGACGATCGCCGGGGTACTGACCGTGAAGTCGATCACCGACTGGAAGGTCAGTACCGGCGGCAGGCCATCCAACTTGCGCTCGCGCGCGAGGCGCGCTAACTGCTCCTGCAAGGCGACGGTAATCTGGTGGGATTGACGCGCTCCATTGACAGGAAACGAGTTGTACTTGAACGGATTGAATTCAGGGACGATGCCAAGCCATGAGGCCTTCTCGAAAGGTGGGAGTAGTGCGGGAAGAGCGGCCAGACCCGCAAAACGCGCATAGCGGGTGATGCCGATCATCGGCGAAATCAGAATGATGCGTGCCGGACGATCGAGATTTGGATCTTCAAGGCTGTCGAGCGCGTATTTCATTGTAAGCGCACCGCCATTCGAGAATCCGACCAAGTGAATCGGGCGGCCGGCGCCAGCCTGGCTCCGGGCCTCGCGCACAGCGAGCCGTGTCGCCGCCATCCAGCGTTCCCAGTCGACGTTTGACAGGCCAGCCGGAACCGTGCCATGCCCAGGAAGACGAATGCCGACAGCCACGAATCCGTCATCCACGTACCGCTGCGCAATGTGCCGCAGGCTGTATGGCGAGTCGGTCAGACCATGCAGCAGGACGACCGCGCCGACGGGCTTGCCGTGTGGCCGCAACTCATACGAATGGTTCCAGTCGTGTTCGAAGTGCCCGGGGTAGATCGGGCTGCCCTCAAAATAGCGATTTGAAGGTATGCGCGCGGCGGGCGGCAGACGGTCGCTGACCTGTTCCCTGACCTGCGCGAACAGGGCGTCCTCGTGCTTCAGATAGGTGTTCCAGTTGGCCCGGTCGAGCTGCTCGACACTGAGTTCTTTGGGCACATAGGTGTGCCAGAGCTGAAGCGAGGGCCCCCTTTGCGCGTCGTAAACGCGCAGCGCAAACAGAGCAATGATGAGCACGATGAGCACGAGCGCAACGATGCGCATCGTTCGGGCCAAGCTTGATTGGGCGTTCATGTCATGACAAAGGCCGATGTGAGGCGCAAGATTGACGAATTATTTGCTTGGAAGATGCGCTCCATGGAGACGGGTATGGAAGCCGGCACGGACCTCACGTTCCCCTTCAAAATGAGCCAAAGAGCGAACCCAGCACAATGACCACTATCAGTGCGAGCAGCGCGCCGAGAATTCCCACCACTACGATGTCACCGTAACTGTCGCGATGGGTGCAGCCACAGACGGCGAGTAGCGTGACGACAGCCCCGTTATGCGGCAGGCTATCCAACGTACCCGACGACATTACCGCAACGCGATGCAGCAGCGCAGGATCGATGTGGTGCTGGGCTGCCAGGTTCAGGTAGATAGCGCCAAGGGCGTCCAGGGCGATCGTCATGCCGCCCGAGGCCGAGCCGGTCAGGGCGGCAAGTAAATTGGTGGCGACCGCCAGCGAGACGAGCGGGCCGCCGCCCATCCCGAGCAACCAGGTGCGTACCAGCGCGAAACCGGGAAGCGCGGCAATCACTGCACCGTAGCCCACCAGGCTGCAGACGCTCAAGATGGGCAGCACGGCGGCGTTCGCGCCGGCATCGACGCTTTCACGCAGTGCGGCAAAGCGCGAGCGGTGCAGCACGATCACTGCCACTATGGCCACCGTCAGCGCGACGCTGACGCCCCAAACGCCACGCACCGCTTCGAGCGAGGTGCCACCCCATCGCGCCTCGGCCAGATAGCCGGCGTCGATCCGTGGCAGCACCAATACGTTCATGACAAAATTCCCGCAGACCACGAGCAGCAGCGGAGCAATGGCGACGGCAACCGGGGGCAACGCGCTTGCGGCGCCGCCATGACCGATCTCCGCGGGATCGAAGCTTTGCGAAACGGTCGCGCGTTCACGAACCAGCGCCTTGTCCATCGGCGGCGCGGCCGGATGATCCGCATAGCCCTCGCCGAGCGTCCTTGCGCGGCGCTCTCGTCTGCCTAACCACCAAAGACCGAAAGTCGCCATCACCACGCTGGCGATGATGCCGAGCCCAGGCGCAGCGAATGGCGTGGTTCCAAAAAAGGGCATTGGTATGGCATTCTGAATCGCTGGAGTCCCCGGCAGCGCCGACATCGTAAATGTGGACGTGCCAAGTGCAATGGTCGCGGGCAGCAGGCGGCGCGGGAGATTGCTCGACTGAAATAGCTTTTCGGCCATCGGCACTAGAACGAAGAAGGCGACGAACAAGCTGACGCCGCCGTAGGTCACCAGCGCGCCGCAGACGACGGTGGCCAGAATCGCGCGACTAGGACCAAAGCGCCGTGTCATGAAATCGGCGATGACTCGCACGGAGCCGCTGTCCTCCATCAATTTGCCAAACAGGGCACCAAGCAGGAACAAGGGGAAGAACTGCGCCAGAAAGCGTGCGGCGGCACTCATAAACGTTTGAGTCCAGTGCGCAAGAACCGGCTCGCCGGAGACGAGCGCCGCCAGCATTGCGGCGAGAGGTGCGAGAAGCAGTACGCTCCAGCCGCGATACGCGAGCCAAATAAGCAGGGCGAGGCTCGTGATCATGCCTCCCAGGCCGAGCGCGGAAGTCATCGGATCGAGTGCCGCGCCATTCGTCATTACTTGTCCTCCATAAACGTTATCCGCCTGCAGCCATTACGTGCTCTTATTGCGTGCTACAAGAGATGAAACGTAAATGTCGTGCCATGGCTCGCCGGGATAAAACGCAACGTACAACAGTCGGTTGACTGTATTTTTGTTCACCGAGCCATGCGGCAGGCGCCTTCCGAAGCGCACAGCCTGCGGCTAGCAGGCCTGTAGTCTCTAGGTCGGCTGTAGCGCACCGCTTTCATTCTGTGACTGTTTATCCGGCGTTATATGACAACGAACAAGCGGACATCACATGTGCCGTCTGTGACTGCTCGTGAATCTGGTTTCCGCAAGTACTATAGTGATCGAGCCCGGGGACGAGTTGCAGATGTTGTTGTCTTATCGCTCAGCGGTTCCGATGTCAGACCTGATTCCATGTGATGTGTGGCTGTGAGGCAACTTGTCTGCAGAGCACGAGAAGCGTGGATAGTCATCTTTGGTTGCCTCACCTTTATCGCGTTGAAGGTATAAGACATGGGCTATAGACGACGACAAAGCAGCCGGCCACTTTGTATCAATCTGGCGCTGCAGGGCGGCGGTTCGCACGGCGCATTTACGTGGGGTGTGCTTGACCGGCTACTCGACGAGGACTGGCTTTCCGTCGAAAGCATTACCGGAACGTCGGCGGGGGCCATGAATGCGGCCGTGCTTGCCGACGGGTATCTCCGGGATGGCCGAAACGGTGCGAAAGCAGCGTTGGAACAATTCTGGAGGTGTGTGAGTGCTGGCGCACGTTACAGCCCAATCCGTCGGACGCCATATGACATTCTGATGGGAAACTGGGCGCTCAATCGGTCGCCGGGATACTTCTTTTTTGATTTGTTCAGCCGGGTATTCTCACCGTATCAAGTCAATCCCTCGAATGTCAACCCGCTGCGCACAATTCTCGAGGACAGTGTCGACTTCGAGCAGTTGAGACAAGCGCCGATCAAGCTGTTCATTACAGCAACAAACGTGAGGACTGGGCTGCCGCGGGTCTTTCGCAATGCGGAGATCACCGCGGATGTCGTGCTGGCGTCCGCATGTTTGCCGCTGATGCATCAAGCCGTCGAAATAGATGGGGAGGGATATTGGGATGGCGGATTTTCTGGTAATCCGCTACTGACGGTGGTTATCCACGAGAGTAAGGCGCGCGACATACTATTGGTGCAGGTCAATCCAATTGAACGCCCAGGCATCCCGCACTCAGCGCATGAGATTCTGAACCGCATAAACGAGATCTCGTTCAATTCGAGTCTTAAAAAGGAATTGCGCGGAATCGCAATGCTGCGTCGCATGCTGGCAGAACAAGAGCCCCACGCACATGCAGGCTGGATCGAGCAATGGGTGACCACGCGGCTTCACCGTATCTCAAGTCCGCGGCTGATCGAGTTTGGGGCCTCGTCCAAGCTGAACGCGGAATGGGAATTTCTGAGCGTATTGCACGAAGAGGGACGTCGTTGCGCTGATGCGTTTCTCTCCGAGCACGCTGAAGATCTCGGCCATCGATCGACCTTTCCATTGGACAGCCTGCTCGATACGCTGCTCGAACAGACCTGACGCAGCATTGGACAGGTCCCACTCGACAAGCTGCATGGCCCGCCCCAATAGCAATGCACGATGGTCGCTCTCCGCATTGATGTACCACTAAATGTACCGATCAGGGTCGGCTGTCAGTGGATTACGCTGGATGTCACGGGGTCGAGGAGAGGGGCAAAGCCTGAACCAGATCAGTGGCTTACGACATTCCATGGATGCCCTTGGAAGTCCCCGGATTGTTGAAGTGGAGCGGGTGAAGGGAATCGAACCCTCGTCGTAAGCTTGGGAAGCTTCTGCTCTACCATTGAGCTACACCCGCGACAGCCGCATTTTACGCGGGTTTTGGTGGGGCTTGCAAAACGGTGGAGGTTCGGCGTGCACGAAAATGGCAGGGCCGGCTTCTCGATGGCAGGCTGACTTGCTCCGAGTGCAGGCTTACAGAACGATGGCTCCTTTGCTGTGGAAAATGCAATGCGGCTCTAGCTCCGGCCCTAACTCCGGCCCTCTCAAGCCGAGTCGCGGCCATATCCCAGACCGGGATGCGGGGTTGTCGAAAACGAATCAAACAACTACCGGCTAGGCGCCTTTGAATACAAGCGCTTGTAATTGCCGCCATGCTGCGGTGAGGTGAAGCTTGCCACCCTGCTATTGCGTTTTTCCCTTCCAAAGGGCGATGACGGCTCCCGTGGGGTCGGCGATGACGCTCATCCAGCCGTAGCTGCCGACTTCCATGACATCTTGCAATACCCGCGCGCCCAACGATTTGGCTTTGGCCGTGCTGGCCGTGATGTCATCCACGCCGACATAGGCCATCCAATGCGACGGTGCGCCCGGGTTTGGATTGGTCATCATGCCGCCACCGGTTCCCTGGCCGACGTGGATCATGGTGTAGGGGATGCCGCCCTCCGGGGCAGGGATATCCTCAAGCTTCCAGTCGAATAACTGGGAATAGAAATCCTTCGCTTTGGGCAGGTCGTCCGTATGCAATTCAACGTGTACGAATGGATTTGCCATGTTCGATTCTCCTTTGTAGTCAAACCCCGGTGTGGCAGGCTTGCACTCTCGATTTGCCGTCGAGGCAGAAGGGGCCAGCATCGAGATGATTCAAACCGAATTTGCCGCAAGAGGGAAATGCGGAATGCTTCAATGCAAAAATTTTGCACGCCGAACTGCGACGTTCGCACGGGAGTTCAAGCGCGGCAACGCATACCTAATGTAAGAGCGGAGGCGGGCGAGCGCCAGTCGGCCAGGCAGTGCCATTGATGCATATCATCCAAGCGGCGGCTTGGCAGAGAAATCGAAGGCGTGGCCGCCAGTTCGTTGTTTTCCATCATTAATGCGTCAGCGATCGAGGCATGTTCGAAGACCTGGGCGGTGCTTCAAACGATGCCGAGGTCGCGCGCCTTGGTTCCGCCAAAAATGCGCTCGACCTGCCCGGCATGCAAGCCGTACATGCGGGCGAACAGGCCTCCCAGGACCGCGCGGTATTCGTTGAGCACCGGCGTGTCGCGGTCCTGGAACAGCGTGGCCTGTTCCAGCCGCAGCTGTTCTCCCAGCACCCGGCCGCCGCGGATGCCGCCGCCGAGCACCCAGTAAACCGTGCCGTGTCCGTGATCGGTGCCGCGATTGCCGTTTTCGCGGAAGGTGCGGCCGAATTCGCTGATCACCACGACCACGGTGTCGCGCCAGCCGTCGCCCAGTTCTTCGGCGTAGGCCGCCAACCCGCGTCCCAGTTCCTCCAGCCGCCCGGCCAGGTAGCCGCCGGCGCCGCCCTGGCCGACGTGGGTATCCCAGCCACCGACGTCGACGAAGCCGAGCTGGTACTTGTCGCGCATCAGCCGCGCGATGCGGCGCGCTTCCAGCTCGAAGCCCTTGGCGCTGACGGCGCCGCGGCTGGCCGCCGCCATCTCGTCGCTCATCTGCCGCAACATGTCCTGGCGTACCGCGAAGCCTTCGTTGACTTGCGGCGCCAGCGCGGTGCCCTGGTACATCGAGGCGATGATGCCGCTCTGGCGGGCATCGAGCGTCGGCTTGCCGATGGCGCGCAGCGCAGTGTTCGGCACTTGCATGCTGCCTTGAAAGATCAGGGGCAGCTGGCTGGTGAAGGAGATCGCGCCGTCGTCGTTCAGGGCGGCGGCGAGCCGGTTCAGGAAACCCGAGCGATAGTCGCGGCGGCGATCCGGCGCCTGTCCCAGTTCGATGCTGTCCTGCGTCTCGAAATGGCTGCGCGAGATATCGTCGGTGCCGGCGAAGGGAATGAATGCCGCCTGACCCTTGGCGAACAGCGGATGGATGCTGTCGCGCAACACCGGATGCAGGCCCCAGTCGGCATCCAGTGCCAGCGCCGCATCGGGTGCCGGGCCGGGCGGTGCGAGCGCGATGTTGGGCCGCGCCTCGTAATAGAAGCGGCTCGATATCGGCACCAGCAGGCTGTTGGCGTCATAGCCGCCGCGCAGGAAGATCAGCAGCAGCCGCGCCGTGGTGGCGGGCGCCGCGTACAGCCGGCCCGCTGGCCGAGGCGAGCGGCAGGGCGGCCAGTGCTTTCAGCAGATCACGACGCTCCATGGCTTTGTCCTCCTGCGCTCAGCGCTGCATCATTTCCGGCGATGACAGCAAGAATGCGTTCCATTCCTGCGGCGAAGCGGCCTGCTGCAGCGCCTGCCGGGTGTTGGCGCTCAGGCTGTTCTCGAGCGCGGCGAAATACGGAGTGTCGGCCAGCGGCGGCGGTTGCGGCGGCACGGGCGGCGGCATGCCTTCGATCCGGAACAGACCGGGGCCGCCGGCGCCCAAGGCACGGGCGAATTCGAAGCGCGCGCTCATCTGGCCCGAGCCGCTCCAGGCTTCCCGGTTAGCGGGATAGCCGTCCGGCGATAGCCTGCCATACAGCGGTTCGCCCATCTGGTTCAGCCAGTACAACAGCGGCGTCGCGTTCAGGATCGGTTGCCCGTTATAGGCCAGGCGCACCGATGAAAGCACATAGTGCATCGGGTCCTTGAACTGGCGGCCGAGCGACTGGCGGAATTCCGGTGCCTCAAATAGCGTGCGCAGCACCGCTGCGATGTCGCCGTCGGAGTGCTGGAAAGTTTGCACCATGCGTTTCACCAGAGCCGGCGGCGGCGTGTCGGAAACCAGGAATACAGCCAGCTTATGGCTGATGAAGCGGGCGGTGGCCGGCGCGCGACTGAGGCGGTCGAGCGCCTGATCCAGTTCCGCCAGCCCCTGACCGTGCACGGTTTGGCCGAGGAACTGCTTGTCGCCGTAGTCGTGCCGGTTCGGGTTGAACTCGAACAGCCCGCGCCGCTGGTATTGCGCCTGCTGTTCGCCCCGCAGCGGCGGCTGGCGGTCGCCGGTATTGACGCCGACGCCGGTCAGGATGCGCGCCAGTTCCTGTATGTCGTGCTGGCCATAGCCGCCGTCGATGCCGAGCGTGTGCAGCTCCATCAGCTCGCGCGCGTAATTTTCGTTAATGCGGCCGACGGCGTTCTGTTCGTTGTCGAGGTAGCGCAGCATCGCCGGGTGATGCGCGATCGCCGCCAGCAGCTCGCGGAATTTTCCGAGCGCGTGCGGCCGGATCGCCTGCTCTTCGTAATCGCCGACCATCGCCCGCAAGTTGCGCTTGCCCTGGAAGACATTGAAATGGTTCATCCAGAACCACGTCATCTGTTCCTGCAACTGGTTCGGCGAGTACAGCGCGCGCAGCAGCGAGCGCGTCGCCGTCTCGCGTCCGAGGCGGACCAGTTCCTGCTGATAGGCCTTACGCGCGGCGTTCTTTTGCTGGTCGTCGCCAAGTGCGGCGATGTTCCTGCGGCGCTGTTCGAGGTCGCGCACCAGCTGTTCGAACGGCACTTGCGTGATGGTCATGGCGGCGATCTGCTGCTGCACCGGCGCCGGCAGGACGGCCGGCTGGCGGTTGCAGCTGCTGCTCGATATAGCGCGGCAGGCCGATGAGCTCGACGGCCGCCAGCGATTGCGCATCGACGCCCCAGCTGATCCGATCGAGCATCTGGATCGTCTCTGCCCGAGACAGGTTCGAGGTGAGGCGATGTGAGCCGTCCACTCCGTTCGAGACGGGCGTTGCGCAAGCGGCGAGCAGCGCGGCTACGACACAGGCGCCGCCGAGTTGGGTGCGCAAAATGGAAAAAACTGGCCATATGCCTGATCCCGAGGTCGCGCCACATGATGGCGAATAGTCAATATAACGGCTCGGGACGCGAGGTGAGAAGACGGCAACGCCGCCTCGGAGCAAGAAATGCGTAACAGTCTGTAAGCAATAGGCGGCAAGGCGCGCCCTATGCCGCCGTCATCAAGCCGTAGCTTTGCTCTGACAATATCGCTCCCATCTCCTTTTTCCAAAAGTTGGAGTTTTGCCCGCTGGTCGCTAGACGAGCGGGCTTTTTTTATTGGACAGGTCAACTCCTACGCAAGCCCTGTCGTGGTTTCGCCACACTGCACGCTCGAATTCATCAAGTTGTCATGCGGCACTCATAGACTCGCTTTCGATTTACTTCACGCTTTCGAAAGTAAATGCAACGAGTCCATTGGGTGCATGCATCGGCGGCCGTCGGCGCCAGCCGGCGAGCTCCTCGAACGCTGCTCATGCTTGACTCATCACTTCAGGAAAATACGTAAATGAAAAAATCGCTACTCGCACTTTCAGTCCTGGCCGCCTTGGCCGGTACCGCTTCGGCACAAACCAGCGTCAGCATCTACGGCGTGGTCGACGCCGGCATCAGCTATTCCGATAACGGTGCCGCAACCAATTCCAAAACCTGGGCGCTCGGCAGCGGCCAGCAGTCCGGCAGCCGCCTCGGCTTCAAGGGCAGCGAAAACCTCGGTGGCGGCCTGTCCGCCATCTTCACGCTGGAAAACGGCTTTAACGTCGACGACGGCACGCAAGGGCAGGGGCGCCTGTTTGGCCGCCAGGCATTCGTCGGCCTGAGCGGTGGTTTCGGCAGCGTCAAGCTGGGCCGTCAGAACAACCCGATCCGCGCCTCGGCTGAAGCGATCGATCCGTTCGCGCTCGGCCTGGCCGGCGATATCAAGCGCGTGTTCAACGTCTATGGCGAGCGCGCCGACAACACGATCAACTACTCCACGCCGAACCTGTCGGGCTTTTCCGGCCAGGTGGCATATAGCTTCGGTGAAGTGGCGGGCAGCACCTCGGCCGGCCGCCAGTTGGGTCTGTCCGGCAACTATGCCAATGGCCCGATTTTCGTGACCCTGGCTTATCACAACCAGGACAAGTCGACCGACGCCATCGCCAATAAGGGCAGCGCCAAGAGCACGCTGCTGGGCGGCACCTACAACTTCGGTGTAGCCAAGCTGCACGGCGGCTTTGCCTGGAACAAGGGCGATACCGGCACCGTGGACAATGTCGACAGCCGCGACTGGATGCTGGGCGTGAGCGCGCCGGTTGCTGGCGGCACCGTCCTGGCCTCGTACATCCAGCACAAGGACAAGCTGGTGAACGACGCCGACGCCAAACAATGGGCTCTCGGCTACACCTACGATCTGTCCAAGCGCACCAACTTGTACACGTCCTACGCCAAAATCAACAACGATGCCAAGTCCAAGATCGTCAGCACCGTTGCCGGCGGCAGCGCTTCGACGTTCAACGTGGGCATTCGCCACAAGTTCTAAGACGCTGTCCCAGCCTCGATGTCGAGGCTGGAATGCAAAACCGGCCGCTGTCGCGGCCGGTTTTTTTTGTGCCTTCCTAGCGCGGTTTGCGCGGGAAGTAGGTGACCGGAAGGTTGAACTTCGCTTCCGGGAAGGCCGCCGCGACCTGATCGCGTACCGTCTCAAGCTGTTCGAAGCGCGCGGTTTTCACTACCAGCAGCTTCAGTTTCGGATAGGCGTGGGTTTGCGCCCCCGCCAGCTGCAGGCTGGCGACCTTGGCCGCGACCGCATCCAGGTCGGCGCCGATGATGACCAGCTCGTTGGCGCTGACGCCGACCAGGTTGTCGCTGTCGCGCACCACCAGCGTGCGGCCTTCCTGCGCCGGGGCGCGCCGTTCGCCTGCCTGCCGGCCAGCGCCGCCGGGCGGCACCGCGCGCACGGTCTGCGAGCCGATGCGGGTCGCCGGCACCTCCTTGATCTGCTCGACGACTGCCGCGCGGTGCCGGCTGGCCTTGCTGCAGGGCTTGCGCCAGCGCGCCGCCGGCGGCCAGCAGTAGCGCGATTGCACAGAGTGCTTGTTTCATGGGATTCCTTTTGAATGTTGGGGCGGGATGCCGGGTGTGCGGCTGCCGTCAGCGGCCATGGACGCGCAGCGACCAGTTGCGCAGGAGGGCCTGGCTTGCCGGCGTCCTGCGCGGCCGTTGACGTCCACCACGCGCAGGGTCCATGCGCCCTTGGCCGGTTCGTCGTTGAAGGCGTTCGACATCAGCGGCAGATTGACGACGGTCTCGCTCTTCTGGAACACGTTATGCGCGTTCATCAGCACGCTGCGGGTGCCGCTCGGCGACACCAGTTCGATGCCGAGATCGCCCAGCACGCCCATCGCCGTCGATCGTCACGCGGATCTGCACCGCTTCGATCGTGCGGTCGGCGGCAAAATGCGATGCTGTTCGTGGCGCCGGCCGGATCTTCCGCCGGCACCGGCAAGCTGCGGCCGCCGCCGCGGAGTCGATCCAGCCGCTGTCGGCCATCGGCCCCGGTCAGGTAGCTGGTGGTCGATCTTGGCCATCGCCACCGCCGCTGCCGCGTCGACCAGGCCGTAGCCGTACCAGTTGTGAAACCACAGGCCGGCGCCGTTCTTGGTCCAGCCGTTCTGGGCGACGTAGGCGCCGCCGGCCAGCTGCCAAGGTGATCGGCTTGCGCGTCCGGCGTCGATCTTGCGCGAGGTCTTGGCCAGGATCAGCCGCAGGTCGCGCCAGGTCAGGTTCGGATTGGCGCCCAGCATCAGCGCCACCACGCCGGTCACGGTCGGCGCCGCGGCCGAGGTGCCGTTCATCGCCGACGGTGTAGTCGCAGCTTGCGCATTGGGCTTGCTGTTGATCTCGGTGCCGGGCTTGTCGAAATCGTTCGCGTACGGATGATCCGCGCAGATCCTTGCGCGCATAGCCGCGCTCATTGTGGAACCACAGACCGGCCGCGTTTTTAGTCCAGCCGGGCTCGGCAACATAGGTGCCGCCGCTCAGCGCCAGCCGGATCGGTTGATGGTTCGCATCGATCTTGCGCGAGGTCTTGGCCAGGATCAGCCGCAGGTCGCGCCAGGTCAGCTTCGGATTGGCTTCCAGCATCAGCGCGACGACGCCGGTGACGGTCGGCGCGGCCGATGAGGTTCCGCCCATCAGCGAGGTGTAGTTGCAGTCGGAATTGAACTTCTTGCCGGTTTCGGAATCCGGGTTTTCGAAATCATTGTCATAGTGGGTCCGATCGGATTGCGGCGCGACTCGCCGCGGTCGCAGCCCGGCAGATCGGTGGTGATGATGGCTGGGCCGGCGTCATACGGATTTTTCGGCGCGGCCTTGCCGCTTTCGCCGCCCAGTCCCGACACCAGCATGCTGGCGCCGGCGCTGGAATAGCTGGATTTGACGCCGCGCGCATTGACGGCGGCGACCGTGACCACTTGCGGCATCACGGATTCGACATCGAACGCGGCGATTCTCGCAGCTCAGCCCATGCTGGCGCGCCGGGCCGCACTGGTCCTCTTCGATTCCGCCCTCTTCGGGGCCGATTCTGAGAAATTCGTTGCCGGCACTTTTCACCATCACGATGCCCTTCCCATCGCGCATGTTGGCGAAGCCGCGAATCGCCCGCATTTTGGCATCGGTATCGATGTCGACCGGGATCGGCGCCGTCGGGTTCTGCCCATACGAGGCATTGATGACCCAGGCGTCGGCACTGTACGGGGCGCCGCCATAGGCCTGGATGGTGTTCCCGGTCGACATGCATTCCAGCACAGGTAGTTGATGCTGCCCAGCGCAACCCCGGGGGCGACGCCGCGACCGCCGACGCCATTGTTGGCCGCCGCGCCGATGATGCCGGCCACCGCGATGCCATGCGAATCGTCGCTGCCGAGTCGGCGTCGGATCGTTGACGTCCTTCGCCTCCGGATCGAAGTTGCGCAACATCGTACGGTCGACATTGGCCGCCAGATCTTCGATGCCGGATGTCGATGCCGTCATCCAGCACCAGCACCTTGACGCCGCTGCCGTGGTGGCCGGCGTTGAACAGCGATTCCACGTTCAGATCGAAGCCGGGAATCGCCGGCTGCCGAGGAAAAGGCGGTCTGGCCGGTGTTTTTCAGATGCCACTGGAATTCATACAGCGGATCGCCCTTGACCACCGGCGGCGGGGTGGGGGTGTCCTTGTTGCTGCCGCCGCAGCCGGCCAATACCAGCGTGGCGGCCAACAGCCACGGCAACGGAGTACGAGGGGTCGTATTGTTCATCGAGGTCCTGAGGGGAGGTTGGAAGGGTGGGTTGCTTGCGCTACGGCAACCAGATTATTCGATGCAGACCGAAGAATCATATGGCTCTTGATGTGCCATATGGCAACAAAAATGTTGCCATAAATTACCTTCCGATTCGCCCTTTCCTCCGCCTCAACCGGCGTTGTTCTCGACGTTTTCCCAGGCGTTCGGCTGCTGCCGCAACAGCATCCGGCGGTAGGAGCGGCGGCCGAGCCACAGCGCCAGCGCCACCAGCGCAAACGCCAGCTGGCCGAGCGCCAGCCACAGCACCGAATGCGACAGCAGCGGCGCGATCAGGCCGGCCACCAGTGCCGCCAGCATCGTCATCGTGAACGACTGGCAGGAGGCGACGATGCCGCGGATCGCGGGGAACAGGTCGAGCACCAGCAGCGTCGCGCCGGGCGCCACGATCGACATGCCGAAGGTGTAGAAGAACAGCGGCGCCACCGACCACGGCAGCGCCGGCGGGAAAAACAGGTGATAGCCGACGTTGAACAGGCCGGAGCCGATCAGGAACACGAAACCGAACATCACCTGCCGCGGAATCGGCAGCCGGCCGGCCAGCCGGTTCGCGGTCAGCGCGCCGCAGAAGATGCCGGCCACCGCCGGCACGAACTGCCAGCCGAACTGGTCCGGCCCCAGGCCCAGGTGCTGCGTCAGGAATACCGGCGCCGCCGCCACGTACAAAAACAGGCCGGCGAAATTGAAGGCGACGGTGCCGGCCTTCATGTGAAACAGCGGCGACCGGAAAATCTCGCTATAGCTGCGGACCAGGAAGTCCACATTGAACGGCTGGCGTCGCGACGGCGGCAGGCTTTCCGGCAGGTGCTTCCAGCACACCCACAGCAGCAGCGCGGTATAGGCGAACAGGAACAGGAAGATCGAGCGCCAGTCGAGCAGCTTGACGATCCAGCCGCCGAGGATCGGCGCGATGGCCGGTGCGATCGAAAAGATCATCGTCACCAGCGACAAGAGGCGCGACGCCGCTGCATCGGCATACAGGTCGCGGATGATGGCGCGGCCGATGACGACGCCGGCGCCGGCCGACATCCCCTGCAGTATGCGGAACGCCCACAGGTAGCCGACGCTGTGCGACGCCGCGCAGCCGAGCGTGGCCAGCGCGAACAGCGCCAGCGAGCCGAGGATGATGTTGCGGCGGCCGAAGGCGTCGGACAGCGCGCCGTGCCACAGGATCATCACCGCGAACGAAAACATGTAGGCGGTCAGCGTCTGCTGCACTTCGAGCGGACTGGCGTGCAGCGTGGCCTGGATGTTGGGGAAGGCCGGCAGGTAGGTATCGACCGCGAACGGCCCGAGCATCGCCAGCCCGGCCAGGATCAGCGCCAGCAGGTTGCTGCTGATGAGCAGCGCGGACGCTGGTGTTTGCGGAAGAGGGGGCTTGGCGTCGGAAGGCATCGTCGGTTTCTTGTTCGGTTGGTGGGCCTGCGCAATCGGCGCCGGCATCAGGATAGACCGTTCCGCGAAAACGCGCGGCGGTGGATAGGGTTTGCAGATTTTGGGTGGTGGGCGCGGCGTTCCGGCGTGGTTGCGATAGGGGTGCCAGCCGGATTGCATCCGACGCGTCCGGCAACGGCTTCCGGCTGCATGCGCGGCGACGGCGCCTGGTACGGGCGGTCCGGGTCGCTGCGGATTTCAGCGACGCCCGGTTTCCCGGGTGGCGCGGCCGGCATGCCGTTTCGGGCGCGCGGCAGCGCTCAAGCCGGCGGATTACCGCCTATCGCGGCGGAGAAAGCCCGCATATTCCAGGCCGACAGTCAGCCAGTGTGAACTATGTGTCAGGGAGTATATGCCGATTTCGTCGAGAAGACGGCCGACATAACGGGCTTGTGTTGGGAGTATATGAAAAGCGCCGGATTCCGCCGGCGCTCCTTACACCCGCACTTCGGCATCCGGCAGCACCACGTTCACATCCAGCACTTCCAGGTTGCCCTGGCGGTCGAGCGAAATCTTGATGTCGTCGGCGTTGACCTTGGTGTACTTGGAAATGACCGCGATCAGCTCCTGGTGCAGCGCCGGCAGGAAGTCGGTGCCGCCGCGGCCGCTGCGCTCGCGCGCGATGATGATTTGCAGACGTTCCTTGGCGGCGACAGCGCTCTTCGGCTTCGCGGTTGAATAGAAACGAAAGCAGGGCCATGTCATTTCCCCCCAAAGATGCGCTGGAACAAACCCGGTTTTTCGTAGTTGGTAAAGCGCAGCGGCAGTTCCTCGCCGAGGAAGCGCGCCACCACGTCCTCGTAGGCTTCGGCGACGTCGCTGCCGTTCAGGTGGATCGCCGGATTGCCCTGGTTCGATGCATGCAGCACCGATTCCGATTCCGGAATGATGCCGATCAGCGGAATGCGCAGGATTTCCTGCACGTCGGTGTAGGACAGCATCTCGCCGGCTTCCACCCGTTTCGGCGAATAGCGCGTGATCAGCAGATGTTCCTTGACCGGCTCGCCGCCATTCTTGGCGCGGCGCGACTTCGCCTGCAGGATGCCGAGGATGCGGTCGGAGTCGCGCACCGACGACACTTCCGGGTTGGTGACCACGATCGCCTCGTCGGCGAAGGTCAGCGCCATCAGCGCGCCGTGCTCGATGCCGGCCGGCGAATCGCAGATGATGTATTCGAAGTCCATCGTCGCCAGGTCGTTCAGCACGCGCTCGACGCCTTCCTCGGACAGCGCATCCTTGTCGCGCGTCTGCGAGGCCGGCAGGATGTACAGCTTGTCGCAGTGCTTGTCCTTGATCAGCGCCTGGTTCAGCGTGGCGTCGCCGTTGATGACGTTGATCAGGTCGTACACCACGCGCCGCTCGCAGCCCATGATCAGGTCGAGGTTGCGCAGGCCGACGTCGAAATCGATGACGGCGGTCTTGTGGCCGCGCATCGCCAGGCCGGTCGAGAAACTGGCGCTGGAGGTGGTTTTGCCGACCCCGCCTTTGCCGGATGTGACTACGATGATTTTTGCCACAAAAAAGCTCCTTCTGGAAAGTTGAAATTACGGCGCGGGCTTGGGGATGGGCGCTGACGACTTCGAGCTGGTCGCCGCGCAGGCGAATCTGGACCGGCTTTTGCGCCAGTCCTTTCGGAAAACCGTTTTCGAAAGTGCGGTAGACGCCGGCGATCGACACCAGTTCCGCTTCCATGTCGAACGCGAAGATGCGCGCTTCGGCGTTGCCGCTGGCGCCGGCCAGCGCGCGCCCGCGCAGCGGCGCGTAGACGTGGATGCTGCCGTCGGCGATGATTTCGGCGCCGTTGTTGACGGCGGCGGTGACGATCAGGTCGCCGCGCGCATAGACGCGCTGGCCGGCGCGTACCGGGGTATCGATGATCATCGTCGCGACCGGGTTGGCGGCGGCGCGGGCGGGCGCTGCCGGCGGCGGTGGTGGCGCAGGCGGGGCGGCGGGCGCCGGCGCTTCGGCACGCGGCCGCAGTTCGCTGTCGAGCGAGAGGCCGTGGGCGACGATCGCCGCTTCCATCTCCGGCGTGGCGTTGCGCACCGCGACCGGATTCAGGCGCACCGAGCGCAGCAGCGCCGATCAGCGCCTCCCAGTCGAGCGCGGCGCGCGCCTGCTCCGGCAGCGCGCCGACGTCGATCACCGTGAATTCATGGTCGAAAAAATCGGCGACGCCGCCGGTCATTTGATGCAGCGCCGCCTGCAGCGCCGCCGGTTCGGCTTCGTGCAGGATGGCGCAGACGGCTACCACGGTGGATATCTTGATTTCGATCGGCTTGCTGGACGGTTTTTTAGGCATAGACAACGAGTAGGCGCAAGCACATGAGCGCAACGGTTTTGCGGTACGCCGGCGGGCGTCGGACAGCGCATTGGATACTATCGGGCCGCCGCCGGTTCACTGCGAATTTGATGGGAAAGCCACAACGGGCGCGGCGGTGCGCGCGCAGGCTGCAAGGCAGCGATTATACCGTGATGCGTGGCGGAATTGAGCGCCGGCGCCGCTTGGCGGCGGCTTTTTGTGGCGGCGGGGAAGAGGATGGAGGGCGCTGGCGGCACGGGCCGCGCGTCATGGCGCGGCCCGTGTTGTCATTCAGACTCCGCCGATGCACAGATACTTGATTTCCAGGTATTCGTCCATGCCGTATTTCGAGCCTTCGCGCCCGAGGCCGGACTGCTTGACGCCGCCGAACGGCGCCACTTCGTTGGAAATGATGCCGGTGTTGATGCCGACCATGCCGTAGTCGAGCTGCTCGGCGACGCGCCAGACGCGGCCGATGTCGCGCGAATAGAAATAGCTGGCCAGGCCGAACTCGGTGTCGTTGGCGGCCGCCACCGCTTCCGCCTCGGTCTTGAACTTGATCACCGCGGCCACCGGACCGAAGGTTTCCTCGCGCATGATCTGCATCTCGGCGCTGACGTTCGACAGCACGGTCGGCTCGTAGAAGCGGCCGCCCAAGGCGTGCTTCCGGCCGCCGCTTTCGACCTTGGCGCCCTTGGCCAGGGCGTCGGCCACGTGCTCCTCCACCTTGGCCACCGCCTGTTCGTCGATCAGCGGCCCTTGCGCGACGCCGGGTTCGAAGCCGTTGCCGACCTTGATCTGTGCCGCGCCCGCCGCCAGCTTGGCGACGAAGGCGTCGTGGATCGATTCATGGACGTAGAAGCGGTTGGTGCAGACGCAGGTCTGGCCGGCGTTGCGGTATTTCGAGGCCAGCGCGCCTTCCACCGCGGCATCGAGGTCGGCATCGTCGAACACGATGAACGGCGCGTGGCCGCCGAGTTCCAGGCCGAGCTTCTTGACGGTCGGCGCGCACTGCTGCATCAGGATGCGGCCGACCGGCGTCGAGCCGGTGAACGACAGGTGGCGCACGACCGGGCTGGAGCACAGCAGCTGGCCGACTTCGACCGAGCGTTCGGCATCGGCGGTAATGATGTTGAGCACGCCGGCCGGGATGCCGGCGCGCTGCGCCAGTTCGGCCAGCGCCAGCGCCGACAGCGGCGTCTGCTCGGCCGGCTTGATGACGATGGTGCAGCCGGCCGCCAGCGCCGGCGCCACCTTGCGCGTGATCATGGCGATCGGGAAGTTCCAGGGCGTGATCGAGGCGCAGACGCCGATCGGCTGCTTCAGGACCACCATGCGCTTGTCGCGCCAGGTCGAGGCCGGCACGTCGCCCGAGACGCGCTTGGCTTCCTCGCCGAACCATTCGATGAAGCTGGCGCCGTAGATCACTTCGCCCTTGGCTTCGGCCAGCGGCTTGCCTTGTTCCGCCGTCATCAGGGCGGCGAGGTCGTCGGCGTTGGCCAGCATCAGCTCGAACCATTTGCGCATGAGGACGGCGCGCTCCTTGCCGGTTTTGGCGGCCCAGGCCGGGAAGGCGGCTTGGGCGGCGTCGATTGCCTTCTGCGTTTCGGCGGCGCCCAGGTTCGGCACCGAGCCGATGCTGCTGCCGTCGGCCGGATTGACGACCTCGAAGCTGGCCGCGCCGTCGATCCAGGCGCCGTTGAGGTAGGACTGGTTGCGCAACAAGGCGCTGTCGTTCAGCTTGAGCGGATTTTTGACGGCTTGCAACATGGGGTCTCCAACAGTCGATGGCATAAAAATCAAGAATAGCGCAATCCGCCATGGCATGCCATGACGCTTGCCGCGCTGCGGATGGCGCGCCTCAGTCCGGCTGCGGCTTGGCGGGTTTGGCTTGCTCGCGCCGGTTGAAGCCGGCCACCATGTCGAAGCGGAACAAGCGGCATTCCAGCGCGCCGTTGAAGAACGGCGTCTTGCGCGACTCCTTCAGCCGCAGCAGCTTGGGCAGGCCGAGATCGGCCGAGAACAGGAATACCTGCCAGCCGGCGAAGCGCTGTTTCAGGGTGGCGCTGAAGGCGCTGAAAAAAGCCGCGATCAGTTCGTCGGTCGGCAATGCGGCATCGCCGCGCACGCCGATCCGCTCGCCATACGGCGGGTTGGTCACGATCATCCCAGGCTGCTCGCTGGGCGGCTTGATTTCCTGCGCCTCGATCTGCTTCAGCGGCACCTCGAACGGGATGCCGGCCTTGTTCAGGTTGTTGCGCGTGATGGTCACCATGTCGCCGGAAATGTCGCTGCCGAAGATGGTCGGTGTGGCCGGCAGCGGATTCGGCTTGACGCTGGCCTTGATCGCGCGCCACTGGTCGGCATCGAAGCCGTGGAATTTCTCGAACGCGAATTCGCGCTTGGCGCCGGGCGGAATCCCGGCCAGCATTTGCGCCGCTTCGATCAGGATGGTGCCGGAGCCGCACATCGGGTCGAGCAATACCGTGCCCGGCTTCCAGCCGGCCACCCGCAGCAGGCCGGCCGCCAGGTTTTCGCGCAGCGGGGCGTCGCCGGTCTCCAGCCGCCAGCCGCGCTTGAACAAGGCCTCGCCGGAGGTGTCCAGATACAGCGTGAAATTATGCGCATCGAGAAAGCCGACGATGCGCATGTCCGGCGTCCTGGTATCGACCGACGGCCGCTCGGAACAGATGTCGCGGAAGCGGTCGCAGATCGCATCCTTGATCTTGAGCGTGGTGAACTCCAGGCTTTTCAGCGGCGACTTGATGGCGGTGACGTCGATGCGGATCGTGTGCTGCACGCCGAACCAGTCTTCCCAGGGTTGCGCCAGCGCCAGGTCGTAGATGTCGTTTTCATTGCTGTAGCCGGCGTGCGCCATGCGCAGCAGCACGCGCGAGGCGATGCGCGAATGCAGGTTGATGCGGTAAGCGTCGGCCAGCGTGCCGGAGCAGTGCACGCCGCCCGGCACCTGGTTGTGGACCTTCAGCGTCTTGCCGGCCGCGGCGATCTCGCCCAGTTCTTCGGCCAGCGCCGCTTCCAGGCCGCGCGGGCAGGGGCAAAAATAGGAATGCGAATGCGACAGAGGAGAGTGAGACATGGGGGAACCCTTTATCCGTATGATTGCGCGGCCGATGCAAGCTTCGCGCAACCAAAAACATCATTAAAAAAAGAAAAAGCAACTCATATGCCAGCCGCCGGCTGGCGGCTACACTTCATTTCATTTCATTTCGCCAGCGCGCGCTCGACGAAATCGAGCCGGTCCTGGCCCCAGAAACCTTCGCCGTCGACCACATACCAGGGCGAGCCGAACACGTTGGCGGCGATCGCCTCGTCGGTGAAGCGCGCATATTCGGCTTGCGCGCTGGCGGTTTCGGCGGCCTTCAGCAGCATCTTGCCGTCATGGCCAAGCGCGCCGGCAATGCCTTCCAGCGTCGCGGCATCGGCAATGTTTTTGTCCTCGACCCAGACCGCGCGCATGACGGCGCCGGCCAGGTCCAGCGCGGCGTCGGTGCCGTGCGCCAGCTGCGCGGCGATGATGAAGGTCGCCGCCAGGTCCGGCTGCACCGGGAAGAATTTCGGCTGCAGGTTCAGCGGCAGCTGCAGGAATTCCGACCAGCGCTTCATCTCCGCCAGCCGGTACGCCTGGCGCTGCGGCGGCCGCTGCGCCAGCGGCAGGCCGCCGGAAACGCTGAACACCTTGCCGAGGTTGCACGGCTTGAGCTCGACCTGGGCGCCGTATTTTTTGGCGAGGGCGACGAAGCGCTGATGGCCGACATAGGCCCAGGTGCGAGTGGGGCGCGAAAAAATACTCGCATTTCTTGGCCATGGCGGCCTCCTCAGAAGGGTTTGACGATGACCAGCACCACGATCAACAGCAGCAGCAGCACCGGCACCTCGTTGAACCAGCGCAGCCACTTGGCGCTGCGCGTGTTGCGCCCGTGCTCGAATTTTTTCAGCAGCGAACCGCAGGCGTGGTGATAGCCGATCACCAGCAGCACCAGCAGCAGCTTGGCGTGCAGCCAGCCGTTGCCCGGGCCCTTGCCGATGCCGTACACCAGCCACAGCCAGAGTCCGAACGCCACCGCCGGCACCGCCAAGAGCGACATGAAGCGATACAGCCGGCGCGCCATCAGGATCAGGCGCTCGGTGGCGGTGGCGTCGGTTTCCTCGGCCAGGTTGACGAAGATGCGCGGCAGGTAAAACAGGCCGGCGAACCAGGAGATGACAAACACGAGGTGCAGCGATTTGATCCAGAGCATCCGGGTTCCTTGAGGTTGTAATTGATCTTGGACAGCGTCGATTTATTGTCGCACTTCGCCGTGGTGGCGCAGGGATTTCGCGGGGCACTGCCCCGCGCCTGCGCAACGGTGTTGCCTTGCAAGGCAACACTCCGTCTGCATGGCAAGCTTACACTCGAATTTCTCCATGCCCGAACACGACGTACTTGAGCGAGGTCAGCCCTTCCAGCCCGACCGGGCCGCGCGCATGCAGCTTGTCGTTGGAGATGCCGATCTCGGCGCCGAGGCCGTATTCGAAGCCGTCGGCGAAGCGGGTCGAGGCGTTGACCATCACCGAAGCCGAATCGACCTCGCGCAGGAAGCGCAGCGCGCGCGAGTAGTCTTCGGTGACGATGGTGTCGGTGTGCTGCGACGACCAGGTGTTGATGTGCTCGATCGCCTCGTCGAGGCCGGCGACGATCTTGACCGACAGGATGGGCGCCAGGTATTCGGTTTTCCAGTCTTCCTCGGTGGCCGCCGCCAGATGCGGATAGCCGGCCAGGATCTGCCGCGCTTCGGCGTCGCCGCGCAGTTCGACTTCCTTCTCGGCATACAGCTGCGCCAGTTGCGGCAAGCGCCTGCGGCGCGATGGCGCGCGCCACCAGCAGGGTTTCCATCGTGTTGCAGGTGCCGTAGCGGTGGCATTTGGCGTTGAAGGCGACCGGCAGCGCCTTGGCGAGGTCGGCCTCGTCGTCGATGTAGACGTGGCAGATGCCGTCCAGGTGCTTGATCATCGGCACCGTGGCTTCGCGCATCAGGCGCTCGATCAGGCCCTTGCCGCCGCGCGGCACGATGACGTCGACGTATTGCGGCATGGTGATCAGGGCGCCGACCGCGGCGCGGTCGGTGGTCTCGACGATCTGCACCGCGTCCTGCGGCAGGCCGGCGCCTTCCAGGCCTTCCTTGACCAGCTTGGCCAGCGCCTGGTTGCAGTGGATCGCTTCCGAGCCGCCGCGCAGGATGGTGGCGTTGCCGCTCTTGATGCACAGGCCGGCGGCGTCCACCGTGACGTTCGGCCGCGCTTCGTAGATGATGCCGATCACGCCCAGCGGCACGCGCATCTGGCCGACCTGGATGCCGCTCGGGCGGTATTTCATGTTCGAGATTTCGCCGATCGGATCGGGCAGCGCGGCGATCTGTTCCAGGCCTTCGGCCATGGTGGCGATCGCCTGGTCCGACAGCGCCAGCCGGTCCAGCAGGGCCGGCGCCAGGCCGTTGGCTCGGGCGGCTTCCAGGTCTTGCTGGTTGGCTTGGCGCAGCGTGTCGGCGTCGCGCCGGATGGCGGCGGCGATCAGGGTCAGGGCGCGGTTCTTGGCGGCGGTGTCGGCGCGGGCCATGGCGCGCGAGGCGGCGCGGGCGCGCTGGCCGAGGTCGGTGATGTATTGGTCGATGTTCATGGTGGTGTCAGGGCGGTGGTGCGGTTGATACTGCATGGCTGATGGTGATGTTTTTACATACTCCCGTACAGCATGGCTTATCTCGGGCGTCGATGTTATGAAATTGCTGCTATACTCCATAGATTTTGTCCCTGTGAAGGCGGAAATCTAGAGGCGTTCGTGGCTTGGTAATTGCGTTGCTACTTCGTGGTGCGTTGCCGGGGGTAGCCCGGCGGCTACTTACTTTCTTTGTCTCGCCAAAGAAAGTAAGCAAAGAAAGGCGACCGCAAGACGCTGCCCTTCGGGTTCCCGTCAAAGTGCGCGCCAAATCGGGAAACGAAACCAACTCGCTACGCTCGGACATGTTTCGTTTCTGATCCGATTTGGCGCTCACTTTGACGGCAGCGTCCCAAGCGGATTTCAAACCTAAAACCGCTCGCGCAGAGCGGCGTGAACTTCACGCTCCTCGCGCCACCTTCAATCGCCAGCTGCAGCAGCGCGCTCCACGGATCGCCGGCGAATTTGCTGGCGCGCAAGCCCTTGATCATCTTATCGATTTGCGCGGCTTCCTGCAGCGCGGTTTGCAGCACGGCCAGCGGCAGCCGCTGCAGCGCCGGCGCCATCAGGCGTTCGCGCGGGCCCCAGATGCGGTATTGCTTCAGCAGTGCGCCGAGCGGCTGGCCTTGCTCGGTGGCCGCTTTCAATTTCAGCAGCGTGCGGATTTCCTCGCTCACGGCCCACAGCACCAGCGGCAGCGCCTCGCCTTCGCCCTTCAGGCCGTCCAGCATGCGCACCAGGCGCGCCACATCGCCGGCCAGCATCGCCTCGTTCAGCTTGAAGACGTCGTAGCGCGCCACGTTCAGCACCGCATCCTGCACCTGCTCGAAACTCAGCTTGCCGGGCGGATGCAGCAGCGCCAGCTTCTGGATTTCCTGGTGCGCGGCCAGCAGGTTGCCTTCGACCCGTTCGGCGATGAAATCGATGGCCTGGCGGTCGGCGCTCTGTCCTTGCGCCGCCAGCCGCACGCCGATCCAGTTCGGCAGCTGCGCCCGCTCCACCGGCGGAATCTCGATGTACACGCCGGCCTGCTGCAGGCTGGCGACCCAGGCCGCTTTCTGCGGTGGCCCAGTCGAGCTTGGGCAGGCGTGATCAGGGTCACGGTATCGGCGCGGGCGGCAGCGGCATAGCTCTGCAGCGCCTGGCCGCCGTCCTTGCCCGGCTTGCCGCCCGGGATGCGCAGCTCGATCAGTTTCCTGTCGCCGAACAGCGATTGCGACTGGTTGGCGGCGAGCAGTTCGCCCCATTTGAAACTGCGCTCGACCTGCAGCACCTCGCGCTCCGAGAAGCCCTGCGCGCGCGCCGCCTTGCGGATCGCGTCGGCCGCTTCCAGCGCCAGCAGGTGCTCGTCGCTGGTGATCACATACAGCGACGCCAGCGGCTTGGCCAGATGGGCCGGCAGTGCGTCGGGCCGCAGCTGCATGGCCTATCCCGTGGGCGCCGATTTCAACGCCGCCAGGCGGCGCAGGATCTGCTGCACCAGGTCGCTCTGCATGTCGCGGTACAGCGACGCTTCTTCGGTTTCCTTCGCCAGCACCTGCGACTCGTTGAAGCTGATGTCGCGCTTCAGCACCAGCTGGGTGGGCGGCAGCAGGATCTTGCCGGCGTTGTCGCGCAGCCGGAAATTGAACGTGTAGTACAGCGGATATTCGCGCACCCGGCCCTGGCTGTTCAGCGACAGGACGACCTTTTCCCTGGCTTCCGACAGCACGTCGAGGATCGCCTCGGCTTCCTGCGGCGTTTTCACGACGGTGGTGCCGTCGGCCTTGAGGTTGCGCCGCAATTCGGTGCCGAGCGGCGAGTTGTCCGGGAAGCCGAGATAGATGGTCTTGAACGGCAGCGCGGTCTGGCTGGAGCCGCGCAGCTGGAAGCCGCAGGCGCCCAGCATGCCGGCGGCACCGGCGGCGAGCGTCCAGCGGAGGGCGGTGCGGCGATCGATGCGCATGATGGATTCCGTGGCAGGGTTAGACGACGATGTTGACCAGCTTGCCGGGCACGACGATGATTTTCTTCGGCGTGCCGGTGACGAACTTCCGCACATGCTCGTCGGCCAGCGCGGCCGCCTCGATCGCGGCCTTGTCGGCTTCCTTCGGCACGGTGATGCTGCCGCGCAGCTTGCCGTTCACCTGGATCATCAGCTCGATTTCGGCCTGCTCCAGCGCGGCGGCGTCGACCTGCGGCCACGGCGCGTCGAGGATGTCGCCTTGCGACTTGGCATAGCCGAGTTCCTGCCACAGCACGTGCGTGATGTGCGGCGCCACCGGGTACAGCACGCGCAGGAAGATCGACAGGCCTTCGGCGGCGACCGCGTTGGATACCTCGGAGTCGTCGAGCTTGGCCGCTTCCAGCGTGTTGAGCATCTTCATGCAGGCGGACACCACCGTGTTGTACTGGATGCGCTTGAAGTCGTGATCGGCCTGCTGCAGGATCTTGTGCACTTCGCGGCGCAGGGTCTTGTGCGTTTCCGTCAGGCGGCCGGCATCGATGGCGCCGGCGGCGGCAACGCTATTGGCAACCCTCGGCGCCTGCGCCAGCGCGAACGCCCAGACGCGGCGCAGGAAGCGGTTGGCGCCTTCGACGCCGGCGCCCGACCATTCCAGCGTCTGCTCCGGCGGCGAGGCGAACATCGTGAACAGGCGCGCGGTATCGGCGCCGTACTGGTCGATCTGCGCCTGCGGGTCGATGCCGTTGTTCTTCGACTTCGACATCTTTTCGATGCCGCCGATTTCCACCGGCTGGCCGTCGGCCTTCAGCACTGCCGAATGCGGGCGGCCCTTGTCGTCGAAGGTCAGTTCGACGTCGGCCGGGTTGAACCAGGTCTTCTTGCCGCTGGCGTCTTCGCGGTAGTAGGTTTCGTTCAGCACCATGCCCTGCGTCAGCAGGTTGACGAAGGGCTCGTCGAACTTGACCAGGCCGAAGTCGCGCATCACCTTGGTCCAGAAGCGCGCGTACAGCAGGTGCAGCACGGCGTGCTCGATGCCGCCGATGTACTGGTCCATCGGCATCCAGTAATCGTTGCGCGCATCGACCATCGCATCGCTGTCTTTCGAGGCGCTGGCCGGCGAGCAATAGCGCATGTAATACCAGGACGAATCGACGAAGGTGTCCATGGTGTCGGTCTCGCGCCGCGCCGGCTTGCCGCACTTCGGGCAGTCGACATGCAGGAAGGCTTCGTGCTTGTTGAGCGGATTGCCGCTGCCGTCCGGCACGCAGTCTTCGGGCAGCACCACCGGCAAATCCTGTTCCGGCACCGGCACGTCGCCGCAGTCGGCGCAATGGATGATCGGGATCGGCGTGCCCCAGTAGCGCTGGCGCGAAATGCCCCAGTCGCGCAGGCGGTAGGTGACCTTCTTTTCGCCCAGGCCGAGCGCGGCGAGGTCGGCGGCGATGGCGTCCACCGCCTGCTGGTAATTCAGGCCGTCGTACTTGCCGGAATTGACGCAGCGGCCGTTTTCCTTGTCGCCATACCAGTCCTGCCAGGTGTCGGGCGAGAACGGTCTTGCCTTCGATCGCGATCACCTGCTTGATCGGCAGCACGTATTTCTTGGCGAACGCGAAGTCGCGCTCGTCGTGCGCCGGCACGCCCATCACGGCGCCGTCGCCGTAGGTGATCAGCACGTAATTGCCGACCCAGACCTCGACCTGCTTGCCGGTCAAGCGGATGGCGTGACGAACAGGCCGGTCGGCATGCCCTTCTTTTCCATCGTCGCCATGTCGGCTTCGATCACGCTGCCTTTCTTGCATTCGGCGATGAAGGCGGCCAGTTCCGGGTTCGACTGCGCGGCGAAGCTGGCCAGCGCGTGTTCCGGCGCCACCGCGCAGAAGGTGACGCCCATGATGGTGTCGGCGCGCGTGGTGAACACCCACAGCTTGCCGTCGTTGATCAGGGCGCCGTCTCATCCTTGATCTCGTGCGGGAAGGCGAAGCGCACGCCGGTCGATTTGCCGATCCAGTTGGCCTGCATCAGGCGCACGCGCTCCGGCCAGCCCGGCAGCTTGTGCTCGACGTGATCGAGCAGCTCCTCGGCGTAGTCGGTGATGCTTGCGCGTAGTACATCGGGATTTCGCGCTTTTCGATCAGCGCGCCGGAGCGCCAGCCGCGGCCGTCGATCACCTGCTCGTTGGCCAGCACGGTCTGGTCGACCGGGTCCCAGTTCACGGTGCCGGTCTTCTTGTAGACGATGCCTTTCTCCAGCATCTTCAGGAACATCCACTGGTTCCACTTGTAGTACTCGGGCTTGCAGGCGGTCATTTCGCGCGACCAGTCGATCGCCAGGCCCATCGACTGCATCTGCTGCTTCATGTGCGCGATGTTGGCGTAGGTCCATTGCGCCGGCGGCACGTTGTTGGCCATCGCCGCGTTCTCGGCCGGCATGCCGAACGCGTCCCAGCCCATCGGCATCAGCACGTTGTAGCCGTTCATGCGCAGGTAGCGGTACATCACGTCGTTGATCGTGTAGTTGCGCACGTGCCCCATGTGCAGCTTGCCGGACGGGTAGGGCAGCATCGAGCAGGCGTAGAACTTGCCTTTCGGGAAGCGCGGATCGTTTTCGACGGCCTTGTAGGCGTCGATCGCCTGCCAATGATCCTGTGCCGATTTTTCGACGTCGGCGGGACTGTATTTTTCTTGCATGACGGGTGCGGCCAAAAGTGATTACGAACCGGACATTATACTGGCTCGGTCTGCACCGTTGCGGCGAGCTTGGCGGACGGCGAAAATCTAGCGCAGAGCCAGTTCCAGCGCCGGTTTTTCGCCGTAATCGGCGTAGCGCTCGTTGATCGCGGCGACGCAGAATTCCAGTTCGTCGAGAATCTGCGGCGCTTGCTTGCGCAGCAGATCGGAATGCAACAGTTCGATCGTCAGGACTTCCTGCGGCTGCAGCCGGACCGACGACATGGCGTCGTCGTCGCGCAGATAGCTCAGGCAGTCGATCCAGGCGTCCATGTTGCAGCCGTAAAAATCAGGGAAGCCGAACGCCTTCTTCGAGACGGCATGGAAGGCGTCCCAGTCGCTCAGCATGGCGCCGTCCAGTTGCACTCGCGCCATTGTCTATCCCTTGTTCGGAGGTGTTGCGGGAGGTTCTTTGGGCTCGGTGACGAAGCCGATCTTGGAGAGGCCGCTGGCTTGCGCCGCCGACATCACCTGCGCGATCACTTCGTAGCGCGTGCTTTTGTCGGCGCGCAAATGCAGTTCCGGCTGCGGCGCCTGATGCGCGGCGGCGGCCATCCTGGCGTCGAGTTCGGCAGCGTCGAGCGCGACGTCGTTCCAGTAGATCTTGCCCTGGCCGTCGATCGAAAGCGAAATGGTCTGCGGCTTTTCCGGCGCCGGCGCCGATTGCGCGGTCGGCAGGTCGAGCTTGATCGCGTGCGTGAACAGCGGCGCGGTGATGATGAAAATGACCAGCAGCACCAGCATCACGTCCACCATCGGCGTGACGTTGATGTCGGCCATGGGTGCCGATTTCTGGTTGTCGTTGAAGCCGCCGAAAGTCATGTGTGCTCCTTGTGAGTTAAGGAGGTTAGTGTTGAGTGTTTTGAAGTGTTGGGGACAGAGTAGCTCGTCCCGCGAGTGTGCAGATCGCTGCGCTCAATGCCGCTTTAGACAGTAGTCGTGCACGGCGGCGCTCACAACTCTGTCCCACAATGGTTCAAATTTCCACTCTTGCGCCGGTGGTCAGGTAGGCGTGCAGGTCGTGCGCGAAGCCATCCAGTTCGGCCAGCGTCAGGCGATTGACGCGGGTGAAGGCGTTGTAGGCGAGCACCGCCGGGATCGCCACCGCCAAGCCGAGCGCGGTCATGATCAGCGCTTCGCCGACCGGGCCGGCGACCTTGTCGATCTGCACGGTGCCGGCGGTCGAGACCGCCAGCAGCGCGTGGTAAATGCCCCATACGGTGCCGAACAGGCCGACGAAGGGCGCGGTGGCGCCGATCGAGGCGAGCACGGTCAGGCCGTTTTCCAGGCGCGCCGAGACGCGGTTGATTTCGCGCCGCAGGGTGCGGGTGATCAGTTCGCTCAGGTCGGTGGCCGCGTTCAGCGAACCGGCGTGGGTGCTGATGTTGGCGGCCTGCGCGCTTTGCGCCGCCAGCGGCGTGTAGACGCTTTCGCGGTCAGCCGGCGTCAGCAGCGCGATGGCGTCGGGCAGCGTCGGCGCCTTCCAGAAGCCGTCCAGCGCGCCGGCGCTGCGCCGCATGCGCCAGGCGCTCCAGCCCTTGGTCAGGATGTAGTACCAGGAGAGGATCGACATCACCAGCAGCACATAGGCCACCGCATGCGACACGGCATCGCCCTGCGCCCAGTAGTGGGCGAAGCCGGCAGCTGGATTGTCGAGAGTTTGATTCATGATGATCCGGTCAAGATAAATCGCTGGGTTGCTGCGTCGTCCGAATGGCGCCGGCAAGCCGGCGCGGGACGCTAGCGCAGTCCGAGCACGTCCTGCATGTCGAACAGTCCGCTGGCCTTGTCGCGCAGGAAACGTGCGGCGCGCAGGCTGCCGTGCGCATAGGTGACGCGGCTGGCGGATTTGTGCGTGATTTCGATGCGCTCGCCGATGCCGGCGAACAGCACCGTATGGTCGCCGACGATGTCGCCGCCGCGGATCGTGGCAAAGCCGATCGACGACGGATCGCGCTCGCCGGTCACGCCTTCGCGCGCATAGACCGCGACATCGTCGAGCTTGCGCCCGAGCGCGCCGGCGATCACTTCGCCCATTTTCAGCGCGGTGCCGGACGGCGCGTCGACCTTGTGCCGGTGGTGCGCCTCGATGATTTCGATGTCGTAGCCTTCGGAGAAATTACTGCGCCGCCATTTCCAGCAGCTTCATCGTCACGTTGACGCCGACGCTCATGTTGGGGGCGAACACGATCGCGGTGCGTTCGGCGGCGGCGGCGATCGCCGCCTTGCCGGCGGCGTCGAAGCCGGTGGTGCCGATGACCATCTTGATGCCGTGTTCGGCGCAGTATTGCGCATGGTGCAGGGTGCCTTCCGGACGCGTGAAGTCGATCAGGATGTCGGCGTCGGCCAAGCCCTTGGCCAGATCGGATTCGATCGCCACGCCGGCCGGCTGGCCGAGAAAGGCGGCGGCATCGGTGCCGCAACCGGGGGCGCCGGCGACGTCCAGCGCGCCGGCCAGGGCGGCATCGGGAGCGTTGCGGATGGCTTCGATCAGCATGCGGCCCATGCGGCCGGAAGCGCCGGCAACGGCGATTTTCATTGGATTCATACGATTATTCGGGGACTCATTGCTTGGTCGCCGACGGCGCTTTCGGCACGCTCGGCTCGATTTTGGCTTTGGGCGGGGTGCCGGCGATCCGTGCCAGGTAGTCCTGCTCGTTCGGCAGATTGCCGCCCTCGTAGCGCACCAGGCGCTTGTTTTCAAAGAATACGGTGACGCGGCTGGTAGTCACTTCGCCGTTGCGTTTTTGCATGCGGAACACATAATCCCAGCGGTCGGCGTGGAAGATGTCGTGCAGCAGGGGCGTGCCCAGCGCGAACTGCACCTGCTCCTGGGTCATGCCTTCCTTCAGTTGCGCCAGCATTTCCTCGGAGACGAAATTGCCCTGTTGGACGTCGACCCGATACGGCGAAAAAATGCCGAACAGGCGCCGGTTGTAGGTGGTTTGCACGCCCGCGCCGGTGTTGGCGGCGCGCTCGGTGCTTGCCGGCGCGGCCGGTGCTGCTTGCGGTTCAGGTGCCGGCGCTGCCGTTTGTGGCTGCGGCGCGCGCGCGACTGCCGGCGCATCGTCCATCAGCGGATTTTTCGACGCGCAGCCGACCAGGCCGGTGCCCAGTGCCGTCAGGCAGAAAGTGAGGGCGACGGTATGGCGGAAAGCAGAACGCAGCATTCGCATAGGGAGTCCAATGGTTAAGCATTTATGCTAAAACGCTATATGATAAAGCAGATACCCTGACTCCGAGCAAAACATGACCAACAATCCCTCCGACCTGAAAGCCAGCGGCCTCAAGGCCACTTTGCCGCGCCTCAAGATCCTCGAAATATTCCAGAGCAGCGCGGTGCGCCATTTGAGTGCGGAAGATGTCTACAAGACTTTGCTGCTGGAAAACATGGATGTCGGCCTGGCAACCGTGTACCGCGTGCTCACGCAGTTCGAGCAGGCCGGCTTGCTGCACCGCAACCATTTCGAAACCGGCAAGGCGATGTTCGAACTGAACGAAGGCACGCACCACGATCACCTGGTGTGCCTCGATTGCGGCCACGTCGAAGAGTTTTACGACGACGAGATCGAAAAACGCCAGCACAAGATCGCCACCGAACGCGGTTTCCGCATCGCCGACCACGCGCTGGCGCTGTATGGCAATTGCACCCGGCCCGACTGCCCGTATCGGGTGCCCTGAGCGGAATTCTCCGGCCCCGGCTGCATGGTATAAAAAGGGAGTATGCCCTGGAATAACCGAGTTTCTGGCTATTTCATTGCGTCTTGATAAATACCCAGTGGAGTATTTATTTTCCCCTAGGCCTGGGGCTGGCTGAGCGCATTCGACAACAGCTTGGCGGTGATGTCGACGATCGGAATCACGCGCTCGTAGGCCATGCGCGTCGGCCCGATCACGCCCAGCGTGCCGACGATCCGGCCGTTGACCTCGTAGGGCGCGGTGACCACGCTCATCTCGTCCAGCGGCACCAGCTGCGATTCGCCGCCGATGAAGATCTGCACGCCGGTCGCCTTGCTCGACAGGTCGAGCAACTGCATCAGGCTGGTCTTGTGCTCGAACAGGTCGAACAGCTCGCGCAGCGAGGCCATGTTGGACGACAGATCGGATACCGAAAGCAGGTTGCGCTCGCCGGAAATCACCACGTCGTCACCCTGTTCCGCCATGGCGTCGCTGCCGGCTTCGACCGCCGCCTGCATCAGGCTGCGCCATGTCGTCGCGCAGCTGGCGCAATTCGCCTTGCAGCCGGCGCCGCACTTCGTCGAAATGCAGGCCGCCGTAATGCTGGTTGATGTAGTTGGCCGACTCGATCAGCTGTGTCGGCGTGTAGTCGACCTCGGTCAGCAGCAGCCGGTTCTGCACGTCGCCGTTCGGGCTGACGATCACCAGCAGGATGCGCTGTTCCGACAGGCGCAGGAATTCGATCTGCTGGAACACCGATTCGCGGCGCGGCGTCAGCACCACGCCGGCGAACTGCGACAGCGACGACAGCATCTGCGCCGCGCTGGCAATGATCTTTTGCGGCGAGCTGGCCTGTTGGCGTGACGGCAGGCGGGCGCCGACCGCGCTTTCGTCGAGCGCCTGCACCGTCAGCAGGGTATCGACGAACACCCGGTAGCCGCGCGGCGTCGGCACCCGGCCGGCCGAGGTGTGCGGGCTGGCAGATGAATCCCATCTGCTCCAGGTCGGCCATGACGTTGCGGATCGTGGCCGGCGACAGGTCGAGGCCGGAAATCTTGCGACAGCGCACGCGAACCGACCGGCTGGCCGTCGGCGATATAGCGTTCGACCAGGGCTTTCAGCAGGGTTTGGGCGCGGGCATCGAGTTGCATGACAGTATTCTAGCGAGCGGCAAGTTCCGGTGCCAGCGCGACGCGGCCCGCTAGCCAGTGTTCGAGTTCATGCAGGGTGGTGCAGCGGCCGTCGGGCACGATGTGCGATGGCAGTTCGCGTCCGAAGCGGTCGATCCACATGGTTTGCAGGCCGGCCCGTTGCGCGCCTTCGATATCCAGGTGCGGGTCATCGCCGACGTACAGCGCTTGCGCCGGCGCCACGCCCAAGGCCTCGCATGCCAGATGGAAGATGGCGGCGCCCGGCTTGGCGCAACCCAGGCGCGGCGCCGCCAGCGAGGCCTGGAAATAATCGGCGAGGCCGATCACCTCCAGGTCGGCGGTGCCGTTGGTGACCGTGCCGAGCACGACCTGCCGGCGCAGCCGCGCCAACGCCGGCCGCACGTCGTCGAACGGCTCGACGGCATTGCGCGCCGCCGAAAATACCGTCATCGCGTGGTCCACCTTGGCCACGTCCTCGCCTGTGCTGGCGAAGGCGCGGCTGAGGGCGGCATGGCGCAGCGCCCAGAGGTCGATCTGGTAGCGCGGATCGACCGCCATCAGCTTCTGCCGCTGCTGGCGTAGGGTATCGATCGAAAACCGTTCGGCGACGGCGGGCGCGTGCTCGGCCAGCCAGTCGTGCAGCACGATTTCGGCGCGCGCGATCACCGGCAGGATCGGCCACAGGGTGTCGTCCAGGTCAAACAGAACAGCCTTGATGGGGAAGGTCTTCATGATCCTTACATCGGTTCGGTATTGCAACTTTCAAGCCGCATCTAAATATTCAGGTTACAAGAGAATTATGGTCTAATCGCCCGCATGTGGTCCCCTAAATTACCTGCCGACACGCTTCAGCCGAAAACCATTGCGCTCATCGGCAAATACCTGGCCGCCGGCATTTCGCAGCCCTTGTCGGAAATCGCCGATTTTCTGACCGGCAAAGGCCATACCGTGGTGTTCGAGACCGAGACCGCGCTCAATATCCCGCTGTCGACCCCGCTCACCATGACGCCGGAGGAAATCGGCCAGCATGCCGATGCCGCCATCGTACTCGGCGGCGACGGCACCATGCTCGGCATCGCGCGCCAGCTGGCGCCCTATGATGTACCGTTGATCGGCATCAACCAAGGGCGGCTCGGCTTCATGACCGACATTCCGCTAGAACGCATGATCCCGGCGCTGTCCGACATGCTGCAAGGCAAGGTCGAATCGGAACGGCGCAGCCTGCTTGAAGGCGCGGTCTGGCGCGACGGCGAGCAGATTTTCAGCGGCCTGGCCTTCAACGACGTGGTGGTGTCGCGCGGCGCCACCTCCGGCATGGTCGAGCTGGCAGGTCGACGGTCGACGGCCAGCTTCATGTACAACCAGCGCTCGGACGGCCTGATCGTCGCCACGCCCACCGGTTCCACCGCCTATGCGCTGTCGGCCGGCGGTCCGCTGCTGCATCCGAACCTGGACGGCATCGTGCTGGTGCCGATCGCGCCGCATGCGCTGTCGAACCGGCCGATCGTGCTGCCGGATTCGAGCGACATCCTGATCGAGATCGATGAACGGCCGCGACATGAGCGTCAATTTCGACATGCAATCGCTGGCCAGCCTGCATGCATCACGACCGCATCCGGATCCGCCGCTCGCCGCACACCATCACCTTCCTGCATCCGCAGGGCTGGAGCTACTACGCGACCTTGCGGCAAAAAGCTGCACTGGAACGAGTACCCGACGGTAGAGGCTCAGTTAAAATAAAATCATGGTCGCGCCGCTTTGATGCAGAGCCGACACTCCTGTTTTTCAACCCGCAAGACGCCTCCCGGCCGATGCGAATGGCCTGAAACCCAATCCAGATGCTGCGCACACTTTCGATCCGCGACTTCGTCATCGTCGATGCGATCGAGCTGGAATTCGCGCCCGGCTTTCACCGTGTTCACCGGCGAAACCGGCGCCGGCAAATCGATCCTGATCGATGCCCTGGACGCTGGCGCTGGGCGGGCGCGGCGACGCCAGCGTGGTGCGCGAAGGCGCGGCCCGGCCGACATCAGCGCCGATTTCGCGGTGGACGAGCAGATCGAGGCGCTGGCTGGCATACCAACGAATTTCAGAGCGAAGAGGGCGGCGTGCTGCTGCGGCGCGTGATCGACAATGCCGGCCGCTCGCAGCGCCTTCATCAACGGCAGCGCCGCCACCGCCGCGCAGCTGCGCGAACTGGGCGAGATGCTGGTCGATATCCACGGCCAGCATGCGCACCAGTCGCTGGTGCGCGCCGACGCGCAACGCGCGCTGCTCGATACCCAGGCCGGCCTGCAGGAGCAGGCGCTGGCGGTGGCCCAAGCCTGGCGCGGCTGGCAGGCGGTGGCGCGCCAGCGCGCCGAGTTCGAAAGCAATGCCAAGAGCGTCCTGCTGGAACGCGAGCGGCTCGAGTGGCAGGTCGGGCGAACTGGAAAAGCTGGCGGTCAAGCCGGGCGAATGGGCCGAAATCAGCAACGAGCACAGCCGCCTGTCGCACGCCGCCAGCCTGATCGAAGGCGCGCAGGAGGCGCTGACCGCGATTTCCGAAGCGGACCACCCGATCCTGTCGCAGCTGTCGGCGCTGGACCACAAGCTGGCCAAGCTGGTCGATATCGACGCCGCCCTGAAACCGGTGACTCGACGGCGTTGGAGCCGGCGCGCATCCAGTTGCAGGAAGCGGTGTATGCGCTGAACGACTACCTGAGCCGGGTCGAACTCGATCCGGAGCGCCTGCAGCGGTCGAGGCGCGGCTGGAGGCGATCCATTCGACCGCGCGCAAGTTCCGCGTCGCCCCGGACGAGCTGCCGGAGGAATTCGAAGCGCTGTCGGCGCAACTGCAGCAGCTGGCCGATGCCAGCGATCTCGATGCGCTGCGGGAGCAGGAGGAAAAGCTAGAAGCCGACTACCTCGCCATCGCCCGCAAGCTGTCGAAGGCGCGTGCCAAGGCGGCGGCGGCGCTGAGCGCCGCGGTGACCGCCGCCATGCAGGAGCTGAGCATGGGTGGCGGCCGCTTCGAGGTGGGGTTGAATCCGTGCGAGGCCGCCAGCTATGGGCTGGAGCAGGTCGAATTCCTGGTGGCCGGGCATGCCGGCGTGGCGCCGCGCCCGCTGGCCAAGGTCGCCTCGCGGCGGCGAACTGGCGCGCATCGCGCTGGCGATTTCGGTGATCACCTCGACCAGCGCGGCGCAGGGTACCAAGGCCGACACCCTGATCTTCGACGAAGTCGACAGCGGCATCGGCGGCGGCGTGGCCGAAGTGGTCGGGCGCCTGTTGAAGCGGCTGGGCCAGGAGCGCCAGGTGCTGTGCGTGACGCACCTGCCGCAGGTGGCCAGCCAGGCCAACCAGCATTTTCAGGTCAGCAAGAACAGCGACGGCGGCCGGACCGTCTCGTACATCGAGGTGCTGGACCCCAAGGCGCGCGTGGAAGAAGTCGCGCGCATGCTGGGCGGTCTGGAAATCACCGCCACCACGCGCAAGCACGCGCGCGAATTGCTGGCGCTGTGAAGCGCGCTTATTAAATAGACGGGTGCCTGTCGCGGCGCCGCATTCCTTTCATTTTTGGCCGGCATCCCCATGTCCTTTCGCAAAGAACCTCCGTACGTCCACGGCACGCCCGCCCGCACCGGGCTGGTGCTGGTCAATCTCGGCACGCCCGATGCGCCGACTGCGGGCGCCCTGCGCCGCTATCTGAAGCAATTCCTGTCCGATCCGCGCGTGGTCGAAATCCCGCGCGCACTCTGGTGGTTGATTTTGCGCGGCTTCATCCTGCCGTTGCGGCCGGCCAGATCGGCGGCGAAATACAAGGCGATCTGGAGCGACGAAGGTTCGCCGCTGAAGTTTCACACGGAAAAGCAGGCGCTGCTGCTGCGCGGCTATCTCGGCGAGCGCGGCCATCGGCTGCAGGTGGCGTACGCGATGCGCTATGGCTGAGCCGGCGCTGCCGGCGGTGCTGGCGCGGCTGCAGGCCGAAGGCTGCGAGCGGATCCTGATCCTGCCCGCCTATCCGCAGTATTCCGCCACCACCACCGCCTCCGCCTTCGATGCGGTGTTCCAGCACTATGCGACGGTGCGCAACGTGCCGGAGCTGCGTCTGGTCAAGCATTATCACGACCATCCGGGCTATATCCACGCGCTGCGCCAATCGGTGCTGGCGCATTGGGAAAAAAATGGCCGGGGCGAAAAGCTGGTGATGAGCTTTCACGGCGTGCCCAAGCGCACGCTGCAGCTCGGCGATCCCTACCATTGCGAATGCCAGAAGACCGCGCGCCTGCTGGCCGCAAGGGCTGGGACTTGCTGAAGATCAATACGTCGTGACCTTCCAGTCGCGCTTCGGCAAGGCCGAATGGCTGCAACCCTATACCGCGCCACCGTGCAGGCCCTGGCCAAGCAGGGCTTGCGCCGGATCGACGTGATTTGCCCCGGCTTCGCGGCGGATTGCCTGGAGACGCTGGAAGAAATTGCGATGGAGGTGAAAAGCGATTTCCTGAAGGCGGGCGGCAGCGAGTTCCATTACATCGCGGCCTTGAACGAGGCGCCGGACTGGATCGCGGCGCTGGCCGATATTGCCGAGCAACATCTGAACGGCTGGCCGACCCGTCTCGATCCGGAGCAGGCCGCGCCGCAGGCCGAGCGTGCCGCCAGCCGCGCCGCGGCCTTGCGTCTGGGCGCCAATCAATGATGTGCCGTTGGGAGTATTTTTAATTTTGCTTGATAGCAGGGCGGAATGGGCCGATTTTTCGGCATACTCCCTAAAATATGAGGTCAGAAGCGGCTGCCGCCCGGAAGACGCAGCGCCCTTTGTTAGAATAGCCGGCTTCGCGTCAGTAGATCGCCACCAGTTCCGAGTAGCAGATCCAAGCGGCGGCAAGCACGATATACAACACCACAGAGGCGGAAATCAGGGGCAGTTTCATGAGTTTTCCTTGCCAGCGAAGGCTGGGCAAACCGGCCGCGTAGGCCGATAAATTGCATAAGGTCAGCATATCCGGGGCGCGGCACGATTGCCTGCGGTTGCCGGTAACTTATGTAACAAGACATGACAAGCGCGCGCCGGCGCTCGCCGTTGGTGCGCGGTCTCTTGAAAAATTTCGGCCTTAACCCCATTTGTTTTTTTGTTACAGGTTTCGTTACTGATTGTGGGAGAGTTTTAATGCAAGACAAGAACAACCAGACTGGACCAGCGGCCTCGGACGAAGCCAATACCGTGGCGGAAGCGGTCGCTGGCGCCCCGGCGCCGGACGACAAGCTGGCTGCGGCCGAAGCCAAGGCGCAGGAGTTGGAAGACGCCTTCCTGCGCGCCAAGGCGGAAGTCGAAAATGTGCGCCGGCGCGCGCAGGAAGAAGTTGCCCGTGCGCACAAGTTTGCCATCGAAAGCTTTGCCGAAGCCTTGGTGCCGGTCCGCGACAGCCTGGAAATGGCGCTGAAAATCGATACCCCGTCGGTCGAATCGTATCAAGGAAGGCGTCGAAATGACCCTGAAGCAATTGGCCAGCGCTTTCGAAAAGCATACCGTCTGCTGGAAATCAACCCGCAGCCGGGCGACAAGCTCGATCCGATGAAGCATCAGGCGCTGTCGCTGGTGCCGGCCGATCAGGAAGCCGAATACCGTGGTCACCGTGTTGCAGAAGGGTTACACGATTGCCGATCGCCTGCTGCGTCCGGCCCTGGTGACGGTGGCGCAGGAAAAAGCCGGCTAAAAATTCTCCAATACGGTGCTTGAAAGCGCTCTTCTTTTCCGCATATTAAAAAACATCCGAGCTTCAGTTATCAGTCATATCAAGGAATAAAGGAATAAAAATCATGGGCAAAATCATCGGCATCGACCTGGGAACCACCAACTCCTGCGTCGCCATCATGGAAGGCGGTCAGCCGAAGGTCATCGAAAACTCCGAAGGCGCGCGCACCACGCCGTCGATCATCGCCTATCAGGAAGACGGCGAAATCCTGGTCGGCGCGCCGGCCAAGCGCCAGGCGGTCACCAATCCGAAGAACACGCTGTATCGCGGTCAAGCGCCTGATCGGCCGCAAGTTCGACGAAAAGGAAGTGCAGAAGGACATCGAGCCTGATGCCGTACCAGATCATCAAGGCCGACAACGGCGACGCCTGGGTCGAGCGTGCGCGACAAGAAGCTGGCGCCGCCGCAGATCTCGGCCGAAGTGCTGCGCAAGATGAAGAAGACCGCCGAAGACTATCTCGGCGAAGAAGTCACCGAAGCGGTGATCACGGTGCCGGCCTACTTCAACGACTCGCAGCGCCAGGCCACCAAGGACGCCGGCCGCATCGCCGGCCTGGACGTCAAGCGCATCATCAACGAGCCGACCGCGGCCGCGCTGGCCTTCGGCCTCGACAAGACCGACAAGGGCGACCGCAAGATCGCCGTGTATGACCTGGGCGGCGGCACCTTCGACGTCTCGATCATCGAGATCGCCGACGTCGACGGCGAAAAGCAGTTCGAAGTGCTGTCGACCAACGGCGACACCTTCCTCGGCGGCGAAGACTTCGACCAGCGCATCATCGACTACATCATCGACGAATTCAAGAAGATCAACGGCCTCGACCTGTCCAAGGACGCGATCGCGCTGCAGCGCATCAAGGCTTCGGCCGAGCGCGCCAAGATCGAACTGTCGTCGTCGCAGCAGACCGAAATCAACG
The DNA here is from genome assembly GCA_963706525.1 of uncultured beta proteobacterium. Classification (GTDB taxonomy): domain Bacteria; phylum Pseudomonadota; class Gammaproteobacteria; order Burkholderiales; family Burkholderiaceae_D; genus DATJCV01. The sequence goes on along the minus strand of CAVPMM010000007.1, from coordinate 26,768 downwards.
AGCCGTACATCGCGATGGCGAACGGCGCGCCGGTCCACCTGAACCTGAAAATGACCCGCGCCAAGCTGGAGTCGCTGGTCGAGGAACTGATCGCCGCGCACCATCGAGCCGTGCCGCATCGCCATCAAGGATGCCGGCGTCAAGGTCTCCGACATCGACGACATCATCCTGGTCGGCGGCATGACCCGCATGCCGAAGGTGCAGGAAAAGGTCAAGGAATTCTTCGGCAAGGATCCGCGCAAGGACGTCAACCCGGACGAAGCCGTGGCCGTCGGCGCCGCGATCCAGGGCTCGGTGCTGTCGGGCGACCGCAAGGACCTGCTGCTGCTGGACGTGACGCCGCTGTCGCTCGGCATCGAAACCCTGGGCGGCGTGATGACCAAGATGATCCAGAAGAACACCACGATTCCGACCAAGTTCTCGCCAGGTGTTCTCGACCGCCGACGACAACCAGCCGGCGGTGACCATCAAGGTCTACCAGGGCGAGCGCGAAATGGCGGCCGGCAACAAGGCGCTGGGCGAATTCAACCTGGAAGGCATCCCGCCGGCACCGCGCGGCACGCCGCAGATCGAAGTGACCTTCGACATCGACGCCAACGGCATCCTGCACGTCGGCGCCAAGGACAAGGCCACCGGCAAGGAAAACAAGATCACCATCAAGGCCAACTCCGGTCTGACCGAAGACGAGATCCAGAAGATGGTGAAGGACGCCGAAGCCAATGCCGAAGAAGACAAGCGCCTGAAGGAACTGGCCGAATCGCGCAACCAGGGCGACGCGCTGGTGCACTCGACCCGCAAGGCGCTGGCCGAATACGGCGACAAGCTCGATGCCGGCGAGAAGGAAAAGATCGAAGCGCGCGATCAAGGAGCTGGAAGAGGCCTTGAAGGGCAGCGACAAGGCCGACATCGACGCCAAGGTGGCGGCCGCTGTCGGCTGCTGCGCAGAAGCTGGGCGAGAAGATGTACGCCGACATGCAGGCGCAGCAGGCGGCCGGTGCGGCAGCGGGCGGCAGCGCCGGCGGCGATGCGGGCGGCGACGAAGGCCGCGCCAAGGAAGACGACGTGGTCGATGCCGACTTCAAGGAAGTCAAAGATAACAAGTAGTATCCAGGCGGCCGGAGAAGTTTTCCGGCCGTGAAAATTCGCCGGGTCGAAGCGACGCGCTTCCGCTCGGCGTTTTCGCATAGACAAACAAGGTGCCGAACAATGGCGAAGCGTGATTTTTACGAAATTCTGGGCGTCGCGAAAAATGCCTCCGAAGACGAGATCAAGAAGGCGTATCGCAAGCTCGCGATGAAATATCATCCGGACCGCAATCCGGACAGCAAGGAAGCGGAAGAGAAGTTCAAGGAGGTCAAGGAAGCCTACGAGATGCTGTCCGATCCGGAAAAGCGCGAAGCCTACGACCGCTACGGTCATGCCGGCGTCGACCCGAACATGGGCGGCGGCGGTTTCGGCGCGAACGGCGCCGGCGGTTTCGCCGATGCCTTCGGCGACATCTTCGGCGACATCTTCGGCGGCGGCGGCGGCCGCGGGCGCGGCGGGCCGCAGGTGTATCGCGGCGCCGACCTGCGCTACAACCTCGAAATCACGCTGGAGCAGGCGGCGCACGGCTTCGACACCACGATCCGCGTGCCGAGCTGGGACAGTTGCGAAACCTGCCACGGCAGCGGCGCCAAGCCCGGCACCTCGCCGACCACCTGCGCCACCTGCGGCGGCCACGGCCAGGTGCGCATGCAGCAGGGCTTCTTCAGCATCCAGCAGACCTGCCCGAAATGCCACGGCAGCGGCAAGGTCATTCCCGAACCGTGCGCCGCCTGCGGCGGCGCCGGGCGCATCAAGCGCAACAAGACGCTGGAAGTGAAGATCCCGGCCGGTATCGACGACGGCATGCGCATCCGCTCGTCCGGCAACGGCGAGCCGGGCATGAACGGCGGCCCGCCGGGCGACCTGTACGTGGAAATCCACATCAAGCCGCACGCGGTATTCCAGCGCGAAGGCGACGACCTGCATTGCGAAATGCCGATTTCGTTCGCCAAGGCGGCGCTGGGCGGCGAGATCGAAGTGCCGACCCTGACCGGCAAGGTCTCGTTCACGATTCCCGAAGGCACCCAGTCCGGCAAGACCTTCCGCCTGCGCAGGCAAGGGCATCAAGGGCGTGCGCTCCGGCTATGCCGGCGACCTGTTCTGCCACGTGGTGGTGGAAACGCCGGTCAAGCTGACCGAACAGCAGAAAGACCTGCTGCGCGAATTCGAGCGCTCGACCACCGAAGGCGGCGCGCAGCCACAGCCCGCAAAGCAAGGCCTGGAAAGACAAGGTCAAGGAATTTTTCGAATAGCCGCGGGACGGTACTTTTCCCGTAGCTGCGCACTTCCCCGCAGGCCGCCGGTTTTTGGACCGGCGGCTTTTTTTATGCAAAATCGCGGTCCCTTCACCTGCGGAATTCTCCCGATCAAGGTTGCATTAAGGACATTTTTTCACTATGCTGGACGATAAAAATAAAACGATCGTTCCTTTATTGGCCACATGGGAGTAAAAATGGAAAGAGACATCCCCGGCAAGCGGCTCATGGCGCTTGCCTCCTTCTTGGGCGCCTTGGCCTTTGCGCCCCTGGCGCAAGCGGCGGAAGTGGCCGGCGCCAAGCTCGACGACACCGTGCGCGTGGCCAACCAGGAACTCAAGCTGAACGGCGCCGGCGTGCGCTACAAGGTGCTGTTCAAGGTCTATGCCGCCGGCCTCTACCTGACCGAGAAGAAAACCACGGTGGCCGAGGTGCTGGCGGCGCCGGGCCCCAAGCGCGTCACGCTGGTCATGATGCGCGACCTCAGCAACGAGGAACTGGGTCAGGCCTTCCTGGCTGGGATGAAGAAAAATTCCACCATGCAGGAGCGTACCAAGGTGGTCAACCAGATGATGCAGTTCGGCGAAATGTTCGCCACGATCCCCGAGCTGAAAAAAGGCGACGTGATCGGGGTCGAGTGGGTTCCCGGTTCCGGCACCATCTCCACCCACAACGGCAAGAAGATTTCGGAACCGCTGCCGGACATCGCTTTCTATAATGCGCTGCTGAAAATCTGGCTCGGCGACAGTCCGGCCGATGCCCAGCTCAAGCTGAACCTGCTCGGCGAGAAATTCGCGGGCAACTGAGCGCGGCGCTCAGGGCACCAAAAAGGGCGGGGATTCCCGCCCTTTTTTCGTGGGCGCGCACCGGTTGGCGTGCGCGGATAGAATCGAGGGTCCAGCCATTTTTCGTACTCGACTATCATGCGTATCCTCCACACCATGCTGCGCGTCGGCAATCTGCAGCGTTCGATCGATTTCTACACCCGCGTGCTCGGCATGAAGCTGCTGCGCACTTCTGAAAACCCCGAATACAAGTACACGCTCGCCTTTCTCGGCTACGGCAGCAATCCCGATCATGCCGAGCTCGAACTGACCTACAACCACGGCGTCGAGCATTACGAACTCGGCACCGCCTACGGCCACATCGCGATTGCGGTGGACGACGCGCAGCAGGCGTGCGCGGCGGTCAAGGCGGCCGGCGGCAACGTCACGCGCGAAGCCGGGCCGGTCAAGGGCGGTACCACGGTCATTGCATTCGTGACCGATCCGGACGGCTACAAGATCGAGCTGATCGAACGCAAGGGGCAAGCGGCGGCGACGGCATTGTAAAAATACAGAACGGGCCTTCGCGCTGCGCCGGCGTGCACATAGACTCCTGCCACCTGCTCCATGGCGAACCAGCGTACCGGCGGTGGATAGCGGCATCCTGCCGTCGTCGCCGGAGTGCGATTACGGTCGCTCATGGTTTTCCCCGGGGAATCTATCCCGGCGGGCGCCGCTCAAGAAGCCATAGGCCGCGCCCGCCGACCGTGGTTTGCGTACGAATTTCAACTGCGACGCATCGCCCTCTGGCCCGGAGCGCCTTCCGCAGGGGCGCCGGCCGCGATTATCGAAGGTTGAAGGGAGTATATTGTAAAAGTTGCCAATATACGCGCGAGATTCGCGTCTGATGTTGGGAGTATATGGATAGGGGCCGCCGCCTGTGTTCCGCCGTATATTCCTCCGGTTCGCTGCGCCGGACGAGGCCGATCGCTGCCGCCCGGCTTGGCTCTCAGAACATCGGCAGCGTTTCCGGCGCCTGTTCGCGCAGGGCCTTCTTGGCCGCTTCGAATTCCGGAAACACCGACTGCACCGTGGCCCAGAAGCGCGGGCTGTGGTTCATCTCGCGCAAGTGCGACAGCTCGTGCGCGATCACGTAATCGATCAGCGGCAGCGCAAAATGGATCAGCCGCCAGTTCAGGCGGATGCGGCCGTCGGCGGTGCAGGAGCCCCATTGCGTGGTGGCCGACGACAGCGCGAAGGCGCGGTAGCTGACGTCCAGTTTGGCCGCGTACAGCGGCAGGCGTTCGGCAAACACTTGCCTGGCCTGCGCCTGCAGCCAGCCCTGCACGCGGTCCTTCAATTGCTGCGGCGTGGCCTCCGGCGGCAGGCCCAATTTCAATTCGCGCGCGGTGGCGTCATGGACGATGGCATTGTCCTGCGCGGCGTCCAGGCGCAGGCGCAGCTCGCCGCCGAGGTAGGGCAGGGTGGCGCCGTCGCGCCATTGCATTTGCGGCTGCAGCCGGCGCGCCGAGCGTTCGCGCCGTTCCACCAGCTTGCTGAAGATCCAGCGCTGCTTGGCTTGCAGAGCCTGCTCGATCTCGGCCAGCGTCACCCAGCGCGGCGCGGTCACGCGCAGGCCGTCGTCGTCGATCACGAAGCCGATCGAGCGCCGCTTGGAGCGCAGCAGCACGTAATCCAGGGCCTGGTGGCCGAGGCGGATGCGGCGCATGCCCGGCGCCAGGGGCGGCGCCTGCGGCGCTTGTACGGCGCTGACCAGATCGTCGGTGGCAACGGACGGCGTCGTATCCGCTGCAAAAAGATCGAGTTGCAGCGCAAGTTGATTCGGATCGGGGGTTCGGCGGCGCAGCAGTTTCAAGGAAGGAGGCGGGCGTTATTGATCGGTATAGGCATGCGGTGAAATCACGCGCATTTCGGATTCTATCCAATTTTCGACCTGCTGCATCAGCTGCGTCGCGTCCTGGCCTTGCGGCGAAATCGGCTTGCCGATCGATACCGTGATCAGCCCCGGTTTCTTGATGAAGGAATTCTTGGGCCAGCATTCGCCGGAATTGAGCGCGATCGGCACCACCACGGTATCGGTTTCGACCGCCAGCCGGGTGCCGCCGCTCTTGTACTTGCCGCGCTGGCCGACCGGGATGCGCGTCCCTTCCGGGAACATGATGATCCACTGGCCGTCGGCCAGGCGCCGCTTGCCGTGCTGGACCACGCTGGCAAAGGCGTCCCGGCCGCGGCTGCGGTCGATCGGGATCATGCGCAGCAGCGCCATGCCCCAGCCGAAAAAGGGGATGTACAGGATTTCCTTCTTGAACACGTACACCAGCGGCCGCGGCATGAACGGCAGCATAGAAAATCGTTTCCCAGGCCGACTGGTGCTTGGACAAGCACGATCGCCGGCGTATCGGGCAGGTTCTCGTCGCCCTTGACCTGATAGCGGATGCCGCAGAATGACCCGCGCCAGCCAGATCACGAACACGTTCCAGCGTCGACGTCACGTAATAGCGCTGGTTGTACGGCAGCGGCGCCGCGAAAAGGCAGACCACGACCCAGATGATGGTGGCCGCCAGCACCAGCAGCGCAAACAGCAGCGAACGCAGGAACAAAGTGATGCGCAACATTCAAACTCCGAAAATAAGGGGGATGCGTCAGGCCGGAACCGCTGCGTGACCTTTGAGCAACTGGTCGACCACCGCGGCCAGGTCAGGATAGATCAGGGTACCGGGCGGCAAGTCGCCGTCGGCCAGGGTGCGTTCGCCCTTGCCGGTCAGGACCAGGTAGGGCCGCAGCCGAGCAGCAAGCCGGCCTGCAGATCGCGCAGCGAATCGCCGACCGTCGGCACGCCCTTCCAGGCTGATCTTGAAGCGGCTGGCCGATTTCCTCGAACATGCCGGATTTCGGCTTGCGGCAGTCGCAGTTCGTCGGCGGCGGCATGCGGGCAGAAGAAGATCGCGTCGATGTCGGCGCCGACCTGCTGGGCGCGCACGTGCAGCTTCTGGTGGATCGCGTTCAGGGTCGCCATGTCGAACAGCCGCGCGCGATGCCGGACTGGTTGGTGGCGACGACCACCCGGTAGCCGGCCTGGTTCAGGCGGGCGATCGCCTCCAGCGAGCCCGGGATCGGGATGCCACTCCTGCGGCGACTTGATGAAGTCGTCGGAATCGTGGTTGATGACGCCGTCGCGGTCGAGGATGATCAGCTTCATGAGGTCGATAGGTCGGGCGTTTGGCAGGATCAGGCGGCCAGCTTGGAAATGTCGGCCACCGGTTCATCATGCGGTGCAGATTCGACAGCAGCGCCAGGCGGTTGTTGCGCAGTTGTTCGTCTTCGGCCATCACCATGACGTCGTTGAAGAAGGCGTCGACGTCGTCGCGCAGCTGCGCCAGCGCCTTCAGCGTGCCGGCGAAATCGCCGGCGGCGAAGGCGGCGTCGACCTGCGGTTTCAAGCGCAGCATCGCCGAATGCAGCGCCTCTTCCGCCACCTCGCGCAGCAGGCCGTTGTGCACGGTGGCGCCGGCGCCCTCGGTTTTCTTCAGGATGTTGGTGATGCGCTTGTTGGCGGCGGCCAGCGACTCCGCTTCCGGCAGCGCGGCAAAGGCTTGCACCGCGTCCAGGCGCTGCGATCAGGTTGTCCAGGCGTGTCCGGCTGCTGCGGCCACCACCGCTTCGATTTCATTCGGCGCGATAGCCGCGTTCGCGCAGCAGGCCGCGCAGGCGGTCGTAACATGAAAGGCAGCACGTTCGGCGCTCGGGTCCTGAAATTCGGGTTGCCGGCAAACAGCTGCACGCCGCGTCGCCAGCAAGTGCGGACAGCGACAGCGGCAGGCGCTTTTCGACCAGCATGCGCAGCACGCCGAGCGCGTGGCGGCGCAGCGCGAACGGATCGCTTGTCGCCGGTCGGCTGCAGGCCGATGCCCCAGATGCCGACCAGGGTTTCCAGCTTGTCGGCCAGCGCCACCACGGTGCCGGTTTCGGTCGACGGCAAGGCGTCGCCGGCGAAGCGCGGCTGGTAATGCTCGGAAATCGGCTTGCGCCACTTCTTCCGGCTCGCCGTCGTGGCGGGCGTAATAGGTGCCCATGATGCCCTGCAGTTCGGGGAACTCGCCGACCATGTCGGTCAGCAGGTCGGTCTTGGCCAGCAGCGCGCCGCGGCTCGGCCAGCGCCACGTCGGCATGCCGACATGGTGGCGATCGCGGTCGCCAGTTCGGTCACGCGCTCGGTGCGCTGCAGCTGGGTGCCGAGCTTGTTGTGATAGACCACGTTGGCCAGCTGCGGCACGCGCTCGGCCAGTTTCTTTTTCTTGTCCTGCTCGAAGAAGAACTTGGCGTCGGACAGGCGCGGCCGCACCACGCGCTCGTTGCCGTCGATGATGGCGCTCGGGTCGGCGGTTTCCAGGTTGGAGACGATCAGGAAGCGCGAGCGCAGCTTGCCGGCGGCATCGGTCAGCGCGAAATATTTCTGGTTGGTCTGCATGGTCAGGATCAGGCACTCCTGCGGCACCGCCAGGAATTCGTCCTCGAAGCGGCATTCGTAGACCACCGGCCATTCGACCAGCGCAGTCACTTCGTCGAGCAGCGCTTCCGGCATCAGGACCTGGTCGGCGCCGGCCGTGGCCAGCAGCGCGCCGCGGATCTTTTCCTTGCGCGCGGCGAAGCTGGCGATCACCTTGCCGTCGCGCGCCAGAGTCTCGTGCATAATCCTGCGGCGTGGCGATCGACAGTTCGCCCGCCGACAGGAAGCGGTGGCCGAGCGTGGTACGGCCGGCTTCCAGGCCGAGCAGCGTCAGCGGCACCACGTCGGCGCCGTGCAGCGCGATCAGGCGGTGCGCCGGGCGCACGAAATGCACGGTTTCGCCGGCGCTCTTGCCGCGGGCGCTGGTAGCTCATCACTTTCGGGATCGGCAGCTTGGCGACGGTTTCCTCGCAGCGCCGGCTTGCAGGCCGGTGGCAAGCGGCTGCGCCTTGGCGGTGTAGGCGTAGAAGAAGCTTTCGGCCTTGCCGTCCGGTGCGCGTTCGAGCTCGGCTGATCGGCGACGTCGGCGATGCCCAGCGCGGCCAGCTTCTTGGCCAGCGGCGCGGTCGGGTTGCCGTCCGTGTCGAGCGCCACCGAGACCGGCAGCACTTTTTCGCGGATCGGTCTTGTCGGGCGAGGTGGCGCGCACGTCGGTGATTGACACCGCCAGCCGGCGCGGCGTGGCGTAGGCGGTGGCGACGGCTTCGGCATCGCAGGAGGTCGCGCGCATTTGCAGGCCGTTGAGAATGCCGGTCGGCAAAGGCGTCGCCCAGTTTGGCGAGCGCCTTCGGCGGCAATTCTTCGGTCAGCAGTTCGATGAGCAGGGTTTGGTTCATTTTTTGCAGTTATTTCCGTGCGGGCGGGAATCTAGTGGCTTTGTAGTTGGCTTCGTCGTTGTTCCACGGCGCTGGCGGGAATGCATGCATTCCCGCTTTCGCGGGAGCGACGGCTCAAGCGGCGGCGCGCCCGTCGCCGCACATCGGGAAGCCGAGCTTTTCGCGCGATTCGTAATAGGCCTGCGCCACCGCGCGCGACAGGTTGCGGATGCGGCCGATGTAGGCGGCGCGCTCGGTGACCGAAATCGCGCCGCGCGCGTCGAGCAGGTTGAAGCTATGCGCCGCCTTCAGGATCATTTCGTAGGCCGGCAGCGTCAGCGGCACTTCCAGCAGGCGCTTGGCTTCGGCTTCGTAATTGTTGAACAGGGAAAACAGGAACTCGGTGTTCGAGTATTCGAAGTTGTAGGTCGATTGCTCGACTTCGTTCTGGTGGAACACGTCGCCGTAGCTGAGGGTTTTCCGTACGCCGTGCTCTTCCCATTCGGTCCAGACCAGGTCGTAGACGTTTTCCACGCCCTGCAGGTACATCGCCAGGCGCTCGATGCCGTAGGTGATTTCGCCCAGCACCGGCTTGCAGTCGAGGCCGCCGACCTGCTGGAAATAGGTGAACTGCGTCACTTCCATGCCGTTCAGCCAGACTTCCCAACCCAGGCCCCAGGCGCCCAGCGTCGGGTTTTCCCAGTCGTCCTCGACGAAGCGCACGTCGTTTTGCTTCAGGTCCAGGCCCAGCGCTTCGAGCGAGCCGAGATACAGGTCGAGGATGTTTTCCGGCGCCGGCTTCAGCACCACCTGGTACTGGTAATAGTGCTGCAGGCGGTTCGGATTGTTCGCCGTAGCGGCCATCCTTGGGACGGCGCGACGGCTGCACATAGGCGGCGCGCCAGGGTTCCGGGCCGATCGCGCGCAGGAAGGTGGCGGTGTGCGAGGTGCCGGCGCCGACTTCCATGTCGTAGGGCTGCAGCAGCGCGCAGCCTTGGGCGTCCCAGTAGTCCTGCAGCTTCAGAATGATTTGTTGAAATGTCAGCATCGTGATGGGCGCCGCAGCCGGACGGCGAACCGGGCCGCGCAAGGTTGCCAAAGCCTTGGATTTTAGCGGTTTTGGCGCCGTCTTGGGCGCTTATCCGCGGCCAGGAGGCGGCCTACGGCTTTTTTCGGCTCGCAAGCCAGGCGCCGCCCAGGGCCAGCAAAATCAGCGCCAGCACCAGCTTGTTGCCGAACAGGATATACGGCGTCCTGCCGCTCGTGCCCTGCACGGTGGCCGCCAGCGTGCCGCGCTCGAACGGCGCCAGCTGCGCCGTCACGCGTCCCTGCGGGTCGATCACCGCGGTGGCGCCGGTATTGGTGGCGCGCAGCATCGGCCGTCCGGTTTCCAGCGCGCGCATTTGCGAAATCTGCAGGTGCTGCGGCAGCGCGATGGTGTCGCCGAACCAGGCGATGTTGGACATGTTCAGCAACATGCGTGGCCGGCGTGCCGGCGGCAAGGCCGGCCGCCAGCTGCGCCGCGATTTCCTCGCCGAACAAGTCTTCGTAGCAGATGTTCGGCAGCACCGCCTGGTCCTTGACCGCGAACGGCGGCTGCAGCAGGGCGCCGCGCGTGAAGTCGCCGAGCGGGATGTGCATCATGTCGACGAACCAGCGAAAGCCGAACGGGATGAATTCGCCGAACGGCACCAGGTGGTGCTTGTCGTAGCGGTACAGCGCCGCGCCGGCGGCCGGGGCGATGCCGACCACGCTGTTGGTGTAGCGCAGCGGGGCGTCGCCGATCGGCGCGCCGAGCAGCAGGTGGCTGCCCGACTGCCGCGCGAAGTCCCGCAAGCCGTCCAGGTAGGCCGGCGGCAGCTGCTCGCAGGAATACCGGGATCGCGGTTTCCGGCGTCGCGATCAGGTCGGCCGGCTGCGCGCGTGATCATGTCGCGGTACAGCTGCAGGGAGGCGTCCAGCTGCGCCTGGTCGAACTTCATTTCCTGCGGCACCGTCGCCTTGCAGCAGCCGCACCGACAAGCGGCTGGCCATGGTTTTGCGTCCACGGCACCAGGCGCAGCCCGGCGCCGGCCAGCAGCACCGCCAGGGCGGCCAGCAGCGGCAATTTTTTGGATGGCAGCAGCGCCAGTGCCGCCGGCCAGGCAGGCCGCGACCAGGCCCATGCCATACACGCCGAGCAGCGGCGCATAGCCGGCCAGCGGACTGCCGCTATGCGCATAGCCGGACGCCAGCCACGGAAAGCCGGTGAACACCCAGCCGCGCAGCCATTCGGTCAGCGCCCACAGGGCCGGCATCAGCAGCAGCGCGGTCTGCGCCGGCGTCGCCCGCCAGCGCCGCCGCAGCCACCTGCCGCGCCCATTGCCAATGCGCTGCCAGGCGCCAGGTACAGCGCCAGCAGCAGCACCGCCAGCACCGCCATCGGCGCCGGCATGCCGCCGTAGTCGGTGCAGGCTGATGTACAGCCAGTACACGCCGCAGGCGGCCAGCCGAAGCCGTACAGCCAGCCGAGCAGGACGCCGCGCGCCAGGCTGGCGGCGCGCGCCGCCAGCCAGAATAGCAGCGCCAGCGTGGCGATCTGCAGCGGCCACAGGCCGAACGGCGCGAAGGACAGTACGGTCAGCGCGCCGCCGCCCAGCGCCAGCAGCGGCGGGCCAGCGCGGGCGGTGCGCAGGCGTGGCCGCAGCGTGGTGGCCGGGCGGTGCGGCGGGTGTGCGCTGCAGCAGCGATCAGTGCGCCGGCACAGGGTGTCAGTCGCTTCCGGCACGCTGCTGTGCGGCAATTTTTCCACCAGCAGCACGTGCACCTGGCGCGCATCGGCGCGCAGCACCTCGAAGCGCAAGGTGACCGATGTCGAAACGATCACCCTTGCGCGGCACGCGCCCCAGGTGGTTGGCCACCAGGCCGCCGATGGTGTCGACGTCGTCGTCGGAAAACTCGGTGTCGCAGCGCCTCGTTGAACTGGTCGATCTCGGTCAGCGCCTTGACGCGCCAGCGCGCGCCGTTGCGGCCGTCCTTGATCTGCAGGATGTTGTCTTCTTCCTCGTCGTAAGTCGTATTCGTCCTCGATGTCGCCGACGATCTGTTCCAGCACGTCCTCGATCGTGATCAGGCCGGCGACGCCGCCGTATTCGTCGACCACGATCGCCATGTGGTTGTGGTTGGCGCGGAAATCGCGCAGCAGCACGTTCAGGCGCTTCGATTCCGGGATGAAGACGGCCGGGCGCAGCATGTCGCGCACGTCGAACGATTCCTCGGCGTAGTAGCGCAGCAGGTCCTTCGCCAGCAGGATGCCGATCACCTTGTCGCGGTCGCCGTCGACCGCCGGAAAGCGCGAGTGCGCGGTTTCCAGCACCATCGGCAGCCATTCTTCGATCGGCTTGTTGATGTCGACCACGTCCATCTGCGAGCGCGGGATCATGATGTCGCAGGCGGACAGGTCGGAGACCTGGAACACGCCTTCGATCATCGACAGCGCGTCGGCGTCGATCAGGTTGCGGTCGTGCGCGTCGTGCAGTATTTCGAGCAGTTCGGCACGGTTTTCGGGTTCGGGGGAAATCAGCGCGGTCAGGCGTTCAAAAAGTGACCGGTGCGGTTTGGCGTCAGTGAATCTGACGCCACTAGGAAGGTCTGGCATATGGCGTGAGCCGGGCTTGGGAAGTAGTTTCGAAGATTATAGGATACAACAATTGGAGGGCAAGGCCGAAGGCGGCCTGCTTGAGCGGCGGCAAACAGCGACGCCGGCGCCGCTTGCCGCTGGGCATTGCGTGCGGCGCGACGGCCTGCCGCCTCAGCGTGTGCGGGTGCCGATCACCGCGCTGGCGATATGCGGCGGCGTTTCCGCATAGTGCTTGAATTCCATCGTATAGGTGGCGCGGCCCTGGGTCAGCGAGCGCAGCGTGGTCGAGTAGCCGAACATCTCGGCCAGCGGCACTTCGGCCTGGATCACCTTGATGCCGCCCGCCATGTCGTCCATGCCGTGGATGCTGCCGCGCCGTCCGGACAGGTCGCCGGTGACATTGCCCATGAAGTCCTCGGGCGTTTCGACTTCGACCATCATCACCGGCTCCAGCAGCACCGGGTCGGCGCGCCGCATGCCGTCCTTGAAGCCGATCGAGGCCGCCATGCGGAAGGCGTTTTCGTTCGAGTCGACGTCGTGGTAGGAGCCGAAGAACAGCGTCACCTTGACGTCCACCACCGGATAGCCGGCCAGCACGCCGGCATTCAGGGTTTCGCGGATGCCCTTGTCGACCGCCGGGATGAATTCGCGCGGCACCACGCCGCCCTTGATGGCGTCGACGAATTCATAGCCCTTGCCGGCCGGCTGCGGCTCCAGCTTCAGCACCACGTGGCCGTACTGGCCGCGGCCGCCGGACTGCTTGATGAACTTGCCTTCCACCTCGTCGCAGACCTTGCGGATCGTTTCGCGATAGGCCACCTGCGGCTTGCCGACCGTGGCTTCGACGCCGAATTCGCGGCGTAGGCGGTCGACCAGGATTTCCAGGTGCAATTCACCCATGCCGGCGATGATGGTCTGGCCCGATTCCTCGTCGGTGGACACGCGGAACGACGGATCTTCCTGCGCCAGGCGGTTGAAGGCCATGCCCATCTTTTCCTGGTCGGCACGGGTTTTCGGCTCCACCGCCTGCGAAATCACCGGTTCCGGAAATACCATGCGCTCCAGTATGATCGGCGCGTCCGGCGCGCATAGCGTATCGCCGGTGGTGGCGTCGCGCAGGCCGACGGCGGCGGCGATGTCGCCGGCGCGCACCACCTTGAGTTCCTCACGGTGATTGGCGTGCATCTGCAGCAGGCGGCCGACCCGTTCGCGGCTGCCCTTGACCGGGTTGTAGACGGTGTCGCCCGATTCCAGCACGCCCGAATACACGCGCAAGAAAATCAGCTGGCCGACGAAGGGATCGGTCATGATCTTGAAGGCCAGCGCCGCGAATTTCTCGTCGTCGGCGGCGTGCCGCTGCACCAGGTGCCCGTGCTCGTCCTCGCCGTTGATCGCCTCGATGTCGCGCGGCGACGGCAGGTAATCGATGACGGCGTCGAGCACCGCCTGGATGCCCTTGTTCTTGAAGGCCGAGCCGCACAGCACTGGCACGATCTGGCCGGCGATGGTGCGCTGGCGCAGTCCCTGCTTGATGTCGGCCGTGGTCAAGGGCTCGCCGCCGAGGTATTTCTCGGTCAGCGCGTCGGAGGCTTCTGCCGCCGCTTCCAGCATCCGTTCGCGCCACTTGGCGGCGGTCGCCAGCAAGGGTTGCGGAATCTCCTCGTAGCGGAACTTGACGCCGCGCGATTCTTCATCCCAGACGATCGCCTGCATCTCGACCAGGTCGATCACGCCGCGGAAGCCGTCCTCGGCGCCGAGCGGAATCTGGATCGGCACTGGGTTGGCGCCGAGCCGCTCGCGCATCTGGCGCACCACGCGCGGGAAGTCGGCGCCGATGCGGTCCATCTTGTTGACGAAGGCCAGGCGCGGCACATGGTATTTGTTGGCCTGGCGCCAGACCGTTTCCGATTGCGGCTGCACGCCGCCGACGGCGTCGTACACCATCAGCGCGCCATCCAGCACGCGCATCGAGCGCTCGACCTCGATCGTGAAGTCGACGTGGCCCGGGGTGTCGATGATGTTGATCCGGTGCAACGGATAATTGTGGTGCATGCCGTTCCAGAACGCGGTGGTGGCGGCCGAGGTGATGGTGATGCCGCGCTCCTGCTCCTGCGCCATCCAGTCCATGGTGGCGGCGCCCTCGTGCACTTCGCCCAGCTTGTGGTTGACGCCGGTGTAGAACAGGATGCGCTCGGTGGTGGTGGTCTTGCCGGCGTCGATGTGGGCCGAAATGCCGATGTTTCGGTAATGCTCGATAGGCGTGGTGCGGGCCATGGAATGTGTCCCCCGTTAGGGCGATCCGCCACAGGCAATGCGTCTGCCGAACCGCTTTTTAATTTTAGGACAAGTTGCGCGCATGCGCTTTGCCGCCGCCGGCAAAAGGGCATGACGCGGCGCAATCGGGGTGTTGAATTTGTATCGGGCGCCGGTGTCGCGCGACGGCCGCCAGGCGGCGCCATTGCGCGGGAGGTCTTAGGCGGTGCGGTAGGGGTCGGCGAAGCCGAGGCCGGCCAGGATCTCGGTTTCCAGCTGCTCCATTTCCTCGCGCTTCGTCGTCGTGTCTCGTGGTCGTAGCCCTGCGCATGCAGCACGCCGTGCACCACCAGGTGGGCGGCGTGCTCTTCGATGGTCTTTTGCTGCTCGTCCGCTTCCCGCTCCAGCACGTCGGTGCACAGGATGATGTCGGCCTGGGTCGGCTCGTCCGTCGCGCCGAGCTCCGCGTCTTCGTTGTAGGCGAAGGTCAGCACGTTGGTGGCGTAGTCCTTGCCGCGATAGTCGCGGTTCAGCGCCCGGCCTTCCTCGGCGTCGACGAAGCGGATCGTCAGCTCGGCCGGCGCCAGCAGGGCGGCCTGCACCCAGCGCCGCAGCATGCGCGCGGGTGATGCGCGGCTTCAGGCGCGGGTCCGGATACTGGACCGACAGCGTACAGCTTATTTTTTGTCGGCATGTCTGCTGGCGGCCTGTCCGGTGATGGTGGGCAGGGCGCCGAGGTCCTCGGCGTCGAGCCGGCCTTGTCGTAGGCGTCGACGATGCGCGCCACCAGCGGATGGCGCACCACGTCGGCGCTGGAGAAGTGGGTGAAGGCGATGCCGCGCACGTCCTTCAGCACGTGCGATCGCATCGACCAGGCCGCTTTTCTGGTCTTGCTGCAGGTCGACCTGGGTGACGTCGCCGGTGACCACGGCCTTGCTGCCGAAGCCGATCCGGGTCAGGAACATCTTCATCTGTTCGACCGTGGTGTTCTGCGCCTCGTCGAGGATGACGAAGGCGTGGTTCAGCGTGCGGCCGCGCATGTAGGCCAGCGGCGCGATTTCGATCACCTGCTTCTCGAACATCTTCTGGGTGCGGTCGAAGCCGAGCAGGTCGTACAGCGCGTCGTACAGCGGGCGCAGGTAGGGGTCGACCTTCTGCGCCAGGTCGCCCGGCAGGAAGCCGAGGCGCTCGCCGGCTTCCACCGCCGGGCGCGTCAGCACGATGCGCTTGACGGCGTCGCGCTCCAGCGCATCGACCGCGCAGGCCACCGCCAGATAGGTCTTGCCGGTGCCGGCCGGGCCGATGCCGAAGCTGATGTCGTGCTCCAGGATCGCGCGCAGGTACTGGATCTGGTGCGGCGTGCGGCCGCGCAGGTCGCTGCGGCGGGTCTTCAGCACCGGCGCTGTCGGTCTCGGCGTAGGGAATCGCCTGCGGCGCGGCGCCGTCCGCCGGCGGCGGATCGTCCGTGCGCCTGCAGGCCGGCGCGCTGCTCGACCAGCGCCAGCTGCACGTCCTCGATCGGCACCGACCTTGTTGGCGCACCGCGTAGAAGCTGTTCCAGCAGCTCGACCGCGCGCTCGGCGTTGGCGCCGCTGACGATGAATTTTTCGCCGCGCCGGAAGATGGTGACGTCGAGCGCGGCGGAGATCTGGCGCAGGTTTTCATCGAGCGGCCCGCACAGGTGGGCCAGCCGCGTGTTGTCGAGCGGCTCGGGAATGAAGTGCAGCGGCTGGGAGCGGAGTTTGGTTTTCAAGCTGGCTTCGGCGATCGTGTCAGTGGTTACTGACGGACGACCAGTTCGCCGCGCAGCGAGTACGAATACGCCTGCCGGTGATGCGACGTCGATCAGCTGGCCGATCAGGCGTGCGGCATCGGCGCCGGCGGCGAAATTGACGACGCGGTTGTTCTCGGTGCGGCCCTGCAGTTCGCCGGGTCTTTCTTCGACGGTCCCTCGACCAGGATGCGCTGCACCGTGCCGACCATCGCCGCGCTGATCTTGCGCGTGTTGGCGTCGATCACCGCCTGCAGGCGCTGCAGGCGCGTCAGCTTGACTTCGTGCGGCGTGTCGTCCTCGCAGGTTGGCGGCCGGCGTGCCGGGGCGCGTGCTGAAGATGAAGCTGAAGCTGTTGTCGAAGCCGATGTCGTCGATCAGCTTCATCATGGCGTCGAAGTCGGCCTCGGTCTCGCCCGGGAAGCCGACGATGAAGTCGCGACGAAATCGCGATGTTCGGGCGCACCTGCGCGCAGGCGGCGGATGATCGACTTGTATTCGAGCGCCGTGTAGCCGCGCTTCATCGCCGCCAGGATGCGGTCCGAGCCGTGCTGCGCCGGCAGGTACAGGTGATTGACCAGCTTCGGCATCTTGGCGTAGGTGTCGATCAGGCGCTGGGTGAATTCCTTCGGGTGGCTGGTGACGAAGCGGATGCGCTCGATGCCGGGGATTTCGGCGATGTATTCGATCAGCAGCGCGAAGTCGGCGATCTCGCCGTCCGCCATCGCGCCGCGGAAGGCATTCACGTTCTGGCCCAGCAGCGTGATTTCCTTGACGCCCTGGGCGGCCAGGCCGGCCACTTCGGTCAGCACGTCCTCGAAGCGGCGCGACACTTCCTCGCCGCGCGTGTAGGGCACCACGCAATAGCTGCAGTACTTGCTGCAGCCTTCCATGATCGACACGAAGGCGGTCGGGCCTTCGACCTTGGCCGGCGGCAGGTGGTCGAACTTCTCGATTTCCGGAAAGCTGATGTCGACCTGCGAGCGGCCGGTGGCGCGCCGCTGCTCGATCATCTGCGGCAGCCGGTGCAGGGTCTGCGGGCCGAACACCAGGTCGACGTAGGGCGCGCGCTTGACGATCGCCGCGCCTTCCTGCGAGGCGACGCAGCCGCCGACGCCGATCACCAGGTCGGGCTTGTCGCGCTTCAGTTCGCGCAGGCGGCCGAGGTCGGAAAACACTTTCTCCTGCGCCTTTTCGCGCACCGAGCAGGTATTGAGCAGGATCACGTCGGCATCTTCCGGGCGTGTCGGTCTTGACCATGCCGTCGGAGGCGTTCAGCACATCGGCCATCTTGTCCGAGTCGTACTCGTTCATCTGGCAGCCGAAGGTCTTGATGAATACTTTCTTTTGCATGGGATTAGCGTATCGAAGCGGACGCCGGTTTTCCGCTCACTTGCCGGGAGCCGAGGCGGCGGCTTCGGCGGCAGTCAGGATCCAGACCCGGTCGATTTCGCCCTGGTCGTTCTGGGTGTAGTTGACGATGATGTTGCTTCCGCGCAGGGATGCCGGCATTTCGATCAGGTTGTCCTGATTCCAGATGCGCGCACCGGCCGCCAGCGCCCGCGTCTTGTCGTTGATGACGATCGCCGGGTAGATCGCCGGCGTCATCGTGCCGCGCTTGGCGCCGGGCGGAAATGGCCGTTCGAATGCCTGCGCCGACAAGGCGCCGAACAGCAGGCAACAGGCTACGAGCAGACGGCAGGCCCACATGGCGAACTCCGTTTCGGTGGCGGTTGGAAGGCGGCGCAAGTCGCCGCCGGCAGCATCGCGAAATCACAACCAAAGCGGCGGTTGGCGCGGCAATCGTGCGTCAGACGCAAGGCTGGATTATAGCATCGGGGTCGACTGGCATCGGCGGCCGGAGGCGGTCACGATCGTGCCCAAAAACGTCGCGGGGCCAGGATTCGACGGTCAGGCCGCTTCCGCATGCGGCGCCGGCATGTGGGAAGGAGAATTCGACCGCCTGCGTTCTCCGAATGGGTTGCATGGGCGGCGGCGCTTTTTCGGAAGGGCGGCATGGGCTATCCTTTGCCATTGCGTGCCGTGTGCCGGCTCCCTTTTCCAGAGGAGAACAGCAATGAACAAGATCACCGGATGGCTGCTCGTTGCCGTGCTGCTGGCCGCTGCCGCGGTCGGCGTTTATTTCTGGCAACGTGGGCAAGGCGTGGCGCCCGCACCGCCGGCGCCACCGGCGGAAGTAGCGCCGCCGCGCGCAACGGAGCCCGAGGCACCTAGCCACTATCCGATTCCGGAAAACCTGGCTGCACCGGGTCAGCAGGAAGCGCTTCCCTCCCTGGACGAGAGCGATACGGCAATATGGGCGGCGCTGGCGGGCTTGTTCGGTGAAGCGCCGCTAAAGAATGTCTTCCTGCCGCAGGAAATCGTGCGCCATATCGTGGTGACGGTCGACAATCTGCCGCGCAAGACGTTGGCGACGCGGCTGTTGCCGACCAAACCGGTCGCGGGCGGATTCCGCGTTGCCGGACAAGAGGGAAATCTTGCCATCGCGTCTGAAAATGCCGCACGCTATACGCTTTACGTGCGTCTGGCGGAAATGGCCGATGCCAAGGATATCGTCGCGCTTTACGTAAGATTCTATCCATTGTTCCAGAGCGCCTACCAGGATCTGGGATATCCGGAGGGCTACTTCAACGACCGCTTGGTAGCGGTCATCGACCACTTGCTGGCTACGCCGGAGATGGCGGCGGCGCCGACCCTGGTCCAGCCGCATATCCTCTACCAGTTCGCCGATCCCGAGCTGGAGGCGGAATCGGCGGGGCGCAAGATCCTGCTGCGAATGGGCAGCGACAACGCCAGGCGGGTCAAGGCCAAATTGCGCCAGATCCGTGCCGAGCTGACCGGCGGGATGCCGAAGCCGCCCGCATAGGACGGCTACGGGCCATTTGGTCAGCCTGACATTTATGATGGCATTTCACTCTCGATCGCGAGCCGTTTCCGGATACCTACTTCGACTTTCCCGTGGCGCGCTGAAGATGGGGCCGGCTCAGGCGTTCCGGCAGCGCGAACAGGCCGCCGTGCGGCGCCGCCAAGATCGCCGCGACCGCCGGGTGGCGTATCTTGCGCTCGCTGGAGATCGCATACACCGGCTCGCGCAATTGCGCGATGACGCCCACCAGCAGCGCGCCGAGCTGGTCCGCCACTTCCTCGGCCATCGCCGCTGGCGCGAAAAACAGGCCGCGCCCGCTGCGGCCGAAGGTATTCAATAGCGCGTTGTCTTCGAATTCACCGGTCACCTGCGAGCGCAGGCCGCCGGCCTCGAACCATTGTTCGATGCGGCCGCGCATTGCGTTGTTGCGGGTCGGCAGCAACAGCGGCGCTCCGCGCGCCGTTCAGGCTGCCCGAAAAGCCGGGGCCGTAGCGGGCCGCCAGTTCGGGCGTGCCGAACAGCGTCAATTCGCTCTCGCCCCCCAGATGGCTGAATACGCGCATCGCACCGCCGGGACTGACCGGGCGGTCGGCCAGCACCACGTCCGGCTTGTGCAGCACCAGATCGGCCAGCAGCGATTCGAACTGGTCTTGGTAGCACAGCAGCCTGATCGTCTGCGGCAGCCACAGCGCCGCCTCCAGCAGGCGATAGGCGACCAGCTTCGGCAGCGAATTCGAGATGCCGACCGTCAACCATCAACCGCATGGCGTCGCTGCCGTCGTTGTCGGCCAGCGCCTCGCGCATCTGCTCGCCCAGCAGGAAAATCTGGTCGGCATACGCCAAGGTGGTGCGGCCGGCTTCGGTGGGGGTCAGGCGCCGGCCCTGCGGCGCCAGCGGCGATTTGCCGAGCGAGCGCTCGAGCAGGCCGAGCTGGGTGCTGATGGTCTGCACCGCGACCCCGAGCCGTTCGGCGGCGCGCGTGACGCTGCCTTCCTGTGCCACTACCCAGGAATAGTACAGATGATGAAAATTCAGCGCCGAGGATTTCATTCTTCTGTTTTTGCGAAGTAAATATCCACTTATCTTCGCTTTTTAATGAAATTGAATAAGGCTAGGATGTTGGCTTCATTCATTTTTTCCAAGGTTTTCCATGCTGGAACTGCTGACCGATCCGCAAGTGTGGATGGCATTCGCCACGCTGACCGCGCTCGAACTGGTGCTGGGCATCGACAACATCATCTTCATCTCGATCCTGGTCGACAAGCTGCCGCCGGCGCAACGCGAAACGGCGCGCCGGCTTGGCCTGTTCGCCGCGATGTTCATGCGCATCGGCTTGCTGCTGACGCTTTCCTGGATCATCGGCTTCACCGCTCCGCTGTTTACCGTGCTGGGGCACGAGATTTCGGGGCGCGCGCTGATCCTGATTGCCGGCGGCTTGTTCCTGCTATGGAAAAGCGTCGGCGAAATCCATCAGACGCTGGAAGGCGGCGACGAGCATGGGGCAGGCAAGGTCGCGGCGACCTTCGCCGCGGTGATCCTGCAGATCATGGTGATCGACATCGTGTTTTCGCTGGATTCGATCATCACGGCGGTCGGCATGGCGGACCAGATCGAGGTGATGATCGCCGCGGTAGTGGTGTCGGTGGCGCTGATGATGCTGTTCGCGGCGCCGATCGGGCGCTTCGTTTCCGAGCATCCGACCATCAAGATGCTGGCGCTGGCGTTCCTGGTGGTGGTGGCGGTGGTGCTGATCGCGGACGGCTTCGGCCATCATGTGCCGAAGGGCTACGTCTACTCGGCGATGGCGTTCTCAGTGCTGGTCGAGACGCTCAACATGCGGCTGCGCAAGCGCACCGCCGTCCGCATCGCCCAGGACGATTCGGAACGGCACTAAGCGCGGAAGCGGCGCCCTGGCCGGAGCCGCTTACTGCAGCTGGCTTGCGTAGCGTTCCAGATGCCAGTCGGTGCTGCCGAACTGCAATTCGATCGCCATCAGCCGCTTGAAGTAGTGGCTGACGTCGAGTTCGTCGGAGACGCCCATGCCGCCATGCAGCTGCACCGCCTGCTGGCCGACGAAGCGGCAGGCCTGGCCGATGACGACCTTGGCCGCCGACAGCGCCGCGCCGCGCACCGCCGGATCGCGGTCCTGGCAGCGCACCGCGGCGAGGTAACTCATCGAGCGCGCCTGCTCGATATGCAGCACCATGTCCGCCATCCGGTGCTGCAGTGCCTGGAACGTGGAAATCGGCACGCCGAACTGTTTGCGGGTGCGGGTGTACTCGACGGTCGCCGCCAGTACGCGATCCAGCGCGCCGACCGCTTCGGCGCACAGCGCGGCCAGGCCGATATCCAGTACCGCGTCCAATGCGGCGGCGCTGTCGGCGGCGCCATCGAGCAGCGCGTGCGCCGGCAGCTGCACCTGCTCCAGCCGGATGTCGCCTGCGCGCACGCCATCCACCGTGTTGTAGGCGATCTGCCGCAGGCCGGCGGCATTGCGCGGCACGGCGAACACCGCCAGCGCTTCCGAATCCGTCAGGCGCGCCGTCACCAGCAAGGTATCGGCCGAGGGGCCGTGCACGATCACGCTCTTGTGGCCATTCAGCAGATAGCCGTCATCGTTCGGTTGCGCATGCGTCGCCACCGCCCGGCGGTCGAAGCGGGTGTTTGCTTCGTCGTGCGCCAGCACGGCGATCGCCTGGCCCGCGGCCAATGCCGGCAGCATGGCCAGACGCTGGTCGGCGTTACCGAGCGCGGCGATGGTGCGGGTAGCCAGTACCGCACTCGCCAGATAGGGTTCCAGTACCAATCCCTCACCCAGCGCCCCCATCACCAGCATGGTATCGATCGGGCTGCCGCCGAGGCCGCCGTCCTGCTCCGGCACCTGCAAGGCCAGCAAGCCCAGATCGGCGAAACCCTGCCAGGCGGCGCGGCTGAAACCGTCGGCGGATTGGGCCGCGCTGTGGCGCCGGGCTTCGAAGCCGAGGTCCTTGGCAATGAAGCGGCGCGTGGTTTCCAGCAGCATTTGCTGTTCTTCGCTGAAAGTGAAATCCATACGTTTTCCTGATTCCGTGTTTGGGAGGCTTCTGTTCAGTGGCGGTGGCGGTCGCCGATCAGGCTCTTTCGGCAGATGTGCGATGCCGGTGTCGGAGGACGGCCGGTGCATGGCATCCGGCGCCGCCAGAGTGCCGTGAGCCTGTAGGAAACGGCGCCCATCAAATGCCCAATATCATTTTCGCAATGATGTTTTTCTGAATCTCGTTCGAGCCGCCGTAAATCGACAGCTTGCGCATGTTCAGGTAATTCGCGGCCAGCGGTGCGGCGTAGGCGGGGCCGACTTGGGCGCCGTCATAGCCGGCGGCCATGGCTTCGCGTCGCAGCGGCAGGGCGGACGGACCGGCCGCCTGCACCAGCAGTTCGGTGATCGCCTGCTGGATTTCGGTGCCCTTGATTTTCAGGATCGAGGCTTCCGGGCCCGGCGCGCGCCGTTCGGCTTCGGCCGACAGCACGCGCAGGTTGGTGATCTCCAGCGCGGTCAGGTCGATTTCGACTTGCGCGATGCGCGCCGCGAACAGCGGGTCGCGCAACAGCGGTGCGCCGTTCTTGGTTTCCTGCGCCGCGATATGTTTCAGCCGCGCCAGCTCGCGCTTGGCGATGCCGATGCCGGCGATGTTGGTGCGCTCGTGCCCGAGCAGGAACTTGGCGTAGGTCCAGCCGCCGTTCTCTTCGCCGATCAGGTTGGCCGCCGGCACGCGCACGTTTTCCAGCCAGACTTCATTGACTTCGTGCGCTCCATCCATCGTGATGATCGGGCGCACCGTGACGCCGGGCGATTTCATGTCGATCAGCAGGAACGAAATCCCGCGCTGCGCCTTGGCTGCGGGGTCGGTGCGCACCAGGCAGAAAATCCAGTCGGCGTACTGGCCGAGCGTGGTCCAGGTTTTCTGGCCATTGACCAGATAGAACTCGCCATCGTCGGCGCGGATGCGCTCGGCGCGGGTTTTCACCGAAGCCAGGTCGGAGCCCGAGCCCGGTTCGGAATAGCCTTGGCACCACCATTCCTCGGCCGCCAGGATTTTCGGCAGGAAGCGCTGTTGCTGCGCTTTCGAGCCGAACGCCATGATCACCGGCGCCACCATCTTCAGGCCGAACGGAATCGCGCGCGGACAGCCGGCGGCTGCGCATTCTTCCTCGAAAATGTATTGCTGCACCGCGCTCCAGCCGGTGCCGCCGAATTCCGTCGGCCACCCGCTGCCGCCCCAGCCTTGCGCGTGCAGGATGCGCTGCCAGCGCACGTAATCGTCGCGCTCCAGGATCAGGCCGTGGCGGACCTTGTGGCTGATATCGGCCGGCAGCGATCGCGCGAGGAAGCTGCGCACCTGGTCGCGGAATGCGGTTTCGGCCTCGGTGAAATTCAGGTCCATTGATGCCTCATGGTGTCGAGATGGAGGGTGTCGCCATTCAGATTACGGGCCGCTGTTGGAATTGCCATATTTTAGGGGGTATGCCTAAAAACCAGCCATTTCCGCAGGAAAATAGGACGGATTGAAAAATACTCCTATGGCCTTAAAACGCCGCGATCCCGGTTTGGGCGCGCCCGAGGATCAAGGCATGGATATCGTGCGTGCCCTCGTAGGTGTTGACCACTTCGAGGTTGACCAGGTGGCGTGCCACGCCGAATTCATCGGAAATCCCATTGCCGCCCATCATGTCGCGCGCCATCCGCGCGATGTCGAGCGCCTTGCCGCAGGAATTGCGCTTCAGCAGCGACGTGATTTCCACCGCCGCCGTGCCGTCGTCCTTCATCCGTCCCAGCCGCAAACAACCCTGCAAGCCGAGCGCAATCTCGGTTTGCATGTCGGCCAGCTTTTTCTGGATCAACTGGTTGGCCGCCAACGGTTTGCCGAACTGCTGGCGATCGAGCACGTACTGGCGCGCGCGGTGCCAGCAATCCTCGGCCGCACCGAGCGCACCCCAGGCAATGCCGTAGCGCGCCGAATTCAGGCAGGTAAAGGGTCCCTTCAAGCCGCGCACCTCAGGAAAGGCATTCTCTTCCGGGCAAAACACCTCGTCCATGACGATCTCGCCCGTGATCGAGGCGCGCAAGCCGACCTTGCCGTGGATCGCCGGCGCCGACAGCCCCTTCCAAGCTTTTTCCAGCACGAAGCCGCGGATCGCCCCTTCATCATCCTTCGCCCAGACCACGAACACGTCGGCGATCGGCGAGTTGGAAATCCACATCTTGCTGCCGCTGACAGGCTGTAGCCGCCCGCGACCTTCTTCGCGCGCGTGACCATCGAACCGGGATCGGAGCCGTGGTTCGGTTCGGTCAAGCCGAAGCAGCCGATCCATTCGCCCGACGCCAGCTTCGGCAAATACTTTTGCCGCGTCGCCTCGTTGCCGAATTCAAAGATCGGCACCATCACCAACGACGATTGCACGCTCATCATCGAGCGGTAACCCGAATCGACGCGCTCGACTTCGCGCGCGATCAAGCCATAGCTGACGTAATTCAAGCCGGCGCCGCCATAGGCTTCGGGAATCGTCGGCCCCAACAGCCCGAGCGCGCCCATTTCGCGAAAGATCGCGGGGTCGGTGCGTTCGTGGCGGAACGCCTCGAGCACGCGTGGCGCCAAGCGCTCCTGGCAATAGGCGGCGGCGGCATCGCGCACCAAGCGCTCGTCGTCGTTGAGTTGCGCCTCGAGCAGCAAGGGGTCGTCCCAGTGGAAGCGGGGGTTGGAGCTCATTTTGGATTCCTGGCTAAATAAGTGAATGGGAGGCCGGATCAGGCGGCAGGAATGTGCTGAATGGGTTGTTATTCTGCAAAACAGAATAAAAGCATATAGATGTGGAACTGTATTTGTTCCCAGTAATGATGTCAATCTTTTAAAAAATACCCATAATAATCATGGATATACATGAAATATGGCAATTTATAAAAAACATTGTGAGGACATGATCGGCGAAATTTAAGTAGAAAGTAGAGCATTTAATTCCTCTATGCAGAATTAAATTCTGAGAATTTGATTTTTTATCCCGCTCATGCGAGTATCGGCGGCGAAACCAATCCGGTCGGCAATGGGTGCCACGCGGATGCTTAGCCGATCAACGAGAGGAGGGCCCGGCATGGATCAGGACGTGAGTCAGGCGCAGGGGCAGCTGCATACGCCGCGCCGCATTCACGAGGCTTTCCTGCCGTGGGCCGCTGGCCATCCGGAGCGCATCGCCCTGAGCGACGAGGCGCACACGCTGCGTTACGGCGAATTGCCCGCCGCGGTCGAGGCGCTGGCGCAACGCTTGCGCGCGGTCGGCGTGCGGGCCGGCGACCGCGTGCTGCTGGTCGCCGAAAACTCGGTGGCGCTGGCCTTGTGCGTGCTGGCGCTGAGCCGGCTCGATGCCTGGTCGGCGACCGTCAATGCGCGCTTGTCGGCGCGCGAGATCGATCAATTCCTGGTGCATTCGGGCGCCCGCCTGGCACTGTATTTTGGCGCTGTTTCGCCGGAGGCGCAGGCGCACGGCCTGGCGCGCGGCGCACAGCCGGTATGCTGGCCGGAAATCGGCGAAATCCTGCTCGGCCTGGTGAATCCGCAAGCTGAGCCGGAACCGGTCGTCTCCGACCCGCAGCAGGTGGCGGTACTGGTCTACACCTCCGGCACCACCGGCGCGCCGAAAGCGGTGATGCTGACGCACGGCAACCTCTTGTTCATCGGCGCCAACAGCCGCAGCTTGCGCCAGCTGCAGCCGACCGATGTCATCTACGGCGTCTTGCCGCTGTCGCATGTATACGGCCTGTCGTCGCTGCTGGTGGCGGCGCTGATCAGCGGTGCCGCGCTGCGCCTGGTCGCGCGCTTCGCGCCGGCCGCATTGGCGCGCGCGCTGGCGCAGGAAGGGATCACGGTGATGCACGGCGCGCCGGCGATGTACGCCAAACTGCTCGAATTCGGCGCGATGAACGCGCTGTCGGCGCCGCAGCTGCGGATCGCACAATCCGGCGGTGCGCCGCTGACCTTGCCGCTGAAGCAGGGGTTCGAGCGCGTCTTCAATCTGCCGCTGCACAACGGCTACGGCATGACCGAGGCGTCGCCCTCGATCTGCCAGACGCGGATGGACGCGCCACGCGCCGACTGCTCCGTCGGCCTGGCGATTCCCGGCATCGAAGTTCGCTTGCATGCGCCGGATGAGGCCGGCGTCGGCGAACTATGGGTGCGCGGCCCCAACGTGATGAAGGGTTACTACCGCGCGCCGGAATCGAGCGCCGAAGCGCTCGGCGCCGACGGCTGGTTGCGCACCGGCGATCTGGCGCGGATCGAGGCGGACGGCGCGCTATTCATCGTCGGCCGCAGCAAGGAGCTGATCATCCGTTCCGGTTTCAACGTCTACCCGATCGAAGTCGAGCAGGTGCTGAACGCGTATCCGAGCGTGGTGCAATCGGCGGTAGTCGGCCGCGCGGTCGAGGGCAATGAAGAAGTGGTGGCCTTCGTCGAGCCGGCGCAGGGCGCGGTCATCGATCGCGCGGCGCTGCTGGCCCATCTGCAGCAAAACCTGTCTCCCTACAAGATCCCGGCCGAAATCGTCGTGCTGGAACGCCTGCCGGCGGCCGCTACCGGCAAGGTGCTGAAAAAGGAGTTGCAGAACATGGCGCGCGAGTTGCCGGCCGCATCCGCGCCAGCGGACGCCGTAGTGGTTTCAAAGGCGAAGTAAGAGGAAATGACGCCGGCGACAAAAAACGCGGGGGTAGATGGGCGTTTTAACGCCAGCCTTCAACCCCTGCATTGCAAAACAAATATCAATT
>CAVPMM010000006.1:0-10684 GCA_963706525.1 uncultured beta proteobacterium | reverse complement strand
TCATCGAAACCACGTCGATGCCGATCGACGCCATTGCCGAAAAAATCGGCTGTCAGGACGGCACCACGCTGCGCAAATTGGTGAAACGCGAATTCGGCACCACGCGAGGGGTGCTGCGCTGAGTCCCGCCGGCGCTCGGCGGCATTTGGTGTTCGGCGCTCGATTCCGACATGCCGTTGACATCTGGTCAGGCGGAGGCCGGGTTCGAACACGGGAGCAATAAAAAATCCGGTTTTCGGAAAAATATTTCGTGCAAAAACCGGGTTTTTTGGGGGATCATGGATTCCGTGCGGACGGCGGAGACGAACGGACCGACGCCTGCCGTGGACTGAGCACCGCTCCCGGCCGCCCGCACCCATGCGTCAAGTGAATCGGGGCCGATTCATTGCGCACCATCGCACGTTCCCCCAAATAACCGATGAGCCAAGCCGATCGCAGCGCCGTCAATCCCTGCCTGGATTGCGGCGCCTGCTGCACGTTTTACCGGGTTTCCTTCTACTGGGCCGAGGCCGAGGCGCGCGGCCTGCCGGTACACCTGACCGAACAGGTCAGCCCCTTCCTCAGTTGCATGGCCGGCACCAACCAGTCTGCGCCGCGCTGCCACGCATTACAGGGCACGGTCGGCGAACAAGTCGCCTGCGGCGTCTACGCACAACGTACTTCGACCTGCCGCGAGCTGCAGCCGGGCGATGAAAAATGCAACAAGGCGCGTGCGCGCTATGGAATGGCGCCGGTGGCGCCACAGCCGGCGGCGGAGGCCTAGGGGCACCGCTTCACTTGCTGGCGAGTTCGGTCGTAAAAAACCGCTGACGAACTCCAGCGACTGCTTGGCCGCCGCCTCGTTGCGCTGGTGGGTGACGAAGCCGCCGCGCCCCTTGTTGGTGGCCGGGTCGTGGTAATTCTTGTAGGTCTGGGCATCCCAGCCATGGGGGCGTCCGGATAGACCGTCAGCCCCACCGGTGAGCGCGCCGCAAATGAGCAAATGCATTGGGCGCAGGCTAAACCACCGCGTCGGTCTGGCACGCTGTTGATGTGCCCATGCTCTGAGTTAGCTGATTGCAGTGAACGGCTTGGGCCAATTCGATTCGGTTGCGTCCAGCGGCTTTGCCACGGTAAAGGGCGGCATCGGCTTGTCGCATGGCGTCTTCCAAGGCATGTGCATTCGCGAAGCTGTGTGAAACCCCAATCGTGATCGTGCAATGCAGCGGATGGTCGGAGCCAGTGATCTTGATTGCTTGATTTTCGATGGCTGCACGTAAGCGCTCAGCCAAGTGCATGACTCCCAGAGCGTCGGTGTCCAGGCAGATGGCAACAAACTCTTCTCCACCAATACGGCCTGCCAAGTCGCCACTGCGCACAGTGGTACGGAGTACCTCCGCCACATGGCACAGGACGGTATCCCCGATTTGGTGGCCATAGGTATCGTTGATACGTTTGAAGTGGTCGACATCGACAATCAGCAAGTACGCAGGCACTGCCTTGCGAGAGTTGAAATACAGTTGTAGCGCTTCTGTGAGTCCGCGGCGGTTGAGTAACTCTGTCATTGGGTCACGCGCAGCCATGTTGCGCAGGTCATCGGTCAAGCGGCGCAGTACCAGCCAGACGATCGATGGCGGCACCACCGTGGCCAGGAATGACATATAGATGTAGAACACCAACTGAAAATTGCCGCCCATCTGCAGTGCATCCAACCCGCCCTCCAGAAGCTTCATGAACTTGAGTGCGTTGAGTACGCAGATGCCGCTGATCAGGGCTGCAAAAAATATCATCTCTCCATACAAATCCTTGGCAAATGTGCGCACGCCATGGATCACGGTGATGGCCATGATCAAGAACAGTAGTGCCGACATGCCTGAGAGCATGGCGTAGCGGGCGACCGGGCCTAGGCTCCATTGCACCAGCACCTGCGCGACGCTGTAGGCCCCTGCGAATGCAATCAGTGGACGTAACAAAGGGACGGAATGCCCAAAAAAACGCATGGCACCCAGCCAGTAAGCCACTGGGGCGGCTAGTGTGAGGATGTGGTTGACAACGCTCATGAGGCTCCAAGCGGGACCTCCCTCCACCAGTTGCAGCACATAGGCAAAACCCAACAGGAGGTTGCCCACCGCAAGAAAGTCCATCCCCATCTTTTTGCCGTGCAGGCGTTTGCTAATGAGCAAAAAC
The DNA here is from genome assembly GCA_963706525.1 of uncultured beta proteobacterium. Lineage (GTDB taxonomy): Bacteria > Pseudomonadota > Gammaproteobacteria > Burkholderiales > Burkholderiaceae_D > DATJCV01. The sequence continues at coordinate 8,518 of CAVPMM010000006.1, read as the reverse complement.
ATCACCGAAAAGCACAGCAGATGTGCGCACAGCATGCCGACGAGAATGGTTGCAACCATGTTGACGTTGAGAATGGGTTAGCAGACGATTTGCGCAGGGACCAGTGATACATCACTTCGCAAAGACGGTCCAAGAAAGAGGCCGTTATTGATCTTGGTAACAGTCAGTAATCGAAAAGGGCGGTGCGAGTTTAATGATCCGCAGGCGGATTCTATCGAAAGTGTCCGTCTTATCGGGGGAAGCCCACCTTCTTGCCGGCGTCATAGCCCTTGTGGGCCGCCGTGTCCGTGTTCTTCACGCTCTGCGCGTCCACGATCAAGAACGTACTGCAGGCGTTGCGCTCCTGTCTGGTACGGGCCGCGCCAACCTGATTTTTTGAGCGCCCGCTCCAGTAGGTTCACGCCTGGCTCGTCGGGTTCGTTCCCCTTGGCGAAATAGGAATGCACCATGCGCCATTTGGGAAAATCACTGGGCAAGGCGCGCCATTGGCAACCCGTGCACCGCAGGTAGAGGACCGCGCACCATACCTCATACAGGTCCACGGTTCGCGGCTTGGGCTTCATGCGGGCCTGTTCCAGCAGTGGCCGAATCTGCTCGAACCGCTCACGGCTCATGTCAGTCGGATAGGTCTTCTTGCGCATCCCGATATTCTCCCGGTTTTGCGCAAGACCGTGAACAGGCTCTGAGGCCAAACCGCGATGAAGGCGAGCAGCCTCTTTACGTATGTACGGGCTTTGTTCCGAGGAGGCACGGGAAACAACTGGTAACGCCCGTTACCGGACGGTATTGGGCGCGACGGGCCGCATGAGATTAAATGAAGACATCGTTCGGACATAGAACGAGGCGTGAGCTTCCAGCCGCTGAGACGTAGTAAGGAAGTCGCGCAATCTGAACGGATGACATCGAAAGGAACCGCATGAACAGCAAGCCCATTACCGTCTCCATCGTCGCCATCTGCCTTACGGCCGGCAGCTTTGCGTTCGCTCAGGGCAACGATCGCTTCAACGATCGCGATCGTCATGAGCAGTTTCAACGCGGCCCCGATCGCCGCCCTGATTTTCGGCCCGGGCCGCCCGATAACCGGGGCCGCGCGCACGTCGACCGGCGGGACTGGCGTGGCGCAGGGCCACGGCACGACTTGTATAGGGGCCAGCGCTTGCCCACCTACTATCGGGGCCGGCAATATGTCGTGAACGATTGGCGCCTGCATCGCTTGAGCCCGCCGCCGCGCGGATATTATTGGGTCCAGGTCGGCGCCGACTACGTCCTGGTCGCGATCGCGACCGGCGTCATCGCCCAGTTGGTGCTGCAGTGAGCCTCTCGGCAAAAAGCCCCTTCGGGGGCTTTAATTTTTCCGGCACGGCATGTGATTGCCGGAGGTGCTGAAGCGCTTAGACGGCGTTCGACTCACGGATTGCAAACATCCGGGCATGGCAGGTGAAATGCGTTGCCTTGCCTTCACCGCGTCCAGTATCCCGGCTGCGAATAAATGCCTTTCAGGAAATCGATAAAGAAGCGCACCTTGGCCGGCAAATGCCGCTGCTGCGGATACACCGCCGTGATGTCGTACTGCGGCAGCGCAAAATCGTCGAGCACCGTGATCAACTCTCCACGTCGCCAGCTGCGACTGGATTTCCCAGGTCGAGCGCCAGCCCACTCCCAATCCTTCGCTGACCCAGCGATGCAGCAGTTCGCCGTCGTTGCAATCGAGGTTGCCGTCGATCCTGATCGCGACCGGCTTGCCGTCTTTCTGGAAATACCAGCCGCGCTGCTGGCCGCCCTGCAGGTTGAAGGCGAGACAGTTGTGGCGCGCCAGGTCTTCCAGCGTTTGCGGGATGCCGTGGCGCTCGAAATAGGCGGGCGTGCCGCATACCACGCGCTGGTTGGTCGCCAGCTTGACGGCGACGAAGTTGGGATCGAGCGCGCCGCCGATGCGGATGCCGACGTCGTAGCCCTCGCGCACCAGGTCGACCACCTGGTCGGTCAGGTTGAACGAAATCTTGCACTTCGGGATTGGCGGCCAGAAAGGCCGGCGCGTGCGGCGCCACATGCAGGCGGCCGAAGGCGGCCGGCGCCGACACGATCAAGTGGCCGATGGCCTTGTGCCGGCCTTCGGAAATTACTCTTTCCGCGCCCTCCAGATCGCTTAGCAGCTTGCGGCAATGGTCGAGGAAGACCGAGCCCTGTTCGGTCAGCGTCAGCTGGCGCGTGGTCCGGTGCATCAGCTTGACGCCGAGCCGCTTTTCCAGGGCGTCGACGCGCCGCCCCAGCATCGCCGGCGACACATTCTGTTCCAGCGCGGCGCGCGCCAGGCTGCCTTTGTCGACCGCGTCGACGAAGGCCTCGATTTCTTTCAGCTTGTTCATGAACCGATTATTCCATACCTGAAGTATCGAATGAAACGATATTTATGCTTCTTATCAAGGGCGATGTTCGCCGATACCATGCAAATCAATGAAGTTGCGCTATTCATCCGCTTCTTATTATTCTGCTGGAGACAAAAATGGCATTAATGACCGCTATCGAAGCAGCCGTCCACGTGATGGAAAAAGAAGGCATCGCCGCCGCGTTCGGGGTGCCGGGCGCGGCCATCAATCCGCTCTACGCGGCGCTGAAGAAACGCGGCAGCATCCAGCATATCCTGGCGCGCCACGTCGAAGGCGCCTCGCATATGGCCGAGGGCTATACCCGCGCGGCGGCCGGCAACATCGGCGTCTGCATCGGCACCTCGGGCCCGGCCGGCACCGACATGATCACCGGCCTGTACTCGGCGCAAGCCGACTCGATCCCGATCCTGTGCATCACCGGCCAGGCGCCGCGCGCTCGCCTGTACAAGGAGGATTTCCAGGCGGTCGATATCGAAGCCATCGCCAAGCCGGTCACCAAGTGGGCAGTCACGGTGCGCGAACCGGCGCTGGTGCCGCGCGTATTCCAGCAGGCATTTCACCTCATGCGCTCCGGCCGCCCCGGCCCGGTGCTGATCGACCTGCCGTTCGACGTGCAGATGGCGCGAATCGAATTCGATCCCGACACCTACGAATCCTTGCCGGTCTACAAGCCGGCCGCCAGCCGCGCCCAGATCGAAAAGGCGCTGGCCATGCTGAACGAGGCGGAGCGGCCGCTGATCACGGCCGGCGGCGGCGTCATCAACGCCGACGCCTCGGCGCTGCTGGTGGAATTCGCCGAGACCGTCGGCGTGCCGGTGATCCCGACCCTGATGGGCTGGGGCGCGATCGCCGACGATCATCCGCTGATGGCCGGCATGGTCGGCCTGCAGACCAGCCACCGCTACGGCAACGCCACCATGCTGGAATCCGATTTCGTGCTCGGCATCGGCAACCGCTGGGCCAACCGCCACACCGGCTCGATCGACGTCTTCACCAAGGGCCGCAAGTTCGTCCACGTCGACATCGAGCCGACCCAGATCGGCCGCGTGTTCGGTCCCGACTACGGCATCGTGTCCGACGCCGGCGCGGCGCTGAAGCTGTTCGTCGAGGTGGCGCAGGAATGGAAGGCCGCCGGCCGGCTGAAGGACCGCTCGGCCTGGGTGGCGGAGTGCCGCGCGCGCAAGCGCACCCTGCTGCGCCGCACCCACTTCGACAATGCGCCGCTCAAGCCGCAGCGCGTCTACGAGGAAATGAACCGGGCCTTCGGCCGCGACACCTGCTACGTCAGCACCATCGGCCTGTCGCAGATCGCCGCCGCGCAGTTCCTGCACGTCTACCAGCCGCGCCACTGGATCAACTGCGGCCAGGCCGGCCCGCTCGGCTGGACCATCCCGGCGGCGCTCGGCGTGTGCGCCGCCGATCCGGGCCGCGAAGTGGTGGCGATCTCGGGCGACTACGATTTCCAGTTCATGATCGAGGAACTGGCGGTCGGCGCCCAGTTCAAGCTACCCTATCTGCACGTGGTGGTGAACAATTCCTACCTCGGCCTGATCCGCCAGGCGCAGCGCGGTTTCGAAATCGATTACTGCGTGCAGCTGTCGTTCGAGAACATCAACGCGCCCGAACTGAACGGCTACGGCGTCGACCACGTCAGCGTGGTCGAAGGCCTGGGCTGCAAGGCGATCCGGGTGACGAACGCACGAACGAGCATCCAGCCGGCGTTCGAGCAGGCGCGCGCCTGGATGAAGCAATACCGGGTGCCGGTCGTGGTGGAAGTCATCCTGGAGCGAGTGACCAATATCTCGATGGGGACCGAAATCAACAATATCAACGAGTTCGAGGAGCTGGCCGGCAAGCCCGAAGACGCGCCGACCGCGATCGCACTGCTCGACTGAAAGACACGGAGGACACCGAGATGACCAAACTGGCAGCCAACCTCACCATGCTGTTCAACGAGCATGGATTTCATGGACCGTTTCGAGGCGGCGGCGCGCGCCGGCTTTCGCGGCGTCGAATTCCTGTTTCCGTATGCCTTCCACGCCGACCAGATCGCCGACAAGCTCAACAGCTATCAGCTCGACCTGGTGCTGCACAACCTGCCGGCCGGCGACTGGGCCGCCGGCGAACGCGGCATCGCCTGCCATCCGGCGCGCGTCGCCGAATTCCAGGACGGCGTCGGCGAAGCGATCCGCTATGCGCGGGTGCTGGGCGTCAAGCAGCTCAATTGCCTGGCCGGCATCGTGCCGCCCGGCGTCACGCGCGAGGCGGCGCAGGCGACGCTGGTCAAGAACCTGAAATTCGCCGCCGAGCGCCTGCAGGCCGAAGGCATCCGGCTGCTGATCGAGCCGATCAACACCTTCGACATTCCCGGCTTCTTCCTGTCGCGCACCGCGCAGGCGCTGGACGATCATCAAGGACACCGGTTCCGACAACCTGTTCCTGCAGTACGACATCTATCACATGCAGCGCATGGAAGGCGAGCTGGCGAATACGCTGACCAACCAACCTGCCGCAGATCAGGCATGTGCAGCTGGCCGACAACCCCGGCCGCTTCGAGCCGGGCACCGGCGAGATCAATTATCGCTATCTGTTCCGGCTGCTGGACGAGATCGGCTACGACGGCTGGATCGGCTGCGAATACAAGCCGAAGGCCACCACGCTGGACGGATTGGGCTGGCGCGCCGCGCACGGCGTGTGAGCGAAGCGGCGCCTGCAGCGGACGAGTGCGCCAAATGGATCGACATCATCAAGAGGAGACGAACATGGCAAAAATCGGCTTTATCGGACTGGGCATCATGGGCGCGCCGATGGCGGCGACACCTGCAGGCGGGCGGCCACAAGCTGTACCTGCACGACCACAAGAATCCGCCGCTATGCGCTGATCGAGGGCGGCGCCACGGTCTGCACCTCGGGCAGCGAAGTCGCCAGCCGCGCCGACATCATCATCGTCATGGTGCCGGACACGCCGCACGTGGAAGCGGTGCTGTTCGGCGAGAACGGCGTGGCGGACGGCCTGTCGCAAGGCAAGATCGTGGTCGACATGAGTTCGATCTCGCCGATCGCCACCAAGGAATTCGCCAAGAAGATCAACAAGCTCGGCTGCGAATACCTCGATGCGCCGGTGTCGGGCGGCGAAGTCGGCGCCAAGGCCGCTTCGCTGACCATCATGGTGGGCGGCTCGGAAGAGGCGTTCGACACCGTCAAGCCGCTGTTCGAGCTGATGGGCAAGAACATCACGCTGGTCGGCGGCAACGGCGACGGCCAGACCACCAAGGTCGCCAACCAGATCATCGTCGCCCTGAACATCCAGGCGGTGGCCGAGGCGCTGCTGTTCGCCTCCAAGGCCGGCGCCGATCCGGCCAAGGTGCGCCAGGCGCTGATGGGCGGCTTCGCCTCCTCGCGCATCCTGGAAGTGCATGGCGAACGCATGGTCAAGCGCACCTTCAATCCGGGCTTCCGCATCGAGCTGCACCAGAAGGATCTGAACCTGGCGCTGCAGGGCGCCAAGGCGCTCGGCGTGTCGCTGCCGAACACCGCCGCCGCCCAGGAGCTGATGAATGCCTGCGCCGCCAACGGCATGAGCGGGCTCGACCATTCGGCCTTGTGCCGCGCGATCGAACTGATGTCCAATCACCAGATCGCGGAAGGCTAGAATAAGGCCGGACCTTTTGCGGCGCGTCGCCCTCCCAACCACTTGAGCGCATCATGATCTTGGATAATCCCCGGCAGTTCCTGATCGACCTTTATGGCAGCGCGGTCGCCGCGGTCACCGCCGAAGACTGCCTGCCGGCCTACCTGCCGGCGCCGCCGGCCCAGGGCCGTACGCTGGTGATCGGCGCCGGCAAGGGCGCGGCGGCGATGGCCAAGGCGGTCGAAGATCATTGGCCCGGCGAGTTGTCCGGCCTGGTGGTGACGCGCTACGGCCACGGCGCCGATTGCCGCCGCATCGAAGTGGTGGAGGCGGCGCATCCGGTACCCGACCGCGCCGGCCAGCAGGCGGCGGCGCGCATGCTGGAGATGGTGCAGGGCTTGAGCGAGCACGACCTGGTGCTGTGCCTGATCTCGGGCGGCGGTTCGGCGCTGCTGGCGCAGCCCGCCGAAGGCATCACGCTGGAGCAGAAGCAGGCCGTCAACAAGGCGCTGCTGAAGAGCGGCGCGACGATTTTCGAGATGAATTGCGTGCGCAAGCACCTGTCGGCGATCAAGGGCGGCCGCCTGGCGCTGGCCTGCGCGCCGGCGCGCGTGGTGACGCTGCTGATTTCCGACATCCCGGGCGACGATCCGGCCATCATCGCCAGCGGCCCGACGCTGCCCGACCCGACCACTTGCGCCGACGCGCTGGCGATCCTGCGCAAGTACCGGATCGAGGTGCCGGCCCATATCGAACGGCATCTCGCCGACGGCATCGGCGAGACGCCGAAACCCGGCGATCCGCGCTTTGCGCGCAACAGCCATCATGTGATCGCGACCGCGCAGATGGCGCTGGAAGCGGCGGCGGCCAAGGCGCGCGCGGCCGGCATCACGCCCTACATCCTGTCCGACGAGATCGAAGGCGAGGCGCGCGACGTCGGCCTGGTGCACGCGGCATTGGCCAGGCAGATCGCGCGGCGCGGCCAGCCGTTCGCCAAGCCCTGCGTGCTGCTGTCGGGCGGCGAAACCACGGTCACGGTGCGCGGCAAGGGCCGCGGCGGGCGCAACGCCGAATTCCTGCTGAGCCTGGCGGTGGCGCTGGACGGCCATCCCGGCATCCATGCGATCGCCTGCGATACCGACGGCATCGACGGCTCGGAAGACAACGCCGGCGCGATCTATCAGCCCGACTCGCTGACGCGCGCCGCGAAGCTGCTGGCGCAGCGGCCGCGCGAGATGCTCGACAACAACGACGGCTACGGCTTTTTCAGCGCGCTGGGCGACCTGGTGGTCAGCGGACCGACCCGCACCAACGTCAACGACTTCCGCGCCCTGCTGATTCTGTGAGGGGCGCTGCAGCAGCAAAGCGGACGTATGGGGAATTCATATACTCCCTATTGTGACAATGTATCTCGCAGATTTTTCCTGCAAAATTGACACATACTCCATGTTTAAGTGCATTGTCACGGTCTGCGCTTGAACGCTTCTCAGCGTCAGGGCTTAGTGGAAACGGCGCACCGCGACACCGCCCCGTCCCGAAACGCCGGCAGCGTTGATCCGCACCGGCGCCAGCGCCCGTCGTTGCAAGACATTATTCAACACCAGGGCCGCCGCCACCAGCGCGGCACCGCCCAGTTCCCAGGCGCTGATCGGCAAGCCTTGCGCGGCCTGGATCAGGAACGCGGTGACCGGGACGAAATTGATGAACAGCACGGCGTTGACCGGACCGATGCGGCGCACGCCCTCGTTCCATCCCAATACCGCGACCACCGACGCAAATACCACGATATAAAAGAAATGCGGCAGCGTTTCGGCCAGCGCCGCCGGCGCCGGCAACTGCGCGAAGCCCGCCGCCATTGCCAGTGCCGTGCAGAACGCGATGCCAAGCACGCCGTACACCACGGTCAGCGTGCTGTAGCGCAGCGGCGACCAGCCGGCAAAGCGCCGGGCGCCCAGCGTGTACACCACCCATGACACCACGCCGGCCAAAATCAAGGCGTCGGCGCCGGCCGAATGCGATTCGAACAGCGCGGCCGGATGCCCGTTCGACACCGCCAGCGCGACGCCCGCCAAGGCCAAGCCGATGCCAAGCAAGGTATGCCGCGGCGGCAGTGCGCGCGCCAGGGCAGCGGTCAGCGCGGCGGTCAACAGCGGCATCAGCGCGATCAGGATCGCGCCATGCGCCGGACTGGATGCGCGTAAGCCGGTGAACACGAACAGGCCGAAACCGCAAAAGCCGGCGCCGCCGAACAGGAACAGCGCTCCAGCCCTGCCGTCCGCGCGTAGCGCTACGCGCCCTTCGCGCAGCCACAGGATCGCCAGCATGATGACGGCGGTGATGCCGTAACGGATCAGCGTCAGAAAAAAGGGGTCGACCCAGCGCAGCGTGGCTTTGGCGACCGGAAACATGCCGCCCCAGCAGATGGCGGCGATCAACATGCAAATACTGCCGAACACAAGAGGTCGGGCGCTGGGGTTGAGATTCATGGAAAACTCCGTTG
>CAVPMM010000005.1:0-25808 GCA_963706525.1 uncultured beta proteobacterium | reverse complement strand
ATTCAATCGCCTTGCCCGGCTGCATCGCTTCGGCAGCCACTGGCGGGACTGCTGCCGCCGGGTGACCGTCCCAAGACCCTCACTGAGCTGGCGGTGCCGAACCGCTGCTACAGGCGCAAGCCGCACAAGTGCAGCACGCCAGTCCTTCCTATCCGAATCGCCCTAGGACGCCGACGCGCTGGCCGCGCGCCCCTGCAATTGCTGGTGGTCGACCCCGTCACGGCTCCCGCCGCCGTTGGCATGTCGGTGATCGATGACACCGGAGATCGCAAGAAAGGCCGCGCTACCAACCAGATGGCGCACCGGTATCTGGGGTCCGCGGACAAGATTGCCAATGGCATTCCGGCGCTCACCACGCCCTGGGCGCAATGAACAGCGCTACTATCCCTTGCAGGTCATGCCCTATACGCCCGTCGAGTGATTCAGCATTTCCTGGTAATGTCGGCGATGCTCAGTTTAGGTTCCCATGGCGGCGTTGTAGACTGGCTTGCCGGCTTGGTCGGTGCGACGGCATGACAGGCCGTCCATCGCCCGGTGCTCGGGCACGCAAGGATGACGCCCAGAGTTGACACGGGCCCGGGCAGTGTCGGCTTTCGCTTAGTCCACTTCAACGGGCTCGTCCTTGGGGCTGGCCCAGGCGAGCCAGTTCGCTTCCGTGTCCGTACCCCGCTGCAACCCGCTCGTGACATCATGGCCGGTCGGCTTCTGATACAGGCGCAGGCCAAATTCGGGCAGGATGGCAAGCAGGTGGTCGAAGATGTCGCTCTGCGTCCCTTCGTAGTTTGCCCAGGCCGTGGTTGCCGTAAAGCAGTACAGTTCCATCGGCACGCCGTCGGACGAGGGCTCCATCGCGCGCACCATCAGCGTCATGTCTTGATGGATGCCCGGATGCTGCCTCAGGTAGGCATCGATGTATGCACGAAATGTCCCCAGGTTGGTCAGACGCCGCTGGTTGGCCGGGTCTTGCGCCAACTCTCCCAGTGTGCGCTTGAGCTCCAGGTTCGTCCCTTCAACATCTTGCAGTTTCCTTTCGAGATAAGGTTGAAGAATTGCGATGTGCCGTAGCCGATCGACGTCATCCGGCTTCAGGAAGCGCACCGATGCGGCATCCAGCCTGACGGTGCGCTTGATGCGCCGTCCGCCCGACTGCTGCATCCCGCGCCAGTTCTTGAAGCTTTCCGACATCAGACGCCAGGTGGGGATCGTCACAATGGTCTTGTCCCAGTTCTGGACTTTCACGGTGTGCAGCGCGATATCGACCACATCCCCATCCGCGCCCAGCTGCGGCATCTCAATCCAGTCGCCGACGCGCAGCATGTCATTCGATGCCAGTTGCACGCCCGCGGTAAACGACAGCAGGGTATCTTTGAAGACCAGCATCAACACTGCCGACATCGCGCCCAGGCCCGACAGCAGGATGAAGGGAGAGCGGTCGATCAAGGTCGCGACGATGACAATCGCGCCGATGAAAGCCAGCGCCAGCTTGCCCAGCTGGATGTAGCTCTTGACCGAGCGCGTGCGCACCGCGGAGGGACCGCCGGACGTTTCATGGTATTGCTGGAGTGCGTCGAGAATCGCCATCAGCACACGAACGATATGCAGGACCGTCACCGCGATGGCGAGGTTGCGGATAACCGTCGCGACGTCGGCGCCCAAGTGGGGAACCGCGCCGACCGTCATCTGGATGACCAGGGAGGGCACCACCTTTTCCAGACGGGATAGGACATCGTGGTTAAGGAGCACGCCGGGCAGGCGCCCCTGCACGGAGGCGATCGCGCGGCTGGCGCCAACCAGCACCATCCAGTGGGCCACCAGCCGGGCGACATAGGCGAGCAGGCACATCAGCGCCACGCCGGCGACGGCGTGCATCCATTCGGGCTGCCCGGCGAAAAAGGGGAGTTCCAAATTCAATTGTGTCAAACCAGTTGATCCTTTCTAGGTGGGTAAGTCTGTGAATGATCCCGAAATGACCTTTCTTTTCCAGGAAGGAGCGGCCGTGCGTGGCGACTTCAGTATGGTCGCCACATCCATTGATGCTGGCCGGGCAAATGCATGCCACTTTCCCTCGACCATCTTCGACGACGCGTACCAGGCTACGCAGGACCGCTTTTCAGTAGTCTTTTCACTTGCCGCCAGGCGCGCGCACCGACGACCTGTCGGCGATCACGCGCAAGAAGTCGAGTCGGTGTGCGTGACGCAGTTTGGCAACAGCACGCGATGCCACCGGTCTCAGACGCCGGTCTTCTGCCAACCGCGCGCCCTGCGCCCATATGCGATGCCAAAGCCGCATTCCCTTTTCTTGGGCAGCATCTCCCAAGGCAAACCGGATGGCAGGATGCACAAAATGCCAGGGAACACGCGTCGCTCGACCAGGCACTTGTGGCCGGCGTCTTGTGCGGCGGGGGTGGCGGCAGCAAGGGACGAACAATTCCCCATAATTCATCATCCACCAGTGCGCGGGCCATGATGTGCCTCCACGAAACAATCTGGAAAGAGACTGGGACAGCGATTATTCGCTTTTGTTACATGCTCTTGGATATAAACGCCACTGGCCTCCCGCCTAAATCCGCGGGAGCGAAAAATGAAGGAGTATAGGAAAAGTTATCAACATTAACGCCCGAGATATGGCTTGACCTAAGGGAGTATATAAATATCTCAAACCACAATCGTCTGCGCCTCACCCTCACCCCGCGCCCGAATGACGCCGATGCGACTAACCTGTTCGCCCGCCGCCGTCAGCTGCGCCATCGCCGCATCAGCATTCTGTGCGGACACGATCACCGCCATGCCGATGCCGCAGTTGAAGACGCGGTGCATCTCGTCATCCGCGACGCCGCCGTGCTGCTGCAGCCAGCCGAACAGCGGCGGCATGGTCCAGCCATCGCGCTGCAGTTCGGCAGTCAAATGATCTTGCAACACGCGTGGGATGTTTTCCAAAAGACCACCGCCGGTGATGTGCACCATGCCCTTGACTTCCATCGCCGCCATCAAGGCCAGCAGGGGCTTGACGTAAATGCGGGTCGGCTCCATCAGCACGTCGGCCAGCGGTCGGCCGTGGAAATCGGCGTCGAGGTCGGGCTGCGCCACCGAGAGGATCTTGCGCACCAGCGAATAGCCGTTCGAATGCACGCCGGACGACGCCAGTCCCAGCACGACGTCGCCGGGCACGATCTTCTTGCCGTCGATGATGTTGGCCTTTTCCACGGCGCCCACCGCGAACCCGGCCAGGTCGTATTCGCCGTCCGGGTACATGCCCGGCATCTCAGCGGTCTCGCCGCCGATCAGCGCGCAACCGGCCTGCTCGCAGCCTTGCGCGATGCCCTTGATGACGTCGGTGGCGGTCGCCACGTCGAGCTTGCCGCAGGCGAAATAGTCGAGGAAGAACAGCGGCTCGGCGCCCTGCACCAGGATGTCGTTGACGCTCATCGCCACCAGGTCGATGCCGACCGTGGCGTGGCGATTGAGGTCGAACGCCAGCTTCAGCTTGGTGCCGACGCCGTCGGTGCCGGACACCAGTACCGGCTCCTTGAACTTCTTGCCGATCTCGAACAGCGCGCCGAAACCGCCGATGCCGCCCATGACGCCTTCGCGCATGGTGCGCTTGGCAAACGGCTTGATTGCTTCGACCAGCGCATCGCCGGCATCGATATCCACACCGGCGTCGCGGTAGGAGAGGGAAACTTGGGAGGGTGCGGTCATGATGAGATTGGCAGCGGAGGCGGTAAAATACGCGGTTGGAATTAAAGTCGAAGCCGCAGCGGCGCGCTGCGGCGAATCCCTTATTTTATCAAACCGTTCCATCAGCCTCCTGCCACCATGCCCTTTTCCTTCGCTTCGGATCAAAAACAAGGCTGGTTCTGGCTGGCCGTCGGCCTGGCGCTGGTGGCGCTCTTGGTGTTGCTGTCACCGATCCTGACGCCCTTCATCGCGGCGGCCATCCTGGCCTATGCGCTCAATCCGGGCGTCGACTGGATCGAAAGGCGGCGCATCGGACGCTTTCACGTGCCGCGCGCGATTGCGGCGCTGCTGATGCTGTTGCTGCTGTTCGCGCTCGGGCTGGCGCTGGTACTGATCGTGGTGCCGATCGTGCAGAAGGAAATCCCGGCGCTGCAGCAGCAAATCCCGGCGCTGCTGGAAAAGCTGAACGCGGCGGTCGCGCCCCGGCTGCAGGCACTCGGCTTCGACATCAACATCGATATCGACGGCATCAAGAAGCTGTTGGCGGAGCACATGGCGGACAGCGGCCAGGCGCTGGCCGGCACGCTGTGGGCCTCGGCCAAGACCGGCGGCAGCGCCGTGATCGGCTGGCTCGGCACCCTGTTCCTGATCCCGGTCGTGCTGTTCTACCTGCTGCTCGACTGGCATGGCGTCTTGGCCCGGATCGAAAACGCGCTGCCGCGCAGCTGGGTGGGCCGCATCAATCAGCTGGCGCGGGAAGCCGACACCCTGCTGGCGCAATACTTGCGTGGACAACTGCTGGTGATGCTGATCCTGGCGGTGTATTACTCCTCGGCGCTGGCGATCGCCGGCTTCGACATCGCGCTGCCGGTCGGGATCATCACCGGCTTCCTGGCCTTCATTCCTTATCTCGGTTTCGGCCTTGGGTTGACGCTGGCGCTGCTGGCGGCGGTGCTGCAGTTCAGCGCCCTGTACGGACTGATCGCGGTGGCGATCGTGTATTCAATCGGCCAGGTGCTGGAAAGCTTCATCCTCACGCCCTATCTGGTCGGCGAGCGCATCGGGCTGCATCCGATCGTCGTCATCTTCGCCTTGCTGGCGTTCGGCCAGCTGTTCGGTTTCGTTGGCGTGCTGCTGGCCTTGCCGGCCTCCGCCGTGCTGTCGGTCGCGGTACGGCATATGCAGGCGCTGTACCGCAACAGCACCTTTTACAATCAATCATGAGACAACTGCTGCTGGAACTGGAACCCGACAAGCCACAGACGCTGGACAACTTCGTGGCTGGTCAGAATCGCGAACTAGCGCAGCTGCTGGCACAGTTCGCCGCGCATGCCGAGGCCGTGCCGCAGGAGCGCTTCGTCTACCTGTGGGGCGAGTCCGGCGCCGGCAAGACGCACCTGCTGCAGGCGCTGGCGGCGACGGACGCGGCGCGCTATATCGCGGCCGATGCCGAGGCGGCGGCGTTCCTGTTCGATCCCGCCACCCGCCTGTACCTGCTGGACGATTGCGACGCCTTGCCGGCGGAATCGCAAATCGCCGCCTTCGCCCTGTTCAACCAGATCCGCGACAACGGCGCGCTGCTGGTATCGGCCGGCGCGCTGCCGCCGGCGCAGCTGGCGCTGCGCGAGGACTTGCGCACGCGGCTCGGCTGGGGCTTGATTTATCAGTTGCACGGGCTTTCCGACGACGAAAAGATCGAGGCGCTGAACCAGGCCGCCGCCAGCCGCGGCATTACGCTGGCGCCCGGCGTGCTACCCTATCTGATTACGCATTTCCGGCGCGACATGCGCTCGCTGTCGACCATGCTCGACGCCCTCGACCGCCATTCGCTGGAGACCCAGCGCCCCATCACCTTGCCCCTGCTGCGCCATCTTCTGCAACTCGAAAACGAATCACAATCGCAATGAATCTTGCCTTATTCGACCTTGACCATACCCTCCTGCCGCTCGACTCCGATTACGAGTGGGGCCAGTTTCTGGCGCGCATCGGCGCCGTCGATGCCGCCGAATTCGAGCGCCGCAATGCCGGCTTCTACCGCCAGTACCAGGCCGGCACGCTCGATCCGGTGCAGTACCTGGAATTCGTGTTCGGCACGCTGGCCAAGTTCCCGCGCCGCCAGCTGGACGACTGGCATCGCCAGTTCATGGATGAAGTGATCACGCCGGCGATCCTGCCGGCGGCGCGCGAGCTGGTGCGGCGGCACCAGGATGCCGGCGACCTGGTGGCCATCGTCACCGCCACCAACAGTTTTGTCACGACGCCGATCGCCGCTGCCTTCGGCGTGCCCAACCTGATCGCGGCGGAACCGGAAACGGACGGCAACGGCGAGTTCACCGGCCGCCTGCACGGCATCCCGCCGTACGGCGCCGGCAAGGTGGCCAACACCGGCGCCTGGCTGGCGACGCTCGACCAATCCCTGGCCGGCTTCGAACGCAGCCATTTCTACAGCGACTCGCAAAACGACATCCCGCTGCTGTCGCTGGTCACCCACCCGGTCGCCACCAATCCCAACGCGCTCTTGCGGGCGCACGCGGAAGCCCATCAATGGCCGATCCTGCACTTGTTCGGCGAACCGAAATAATCACATCTCACTGCAAGCACCCCATGATTAAGCAACTGATCCGGCGCATTCTCGGCACCAAGAAAAAGAAAAACAGCGATCCGACCCAGCCGGTGACGCTGGGGCCGAAGGAACACGGCATCGATCCGGCGCTGGTCTCGTCGAACGCGGTGCGCGTGACGAAAACGCTGCAGGACGCCGGCTTCAAGGCCTTCATCGTCGGCGGCGCAGTGCGCGACCTGCTGCTGCACGTCAAGCCGAAGGACTTCGACGTCGCCACCGACGCCACGCCGGAACAGGTCAAGCGCCTGTTCCGGCGCGCCTTCATCATCGGCCGCCGCTTCCAGATCGTGCATGTGATGTTCGGTTCCGACCTGATCGAGGTGACGACGTTTCGCGGCGCCTCGGCCGACGAGGCACCGAAGGACGAGCACGGCCGCGTGCTGCGCGACAACACCTTCGGTCTGCAGCATGAGGATGCGATCCGGCGCGACTTCACCATCAACGCCATGTACTACGAGCCGGCGACGCAGACCGTGCTCGACTATCACGGCGGCATGGACGACATCCGCAGCGGCAAGCTGCGCATCATCGGCGCCCCGGAGGCGCGCTTCCGCGAAGACCCGGTGCGCATGCTGCGCGTGGTGCGCTTCGCCGCCAAGCTGAACTTCACGATCGACCCCGCCACCGCGGCGCCGATTTCGGTGATGGCGCCGCTGATCAACAACGTGCCGGCGGCGCGCGTGTTCGACGAGATGCTCAAGCTGCTGATGAGCGGCGACGCCCTGGCCTGCCTGCGTCAGTTGCGCAAGGAAGGCCTGCACCACGGCCTGCTGCCCTTGCTCGACGTCGTGCTGGAGCAGCCGATGGGCGAAAAATTCGTGACGCTGGCGCTGGAAAGCACCGACGCCCGCATCCGCGCCGGCAAGCCGGTGTCGCCCGGCTTTCTGTTCGCCTCGCTGTTGTGGCACCAGGTGCTGGAAAAATGGAAGGCCTACCAGGCCGCCGGCGAATATCCGATCCCGGCGCTGCATCTGGCGGCCGACGACGTGCTGCACGCGCAGACCGACAAGCTGGCGCTGCAGCGCCGCATCGCCTCCGACATGCGCGACATCTGGGCCATGCAGCCGCGCTTCGAACGGCGCAGCGGCAAGGCGCCCTACCGCCTGCTGGAAAGCGAACGCATGCGCGCCGGCTACGATTTCCTGCTGCTGCGCTGCGCCTCGGGCGAAATCGACGCCGAACTGGGCGAATGGTGGACCGCCTTCATGGAAGCCGACGGCGCCGGCCGCGAACGGCTGCTGGCGCAAAAGCCGAAAGCCGGCGAAGGCGGCGCCAAGAAACGGCCGCGCCGGCGCGGCGGCCGCAACAAGCAGGATGCCGCCGCCAGCGGCACAGCGGCGCCGAACCAGGAACCGTCCTGATGCCGGATACGGGTCCGGTGATCGCCGCCTACGTCGGCATCGGCTCCAACCTGGGCGACGCCGAAGCCAACGTGCGGCGCGCGCTGACGCGCCTGCAGAGCCTGCCGCACACCGTGCTGGAGGCGCAATCGAGCCTGTTCCGCACGGCGCCGATCGACGCCGGCGGCAGCGACTACGTCAACGCCGTGGCGCGCCTCTGCACCACGCTGCCGGCGGCGCAGCTGCTGGCGGAACTGCAGGCAGTCGAGCAGGAATTCGGCCGCGAGCGGCCCTACCGCAATGCGCCGCGCACGCTCGATCTCGACCTGCTGCTGTACGGCGATCAGCAGATTCGCAGCGAGACGCTGACGGTGCCGCATCCGCGCCTGACCGAGCGCGCATTCGCGCTGATCCCGCTGCTGCAGCTCGATCCCTTTGTGACGATTGCGGGCGCCGGCCCGGCGCACACCTTTGCGGCGCAGGTGGCGGGACAGGCGATCAGCAAGATCTGAAGCGACGGCTTGAAACCCCGGCCAGGCGCCGGCGCCGCGCCGATGCGTGCCGCGAGGCGCTGCGGGACGGCTTTGGGGCTGCTTATTTATATGCGGGAGTATTTTTCAAAGCACCCATAATTCGCCCGATATCGCGCAGTTTTTAAGCATACTCCCACACTCTCCTAACCGACACCGCGCCACTGCCATGCAGATCCCCGTCGTCATTCAGGCCGCCGGCCTGCTCGCCCTCTCCAACATTTTCATGACCATCGCCTGGTACGGCCACCTGAAAAACCTGGCCAGCAAGGCATGGTGGGTGGCGGCGCTGATCAGCTGGGGCATCGCCCTGTTCGAATATATGCTGCAGGTGCCGGCCAACCGCATCGGCTATACCGAACTGAGCCTGGCGCAGCTCAAGATCATGCAGGAAGCGATTACACTCACGGTATTTGTGCCGTTCGCCATGCTCTACATGAACCAGCCGTTCAAGCTCGATTACGTCTGGGCCGGGCTGTGCCTGATGGGCGCGGTCTACTTCATTTTCCGCACATGAATTTCGACAAATACCGCTATGTCGTGGTGGAAGGCCCGATCGGCGTCGGCAAGACCACGCTGGCGCGCAAGATCGCCGAGCGCTTCGGCGCGCAGACGCTGCTGGAGCAGCCGCGCGACAATCCGTTCCTGGAAAAATTCTACCGGGACGCGGCACGCTATGCGCTGCCGACGCAGATGTTCTTCCTGTTCCAGCGCATCAACCAGCTGCGCGAACTGGCGCAGGGCGACCTGTTCGACGCCAGCGTGGTTTCCGACTTTCTGCTCGACAAGGATGCGATCTTCGCCCAGCTCACGCTGGACGACGACGAGCTGAACCTGTATCGGCAACTGTACAATCAATTGCGGCCGCAGGCGCCGACGCCCGACCTGGTGGTCTACCTGCAGGCCGAGCCGGAAATCCTGCTGGAGCGCATCGAAAGGCGCGGCATTCAGATGGAAGCGGCGATTTCCGAAACCTATCTGTACCGCCTGTGCGAAAGTTACAGCCGCTTCTTCTATCATTACGATGCGGCGCCGATCCTGATCGTCAACAATGAACATCTGAATCCGCTGCAACAGGAAGACGACTTTGAACTGCTGCTGGCGCGCATCAAGCAGATGCGCGGCCGGCGCGAGTTTTTCAATCTTGGAGAATAGGCATGGCGAATTACCTGCAGGACGCTGAAAATGCACCGCGCAAGCCGGTCACCATCCCGGCGCTCGCCACCATGCGCCAGCAGCAGCAGAAGATCGCGATGCTGACCTGCTACGACGCCAGCTTCGCGGCGCTGATGGACCGCTGCGGCGTCGACGTGCTGCTGGTCGGCGATTCGCTGGGCATGGTCAGCCAGGGCCACGCCTCGACCTTGCCGGTGACGGTGGCTGAAGTGGCCTACCACACCGCCAGCGTGGCGCGCGGCAACCAGAGCGCGCTGCTGGTGGCCGACCTGCCGTTCGGCAGCTATGCCACGCCGGACGCGGCCTACGCCCATGCGGTGCAGCTGATGCAGGCCGGCGCGCAGATGGTCAAGCTGGAAGGCGGCCACTGGCTGGCGCCCACCATCCGCTTCCTGACCGAGCGGGCGATCCCGGTCTGCGCCCATCTCGGGCTGACGCCGCAATCGGTGCACCAGATGGGCGGCTACAAGGTGCAGGGCAAGACCGCCACCGCCGCCGGCCAGCTGAAATCCGATGCGCTGGTGCTGCAGGAAGCCGGCGCCACGCTGCTGGTGCTGGAGGCGATCCCGGCCGCGCTGGCCAAGGAAGCCACCGAGCTGCTGGCGATCCCCACCATCGGCATCGGTGCCGGCGCCGACTGTTCCGGCCAGGTGCTGGTGATGCACGATATGCTCGGCGTCTTCCCGGGACGCAAGGCGCGCTTCGTGAAGAATTTCATGGAAGGCCAGACCAGCATCGAAGCCGCGGTGCGTGCCTACATCAGCGCGGTGCGGGATCGTACGTTTCCGGCGCCGGAGCACTGCTTCTAGCGCCGCGCCTCTCCGATGCAGCTGACCGCCGCTATCCGCGACGCCTTCATCCTGCTGTTTTCCGGCGATCACGCGCTATGGCAAATCATCTGGGTCTCGCTGAAAACCTCGGTCGTCGGCCTGCTGGCGGCGACGCCGCTGGCGGTGGTGGCCGGCTATATGATCGGCAGCCATCGTTTCGCCGGCCGTCGCCTCCTGATCTGGCTGGCGCAGGCGGCGCTGTCGCTGCCGACGGTGCTGATCGGCCTCTTGCTGTACCTGCTGCTGTCGCGCCAGGGCTTGCTGGGCGGCCTGCAATGGCTGTTCACCCAGCCCGGCATCATGGCCGGGCAGGCGCTGATCGCGCTGCCGGTGCTGGTCGCCTTCACGCTGGCGGCGGTGCAGGCGGCCGATCCGCGCCTGGCGGAAACCGCGATCACCCTGGGCGCCTCGCGCCTGCGCGTCATGTTCACCGTTCTGCATGAAGTGCGCTTCGGCGTCATGGCGGCGCTGATCAACGGCTTCGGCCGCGTGATTTCCGAAGTCGGCTCGGCGCTGATGATCGGCGGCAACATCGCCGGCGAAACGCGCACCATCACCACCGCCATCGCGCTGGAAACCAGCAAGGGCGAATTCGCCCAGGGCATTGCGCTAGGCATGGTGCTGATCGCCATCGCGCTGGTGATCAACGCCGCACTGGTGCTGCTGCAGGGCGATGCGCGCAGCGCGGGAGCCGTTTCATGAATACGCTGTTGTCGGTGCGTGGGCTGAAAAAGCAGTTCGGTGTGCGGCGGCTGCTGGATATCGGCCTGCTCGAAATCGAGGCCGCCAGCGCCTATGTGCTGACCGGCATCAACGGCGCCGGCAAGAGCACCCTGCTGCGCGTCCTGTGTGGGCTGGAGCCGGCGCAATGCGCGCAGTTCGAATACGAGGGACGGGCGCTGCCGCTGCAGCCGTATCCGCGCCTGCTGCGCGACGCCATCGTCTACGTTCACCAGCATCCGGTAATGTTTTCCACCAGCGTGCCGGCCAATGTCGGCTACGGCCTGCAGGCGCGCGGCATCGGCGCCGCCGAGATCCACCGGCGGGTGGAGGCGGCGATGGAATGGGCCGGCATCGCACATCTGCGCAACAGCCGGCCGGCCACGCTGTCGGGCGGCGAGAAGCAGCGCATCGCGCTGGCGCGCGCACGCGTGCTGGGACCGAAATTATTGCTGTTGGATGAGCCAACCGCGAATCTCGACGGCCCGGCGCGGGAACAGGTGATTGCCCTGATCCCGGCCCTGATCCGCGAAGGCAGCAGCGTCGTGATGGCCTGCCACGATCGCGACCTGATCGCCTTGCCGCAAGTGCGGCGCCTGAAATTGCGCGATGGCGGCTTGCACCCGCGCTGACCGCAAAATCTAGTCCTGGTAGCGCGCCAGGCTGCTGGCCATGCCTGGAGCCAGATCGTCGGGACTGCTGACCGTCACGCCCAGATTGCGCAGCAGCCCGTCCTGCAATCCGTAGACCCAGCTATGCAGGGTCAGCTCCTGTCCACGGTCCCAGGCATCGCGCACGATCGAGGTGTGCGACACGTTGGCGACCTGCTCGATCACGTTCAGTTCGCACAGGCGGTCGAGCCGGGTCTGGGTCGGCAGCGCCTCGCCCAGGTAGCGCTCGTGCTTGTACTGCACATCCTCGACGTGGTGCAGCCAGTTGTCGGCCAGCCCCACCCGACGCTTCGTCAGCACCGCATGCACGCCGCCGCAGCCATAGTGGCCGCAGACGATCACGTGCTTGACGCGCAGCACATCGACCGCGAACTGCAGCACGGTCAGGCAGTTCAGGTCGCTGTGCGCGACCACGTTGGCGATATTCCGGTGCACGAACAGATCGCCCGGCAACAGGCCCAGCAATTCGTTGGGCGGAATGCGGCTGTCGGAACAGCCGATCCACAAATATTCCGGCGCCTGCTGCGCCGCCAGTTTCTTGAAAAAATCGGGATGCGACGCGGAGATGGCGCTGGCCCACTCGCGATTGCTCCGAAACAACCGTTCCTGCATCGATTCTGTTTTATTTTCTGACATAAATTCCCCTGAAAAGCGGCCGCCTGATCGTTGCACCACTAGGCCGCACGGCATCCCATTTTATAGGAAGCCAGTCGCACTTCACTTTTGCGGGTCCGATTCAGTCTGTCGAACCGGACTCGAACGGCGCCGAAAAACGCTGCACGAAACGGCGGTCGATGCGGTCTTTCCAGCGCCACACCCAGTCGCCCTGCCAGGTCAGTCCGTACCATGAGGCAACCGCGTGCCGCGCGCCGGTCGACAGCAGCGACAGGTAATCGCGCTGCGGCCGATACGCCACCAGCGGCTGCAGCGGCTGCAAGGCATGGCGCAACAGGTTTTCGGCCAGCACCGGCCCCTGGCGCACCGCGAATACGCCCGCCTTGGGCCGCGGGTCCTGGGCGCAGCTGGCGACATCGCCGGCGGCGAACACGTCGGCGTGGCTGGTCGACTGCAGATGGCGGTTGACGGCGACGAAGCCGTCGCCGCTGCGGGCCAGCCCGGAAGCCGCCAGCCACGCCTGCGGCGCGGCGCCGGTGGCCCACAGCAACTGGTCGAAGGATGCCGCGCTGCCGTCGGCAAACAGCAGCCGCCCGGGCTGCACCGACGTTACCCTCGCCTCGCTGCGCAGCGCCACGCCGGCCGCCGCCAGATGCCGCGCCACCATGCGCGCCGTGCGCCGCGGATAGCCCGGCAGCAGCTCGGAAGCGGTCACCAGCGAGCACCTCATCCGTTCGCGCTCGGCGCCGAGCCGATAGGCCATCGCCAGCGCCGCTTCGACGCCGCCGGCGCCGCCGCCGACCACCACCAGATGCAGTGGCCGTGTCTGCTGTTCCAACTGCGCCTGCAGTTGGCGCCAGCGCTCGAGGAAGGCCGGGATCGGCTTGATGCCGCAGGCATGCTGCACCGCCCCGGGCACCGCCGCCAGCGGCGGCGCCGAGCCGATATCGAGCGAGACGATATCGAACGGCCAGGCATGCGCGCCGGCATAGGCGATGCGGGTGGAAAAATCGATGCGGTCGACCTCGGCCGTCTGCAGTGCGACGCCGGCGCCGGCCGCCAGCGGCTGCAGGTCGACATGGCATTCGCGCGGGCGGTAATGGCCGGCGATCAGGCCCGGCAGCATGCCGGAATAGGGAGTGTGCAGTTCGCGCGCCAGCAGCGTGACCTCGAGCCGGTCGCGCCATTCGGCGCGGCGCCGGCGCAGCGCTTCGAGTACGAACAGATGCGCATGGCCGCCGCCGATCAACAACAGGCGTTTACGCATCGGCAGCCCGGCTCATTGGTCGGAAAAGAAGATATCGCCATACCATGCGCGGGCTTCGGAACCGCTGTCGTCGCCGTCGGTCATGATCGCCACCGCATCGATGCGGTCGATGCCGTCGCCGAATGCCGCCCGCAGATCCGCGCGCACGTTGCGCTTGTGCGTCACCCAGCGGCCGGCGTCGGCGGCGCCGCTATCGGCCGCGATCATCCACGCGTTCGCGGTGTAAGGATTGGGCCAGCTCTGGCCAACCGGTTTGGCGCCGGCCCAGACGTAATTGAGGGCGCGCGTCGACAGGCCGAACACGCCGCGCTGCGCGATGACGTACACGCGTACCGGGAAATCGTCGCCGCCCTTGGTGTTTTCATCGAGTCCGGCGTAGGGTTTTTCGATTTTCCAGGACCAGTTGAGATACGGTGTTTGCCTCAGGTCGACGTGGATTTTTTTGATCCGTCCCGAGGCCGCGCCCTGGGTATGCGCCGCGACCACGGTCTTGCCGCTTTGCTCGTCATGCATCAATCGATAGGACGTCCTGCCCTTGAAGCTCTTTTCTTCCCAGCCGTCGAAAGCGCCGGCGGAAAACGCGCCCGCCACAATCCGCTCGGCGGCAGGCGCCGTCAAAGGCCAGAGGCAGGCCAGCATGAAAATCAGGCGCCGCATCTTGCCACCCGAAGCCGCCGGATCGCCTGTCCGGCACGCCGCGCGCCTTGCTGGAAGCCGTCTGAGGATGGCAAATCCTAGCCCACGCCGCGGTCGTCGGCGCCGGCACCGGCCGCGGACGGCAGCCGCCGCAACGCCTGCTCGACCCCGGCGCCATACGCCGGATCGGCCCGGCGGCAGTTCTCGATGTGGCGCTGCCGGACTTGCTCGGATGCGTCGTAGATGGCGCGCGCCGTATTGTCGAACAACAGCTGCTGTTGTTCCGGCGTCATCAGGCGGAACAAGTCGCCCGGCTGCGAATAGTAGTCTTCATCGACCCGGTGGTTCCAGTGGTCGGCGGCGCCTTCGATGGCGAGCGGCGGTTCCGAAAAATCCGGCTGCTCCTGCCATTCGCCCTGGCTGTTGGGCTGGTAGGAAGTGGCGGCGCCGTAGTTGCCGTCGACCCGCATCGCGCCGTCCCGGTGGAAGCTGTGGAACGGACATTTCGGCGCGTTGACCGGAATCTGGTGATGATTGACGCCGAGCCGGTAGCGCTGCGCATCGCCGTATGAAAACAGGCGCGACTGCAGCATCTTGTCCGGCGAAAAACTGATGCCGGGCACGACGTTGGCCGGACTGAAGGCGGCCTGCTCCACTTCGGCGAAATAATTTTCCGGATTGCGGTTCAGCTCCAGCACGCCGACTTCGATCAGCGGATAGTCCTTGTGCGGCCAGACCTTGGTCAGGTCGAACGGATTCAGGTGATAGGTGCCCGCCTCCTTTTCCGGCATGATCTGCACGAACAGCTTCCAGCGCGGGAAGTCGCCGCGCTCGATCGCCTCGAACAGGTCGCGCTGCGAACTCTCGCGGTCGCGGCCGATCAGCTCGGCGGCCTCGGCATCGCTCAGGTTTTCTATCCCCTGCTGGGTCGGCAGGTGAAACTTGACCCAGAAGCGCTCATTCTGCGCATTGATGAAGCTGAAGGTGTGGCTGCCGAAGCCGTGCATGTGGCGATACGAGCGCGGAATGCCGCGGTCGCTCATCACGATCGTGACCTGGTGCAGCGCCTCGGGCAGCAGCGTCCAGAAGTCCCAGTTGTTTTGCGCGCTGCGCAGGTTGGTGCGGGGATCGCGCTTGACCGCATGGTTCAGGTCGGGAAACTTCAGCGGATCGCGGAAGAAGAACACCGGCGTATTGTTGCCGACCAGATCCCAGTTGCCTTCCTCGGTATAAAACTTCATCGCAAAACCGCGGATATCGCGTTCGGCATCGGCCGCGCCGCGCTCGCCGGCGACGGTGGAAAAGCGCATGAACAGATCGGTCTTCTTGCCGATGGCCGAGAACAGCTTGGCCTTGGTATAGCGTGTGATGTCGTGCGTCACGGTAAAACTGCCGAAGGCGCCCGAACCCTTGGCGTGCATGCGGCGCTCGGGGATGACCTCGCGGTCGAAATGGGCGAGTTTTTCCAAGTGCCAGACGTCCTGCAGCAAGGCCGGCCCGCGTGCACCGGCGGTCTGGATATTCTGGTTGTCGGCAACCGGGGCTCCCGCCCGCGTCGTCAGCTTCTTCATCGTGATTTCCTTTCACCAATTCTTTCCGTGGCAAATCGGCGCAAGAAAGTGACCGGCAAACCCGCAAATTTATGCAGGACAACGGCTGCCGGCGATGGCGCCACCACTGTTCGGTACTTTAACAAATATCAGGAATCGATTGCCGCAAGCGCCCGGGCAACGCGGTGACTAGTTTCGGACAGGGCGGGATGGTGAAGCCGCGCTTTTCTTGGCGTGCGCCTGTCTTTGCTCCCAGGCCTGCAACTCATTCCGGTAGCGTTCCAGCGCTTCCTGATAGAGGTCGAATACGCAGGGATCGCAACCGCTGCGGCAGCAATCGCCGCTATGCGGAGCGACCGGCGCAACCGGACGCGGATCATGAATGGTGGACGACGGCATGGCGAAAATCCTGGGGCGGCAAGCCGGCAGCCGCTGGCCGCCGCGAGGAGCACTGAATCATTTTATGCCCGCCGTCTATCGGCCGCAGCGCACACGGCCGGGCGCAGACGCGGCCCGGCTAGCCGGGCCGCAGCGAAGCGAGACGGTTCGCCAGCGCGACGAAGCGCTCCACCGGCACCGCTTCCGGCCGCGCCTGCGGATCGACGCCGGCATCGATCAAGTCGTTTTCGGTAAACATGCCGGCCAGGCAATTGCGGATCACCTTGCGCCGCTGCGAAAAGGCTTTCGGCACCACCTGTTCCAGCAGCGCCTGCTGGCACTCCAGCGGCTGCGCGATCGGGATCATGCGCACGATCGCCGATTCCACGCGCGGCGGCGGCTCGAATGCGGTCGGGCGGCACGACGAACAGCAGTTCCATGTGTAGCGCCATTGCAGCATCACCGACAGCCGCCCGAACTCCTTGCCGCCGGGCTCGGCCACCATGCGCTCCACCACTTCCTTTTGCAGCATGAAATGCTGGTCCTGCACCTGGGGCGCCAAGCTCGGCCAGGTGAAACAGCAGTGGGCTGGAGATGTTGTACGGCAGGTTGCCGACCACGCGCAGCTTCTGCGGCGGCGCCACGGCGATCGTGGCAAAAGTCGAATTGCAGGGCGTCGCCGGCATGCACCGTCAGCCGTGCCGGATCGAAGCTCTTGTGCAGGCGCGCCACCAGGTCGCGGTCGAGCTCGACCACGTGCAGCTGGCGCAGCGACTCCAGCAGCAGGCGCGTCATGGCACCCAGGCCGGGGCCGATCTCGACCATGGTGTCGTCCGCTTGCGGATCGATGGCGCGGATGATGTCGTGCAGCACGAGCTGGTCGGTCAGAAAATTCTGGCCGAAGCGTTTGCGGGGGATGTGTTTCATCGAGCTGCGGCGACTCCGCTGGCGGCCGCCATCTGCGCCGCCATCTCGATCGCGGCCAGCATGCTGCCGTGGTCGGCGGCGCCGACGCCGGCCGCCGCCAGATCGAGCGCGGTGCCGTGGTCGACCGAGGTGCGGATCAACGGCAGCCCGAGCGTGATGTTGACGCCATGGCCGAAGCTCGCATACTTGAGCACCGGCAGGCCCTGGTCGTGGTACATCGCCAGCACGCAGTCGGCCTGCTCCAGGTACTTGGGCTGGAACAGCGTATCGGCCGGATACGGGCCGCGCGCATCGATGCCGCGCGCCTGCGCCGCCTGCAGCGCCGGCGCGATGACTTCGATTTCCTCGCGGCCCAGATAGCCGCCCTCGCCGGCGTGCGGATTCAGCCCGGTGACCAGGATGCGCGGTTGCGCCAGCCCGAACTTGCGCCGCAGGTCGTCGTGCACGATGTCGCAAGGTGTGCGCCAGGCTGTCGCAGGTGATGGCGGCCGGCACGTCCTTCAGCGCCAAGTGGGTGGTGGCCAGCGCCACCCGCAACGGCGGCGACGACTGGCCGCTGGCGCCGGCCAGCATCATCACCACCTGCGGCGTGCCGGTTTGCTGCGCCAGATATTCGGTGTGGCCGGAAAACGGGACGCCGGCGTCGTTGATGGTGCTTTTCTGCAAGGGTGCGGTGACGATCGCGGCAAACCAGCCCTGGCGCGCGCCTTCGATGGCGATGTCCAGCGTCTGCAGCACATAACGGCCATTGCGCGGGTCCAGTTGCCCGGGCACCACATGCGCCGCCAGCGCGCAATCGACCACGGCGATGCGGTCGGCCGGGAAATCCGGCAAGCCGTCGTTGCGCAATGCCTGCAGCGAGATCGCCGCCAGCTTGATCGCGGGATCGACGGCGTGGGCGGTCAGCGACAGGAAGGCGGCATCGCCGATCAGCACGCAGGCGGTTTCGGCGCGCAGCTGCCAGGCCGCCTTCAGCGCGATTTCCGGGCCGATGCCGGCCGGCTCGCCGCAGGTGACGGCCAGCACCGGCCGCTTAGCCGGCATTGTCATCGAAGCGGTATTCGACATAGGCGCGGTCGCGCAAGACGCGCAGCCATTCGCTGGTCGCCTCTTCCAGCTTGCGCTCGCGAATCGCCTGGCGCGCCGCCAGCCGCAGGCGCTCGCGCGATACGTCATCGGTCTTGCGTTCCAGCACTTGGATCAGGTGGTAACCGAACGGCGATTCGACCGGGTCGCTGACTTGGCCCGGCTGCAGCGCATTCATCGCGCGCTCGAATTCGGGCACGGTGTCGCCCGGATAAATCCAGCCGAGGTCGCCGCCCTTGGAAGCGGAGAGGTCGTTCGAATACAGTTTTGCCAAGTCCTCGAAGGTGGCGGCCTGGTTGTCCAGCCGCTGCTTCAGTTCCGCCAGCTTGCGCCGCGCCTCGGTCGCCGAGACCAGTTGATTGACCTTGACCAGGATGTGCCGCGCATGGGTCTGCGTCACCGCCGGCACGCTTGGCTTGGCGGCGCTGGCGGTACGCTGATCGATCAGCTTCAGGATGTGGAAACCGTTGGCGCTCTTGACGATTGGTGAAACGCCGCCCGGCTGCAGCTGGGCCACGGCGTCGAGAAACAGTTGCGGCAGCCGGTCCTGGCTGCGCCAGCCCAGTTCGCCGCCTTTCAAGGCCTCGTCGGAATCGGAAAAGATCGCCGCCACCTTGGCGAAATCGCCGCCTGATTTCACTTGCCGGTACGCCTCCTCGGCGCGCTGCTGGCGCTGCGCGATCTGTTCCGGCGAGGCGTTCTCGGGAAGGCGCACCAGGATATGCGCCAGGTTCAGCTCACGCTGCTGGGCGCCGGCATCGGCCGCCAGGTAATTGTCGACTTCCGAGTCGGAGATCTGGATCTTGTTGTCGACTTCGCGCTCGCGCAGGCGCTGCATGATGATCTCGCGCCGGATTTCCTCGCGGAACTGCGAAAACGGTGTGCCTTCGCGTTCCAGCTGGTTGCGGAACTCCTGCAGCGACAACTTGTTCTGCTCGGCGATGCGGAGCAGCGCCCGGTCCAGGGTCTGGTCGTCGACCTTGATGCCCTGCTCCCCGGCCAACTGCAGTTGAGCCCGCTCGACGATCATGCGCTCGAGGATTTGCCGCTGCAGCTCGCCGCGCGGCGGCGGCGTGCCGGTCTGGCTGGTCAGGCGGCGCTCGATGATGGCGGAACGATCGATCAGTTCGCGCCGCGTAATCACCTCATTGTTGACCACCGCAATGATGGCGTCGACCAGCTGCGGCTTGCCGGCGGCGGCATTCGGCGCCGCCGTCGCGGGCGCCGGTCGCGGCGCGGCGGCGTTCGGCAGCTTGAACTGGGCGGTGGCCTGGGGGGCCACGCCGGCCAGCGCGCCTGACAGCAGCAGCGCCATGCCGGCACTCTTGATCGGGTTGTGCAATGTGCGCATAAGGTGAAGTGCGTTCATGGAGGGATGAGTTACGTATGAGTAAGATTGGCGAACCGACTACTGGTTGATCATCTGATAACCCGGAACGTTGGCACGAATCGCCTGGATCGGATTAGAGCCGAGCTTGGAGAAACCATTCAATTCTAGCTGGATAAAAATGGCCGACGTGGCCTTTTCCGCCGCGGTCGGTATGCGCTGGCCCACTATCCGGAAGATCCAGCAATCGGCCTTGTATTCCAGGCCGATCAGGCCCTCGGCGACCTTCTTGTCCGGCAGCGAATAATTGATGCGCCCGACCGCATACCAGCGTTGCGCAATCGGCCACTGGCCCGAGACATCGACCTGCTTCAGCTCGTTCAGCGGATTCAAGGGGTCCTGTCCCTGGCGGTCGAAGCGGTATTGCAGGTTCAGCAAGCGTTTCGGCGCCGGTTCCCAGCGCAGCGCGTAATTGCTGCGCGTGCTCTGGCGCAGGGTTTGGCTGTACTGCAGGTTGCCATCGATGGTGATGGTCGGGGTCAGCTTGCCGGACGCCGCCAGCAGCAGGTCGGAGCGGCTTTCGGTGACTTGGCCGGGGAGCAGCACGCGCTGGTCGGCGAAGGAAAAGCGCTGGCCGATCGCCAGCCGCATGCGCTCGGCGCCCGAAGGCTCGAGGTAGCGCGTCACCAGGGCCGCCGTCAGCTGGTTGGCGTCGCCGATGCGGTCGTGGCCGACGTAGCGGTTTTCGCTGAACAGCTGGGTGAAGTTGAGATCGGCCAACGCCGGTGTCGAAGACCGGGAACTGGCTCTGGTCGCGGAACGGGGTCTTGACGTAGAACAGTCGCGGCTCCAGCGTCTGCGTCACCGCGCGGCCGAAGAAGCTGGTATCGCGCTCGAACACCAGGCCGCTGTCGAGCGAGAAGGTCGGCACCGTGCGCGACAGGCTGGTCGGCGTGCCGGGCGCCGGGTTGGCGATGCGGTAGGTGGTGGCGTCGAACGACAGTTTCGGCGTCAGGAAGTAGCCCGGGCGGATGATCGGATACGAGATGCGCGGATTGATGTAAGCGCGGTCGCCGCGCACCAGGTCCGGATGCCAGAAGCGGGTCAATTCGGAATCGACCGCCCAGTCGAAGCCGCGCACGTCGAGCTGCGCCGCGGTGAGGCTCAATTGCGGCAAGCGGTCGTACGGACGGCCGATGGTGGCGACGCCGTTGACGAAATCCTGCAGCACCTGGTAATTGGAGGCGCGCGCGGTGGCGTTCCAGAACGAGCCGGCGTAGTTCAGGCTGAGGTCGCGCAACAGCAGGCGCTGGGTGCTGGCGGTCAGCGAACTGGCGAAGTCGCTCGGATAGTTGTCGTCGGAAGCGGCGTTGATGTTCCAGTTGCAGCCCGAGGCCGGGCGCCAGCACCTGGTTGTGGATCGATGAGATCGAATAGCGGTCGGTGTTGGTCACGCGGTCGTGAGGCAAGCCTTCGACCGTGGTCTGGCCGGAGTAGCCGTCGCCCAGATAGCGCGCCTCGGCGCCCAGCTGCAGGCCGCGCCGCGCGATGATTTTAGGAAACAGCGTCAAATCGCGGTTGGGCGCGATATTGAAATAATACGGCACCATGACTTCCAGGCCGCCGGTGTTGGTGGTGCCGATGGTGGGCGGCAGCACGCCGGACTTGCGCGCGTCCGACAGCGGAAACGACATGGCGGGCGTGCCCAGGATCGGCACGCCCTTGAAATACACGATGCTCTTGGTGGCGGTGCCGAGGTCGCGGCCGCGATCGAGGCGCATGGTGCTCGGCCTTCAGGTACCAGTCCGGGTCCGGCCCCTCGCAGGTGCTGTAGGTGCCTTCGTGGATGGTCGCCACGTCTTCCGATTCGAAATCGAGGCGGTCGGCACTGCCCTGCGCGTTGTTCTGCTGCAGGCGGTAGGTCGGGTGCAGCACATAGCCCTGGCCGGAGTCCAGGTTCAGCTTCAGCTCGTCGCCGGTATAACGGTCGCCGAAACGCCGCATGCGCACATTGCCGGTGGCCTCGACCTCGTCTTCGACGATGCGGTAAGTGGCTTGATCGGCATTCAGCGTGGTCGCGCCGCGCATGATTTCGACATCGTGGCGGGCGTTGACCTCGCGGTCCGGGCGGCCGGTCAGTTCCTCGGCGCGCACCGTGGTCGGCGCGTCGCGGTCACTGCCGGCGCGCGCCGGCGCCGCCTGCGCCATGGCCGCCGCCGGCCACGACACGGCAGCGAGCGTGGTGGTCAGGAACAGCAAATGTTGCAAGGCGGAAATGGGGCGGAACCAGGTCATGAATAGAGGCGGCCGACAACCATGGAAGGCGATTTTTTGAGTTGAATCCCTTATTATATGGGAACTGTAAGCCGCGACCGGATTCCCCGAGCTCGCGCCCGCCATGACCAATTTCCCCATGCCTGTGACCGCCTCCTCCTCCCCTGCCGATGTACGTCTATCCCAGCTGAAAGAATGGCTTGCCAGCCTGACGGCAACTCCGCTACGGCCCGATTCGCTGCGGCCGGCCTCCGCCGATGCCAGCTTCCGCCGCTATTTCCGGCTCGACGCCGTCGGCGGCGGCACGCTGATCGCGATGGACGCGCCGCCGCCGCAGGAAAACGTGCGGCCTTCCTCCACGTGGCGGGACTGCTGGCCGAAGCCGGCGTCTCGGTGCCGCAGATCGTGGCGCAGGACGTGCGAACGCGGCTTCCTGCTGCTGTCCGACCTCGGCTCCACCACCTATCTGCATCAACTCAACGCCGACAGCGCGCACCAGCTGTACTCGGATGCGATCGATGCCCTGCTGCAAATGCAAGCGCACAGCCAGCCCGGCGTGCTGCCCGAATACGACCGCGCGCTTCGCTGCTGCGCGAGCTGAAGCTGTTCCCGGAGTGGTATGTCGGCAAGCATCTCGGCGTCACCCTGGACGACCAGCAAGCGGCACAGCTGCAGCAGGTCTTCGACGCGCTGCTGGCCAACAACCTGGCGCAGCCAGCAGGTCTATCGTGCATCGCGATTACCATTCGCGCAACCTGATGGTGCTGCCTGGAACATGCGGCAATCCCGGCATCCTCGATTTCCAGGATGCGGTCTACGGCCCGATCACCTACGACCTGGTGTCGCTGCTGCGCGATGCCTATATCCAGTGGGACGAGGAAATGGTGCTGGACTGGGCGATCCGCTACTGGGAAGGCGCGCAGCCGCGCCGGGCTGCCGGTCAACCGCGACATCGACGCGTTTTACCGCGATTTCGAATTCATGGGCCTGCAGCGCCACCTGAAGGTGCTGGGCATCTTCGCCGCCTGTACCACCGCGACGGCAAGGATGGCTACTTGAAGCGACCTGCCGCTGGTGATGGAATACGTGCGCAAGACGGCCAGCCGCTACAACGTGCTGAAACCGCTGGTGCGCCTGCTCGATACGCTGGAAGACCAGGCGCCGCAAGTCGGCTACACCTTTTAACAGGGGAGTATGGCAAAAATATGGTGATTCCCGCACGATTTACGGACGAGTTAAAAATACTCCCTTATTGAAAAACAGCATGAAAGCCATGATTCTCGCCGCCGGGCGCGGCGAACGGCATGCGGCCGCTGACCGATACCTGTCCCAAGCCGCTGCTGAAGGTGCGCGGCCGGCCGCTGATCGTCTGGCACATGCTCAACCTGGTGCGCGCCGGCATCACCGAGATCGTCATCAACCATGCCCATCTCGGCCACATGATCGAGGAGGCGCTGGGCGACGGCAGCCGTTCGGCGCGCGCATCGTCTACTCGGCCGAGGGCACGGCGCTGGAAACCGCGGGCGGCATCGCCAACGCGCGGCACCTGCTGGGCGACGAGCCGTTCGTGGCGGTGTCGGGCGACATCTACTGCCCGCACTTCGATTTCGAACAAGTCAAGGACGTGCTGCAGGACAACGATCGTCTGGGGCAATCCGCACCCGCTCGACCAGCGCGACGTCGCCTGGCTGTACCTGGTGAAGAATCCGCCGCACATCCGCAGGGCGATTTCGCGCTGCACAGTTTTTCGGTCGCCAACGAAGGCGAGCCGCAGCTGCACCTTTTCCGGCATCGGCGTCTACCGGCCGGAGATGTTCGACGGCATCGCGCCGGGCGAATCCGCCAAGCTCGGCGCCGCTGCTGCGCGAGTACGCGGACGCGGCGCCAGGTCGGCGGCGAACTGTATGCGCGGCGACTGGACCGACGTCGGCACGGCCGAACGGCTGGACGCAACTGAATGCGCCGCTTATCGAGGAGCCACAAATGAATTCCTATGCCAGCAGGCGCGCGCGCGCTGATAGCGCAGATGCGGGACGCGGCGGCGGCGTCGCCATCCTGCCGACCGCGCCGGAAGTGATGCGCAACCGCGACGCCGACTACCCGTACCGGCACGACAGCTATTTCTACTACCTGTCCGGCTTCACCGAGCCGGAAGCGGTGCTGGTGCTGGTGGCCGGCGCGGAAAAGCGGCCAGCCATCCTGTTCTGCCGCGAAAAAAATCTCGAACGCGAAATCTGGGACGGCTATCGCCACGGCCCGGAGGCCGCGCGCGAGCAGTTCGGCTTCGACGCGGCGTTCCCGATCGATGCGCTGGATGAGCGAAATGCCGAAACTGCTGGCCAATGCGCCGGCGCTGTTCTACGCGCTCGGCAGCGATCGCCAGGCTCGATGCGCAGGTGCAGGCCTGGCTGCAGGGCGTGCGCATGCAGGCGCGCGCCGGCGTCGCCGCGCCGTCGACGATGCACGACGTGCACGTGCTGCTGGACGAGATGCGCCTGTTCAAGGACGACGGCGAAATTGCAGTGATGAAGCGCGCCGCCGCGATTTCTGCCGAGGCGCATGCGCGCGCGATGCGCGCCGCGCGTCCCGGCTGCGCGAATACCAGATCGAAGCCGAGCTGCTGCACGAATTCCGCCGCAACGGCTCGCAGTATCCGGCCTACACGCTCGATCGTCGCCGCCGGCGCCAATGCCTGCGTGCTGCACTACCGCGCCGGCGACGCCGAAGCTGCAGGACGGCGACCTGGTGCTGATCGACGCCGGCTGCGAACTCGACAGCTACGCCTCCGACATCACGCGCACCTTCCCGGCCAACGGCCGCTTCAGCGGGCCGCAAAGGACGCTGTACGAAATCGTGCTGGCGGCGCAGGCCGCCGCGATCGCGCGATCGCACCGGGCCGCGCGCTTCAGCGACAGGCCATGACGCCGCCGTGCGCGTGCTGGCGCAAGGCATGCTCGACACCGGCCTGCTCGACGCGCGACAAGGTCGGCAGCCTGGACGACGTGATCGCCAAAGGCGCGTACCGCCAGTTCTACATGCACCGCACCGGCCACTGGCTGGGCATGGACGTGCACGACGTCGGCGAATACCGCGACGCCGCGCCGACGGCAAGCCGTCGCGCGCGCTGCAGCCGGGCATGGTGCTGACGGTGGAGCCGGGCATCTATGTGCGGCCGGCGGAAGGCGTGCCGGAGCAGTACTGGCACATCGGCATCCGCATCGAGGACGATGTGGTGGTCACCGCCGACGGCTGCGAGATCATCACCGGCGGCGCGCCCAAGCGGCGTGGCCGAGATCGAAGCGATGATGCGAGGATAGTGTGCCACCGGCACCGCTCCGAGCTCGAGCCCTTGGCGGCAGCGCCGGACCGGCCCAGAAAATGAGCAACCGTGATGACTACCGATTTCGATATCGCCATCTGCGGCGCCGGCCCGGTCGGCCTGGCGCTGGCGGCCTTGCTGGTGCGGCGCGGGCATGGCGCCGGCACGCGCATCGCGCCTGATCGACGCCAAGACGCTGGAGCAGGCGGCGCAGGATCCGCGTTCGATCGCGCTGTCCTACGGCAGCCGGCAGCTCCTGGAAGAGGTGGGAGCCTGGCCGCTGCCGGCCACGCCTATCCACCAGATCCATGTCTCGCGCCGCGGCCACTTCGGCCGCACGCTGATCGACCGCGCCGAATACGATCTGCCGGCGCTCGGCTACGTCAGCCGCTACGGCGCGCTGGTGACGGCGCTGGCGCACGCGGTCGAGCGCGCCGGCGTGCGCGCGCTCCGTCCGGCGCGCATCGTCGCCCGCAACGAAGGCCAGGACGGCGGTACAGCTGGAACTGGCCGACGGCCGCAGTATCGCGGCGCCGATCCTGGTGCAGGCCGAAGGCGGCGTGTTCGCCGAGCAGGACAACCGCGCTCAGCATCGCGACTACGGGCAGACCGCGATTGTCGCCGAGGTCGTCGCCAGCGCGCCGATCGCGCACCGCGCCTTCGAACGCTTCACCGACGAAGGGCCGCTGGCCCTGCTGCCGCAGCGCGATGCGCAAGCGGGGCCGGCGGGAATTATGCGCTGGTCTGGTGCATGCGGCCGGCCAGCGCCGAACGCCTGATGCCGCTGGCCAACGCCGCCTTCCTGGAACAGCTGGGCGCCGCGTTCGGCACACGGCTGGGGCGTTTCGTCAGCGTCAGCCG
>CAVPMM010000004.1:0-140974 GCA_963706525.1 uncultured beta proteobacterium | reverse complement strand
ATGGCGATCGTTCTCTCGCTTTAATCCCGGATGTCCTGCAGGAACCATTCGGTGGGCAATTCGTGTCCCAGCCCTTGCCGCTTCGCTTCCTCGTAGGCGACCGCCGCCACCGCATAGAATTGCGCGCCCTGGATGTTGCCGCGCTCGGAATAGGTGATCTGCTGGTCGGAGGTGCGTCCCGGCGTCTTGCCGCTCAGGATGTCGGCCAGCATGATGTCGGTACCGCGCCCGGTGATCTCGGGCGCGCGCTTGCCGAGGCGCCGATGGCGCCAGAATTCGGCGTGCGGCCGGGCCATGTAGCCGAGGTATTCGTCGGCGGTACCGAACTCGGGCCGGCCGACCGGCGCCGGCGCCGTGCCCAGCCGCAAGGTAGGGTCGAA
The DNA here is from genome assembly GCA_963706525.1 of uncultured beta proteobacterium. Lineage (GTDB taxonomy): Bacteria > Pseudomonadota > Gammaproteobacteria > Burkholderiales > Burkholderiaceae_D > DATJCV01. The sequence goes on along the minus strand of CAVPMM010000004.1, from coordinate 140,594 downwards.
GCGCCGGATTGCCGCGTCGTCGGGGCGGCCGCCGACGGCGATCACGTGCATGCCCGGCTCCAGATATGCGCCTTCGATCACCGGCACCGCCGAATCGGTGCAGCCGGCCAGGATGTCGGCGCCGCGATAGACGTCGCGTGGATTGTCCATCACGACCACCTCCAGCCCGTAGCGCTCGCGCATTTCGGCGCCATACTTTTCGCGGTTGGCCTTGGTCGGGCTGTAGACCTGGAGGCGCTTGATTGGGCGCACGCGCAGCAGCGACTCGACGTGCGAGCGCGCCATGCCGCCGGAACCGAGCATGCCCAGCACCTCGGCATTCTGGCGCGCCATGATCTTGGCGCCGATGGCGCCGTCGGCCGCCACGCGCAAATGCTGCAGATAGCCGTCGTTGATCAGCGCCAGCGGCTCGCCGGTCTCGATCGCGGTCAAAAAGATCAGGCCGCAGAACAGGCCCGGACGCACGCAGAACTTCTCTTCGGTGCGGGCGCCGTTATAGCTCTGCTCTTCGATCACGTCGGACTTCATGCGGATCGCGAAATAGCCGGAGGTCGAGCCGCCCTCCATCGTGCCCCACTGGTAAAAGCGGCCCGGCGTGCTGGTGGGAATCCGCATGTCGATGCGCGGCCGGCACACCGCCTCCTGTTCGATCAACTGGCGGTACGAGGCTTCCAGCGCGTTGATGGTCATCTCCGCCGTCAGCACGCGCTGGATGTCGGCGTTGTTCAGCAACAAGGTCATGCGTCTCCCCCTGTGTTTATCGTCTCGCCCGGTCCCCGCAGGCCCGGCTGGTTGCGCGCCATGAAGGGTGGGCGACGGTAGCGTTCTTTTATGCAAAACGTCGTTCTATATTTCCAAGGACCAATGTAGCCATCGGCTTTTCTGCTGTCAACAGGAAAGCCCTGCCGGGTGCCGGCGGCATCCGTCCTCGGTCGGCCTGAAGGGGAAAGCCGGCCAAACGCCTGCTGCCGATCCCTGGCGGTGCCGGGCCGTATCAGGAAGCGGATTCGGCGCCCTCGGGTCCGAGGGCTGCGCCGATCCGGCCTTTCGGTGGCAACGGCGCCCGGCGGGCTTCAAGCCTTGGATCGGCCTGTCCGACCGCCGCCTCATCCTGCCAGAATTATTTCCAATTCAGGAACAGTTTATTGTGATAAATCGCATTTATCTCTTTATGAGCAACTATTAAACTGGGTTCATCGATGAGCGCCACCCTCGGCGTGCAACTCACCGACGCCGGATGCAGCTTCGGGCGTCCTCGCCTGGCGCCGCATCCCAAGTCCACCCTCACTTTTGGGAAACCAACATGAAAACCAAACAATTGATCGCCGCGGCCGCCATCCTGGCCGCCGCCGGCTCCGCCTTTGCCCAGCAAACCGAATTCGTCGCCGCCGACGCCGGCTTCGTCTCGACCAAGACCCGTGCCGAAGTCCGCACCGACCTGGCCCAGGCCTACGCCGATGGCACCCTCGCCACGCGCGACGGCCAGGACGTCGTGATCGTCGCCGATCCCCATCTCACGCGCGCGCAGGTACGGGCACAAATACAGCCACCGCGCCACGACAAGTTCGTCGATAGCCTGTATTTCGGCGACTGACGGCACGGGACCGCGCCGCCCCATGCCGCCGCGGCTCGCGGCGCAGCGCAGCCCAAAAAAACGCCACCGCAAGGTGGCGTTTTTTTATGCCTGGAGCCGGGCTGTCAATCGCCGGGCGGCGCCGCGCCGCCGGCCGCTGGCGGCATGGGTTGGCTGCCTGGTGCGCCGGACTCGCGCGTGGCGGACAAGTCGTCCACCAGACGACGGAAATCCGTCGAATCGTTCAGCAGCGCAGCCGCGGCTCGTTTCAAACGCTGAACCGAGGCGCGCGGCAAATACAGCGTGGTGGGGACATTCAGCAAGGTGTCGCGTTCCGCCTCGTCGCTCAGGTTCTTCAGGCCGACATTGATGTAGTAAAAGCTCGGCGGCGCGCTGTGCTGTTTCTGCGCCTCGCTTTCCGCGGCGGCACGCCAGCGTTCGATCGCGGCTTCCATCTGCAGCTCCGATTCCTCGGTATAGCGATTGATCGGGATATCGCTGACGGCACGCACCACCTCGGCCAGGCCCGGCACGTCGGCGCTCTGGTCTATCGTGTGCGTGATGTCGTTCTGCGCATTCACCAGCACCACTACGTACTTGGTCGTCTTTTCGAGGTGCAGGCGCTGTTTGAGCGTATCGCTGTCGATCAGCGTCGCCATGTCGAGGATGCCGCGGATGCTCAGGTTATCCGACAGGCCGCCATCCAGCAGATGGACATAGCGGCGCCGGTCGCGCTCCAGGTAAGCGAGCAGTTCCTGGCTCAGGGAGCGTGCCGCCTGCGCCCGGGGGCCGCGCGACTGCTGCATCGACGCCGCCAGCAGCGGTCCGGACGGCTGGTAGCCGCAGCTGCCGGCGTAATTCCACAACGTGACCGGAGAAAACACCAGCGGCACCGCGCTCGACGCCGCTACCGCGCGCGCGATCGGGAACTTGCCCAAATCCGAACAAATCAGGTCGAAGAAATCCTGGGTGAAGTCGAAGCGCCCGCCCGAGGACATGTCGGTCGCGCTGATCACCACGAACGGCCCTTTGCGCCGGTGCAGCAGGTCGTCGAAGGTGGCGCCATGAAACAGCGCATTGTCCAGCTGTTCCTGGACCAGGTCGGAGCGCCCGAAGCGCGGCGAGGTCAGGCGCCACAGATTGGCGACCGAAACGATGCTGCCGGTGATCTTGTCCTGCAGATTCTGGTCGAGGAAGCGGCGCTCGAAGTCGACGAAGATGCCGTCTCCCTTCAAGCCGTAATAGGCGGCCAGCATCGAGCCGCCAGAGACGCTGTAGACCACGCTGATTTCATCGAACAGCCGCTTGCTCCGGCCTTGCGTGACAAACCGATGGCGCGCCAGTTCTTCCAGCACACCGTAACCCAGGGCGGCCGCCCGCGCGCCGCCGCCGGAAAACAGCACCACCATGAAGATGCGTTCATCGGTCCCCTGCACGGTTTGCAGCGTGCCCAGACGGTAGCCCTGCTGCGGCGCATAGGCGTCCAGCGGCGCATTGACCTGGTACTGGATCGAACTGCAGGCGCCCAGCAGCGCCACCAGCGCAAGCGGCAGGAGGTACCGACGGACAAAGGATGCGGCCATGGTCACGATTGCGGGAAAGATTGCTAGGGGATCAAGGCTTGCGCCGTATGTTCCCTGGCGCCGTATGCGCTCGGCGCGTGCGCCAGGCACTTATGCTGCCGCATTCGGATATTGAGGAGTATGTGTAAATTTCACAGCATTCATGAACGGCAACCAGGCATTGAGCAAGGAGTATATAAGCGCGCACGGATTTACGGGGACGCCATGGCGGCTATCCCGCTGCACGGACGGCTAGGCCTGCCACAAGTCGCCGCTGCTGCCCAGGTTGCCATTTTGCGGCGCTGTCACGCCAAAATGCGCATACGCGGCCGGCGTCGCCACGCGCCCGCGCGGCGTGCGCTGCAGATAGCCCTGCTGGATCAGGTAGGGTTCCAGCACGTCTTCGATGGTGTCGCGCTCCTCGCCGATCGCCGCCGCCAGGTTGTCGAGCCCGACCGGGCCGCCGTTGAACTTGAACAGCACCGCCTCCAGCAGCTTGCGGTCCATGACGTCGAAGCCGACCGGGTCGACGTCCAGCATCACCAGCGCCGCGTCCGCCATGCGCTTGGTGATGTCGCCGTTGCCCTTGACCTCGGCGTAGTCGCGCACCCGGCGCAGCAGGCGGTTGGCGATGCGCGGCGTGCCGCGGCTGCGGCGGGCGATTTCCAGCGCGCCGTCGTCGTGGATCGGCGCGTGCAGCAGATGCGCGCTGCGGGTGACGATCTTGGCCAGCTGCGCCGGCGTGTAGAACTCGAGGCGGGCGACGATGCCGAAGCGGTCGCGCAGCGGATTGGTCAGCATGCCGGCGCGCGTGGTGGCGCCGACCAGCGTGAACGGCTGCAGGTCGAGCCGCACCGAACGCGCCGCCGGCCCCTCGCCGATCATGATGTCGATCTGGTAATCCTCGAGCGCCGGATACAGGATTTCCTCGACCACCGGCGACAGCCGATGGATCTCGTCGATGAACAGCACGTCGTTGGCTTCCAGATTGGTCAACAGCGCCGCCAGGTCGCCGGCGCGCTCCAGCACCGGACCCGAAGTCTGGCGCAGGTTGACCCCCATTTCGCGCGCAACGATGTGCGCCAGCGTGGTCTTGCCGAGGCCGGGCGGGCCGAACAGCAGCGTATGGTCGAGCGCCTCGCCGCGCTGGCGGGCGGCGGTGATGAAGATCTGCAACTGGTCGCGGATCTTTTCCTGGCCGACGTACTCGTCGAGCTGCTTCGGCCGCAGGGCGCGCTCGATCGCCTCCTCGTTGGCCGAAGCCGGGGTGGCGGCGATGATGCGCTGTTCGGTGAAATTGTCGGTTTGGATGCTCATGGACGGATTGTAATTCAGAAGGCTCCCGGCGCTGGCATAGCGTGATTCGGCAAACTAAGCGGGAACGGCATCAAACAAATCGGCATCTCCGTCCGCGCTTTTGAAGTTGCCGTTGGTTTTGACTTTGACGTGCCTCCGCTTGGGACGCTGCCGCTGATGCGGCGCCGAAATCGGACCAGAAACGAAACATGTCTGAGCGCAGCGAGTTGGTTTCGTTTCCCGATTTTGGCGCCGCAGCAGCGGGAAGCCGCAGGCCAGCGTCTGGCGGTCGCCTTTCTTTGCTTACTTTCTTTGGCGAGACAAAGAAAGTAAGTAGCCGCCGGGCTACCCCCGGCTACTCACCACGAAGTGGCAGCCGCATCACTGAGCAAGTAACGCCACTGGGTTCCCGCCTAAAACCGCGGGAACGACAAGCTGAAAGACTGCGGCACTGCCTACCCCTTCGACAACGCCTTCAACGCCAGCTTAATCCCCTCCGACACCCCCACCTCCTTCGGCACCTGCTTCAACGCCAGCAGCGCCTCCTTGTCCGAATAACCGAGCGCCAACAGCGCATTCAGGATATCGGTGCCGGCGTCAGCCGCATGGACGCCGCCGCCGGCGCCGAGATCGGCGCCCAGCTTGCCTTTCAGTTCCAGCAGCAGGCGTTCCGCGGTTTTTTTGCCGATTCCGGGCACCTTGGTCAGGCGCCCGCTTTCCTGCAGCGTGATGGCCTGCGCCAGGTCGGCCACCGACATCCCGGACAGGATGGAGAGCGCGGTGCGCGCGCCGACGCCGGCGATCTTGATCAGCTGGCGGAACACGTCGCGCTCGCTGGCGCTGCCGAAACCGTACAGCAGCTGCGCATCCTCGCGCACCACCATATGGGTCAGCAGCGTCAGGCGTTCGCCGAGTTGCGGCAGGTTATAGAAGGTGCTCATCGGCACATCGACCTCGTAGCCGACGCCGTTACAATCGACCAGCAGCTGCGGCGGGTTTTTTTCGAGCAGGATTCCGGACAGACGGCCTATCATGGACATTACCTTGAAATGAATTCTCCAGATGATACAGGACCGGCGCTCCGCAAAATGAGCCGGCCGTCCCACTCGTTCCGCCGCAGAAAGCGCTTGCGCCGGCGCCGGCACGTGCTGTTGCGCCGCTGCGCCATGTGGCTGGGGGTACTGTGGGCGGCGCCGCTGTCGCTGGCCGGCTTGCTGCTGACGCTGCTGATCGTGGGCAGCGGCGGCAGCCTGCGCGCCTTGCAGCGGCCGCTGCCGGTGCTGCTGGTGACGGGAATCGTCGCCGACCGCCTGCTGCACTGGCATCCGTTCGGCCCGATGAGCGCGATCGCCATCGGCCACGTGATCATCGTGCGCCGCGCCGCGCTGACGACGCGGCTCTTGAGCCACGAGCTGGAACATGTGCACCAGGCGGCGCGCTGGGGGCCGCTGTTTCCGCTTGCCTACCTGACCGCCAGCGCCTGGGCCGTGCTGGGCGGCGGCGACGCCTATTGGCACAACCGCTTCGAAGTCGCCGCGCGCGCCGCCGAAATCGAAAACCGCCGCTGATCAGCCGATCAGGCGGCCGCCGCGCACGCGCAGGCCCTTCTTCGCCAGAGCCGGCGCCAGCGTGCCGAGCGCGGCCAGCGCCTCGCCGCTGTGGGCGTGGCAGATGGCGACGCCGAGCGCATCGGCGGCGTCGGTGCCGGGCAGGCCGGGCAGCGCCAAGCAGCCGCTGCACCATGTCCTGCACCTGCCGCTTTTGCGCCTTGCCGTGGCCGGCGACCGCCTGCTTGACCTGCAGCGCGGTGTATTCGGCCACCATCATGTCAGCGCTCACTAGCGCGCAGATGGCGGCGCCGCGCGCCTGTCCCAGCAGCAGCGTGGATTGCGGATTGACGTTGACGAAGACCTTTTCGATCGCCGCGCAGTCGGGCGCGTAGGTGCGGATCACTTCCGAGACGCCGGCCAGGATGGTTTTCAGGCGCAGCGGCAAGTCGGCGTCCGGGGTCTTGATGGTGCCGGAGGCGATATAGCAGAGCTGGCTGCCCTCTTTGCGGATGACGCCGAAGCCGGTGGTGCGCAAGCCCGGGTCGATGCCGAGGATTTTCATGTGCCTTCCCAGTCCCTTCAGGAGTATATGAAAAATTCGACCATTTCACGCCCGAGATAGCGCATCACCTATGGGAGTATCTATCCCGCCCAGCCTCAATGGCGGAAATGGCGCACGCCGGTGAACAGCATCACCACATCCTGCTCGTCGGCGGCGTCGATCACTTCCTGGTCGCGCATCGAGCCGCCCGGATGGATCACGCAGGTGGCGCCGGCCTGCACCACGACGTCGAGGCCGTCGCGGAACGGGAAGAAGGCGTCCGACGCCACCGCCGATCCGGCCAGCGACAGGCCGGCGTTCTGCGCCTTGATGGCGGCGATGCGGGCGGAATCGACGCGGCTCATCTGGCCGGCGCCGACGCCGAGCGTCATGCCGTTGCCGCAGAACACGATCGCATTCGACTTGACGAACTTGGCGACGCGCCAGGCGAACATCAGGTCCTGCAACTGCTGCGGCGTCGGTTGCTTCTTGGTCACGACTTTCAGTTCGCCGGCGCCGACGTTCTTGGCGTCCGGCGACTGCAGCAAGCAGGCCGCCGCCGACGCGCTTGCAGTCATAGGCGTTGACGGCGTCGGCCAGCGGGATTTCCAGCAGCCGCACGTTCTGCTTGGCGGCGAACACCTGCTTCGCTTCCGCCGTGAACGAAGGCGCGATCAGCACCTCGACGAATTGCTTGGCCACGGCCTGCGCCGCCGCGCCGTCCAGTTCGCGGTTGAAGGCGATGATGCCGCCGAAGGCCGAGGTCGGGTCGGTCTGCAGCGCCTTGCTGTAGGCTTCCAGCGGATTGGCGCCGAGCGCCACGCCGCACGGGTTGGCGTGCTTGACGATGACGCAGGCCGGCCGCTGCCGACCGTCGAAGGTCTTGACGCATTCCCAGGCGGCGTCGGCGTCGCCGATGTTGTTGTACGACAGCTCCTTGCCCTGCAGCTGCTTGTAGTTCGCCAGGCTGCCGGCGGCCGGCGCCAGCTCGCGGTAAAAGGCGGCCGACTGGTGCGGATTTTCGCCGTAGCGCATGTCCTGCACTTTTTCGAACTGCAGGTTGAGGGTGTGCGGGTAGCTGCTGCGCGTGGCGTGCTGCTTGTCCTCACCGAGCGAAGTCAGGTAGTTGGTGATGGCGCCGTCGTATTGCGCGGTGTGGGCGAACACCTTCTTGGCCAGCGCGAAGCGGGTGTCGTAGCCGACTGCACCGTTGTTGGCGTTCATCTCGTCCAGCACGCGGCCGTAGTCGGCCGGATCGCAGATCACCACCACGTCCTTGTGGTTCTTGGCCGACGGAACGCAGCATGGCCGGGCCGCCGATGTCGATGTTCTCGATCGCGTCTTCCAGCGCGCACTCGTCCTTGGCCACGGTCTGCTGGAACGGGTACAGGTTGACCACCACCATGTCGATGGTCGGGATGCCGTGCTGCGCCAGCGCCGCCACGTGCTCGGGCAGATCGCGGCGCGCCAGGATGCCGCCGTGCACTTTCGGATGCAGGGTCTTGACGCGGCCGTCCAGCATTTCCGGAAAGCCGGTGTAGTCGGCCACCTCGGTGACTTCGACGCCGTTGTCGGCCAGCAGTTTGGCGGTGCCGCCGGTGGACAGCAGCGTTGACGCCGCGCGCCCGCAAGGCGCGCGCGAATTCGAGGATGCCGGTCTTGTCGGACACCGAAAGGAGAGCTTGTTTGATCATGATGGAAAACGCGGAACAGTGAAATGAAAGTGGCTCGGGGCTGGGCGGACGCCGCCGGCGCGCAGCCGCGCCGCCCGGCCGCGTCTCACAGCAATCCGTGCTGCTGCAGTTTCTTGCGCAGGGTGTTGCGGTTGATGCCCAGCATGTCGGCCGCGTGCGACTGGTTGCCTTCGGCGCGCGCCATGACGGCTTCCAGCGTCGGCTTTTCTACGGTGGCGATCACCATCTCGTAGACATTGGTCGGCTGCTGTTCGCCCAGATCCCGGAAATATTTTTCGAGGCTCTTCTTGACGACGTCCTGGATGGTGTCTTTGCTCATGCTTACTGTTGTTCAGGCTGGTTTGGCGGGCCCGGATCAGGCCGCCAGCGGCGCTTGCGCCAGCCCGTATTGTAACCGTTCGCCGTACGCCAATTGCGATTGAAAGAAGGCGTCGGTGGCGCGCAACTGCTGTTCGCAGTCTTCCAGCAAGTTCATCTGTTGCCGGAAAGCCTCGCCGCCGGGCAGCTCGCGCACGTACCAGCCGATGTGCTTGCGCGCGGTGCGCACGCCGAGAAACTCGCCGTAGAACGCATAGTGCGCGCGCAGATGCTCTTCCATCAGATCCGCGCACCTCGGCCACCCGCGGCGGCGGCAGATGGGCGCCGGTGCGCAGGAAATGCTCGATCTCGCGAAAGATCCACGGCCGTCCCTGCGCCGCGCGGCCGATCATCACCGCGTCCGCCCCGGTCGTCGCCAGCACCGCGCGCGCCTGTTCCGGCGTCGCGATGTCGCCGTTGGCCACCACCGGGATCGACGCCGCCGCCTTGACCGCGGCGATGGTCTCGTATTCGGCGGCGCCGCGATAGCCGTCGGCACGCGTGCGGCCATGCAGGGTCAGCATGGCGATGCCGCTGTCCTCGGCGATGCGGGCGATCGAGAGCGCGTTCTTGTGGTTGCGGTCCCAGCCGGTGCGGAACTTGAGCGTCACCGGCACGTCCACCGCAGCGACCACCGCCTGCAGGATGCGCGCCACCAGCGCCTCGTCCTGCAGCAGGGCCGAGCCGCACCAGCTATTGCAGACCTTCTTGACCGGGCAGCCCATGTTGATGTCGATGATCTGGGCGCCGCGCTCGACGTTGTATTGCGCGCATTCGGCCAGCATGGCCGGATCGGCGCCGGCGATCTGCACCGCCTTCGGCTCCATCTCGCCGGCGTGGTCGATGCGGCGCGCGGTTTTTTCCGAAGCCCACAGGCGCGGATTGGACGCCGCCATTTCCGACACCGCGTAGCCGGCGCCGAGCCGCTTGCACAGCTGGCGGAACGGGCGATCGGTGACGCCGGCCATGGGCGCCACGAAGACGTTATTGCGCAGAAGATAGGGGCCGATATTCACGGGCGGAGCATCTCACAACATCGATAAACAAGAAAAACGCGCACCTGCCGGGCGCACCGGCTCAGCCGCCGAGTTCATCCAGCGCCGCCTGCTCCAGCGATTGCAGGTGCGTCACGTCGGCCCAGTGCTCGATGCGGAGCTGGCGGCCGTCGTGGCGCAGGCGGTTGACGCCGGCGTTCGGAATCCCGAAATCGCGCGCCGGCGCGTGGCCGAGCCCGCGCAGCGCGCGGTACACCATCTCCAGCACGCCGCCATGCGTGACGATGGCGATGCGGCGGCAACCGGGCGCGCTGCGCCAGGCGCGTCACCGCCGCCACTGCACGCTGGGCAAACTCAGCCAGGGTTTCCGCCGCGTGGCGGCCGGCGGGAAAGCGGGCGTCGGGTTCGCACGCCTGCCAGGCCGCATGGGCCGCCGGAAAATGGTCGGCGATTTCATCGTACAGCAAGCCTTCGAAGGCGCCGTAGCAGCGTTCGCGCAGCGCCGCATCGGTCTGCAGCGGCTGGCCATGCGCGGCGGCCAGCGGCTGCGCGGTCTGCACGGCGCGCTGCAGGTCGCTGGCGAATACGGCGTCGAGCGGCTCGTCGCCCAGCGCCGCCGCCAGCGCCTCGGCCTGACGCCGGCCGTGCGCGTTCAAGGGTACGTCGAGATGGCCTTGCAGCCGCCGCTCGGCGTTCCAGGCGGTTTCGCCGTGGCGGATCAGCAGTATTTCCACGGGCCGGTTACGCCGCCTGCGCCAGATCCGGATTCAGGGTATAGGTACCCGTGATCGCAGCCTGGTCCAGCACGTGGCCGGCCATCGCCGCCCGCACCTGGGCGCCGGTAAAGCCACCCTCGAGCGGCAGGTGTTCGACGTCGAGCGCGTAGATCGTGAAAACATAGTGGTGTACGAGAGCGTCGTTCCACGGCGGACACGGGCCGTCGTAGCCATAGTAATCGCCGGCCATCTCGGCGTCGCCGGCAAACCAGCCGGTGAAGTCGTTCTTGCCGTGGCGCGCTCCCGGCAGCGAACTGCCGAGAATTTCCGGGCCGGCCTTGCCGCGCGCCGTGACGCCGCTGCTGAATTCGCCGACTTCGATCACCGAGCCGAGCGTCTGGATATCCACCATGACCCAATGGAAAAAATCCACGCGCGGCAGGTCGACCGGCACGATTTTTCCCTCTTGATTGACGTCATCGCCGCGCGACGGCACGTCGGGATCGTAGCAAATCAGCACCAGCGACTTGGTGCCGGCCGGCCATTCGCTCCACGCCAGATGCGGATTCTTGTTGGCCGACAAACTCACATGCCGGGTCGCATCGAGTGCGCCGAAGGCGAATTCGGCCGGGATGGCGCTGCCGTCCTTGAAAGAGTCGCTCCACAGTTTCATGATGTTCTCCTGTCCTGCAAGGTGAAAGGGGAAAGCTGGCCGGCGGCTGGAACGCAAGCTGTTATTGTGACTGAAAAGCGCACGCCTCGTTCACTGCGCGGCCGGCTTGACCTGCAGCCAGAACGTCACCGGGCCGTCATTGGTCAGCGTGACCTGCATGTGGGCGCCGAAGGAGCCGCTGGCGACGACCGGATGGCGCGCCTCGGCCTGGCGCACGAAATGCTCGAACAAGCGGCGTCCCACTTCCGGCGCCGCCGCCGGCGTGAAGGAGGGGCGCGCGCCGGAACGGGTATCGGCCGCCAGCGTGAATTGCGGCACCAGCAGCAGGCCGCCGCCGACATCGGCCACGCTGCGGTTCATCTTGCCGGCGTCGTCAGCAAACACGCGGTAGCCGAGCAGCTTGGCGAGCAAGGCATCGGCCTGCGCTTCGCCGTCGCCGCGCTCGGCACACACCAGGCACAGCAAGCCGGCCCCGATGGCGCCGATGACGGCGCCATCGACCACTACACTGGCGCTGGAGACGCGCTGCAACAGGACGATCATTGCGCCACGTATGGCAAGCTGCGCATCCTTTACGCCGTCAGCGTCACGCGCGCGAACTTGCGCTTGCCGACCTGCAGCACGAAGCTGCCGGCTTCGACCTTCAAGCCCTTGTCGCTGACCGCCGCGCCGTCGATGCGCACGCCGCCCTGTTCGATCATGCGCAAGCCCTCCGAGGTCGAGGCACAGAGGTTGGCCTGCTTCAGCAATTGTCCGATGCCGAGCGGAGCGCCGGCCAGTTGCACTTCCGGAATATCGTCGGGGATGCCGCCGCGCGCGCGGTTATTGAAATCCTCGAGCGCCGCCTCGGCCGCCTGCTGGCTATGGAAGCGGGCGACGATTTCCTGCGCCAGCGCCACCTTGACCTCGCGCGGATTCTTTCCGCCCGCCACTTCCTGGCGGAAGCGTTCGATCTCCGCCAGCGAACGGAACGACAGCAGCTCGTAATAGCGCCACATCATGGTGTCGGAAATGCTCATCACCTTGGCGAACATGGTGTTGGCCGGCTCGGTGATGCCGATGTAGTTGCCCTTCGACTTCGACATCTTTTCGACGCCGTCCAGCCCTTCCAAGAGCGGCATGGTCAGGATGCACTGCGGCTCCTGGCCCCAGTCCTTCTGCAGCTCGCGCCCGACCAGCAGGTTGAATTTCTGGTCGGTGCCACCCAGCTCGAGGTCCGACTGCAGGGCCACCGAATCGTAGCCCTGCATCAAGGGGTACAGCAGTTCATGCACCGAAATCGGCGTGCCGGCCTTGAAGCGCTTGGTGAAATCCTCGCGCTCGAGGATGCGCGCCACCGTATATTTAGCGGCCAGCTCGATCATGCCGCGCGCGCCGAGCTGATCCGACCATTCGGAGTTGTAGCGGATTTCGGTCTTCTGCGGATCGAGCACCAGGCTGGCCTGGGCGAAGTAGGTCTTGGCGTTTTCTTCGATCTGCTCGCGCGTCAAGGGCGGGCGCGTGGCGTTGCGGCCGGACGGATCGCCGATCATCGAGGTGAAATCGCCGATCAGGAAGATCACCGTATGCCCCAGGTCCTGCAACTGGCGCATCTTGTTGAGCACCACCGTATGGCCCAGATGCAGGTCGGGCGCGGTCGGATCGAGCCCGAGCTTGATGCGCAGCGGCTTGCCGCTCTGCTCGGAACGCGCCAGTTTCTGCGCGAATTCACTTTCGATCAGCAGTTCGTCGATGCCGCGCTTGGCCACCGCCAGCGCCTCCCGCACGCTGTCGGACAGCGTGCAGGGTCGCTGGCGCGGCCGGTTTTAGGGCGGAATCGGAAGGCAACTGCGGATCGGGCTTCATAGATGGTTAGCAAATGTCAAGTTTGGGGAAATCAGGATTTCTATTGATATAATGCACGCTCTTTTCCACCGCGCCGCGCTTCAATCAGAACAATCCCAGAAAAAATATTGGAACGAAACGGCAGATTTTAACTGATTGCATGTTCTCCTTAGACAAACTCCTGGGCGAAGGCTCACGCGGCAGGTTATTGTTCGGCTCCTCGCGCAAGACCCGCATCGTCTCGGCCACCGCCCTGTTTCTGGCAGCATGCGCATTTGGCGCCGCAGGCGTCGCGCCGATGGCCCCCGACGCTGCCGATCTGCCGGTGAAATCGATCACCCAGGAACTCAACCTGCCGAGCCTGTCGGAACAAGTCGCCGCCCTGGAAAAACGCGAACAGAACTACGTGCGCGAAGAAAAGGTGCGCTCCGGCGATACGCTGGCGGTGCTGCTCGACCGCCTGGGCGTGCACGACAGCGCGGCCACCACCTTCATCAAGAGCGACGCCACCGCGCGCCGCGTGCTGGAGCTCAAGGCCGGCAAGCGGGTGCAGGTGCAGACCGCAGACGACGGCAGCCTGCAATGGCTGTCCATGACGGTCGCCAATGGCCGCGACAATCCGGCCAAGAATCTCGTGGTACGGCGTGACGGCGATGGCTTCAAGGCATTTGAAGCCGCCGCCGACCTGGAACGACGAGTGGAAATGCGCTCCGGCGACATCAAGTCTTCACTGTTTGCCGCCACCGACGCCGCCCAGATCCCCGACAATGTGGCGATCCAGCTGGTCGAGATGTTCTCCACCGACATCGACTTCGGCTCCGACCTGCGGCGCGGCGACCGTTTCAATGTCGTCTACGAAACCCTATGGCAAGGCGGCGAGCTGGTACGCGCCGGCCGCGTGCTGGCGGCGGAATTCATCAACGACGGCAAGACCTATCAGTCGGTCTGGTTCGACGAGCCGGGCAGCGCCCAGGGCGGTGGCTACTACGGCTTCGATGGCAAGTCGCTGAAAAAGGCCTTTCTCAAGTCGCCGCTGGAATTTTCCCGAATCTCATCTGGTTTTTCGATGCGCAAACATCCGATTTCAGGCCAATGGAAACGTCACGCCGGCGTCGATTTCGCCGCAGCTGCCGGCACCCCGATCCGCGCCGCCGCCGATGGCGTGGTCAACTTCGTCGGCGTGCGGGGCGGTTATGGCAATTTCGTCGAGATCAAGCACTGGTCCAATTATTCGACAGCCTATGCGCACATGAGCCGCTTTGCCAAGGGATTGCGCAAAGGTACCAAAGTCAGCCAGGGCGAATTGATTGGCTATGTCGGCAGTACCGGCTGGTCCACCGGCCCTCACTTGCACTATGAATTCCGCGTCAACAATGTGGCCCGCGACCCGATGTCGATAGATCTGCCGACTGCCCAGCCACTGGCCGGCGCGCAGCTGCAGCGCTTCCGCCTGGTGGCGGCCGAGATGACGCACCGCTTCGCCTTGCTGCAAGGGATGGACGGCGGCGCCAAGCTGGCCGCGCGCTGAATGCCAAGCGGCCGCTGAATCGGTCTGCCATTCCCGTACGGCGGCGCCCCAGCGGCCCGGCATAAACTACGGTTTTCCACGGTTTTCACATGTCCATAGCAGCGCCAGCCCATCCGCTTTTCATCGGCCTGATGTCGGGCACCAGCCTGGATGGCGTGGACGGGGTGCTGGCCGCATTTCCACCCTCCGGTCCCGGTCCGGCCACCATCACCACCCTCGCCACCGTTCACCTGCCCTTTGCCGCCGACTTGCGCGACGCCTTGCTGGCGCTGCAATCCGCCGGCCCGGATGAAATCCATCGCGAAGCGATGGCGTCGATCGCGCTGGCGCGGCTGTATGCGGCGGCGGTGCAGGACCTGCTGCAACGGGCGCAACTGCAGCCGGCGCAAGTGCGCGCGCTCGGCGTGCACGGCCAGACCATCCGCCACCGGCCGGAACTCGGCTATACCCGCCAGACCAATCAGCCGGCGCTGCTGGCCGAATTGACCGGCATCGACGTCATCGCCGACTTCCGCAGCCGCGACGTGGCGGCCGGCGGCCAGGGCGCGCCGCTGGTGCCGGCGTTTCACCAGGCGGTGTTCGGCCATGCGGCGGCGCGCGTGGTGCTCAATATCGGCGGCATCGCCAACATCAGCATCCTGCCCGGCAGTACGAGCGCAGCCGCGGTCACCGGCTTCGACACCGGCCCCGGCAATGTGCTGATGGACGCCTGGACCATGCGCCAGCGCCAGCAACGCTACGATGCCGACGGCGCCTGGGCCGCCAGCGGCCGCGTGCTGCCGGCCCTACTGCAGCGCCTGCGCGACGAGCCTTTTTTCGCACTGCCGCCGCCCAAGAGCACCGGACGCGACCTGTTCCATGCCGGTTGGCTGGACGCCAGGCTGGCCGCCTTTCCGCAGGCCGCCGCGGCCGACGTCCAGGCCACGCTGGCGGCATTCACCGCCAGCACCATTGCCGAAGCGATCGCGGCGCACGCAGCCGATGCGCAAACCGTCTATGTCTGCGGCGGCGGCGCCTATAACCGCCATCTGCTGCGGCAACTGGCGGCGGCGCTCGATGCCCTCGGGCATCCGGCCAAGGTGACGACCACCGCCGAATTGGGAGTGGCGCCGGATCATGTGGAAGCGCTGGCCTTCGCCTGGCTGGCACATCGCTTCGATAGCCGTCAGCCGGGCAATCTGGCCGCAGTCACCGGCGCCAGCGGGCCGCGCATCCTGGGCGCGCTGTATCCGGCGCACTGAAAAAACGGGGACAGGACCGGCACGATGGCCGCTCCCGGGGCAGGCGGAGTATTTTTGGAGACGCCCTGAAATAGCCCGGAATATGCCAATTTAAGGGCATACTCCCAAGAATTTTGCTAGACCAGAGTGAAGGGCGCAGCCGCGCCGGCCACCGTCTCCCGCTTTAATCATGCGGTTTGGCGCACCCTCCTTTTCCCTATGGCGCTCCGGCGCAGGCGGAAGCCCGGCGGCGTGGCGGGAAAATGTCCGCGAGGGGACTGCATGCATCCCCGCCTGCGCGGGACGACCGGCTCAAAACGGCTTCCCGATCCTCTCGCCTCCGGCCGGATAGCGCGACGCGCACGGTTTAGCAGCCCACTGCGACAGAGCCCGGCATGTTGATTTTTCAGGCATGAAAAAAGGACGCCTGAGCGTCCTTTTTTGGGGTTCGGCGGATTTACACCGAAAACGAGGAACCGCAGCCGCAGGTCGAGGTTGCGCCGGGATTCTTGATGACGAACTGCGCACCTTCCAGATCGTCCTTGTAGTCGATCTCGGCGCCGACCAGGTATTGATAGCTCATCGAGTCGATCAACAGCTGCACGCCATTCTTGACCATCGTGGTGTCGTCTTCGTTGACGATTTCGTCGAAGGTAAAGCCGTACTGGAAACCGGAACAGCCGCCGCCCTGGACGAATACGCGCAGCTTCAAATCCGGATTGCCCTCTTCCTCGATCAGCTGCGCCACCTTGGTGGCCGCGCTATCGGTGAAGACGATCGGGGCCGGCATCACATCTTGGGTTTCGGCAACAGCATTCATTTTCAACTCCTGCTAGGTAATTCAATGATGAAATTATAGTCTTCAACCGGCTTTCGGGCTTGGACTGGAGGCCGCCAGCTTCAGCAGCGGTTCTTCGCCCTGGTCGTGCGTCAGCTTTCCCGACACCTGGGCACCGCCATGCATTTCCAGCGCCTTGTAATAGACATCACCGGTTATGCGGGCGTTCGGCTGCAATTCAAGCAGCTCGCCCGAATATACCGTGCCGACGATCTGGCCGTTGACGATCACATGCGTGGCCCGCACTTCGCCTTCCACCCGGGCCTGCTCCGAAATCACCAGCATGCTGGATTCGCCCGATTCGGCAACGATGTTGCCCTTGACCTGGCCATCCAGCCGCAGTCCGCCGCGAAAACGGAGATTGCCTTCGATGCTGGTCGAACCGCCGATCAGGCTGTCGATGGTGTCGCGGGATTTGCGCCCAAACATGGGACCTCCTTTACATATTGATCGACTGCTGGACGCGTACCTTGCCCTTCTCCAGTACGCGCGCCTGCACCGCCTTGATCACGGCGCCTTCGGGTACCGTCAGCACGCCTTCCATGCGCTGATAATACTTGAATTCGAGTTTGTACTTGTCGGCCTCGGCCGCAGTCGTTCTGCGGAAACAGCAATACCGTGCTGACGCCATGCTGCACCACCGTCAAGGCCAGTTGCAGGCTGCCGCTGAAGTTGCGGCCGCGTACGCCTTGACGCACCAGGAGCCGATAGCGCAACTGATTGGGCGCCTCCAGTTCGGCCTCGAGCCGCTGGATCGCCACGTCCTGCGTCCCAGTGCCACGCGGCAACATACTTTCGAAAAACGCCAAATCTTCTTTCAGTTTGGCATTTTCCGCTTCCAGCGTCTTGATCTGCGCCACTAATTGTTGCTGTGCCGAACGTTCGATGCTGATCGTGCTTTCCGCCGAATCGGTGCTGCTGCGCAAGCGGTCGCGTTCGAGCTGCAGGCTGCGGACCTGCTGGGTCAGCGCCGCCACTTGGCGCTCGAGCGCCTGCGGATCAAGACCGGAAAAGTCGCGCCCCATTTGATATGCCCAGACCCCGATCGTCGCCGCCAGCGCCAGCAGCAGTGCAACCAGCACGGCTTTCAAGGGCCACGAAATCCGGTTGCGGATGGTCAGGCGCGGTGCGTCTGCCACCGGGCGCCGTCGCAGGCCGTATCTCACGAGATTTGCCGCCGCGTTCGCATCGGAGGCCGCCTAGGGCGACACCGGCACGTGCGTGAGGCCGGTGGTTTCGTCCAGGCCGAACATGATGTTCATGCACTGCACGCCCTGCCCCGCCGCGCCCTTGACCAGATTGTCCTCGACCACCAGGATCACCAGCAGATCGCCGTTGCCCGGCCGGTGCACGGCGATGCGCAGCATGTTCGAGGCGCGGACCGAACGGGTTTCCGGATGGCTGCCAGACGGCATCACGTCGACGAAATTGCAGTCCTTGAAATGATTCTCGTACAAGGCCTGGAAATCGGTGTCGCGCGCCTGCGGCAGGATGGTCGCATACAGCGTCGAATGGATGCCGCGGATCATCGGCACCAGATGCGGCACGAAGGTCAGGCCGATCCTGCGTTCCGGGTCGGCGCCGGCGATCGCCTGCAGGCCCTGCACGGTTTCCGGCAAATGGCGGTGGCCCTTGACGCCGTACGCCTTGAAGTTGTCGGAGGCCTCCGCCATCAGGGTCGGAATTTCGGCCTTGCGGCCGGCGCCGGACACGCCCGACTTGCAATCGGCGATCAGGCTGCCCTCCTGCACCAGCGCCCGGCCTTGCGCCAGCAGCGGCGCGAAACCCAGCTGCATCGAGGTCGGATAGCAGCCCGGCAGGCCGATCAGGCGCGCCTGCTCGATCGCCGCACGATTGACTTCGGGCAGCCCATACACTGCCTCCTTCAACAGTTCCGGACAGGCATGCGGCATGCCGTACCATTTTTCAAAGACGGCGGCATCCTGCAGGCGAAAGTCGGCCGCCAGGTCGATAACCTTGACGCCCGCCGCCAGCAATTCGGGGGCCTGCGCCATCGCCACGCCGTGTGGTGTGGCGAAGAACACGACGTCGCAATCGGCGAGGCGCGCCTTGTCGGGGCTGGAAAAGGCCAGGCTCACGCGTCCCCGCAGCGAGGGAAACATGTCGGCGATCGGCATGCCGTCTTCCTTGCGCGAAGTCACTGCGACCAATTCGACTTCCGGGTGGGTCGCCAACAGGCGCAGCAATTCGACACCGGTATAGCCCGTGCCGCCTACGATTCCGACTTTGATCATGATTTTCCTCGGCACGCTATGCATGCGTGCATTTTAGCAGGAGCGAAAAAAGCAAAAAACCGCCGAGTGCAAACCCGGCGGTTCTTCGGTGCCCGGCATTCGGGGCGATGTGCGACTTCAGGCGGAATGCCCGAAAAAACATGGCATCCCGGCACGGCCGGCAGGCCGCACCGATGCATAAAGCCGCAGCAAGGTCTTGCTGCCGCGGATTAGCGCTTGGAGAACTGCTTGGCGCGACGTGCCTTGCGCAAACCGACCTTCTTGCGCTCGACTTCGCGCGCATCGCGCGTGACGAAGCCGGCCTTCGACAGCTCTGGCTTCAGCGTCGCGTCGTAGTCGATCAGCGCGCGCGTGATGCCGTGGCGCACCGCGCCGGCCTGGCCGGATTCGCCGCCGCCATGGACGTTGACCATGATGTCGAAGGTTTCGACGTTGTTGGTCAGTTCCAGCGGTTGACGGATCACCATCAGGCCGGTTTCGCGCGAAAAATATTCGGCGGCAGGCTTGCCGTTGACGACGATCTGGCCCGAGCCGGATTTGATGAACACGCGCGCCACTGCACTCTTGCGACGGCCGGTTCCGTAATTGTAGTTACCGATCATGTCTGTTCCTTAGAGTTCGAGTGCTTTGGGCTGCTGCGCGGCGTGCGGATGCGAACCATCGGCATACACCTTCAGCTTCTTGATCATCGCGTAGCCCAGTGGGCCCTTGGGCAACATGCCCTTGACCGCTTTTTCCAGCGCGCGACCGGGAAAACGCTGCTGCATTTTCTCGAAATTGGTGGCATAGATACCGCCCGGATAGGTCGAGTGGCGGTAATAGGTCTTGTCGAGCGACTTGTTGCCGGTCACGCGCAGTTTGCCCGCATTGACGACGACGATGAAATCGCCGGTATCGACGTGCGGAGTAAATTCCGGTTTGTGCTTGCCGCGCAGTCGGAGTGCCACTTCGCTGGCAACACGTCCGAGGACTTTGTCCGTCGCGTCAATCACGAACCAGTCGCGCTTGACCTCGTGGCCTTTGGCGGAAAAGGTTTTCATGATGACTTTCTATTAAATGAATTCGCTCAAATCGGTGGTTCCGCTCACTCGCCGTGACGGCGCTTTGCGGACTCTGCCTTGTACATGTCTTCCCTGAGCGCACGGAAAGCCGGCAATTATAGCGGTTTTGGCGACAGACCGTCAAATTTCCGCAAAAATCAAGAGAATACCGAGAAAAATAAAAAAAACCCGAAGCAATCGGCTTCGGGCTTAAATCCACACCTAGGAGGAGGGTGGAGGAGACACGGAACGAATGTTTCGCGATGTTTGCGTCGACATCCGTTGAATTCATTATATCCGAAACATTGTGCGACGCAAGGTAAATGATTTGAATTTAGCCATTCCGTTTAAAGCAAGAATTATCCGAGAACAGGATGAGGAATAAAATATATTGTTTTCAATAACTTATGATTTAATTTCGTATTACGGGATATGTGCCGCAATATACAAAATGCTGCTTCGCAGCATTTCAATTCTTAGTTACGGCGCGAGCTCTCCGCCAAAATTAACATTCCTCGAGACGGCGAAACGCCGGCGTTACAATATCGCCACCTCTTAATACAAGCGAGCAAAGCAATGGAATGCACAGTACGTTGGGCCGGAACATCCGGCATGACATTTTTGGCCGAAACCGGTTCTGGCCACGCCTTGGTCATGGACGGCGCACCGGAAGGCGGCGGCCGCAATCTGGCTCCCCGCCCCATGGAAGTCGTGCTCGCCGGTACCGGCGGCTGCACCGCCTACGACGTCGTACTGATTCTACGCAAGAGCCGGCAGGACATTCGCGGCTGCGACGTCACACTGACGTCCGAACGCGCCCCGACCGATCCAAAAGTATTCACCCACATTAATTTTCATTTCATCGTGCGGGGCCGCAACTTAAAAGCAAATCTGGTAGAGCGCGCCATCAAGCTGTCGCATGAAAAATATTGCTCCGCATCAATCATGCTGGAAAAAACCGCAGCCATTACCCATTACTTTTGAGATCCTTGACGACCTAGCAGCAGGCGATGGAGTCACCACCATTGAATGACTGCGGAATGCACTGGCATCAGCCTGATTCCCATGCCTGACCGGCCTTTTCCGTGCCCGCCATCTTTCCCGTCAAATAAGCGCGCAATCCGCTATATTGAATACCGTCTTGCCATGGGGAGCATATAAGCTCCTCCATCGCTATCGATCAAGGACAACCAATAATTGCCTGATGCATTGGTAGCGGCACTTCTCCCTCCCCGCCCGCCCCCTTCCTGACTGCCTCCTCGCAGTCAGCGATCGAACTATCCACGCGCCATGAAAACCACGGAATAGGAGGCTGCATTAGTGCAACGAAGAAATAGAACCGCCGGAAATTTCCGCACATACACCAAATTAATTTTCTTGTCATCAATAAAAATGTATTTTGTTGTGCGATTGCGACGAATTTTCCAGAATTTTTTCAAAAATAGCGGTTTTTTTTGCTCTTGCGGCCAATCTTTGATGGAATGGATCCAGACACACTACTGAAATGCCTGATCAAATCCGTGAATGAATAACGTTTTTTGCATCACTTCCCCGCAAAAATAAGCGAAGGACTTCCGCATCTTCAGAGCAATGCGGACTTGTCGAGCGATGCATGCGGGCATTCCAGCAGCCTGTCGACCTTTCGATTCTTACCCAAGGGCCTGCAAGTGAAGACACGAGGTCATCACAATATGAGCCTGATGAAATCTTGGTACGACAACTTCTGGAGAATTTTCAATGAAAAGATCGCTACTCCCATTGGCAGTACTAGGCGCTTTCGCAGGTGCCGCATCGGCGCAAACCAGCATCACCATTTATGGCTCGTTTGACGGCGGCATCCGCAATCAAACCAACGCCACTCCGGCTGGCAGCCGGCTGAGCGTGGGCTCGAATGGCACCTACAATTCAAACCGCCTTGGCTTCAAAGGCATCGAAGACTTGGGCGGCGGCCTGAATGCACACTTTCAGCTGGAAACCGGCTTCAATACCGGCACCGGCACCCTGGACAACACCAATAATCGGTTGTTCAATCGTACTGCCTCGGTCGGATTAGGCGGGGCATGGGGCGCCTTGGACCTGGGTCGCCAATACTCGATCAACTACCAGACGATCGCCCTGTACGATCCGTTCCAATATAAATATACCGGCATCATTCCGCTGGCGACCCAGGGCGGCATCAATCGCCTGGACAACGACGTCAAGTACACCGGCAAATTCGCAGGTATAGGCTTGAGCGCCGAATACGCCCTGGGCGAAGTCGCCGGCAGTACCGGCAACAACGCCACTGAAGCCATCGGCCTCAACTACACCGGCGGCCCCTTCCTCGTCGGCGCCGCCTACACGACGGGCAAACGTGCCGGCTCGGCGCTGGCAGGCGCACCTCTCGATCAAACCATGAAGAACTGGACGGTCGGCGGCACCTATGCCACCGGCCCGTTCCGCGTCGCGCTTGGTTATGCCGACTTCAAACAGGATTTGACGGCAGGCGGCCAGCAGCGCACCAAAGACTGGTGGCTGGGCGGCAGCTACCAGCTTACCCCAGCCGCTGCCCTGAGCGTGGCTTACTATCAAACCACGGGTATTTCCGGAACCAATACGGTGGCACTCACCAATGACGACAAGCGCAAATTGTTCATCGTGGGTGCTACCTATGCATTATCGAAGCGCACCAACTTTTATGCGGACATCGACAATGCCCGTTATAACAACGCGGCGAACAGTCCCAACCAAACCGGCGTCTCGATCGGCATCAACCACCTGTTCTAAGGCATTTGAGGGCGTATTTATTGTTGCTCTCCGCCACATAAAGTCCGACCGACCAAACGGCCCCGCTTCCGGGGCCGTTTTTTTAACTCGCGGGGGCGCGCACATACTTCGACGGACGGCTATAGCCTTGGCCGAACGTCCTGACCATCCATGGCAAAACGGGTAATTTCTTGCCTGCCTTATAAATAATAGGCAACCGTCGTCATCGCCCGCGCCATTGCCCGCATTGCGCCGCGCGCCGGCCATGGCGTTTCGGCCGCTCCCAGCGAATGGGCCGCCTCGCCATGCGCCACTTCGTCCGTTACCATTTGCGCCACGATTGCGCGCGACTTGGCATCCTGCACCGGCAACTTTTCCAAGTGACTGGCCAGATGCGCTTCGACCTGGCGCTCCGTTTCCACCACAAATCCAAGGCTGCGGGCGTCGCCCAACTTGGCAGCGAGCGCGCCCAGCGCATAGGCTCCCGCATACCACAGTGGATTTAACAGGCTCGGACGGGAATTCAATTCACGCAAGCGTTCCGCGGTCCACGCCAGATGATCTTCCTCTTCCCGCGCTGCCAGAGCGAATTGTTGGCGTAAGCGCTCATTGCTGGAGAATTGCCCCTGAGCATCATACAAAGCCTGGGCGCACACCTCGCCAACATGGTTGACGCGCATGAGGCCTGCGCTATGGCGCTGCTCCGCCGCACTCAGTAGCCCATCAGCGGCATGCTGTCCCGGATTCGGCCTTGACGGCACGGCAACTCCCATAACCGTACGCAAGGCGCGGTCCACTCCAGCAATAAAGGTATCGGAAACGATGTTGTTGAGTGAAGGCATCAAAATTACCAAGATTCCATTGAAAGGGAGAATTGTTGCGGAAATGCCACAAAGCCGTATGGATATTGTTTCGAAAGGCCAATTCTCTTTGCTCTTGCGACCGTTCTTTGATGAAATGAAGGCTAGCTTCTTGATCCACCGGTTCGGAAGTGTCGGCAGGGACGTTATCACTAGTGACCTTGCTGAATGCAACATATAAATCTTAGCACGACAACTTTTGGAGAATCTTCAATGAAAAAATCGCTTCTCGCACTGGCAGTACTGGGCGCCTTCGCAGGTGCTGCGTCTGCACAAACCAGCATCACTATCTATGGTTCGTTTGATGGCGGCATTCGCAATCAAACCAACGTTAACGATGCCGGCAACAGCCGCCTGACGATGGGTTCGAACGGCACCTACAATTCCAACCGTATCGGCTTCCGTGGCGTTGAAGATCTGGGCGGTGGACTGAATGCACACTTCAACCTGGAAACCGGCTTCAACACCGGCACCGGCGCGCTGGATAACGCTACCAACCGCCTGTTCAATCGTACCGCTTCGGTCGGTATCGGTGGCGCCTGGGGTTCGGTCGATCTGGGCCGTCAATACTCGGTCAACTTCAGAACGATCGGCGCTTACGATCCGTTCAGCTACAAGTACACCGGCATCATCCCGCTGGCTGGCCAAGGCGGCTTGACCCGTCTGGACAACGATATCCAGTACTCCGGCACCTTCGGTGGCGTGACGGTTCGCGCTGAATACGCTCTGGGCGAAGTTGCTGGCAGCACCGGCAACAACTCCACCCAGGCAATCGGTGCCAGCTACGCTGGCGGCCCGTTCAGCGTCGGCGCTGCTTACACGACTGGCAAGCGCGGCCCGACCCAGGATCAAACCCTGAACAACTGGACCGTTGGTGGCGCCTATGCAACCGGCCCGTTCCGCGTCGCGCTCGGCTATGCTGACCTCAAGCAAAATGTCGTCGGCGCTGTCGATACCCGTCAAAAAGACTGGTGGTTGGGCGGTAGCTACAACATCACGCCGGCAGCAGCTCTGAGCGCCGCATACTACGAAACCAAGGCCACGGCAGCAGCAGGCGTCGATGGCAAGCGCAAGCTGTTCATCGTAGGTGCTACCTATGCATTGTCGAAGCGCACGAACTTCTATGCCGACATCGACAATTCGAAGTACGAAGGCTCGCTGCGCGTTCCTGGCACGACCAATCAAACCACCACGACCGGTGTTTCGGTTGGTATCAACCACCTGTTCTAAGCAGCCTGATAGCGGATTTGACTGCACCGCTATCTAAGCAGCTTTAACTGGCTGAACGGACCCACGTGTGGGTCCGTTTTTTATTATGGGAGCTGACAAGCCAGAGCACTCCTTGCCATAAAGGCCTGCCAAAATCGGTCGGACGCTTAGCTACCAATGTCCCGTCAAATTGTGGAATGTCTCTTCCACATTTCATAATCCGGTGCGCGAATTCCTGAAAAATTTACATGTTGCAAATATGCGACGAAAGCTCGAATTTAGGGCACGGAACCATAGATTCCTTTTGTTTTTGAATAGCAGGTCTGATGTAATACTTACCATCTTCTTCATCAATCGATGAGAAGTTTGTTTTAGGCAGGGCCGGTGGGGCCACGGATCTTGTCACAAGCAATATCACTATATTTCGATAACTCACGAGGATTATCCAATGAAAAAATCGCTACTCGCGCTTGCCGTTCTGGGCGCATTTGCAGGTGCCGCATCCGCTCAAACCAATGTCACCGTATATGGTGTCGTCGATGCCGGCATCACTGCCGAGTCGGGCGGCGCCAATGGCTCCATCCTGAAACTGGCAACCGGCGTGCAGTCCGGTAACCGTCTGGGCTTCAAAGGCACGGAAGATCTCGGTGGCGGCCTGAAGGCAAACTTCCAGATCGAAAGCGGCTTCAACCTCGACGATGGCACCAGCCGTCAAGGCGCACTATTCGGTCGTCAAGCATGGGTTGGCCTGTCGGGTGGCTTCGGCGCAGTTGCCCTCGGCCGTCAATACACGCCGCTGTTTATCGCCCTGGACTCGATCGATCCGTTTGAGACCGGTCTGCCCGGCACCACTACTCAGTTGATGAACCCGTCCAACGTGCGTACCAACAATGCGATCACCTACAGCACGCCGAACCTGAGCGGCTTCTCCGCCAGCGTCCTGTACGGCCTGGGTGAAGTGGCAGGCAACACTTCCGCCGGCCGCAGCATCGGTTTGTCGGTGGGATATGCGAATGGCCCGGTGAATGTGGTTTTGGCCCACGACAACACCAATAACGTTCCGAGCGCGACCGTCCTCGAAAACAAGCTCAAGCTGACCTTGTTGGGCGGTACCTATGATTTCGGCGTGGCCAAGCTGCACGCCGCTTTCGAGACCGAAAAAGACGACTTCAACACCGATTTCCGCGACTATATGATCGGCGTATCCGCACCGGTCGGTGGCGGCACGGTACTGGCTTCGTACATCAGGAAGCAAGACCGTTCCGCAGCAGGCAATGCCGGCGCCAAGCAGTTGGCAATCGGCTACACCTACGCCCTGTCCAAGCGCACCAACCTCTATACGGCCTATGGCCGCATCAACAACGATGCCGGCGCCAACATTCCGGTCGGCGACGCATCGAGCGGTGGTGCTGGTTCGGCACCGCGGCTGGGGGAGAACTCCAATGCGTTCACCGTTGGTGTCCGCCACAAGTTCTGATCACGGGCGGGGCTAGGCTCCGCACGGATTTGAATGCGGAATTGAAAAAGGCACCTTCGGGTGCCTTTTTCGTTTCAGCGCTTTCGGTACAAGACGCCACCGCTATCCCGGGGCATCGATGCCGCCGCGTGGAGCCGCGAGATTCATGCGCGAATGATGCGATTCCGCTTCGGCCGGAACACGCCCGTATCGGCATAGAACCCTTCATCCTGCTGTTCCCACCATCCCGGCACGCCCAAAATCGGCAGCGGCGTGAAGTGAGCGGGACTCAAGCCGGCATCCAATTGACGCGCCACGGCGGCATCGATCCAGAGGTTTTGCTCAGTCGAAGACATGGCAAAAAACTCTTCGCCGGCGGTCAGCAGCCAGCCATGGCCAGTGATGGCCTTGTATGGAGTTGCCAGTTTTTCCATCAATGCATGACCGAACAGCACGACCCGGCAGTCACGCCCGAACATCGCCGCCTCGTCGACAAATACGTGCCGCCATTGATGATTGCGCAGTGCTTGCGCCATCTCGCTCCCGCGCACGCCTTCGCGCAAGACCACCAGCGCCGCATTTTCATCGAATAGGGTTGCCGCATCGCGCGTCGATCCGCGCGACTTGAAGGGTGTGGCGAGGCTAGCCGCACGGGCAATTTCGGCGGCCTGCAAGGCATTCAGGCGGCTCTTGATGCGGGGAAACGTCAACCACACCAGTGCATTGAAAAAATCGTGCAGGTTGTCGCGCGTCGGCACCTGGCCGCAGGCGCTGATGAAAGCTTCGTAGGGAACGCCGTCGGGCAGCGCCTGCTGCGGCACGAACGACAGCGGCAAATCGCGGTGATTGCGCAGCTGTTGCCGAGAGGCCTCGCTGTTCAATGCGAGGCGCCAGTCCTCGGCCTGCGCCAGCTGCCGGCCCCAAGCGCGCACCGCGGCGTACCAGGGTCGGCTCCAATCCAGTGTATGGAAGAGGCTCATGCTCTCGGTGGAGCTAGGGTCTGGCATGGTTGAAACAATATACTCCCATACATGAGGCTCAATATCGGAGAAAAATAAACGAGTTTTTTCATATACTCCATGAAACAATTGCTCACTTCACGGGTATCGCAGTCGCCTTGGCGAAGGCTAAGCCGCCAGCCGCGGGTTGGCGGCACGCCCAGGCGGCTCGCCGCGCTTGAACCGGGCTTGGACGACGGGGGCGGCCGCCGCCGGATTTTGCCGCCGCGCCGCAAGGCTCTACATAAAAGCGCTCGAGTAATTTTTCGACCGAGGATCCGGGGCGGCCAGGGGCAGAAAGCAGGCCACCGCCGCAAGCAGCCGGCGGTCGGCGGTCGGCGGTCGGCGGTCGGCCTGCATAGCGCTATCGGGCAAGCGCCACAGGAAGACGGCGATACCGTGCTGCGGCGGTTCGGGTCAAACCAGTTTCCAGTTCAATGTTTCGCCGCCGTTCAACGGTACGATCGCCCCCTCCGCCAACGGCAGTTCGGCGGGCAAGGTCCATGCCTGTCGTTGCAGCGTGATACTGCCGCTATTGCGTGGCAAACCGTAGAAGGCCGGGCCGTTGAGGCTGGCAAACGCCTCCAGCCGCTCCAGCGCGCCGGCCGACTCGAACGCCTGGGCGTACAGCTCCATCGCGTGCAGCGCGGTGTAGCAGCCGGCGCAGCCGCAGGCGTGCTCCTTGGCGCCTTTCGGATGTGGCGCCGAATCGGTGCCGAGAAAGAACTTGCCGCTGCCGGAAGTCGCGGCCGCCAGCAGGGCCTGCCGGTGCTGCTCGCGCTTGAGAATCGGCAGGCAGTAATAGTGGGGACGGATGCCGCCCTTGAAGATGTCGTTGCGGTTATACAGCAGGTGATGCGCGGTGACGGTGGCGGCGACGGCGTCGTCGGCCGCGCTGACGTATTGCGCCGCCTCGCGCGTGGTGATGTGCTCGAACACGATCTTCAACGCCGGCAGCGCGCGCCGCAACGGCTCCAGTACGCGCTCGATGAATACGGCTTCGCGGTCGAATACGTCGACCGCCGGGTCGGTCACCTCGCCATGCACCAGCAGCGGCATGCCCAGTTCCTGCATCACTTCCAGGGTGGGGTAGCACTTGCTCAAGTCGGTCACGCCGGCGTCGGAATTGGTGGTGGCGCCGGCCGGATAGAGCTTCACCCCATGCACCACACCGCTGCCCTGTGCGCGGCGGATTTCATCGGGCGGCGTGTTGTCGGTCAGGTACAGCGTCATCAAGGGTTCGAACTGCATCCCGACCGGCAACGCCGCCAGAATCCGCGCGCGATAGGCGACGGCCTGCGCGGTGTCGGTGACTGGCGGCTTCAGGTTCGGCATCACGATCGCTCGCGCGAACTGGCGGGCGCTGTGCGGCAGGACCGCGGATAGCATGGCGCCGTCGCGCAGATGCAGATGCCAGTCGTCCGGGCGAGTGATGGTCAAGCTGGAGGCTACTGAGTGTGGCATGGGAAATCCGGCAATGTGAAGACGCCAATTTTACCGTAGCGTCGGCGGCAAGCGGCACCAGCCGAAGACCCGCAATTGAGACGGGGTTGCGTCCCGGAATGGCCGTGGCACCCGGCATGCTTGCCATGTGGCGGGCGGCTCGGCACGGGGAGCGGCCAGGCGCCGCGCCCTCTGGTGGCTGATAGCGGGTGCCGCAGGAACGACTGGCCTGCGGCCGTGCCCTGCAAGGCGATCCGCCATCGTCAGCGGCTGCCAACGAGAGGGCACGCCTGGTCGTTGCGGCAGCCCGGGGCCGGATACCGGCAGCGCTACGGCGCTCTTCGCGCAGGCAGTTTCCGCCAGTCAACGGCCGCAAAGCCGCTGCTTCCCCGCCGCCTCGGGCAGGATGACAGACAAGCCGGCCGGCGGCGCAAACAGTACACCTCCCTGCCCGCGCCGCCATTAATGAATATGGGAGTATATTGAAAAAATCACCATAACACCTCCGGAATTTAACCATTACATAGGGAGTATATGGCTGCAGCAGAGTAGGCACATGCCGGCAAATCCGCGCTGCCGCCTGCCATAAAAAAACCGCCCCGGCGAAACCGGAGCGGCTTTGCGGCGCTGCCACCAACTCAGTGAATGATCTTCGCCAGGAAGTCGCGCGCGCGGTCGGAACGCTGGGTGTTGAAGAATTCATCCTTGGTGCAATCCTCGACGATCCGGCCCTGGTCCATGAACACCACATGGCTCGCCACCTTTTTGGCGAAGCCCATCTCGTGCGTGACCACCATCATCGTCATGCCGTCCTGCGCCAGGCCGACCATGACGTCCAGCACCTCGTTGATCATTTCCGGATCGAGCGCCGAAGTCGGCTCGTCGAACAGCATGGCGATCGGGTCCATCGACAGCGCGCGCGCGATCGCCACCCGCTGCTGCTGGCCGCCCGACAGCTGGCCGGGAAACTTGTCCTTCTGCGCGATCAGGCCGACCCGGTCGAGGTATTTCAACCCCTTTTCAGTGGCCTCCTCCTTGCTGCGGCCCAGCACCTTGATCTGGCCGATGGTCAGGTTTTCGCGGATCGACAGGTGCGGGAACAATTCGAAGTTCTGGAACACCATGCCGATGCGCGCGCGCAGTTTCGACAAATTGGTCTTGGGGCTGCCGACCGAAATGCCGTCGACCACGATCTCGCCTTTCTGGAACGGTTCGAGGCCGTTGACGGTCTTGATCAGCGTCGACTTGCCGGAGCCGGACGGGCCGCATACCACCACCACGTCGCCCTTCGAAACCTGGGTGCTGCAATCGGTCAGGACCTGGAAGTTGCCATACCATTTGCTGACGTCTTTGAGTTCAATCATGTTGTGCTCCTGAATGCTGTTTCTGGTGTCTGGTTTGTGAGGCCGGGCTTTCGCTCCTCAAAGCAGAAAGCCGGCGGCGCTAGCGAATGATGGCGACCCTTTGCTGCAGCTGCTTGACCAGATACGAGAGCCCATAGCACAGCACGAAGTACACCACTGCGACGAACAGGTACATCTCGACCAGGCGGCCGTCGCGCTGCGCGACCTTGGAGGCGGCGCCGACGAAATCGGTGATCGACAATACGTAGACCAGCGAGACGTCCTGGAACAGCACGATGGTCTGCGTCAGCAGCACCGGGATCATGTTGCGGAACGCCTGCGGCAGCACGATGTTACCCATCGTCTGCCAGTAGCTCATGCCGAGCGCCTGGCCGGCGGCGACCTGGCCGCGCGGAATCGACTGGATGCCGGAGCGCATGATCTCGCAGTAATACGCCGCCTCGAACAAGGTAAAAGTGATCAGCGACGAGGTAAACGCGCCGACCTGCAGCGGCACCGGCGAGCCGACGATCCAGGCGCCGATGTAGGGCACCAGGAAATAGAACCAGAAGATCACCATGATCAGCGGGATCGAGCGGATCAGGTTGACGTAGCCGGTCGCCGCCAGGTAGATGGGCTTGATGCTCGACAGCCGCATCATCGCCAGCAAGGTGCCGAGCACGATGCCGCCCACCATCGCAAAAAAGGTGAGCTTCAGCGTAAACGTCATGCCGGTCATGAACAGGTACTGCCATGAGCGCGCGATGACGTCGAAATCGAAATTACCGAACATGGTCACTGCCCTCCCGCTTTGGCCTTGGCGCCGGTGATGAAGCCGGGCACGGCGGTCTTGCGCTCGATCCAGTTGGACACCATGATCCCGATCGCCGAAATGACGAGGTAGAGGATGGTGGCGGCAGTGAACGCTTCAAAGATCTGGAACGAAAACTCGCGCATCGAATTGGCCGCTGCCGTCAACTCCACCAGGCCGATCGTCAGCGCCACCGAGCTGTTCTTGATGATGGCGGCGAACTCGTTGGTCAGCGCCGGGATGATGATGCGGAACGCCATCGGCAGCAGCACGAAGCGGTAGGTTTGCGGCAGCGTGAGGCCAAGCGCGGTGCCGGCCATTTTCTGGCCGCCCGACAAGGCCTGAATGCCGGCGGAAACCTGGACCGCGACCCGGGCCGAGGTGAAAAAGCCGAGCGCCACCACGGCGGTCACGAAGGAGGCGTGCGGCATCGACTTGAGCCAGTTGCCGGCCTCGACCGGCACCAGTTCCGGCAGCACGAAGTACCACAGGAACATTTGCACCAGCAACGGAATGTTGCGGAACAGTTCGACGTAGGCATTGCCGAAGCGCACCACCCAGCGGTTCGGCGCGGTGCGCAGGGTACCGATCACGGCTCCCAGTATCAAGGCCATGATCCAGGCGCTGATGGCCGTGGCAAGGGTCCATTTGAGACCCATCAGCAACGTATCCATATAGGTGCCGGCGCCATCGGGGGACATTTCCCAAAAAATGCGCCAGTTCCAGTTGTAATTCATAGTCCCCTCGTCTCTTGCTGAAGTCTTCGGCTTTTGCTGTTTGGATGGCCCATTGTGCGGCGCATCAATTTCCCTGTCTTCAAACAAAACGGGAGGCTTGCGCCCCCCGTTTGCCTTCCCGTCGAATCACCCCTGTTACTTCTTGGTGGAGTCTTTTTGCGCCGTCGGAACTACCGCGTAATCGGCCGGATCGCCCGAATCGGTCGGATGCGCGAAGGCCTTTTTCAGCTCGGCGCTCATCGGCACGTTCAGGTTGATGCCCTTCGGCGGAATCGGCGACAGGAACCACTTGGCATAGATGCGATTGATTTCATCGGACTTGTAGACCGCGCTCAATGCATCGTCCACCACCTTTTTGAATTGCGGATCGTCGCGGCGCAGGATGATGCCGTATGGCTCCACCGACAGTGCCTCCGTAGTGATCGCGTAGTCAGATCGGCGCCTTGGAGCTGGCGGCCAGCGAGGCCAGCAGGATATCGTCCATGGCAAACGCGACCGCGCGTCCGGTTTCCACCATCAGGAAGGCTTCGGCGTGATCCTTGGCGGTCAGGATATTCATGCCGAGATTACGCTCGCCGTTCAGCGTCGTGATCTGTTTCAGGTTGGAGGTGCCGGAGGTCGAGACGATGGTCTTGCCCTTCATGTCGTCCAGCGACTTGATGTTCGACGATTTCTTGGCCAACAGGCGATTGGCGGTCACGAACATGGTCGGCGCAAACGAGACCTGCTTCTGGCGCTCGAGGTTATTGGTGGCCGAGCCGCAGGACATGTCGATGGTGCCGTTGGCGATCAGCGGAATCCGGGTCGCCGACGTCACCGGCACCATCTTGATGTTGAGTGCGGTCAGGCCCAGCTTCTTCTGGATCGCGGTGGCCGCCTTCAGGCACAGATCGATCGAATAGCCTTGATACGATTGCTTGTCGTCCAGATAGGAGAACGGAATCGAGGAGTCACGCACACCCAGGGTCAGGGTTCCGCTGTCTTTTACTTTTTTCAGCGTACCGGTCAGCTCCTGTGCGTGTGCGGCGGTAGCCAGCACGCCGGTGCCGATCAGAATTGCGAAGAATTTGGATAATTTCATAATGTCTCCCAAGTAAATATTTACCAAGTGTATCAAAATCAAAGTTTAAGAAAATACGTATTTTCCGACTCCCCTTAGGCAGCCGCAAATCGCATTACCCGGACAGGTTCGTTTGCCTCCATAGGTGAGTCAATATAAATCATGCCCCATCAATCGCCAACCTTATCAGTCGGAAAACGTAAGGTATCGCGCAACAAATGATTCATCGGCATATTCATGTTCATCATGTTTTTCGACGGCAATGGCGACCTGAACCATTTGTCGTACAGCTTGACGAATTCGCCATCGTTGATGATGCGGGCCATTTCACGATCGACCACCGCCTTGAACGCGGGATCGTCGCGACGCACCATGATGGCGTACGGCTCGGCGGAAAGCTGGTCGCCGACGACCATGAACGCGGCCGGCTCGCGGGCACTGGCGCGCAGGCCGTACAGCAGGACATCGTCCATCGGGAATGCCTCCGCCTGGCCTTTTTCGACCATTGCAAACGAATCGTCATGATCGCGCCCTTCCAGCAGCTTCAGATTCAGCGCCCGCACCTTGTCGCGCTCGGTCAACAGCTTGACGGTGGTAGTGCCCTTGGTCGTCACGACCCGCTTGTCGCGCAGGCCGGACCAGTTGGTGATGCCTGAGTCGGCGCGTACCGCCATGCGCACCGCGGCAATGAAATGCGGAATGGTGAACGCGACCTGCTTGCGCCGCTCGGCGTTATTGGTGGTCGAGCCGCATTCCAGGTCGGCCTTGCCCTCGGCGATCGCCGGAATGCGGCTGGTCGAAGTCACCGCCAGATATTCCACCTTGAGCTGCGGCAGTTTCAGCTCGCGCCGCACCGCGTCGACCACTTTCAGGCACAGATCCACCGCATAGCCGACCGGCTTGCCGTTCTGGTCCAGATACGAAAACGGGATCGAGGCTTCGCGGTAGGCAACCGTGATGGTTTGCGTATCGCGAATTTTTGCCAGTGTGTCGCCGGCCTGCGCCGGCGCGGCCAGCAGCCAGAGGCCGCCCACCATGGCGCCTGCGAGCTTGAACGACATCCAGCTGGCACGGTTTGATCGCATCGTCATATCGGCTCCAAAGGGTCGAAACGGTTGCACGAACGAGAGGCGGCGCCATCATGCAGGCGCCGCCCCGTGGCTTGCAGCGCCGCGCTCAGGGATACAAGCCGCGCATTTCGCGCGCCTGCAGCACGCGCGTGCAGGCGACGATAAAGGCGGCGGTGCGCAGCGTGACTTTTTTCTCTTCGGCCAGATGCGCGACGGCGGCGAAGGCTTCGCGCATGATGCGGGTCAGCCGCAGATTGATCTCGTCTTCGGTCCAGAAAAAACTGGAGAAGTCCTGCACCCATTCGAAGTAACTGACGGTGACGCCGCCGGCATTGGCGATCACGTCCGGCACCACCAGCACCCCTTTCTCGGTCAGGATGTCGTCGGCTTCGGGCGTGGTCGGACCGTTTGCGCCCTCTAAGATGATCTTGGCGCGGATGTCGTTGGCGTTCGATTCGTTGATCTGCTGCTCCAGCGCCGCCGGGATCAGGATATCGCAATCGATGCCCCAGAACTTGCTGCGGTCGGTCACCTCTTCGGTGCCGGCGAAGCCCTGCACGCTGCCGTTGCGGCCCACATGTTCGAACAGCGCGGCGGCATCCAGGCCGCCCTCGTTGACCACGGTGGTCACGTGGTCCTGGACCGCGACGATCTTGGCGCCGGCTTCGGCGAACAGGCGCGCGGCGACGCCGCCGACGTTGCCGAAGCCCTGCACCGCGACGCGCGCACCCTTGATCTCGAGACCGCGCCGGGCCGCCGCTTCGCAGCCGATCACGAACACGCCGCGGCCGGTCGCCTCGCGCCGCCCCAGGCTGCCGCCCAGCGAAATCGGTTTGCCGGTGACGACGCCGGAGGCGGTGCTGCCCTGGTTCATCGAATAGGTGTCCATCATCCACGCCATGACCTGCTCGTTGGTATTGACGTCGGGCGCCGGGATGTCCTTGTTGGGGCCGATGATGATGCCGATTTCGCTGGTGTAGCGGCGCGTCACGCGCTGCAGTTCCGCCAGCGACAGGGTTTTCGGATCGACCCGGATGCCGCCCTTGGCGCCGCCGTAGGGCATGTTGACCGCGCCGTTCTTGATCGTCATCCAGGCCGCCAACGCCATCACTTCGGACAGGGTGACGTCCTGATGAAAACGCACGCCGCCCTTGCCCGGTCCGCGCGAGGTATTGTGCTGCACCCGGTAACCCTCGAAATGGGCAATGCTGCCGTCGTCGCGCTCGATCGGCACGTCGACGATCAAAATCCGTTTCGGGCGCTTCAGCGTTTCGACCCAGCGCGACAGCGCACCGAGGTAGGGCGTGACGCGATCGATCTGCTCCAGATAGACGCCCCACGGACCGACGCTGGTGGGGGTGAGATACGACGGGACTTCATGGTGGCTCGACATGCTGAAAGTGCTCCTCAATGGCAATTACATAAGTGGTGCGTTGCAAGGTGGGGCAAATCCTATTGCAACGCGGCGCAGCAAATCCAATGCTTTGTCAGCATGTTTTTATGCCAGCATTGCATAGTTGTCTCATGGCAATGGAACGGCCGATCCGCTTGACAGGACTGCTTCTCGTTTTGCCGCTGCTGCTGCCGCCGACGGCACCCTAACCACTATTTTCCGCCGCTCCCAGGTGGACGAATGCTCAATGACGGCCGGTGCCTTCTTTGCGCTTGCGGCCGGCCTCGTCTGCGCCGCTCAGACTGTGCTGCAGATATTCCCACAGGCGGCCGACGATCGGCTTGCCCGGCCGCTGCGCCGACGGACGTTCGCGATAGAGGCGGATCTCCAGCTCGAATTCCCATTCCGGGTGGCCGCCGTCGGCGCGCGCCAGCTGCTTGTTGCGGACCTCGCGCGACACCGCCGATTCCGGCAGGAACGCCATGCCATGCCCTTCCAGCGCCATCATCTTGAGGCCTTCGGCCATATCGGTCTCGTAGCGCTTTTCCAGATACAGCGGCGTTTTGGCATCGGCCAGAATCAGCTCCACCATGCGGCCGAAATAGGCATTGCTGGTATAGGACAGAAACGGCAGCGGCGCCTGCGGCGTTCCCGGCAGCACGAAATGCGGCACGCCGTTCTTGTCACAACGCGCGTACGGCCGCAAGGATTCGTTACCGAGCACGATCATGTCGTAGCGGCCGGCGTCGAGCTGCACCGGCTGGCGCGAATGGTGATAGCACAGCAGCAGGTCGCAGCCGCCATCTACCATAGTCATCACCGCATCGTGCACATTGAGCGCGATCAAACGAGCATTGATGCTGCCGAAGCCTTTCTCCAGGCTGGTGATCCATTTCGGCATATAGGTCAGCGACAGCGTATGCGGCACCGCAAAATCGACGGCGCTGTGTGTGGCCGGCCGTTTGCCGCGCAGCAGGGCGCGCGCGTTGCTGATCTGACCCAGCATTTCGATCGCCTGTTCGTAGAACACTTCGCCGGCCGGCGTCAGCCGGGTGGGATAGGAGGTGCGGTCGATCAGGTCGGCGCCGAGCCAGGCTTCGAGCGACTGGATGCGGCGCGAAAAGGCCGGCTGCGTGATGTGGCGCAGTTCGGCCGAACGCGAAAAACTGTGCGTCTCAGCCAACGAGATGAAGTCTTCCAGCCATTTGGTTTCCATTTGGCTATGGTAGTGCGTTCCGCGCCCGCTGCAAAGGCCGGCCCTCGCCCCTGCGTCAAGCCGTGTGCGAGGCCAATTCCGCTTCGAGCGGCGCCGAAGCCGGTTCGTCGAGCCCGGCCTG
This sequence comes from uncultured beta proteobacterium, assembly GCA_963706525.1. Lineage (GTDB taxonomy): Bacteria > Pseudomonadota > Gammaproteobacteria > Burkholderiales > Burkholderiaceae_D > DATJCV01. Next base: position 104,470 of record CAVPMM010000004.1, on the reverse strand, counting down.
TTGGCGCGCCCACATCTGCGCGTAGACGCCGTCCGCGGTCAGCAATTGCGCATGGGTGCCGCGCTCGACGATGCGGCCATGTTCGAGCACCAGAATCTGGTCGGCGTCGGCGATGGTGGACAAGCGGTGCGCAATCACCAGCGTGGTGCGGTCCCTGGCGATCTCCTTCAATTGCGCCTGGATCGCCTGCTCCGCCTGCGAGTCGAGCGCCGAAGTCGCCTCGTCGAAAATCAGCAGCGCCGGATTCTTCAGCAAGGTGCGCGCGATCGCCACCCGCTGCTTCTCGCCGCCCGAGAGTTTCAGGCCGCGCTCGCCGACCATGGTCCGGTAACCGTCCGGCAGCGACTCGATGAAATCATGGATATAGGCGGCGCGGGCGGCGGCCACGATGGCTTGCTTGCTGGCGCCGGGCTGGCCGTAGCCGATGTTGTATTCGATCGTGTCGTTGAACAGCACGGTGTCCTGCGGCACGATGCCGATCGCGCTGCGCAGCGAGGCCTGGGTGACGTCGCGCAAGTCCTGGCCGTCGATCGTGATGCGCGCCGGCGTCGACGTCATAGAAGCGGAACAGCAGGCGCGACAAGGTCGACTTGCCGGAGCCGCTATGGCCGACCACGGCGGTGGTGGTGCCGGCGGCGATCGTGAAATCGACGTCGAACAGGATCTGCCGCTTGCGCTCGTAGCTGAAATCGACGTGCGCGAATTTCACTTCGGCACCGTGCACCGCCAGCGGCCGCGCATGCGGCGCGTCGGCGATTTCGCGGTGCTGGTCGAGCAGCGCGAACAAGCGTTCCATGTCGGCCAGGCTCTGCTTGATCTCGCGGTAGATCACGCCGAGGAAGTTGAGCGGAATGTACAGCTGGATCATGAAGGCATTCACCAGCACCAGGTCGCCCAGCGTCATCTTGCCGTCGATCACGCCTTGCGTCGCGCGCCACAGGATCAGCGTCACCGCCACCGCGATGATCAGCGATTGCCCGGTATTCAGCAGCGACAGCGAAGTCTGCGATTTCACCGCGGCCGTCTCGTAGCCCTGCAAGCCTTCGTCGTAGCGGCGCGCCTCGAAGTCCTCGTTGCCGAAGTATTTGACGGTTTCGTAGTTGATCAGCGAATCGATCGCGCGCGTATTGGCGCTTGGAATCGAGATTGTTCATGGTGCGCCGGAAATGCGTGCGCCACTCGGTCACCACCACGGTAAACACGATGTACGTGACCAGCGCGCCGGCCGTGATGATCGAAAACCAGATGTCGTAGTGCCAGCCCAGATAGCCCAGCACCAGCGTGATTTCCACCAGCGTCGGCAGGATCGAAAACAGCGTGTACGACACCAGCGAGGACACGCCGCGCGTGCCGCGCTCGATGTCGCGCGACATGCCGCCGGTCTGGCGATTCAAGTGGAAGCGCAGCGACAGCGCGTGCAGATGACGGAACACCTGCAGCGCGATGGTGCGCACCGCGCGCTGCGTCACGCGCGCGAACACGAACTCGCGCAGCTCGGTAAACAGCGTGGTGCACAGACGCAGCACGCCATACGCGATCAGCAAGCCGAGCGGCAACACCAGCAGCGCCTGCGGATTGTCCGGCGTGACCGTCATGTGATCGACCAGGCGCTTCAGCACCAGCGGCACGCCGACATTGGCCAGCTTGGCGCCGACCAGGAAGCCGAGCGCCAGCAATACCCGCCACTTGTAGGCCCACAGATAGGGAAACAGGGTCTTCAACGTGGCCCAGTCGTTGCGGGTGCCCTGATTGGCGGCGGCTTCGGGATGGATAGAGGAGTGGCGGCGCATGGATGCTTTGGCAACCCGGGATCGGGCAAGAATGGTTTATGCTTTCGTTGCAGCATAGATTACGATTGTAGCGATTTGCGAAAATTCAAGGCGGCCACTCCATGCTTAATCAGCACCACACCCCTCTTCCCGACGGCAAAATGCCGCAACTGCGCGTCATGCCGATGCCGTCCGATGCCAACATCCACGGCGACGTGTTCGGCGGCTGGATCATGGCCCAGGTCGATATCGCCGGCTCGCTGCCGGCGGTCCGGCGCGCCAATGGCCGGGTCGCCACCATCGCCGTCAACTCCTTCCTCTTCAAGCATCCGGTGTTCGTCGGCGACCTGCTGTCCTTTTATGCCGATATCGTCAAAGTCGGCAACACATCGATCACCGTCAACGTCGAGGTGTATGCCGAGCGCAACCGGCTGCAGGCGGAAACCGTGAAGGTGACCGAAGCCACCCTGACCTACGTCGCCACCGGCGAGGACCGCAAGCCGCGCTTGTTGCCGCCGCTGGCGGAGTAGGATTTTTCATGCATTCCGAACGCCGGATTTTCCTGGCGCACTGCGCGCGCCTGTTGTCGCTGACCGCGCTCGCGGCCGCCTTCCCGGGTTGCGCGGTCAGCCGCGTGAGCAGCTATCCGTTCAGCCTCGGGCGTCGCCTCCGGTTCGCCGCGTGCAACCAGCGTGGTGTTGTGGACACGCGTGCTGCCCGATCCGCTGAATGCCCGATCGGCCGGCACGCAACCGTTCGCCCTGCGCTGGGAGGTGGCGGAGGATGAGGCCTTCCGGCGCATCGCGGCGCAAGGCGACGTCGCCGCGCTGCCGGAGCTCGCGCATAGCGTGCATGTCGACGTCGCCGGCCTGCGCCCCGACCGCTGGTACTGGTATCGCTTTCTGCTCGGCGATGCGGTAAGCCCGGTCGGGCGCACGCGCACCGCGCCGGCCGCCGATGCCATGCCGGCCTCGCTGCGTTTCGCCGTGGCATCCTGCCAGCACTGGGAATTCGGCGAATATGCGGCGCACCGCCACATCGCGGCGGAAGCGCCGGACCTGGTCGCCTTCCTCGGCGATTACATCTATGAGTGGGGACCGTATGAACTCGAGCACCCGGCGGAGCCGCGCCGGCGCGTCAACGAGAGCTTGACGCTGGCTGACTACCGGGCGCGCTACGCGCAATACAAGAGCGATTCGCGACCTGCAGGCCGCGCATCTGGCGGCGCCCTGGATCGTCACCTGGGACGATCACGAAGTCGCCAACGACTACGGCAACGACCGCGACCAGCGCCTCGATCCCAATTTTCTTGCGCGCCGCGCGGCCGCCTACCAGGCGTTCTACGAACACATGCCGGTGCGGCTGCCGGCGCCCACGCCGAATTTCGCGCATCTGCGCATCTACGACCGTTACGACTGGGGCCGGCTCGCGCAATTCCATGTGCTCGACGCTCGCCAGTACCGTACCCACCAGGCCTGCACACCCGCCGGCCGCGGCGGCTCGGCCGTGGTGACCGCCAGCTGCACCGAACGCGGCGAAGCGGCGCGCACGATGCTGGGGGCGGAGCAGGAGGCGTGGCTTGAGCAGGGCTTCGCCACTTCGCAGGCACGCTGGAACTTCATCGCGCAGCAGACGCTGATGGCGCAATGCTCGCACAAGGCGATCGCGAAACCGGATGGCGGCCGCTTCTGGACCGACGGCTGGGACGGTTACCCGGCTGCGCGCCGGCGGCTGCTGGAGAGCCTTGGCAAACACCGCGTCAGCAATCCGGTCGTGCTATCGGGCGACGTGCACACTTTTTATGCCGCCGACCTGAGGCCCGACTTCAGCCGGCCGCAGTCAGCCGACAATCCGCTGATCGCCACCGAATTCTGCACCACCTCGGTGACCTCGAGCTCGCATCCGCAGACGCGGACCGAGCAATACCTTGCCTACAATCCGCACATCCGCTACGGCCGCAGCGATCACCGCGGCTGCATGATGGTGGAAGTGACGCCGGAGCGTGCCAGCGTGCGTTTCCAGGGGCTGGACGATGTGCGGCAAGCAGGCTCGGACGTATCGACGCTGGCGCGCTTCGCGGTTGAGAATGGCAAGCCGGGAGTGACGCACGCCGGCTGAGCGCGATCCGGAAAAAACAAACCGCCTGACACGCAGGCGGTTTGTCGTTTTCAGGGGCTACGAATCACGCCGCCTTTTTCTCATCGCGCAGCTCGCGCCGCAGGATCTTGCCGACGTTGGTCTTCGGCAGTTCGTCGCGGAATTCGATGTACTTCGGCCGCTTGTAGCCGGTCAGGTTGTCCTTGCAGTAGGCCAGCACCTGCTCCGCCGTCAGCGACGGATCCTTGCGCACCACGAACACCTTGACCGCCTCGCCGGTCTTGTCGTCCGGTACGCCGATGCAGGCGCATTCGAGCACGCCTGGCATGCATCGCCACCACCCCTTCGACTTCGTTCGGATAGACGTTGAAGCCGGACACCAGGATCATGTCCTTCTTGCGGTCGACGATCTTGACGTAGCCGCGCTCGTCCATGATGCCGACGTCGCCCGTCTTGAAGAAGCCGTCCGCCGTCATGACCTTGGCCGTCTCGTCCGGACGGTTCCAGTAGCCCGCCATCACCTGCGGGCCGCGGATCGCGATCTCGCCCGGCTCGCCGAGCGGCACCGGCTGGCCGTCGTCGTCGAGGATAGCGACTTCGGTGGACGGCAACGGCAGGCCGATCGTGCCGGTGAATTCGGTCGATGTCGCCGCGGGTTGCAGGTCGCGACCGGCGAGGTTTCGGACAGGCCATAGCCTTCGATGATCGGGCAGCCGGTGACCTTCAGCCATCTTGTCCGCGACCGCCTGTTGCACGGCCATGCCGCCGCCGTTGCAGATCTTCAGGCCGGAGAAATCGAGCTTGGCGAAATCGGGATTGTTGAGCAAGCCGTTGTACAGCGTGTTCACCGCCGGCAACATGTTGAACTTGTATTTGCCCAGCTCCTTGATGAAGCCCGGAATGTCGCGCGGATTCGGGATCAGGATGTTCGTGCGCGCCCCTGCGCGTGCCCATCAGCGCGCAGGCGGTCAGCGCGAAGATGTGATACAGCGGCAGGCGCAGACGATGGTGAGCGGATCGATCTTCGGCTCTTTCTGCAGTCCCGGCTGGGCCCAGGCCTCGTTCTGCAGCACGTTGGCAATCACGTTGCGATGCGTCAGCGTCGCGCCCTTTCGAAACGCCGGTGGTGCCGCCGGTGTACTGCAGGAAGGCGATATCGTCCTGCGACAGCTCGACCGGTTTCAAGCTCATGCGCGCCGCTTGCGCCATGCGCCTGCTTGAACGACACCGCATTCGGCAGCGTATAGGCCGGCACCATTTTCTTGACGTTGCGCACCACGAAATTGACGAGGCTGCCTTTCACCGTGCCCAGCAGATCGCCCATGCTGGCCACCACGACATGCTTGATCGAAGTCTTCGCCAGCACCTGCTGCAGCGTGGTGGCGAAATTTTCGAGGATGACGATGGCCTCGGCGCCGGAATCGTTCATCTGATGTTCCAGCTCGCGCGGCGTGTACAGAGGATTGACGTTGACCACGGTGTAGCCGGCGCGCAGCACGGCGGCGATCGCCACCGGATATTGCAGCACGTTGGGCATCATCAGCGCCACGCGCGCGCCTTTTTTCAGGCCCCTCGATTGCAGCCACGCGCCCAGCCGGGCCGACATCTGATCCAGCTCGGCATAGGTCATGGTCTTGTCCATGCAGACGAATGCATTGTGCGTCGCGAACTTCTTGAACGACTCTTCCAGCAACTGCACCAAGGACCGGTACTGCGTGTAATCGATTTCCGCCGGTACGCCTGCGGGATACGACTTAAGCCAGAATTTATCCATCTTCCACCCCTTGTCTCAGATTATTGACAACATTTTTTTGGGTCGCGCGACGCACAAACCGTAATCCGTCAAAAAACCGCACGACTGTCTTTTTTCTTCACGTGTGATCGTATCGGGCAGCGTGCATTGGTGCAAGCCTTTTACGGCTTATTGGAGCGGACCGTCTAGCACTTTCAAATGTTGCCGCAAAGCATCATGGCTGCCGGCGCTGGCCTTCACTTACTGGCGCAGTCGCCAGCGTGCCGGAATGCTCGAAAGCGGCCAGTTGCTGCTGGCGCTGCTGCTGACCTTCGGCCGCCAGCCGTTTGACCTCCGCATAAAATTTGGGAAAACTCTTCTCGCGCTCGAGCAATGCGCGAAATGCCGGCACCAGATCATGATAGGTTGCCACCGCTGCCAGATGGGCATTCGACAGCGGTTCGGCAAACCAGCGGTCGTAGCCGGTATAGCCGCCCCAGCTGGCTTTCAGCGTTTGATACTCGTCTTTCAAGGCGGCAAAGGTCGCCGCCTTGCGCTGCAGCTTTTCGTGGTCGTCGATGTCTTGCGCGTAGAGCGCCTGCAGCCGCGCCCGGTACTTCAATAGCAGGCGCAGGAAATCCTGCTTGCGGCCCTCGAAGCGGGCGTAGGCGGCACGGGTAGCATCGTCGCCCTCCAGCGCCATCCAGCGGGCGACGCCGACCTCCTCCACCGCGGTCGCAAACGATTCGTTGAACTGGGAATCGCCGGGGGCGTACGCCACCTGGTGCGCCAGTTCGTGGAAAATCAGGCGCGCCAGTTCGCCTTCCGGATAATGGATGAAGGTGGACAGCACCGGATCATCGAACCAGCCCAGCGTCGAGTAGGCCGGCACCCCGGCCACCTGCACGTCGTAGCCCTGGGCGCGCAGTTCGGCGCCATAGGCCTGCGCTGCCTGCTTGCTGTAGTAGCCGCGATAGATGACACAACCGGCCACCGGAAAACACCATTGCTTCGGCTGCAACGACAAGGCCGGCGCGGCAACCACATTCCACAACACATAAGGCCGTTTCAGATCGGTATAGGTGGTATAGCTGGCGTTATCCGGCAAGGCCAACTCGCGCGCAGCGAACCGGCGAATGGCGCGCACCTTTTTCAGCTTGTCCTTCAACGGCTCGCCGGCCTGCGGGTCGGCCAGCCAATCGTCGATCGGCCGCGCCTCGGCCAGCAGCGCAAACTGGCCCTGCGCCGCCTGTGCGTAATAGCCGATCTGGGCGCAGCCGGCCAGCAACGCCATCACGGTCGCGCCTAGCGCGACTATTGTCTTGATGCCCATGTTTTCATTTCCTGCTTGCTTGCCGGCCGATTCTGCCCTTGCTCCTGCGGCAGCCGTACGGCCAAAGCCACCGCAGATTTGCATCGTACTGCAAAACCGGCGTTTCCCGACTGAGGCTTGCGATAGCGCATGAGAACCGTAAAAAGCGCCCAAGATCATACAGGGGCAGAAAGCCCCACCCCGCGCCGCTGCTATACTTTTTGCCTGAAATCATCCGCCACACGGAAAAACCAGGGAGAAAAGACGTGCCCCACTCTGCTCATTCATACACTTCACCGCGGCATAGGCCCAAAAACCTGTTGACGCTCGTGCTGCTGGCGGCGCTGCTTGCGCTCGCCGGCTGCGGCGGCGGCTCGGATTCCACGCCGCCCGCGCCAAACGTCAGCGTCAGCGGCAAAATCACCTACGATTCGGTACCGGCGATCGCTTCGGCCCCGAACGCCCAGGGCAATCGCAGCGCCCGGCTCGACTACACGCAAACCACGGCAAAACCGGCGCGCGGCGTGCAGGTGGAGGCGGTCGCCGACGACGGCACAGTACTGGCGGCGACCCAAACCGATGCCGCCGGCGCCTATACGCTGGCGGTGCCGTCGAATACCAATATCCGTTTGCGCGCCAAGGCACGCTTGCTGCAGGCTGCCGGCAGCGGCTCCAGCTGGGATTTTTCCATCCGTGACAACACCTCGGCTGGCTACGCCGTCAGCGGCACCAGCGCCGCGCTGTACGCGGTGGAAGGCACGCCATTCGGCAGCGGCAACGCGAGCCAGACGCGCGATCTGAATGCGGCCTCGGGCTGGGGCGGCAGCGGCTACACCGGTCCGCGCGCGGCGGCGCCGTTCGCCATCCTGGACCAGATCTATGCCGCCAAGCAGAAAGTGCTGGCGGTCGACGGCAAGGCGGTTTTTGCGCCGATGATCGCCTATTGGAGCACCGCCAACCGCCCGGCGAGCGGCGATCCGGCAACCGGCAATATCGGCACCAGTCACTGGAGTCCCGGCGGCACGCGTCCCGGCCTGTATATCCTGGGAGCGGAAAACGTCGACACCGACGAATACGACACCGGCGTCATCGTGCATGAATGGGGTCACTACTTCGAATCCAGCTTCTCACGCGCCGACAGCATCGGCGGCCCGCATGGCGCCGGCGACTTGCTCGACATGCGGGTGTCGTTCGGCGAGGGCTGGGGCAATTCGCTGGCCGGCATGGTGCGCGACGACCCGCTGTACGTGGACACCGCCGGCCCGCAGCAAAGCAGGACCGGGGTCGTGCTCGATCTGAATACCATCGATGCCAACGAGCCGCGCGGATGGTTTAACGAAGCCTCGGTGCAGTACGTGCTATACCAGCTGGTACAAGACGCCCGCTCTCGGCTTCGCCTCGATTTACAACGTCATGGTCAACCAGCAAAAAAATACCGAAGCGCTCACCAGCCTGTTTTCCTTCGCCACCTATCTGCGCGGCAATGCCGCCGCCGCCTGGGCAAAGCGCGATCGACCAATACCTGGCCGGCATCAACACCGTCAACGGCGCCGCGCTCGATATCTGGGGCAGCGCCCAGACCTTGCCGACCTATCTGGCTCCGGCCAATCAGGCATTCGTGCTGCCCGTCTATACCTCGCTCGCCCTGGGCCAGCAAGCCGCGCTGTGCAACACCGAGGTCTTCGGAGATGCCGGCAACAAGCTGGGCAACGTCCGCTATGTGCGCCTCCGCATCGCGCAGGCCGGCGCCTACCGGATGAGGGTCACCACCAATCCGGCCGTCCCCGCGTTTGCGTTCAACGTCTTTCTGCGCGGGCAAAACCTCCAACCCGCACAGATGATCGATGCCAATACCGCCCTGTTCAACCTGGCGGCCGGCGACTATTCGGCGACGGTCACTGCCGATACCGCGACCTGCTTCAACGTCGCACTCACTCAATAGAATAGAAGGATCTTCACCATGAAACTCCCACTCTATCTGGCCAGCGTTGCGTTGGCACTGGCCGCCAGCGCTTGCAGCGCGGCGCCGAATCACACTCAGGCCAACGGCCGCAGCACCGTCAAAGCTGGCGCCATCGTCGAGGTGCAGTTGAAGTCCAGCGGCAAAACCGCGAGCGGCGCGACCTTGCCGTTGCAGCTGGAATTCAAAACCGGGCGCGGCAATGCCACGCTGGAGATCGAATACCGGACCGAAGGCCCGCTGTCTCTGCAAACCGCCAGCCGCACGCAACTCACCACCGACCAGCACGGCATCGCCACCGATACGCCAAATGTGCTGGCACTGGGCGACGGCACGTCCTACCTGAACGTGTTCGTCACGCTCGGCAAGCAAAGCCGCGCGATCTCGATTCCGATCACGGTCGGCGACGTCCCGCAGACTCTGAAGCCGGCCGGCAAAACGACCACCACGCCGCAGGGTGAAAACCTGATCATTCTGCCGGCCGAGGATGGCAAACGCTGAGTGCGCGGGCCGCATTTGATCGTGAGCGCACGTCCGCGGCAAACGATGTGCGCTGCGGATGCCTGATGGATGCCACCGTTCCCGCCCTTTCCGGGCGGAACGACAATAGGAAGAACTTGACCGGTGCGGCTGCTCCTGGCCGCCTCTCGGCACTTGGAGCCAGCGCAAACCACGCCTAGGCCGGCGCGGTAAGATGGCGTTTGACTCTTATTGCGCGTGCGCCGCAGTGCCGTGCCAGCCAGCGTCTTTTCGCGACGCTGCCGCACTACCCACAGGAGACCGTCTTGAAGCTGATCGATCCGATAGTCCGCTTGCAGTCCGAATTGCAGCAAATCCGGCGTGACCTGCACGCCCATCCCGAACTCTGTTTCGAAGAACGCCGCACCGCCGACGTGGTCGCGCAAAAACTCGCCGCATGGGGTGTCGAGGTGGTACGCGGCTTGGGAGAAACCGGCGTGCTCGGCATCATCCGCGGCGAGCGCGCCAGCGGCGACGGCCGCGCGATCGGCCTGCGTGCCGACATGGATGCGCTGCCGATGCAGGAAATCAATACCTTCGCGCATGCCTCGACCCACGCCGGCAAAATGCATGCTTGCGGCCACGATGGCCACACAGCGATGCTGCTCGGCGCCGCGCATTACCTGGCACAGCAGCGCGACTTTGCCGGCACCGTCTACCTGATTTTCCAGCCGGCCGAGGAAGGCGGCGGCGGCGCCAAACGGATGATGGACGACGGCCTGTTCGAGAAATATCCGATGGAAGCGGTGTTCGGCATGCACAACTGGCCGGGCCTTGCGGTCGGCAGCTTCGGCGTCACCGCCGGGCCGATGATGGCGTCCTCGAACGAATTCGAAGTCGTCGTCAAAGGCCGCGGCGCCCACGCGGCGCAGCCGCACAAGGGCATAGACCCGGTGATGATCGCGGTGCAGATCGCCCAGGGCTGGCAAACCATCGTCTCGCGCAACAAGAATCCGCTCGATGCCGCGGTGCTGTCGATCACCCAGATCCACGCCGGCAGTGCCACCAACGTCATTCCCGACGACGCCAGCCTGATCGGCACCGTGCGCACCTTCAGCGGCCCGGTGCTGGACCTGATCGAAAGCCGCATGCGCCAGGTCGCCCAGCATACCGCCGCCGCCTTCGATGCCGAGATCGATTTCCGCTTCAAGCGCAACTACCCGGCGCTGATCAACCATCCCGCCGAAACCGCGTTCGCGCTCGAAGTGATGCGGGAAGTGGCCGGCGACGCCCAGGTCGATGCCGCGGTCGAACCCACCATGGGCGCCGAGGATTTCGCTTTCATGCTGCAGGAAAAGCCCGGCTGCTATGTCTTCATCGGCAACGGCGAAGGCGACCACCGCAGCGCCGGCCACGGCCTCGGACCCTGCAACCTGCACAATCCGAGCTATGACTTCAATGATGATCTGCTGCCGATTGGGGCCACGTATTGGGTGCGGCTGGCGCAGGCGTGGCTGAGTAGAGGGTGAAAAGACGGTAATTGGTGGGGTACGCCTCCCAAAATACCAGCAGCGCAGTTTAATCAGGGTCAGAGTTTTTTTCGCGGCGCTTTATCGCGAAATTACTCTGACCCCGGTTTCACTACCGTTAGCGATCGGTAAGGAACAAGAAAAGCACCCTGGCTTCACTGCGCATGGCCGACTGCTTTGACGGCCTTACGCTCCCGCCAGGCTCAGCACCTCATCCACCGTGGTAATCCCCTGCCACACCTTCAGCAAGCCGTCTTCTCTTAGCGAACGCACGCCGCGCTGGCGCAAGCCGTCGACCACATCGCTTTCGCTGGCATGGGTCAGGATTTGCTGCTGCACCGTGGCGTCCACTTCGAACAGTTCGTAGATCGCGACGCGGCCGGAAAATCCGGTTTGCATGCAATGCGGGCAGCCCACCGGCTTGCGCAGGCGCGGCTGTTCGACCAATGCATCGCGCCAGCCGGCGACACCTTCCAGCAGCACCCGATGGGTTTCGGAATCGATCTCGGCCGGCGCCGCGCAATGCTCGCACAGGCAGCGCACCAGCCGCTGCGCCATCACGCCCTTCAGGCTGGAGCCGAGCAGGAATGGCTCGATGCCCATATCCACCAGCCGCGTCACCGCACCGGCGGCGCTATTCGTATGCAGCGTCGAAAACACCAGGTGGCCGGTCAGCGCCGACTGCACCGCGATCGCCGCGGTTTCCTGGTCGCGGATTTCGCCGATCAGCACCACGTCCGGGTCGTGGCGCAGGATCGAGCGCAGCGCCGCCGCGAAGGTAAAGCCGATGTCGGCATTCACCTGGATCTGCGTGATGCCCTTCAGACGGTATTCGACCGGGTCTTCCACCGTGATGATCTTGTTCAGGCCATCGTTGCCGATGTCCAGCGCGGTATACAGCGTGGTGGTCTTGCCGGAACCGGTCGGGCCGGTCACCAGCACGATGCCGTTCGGCATCTTGATCCAGCGCCGGAACAGCTCCGAATGATCGGGCATCATGCCCAGGTCCTCCAGCTCGTACGGCTTGCGGTCCTGGCGCAACAAGCGCAGCACCACCGACTCGCCCATCGCGCCCGGCAGCACCGAGACCCGGACGTCGAACACTTCGCTGTTGACGCGCGCCGTCATGCGGCCGTCCTGCGGCAGGCGGCGCTCGGCGATGTCCAGCTGCGACAGGATCTTGATGCGGCATACCGTGGCGTCGAACTTGTCGAGCGGCATGCGGCTCAAGTCCTGCATCACGCCGTCCACGCGCAGCCGCACCGCGAATTCGTACTCGCCCGGTTCGACGTGGATATCGGAAGCGCGCCGCGTCGTCGCCTGCGACAGCATATTGTTGACCAGCTCGATGATCGGCCCTTCTTCCGCCAGTTCGCGCAGGTGCATGACATCGCCGGTCATCGCCGGCTTCGGCTCGCGCCGCTCCTGCACCGCATAAAAGGCGTCGAAGGCCGAGGGCCGCACCAGGCAATGCTGCAGGGTCGTGCCGGGCGGTGCCTTCAGGCGCAGCACTTCCTGCACGTTGGCGCTGACCGCCTCCTTCGCCGCGCAAAACGTGGTTTCGCCGTCCTGCCACAGGATGAGGCCCTGCGCCTGGCACCAGGGCAGCAGCAGCCCCCATTGCTGGAGGGTGGCCTCGAACGACGTCTGCGCCGCGTGCAGCGCCGCATCGTCGGCCAGCGGCATGCCGCTGTAGCGCGACAATTGCTGATACAGCACTTCCTCCGACAAGGCGCCCATGCGCACCAGCAGCGCCGGCAGCGGCGTGTACTGCTGCTGCTGCAACAGGCGTGCATTGCCCAGCGTGGCGGCCGGCACCACGCCGTTGGATTCAAGGAATTGTTCGAAGGATGGGACGGCGCTCATGGCAGAAAGATAGGGAAGGATCGGGAAAGAAAGCTGGCGCTATGGATGCGCATCAGCAATGCGAAGTATAAGCGCTTCGCTGGCTAGCAAGCACTACAGGCGCGCCTTCTGCGGGCCAGCGGCACCGTTGAAGAGACGGGAATGGAGATTCACATACTCCCTGATACAACCAACGTTTCCGCGCTTATAGTCGGTTATTTTTACAGCATACTCCACCTGTTATTGCCAATCCGATGAATACCGGGAAGCATTTACCGGCCGACTGCGACTTCGAGGCGAAGAACGCTCCGCGGAATCATTTCCGGTTCAAGGCCTTGCCCTCTTTTTCAGCCAGCAAAACCGAAGCCTTGACGGCGTACAGCTTGCCGGCGGCACGCACCACCAGCATCAGGCTGGTGCTGTGGTCAAGCGTGATGGAGGACTTGAGGTCCGGCTTCGCGCCGGCGGGTAGCAACTGCGCGATCAGCAGCGATTTTTGGCCGGTGCGTGGCGCGGTATCGAACAGCATGAACAGGTCGGTGCCCGGCAGCTCGCTGAACATGCGCACCGGAATGGTGCCGGCCACCGCGATCGGCGCCACATCCAGCAATACGTGGTCGGAAATCGGCAGCTTGTCGGCTGTCACTGCCGGTGGAAACAGCGGCAGCACCTGGGCCAGCGTATCGGCCTTGAAGGCGGCCGCGATCAACGGCGGCATGTCATCGGCTGGCGGCTCGGCGGCGGCGCATACGCCAGACGCCAACAGCGCGCCGCAAACAAGCAGGCGGCGGCCAGACGAAAATAAATAACGAAAACTGAGAAGTGAAAACATGGTGAAAATACAGGTGTTCGCCTGGAAACAATCGAGAGTGGAAGGATACCGTATCGCCATTCAAGCATGAGAATAGGCAATAAAAAAGGGGGCCGAAGCCCCCTTTTCCATTACAAGCTAACTACCAGCTGTAATTACTTGCGCAGACCAAACTGTGCATCCTGATCGATGATACTGTGCATCGCTCGGCGCACGATCGTCGACATCCGCAGCGTCAAAATCAACGCCTTGTGCCGCCGAACCTTCGACGAAGGTCTGGTTGTTCGGGTTGTACAGATAGTTCTGTACACGCAGCGAACCAACGCCTTCGGCAGCTGATACGCAGACGATCACCCGGTTGACCGCCAGCATTGACAACTGGTTTAGCTGCGCCGACCGCGTAGTTGGCACCAGTAGCAGGAGTCGCCGGCGTGTTGGTCAACATGGCGTTGATTGCGCCCGAATCAAGGTTGACGACGGCGCGCGGTTTCAAGGTTCGCCAGCTGGCCCCAGTTACCGTACGTACCGTCAGCGTGGATCAATTGACCGTAACAGGGTCGCCGTGTTGCTTTCGCTCGGGTTGATGATGCGGATCACGCTCATCCAGTTACCGGCGGTCGTGGCCGCCGTGGAGTAGTTACGCACGTCGATCTTGACGCCGCCAGCCAAGCCACCCAGCGAGCCGTAGCAGCTGTTAGGCTTGCTCGTTGAAGTAGTCGGCGCTGTACCAGGAGCCTTATTCAGCACGGCCGTCGCAGTAAGTTCGATGCCGGAATCGCAGTGGTGTCCAGCAACGTCGTCAACATCACGTAGATACGGATTCAGCGAATTCGCGCTGCAGTCATAGCGCCGTAACTTTGAAGGTGATGGTGTTACCTGTGGTGGCGGTTACCGTAGCGGAGGCGCTACCGCTCAGCGCCGCGTCGACAAGCATCGCTGCAGTTGCCGTCGTCAACGTACACTTTGCTGCCCACAGCAAACCCTTGGCGAAGCCGTTACCGTGATGGTGAAGTCGCTTCAGTTCCACCGCGCCGTTGTCATTGCCGGTGGCAGCGATCGCTGCACGAACGTAGGAGCCGACTGCAGATCACCATAAACGTTGGCAGAATCCAGCGTCAGAGCCTTGGTTGGCCTGCTTGATCTGGATCGCACCGAGATTGACCATGGTTGTCGAAATGAAGCATCGGTGGTCGGCATGCTGACCGGAGACCGCGCCTTGAACTGCTTGATTGCCGCCAGCGATATCAACGCGTGCCAAGCCAGTCGTCGTCGCGCGTGAATTCCAGCTCCAAGTTGGTCGGGAACGAAACCCAGCGCCGTGTTGTTGACGCCGAAGTTATGTTCGTTCGATGCGCTTGCGTTGGCCGCATCGGTCGCCAAGACGCCGTCTTGGCGCGCTGGCGAACTGCTTGAACGTGCACGTTCAGGCTCGGGGTGCTATTGGTGCAAGCCGCGACCGGGCCAACGACGTCAAGCAAGCCGGTGACGGTCGCGTTATCCGTCGCAGTGGCGCTGGCGTTGAAGAAGACGTTCGGCGTAAAGACTTTAGCCGGCGGCAGTCGTGATGTTCACATACAACGTCGATTTGTCGCGAACTAGGCGCTTTCCATCGCACTGATGGTGTGCCCGCGTGTACCGCGCGAAATGTCAACGATTGGGTAGCGGTTGCGCTCCAACAACTACGATGCCGGCAGCCGTACCAGCGGATTCGAATTTGCCGCCGCCCGCAGGATCAGTTGCATCTGGAACGATTGCTCGTGCCAGAGCGCGACTCCGACTGCACCGGCAAACTTGTACGACATCGACGGCACGGCGCACGACTGCTTGCGCATCCTCGATGATGACTTCACGCGCGATTTGCCGGTTCGAGGAACCGATTTGACCTGCATATGCCACGTTGGCCGCGAATGCAGTCACGAGACTCGCTGCTAACAGGCTCAGTTTAAATTGCTTGTTCATTGTCATGCCTTTCTAGAAAAGCCTTTTAATTAATGGGGCCTACTCCTGTTACCTGTTTCAGCTACCCGCTTCTTGCCCTACGGTCAATTTCGCAATAGCAAGATGGTGGGATTTAATCATGTTTAGAAAATGCCAGCAAGCCAAGATTGCTTTTTTTCAACCCAATATTTTTCGATTTGGGGAACTTTTTCGAATGAAATTTAAGAAACATTGATCTTTTCCCAAGGAAGAAACATGCCGTTTTTATTTAACTTGATGACAATCAAAATTAACAGGAAGCAAAGATGGCACGACAAGAATCGGTAAAATTTACCGAATTGCCTAGCATGAGCTGCCAAAATGATGCAAATCGCTTAAGAAATCCAGTGCAAAAATCGCAAGAGCATTGCATACTTAACAACGGAATTGGGCATATAGCATTGAGTCTTTGGCAAGTAGTTAACCAAGAGAAATTTTGGACTGGACAAACATGTTTCTTGATTGCTATCCGTATAGATAGCCAAAAAATACTTCTTGCGCGTTTGAAAATTGTTGTGTAGCAACAACATCTGCTGCGACAACGACGCATGGCGCTATCTACGCATACGATCTTTATATGCATGTGCAGAAGAACGTGTCGCCATGGATTGTGTTGCCCAAATTGAATTCGCTCCCTTCGTTCTCACACGTCGATTTCGTTCGGTAGCCGCTGAGTACGGGGAACGATGGTCAATCAGGGCAGGGAGACGGTTGCCCGTTTCCATAGATAGTGCGCGGCATATCGCAAAAATCGCCTTTTCGCGCCTTCTTGCCTCGCCGTGAAGGCGCCGGCCATCAAGCCTGGCATGTGCAAGGCTTCGGCAAATCCGAAACGACGGGCGGCAGCAAGCCGGCAATCCAGGGGACGGGCGGGCACGCCAGCTATTCGCGGTCAAAAGAAAAAGAGCCGAAAGATGCCCGGAAGCGGTCAGCATTACGCTGCCCTGCCGGAGTGACGCGTGCGGTTCGGAGGACAACGACCCGCTGTGGCACGCCGCTTCAAAAGCGGGCCGTGAATGAACCGCTTCTTATGGAGTATGGAGAAAAAACTCCCATTTCACCAGCGACGTGAGCCGTTGATGATGGGAGTATATTAATGGGCACAGCCAGAAAAGCCGGCCTTGCATCAGCTACCGGTCAGCCATGAAGCGGCCGCAGGGAGCGCAAACGCCGATCCCGGCTCCTGCTTTCATAAACGTGCTTACGTAGAGGCCGCCACAGACGCGCCGACGTCCAGACTTTTCATCTTTTTCCTACTGCGCGCCGCAATTCTTCCAGCAGGTTTTGATCTTCAACCGGGCGCATGCCGGCCGGCGGCGGCTGGTTTTTGGCGGCTGCCGGAGCGTCCGCTTTGGCGGCTTGCCTTGGCGCCGGGAGCGGCGACGGGCGAAGCGGCGACTGGGGCTTGCGGCTTGCTCATGATCACGCCGTCGGGAATGACACTCTCGTTCTTGTCGAGCGAGGCCGGCGGCGCGATTTTATTGGGCGGGGCGGCTTTCGGTTCCATCGGCAGCGGACCACGGGGCGCAGTGCCGGGCGCTCCTTCCGGAACGACGTTTGGCAACGCTGGCGGCGCCACCTTGTCTGTTGCCGGCGCAGCAGGGGCTGCGTCCTGTGGCGGCGTCTCGAGCTGGGGCTGGGGCGGCGCATTGCCGGGCGTTCCCGGTTCGGCCGGCGCCAGTGGCTTGCCCGGATGCGCGAGATCGCCTTCGTCCGGCGTTTTCGGCCGCAAGCGGCGCGATTCAAAATTTTCCCGCAGGTTGTTGGCCCATTCCCCGAGAGAACCCTGGAAGGCCTTGGTAATCGATTCCGCCTCGAAGTCGTCGTTGATGATGTAGGGCGTGATCAGGATCACCATCTCGGTCTTGTTGTTGATGACGGTATTGGTCTTGAAGGCGGCGCCGACGCCGGGAATGTCCTTCAGCAGCGGCACGCCCGATTCCGACTGCGAGTTGTCGTTGGTGATCAGGCCGGCCAGCATCACGGTGCTGCCGTCGCGCAGCGACAGCTTGGTGTCGATCTTGCGGGTGAAGATGGTGGGCGAGCTGTCGACGCCGGTCTGCGTCAGGCGGGCGTTGCTGACTTCCTGCGAAATGTCGAGGTCGATGCGGCTGCCGGAATTGATCACCGGCCGCACCTTCAGCACCACGCCGGTGGTGCGGTACTGGATGGTTTGCAGGATGCCGGTATTGCGGCACAGCCGAGTTGCCTGGTGTACCGGTGGACTGCTGGCTGGTGATGATCGGCACTTCGTCGCCGACCTGGATGGTGGCGGTTTCGCCGTTGCGCGCCATCAGCTTCGGGCTGGACAGGATCTGCGCATTGTTTTGCGATGCCAGTGCCTTCAGCCGGCGCGGATCAGGCCGGCGCTGTTCAGGAAATTGATGTCGAGGCCGGCGGCACCTGCAGTCGCGCTACGAATCACACCGCCGGCGTTGGGCTGGGCCAAGCCGTTTTCGCGGAAACCCCAGTCGATGCCGAGCTTGTCGGTGCCCTTCAGCGAAACTTCGGCCACCACCACGTCGATCAGGCCGATTTGGTGGGCTTGTCCAGTTCGGCCAGCAGGGTCATCCATTGCCGATATTCGTCCGGGCCGCCGCCCTGGATGATCAGGCTATTGGTGGCGTTGTTGACCACGATCTTTGAGCTACGCTTGGCTAGCGCAGCGGCAGCCGCTGCCGGAGCACCGCCGGGTCCGGGCGGCGCCGGAGCGCCGACGTTGCTTCCGGGACTGATCAACTCGGACAGTGTTTTCGCCAACGCCTGCGCATCGGCATATTTCACCGGATAGGTGAAATATGCGCCGCCAGCCTGAGTTTTGGGTGGCTGGTCCAATTCCTGCGCCCATTTCAGCGCGTGGTTCAGGATGGCGTCGGAAGCCGCGAAATATGACCACGCTGTTCAGCGGCGCGATCGGCAAAACCAGAATGGGGCCGCTCGCCGATCACCGCCGTACTGGCCGCATAACCTTCGGCACTCAATACGTCAGCCAGTTTCTTGGCAAATTCATCGGCAGTCCAGAATACCGGGCTGACGCGTTTGCTACGCTGACCACGCATGGCGGGCTGATCGAACACCTGCACCACTTCCAACGCGGCGGCAACGTCGTCGGGGGCGCCGCTGATCATGATCGCGTTGCGCGCAGGATCGTCTTGAGTCTGAATCTTGGTGCCGAACATGGTGCGCAACAAACTACTGAAGTCGCCCACCCGCACCGCTTCCAGTTCGACATAGTGAAATACCGGACGCAGGCTCATAGGTGTATCCGGCTGCGCCCGGCCACGCCGGATTTGCGGCGAATAGCTGCTGGAGGCGTTGTCGGGCACGACGCGAATCACGCCGCCGAAGTCCTGCACCGCGATGCCATAGCTTTTCAGCAGCATGCGCGACAGCTGTGCCATTTGCGCCGCGCTTTGCGGTTTCGGTGTGCGAAATGTGACGAGATCGGTACGCGCTGCCACCGCCGCATCCAACGAGTAGTTCACTTTCAGCACATTGCCATACACGGCCTGGATGAAGGTAGGCAACGGCATTTGATCGAAGGCGACGGTAAGGTCGTTTTTGCCGTCGACGACCGCCGAGGTCTGTCCGGCGCCGGCATTGGCGTTGCCGCCGCTGCGCTGGGTCGGCATTTTGGGCGTATCGGATTCGCTATATTTGCGCTGGCGCTGTTCCTCGCCGAGCACCGACGCCGTGTTCTGCACTGGACTGCGTTCAAATTCCAGTTTTTTCGGGATGGTCAGATTCATCGTCGAACACCCCGCCACTGCCAGCAGGATGGCGACCGACGACAGCGGCAGGAGCGCGGAATTGAACAGGAAGCCGTTCATGTGATACGGATTTTTTTTCATTGCTTGAGTAAGCTCAGTTTCAGATGTTGGCCGTTCAGCAGGAGGCGCAAGTGATCCTGCGTGATGTCGACGATTTTTGCGCCCCCCGGCAAGCGGTCGCCTATTTTTTTGATATCGGCAGTGGTCTGGTTTTCAAACAACAGAAGGACATTTTTTTCGCTGCCGATAGTGGTAACGCCGACGATTTTCCAGGTGGGAGGCGTGAGCGGCTCCTTGCGCGGCGGCAGCGCCAACGGCTGGCGCGCGGTAATTTCCCAGACTCTCAACGCGACCGGGTCGAGCGCGGCGTCGGTGATCTCGGCCTTTTCCGGCGGCGCGGGCGGCATCACAAAAGCGCTGTCCTGCCTGGCCAGCTTGCCGGCGTTATTGCGTTCGTAGTCCTGCTGCGAGGCCGAGACCTGGTACCAGCCCCAGGCGGAGCCGGCCACGCCGCAACACAGCACGATCAGTGCGGGGATGGTACCGGCACGCGACAAATACGTGCTGAAAGATGAGCTAACGGCCATGAGTTAAAGGTCAGGAGGTAATCGGCGCCGATGGTGAGTTGGCTTTGAGATTGGCCGGACCTGCGTTAAAACGCCGGTAGCAGCGGATGCCGACCTCCAGTTGCGTGCCGCGCACCGTAAGCCGTTCAATGATCGCGAATTGCTGCTCCTGTTCGAGCGCGAGCAGAAGTTTAACAAATGCAGTGGGCTGAAAGTGGCCGGCGACGCGCAGTTTGATGACCTGCACGCCGGCCGGAAGCTGGTCGGCCTTGGGCTTGGCGTCGCCTGGCCGAGAAACCGAATTCGTCCTGGCAGTACCGGTGGCGCCAGCGCTTGTAGCTGGCTGGCCGCCTTCTGCGTCGGTGGCGGTGACGTTGAGATTCTGTATGCCGGCCTGCTGCGCGACTGTGCGGATTTGGCTCAACAAATGCGCCTTGGCGACGGTGGCGGATTCTTCCACCGGCAGGTAGGCAAGCCATTCGCGCTGGATACGTTCGATTTCCTGGCGATTTTCGATCCAGCGGTTGTCTCGCAGCAGCGCCTGCTGCCGGAACAGCAATTGCTGTTGGCTTTCCAGCTGCTTTTGCTTCGCCTGTACGGCATCGTGCAATTCCGCCAGCGCATAGCCGCCGAGAATCAGAACCACCACTCCGACCAATTGCCAGAAACGTGCGCCGGTATTCATACTCATTGGCCTTCCCTGGTTCGGGCTGCGGAGGTAGCCGGTGCCGTAGCGGCGGTTGACGGCGCTGCTGATGCTGGCGCCATGGGCGCGACACTGGCGCCGCGCCGGATTTTGGCGGACACGCGCAGCACGCGCGCGTCGCTTTCAGGCAGCAGGCGCAATTCGGCCAGCAGCGGCAAGGCCTCGAGCTGCTGAACGGCCTGGGCAATATCCAAATCGCCAGTCAGCGGCACCACCATCAGGCGAATTTCGCCATCGGTATATTCGAATTCGCGCAGTGCGCCGTCCTGCTTTTGCAGCACCGGCTGCAGTGCTTTCAAAATTTCGTTGATGCTGTCGCGATTGTTCAATGCCGCCATGCGGGTGGTCCATTGGAGCAGATGCAGCGCTTCGCTACGCGCCGTGTTGATCGGCTCGACCCGAGTCGACAAGTCTGCAATCTGCCGATCTACGTTTGCCTGCATTTGATGCAAAGTCAGCCATTGTGTGCCCCAGTACGCGGCCATTGCGGCTCCCAGGCCGGCACACAGCACAATAAAGGTAGCAGGCCGAAGTTGACGCAGGCCGCCAGTCCACTTTTCGCCGAAAAGATTGGTGGCCCACGGCTGGCGCAGTTCAGTGGAGGCTTGCGGCCCAAGGCCGCCACCAAGATGCGGCGCTGACTCCGGCCACGCTACGGGCATCGCTTGCGCGGCCATTGAAGCTGCAGCGGTCGGCCGCCAGGCTTGCCACGTCGCGAGGTCCGGTGCCTGAGGCCACCAGGCGCTGTCGACCAGCCGGCCGTTGTGCCACAACTGCGCTTCCACGCCTTCGGCCCCGCGGTACAGAACCGCGCCTTCAGCGAGACGCGGAAAGCAGACGCTTTCCGGCACCAGCCGCAGGCTGGCCATGTCGAGTCCATGCTGCTGGCACAAATCACGGACGCGCTGGTTTTCCCAGAACCAGAAGTGCACCCAGTCGCCTGCGCGGCAGGCGAACACGCCGCTGTCGGCAAACGGCGCCAGGCGGTTCAGGTGCAATTGGGCGAATGCAGCAGTCTTGTGACGCGGCACACCTTTGGCTTGCAGCGAGGCGGTGACACACCATGCGCGCGGCAAAACCCAGGTCGGCTGTAACCATCCGGCGCGAATACGGCGTCCGTTGCGCGCGCTATTGCCGGCATCAGAAAGGTAAAGCTGGGCGCGTAATTGCATTCGTATCCGTTTCAGAGATTTGGTCGAGTTGCGGCCATGCCGCGCGGCCAGCCGGAATCATAACCGACGACACCGGCAAACGGTGCGGCGAAGAAACTTCCCATGGCATCCCCTCGGTACCGCTGGCAAGCTTCAGTTCATAGCGAAAAACCCAGGGCAGACCGGGGCTGGCGTGCGTGATACGGAAGGCGCGTCCTGGCCATTGGCCGCCACCGACACCCATGAAACTCGCGGCCCGCTCCCGGGCCTGGATGATCTGCGCCAGCCCGGTTTCGCCGGTTTCGCGTTCCTTCAGCAACTGGGCAGTCTGCTCGGACGATAAGCCGTTCGCTTCCAGCACGCCTGCGGTAGCGGTGCCCCAGTTGAAGCCACCGTCGCCGGATACCGTGACGTCTTCAAAACAGCGTTTTTCGTTCCAGCTCGACTGCAGGCTGCTCCAGCCGTATACGCGCCAGATTTCCGGTTCCGCGAAGAGGGCTTCGCCGGATGGCGGCGCCATGCCGGCCATCGAATATTCGAGTGCCTTGGCGCCGTTCAAGCGCTTCAGGTTGCCCTTTTCCTGATAGTCCTGCAATGCATCCAGCAGAGAATCCGTTTGATTTTCCGCGGCGCCGCAACGCACCAGCAGACGTGCCAGCCGCTCGCGGTTCGGCCGATTCAGTGCCAGCAGGCCGCGCGTATCCTGTACGTGAATCGAGCTTTTGCCCGCGCCTGCATAGCCGCGTCCATCGACTTTCAGCGTCTGGTCGCCCCAGCCGAATCCGCGTTCTGTAGCGCGGCTGGTAGTCAGCCAGTACAACAGCTCGCTGCGGCTGGACAAAAAATCCTGCTCGGCATCCGCCCGCTGCTTGAGCTGCGCCTGGCGCTGGGCCAGTGTCTGGCTCGACTGGCTGATCATCGCCGCCAGAATGGTCAAGCCGGCCAGCAGCCATAGTACGGCCGCCAGCGCAAAACCGGCTGTGCGCTGGCTGCTGCGGACTTGTGGCCGGATATGTTTGTTCATTTAGGATTCAACCCGAACAGCGACTCCACGGTCTTCATCGGGTCCTGCCGCGCCGCGCGCGAGCCGATGTAGGGTGCGATCAGTTGCACCACTTGCTCGCCGGCGGTGTTGCGCACGACAATCCCGTTTGGTACCAGATCCTCGACCTTGCTCGTGCCGAATGGCGGCCAGCTGGATTGCCGTACGCCGTCGACCGCAATATATTCGAACTGCACGGGTGTCGCCCAAGAGGCCACGACGATCGGTTTTTCGTCAGCCGCGGCAACGGTAAGATCGCTGCCGCCGTCACGCGGTACCAGAGTCACCTGAAATTTTTTCACCAGACCCCAATTCGCCTGCGGCAGCGACAGCGAAAATCCCTCGAAGCTGTTTGAATCCCCCTTGAAGGGGCGTTCTTCTTTCTCCGGTATGACCAGATTGCCGACCATATCGGTCAATGCGTTCAGGTGTATCCACTGCGGCTGAAACTGGCCATTGACCGTCTCTGCGATACGCACCACCTGCCCCACCTGAAAAAACGCCCCGGACATGACCGTGACCACAAATCCGAGAATCACCAGGCTGACCAGCAGCTCGATCAGGGTCAAGCCTGATTCGGCGTGCCGTTGCAATGGTGAAGATTGGTGGCGAAACACGGAATTTGTCTTTAGAAAGGCGTCGATCTGGCCGGCTTGCGGTCCTGCCGATATCCGGCCAATTTCAATGAAAAACTGAACCAGGGCCGGCCGGTATGATAAAAAATTGCCACTTGCACGTCATAGAGTCCGATTTGATAGAGGCCGAGGCCGCCTGCAGGCGATACCGAAATACGCGCCTCGCGCGCCGGCTCGCTTTTCCATTCCATGCTGAAGGTCTCGAAAGTCTGTTTGCCGGTGGGCGCCGCGAACGGATTCTGGGTCGACAGATACTGCACCGCCTGCAAACGCGCCAGCGAAGCCTTTTCGGCATCCTGAAAGCGGCTCAGCTGCGACATGGTCTGTCCCAGCCAGCTGAACAGCACCACCGAGCCGATCGCCAGAATCGTCAGCGCCGCGATCATTTCCAGCAAGCTGAAACCTTGTTGGCGCCGCCTCATGATGGCTGTCTCAAAATGCTGACGTCGCAATTGACCGGGGCAATCTGCAACTGGATTTGATGCTGTTTCGGTCCCACCAGCTCGACGTTGCCGCCACCGCAGACACCGCTATGGTAAAAAACTACCGGCTTGTCGTTGATTACCGACCACCCGTCCGGAAGAGCCAGCGCCGGCTCGCCGTCAACCAGCTTGTCCTGCCAGTTTTTCTTGCTCAGTTCGACCGTCTGCGACAGCAGCGCGGCGCGCGCTGCCAGCCGCTGGAACTGGACCGCGATCTCGCTCAGTTGCGCGCGCTGCGATAGCGAATCGAACCAGCGCTGCATGGCCGGCAAGGCGATGCCCGACATCAGCGCCGCCAGGGTCAGTACCGCCAGCATTTCGATCAATGTAAAGCCGCCGCCGCTGGCAACGGCACGCCGGGATTGGCGCAACGATGTTCGGCGATGGCGGCACAGCGGAGACAAGGCGCGGTCAGTTCAACCCGATGTCGGCATTCAAGCCGTCGCCACCCGGCTTGCCGTCGGCGCCGAACGAATACACCGCGTACGGACGATTATTGGGTCCCGGCAGCTGATACTGATAGGGATTATTCCAAGGATCCACCGGCAAGGCGCCTTCGATGTAGGGCCCTTTCCACAGCGCCCGTAGCGACTCGTCGGCCGGCGGATTGATCAGCCACTGCAAGCCCTGGTCCTGGGACGGCACTACACCGACATCCAGACGCATGATGTTGACCGCGCTTTCCAGCATCTTGATCTGGGTTTGCGCGGTTTGCACCTTGGAGGAATCCACCTTGCCGAAGATGCGCGGCCCGACCAGCCCGGCCAGCAGGCCAATGATGACCATCACCACCAGCATTTCGAGCAGGGTGAAGCCGCGTATCGCCCGCGCCGCGCCGCGCCTGGCGCTTCTGGAATACATCGTGCGCATAATTGCCTTTCTGTAAATTTCTTGTTAGTTCATGCCAAACACCACTGCGGTGCCGGCCATTCGCCCGATTCGCCGTCCCGACCTAGCCCGGCCGCTTCTACTTCTATATCACGTTGGTCAGGCTGGTAATCGCCAGCATCACGGAGATCATGATCCCGCCCAGCACCACCGAAACCAGCAGGATGGTGACCGGTTCCAGCAGAATCAGGAACTGCCGCATCTGCTGCTGGCTGTGGGTACGATGCATCGCCGCCAGCGCCGCCGTGGTCTTGCCGAGCGCGCCGGAACGCTCGCCGACGCGCACCAGGTTGACGCCGGTGGCGTCGATGAACTGGTGCAGCTGCAAGGATTCCGCCAAGGTCTTGCCGCCGCGGACGTCGGCGAGGATCAAGGTCGCCTTGTGGCGCCAGACTTGTCCGCGCAACGCATTCTGCGCATGCGACAGCGCTTCCAGGATCGACACATGGTTTTGCAGCAGCACGCTCAGCATCGAGCCCCAGCGCGCGATTTCCGTATGCATGATCCAGCCGCCCAGAATCGGCAGGCCGGCGGCACCGTCCCACAGGTTTTGCTGGATTTTTTCCTGGCGCAGCAAAAAATAACCGGCAATCGCACCGCCGGCGATCACTGCACCCAGCAGGGTCTTGTTCTTGGTCAGCCACATGCCGGTGGCGAGCACCCACATCGACATCGTCGGAATATCCGCCTTCGGATTGCTGAGGATATTGGCGAACTTCGGAACCACGAACACGAACACCAGCAGCGTGGCGAGAAAGCCGCTGACCACCAGCACCAGCGGATAGATCAGCGCATTGCGTGCCTCGCGCCGGAAATTCTGCTCGAGCTCCAGCTGTTCCGCTGCGGAACGCAGCGAGCCGGCCAGCTTGCCGGTGGATTCGCCGGCCCGGCACAGTTCCTCGACATAGCGCGGCAAGCGCAGGTCGGCCTCGATCAGCGCAGTGGAAAATGCGACACCGCCGCGCAACTGGCCGTAGATCTTGTTGAACGCCTGGCCCAGCGGGCTGTCGCCGTAGCCGCGCGCGACGTTTTCGACGGCGTCGGCCAGCGACACGCCGGCATCCAGCAAGGTCGCCAGCTCCTGCAATACCAGCAAAAGGGAATCGCGCCCGGCGCGTTTCGGTTGCGACAGCATGGCGGAACGCGCCGCGGGTGCCGCCTTCATCTGGAACACCATCAGTCCGCGCCGCTGCAATTGCGCCATGGCCTCGGCCTCGTCGGCCACCGTCAAAATACCCTTGACGACCGAACCCCGTACATCGGTCGCTTGATAACGAAATTCAGGCATAGCCACAGTCTAGAAATGGTGCCGGACGGATATTCCGCAGCGAACCACCGCAAATTTTGCGGGATAGAAAGTTGCCAGTCAAGAACAATAGCCGCCGCATGTTTTGGAGCGCCTCTCCTGATGGCCCGCGCTGTCGAAACTTGTAGCAAACACATGTTTACATTAGACTTGCGCCGGTAATCATCCCATTCACGATCAATCAGGCCGGCAAGCACCAAGCTCCTGCGGCGACCACCCCCTCTTCTTCTCTATGCGCATTGCATTGCGGTGACCTTTGGAGACCGTACCCTTATGGGTGCAACTCGTTGCACTCGCCATACTGATTAGCCTGTCGGCTTTTTTTTCGATTTCCGAAACCGCGCTGATGGCGCTGAACCGGCATCGGGTCAAGCATCTGGCCAAGCGCGGCAACAAGCTGGCGATCATCACGCTGTGGCTGCTGGAACGCATCGAACGCGTGCTGTCGCTGGTCCTGATCGCCAACACGCTGATCAATGCGCTGGCCACCGGGTTGGTGACGGCGATCGCGATCTCGGCCTTCGGCAACCATGAACGGGTAGTGACGCTGGCGACCGCGGCGGTGGCGTTCCTGCTGATCGTTTTCTCCGAAATCACGCCGAAGGTGATCGGCGCCACCTATCCCGAGCGCATCGCGCTGCCCGCCAGCTTCATCCTGAAACCGCTGATGGCGATCGGCAAGCCGGTGATCTGGTTCGTCAACCTGTTCGTGTCCGGATTGCTCAAGCTGTTGCGCATCGAAGCCGGCAGCAAGGCGCGCGACCAGCGCCTGTCGCCGGAGGAGCTGCGCTCGATCGTGCTGGAAAGCAGTACCTTCATCCCGCAGAAGCACCGCAGCATCCTGCTCAACCTGTTCGACCTGGAAAGCATCTCGGTCGAGGACATCATGACGCCGCGCTCGCAGATCGAGGCGCTGGACCTGTCGGTGCCGGTCGCGGAGATCACGCGCCAGCTGACCACCTGCTATCACAACAAGCTGCCGGTGTATGAAGGAGAGATCAACCAGATCGTCGGCATCCTGCACGTGCGCAAGGCGATCGGCCTGCTGAACCTGGAGGAAGAACTGGCGGTCGAGCATTTTCGCCAACTGCTGGCGGCGCCCTACTTCATTCCCGAAGGAACCGACGTCTTCACGCAACTGCAGTATTTCCAGGAAAACCACGAGCGACTCGGCATCATCGTCGACGAATACGGCGAAGTGCAGGGACTGGTGACGCTGGAAGACATCATCGAGGAGATGATCGGCGAATTCACGACCTCGGTGCCGGGCGCCGCGCGCGCCGATGCCTTCGACTGGAATGCCGATGGCGAATGCCTGCTGGAAGGCAGCACCACGCTGCGCGACATCAACAAACGGCTGGGCCTGCATTTCCCGCTGGATGGACCGAAAACGCTGAATGGATTGCTGCTGGAATGGCTGCAGGACATCCCGGAGGCGAACGTCAGCCTGAAAATCGCCAACTGCGTCATCGAGATCGTGCAGGTCCAGAACCAGTCGATCAAGATGGTCAAGCTGGTGGCGCCGGCCGCCACTCGCCGGCGGCGGCGCTGCCGGCTAGGCGCCGCCGTGCATCCGGCCCAAGCCACACTTTCCCTGCAATAACTTTACAAATCAGATGCCTGGAGGCATTATCTAAAGCACTACTGATGTTTCACGCGCGATTTTTCGGCTTAAATACTTATGGCGGCAGTTCTTCCCGGTTCGGCATCGAGTACCCCGATTTCAGGTCTCGCGCGCTCGCTGCAGCAAGCCGGCCGGCTGTCGCTGGCCCAGGCGGAGCAACTCAGCAAGCAGGCTTCGCAGGAAAAAATCCCTTTCATTGACGTATTGCTGCACAGCGCCCTGATCGACGCGCGCGCGCTGGCGGCATTCAGCGCCGAAAAATTCGGCTATCCGCTGCTGGATCTGGGGGCGGTCAATATCGGGCTGCTGCCGGAAAAGATCATCGACGACAAGCTGATGCAGAGCCAGCGCGTGATTGCGCTCGGCCAAGCGCGGCAACAAGGTGTCGTGGCGCTGTCGGATCCGACCAATATCCATGCGCTGGACCAGATCAAGTTCCAGACCGAACTGGCGGTCGAGCCGGTGATCGTCGACCACGCCAGTCTGCTGAAACTGATCGAGAAGCGCAATCAGAGCGACCAGCAGAACCTGAACGAGCTGGTCGGCGACGATCTGGACATCGATTTTGTCGACGACGATGCCGCTGCTCTGGCCGACGGCGCCAATGCCGATATCGACGACGCGCCGATCGTGCGCTTCCTGCAAAAAATCCTGACCGACGCGATCAACATGGGTGCATCCGACCTGCACTTCGAGCCGTTCGAAAAGTTCTACCGGATCCGCCTGCGCGTCGACGGCATCCTGCGCGACGTCGCCCAGCCGCCGCTGGCGATCAAGGAAAAACTGGCTTCGCGCATCAAGGTGCATCTCCAAGCTCGACATTTCGGAAAAGCGGGTGCCGCAGGACGGCCGCATGAAACTGGCGGTCTCGAAGGCGCGTGCGATCGATTTCCGCGTCAGCACATTGCCGACGCTGTTCGGCGAAAAGATCGTGATGCGGATCCTGGACCCGACGCAGGCGCAGATGGGCATCGATGCGCTCGGCTACGACGCCGACCAGAAAGCGCTGCTGCTGGAGGCGATCCAGCGGCCGTACGGCATGGTGCTGGTGACCGGCCCGACCGGCTCGGGCAAGACCGTCTCCCTGTATACCTGCCTGAATATCCTGAACCAGCCCGGCATCAACATTTCGACCGCGGAAGACCCGGCCGAGATCAACCTGCCCGGGGTGAACCAGGTCAACGTCAACGACCGCGCCGGGCTGACCTTCCCGGTGGCGCTGAAGGCGTTCCTGCGCCAGGATCCGGACGTCATCATGGTCGGCGAGATCCGCGATCTGGAAACCGCCGACATCGCGATCAAGGCGGCGCAAACCGGGCACATGGTGTTTTCGACGCTGCATACCAATGACGCGCCGTCGACCTTGACGCGGCTGATGAACATGGGCGTGGCGCCCTTCAATATCGCCTCGTCGGTGATCCTGATCACCGCGCAGCGGCTGGCGCGCCGCCTCTGCAGCTGCAAGCAAGTCGTCAGCGATTCCGGACGAGGCCTTGCTCGAAGCCGGCTTTTCGGAAGACGACCTGGACGGCACCTGGCTGCCGTACCAGCCGGTGGGCTGCGAGCGCTGCAGCAACAGCGGCTACAAGGGACGCGTCGGCATTTACCAGCTGATGCCGATTTCGGAAGAGATCGAACGGATCATTCTGGCGCATGGCACGGCGCTTGAAATCGAGGCGCAGGCGAAGGCCGAAGGCGTCAGGACCCTGCGCCAGTCGGGCCTGATCAAGGTCAAGCAAGGTCTCACCAGCCTGGAAGAAGTCCTCGGCTGCACCAACGCATAACAAGGAGCGGACACATGGCAACTGCAGCGCGCAGCACAGCCGGCGCAGGCCAGGTCAAGGAATCGATCTTTGCCTGGGAAGGCAAGGACAAGCAGGGCAAGCGGGTCAGCGGCGAATTGCGCGCCAGCGGCGCAGACCGTGGTCAACGTCACGCTGCGCCGCCAGGGCATCCTGGTCACCAAGGTCAAGAAGAAGTCGTTCCGCAGCGGCAAGCGCATTTCGGACAAGGACATCACCTTGTTCACCCGGCAACTGGCGACCATGATGAAGGCCGGCGTGCCCTTGCTGCAGTCGTTCGATATCGTGGCCAAGGGGCATTCCAATCCATCGGTATCGAAACTGGTGCACGACATCCGCGCCGACGTCGAAACCGGCACCAGCCTGAACCAGGCCTTCCGCAAATATCCCTTGTACTTCGATCCGCTGTTCTGCAACCTGGTCGGCGCCGGCGAACAGGCCGGTATCCTGGAAGACCTGCTGACCCGGCTGGCGATCTACAAGGAAAAAACCATTGCCATCAAGGGCAAGATCAAGTCGGCGCTGTTCTACCCGATTTCGATCCTGGTGGTGGCCTTCGTCGTCACCGCGGTGATCATGATCTGGGTGGTGCCGGCGTTCAAGGAAGTGTTCACCAGTTTCGGCGCCGACCTGCCGGCGCCGACGCTGATGGTGATGGCGATTTCGGACTTCTTCGTCGCCAACTGGTACATCATTTTCGGCGGCCTGTTCGGCAGCCTGTACCTGTTCTTCCAGTCGTGGCGGCGCTCGCTCAAGGTGCAGCGCTTCATGGACAGGCTGCTGCTGAAAATACCGGTGTTCGGCCCCGTGATCCGCAAGGCCACCATCGCGCGCTGGACGCGCACGCTGGCCACCATGTTCGCCGCCGGCGTGCCGCTGGTGGAATCGCTCGATTCGGTCGGCGGCGCTTCCGGCAATGCGGTGTACCTGGACGCCACCAAAAAGATCCAGACCGAGGTCAGCACCGGCACCAGCCTGACGGTGGCGATGCAGAATTCCGACGTGTTTCCGAACATGGTGACGCAAATGGTGTCGATCGGCGAGGAATCGGGCGCGCTCGACCAGATGCTGGGCAAGGTCGCCGATTTCTACGAAGACGAAGTGGATGAGGCGGTGGCCTCGCTGTCCTCCCTGATGGAGCCGCTGATCATGGTGATCCTGGGCGTGCTGATCGGCGGCCTGGTGATCGCGATGTACCTGCCGATCTTCAAGCTGGGGGCGGTGGTCTGATGCTGGAATTGTTTTGGCTGGCCCCTCCGGGAACCTGGCTGGCGGCCGCCGTCGCCGGCGTGTTCGGCCTGGTGGTCGGCAGTTTCCTGAACGTGGTGATCCACCGGCTGCCGCGGATGATGCAGCGCGAATCGGACAACTATGTCGCCCATGAAAGCGAGCGGCCGCAGCCGCATACCGATCGCTACAACCTGATGGTGCCGCGTTCTGCCTGCCCGCACTGCGGGCACCAGATCAGCGCGCTGGAAAACATCCCGGTGATCAGCTACCTGCTGCTGCGCGGCAAATGCGCGCAATGCAAGGCACCGATTTCGGTGCGCTATCCGCTGGTGGAACTGCTGACCGGCGTCCTGTCGTTTTTCCTGATCTGGCATTTCGGCGGCGGCCCGGCCGGCCTGGCTTCGCTGGTGTTTGCGTATTTCCTGATCGCGATGACCTTCATCGACGCCGATACCCAGTTGCTGCCGGATGACCTGACCCTACCGCTCTTGTGGTGCGGCTTGCTGATCAATCTGAACGGCACCTTTGTACCGCTGAACGAGGCGGTGATCGGCGCCGTGGCCGGCTATCTGTCCTTGTGGGCGGTGTACTGGCTGTTCAAGCTGGCGACCGGCAAGGAAGGCATGGGCTACGGCGACTTCAAGCTGCTGGCCGCGCTCGGCGCCTGGCTCGGCTGGAAAATGCTGACCGTGATCGTGCTGCTGTCGTCGCTGGTCGGCGCGGTGGTCGGCATCGCGCTGATCGTGTTCGCGCGCCACGGCCGCAACAAGCCGATTCCATTCGGCCCCTACCTGGCGGCGGCCGGCCTCCTGACGCTGTTCTACGGCAAGCCGCTGGTCGCCCTCTATCTCGGCACTATCTAAAGGCGGCATCGTGAACGCCGCCGTCCCCGTATTTTCGGTCGGTCTGACCGGCGGCATCGGCAGCGGCAAAAGCCTGGTCGCCGAGCTGTTTGCCGAACGCGGCGCAGCGATCGTCGACACCGACCTCATCGCCCACCAGCTGACGGCGCCGCAAGGTGCGGCGATGGCGGCGATCCGCGCCGCCTTCGGCGCCGGCTTCCTGACGCCGGACGGCGCCATGGACCGCGCAGAAAATGCGGCAGCGCGTGTTTGCCGATCCGCTCGCCAAGCGGCAGCTGGAGGCCATCCTGCACCCGCTGATCCAGCAGGAATGCGAACGGGCAGCCGCCACGGCGCCGGGCGACTACCTGATGTTCGTGGTACCGCTGCTGGTCGAATCCGGCCGCTGGCGGCAGCGGGTGGCGCGCGTGCTGGTGGTCGACTGCCCGGAAGACCTGCAGGTGGCGCGCGTGATGCGGCGCAACGGCATGAGCGAGGCCCAGGTGCGCGCCATCATGGCGACCCAGGTGCCGCGCGCCGCGCGGCTGGCGGCCGCCGACGACGTGATCGTCAACGACGCCGATGTCGCCGCGCTGCTCCCGCAAGTCGAGCGATTGCACGCTTTGTACTTGGCGCGGTCCAAGACAAATTGAACGGGACTGGACGAATTTGTAATTTCCCGGGGCTTCGTTCAAAATCACATACATATGGCGCGAGTCAACTTTTAAGGAATGCACTTTGATTGTCTACGAATACCCATTCAACGAGCGCATTCGCACGTTGTTGCGGCTGGAAGACCTTTACGAGAAATTCGCGTTTTTTGTCCAGCAGGAAAACCCGCTGCAGCACCACGTCGCCCTGTCGACCATTTTCGAAATGCTGGAAGTGGCCGGGCGCGCCGACCTCAAGTCCGATCTGCTGCAGGAACTGGAACGGCAGAAGCACACGCTGCTCGGCTTCAAGACCAATCCCAACGTCGCAGCCCGAAATGCTGGACCGCATCCTGTCCGAAGTCGATCGCGTCAGCAGCGCGCTGATGGCGGCGCAAGGGCGCACCGGCCAGAACGTGCGCGACAATGAATGGCTGATGAGCATCCGCGGCCGCACCATCATCCCCGGCGGCGCCTGCGAATTCGATCTGCCGTCGTACTACGCCTGGCAGCATCGTCCGGCCGCCGAACGCCTGGCCGACATATCAAATGGTTTGCGCCGCTGGCGCCCTTGTTCGACGCCATTGCCATCGTGCTGCGGCTGCTGCGCGAATCGGGCCAGACCGTCAAGATCAATCGCCCAGGGCGGCAGTTACCAGCAGATGCTGCAGGGTAAGGTATACCAGATGCTGCGCCTGACGCTGGACCCGACGCTCGGCGCGATCCCCGAGATTTCGGCCAACAAGTACATGCTGTGGGTGCGCTTCACCTCGCAGGATGGCGACATGAAACCGAAGGCCTACGACGGCGAAGTGCCGTTCGAGCTGACGCTCTGTAATTTCTGAGCGGAGGACGCGATGAGTACGACCGTCCTGTGCCCGACCTGCGGCAAGAAAGTCGAATGGAGCCCGGAAAACAAGTTCCGGCCGTTCTGCTGCGAACGCTGCAAGCAGATCGACCTCGGCGCCTGGGCCGAAGAAAAATACAAGATTCCCGGGACTACCCCGCCGCCCGACACCGATCCCGAAAGCTGAGCGCGGCTGCGCCGGATGCCCATCCGGCACGCCGCCCCTGCCATCATGTCTTATTTCCTGGTCGCCGCGCAGTTCGTGCTGATTGCGCTGATCGCCTGGCCGTTCGCGCCGCCGGCATTCACCTTGCTCGATCTCGGCCTATTTGGCGCCGGCATCGGCGTCGCGCTGGCCGCGGTGGCGACGATGGGCGCGCGCACCATCAGCGTGCTGCCGGAGCCGCGCGCGGGCGGCGAGCTGGTGACGCATGGGATTTACCGCATCGTGCGCCACCCGATGTATCTGGCGGTGCTGCTGTGCGCGCTGGCGGCCGGCCTCGCCTATCAAAGCCCGGCCAAATGGGCGCTGGCCGCCTTGCTGGCGGCGGTGCTGGCGCTCAAAATCCGGCGCGAGGAGCGCCTGCTGCGTCGTCGCTTCGACGGTTACGCCGCCTATGCGCGGCGCACCCGGGCGCTGCTGCCGTTCATTTTGTAAGGAAAGTCAGTCCGGATGGCGCAGGCGGTCCAGCCATTCGATCAGCGGAATCGTGGCCGGCAGCAGCGGCGCCACCTCGACCCCGCCCTGCCAGGCGAAGGCCTGCCCTTCCAGGCTTTGCGGCTCGCCTTGCCATGCGCGGCTGATGTAGAAATGCAGGCGCACGTGCGCGTGCGGATAGACATGTTCGACGCCGCACCAGGGTTCCGCCGCCAGCACCTGCACCCCGAGCTCCTCGACGAACTCGCGCTGCAGCGCCTGGAAAATCGATCCTCGCCGGGCTCCACCTTCCCGCCCGGGAATTCCCAGTAGCCGGCGTACGGCTTGCCCGGCGGCCGCTGGCCGAGCAGCACGTCGCCGTTCGGCTTCATCAGGATGCCGACGGCGACGTCGATCGGGCTTGCCTTCGCTTCAGACATGCGCTGCCCATCCGGCAGCTTGCCGGCATAGTCCTTGGCGAACTGCCAGGCGACCCGGCCCGAGCGCGAACCGCGCTGCAGGGCCCAGCGCAAGGCGTCGTCGCGCGCGGCGGCGATCTGCGCCGCGTCGCAGCCGAAATGGCTAGCCAGTGGCCGACGATGTCGAGGTAATCGTCCTGGCGGAACGGATAGAACGACACCCACAGGCCGAAGCGCTCGGACAGCGAAATCTTTTCCTCGACCGTCTCGCCCGGATGCAGGTCGCCGTCCTCGGTATGGGCGTAGCTGGCGTTGTCGGACATGCGTTCCGGCATCAGGTGGCGCCGGTTCGAGGTGGCGTAGATCAGCACATTGTCCGACTGCGCCGAGATGCTGCCGTCCAGCGCCACCTTGAGCGCCTTGTAGCCGCCCTCGCCCTCCTCGAACGACAGGTCGTCGCAAAAGATGATGAAGCGCTCGGGCCGCCCGGCGACCAGGTCGACGATGTCGGGCAGGTCGGCCAGGTCGCCCTTGTCGACTTCGATCAGGCGCAGGCCGTGCGCCGCGTAACGGTTCAGGCAGGCCTTGATCAGCGACGACTTGCCGGTGCCGCGCGCGCCGGTCAGCAGCACGTTGTTGGCCGGCTTGCCTTCGACGAACTGGCGCGTGTTCTGCTCGATCTGCTGCTTTTGCGGCTCGATGTGGTGCAGGTCGTCCAGCGCGATGTCGGAGACGTGCGCCGACCGGCTGCAGATAGCCGTGCGCCGCCGCGCTTGCGCCAGCGGAAGGCGATAGCGCGCTTCCAGTCCGGCTCGCGCGGCCGGCCGGCGGCAGCATCGCTTCCAGGCGCGCCAGCAGGGCTTCGGCGCGCTGCAGGAATTGGTCGAGCGGGGTCATGCGGCACTCAGGAGCGGTAATCGGCGTTGATCGTCACGTAGTCGTGCGACAGGTCGCAGGTCCAGACCGTGGCCGCGGCATCGCCGCGGCCCAGCGTGACGCGCACCGTGATTTCGCTTTGCTTCATCACGCGCTGGCCGTCGGCTTCCTGGTAGTCGGGATTGCGGCCGCCGTTTTTGGCGACCCAGACATCGTCCAGGTACAGGTTGAGCTTGGCTGACGTCGAGATCGTCGACGCCGGCATAGCCGATCGCGGCCAGGATGCGGCCGAGGTTGGGGTCGGAGGCGAAGAACGCGGTCTTGACCAGCGGCGAGTGGGCGATCGAATAGGCGATCTTGCGGCATTCGTCGCGGTCGCGGCCGCTCTTCGACCGTGATCGTGATGAACTTGGTGGCGCCTTCGCCGTCGCGCACGATCATGCTGCGCCAGCTGCGCGACAGGTCGGTCACGGCCGCCGCCAGCGCCGCGTATTCGGGCGTGCCGACGGCGTCGATGGCAACGTCGGCGGCGCCGGTGGCGATCAGCATGAAGGAATCGTTGGTCGAGGTGTCGCCGTCGATCGTGATGCAGTTGAACGAGACGGTCGGCCGCCTCTTGCACCAGGTGCTCCAGCACCGGCTGCGCCACCTTGGCGTCGGTGGCGATGAAGCCGAGCATGGTCGCCATGTTCGGCTTGATCATGCCGGCGCCCTTGCTGATGCCGGTCAGGGTGACGGTGTTGCCGTTGATGGCGACGGTGCGCGAAGCCGCCTTCGGCTGGGTGTCGGTGGTCATGATCGCTTCGGCCGCGTTGTACCAGTTGTCGCTGCGGCAGGTTGGCCAGCGCCTGCGGCAGGCCGGCGGTGATGCGCTCGACCGGCAGCGGCTCCAGGATCACGCCGGTCGAAAACGGCAGGATCTGCTGCGGGCGTCGCAGCCGAGCAGCTGCGCCAGCGCCGCGCAGGTGGCGTTGGCGGCGGCCAGGCCGGCTTCGCCGGTGCCGGCGTTGGCATTGCCGGTATTGACCACCAGCGCGCGGATCGGTGCATGCCCGGCGCCCAGATGCGCCTTGCAGACCTGCACCGGCGCCGCGCAGAAACGGTTGGTGGTAAACACGCCGGCCACCGTGGCGTCCGGCGCCAGCGTCATCACCAGCAGATCCTTGCGGTTGGCCTTGCGCATGCCGGCTTCGGCATGACCGAGTTCGAGGCCGGCCACCGGCAGCAGCTCGGCGGCGACGGGAAGAGGAAGATTGACAGCCATGAAATATCCCTGCGTTGGAGTAAGCGTTGATTGGTCAAGCGTTGATTGTAATCGCAGCCGCCGCGCTTGCGGCGCCCTGCGTGGGCCGCGCGGCCCGGATCAGTCCGGCGAAACCAGCTTCAGGCCGACGATGCCGACCAGGATCAGGCCGACGCACAGCAGGCGCGGCACCGAGGCGGATTCGCTGAACAGCAGGATGCCGAGAATCACGGCGCCGACCGCGCCGATGCCGGTCCAGACCGCATACGCGGTGCTGAGCGGCAGCGTCTTGACCGCGATCCCGAGCAGGGTGATGCTGACGATCATCGCCAGCACCGTGCCGACGCTCGGCCATAACCGGGTAAAGCCTTCGGTATATTTCAGTCCCACCGCCCACGCCACTTCGAACAGCCCGGCCAGCACCAGTATCATCCACGCCATCATGCCCTCGCTTGCTTGATAGGGCCGTCCCCGTTCGTATAAAGGCAGCGGGGCCGTCCCCGCGCTCGACACCTGGTGAAGGCCGCGGCGGCTTACGCCAGCCGGCCGTGGCACTGCTTGTACTTCTTGCCGCTGCCGCAAGGGCAAGGATCGTTGCGGCCGACCTTCGGCACCGCGTTCACCAGCGGCTGCCGTCTGGCCTGTTCGCCGTCGGCGGTAGGCGCCAGCAGTTCGCCGGCTTCGCTTTCCTCGGCGTCGAAATCGGCATGCTGGTAATGCACATTGCCGACTTGCGGCGGCGCCAGTTTCTCTTCCGCTTCCTCGATTTCCTCGCGGGTCTGGATGCGCACCGTCATGACGATGCTTGACCACGTCGTTCTTGATCAGGTCGAGCATCTGCCCGAACAGCTCGAAGGCTTCGCGCTTGTATTCCTGCTTCGGGTTCTTCTGCGCATAGCCGCGCAGGTGGATGCCCTGGCGCAGGTGGTCGAGCGCGGCCAGGTGTTCGCGCCAGTGGCTGTCGACGCTCTGCAGCATCACGCTGCGCTCGAAGCCGCCGAAGGCTTCCTTGCCGACGATCGCGATCTTGGCGTTGTAGGCGTCGTCGGCGGCCTTCAGCACGCGCTCCAGCAATGTCGTCGTCGTTCAGGTTCGGCTCGGCTGCCAGCATCTGCGCCAGCGGCACTTCCAGCTGCCATTCGTTGGCCAGCGTTGCTTCCAGCGCCGGGATGTCCCACTGCTCCTCGACCGACTGTTCCGGCACATGGGCGCGGAACAGGTCGGTGAACACGCCCTGGCGCAGGGCCGCGATCAGTTCCGAAATGTCCGCGTCGCTTCCAGCAATTCGTTGCGCTGCTGGTAGATCACCTTGCGCTGGTCGTTGGCGACGTCGTCGTATTCGAGCAGCTGCTTGCGGATGTCGAAGTTGCGCGCTTCGACCTTGCGCTGCGCCGACTCGATCGAACGCGAGACGATGCCGGCTTCGATCGGTTCGCCTTCCGGCATCTTCAGGCGGTCCATGATGGCGCGCACGCGGTCGCCGGCGAAGATGCGCAGCAGCGGGTCGTCGAGCGACAGGTAGAAGCGCGACGAACCCGGGTCGCCCTGGCGTGCCGGCACGGCCGCGCAGCTGGTTGTCGACGCGGCGCGATTCGTGGCGCTCGGTGCCGATGATGTGCAGGCCGCCGGCGCCGACCACCTGGTCGTGCAGCGACTTGCCATTCGTCGCGCAGCTTTTGCGCCTGCCGCTGCTTTTTCGCCGTCGTCAGGCTGTCGTCGGCTTCGATGAACTGGATCTGCTTTTCGACATTGCCGCCCAGGACGATGTCGGTACCGCGACCGGCCATGTTGGTGGCGATCGTGATCATGCTTGCGGACGGCCCGGCCTGGGCGATGATTTCCGCTTCGCGCGCGTGCTGCTTGGCGTTCAGCACGTTGTGCGGCAGCTTGGCCTTGGTCAGGATGCCGGACAGCAGTTCGGAGTTCTCGATCGAGGTGGTGCCGACCAGCACCGGCTGGCCGCGCTCGTAGCAGTCGCTGGATGTCGCTCAGCATCGCCGTTGTACTTTTCCTCGCCGGTCTTGTAGACCTGGTCCTGGCGGTCCTTGCGCTGGCTGGGCTTGTTCGGCGGCATCACCACGGTTTCCAGGCCGTAGATTTCCTGGAATTCGTAGGCTTCGGTGTCGGCCGTGCCGGTCATGCCGGCCAGCTTGCCGTACATGCGGAAGTAGTTCTGGAAGGTGATCGAGGCCAGCGTCTGGTTCTCGTTCTGGATCTTGCACGCCTTCCTTGGCTTCGACCGCCTGGTGCAGGCCGTCCGACCAGCGGCGGCCCGTCATCAGGCGGCCGGTGAATTCGTCGACGATCACGACTTCGCCGTTCTGCACCACGTAGTGCTGGTCCTTGTGGTACAGCGCGTGCGCGCGCAGCGCCGCGTACAGGTGGTGGATCAGAGTGATGTTGGCGGCGTCGTACAGCGAGGCGCCTTCCGGCAGCAGGCCCATGCTGGTCAGGATCTGCTCGGCCTTTTCGTGACCGGCTTCGGTCAGCAGCACCTGGTGCGCCTTCTCGTCCTTGGTGTAGTCGCCCGGCACTTCGATCTGTGCCCTTGCCGTCCGGCGTTTCCTCGCCGATCTGCAGGGTCAGCAGCGGCGGCACCGCGTTGATCTTGATGGTACAGGTCGGTGTGGTCTCTCGGCCTGGCCGGAAATGATCAGCGGCGTGCGCGCCTCGTCGATCAGGATCGAGTCGACCTCGTCGACGATGGCGAAATTCAGCGCGCGCTGCACGCGGTCGCGCGGTGTCGTAGACCATGTTGTCGCGCAGATAGTCGAAGCCGAATTCGTTGTTGGTGCCGTAGGTGATGTCGGCCGCGTAGGCCGCCTGCTTGGCGTCGTGCTCCATCTGCGACAGGTTGACGCCGGTCGTCAGGCCCAGCCAGCCGTACAGGCGTGCCCATCCATTCGGCGTCGCGCTGCGCCAGGTAATCGTTGACGGTCACCACGTGCACGCCCTTGCCGGACAGCGCATTCAGGTAGGCCGGCAGGGTCGCCATCAGGGTCTTGCCTTCGCCGGTGCCCATTTCGGCGATCTTGCCGTAGTGCAGGACCATGCCGCCGATCAGCTGGACGTCGAAATGGCGCATTTTCAGCACGCGCTTGCTGGCTTCGCGGCAGACCGCGAACGCTTCCGGCAGGATGTCGTCGAGCGCTGGCGCCGGCGGCCACGCGCTCCTTGAATTCCGGCGTCTTCGCTTGCAGCTCGGCGTCCGACAGCTTCTCCATCTGCGGCTCGAGCGCATTGATTTCGCGCACGGTTTTTTGATATTGCTTGAGCAGCCGCTGGTTGCGGCTACCGAAAATCTGGGTCAGTAATGACATGCTTGGATTCTAAAAAAACGCCGGGAAGCATTCGATGCGTGCACTGCCGGAGGCATCGAACCGGACTGGGGCCAAATTGCGGATTTTATCATGCGGCCTCCGATAGATTGGGATGGCGCTGCAGGAAACAATAGAAGGGGAAACACAAAGCTAGGGCGGCGTCAGCCCGGCCAATCCGGCCTGATCGGCGCCGGCCGCCAGGAATTTCTGCGGATTCTGCGGCACGCCCTTGACCAGCACCTCGAAATGCAGATGGGCGCCGGTCGAGCGGCCGGTGGTGCCGATGGTCGCCACCTGCTGCCCGCGCTTGATGATGTCGCCTACCTTCGCCAGCAGCCGCGCGGCATGCGCATAGCGCGTCACGATGCCGTTGCCGTGGTCGATTTCGAGCATGTTGCCGTACTGATGGTGATATTCGGCGGCGATGACGACGCCGCCGGCGGCGGCGACGATCGGCGTGCCGATCGGCGCCGGGAAATCGATGCCTTCATGGAAAGTGCTGCGGCCGGTGAAGGGGTCGAGGCGCAGGCCGAAGCCGGAGGCGTTGTAGCCAACCGCGACCGGCTGGATGGTGGGCAGCATGCGCGACTTGATCTGGTTGGTCATCAATGCGGTTTCCACCACATTCAGGT
Organism: uncultured beta proteobacterium; assembly: GCA_963706525.1. Lineage (GTDB taxonomy): Bacteria > Pseudomonadota > Gammaproteobacteria > Burkholderiales > Burkholderiaceae_D > DATJCV01. The sequence goes on along the minus strand of CAVPMM010000004.1, from coordinate 64,311 downwards.
AGTCGGCGCGGTGTTCGACGCCCAGTGCCAGCGCGTCCAGCGCGGCGCGAAATTCAATCATGCTCAGCTCATGCTCGCTCTGGCCGGCTGCAACCGACGGCGCCGCGCCGCCACGCCCGGGCAGTTCATGGAAATTGAATTCCTCCGGCTTGATGCCGGCCAGCCCCTGCACGCGCTCGCCCAAGGCATCGAGCCGCATCAGCTGCGCCTGCATCTCGCCCAGCTTGATCGCCATGGCCCCGAGATTTTCCCTGACATAGCGATCGTTGCGGGCGGCATCGCCGGGCGCCGCCGCATACAGCGCCTGCGGCAGGAAAGGTAGGTTCAATTGGGCGGCATGACGCACCATCAAAACCGACAGCAAGGAAGCGCTCAGCGCCACCAGCAGCAAGAGGCTGGCGGCGGCCAGCGCCAGGTGTCGGGAAGTCAGGGTGATCGAGCGGGCATGTCGCAGACGCGGGTGCAACAATATGATTTGCATCAGGATTCCTTCGGCTTGTTGCGCGCCGCGTCGGGTGATAAGGTGGCGAAATGCATCCCGCTTCTTCTTTTTCTGCTTATCGGCCGATTTCCCCCGGCACCTCGGTGCGCGCCGCACGCGGCGTCGCTGAGTTTCTGGGCGCCCACGACAAGCTGGGTGCCTTGTTGCCGGCGGTAACGCGCATGGCGCAACTCCAGAAAGAGTGCGCAAAACAGCTACCCGCCATGTTTGATGCCTGCGACGTGCTGCAGTTCGCATCCGGTCAGCTGGTGCTGGCGGTACCGAACGCGGCGCTGGCGGCGAAACTGAAGCAGCAATTGCCGAAACTACAAGATCGTCTGTGCCGGTTGGGCTGGCAGGTTAGCGCAATCCGCCTCAAAGTACAAGCCGGCCGGCCGCCCGAAAAACCGGTGGCGCCGAAGCAATTGATTTTGTCGGCGGCGGCGTTGCCGGCCTTGGCGGCGCTGGAGGAGCAGCTGGAGGATTCGCCGCGCAATGCGGCCTTGAAAGCGGCGATCGCCGCCATGGTGCGGCGTCATCAGGACGACGCACAATGAGGCTTGGCGGTGGGAAGGCGCCGCACAAGAGTTTGACCTTGCTTTAGATATGTGGGAGTATTTTTCAAGACGCCCTGTTTTCGCCCGAGATAAGGCGATTTAGGCCCATACTCCCTGGCATCACAATCATCGCCGAAGCCGGCCGAGGGCGCCTCTAATTCAGCACCCACTCCTGCGTCGCCTGCCGCACATAGGCGCCGGGCGCGGCTTCCAGCGTATCGAAACTGACGATCTCGTAAGCCTCGGGCTGCGCCAGCAAGGCGCGCAGCAACTGGTTGTTCAGGGTATGGCCCGACTTGTGGGCAACATAGCTGGTCAGCAAGGGATGGCCGATCAGATACAGGTCGCCGATCGCATCCAGGATCTTGTGCCGCACGAACTCATTGTCGTAGCGTAATCCGTCCGAATTCAGGATCCGGTACTCGTCCATCACGATCGCGTTTTCCAGCGAACCGCCGCGCGCCAGGCCGAGGCCGCGCAGGGTTTCGACGTCCTGCATGAAGCCGAAGGTGCGCGCGCGTGCCACTTCCTTGACATACGACTCGAACTCGAAATCGATCTCGGCGGTCTGGCCGGTGCCATCCACCGCGGGATGATTGAATTCGATGAAAAACTTCAGCTTGAAACCATTGAACGGTTCCAGCCGCGCCCATTTTTTCTGCTCGCCTTCGCCTTCGGACACTTCGACCGGGGTTTTGACGCGGATGAATTTCTTGGCCGTACCCTGCTCCTGCAAGCCGGCCTGCTGCAGCAAGAACACGAAGGACGACGCCGAGCCGTCCATGATCGGTATTTCTTCAGCGGTCAGATCCACATACAGGTTGTCGATGCCAAGGCCGGCGCAGGCCGACAGCAGATGTTCGACGGTGGACACGCGCACGCCGTCCCTGGACAGCGTCGACGCCATGCGCGTATCGCCGACGCCGGTGGCGCTGGCCGGCAAATCGACCGGCGGCTCCAGATCGACGCGGCGAAAGACGATGCCAGTGTCAACCGCGGCGGGGCGCAGCGTCAATTCGACCTTGGTGCCGGAGTGCAAGCCGACGCCGACGGTCTTGACGAGTTGTTTGATGGTGCGTTGTTTCAGCATGTGGCATTATAACTTTCTCGCTATCACCACGCTGATGGTGATCGGCCATAACCCGCACCACCGTCGCTACAAAACAACAGGCCGGCATCCCAGCCGACCGTATTTACCCTTTATCCGAGCTGCTTCAGCATCGTTTCGGCGTTCGACACTTCGAACTTGCCAGGTTGCTCGACGTTCAATTGGCGCACCACGCCGTCCTCGACCAGCATCGAATAGCGCTGGGAACGTGTGCCCATGCCGAATTTGGAGAAATCGGCGTCCAGCCCGAGGGCCTTGCTGAAGGTCGCATTGCCGTCCGCCATCATGCGCACGATGCCGCTCGCCTTCTGATCGCGTCCCCAGGCGCCCATCACGAAAGCGTCGTTGACCGAAACGCACCAGATTTCATCGACGCCCTTGGCCTTCAGCTCGGCCGCGTGCTTGACGTAGCCGGGCACATGCTGTGCCGAACAGGTCGGGGTATAGGCGCCAGGCAGGCCGAAGATGGCGATTTTCTTGCCCTTGGCCAGATCGGCGACCTGGAAGGTATTCGGGCCCAGTGTGCAGCCTTCGGTTTCGGTTTCGATGAATTCCGCCAAAGTGCCTTCGGGCAAGCGCTCGCCAATTTTGATCGTCATGAAAAATCTCCTCTTGGTGTAATGGGAATGGATGACCCAATGAAAACGCCGCGCCCGCAGGCGCGGCGTGCAATCCGCAGTATGCCCGCTTCCGCCGCTTTACGCAGGCACGGAAGCGCAGGCCGGCCTCAGTCGGCCTGCTTGCGCAGGAAGGCCGGGATGTCGTAGGTTTCCATGCCGTTTTTTTCCAGTGCCCGCACGGTTTCGGAAGCCGATTCGCGGCGCCACACCGCCGGTTGCTTGAGACCTTCGAACGACGGCGTAGCTTGCCCCTGGCCGCCCTGCGTCTTCAGCATGCCGGCGGTCGCCATGATCGGCTCGTTGTGGGTGCCGGTGCGCAGCATCGGCGCCTGCACCAGCTGCACCGTCTTGCGCGGCCGCCCGAGGCCGGTCGCCACCACGGTCACCCGCAGTTCGTCGCCCATAGCATCGTCATAGGCCATGCCCTGCGCGATCGAAGCGTCGGGCGCTGCAAACGCGCGCACGGTCGCCATCACTTCCTTGATTTCCTTGCCCTTCAGGTTATGGCTGGCGGTGACGTTGACCAGCACGCCGCGCGCGCCGGACAGGTCGATGCCGTCCAGCAGCGGCGAAGTCACCGCCTGCTCGGCCGCGATGCGGGCGCGGTCGACGCCGGAGGCGGTGGCGGTGCCCATCATGGCCTTGCCCTGCTCGCCCATGATGGTCTTGACGTCGTTGAAGTCGACGTTGATGTGGCCCGGCACATTGATGATTTCGGCGATGCCGGCCACGGCGTTGTTGAGCACGTCGTCGGCATGCTGCAGCCATTCCAGCATGCTGTCGTCTTCGTAGATGTCTTCCAGCTTTTCGTTGAGGATGATGATCAGCGAATCGACGTGCGCCGACAGCGCCTCCAGACCTTCCTCGGCGATGTCCATGCACTTCTGGCCCTCGTAGGAAAACGGCTTGGAGACCACCGCCACCGTCAGCGCGCCCTGCTCCTTGGCGACCTGCGCCACGATCGGCGCGGCGCCGGTGCCGGTGCCGCCGCCCATGCCGGCGGCGATGAACACCATGTGCGCGCCGCGCAGCGCATCTTCGATGCGGGTGCGCGATTCTTCCGCCAGCTGGCGCCCAACTTCCGGCTTCATGCCGGCGCCCAAACCGGTTTCGCCGATCTGGATCACGTTGTGCGCCTTGGATTGTGTAAGCGCCTGGGCGTCGGTGTTGGCAACGATGAACTCGACGCCGGATACGCCCTTGTTGATCATGTGCTGCACCGCGTTGCCGCCGGCGCCGCCGACGCCAACGACCTTGATCACGGTGCCGAGTGTTGCATTGTCGAGCATATCGATTTCCATGATGACTCCTTCTTATTAAATGATTGTGCAGTTCTCAGTCGATAGGCATCACGCGGTGTGACGACTAGCAACTGCTAGCTGCGGGGGTTATGCAAAAACTGGTACTTCGGCTGCTTTAAAAAAACGCTGCTGGTTAAGCTACTGGTAAATCGATCTTCGTCTTTATAGTGTTGGGGACAGAGTACCGCTACGCTCAACTCTGTCCCGCAAGGCGCTAGAAGTTCCCCAAAAACCATTCCTTCATGCGCTGCCACACCGCCTTGAACGCACCAGCCTGGCGCGTGACGTTCTGGCCGCGCAAGTACTGTCTTTTTGCCTCCAGCAGCAGGCCGAGCACCGTCGAATAGCGCGGGCTGCGCACGACGTCGGCCAGCTGGCCGTGGTATTCGGGTACGCCGAGTCGCGCCGGCTTCAGGAAAATGTCCTCGGCCAGCTCTGCCATGCCGGGCATCATGGTGGTGCCGCCGGTCAGCACGATGCCCGACGACAGCACTTCCTCGTAACCCGATTCGCGCACCACTTGGTGCACCAGTGCGAACAGTTCCTCGACGCGCGGCTCGATCACCGCCGCCAGCGCCTGGCGCGACAGCGTGCGCGGGTTGCGGTCGCCCAGGCCCGGCACCTCCATCGTTTCGCCCGGATCGGCCAGCACCTGCTTGGCGACGCCGTAGCGCAGCTTGATTTCTTCCGCCTCCAGGGTCGGCGTGCGCAAGGCCATGGCGATGTCGTTGGTGATCTGGTCGCCGGCGATCGGGATCACGGCGGTGTGGCGGATCGCGCCCTCGGTGAAGATGGCGACGTCGGTGGTGCCGCCGCCGATGTCGATCAGCACCACGCCCAGCTCCTTTTCATCCGGCGTCAGGACCGCGTAGGCGGACGCCATCGGCTGCAGGATCAAGTCCGACACTTCCAGGCCGCAGCGGCGCACGCATTTGACGATGTTCTGCACGGCGGACACGGCGCCGGTGACGATGTGCACCTTGACCTCGAGACGGATGCCGCTCATGCCGATCGGCTCGCGCACGTCTTCCTGGTTGTCGACGATGAATTCCTGCGGCACCGTGTGCAGCAGTTGCTGGTCGGTCGGGATGTTGACCGCCTTCGCCGTCTCGATCACGCGCGCGACGTCGGTGGCGGTGACTTCCTTGTCCTTGATCGCCACCATGCCGCTCGAGTTGAAGCTGCGGATATGGCTGCCGGCGATGCCGGTATAGACGTTCTCGATCTTGCAGTCGGCCATCAGCTCGGCCTCTTCGAGCGCGCGCTGGATCGACTCGACCGTCGCCTCGATATTGACCACCACCCCTTTTTTCAGCCCCTTCGATTCGTGCTGACCGAGGCCGATGACTTCATGCCGCCCATCGGGCATCACTTCGGCCACCACCGCCACCACTTTCGAGGTACCGATATCCAGCCCGACGATCAGGTTTTTCGCGTCTTTTGTCATGTCGCTCCGCTTATTTCTCGCTTATTTCTTCTTGCCATCCAAGCCAAATGCCAGGCCGCTCGCCTTCAGCGCCAGGCCGTTCGGATAACGCATGTCCACACTTTCAATCCGGTCCTGCAAACGCGCCACCAATTGCGGATACACACTTACCAGCCGGCTCACCCGCTCCTGCAGGGTGGCCGGATTCTGCTCGCGCCCCAGCTCGACCGTAACGCCGTTGTCGAGCCGTACTTTCCAGGCATAACGGTCCGACAGCTGCACCGCGTCGGGCGCCAGGCCGAGCGGCTCGAACCACTTCTGGAGCTCGGCATAGCGCAGCACCACTTCCGGCGCGCTGCCCTCGGGGCCGGCGAATTCGGGCAACTCCCCATCCTCTTCCGCTTCGTCCAGATTGGCGGTAAACACGTCGCCCTTGACCGACACCAGGCGGCCATCCTCGCCCCAGGTGCCGAGCGGCTCATGTTCCTCGATCGTCACCAGCAGGGTATTCGGCCATTCGCGCCGCACTGTCGCCTTGCGCACCCACGGCACCGACTCGAAAGCGGCACGCACCGTATCCAAGTTGGCGGTAAAGAAATTGCCGCGGATGCGCGGCAGCGCGGTACTTCTGATCGTCAGCGCATTCACCCGGCGCAGCTGCGTCTCGGCGGTGCCGTCGACGCGAATCGTCTTCAGCGTGAACGTCGGCCGCTGCGCCAGCCACCAGATGCCGGACGACAGCAGGGCGAGCGCCGCCAGCCCCAACAGGGTGCTGGAAATCGACGTTCAATATCCGGATGTCGTGCCACATGGTCTGTATCGCAGTTGCGCGTCCTCGTTCAGTTGGGAGTCCAGTCTTTCGACGGCGTCAGGTCCAGCGCCGCCATCCTCAGGATTCCGATGCACAAATCCTCGTAGCTCATACCCGCGACCTTGGCCGACATCGGCACCAGCGAATGTCCAGTCATGCCGGGTGAAGTGTTCAGTTCCAGCAGGAAGGCGCGATCGTCGGCGGCGCGCAGCATCACGTCGACCCGGCTCCAGCCGCGGCATCCGAGCGCCCGGTGGCTGGCCAGCGCCAGCTCCTGGATTTCCAGTTCGCGCGCGGGCGGCAGGCCGCTCGGGCAGAAATACTGGGTGTCGTCCGAAAAGTACTTGTTCTGGTAATCGTAGTTGGCGCCCGGCGCCACGATGCGGATCAGCGGCAGCGCGCGCGCGTCGTCGCCATAGCCGAGGATTGGGCAGGTCAGCTCCATGCCGTCGATGAATTCCTCGGCCATCACCGCGCGGTCGAAGCGCGCCGCCAGCGCATACGCGGCCGGCAGCTGCGCCGCGCTGGTGACCTTGGTCAGGCCGAGCGTGGAGCCTTCGTGCGCCGGCTTGACGATCAAGGGCAAGCCGAGCGCCGCGGCGACGCGCTCGCTGTCGAAGCCGGGCCGCAGCATCTCGAATTTTGGCGTGGCCAGGCCGCCGGCCTGCCAGATGCGCTTGGTCATGGCCTTGTCCATCGCGATCGCCGAGGCCAGGACGCCGGGTCCGGTGTAAGGGATTCCCAGTTGCTCCAGCGCTCCTTGCAGCGTGCCATCCTCGCCGTAACGGCCGTGCAAGGCGATGAATACGCGATCGAACTTTTCCGCCGCCAGTTCGGACAGGCTGCGCTCGGCCGGGTCGAAGCCATGGGCGTCGATGCCCCGGCTTTGCAGCGCCTGCAGCACGCCGCTGCCGGACATGATCGATACCTCGCGCTCGGCCGAACGGCCGCCGAACAGCACGCCGACCTTGCCGAATTCGCTGCGCATGTCTGTCTGCTGGATTTTCATGCCTGCTCCTGCTGCAAGGGTTGCGCCAGCCGCAGCGGCACGCCGCTGATGGAGCCGGCTCCCATCGTGATCACCACGTCGCCGTCCTTGAGCAGGCTCATGACGGTGGCCGGCATTTCCTCGATATGCTCGACGAAGACCGGCTCGACCTTGCCCAGCACGCGCAAGGCGTGCGCCAGCGCCCGGCCGTCGGCGGCGACGATCGGCGCCTCGCCGGCGGCATACACTTCAGCCAGCACCAGGACGTCGACGCTGGACAGCACCCGCACGAAGTCCTCGAACAGATCGCGTGTGCGCGTGTAGCGATGCGGCTGGAACGCCAGCACCAGGCGGCGTCCGGGATAGGCGCCGCGCGCGGCGGCGATGGTGGCGGCGGTTTCCACCGGATGGTGGCCGTAGTCGTCGACCAGCGCGAACGAGCCGGCCGGCTGGCCATCCACCGCAGGCAGTGCGATCTCGCCGTAGCGCGTGAAGCGGCGACCGACGCCGTGGAATTCGGTCAGCGCCTTCTGCGTCGCTTCGTCGGCCACGCCCAGTTCACGCGCGATGGCGATCGCGGCACAGGCGTTTTGCACGTTGTGCATGCCGGGCTGGTTCAGGCTGATGGTCAGCGGCGCATAGCCGTCCTGCAAGACCGTGAACCGCATGTGGCCGTCGACCGCCCTGGCGTCCACCGCGCGCACCTGCGCTTCCTCATGGAAGCCGTAGGTCGTGATCGGCTTGGAAACCAGCGGCATGATCGCCCGCACATGCGCATCGTCGACGCACAGCACCGCCACGCCGTAGAACGGCAGGCGCTGGGTGAATTCGACGAAGGCCTGTTTCAGTTTGCCGAAGTCATGGCCGTAGGTCTCCATGTGGTCGGCGTCGATGTTGGTGATCACTTCGATCACCGGCGACAGGTTCAGGAACGAGGCGTCCGATTCGTCGGCCTCGACCACGATGAAGTCGCCGGCACCCAGCTTGGCGTTGGCGCCCGCCGAAGTCAGGCGGCCGCCGATGACAAAGGTAGGATCGAGTCCGCCCTGCGCAAGCACGCTGGCGACCAGGCTGGTGGTGGTGGTTTTGCCGTGCGTGCCGGCAATCGCGATGCCGCTTTTCAGGCGCATCAGTTCGGCCAGCATCATCGCCCGCGGCACGATCGGAATCCGCTTTTCGCGCGCCGCCACCACTTCCGGGTTGTCGTCCTTGACTGCGGTCGAGGTGACGATGGCGTCGGCGCCGGCGATGTTGGCGGCGGCATGGCCCTGGGTCACACGCACGCCCAAGCCGGCGAGGCGGCGGGTGGCGGCGTTGCTGGCCAAGTCCGAGCCGGAAACGGCGTAGCCGAGGTTTTGCAATAGCTCGGCGATGCCGCTCATTCCTGAGCCACCGATGCCGACAAAATGGATGTTTTTTACCTTGTGTTTCACGCTTCTACCAATCTTTCCAGTTCATTCGCAATAGTCTGGTTCGCATCGCGCCGGCCGCTTTCCCAGGCCGCTTGCGCCATCGCCTGGCATTGCGCGCGGCTCATGCCTCGCAGCAGCGCGGCTAGGCGCGATGCACTCAATTCGCTTTGCGGCAAATGGATTGCCGCCTCCCGTTGCGCCATCCAGCGCGCGTTGTCGCGCTGGTGGCTGGTGGTCGACACGATCAGAGGCACCAGCACGCTGGCGATGCCGGCCGCCGTCAGCTCCGAGATCGTGATGGCGCCGGCGCGGCAAATCACCAGGTCGGCCTGCGCATAGCGGCGCGGCATGTCGTGGATGAAGTCCACCACGTCCGCCTCGACCCCGGCGGCGGCATACGCCTGGCGCAGGCCGTCGATATGCTGCCGGCCCGACTGGTGTGTGACCAGCGGGCGCTGCTCCGGCGCCAGCGCCGCCAAGGCCGCCGGCAGGCATTCGTTCAAGGCCTTGGCGCCGAGGCTGCCGCCCACGACCAGCAGCCGCAGCGGGCCGCTGCGGCCCTCGTAGCGCTGCGTCGGCTGCGGCAAGGCCAGGATTTCCTCGCGCACCGGGTTGCCGGTCACCAGCGCCTTGCTGGCGGCGCTGCCAAAGTCGGCGGGAAAGCCGAACAGCACGCGCCGCGCAAACGGCGCCAGCGTCTTGTTCGACAGCAGCAGCGCCGCATCGGCGTTGACCAGTACCAGCGGTATGCCACGCACTTTCGCCATCAGGCCGCCCGGCACTGTCACATAGCCGCCCATGCCGAGCACCACGTCCGGCCGGCGTCGGCCGAGGATCCGGAAGCAGGCGGCAAAGCCGGCCAGCAGGCGCCATGCGCCGCGCAGCGTGTGCCCGAGGCCCTTGCCGCGTAGCCCCGAGAATTCGATCGCGTCCATTTCGATTTCATGGCCGGGCACGATGTCGCGCTCCATGCCGTGCGTGGTACCGAGCCACGACACTTCCCAGCCGCGCGCACGCATGCTCTCGGCCATAGCCAGGCCGGGAAAGATGTGGCCGCCGGTACCGGCCGCCATGATCAGTAGCCGCTTCATGCGCGGCCTCCGCGCATGTTGGGGTTTTGGCTGCGGCCAGTCGCTGGCGCTCCCTTAACTTTGCTGCGCAAAGTTAGCCTTCGCCGAAACAGAGTGCTCATACGCGGCCTCCGCGCATGAGCACTCTGTTTTCGTAGTCGATGCGCAGCAGGATGGCGAGTCCGATGCAGTTGATCAATATGCCCGAGCCGCCGTAGCTCATCAGCGGCAGCGTTAGGCCCTTGGTCGGCAGCAGCCCGAGATTGACGCCCATGTTGATGAACGCCTGCACGCCGATCCAGATGCCGATGCCTTTCGCCGCCAGTCCGGAGAAAGTCAGGTCGAGCGCGATCGCCTGGCGGCCGATTTCGAAGGAGCGCTTGACCAGCCAGTAGAACAGGCCGATCACCACCAGCACGCCGGCGAATCCGAGTTCCTCTCCGATCACGGCCAGCAGGAAATCGGTGTGGGCTTCCGGCAGGTAATGCAGCTTTTCGACGCTGCCGCCGAGGCCGACGCCGAACAATTCGCCACGCCCGAAAGCGATCAGCGAGTGCGACAGTTGGTAGGCCTTGCCCAGAGTGTTTTCTTCGTCCCACGGATTCAAATAGGCGAAAATCCGCTCGCGCCGCCATGGCGACAGCATGATCACCATGCCGAACACGCCGACCAGCGTGGCGCCGATGCCGCCGAACCAGATGCCGTTGACGCCGCCGAGAAACAGGATGCCCATCGCGATGCAGACGATCACGCCGAAGGCGCCGAGATCGGGCTCCAGCAGCAGCAGCAGGCCGACAAGGCCGATGGCGCCGGTCATCGGCAGGAAGCCCTTGGTCAATTTGTGCATCACGGGCTGCTTGCGGACCGTATAGTCGGCCGCATACAGCACGACGAACAGTTTCATCAGTTCGGACGGCTGCAGGTTGAAGATCTTGAACGACAGCCAGCGCTTGGCGCCGTTGACCCCTCTGCCGATTTCGGGAATCAGCACCAGCACCAGCAGGGCCAGCGTGCCGACGAACAGATAGGGCGCCAGCCGCTGCCAGGTCTGGATCGGAATGCGAAATACCACCAGCCCAGCGCATAGCGAAACCGCGATGAAAATGGCTTGCCGGAACAGGAAGTGCGAATTCTTGTAGCTCGCGTATTTTGGCGAGTCGGGCAGCGCAATCGAGGCCGAATACACCATCACCATGCCGAGCAGCATCAACGCCAGCACCACCCACACCAGAGGCTGATCGTATTCCATCATTTTCGAACGCTGAGCCAACCCGGGAAGCGGCTTGGGCGCAGCGGCGAAAAAAGGCAGCGCGAACTTCATGCCGACACCTCGCCGCGCGCCAGGCCGATCTCGTGCACGGTATCGACGAATACCTGGGCCCGGTGCTTATAGTCGCGGAACATGTCGAGACTGGCGCAGGCCGGCGACAGCAGCACCGCATCGCCGTTCGCCGCCAGGGCTGCCGCTTCCCGCACCGCCTGTTCCAGGCTGGCGCAATCGACCAGCGCCAGGCCGGTCTGAGCCAGCGCGGCGCGCAGCGCCGGCGCATCCTTGCCGATCAAAAATACCGCGCGCACATACTTTGCCGAAGGCTCGGCCAGAGGGCTGAAATCCTGGCCCTTGCCGTCGCCGCCGGCAATCAGCAGCAGCCGCCCCGACGGGCCGAGGTCGGCGCCCAGGCCGTTCAGCGCGGCGACGGTGGCACCGACATTGGTGCCCTTGCTGTCGTCGTAATAGTCGACGCCGGAAATTGTCGCCACCAGCTCGGCCCGGTGCGGCTCGCCGCCATAATCGCGCAAGCCGTGCAGCAGCGGCGCCAGCGGCAGGTCGAGCGCGCTGCACAGCGCCAGCGCCGCCAGCGCGTTCTGGGCATTGTGCTGGCCACGAATTTTCAGGGCGGCCGACGGCATCAGGCGCTTAGTCTCGAGCGGTGCCGGGAACAGGTCTTTCTTGGCGCGCTTGCTGCTGCCTTGCTCGGGCGCCAGCGCCATGCCCAGCCACTGCATGCCGTTGTCGTCGATCAGGCCGAAGCTGCCGTCCTGCTGCGGCGCATCGGCGCCGAAGCTGCGGCGCGCGGCGACGGGCGGCAGGTTGTGGGCGCTGGGCGTATCGGCGCGGTTCAGGACCGCGATCGTGTTCGCCGCAAAGATGCGTTGCTTGTCGGCGATATACGCCGCCATGTCGCCATGCCAGTCCAGATGATCTTGGGTGATGTTGAGGATCGTCGCCGCATCGGCCTGCAGCGAATAGGTGAAATGCAGCTGGAAACTCGACAGTTCCAGCACCCAGATCTGCGGCAGCGCCTCCTGATCCAAGGCGTTGCTCAGCATGTCGAGCGCGGTCGGGCTGATGTTGCCGGCCACCTGCACCGTGCGTCCGGCGCGCGCGCATAGCAGGCCGACCAGGCTGGTGACGGTAGTCTTGCCGTTGGTGCCGGTGATCGCGACCAGTTGCGGCGCATAGGCACGCTCGGCGCTTAGCGCCGCCAGCGCCTGGGCAAACAGCTCGATCTCGCTCCACAACGGAATGGCTTTTTCATTTGCCGGCGCCAGGATGGGCGCCAGTTCGCGCGTGGGCGCAAGGCCGGGGCTGACCGCAACGAAGTCGATATCGTCGAGCAACGCCGCAGTGAATGCGCCGGCGACGAATTCGATGTCCGGCGCCGCCTCTTGCAGTTGCGGCAGGCGTGCCGGCGCCGGCCGGGTGTCGGCCACGCGCACGCGGGCGCCGCAGCGCCGCAGCCACAATGCCATCGCCAGGCCGGATTCGCCCAGCCCCAGAACCAGAACCTGTTTGCCCGTGTAATCCATTAGCGCAGCTTCAAGGTGGACAAGCCGAACAGCACCAGCATCATCGTGATGATCCAGAAGCGGACCACCACCTGGGTTTCCTTCCAGCCCTTCTGTTCGTAGTGATGGTGCAGCGGCGCCATCAGCAGGACGCGCCGCCCGATGCCGTAGCGCTTCTTGGTGAACTTGAAATACAGCACCTGCAGCATCACCGACATGGTCTCGACCACGAAGATGCCGCCCATGATGAACAGCACGATCTCCTGGCGCACGATGACGGCGATCGTGCCGAGTGCGCCGCCCAGCGCCAGCGCGCCGACGTCGCCCATGAACACCTGCGCCGGATGGGCGTTGTACCAGAGGAACGCCAGCCCGGCGCCGGCCATCGCGCCGCAGAAGATCAGCAGCTCGCCGGCACCCGGTATGTGCGGGATGAACAGGTATTTGGAATAGCCGGCGTTGCCGGTCAGGTAGGCGAACAGACCCAGCGCCGAACCGACCATCACGGTCGGCATGATCGCCAGGCCGTCCAGGCCGTCGGTCAGATTGACCGCGTTGCTGGTGCCGACGATGACGAAATAGGTCAGCGCGATGAAGCCCCAGACGCCGAGCGGATAGCTGATGGTCTTGAAGAACGGCACGATCAGGTCGGCCTTCGGCGGCAGGTCGAGGCTGAAGCCGGATTGCACCCAGGCGAAGAACAGCTCCCACACCTGGCTGTTGGTCGATTCCGACACCGAAAACGCCAGGTACAGCGCGGCCACGATGCCGATCAGCGACTGCCAGAAATATTTTTCGCCCGAGCGCATGCCCTCCGGATTCTTGTACACCACCTTGCGATAGTCGTCGACCCAGCCGACCGCGCCGAAACCGAGCGTCACCACCAGCACGACCCAGACAAACGGTTGCCGAGATCGCTCCACAGCAGGGTCGAGACGCGCGATCGAAATCAGGATCAGCACGCCGCCCATGGTCGGCGTGCCGGATTTCACCAGATGCGTCTGCGGTCCGTTGGTGCGCACCGCCTGCCCGACTTTCATGCGCGGTCAGCATGCGGATCACCGCCGGCCCGGCGATCAGGCCGATCAGCAGCGCGGTCATGGTCGCGAACACGGCGCGGAAGGTGATGAAGTCGAACACGCGCAACGGCCCGATGCTTTCCTGAAAATATTGTGCCAGCCAAAGCAGCATGTTAGTGAGACTCCCTTGTTTGTTCGCCGGTCAGGTCTTGCACCACCCGCTCCATGCGTCATGAAGCGCGAACCCTTGACCAGCACGGTGGCGGCCGGCGTCGCCAGCGCTGCCAGTGCTGGCGTCAGCGCGGCGAGCTCGCTCGTAGTGCCGTCCGCCGTCGCCATAGGCGGCGACCGTGGCACGCGTCAGTTCTCCCAGCGCAAGCAGGTGGTCGATCCCGCAGGCGCGCGCATAGGCGCCGATTTCCTGGTGGAAGCTGCTGCCCTTCGCTGCCGACTTCGCCCATGTCGCCCAGCACCAGGATGCGCGGCGACGCCGCCTGCGCCAGCACGTCGATGGCGGCGCGCACCGAATCGGGATTGGCGTTATAGCTGTCGTCGATGACGGAGGCGCCGTTGGCGGCCGCTTGCGCTGCAGGCGGCCGCTGACCGGCGCGAACGCCTCGAGGCCGCGCTGGATGGCCGCGGCGTCGATGCCGATCGCCACGGCGCAGGCGGTCGCCGCCAGCGCATTGCGCACGTTGTGCTCGCCGGCCGCCGCCAGCCGCACCTGGAATTGCCGGCCCTCGGCCGTGATCGTCAGTTCGCTGCCGAACGCGTTCGGCGCGGTAGGTGCAATGGATGTCGGCGCCCGGCTCCAGGCCGAAGCTCAGGATGCGCCGCCCCGGCTGTTCCTGGGCATAGCCGCGCCAGAGCGCGGTAAAGGCATCGTCGGCCGGGAACACGGCAATCCCGTCCGCCGGCAAGGCGCGGAGCACCGCGCCGTTTTCGGCGGCGACCGCCTCCACCGTGGGCATGAATTCCTGATGCTCGCGCTGCGCATTGTTGACCAGGCCGACGGTCGGCAGCGCGATCGAGGCCAGCGCGCCGATCTCGCCCGGATGGTTCATGCCGAGTTCGACCACGGCGGCGCGCTGCGCCGTATTCAGGTCGAACAGCGTCAGCGGCACGCCGATGTCGTTGTTCAGGTTGCCGCGTGTGGCCAGACAGTTGCCAGCGCCGTACGCCGCCGCCAGGATCGCCGCGATCATTTCCTTGACCGTGGTCTTGCCGTTGCTGCCGGTGACGCCGATCACCGGCAAGGCGAATTGCCGGCGCCAATGGCGTGCCATCTGGCCCAGGGCCGCCAGCGTGTCCGGCACCACCATGGTCGGCACCGGCAAGCCGGCCGGCAGCTGTTTCCGACCATGATCGCCGCCGCGCCTTTGGCGGCGACGTCGGCGAGGAAGTCGTGGGCGTCGAAGTGCTCGCCGCGCAAGGCGACGAACAGACTGCCCGGCATGACATTCCGGCTGTCGGTGGAAACGCCGTCGAATTGCGCATCGGCGCCGACGACGGCGCCCGCAATAGACGGCTGCAACGCTGCCAGTGTGGATTGCATCAAATCGTTCCCTTCATGGTTGCGCGCGCCGCCAGGGCCAGCGCCGCATGATCGGCATCCAGGAACGGCAGCTTCTTGCCGCCGATCTCCTGGTAAGCCTCGTGTCCTTTTCCGGCCAGCAGCACACATCGCGCCTGGCCGCGTGCTTGATCGCCCACAGGATCGCCGCGGCGCGGTCCTCGATCACCTGCGGCGGCAGATCGCCGCGTTTTTCCGCCTCCATGCCTGCCAGCGACTTGGGCGATGATTTCGATCGCGGCTTTCCGCGCGCGGATTGTCGCTGGTCACGCACCACGTGGTCGGCCGCCAGCGCGTGGCGCCCATCTGCGGCCGCTTGCCCGGATCGCGATCGCCGCCGCAGCCGAACACGCACCACAAGCGGCCGCCGCGCTGCTGTGCCACCTGGACGCAGGGCAGCCAGCGTCTTCTCCAGCGCATCCGGCGTATGGGCATAGTCGATCACGACCAACGGCGCCTCGCTGCCGCCGAGCTGCTGCATGCGGCCCAGCACGGCAGTCAGCGATTCCAGCATTTCCAGAGCCGCATTCCAGCGGCGTTCCCTGGGCCAGCAGCACGCCCAGCACGCCCAGCACATTGCTGACATTGAAGTGCCCGACCAGGCGGGTTTTCACCTGCGCCGAGCCGAACGGCGAATCGAGCTGGAACACGGTGCCGAGCGGATGGCTGCGAATGCCGCTGGCGCGCAGGACCGGAATGCCCTCATGCGGCGGCGTCATCGACGGTATAGCCGGTCACGGCGAGTTGCGGGCGGCCAGCCATGCGCCGTATCAGGCGCGGCCCCATCGGATCGTCCAGGTTGACCACCGCGTGGCGCAGGCCGGGCCAGTCGAACAGGATGTTCTTGGCCGCTTCGTAAGCCCCCATGTCGCCGTGATAATCGAGATGGTCGCGGCGTCAGGTTGGTGAACAGCGCGACGTCGAAATGGATGCCGTTCAGGCGGCCCTGTTCCAGGCCGATGGAGGACGCTTCGATCGCCAGCGCGGCGACGCCGGCATCGCGCATCGCCGCCAGCTGGCGCTGCAGCTGTACCGCATCCGGCGTGGTGTAGCCGGTGGCGGCGAACTGGCCGCAGCGGCCCTGGCTGAACATGCCGACGCCCAGGGTGCCGATCACGCCGGTCGCCACACCCTGGCCCGACAGCGCCTGCCGCCAGCCATTGGCTGCAGGAAGTCTTGCCGTTGGTGCCGGTCACGGCGACGACGAACATTGCGGCGTCCGGCTGGCGGTAAAAGTCATTGGCGATCTCGCCGGCGTGCCTTTTCAGGTCGGCCACGGCGCAGATGGGGCAGCTGCCAGCGCTCGTTCCACTGGAAATCCTGCGGATCGTAGAGCACCGCAACAGCGCCGTTTTGCGCCGCGTGGCCGATGAAATCGCGGCCGTCGACGGCATCGCCCGGATAGGCGAAGAAGATGTCGCCGGCAGCGATGCCGCGCGAGTCGGCGCACAGCTGCGCCGCCGGCGCGTGCGTGCGCAGCCAGTCGACGGCGGCGCGCAATTGCGGATCGAGGAGCGGCATCACATGCTTTCCTCGACCGGGTTGACCGGCATGATGATGTTGGTGACGGAGGAGTCCGGCGCCACATTCAGCGCCCGCAGCGCATTGGCGGCGACCGACGCAAACATCGGTGCCGCCACCGTGCCGCCGTAGTACGAGTGGCCGCTGGCCGGCTCGTCGATCATCACGGCGATGATGATGCGCGGGTCGGACACCGGCGCGAAGCCGACGAAGGAGCCGACGTACTGCCTGACGTACTTGCCGCCGACGATCTTGTAGGCGGTGCCGGTCTTGCCGCCGACGCGATAGCCGGGCACCTGCGCCTTGGACGCCGTGCCTTCCGGGCCGACCACGCTCTCCAGCATGGCGCGCACTGTCGCGTGCGGTCTTGGCCGAGATGATGCGCTGGCTGATCGGCGCGTCGGTCGACCTTCTGGAAGGACAGCGGAATCATGTCGCCGTCGCGCGCAAAAATCATGTAGGAGCGCGCCAGCTGGAGCAGCGACACCGAAATGCCCGTGGCCGTAACTCATGGTGGCCTGCTCGATCGGCCGCCACGACTTGTAAGGACGCACACGGCCGGCGACGGCGCCGGGGAAGCCGACTTTCGGCTGCTGGCCGAAGCCGATGTTGGTGAACAGTTCCCACATTTCGCTGCGGCGGCATTTCCAGCGCGATCTTGGCGGTGCCGATGTTCGACGATTTCTGGATGATCTGCGCCACCGTCAACATGCCGTGCGCATGCGAATCGCCGATGGTCGCGGTGCCGATCGTCATCCTGCCGGGCGCGGTCTGGAACGTCGTGGCCGGCGTGATGCGCTGCGTCTCCAGCGCCGAGCGCGACCGTGAACGGCTTGAGCGTCGAGCCCGGCTCGAAGGTGTCGGTCAGCACCCGGTTGCGCAACTGCGCGCCGGTCAGGACCGCCGCGGTTGTTGGGGTTGTAGGTCGGCAGGTTGGCCAGCGCCAGCACTTCGCCGGTCTTGACGTCGAGCACCACGATGCCGCCGGCCTTGGCCTTGTATTTTTCGACCGCCTCCTTCAGATGCGATAAAGGCGATGTACTGGATCTTGCTGTCGATCGACAGCGTCAGGTCGCGGCCGTCGTGCGGTTCGCGGATCGCTTCGATGTCCTCGACGATGTGGCCGAGGCGGTCCTTGATCACGCGCCGGCTGCCGGTGACGCCGGCCAGGGTCTTCTGCGCCGCCAGCTCCATGCCGTCCTGCCCGGTGTCTTCGACATTGGTGAAGCCGACCACGTGCGCCATCACCTCGCCTTCGGGATAGAAGCGCTTGTATTCCTTGCGGGTCTGGATGCCGTCGATGCCGAGCTTGACGATCTTGTCGGCGACGTCTCATGCTCGACCTGCCGCTTCAGATAGACGAAGCTGCGGTCGGAATCGAGCTTCTTGCGCAAATCGCGCTCGCTCATTTCCAGCAGGCCGGCCAGTTCGCGCAGTTTTTCCGGCGGCGCCTGCAGCACGTCTTCCGGAATCGCCCAGATCGCCTTGACCGGCACGCGAAGAGGCCAGCACCTGGCCGTTGCGGTCGATGATCTTGCCGCGCGTGGCCGGCAGTTCGAGCGTGCGCGCGTAGCGCGACGCGCCCTGCTTTTGCAGGAAATCGGTGGAAATCCCCTGCAGCCACAGGGCGCGTCCGACCAGTGCCGCGAATGCGGCGAACAGCACGAACAGCACGATCCGCGAACGCCATGCCGGCAGCTTCAATTGCAGCACCGGGCTGGCGGAAAAGGCAACCCCGTGGGCGGCGGCGGTCCTGGGCGGAGTACGCGTCATTTTGCTCCCGCCGTCAGAAACTGGGTACGGGCGGCGGTCAGCGGCATCATGTTCAGGTCACGGATGGCATTGGCTTCGATGCGGGCATGCTTGCCGAGCGTGGATTGATCCAGCTGCAGCTGCGCCCATTCGATTTCGAGCTGGCGCGTGGCCGTCTGCGCCCGCTCCAGCTCGATGAACAGCTGGCGCGCCTGGTATTGCGCGTTCACCAGCGACAAGGCGCATAGCACCAGGGCCACCGCCAGCACTGCATTGATGCGCCCGCTCATGGCGCGCCTCCGTGCCCGGCGCCGCCGGCCAGGCGCTCGGCGACCCGCATGACGGCGGAACGCGCACGCGGATTCTCGGCGATTTCATCGGCGTCGGGCTTGATCCGCGCCAGCAGCTTCAATTCCGGCTGCGGCAGGTCGACGGCACGAATCGGCAGGCGGCGGTCGGGCTGGGCCACGTTGGCGCGGGACGCCATGAATTGCTTGACGATGCGGTCTTCCAGCGAATGAAAACTGATCACCACCAACCTCCCGTGCGCGGTCAATTGCCGAAATGCCTGGTCCAGCGCTATTTCAAGTTCTTCAAGCTCCTGATTGATGAAAATCCGGATAGCTTGAAAGGTGCGAGTGGCCGGGTCCTTGCCTTTTTCGCGGGTTTTGACGGCCCGTGCCACGATCTGGGCAAGCTGTCGTGTGGTCGAAATTGGCTCGATTGCCCGGCCAGCAACAATCGCCTTTGCAATCTGAAAAGCAAACCGTTCTTCCCCATAATCTCGTATCACCTTCCCTGATTTTCTGTTCGCTTTCCGTTGCCAACCAGGCGGCGGCCGTCATTCCGCGTGTCGTATCCATCCGCATGTCGAGCGGACCATCGAGCCGGAAACTGAAGCCCCGCGCGGCGTCGTCCACCTGCGGCGAGGAAATCCCCAGATCCAGCAAAACTGCCATCCACCCTGGAAACGCCGCGTGCTGCCAGGGCCGCCTCCAGCGTGGCAAAGCTGTCGTGCACGATGGTGAAGCGCGGATCCGTGATCGTTTGCGCCGTCGCGATCGCCTGCGGATCCTTGTCGAAGGCGATCAGGCGGCCGCCGCTACCGAGCTGCTCCAAAATCTGCCGGCTGTGGCCGCCGCGGCCGAAGGTGCCGTCGACATACACGCCGTCGGCGCGCGCCCCTTCGATCGCCAGCGCGGCGACCGCTTCATTCAACAGCACGGTCCGGTGCTGCCCACCTGGCACCGCGGAAAAAGTCATCACAGCCGTGCTCAGAATGAAAAATCGCTCAGCACGTCGGGCATGCCGGCCGCCAGCGCTTGCGCCTCGCTCTCGGCGAGCCTGGCGGCATCCCAGACTTCAAAATGGCTGCCCATCCCCAGCATCATCACTTCGCGCTCGAGTCCGATGGCGCCGCGCAGTTCGGGCGCAATCAGCACCCGGCCGGCGGAATCCAGGTCGACGTCGGAAGCATTCCCAAGCAGGATGCGCTGCCAGGCGCGCGCCGACATCGGCCAGGCGGCGATCTGCTGGCGATGGCTTTCCCAGGTCGGGCGCGGAAACAGCAGCAGGCAGCCATGCGGATGGCGGG
The DNA here is from genome assembly GCA_963706525.1 of uncultured beta proteobacterium. Lineage (GTDB taxonomy): Bacteria > Pseudomonadota > Gammaproteobacteria > Burkholderiales > Burkholderiaceae_D > DATJCV01. The sequence continues at coordinate 44,288 of CAVPMM010000004.1, read as the reverse complement.
TCAGCGTCACCCGCCCCTCTCCCTGGACCAGCAAGGCGTCACGATGCCTGGCCGGAATCGACATCCGGCCCTTGGCATCGAGATTTAATGCTGAGGCGCCCTGGAACACTGTAAAAACTCCTGTTGCGGCTAGTGACAACCGAATCTAGCGTGCCAAAAAATGTGGAAATGGCATTGCAAAAAATCCACAAAACTACACTTTTTCACACTATTACCCACTTTAGAGGATGGGCTATTTTCGGTCAAGCAATATAAAACAGTGCAAACAGGAAATATCCGAATAAAGTCAACGACTTAGCGTACAAAGTGGAGAAGGGGCTGAAACTGAATTCACTGTTAAATTAAATACTTACGAAACACATTGAAAGCGACTCTTCACATATACACATGTGTTTTATTGGAAAGGTGCTCGGCCAGCCGGCAAAACGACAGCAAAAAAGCGTTGTGGCGCCGTCATATGCCGCGCTCAAGCCGGGGGAAGGGCGAAGACGCGGAAACGAGGGTGCGGGCAGGCGGTGCGGCGGTGCTTCGGCCAGGACGATGCGCGCCCTGCCGGCGGCGAGAAGAGGCAACTACGGGGAAGTCCGCGCGACTGCACCGGCGGAAGCAGGAACAAGGGATAACAACAGCGAGCAGAGCCCGGACGCCATTCCGCCTTGGCGCTTGAGGCGCCGGCAATGCGCCCGCACACGCGGACCGAGGCCATCAAGGCGGGAGAGTGCCGCCTGGCGTTGGATTTTTTATGGGTGGGACGCCGGCAGCGGCCCGGAAGGCGCTAAATGCGCATGCCGGAGGCGCCGAAGATGCCGATCAGCCCGATCACGATCAGATACAGGGCAACGATGAAATTCAGCAGGCGCGGCATGACGAGGATCAAGATACCGGCAATCAGCGATACCACCGGTCCAACGCTCAAGTGGAGGTCCATTGCATCCTTCCTTCTATCGTTAGCGGGACGATATCGCACCGTGACTCAACGCCACGGCAAGGGACGATGAGCGAATATTCCTCAATTTAGCGCAAGATATTCACCGTTCCCGCCAGACGCAACGGTATCACATTGCCGATACGACAGGATACATGGCAGAAAGCCTGAAGCCGGTTGGTCGTGGGATGAAAGGGCAAGGGATAAACGGCACGATCCGGAAAGGATCGCGTCGGCTTCGTCGAGCGACGAGGAGCTCCGCCATACCCGCCGGGTTCCATCCCACGGCCAACCGGCTCTAGTCTCGCCCTGACTTTAACGGGATCCTCCGAGGCGGCGTTGAGATGTCTCAAGCAGGGGATTTTTGGGCGAAGCTTGCCGCCGGCCACGTGCGGCGCGCATCCATGAACTCAGGAACGGCGGCGCCATGGCGATGGTCGGGGCTGGCGTTTTGCTGGCGCCGACAACCCGTCTTCTCCCAGCAGCCGCGCCCTGCCGGAGCATATACTCCCTTCATATAACACAAAATCCGCAGGCAAAATGGAGGCTATTGACGCATACTCCCGCAGCACTTGGCGCGACACGGTTGTTAATGTGCGGATCGCCGACCGGCGCGCGCCATCCCCAGCGAAGGACGAAGACAGTGGATTTTTTGCCAGCCGGTTGCGGAAAACAAGGAGATCGATCAGTCTCAAACAGGTCCGCCGCGGGCTTCCATCTGCCGCAACGACACGGCGAGCCCAATAACCCACAGCCTGCTGTTGGCCGCCACGGGCCTGGCGAAGGACAAGGGCGGGCGGCCCTGGGGCAAGGCCGCCGCACGGGCGACCGCCTCTACATGAGAAGTGAAGCAAGCCGATAGGCCGGATTCTGTTACGACGGGTCGCCCCGTTATGACAGCCATTCCTCTAGGCCGTGAATTGCTCCACGGCTCAAGCTTCCTACCCGCACGCTCCGCGAGCAACATCACCGCGTGCCTATTTGGAATTGCTCCAGGTGGAGGTTACCGCGTTTCACCCTTTGTGACGCAGGGAGCGGCTTGCGCCCTCCCCGGTCCCAAAGACTCGTCTCTGTGGCCCTATTCCTCGCCTTATACCTTGCGGCTTTCAGCGGACGGCCGTTAACCGTCACCCTGCTCTATGGAGTCCGGACCTTCCTCCCGCCGTCGATGTCGCCATCTCGGGCCAGCGGCTGTCTGGCTTGCTTCGGCCGCCATTTTAGCCCAGACCGCGCCGCCGCCGGCAGCCATAGGCGCCGCGCGCCTTCGATAATGTCAAAATAGCGCCGAACCAGCGCGTGCCATCGGTGCCCGATCCATGGCCGAAAGTGCGCGCCTGACCAACCGCGAGAATCTGATCCATGCATATCTGTATCCTGGGCGCCGGCGTGATCGGCGTGACCTCGGCCTGGCGGCTGCTGGAAGCCGGCCATCGAATCACGCTGGTGGATGCGCTGCCGGACGCCGGCAGCGGCGCCAGCCTCGGCAACGGCGCCCAGCTCAGCTATTCTTACGTGGCGCCGCTGGCCGATCCCTCGGTCTGGAGCCAATGGCCGCACTACCTGTTTTCCAGCGCCTCGCCGCTGACACTGCGTCCGCAGGCGGATTGGGCGCAGTGGCGCTGGCTGCTGCAATTCCTGGCGGCCTGCAATGGCCGGCGCGCTCAACGCACCACGCACGAACTGCTGCAACTGGCATTTTTCAGCCGCGACCAGCTGAGCGCCTTGCGCGCCGCCCTGCCGTTGGAATTTCATCACCGCGTCGCCGGCAAGCTGGTGATGTTCGACGATCCCGGCAAGCTGGAAGGCGCGCGCCGGCAGGTGGCGCTGCAGGCCGAACTGGGCAGCCAGCAGAGCGTGCTCGATGCCGCGCACTGCTTCGAGATCGAACCGGCGCTGGCGGGCGGCGAACGGCACTGGAGCGGCGGCGTCTATACACCGAGCGAGGAAGTCGGCGATTGCGCCCTGTTTTGCCGCGGCCTGCTGGCTACGATGCAGACGCGGCCGGACTTCCGCTTCGCCCATTCGCAGCCGGTGAGCCGGCCAAATATCCGCAACGGCACGCTGCAATCGGTCATCGCCGGCGACGAGGAATTACAGGCCGACGCCTTCGTGCTGGCGCTCGGCGCCGACAGCCCGGCGTTTGCGCGACAAGCCGGCTTTGCCTTGCCGATCTATCCGCTCAAGGGCTACAGCATCACGGTGCCGCTGCAGGATCCGACGCCGCAATCGGCGCCGCAGGTGTCGATCACCGACCTGTCGCGCAAGATCGTCTACGCGCGCCTGGGCGAGTCGCCTGCGCGTCGCCGGCCGGGTCGAGCTGGTGGGGCGCGACCGCCGCATCCCGCCGCGCGCGATCGCGGAACTGGTACAAGGGGTGCGCGAACTGTTTCCGGCTCACGCCGATTGGCCCGACACGGCGGCGCTGGCGCCATGGACCGGCTTCCGGCCGGCGACACCGACCGGCGTGCCGATCATCGGCCGCTCGCCGCTGCCCAACCTGTACCTGAACGTCGGCCACGGCGCGCTCGGCTGGACGCTGGCCTGCGGCAGCGCGGCGCTGCTGGCGGACCAGATCGCCGGCCGCCCGAGCGCGATCGACGCCGCGCCGTTCCAACTGTAGCGGCGCCTCAAATCGCCAGATACTGCTGGCGCAGGTCTTGGTTGTCGATGACTTCCTGCGCGGTGCCGTCGAATACCACCTCTCCCATGTCGAGGATGATGGCGCGGTCGGCCAGGTGCAGGGCGGCGATCGCATTCTGCTCGACGATGACGGTGGTGAAGCCGAGCTTTTTCACCTCTTCCAGGATCTTCTCGATCTCGTGCACGATGACCGGCGCCAACCCCTCGTAGGGTTCGTCGAGCAGCAACAGCTTGACGTCGCGCGCCAGCGCCCGCGCCACCGCCAGCATCTGCTGCTCGCCGCCGGACATGGTGACGGCGTCCTGCTTGCGGCGCTCGGCCAGGCGCGGGAAGTGCTCGTACAGGCGCTCCACCGTCCAGCCTAACGGCTTTTCGATTTGCGCCAGCTGCAGATTCTCCTCGACCGTCAGGCCGGCGATGATGCGCCGGTCTTCCGGCACCAGCCCGACGCCGCTGCGCGCCGCCTGCCAGGCCGACATCTTGTGCAAGGGCTTGCCGTCGAGCCAGATCTCGCCCTGCTGCAGATGCGGGCTGTCGAGCCGCGCGATCGAGCGCAGGGTGGACGTCTTGCCGGCGCCGTTGCGCCCCAGCAGGGCGACGATCTCGCGTTCGCGGATGTCGAAGCCGACGCCCTGCACGATATAGCTCTCGCCGTAATACGAATGCATGTCGCGGCACGAGAAATAAGGGCGCGCGCCGCCACCGGTGGCCTGCTGCGCGGCGGCCGCGCTGGCTTTGTCAAGGATGGTGGTCATAGATGTGCTCCGCCCAGATAGGCTTCCTGAACCCGTGGATCGCTCTTGACCGCCATCGGATCGCCTTCGGCGATCACGGTGCCCTGCGCCAGCACGCTGATGCGGCTGGCCAGCGAAAATACCACGTGCATGTCGTGTTCGATGATGATCTTGGTGACGTGGCCATCGCCGATCCGCTGCAGCAGGTCGATGGTGTTGTTGGTGTCGGCGCGCGACATGCCGGCGGTCGGCTCGTCCAGCAGCAGCAGCTTCGGGTCCTGCACCAGGCACATCGCCAGCTCCAGCCGCCGCTTGTCGCCGCGCGACAGGCTGTTGGCGACCATGTCCTTCTTGCCGAACAGCCCGACGTCCTGCAGCATGTGCTCGGCCTTCTCGCGCACCTCGGCCTGGGCATCGGTGCGCGACCAGCCGTTCAGGGCGAAGGCGCCGTCGCGCCGCGCGAAGGTCGGGATCATCACGTTTTCGAGCAAGGAGAGGTCGCCGAAGATTTCGGGCGTCTGGAATACCCGCACCACGCCGGTCTGATTGATCTGGTGCGGCTGCAGGCCGATCAGCGAACGGCCGTTGAATATCACGGTGCCGAGGTCGGGCGTCAGGCGGCCGACGAAACAGTTGAGCAGGGTCGACTTGCCGGCGCCGTTGGGGCCGATGATGGCATGCACGCCGCCTTCCTGCACCGTCAGGTTGACATCGTTCAGCGCCTTCAGGCCGGCAAAGTTCTTGCAGACATTCTTGACTTGCAGGATATCCATTATTCGACTCCCCGCTTCAGCACCACGCCGGCCCGCGGCGGCACCACCTGCCGGCGCCGCAGCAGCCGCGCCAGCCGCTGGACACCCTCGATCACGCCGCCCGGCAGGAAGATCACCAGGATCATGAACAGCATGCCGAGCGTCAGGTTCCAGCCGTCGCCGACGAACAGGCCGGTGATCGACACCACGACCTGTTCGATACCGTCCGGCAGGAAGCCGAACACGCCGTGCAGGGTCTGGGCGTTGAACGAGGAGAAGATGTTCTCGAAATACTTGATGATGGCGGCGCCCAGCACCGGCCCGACCAGGGTGCCGACGCCGCCCAGGATCGTCATCAGCACCACCTCGCCGGAAGCGGTCCACTGCATCCGCTCGGGGCCGGCGATCGGGTCGGTGACCGCCAGCAGCGATCCGGCCAGGCCGGCGAACAGGCCGGAGATGACGAACGCGGCCAGCGCGTACGGACGGGTATTGACGCCGGTGTAGCGCAAGCGGTTCTGGTTCGACTTGATCGCGCGCAGCATGGAACCGAATGGCGAACGGGTGATACGCATCGCGATATAGAAGGCGACGATCAGCATGACTGCGCAGAAATAGAAGCCATTCCAGCCGCCCAGCGAAATACCGAACAGATCGGTCGACGGAATGCCGGGCGTGGCCGCGAAGAACATGCGGTCGATCACGCGCGGATCGGCGCGCGTCAGCAAGAGGCCGGTCTCGCCGTTGGTAATCGGCGTCAGCACCGAATACGCCAGGTTGTAGCACAGCTGCGCAAACGCCAGCGTCAGGATCGAAAAATAGATGCCGGAGCGGCGCAGGCTGATGTAGCCGATCAGCAGCGCGAAGACGCCGGCGACGCAGGTGCCCAGCAGGATCGCCGGGATCACGTTCATGGATAGCAGCTTGAAGCTCCAGACCGCGGTGTACGAGCCGACTCCGAGAAAGGCGGCATGGCCGAACGATAGGTAGCCGGTCAGGCCAAACAGGATGTTGAAGCCGATCGCGAAGATGCCGTAGATCGCGAATTTCTGCAGCAGGTCGGGATAGGCGCCGCCGATCGGCTTCATCCAGGCCGGCATGGTCAGGACCACGAGCGAGAAGCCGAGCAGCAGGATCATGTCGTGCCGGCGCGTCATTGCCTTGTGCATGCTTAATCCTCCATCAGGCCCTTGCGGCCCATAAGGCCACGCGGCCTGACCAGCAGGATGACCACCGCGACCAGGTAGATGATGACCTGGTCGATGCCGGGGATGATGGCCTTGATCTCGTTCATCGAAGCGAACGACTGGATGATCCCGAGCAGGAAGCCGGCCGCCACCGCGCCCGGCAGCGAGCCCATGCCGCCCACCACCACCACTACGAACGACAGCACCAGGAACTCCATGCCCATGTGGTAATCGGGCGGCAGGATCGGCGTGTACATGGTTCCGGCCAGGCCGGCGACGATCACCGCGATGCCGAACACGATCGTGAAGCGGCGTTCGATGTTGATGCCGAACAGGCCCACCGTCTCGCGGTCGCGCATGCCGGCGCGCACCACCATGCCGAAGGTGGTGTAGCGCAGGAACGCGAACACGGCGGCGATCACCAGTGCCGAGAAGCTGAAATACACCAGCCGCCACCACGGATAGGTAATCGTGTCGCCGAGGCCCAGCCAAGCGCCGACATGCGCGCTGCCGGCCACCGCGTCGGGCGCCGGCGTCGGAATCGGGTTGGCGCCGAAATAGGCCTTGATGATTTCCTGCAGCACGATCGCCAGGCCGAAGGTCACCAGGATCTGGTCGGCGGCCGAGCGCCGGTAGAAATGCCGGATCAGGCCGCGTTCGAGCGCGACGCCGAGCAGCAGCATGATCGGGATCGTCAGCAGGATAGCCAGCGGCACCGAATATTCGATCAGCTTCATGCCGAAATCGCCGAACCACAGCTTCAGGTAAGGCACATCGTTGTAGGTAGCGAAAAAGGTAATGCTGTCGTCCTTGACGTGCTTGGAGATGGTCAGCAGCTTCTGCATGCTGACGGCGCAAAAGGCGCCCAGCATGAAGAAGGCGCCGTGGGCGAAATTGACGACGCCGAGCGTGCCGAAGATCAGCGTCAGGCCGAGCGCGATCAGCGCATACGCGCCGCCCTTGTCGAGCCCGTTCAGCAGTTGCAGAATGAATGCGTCCATGGTTCCTTGTTCTACGACGTGGAGGCCCGGCCGCTCGCCGCGGCCGGGAAGTCCGCCCGGGACCGGCCGCTGCTGCGGCCGGCCGGTCCCGGTGGAGCGGCAAGGATCAGACCTGGTACGGGCCGAGATTGCCGCCGAACAGCTTGGCGTCGTATTCGACCTGCTTGCGCGGCACCACATGCTCGACCTGCAGCAGGTCGAACTTGTTCTTCGGCTTTTCCTTGCCGCGTACCACCAGCACGTCCTTGAAGCACTGGTGATCGTCGGCGCGGTACTCGGTCGGGCCGTTGCCCATGCCGTCGAACTTGAAGCCCTCGAGCTTCTTGATCACTTCCGGCGGATAGAAGGTGCCGGCCATCTCGACCGCATTGGCGTACAGCAGCGCCTGCACATAGCAAGTGTGCGCGGCCTGCGACGGCGGCGAGCCGTATTCCTGGCCGAAGGATTTGGCGAAGGCCTGGGTGCCGGCATCCGGCAGCTTCCAGTCCCAGTTGGCGGTGCCGAGGATGCCCTTGATCGCATCGCCGGCGCCCTGCGCCATCAGTTCCGAGAACAGCGGCACCACGATCTCGAACTTCTTGCCGTTGACCGTTTTCTCGCGCATGCCGAACTGCACCGCCTGCGTCAGCGAGTTGATCATGTCCTTGCCGTAGTGGTTGAGGATCAGCACGTCGGCACCCGAATTCAGCACCGGCGTCAGGTACTGCGAGAAATCGCCCGAGCCGAGCGGCGTGCGCACCGCGGCCACGGTTTTCCAGCCCAGCGCCTCGGTCGAATTCTTCATCGACTCTTCCTGCGTCCAGCCCCAGGTGTAGTCGGCGGTCAGGTGATAGGCGCGCCGCTCGTTGCCGTATTCCTTGCCGAGCACCGGGCCCAGCGCGCGGCCCGACATGTAGGCGTTGAAGAAGTGGCGGAAGCCGTAGCGCCGCCTGTCCTTGCCGGTGGTGTCGTTCGAGTGGCTGAGGCCGCACATGTTGATGACGCCCATTTCCTGCGCCAGCGACTGCATCGCCACCGCCACCGCCGACGACGAACAGCCGGAGAACATGATGATGCCGTCCTTCTCGATCATGCGCTTGGCAGTGGCGCGCGCGGCGTCGGTCTTGGTCTGGGTGTCGCCGGTCACGTATTCGACCTTCTTGCCCAGCACGCCGTTGCCCTTCAGGTGCAGCGGCTTCATGGTCTTGATCATGCCGCCGTCGCCTTCGCCGTTCAGGTGCTTGACCGCGAGCTGGAAAGCGCGCAGCTCGTCGGCGCCCTCGTCGGCGTAGGCGCCGGTCTGCGGCACGGTGAAGCCGAGCTTGAGCGACTTCAGCTTGGTCGGGTCGTTGCGAAAATCCTCGGCCCAGGCATTCCTGATAAAAAATGAAGGTGCAGCCACTCCCGCTCCGACCGCCGCCATGCTCTTGAGCACCTTGCGTCGAGTGTTATCTTCCATCGTGTCCCTCCGAATCGGTTGATGTGGTATTGCGGCGGCTGGCGCTGCAATCGGATCGAACTTGCTTCATTCGCATCCACAGATTGGCACGTGAAAGTCAATCATTCAATAAGTCATTGACGATTAACGATAATTTTGTAAATATCAAGAAAATAGAAAAGTTGATAATGTAAATAATTGACATTGCGACGCAACAATCGGAGACCGGAGCAAGGATGAGGACATGCCGCGCACCCTGATCGGATTCAAGATCCGCGACAAGCGCCGCGCGCTCGGCATCACCCAGGCCGCCCTGTCGGCGCGCCTCGGCATTTCGGCCTCCTATCTGAACCTGATCGAAAGCGACAAGCGCAATATCGGCGGCAAGCTGTTGAAGCGGATCGCCGACGAACTGGGGGTGGCGGTCGATCTGTTCGACGGCGCGGCGGAGCGGCGGCTGGTCAACGACCTGGCCGAACTGAGCGGCGCATCGATTTTCGGCGCGCTGCGGCTCGATCCCGGCAGCGCCGGCGACCTCGCCAGCCAGCATCCGCAATGGGGCCAGGCGCTGGCCATGCTGCACCGCGCCTATCACGACCGCAACGAAGCCGTCACCGCCCTGTCCGACCGCCTCAACCAGGACCCGTTTTTGGGCGATGCGATCCATATCATGCTGACCAATGTCGCGGCGATCCGCTCGGCTTCCGAGATCCTGGAAAACGTCGACGACCTCGAGCCTCAGCAGCAGGCGCGCTTCCTGTCCATCATCGGCTCCGAAAGTGCGCGGCTGGCCGAGGTGGCGCAGGCGCTGGCGGCCTTTTTCGACCGTGCGCACTCGTCCACCCGTTCGGTCACGCCGGTGGAGGAAGTGGACGACTTCATCCAGGAAAAGGAAAACTATTTCCCGGCGCTGGAACAGGCTGCCGACGCCCTCCGCGACGCCGCCGGCATCGCCGCCGGGCCGGGTCGAAAGCGCGCTGATCGATTGCCTGGAACGCCGCCATGGCGTATCCACCGCGCTGGCGCCGGCGCTCGGCCAGCCGGCCGCCAGCCCGCGCAGCACCGTGCATTTCGACACCGACCGGCGGCTGCTGACGCTGCTCGATACGGCGGCGCCGGCCACGCGCCGTTTCGAGCTGGCGAAAATGCTGGCGCAGCTGGAGTGCGCGGCGCTGATCGAAGCCGAAGTCGCGGGTTCGGCGCTGCTGACCACGGTGGCCGCCCGCCGCCGCGCCGAACGCGCGCTGTTCGCCTACGCCGCCGGCGCCATGCTGCTGCCCTACGACGCCTTCCAGCAAGCCGCGCTGGCGGCGCGCTACGACATCGACTACCTGTGCCACAAATTCGGCGCCAGTTTCGAGCAGGTCTGCCACCGCCTGGTGACGCTGCAGGAAGCCGGGCATGGAAGGCGTGCGCTTCGGCTTCATGCGCTCCGATCCGGCCGGCTATGTGACCAAGCGTTTTCCGCTGCCCTACATGTCGCTGCCGCGCTACGGCAATGCCTGCCCGCTGTGGGCGGTGTACCGGGCGTTCCAGACGCCCGGCGCGATGGTGCGCCAGCTGGCCGAATTCCCGACCGGCGACCGCTACTTTTTCCTGGCGCGCGCGGTGGAAAAACAGCTGCCCTCGTTTGCCGCCTCGAGACCCCTGATTTCCATCATGCTGGTGTGCGAATCGCTGCACGCCGACCGCATCGTCTACGGCGACGGCCTCGACCTGTCGTCGACGGCGCCCACCGTTCCGGTCGGCCCGACCTGCCGCCTGTGCGTGCGGCGCGACTGCGGCTCGCGCGAGGAAGATCCGATCATCAACGCCTGAGGCGCGGCGCGCGGGCCGAGCCCGGCGCCGAATCCGATGGTGTTAAACTCGCGCTCAACAAGCAGAAGCCGCCGGGCTCGCAACAATAACGGAGACAGACATGGCTATCCGGGTCTTGATCACCGAAGACGAACCCAACATCGTCGAATCGCTGAGCTTCATCCTGAATCGCGCCGGTTACGAGGTTTCCGCCGTGCTCGACGGCGAAGCCGCGCTGCGGCGGCTGCGCAGCGACCCGCCGGATCTCGTGATCCTCGACCTCATGCTGCCGAAGCTGAACGGCTTTGAAGTCCTGAAACTGGTCAAGACCGACCCGCTGCTCGAGGCGCTGCCGATCGTCATCCTGAGCGCCAAGGGCCAGGCGCACGATCGCCAGCTGGCGCTGGAAATCGGCGCCAGCGCCTTCATCACCAAGCCGTTTTCCAACCGCGACATCCTCGACCAGATCGGCCGCCTGTGCGGCGCCTGAGGCGATGAAAAACCGCCCGCCCCATTCCAGCAAGGCGCCCGACGCCGCCGTCGTGCTGCCCTTGTTCGGCGTGTTCCTGCTGATGCCGCCGATCATCACGCTGTTTGCCGTCGGCATCGACATTGCCGGCATGCCGCTGATCGTGATCTATGTATTCGGCGTCTGGGCGGCGCTGATCGCCTGCGCCGCCTTGCTGGCGCGGCGGCTCGATCCGCTGCAGCCGGAGCCGCCGGCGGCGCCGCCGGAAATCGGCGCGGAGCGCGAGCGGGGCTAGAGGCCATGCTGACCGCCAATGCCGTCCTCTTCATTTCGCTGGCATATGTGGCCTTGCTGTTTGCGGTAGCCTTCGTCGGCGACATCTACGCGCGCAAGGGCAGCGCCGGCTGGCTGCAGTCGCCGGTGATCTACACGCTGTCGATCTCGCTGTATTGCAGCTCGTGGACCTTCTATGGCGCGGTCGGCTCGGCCGCGCGCAACGGCATCGAATTCGCCACCATCTACCTCGGTCCGACCCTGGTGTTCGTCGGCTGGTGGCTGCTGCTGCGCAAGATGGCGCGCATCGGGCGGATTCACCACATCACCTCGATCGCCGACATGATTTCCTCGCGCTACGGCAAGAGCGGTAGCCTGGCGGCGCTGATCACGGTCATCGCGGTGATCGTCATCACGCCCTATATCGCGCTGCAGCTGAAGGCGGTGACCACCAGTTACCAGGTGATCAGCAACAGCGGCGCCGATGTGCTGTCCGGCTTTCCGCATACGCAGCCGGACTTCCGCGTCGCCTTCTGGATCGCCGCCGGCATGGCGTTTTTCACGATCCTGTTCGGCACCCGCAACATCGACGCCAACGAGCGCCATCACGGCGTGGTCGCCGCGATCGCGGTGGAAGCGGTGGTCAAGCTGGTGGCCTTGCTCGCCGTCGGCCTGCTGGTGGTCATGCTCGGCCATGACGCGGCGGACACCTTCGGCCGCGCCCCGCCCGTCAATCTGCACAGCGCGAATGTATTCGGGACGCGCTGGGTGACCCTGACCTTCCTGGCCGCCGCCGCCGTGATCTGCCTGCCGCGCCAGTTCCAGATGATGATCGTCGAATGCCCGGACGAACAGCATTTGCGCACCGCGTCCTGGATGTTCCCGCTGTACATGCTGCTGATCTGCCTGTTCGTGCTGCCGATCGCGATCGCCGGCCTGAATTACTTGCCTGAGGGCTCGAATCCGGACATGTTCGTGTTGACGCTGCCGATGTGGGCCGGGCAGGACGCCTTCGCGCTGCTGGCCTTCCTCGGCGGCTTTTCCTCGGCGACCTCGATGGTGATCGTCTGCTCGATCGCGCTGTCGACGATGGTGTCGAACCACATCATCATGCCGATCACGATGCGCCTGCCATGGGTCTCGCTGGACGCCAGCGGCGACATCCGGCGCTTCCTGCTGAACAGCCGGCGCGTCAGCATCATCCTGATCCTGCTGCTGGGCTTCCTGGATTTCCGCCTCTCCGCCCAATCCGAGGCGCTGGCCTCGATCGGCCTGATTTCGTTTGCCGGCGTCGCCCAATTCATCCCGGCGCTGATCGCCGGCCTGTTCTGGCGCCAGGCCACCGCGCGCGGCGCCATTGCCGGCCTCGCCGGCGGTTTCCTGGTCTGGGTCTATACCCTGTTCTTGCCGAGCTTCCGCGGCGGTTCCATGCTGGCCGAGGGCGACGCCGCGTTTGGCCTGTGGCACCATCCGCTGCTGCATCCGCAGGCGCTGTTCGGCCTCGACGGCGTCGATCCGCTGGTGCACGGCACCTTCTGGAGCATCACGCTCAATGTCGTGCTGCTGGTCCTGGTGTCGCTGGCGCGCGGCCAGAAGCCGCTGGAGCGCCTGCAGAGCACGCTGTTCGTCGATGTCTTCCGCACCCCGGCCGGCGACACCTCGCGCTTCGTCAACCGCTCCGCCACGCGCTACGACCTGAACGTGCTGGCGCAGCGCATCCTCGGCCCCGACGAGGCCTACCAGCTGTTTCAGGACGCCGAGCAGCGGCACGGACTGAAACGCGACCAGTCGCTGGCGGACGACGCCTTCATCTCCGAACTGGAGCGCAAGCTGGCCGGCAGCATCGGCGCCGCCTCGGCGCGCGCCATGATCTCGCAGGTGGTGATCGGCGAAACCATCAGCCTGCACGAGCTGATGAAGATCGCCGACGAGACGCAGCGCATGCGCGACTACAGCCATCAGCTGGAGGAAAAGTCGCGCCAGCTGGAAGCCGCCGCCGGCCAGCTGAAGGACGCCAACCAGCGCCTGACGCTCCTGGACGGCCAGAAGGACGACTTCCTGAGCCAGGTCAGCCACGAAGTGCGCACGCCGATGACCTCGATCCGCTCGCTGTCCGAAATCCTGCTGGAAACGCAGGACATCGGCCGCGAGCAGGCGGAACGCTTTTTGCACATCATCCATGAGGAAAGCATCCGCATGACGCGGCTGCTGGACGGCATCCTCGACCTTAGCCTGCTCGAAGGCGAACAGGACGACTGGCCGCTGGCCCCGATCGATCCCGAACTGGCATTGGACCGCGCGCTCAGCGTCTGCCAGGGACTGGCGTCCCGCAGCAATCTGCCGCTGCAGAATGGTGCGCGCGCCGGCACGGTACTAGTCGAGGGCGACAGCGACCGCCTGAGCCAGGTGTTCATCAACCTGATCTCGAATGCGATCAAGTACAACACCCATGAACGGCCGTTCGTGCGCGTCAGCAGCGCCGTCGTCGACGGCTGCTATCAGGTGCTGGTGGAAGACAACGGCCCCGGCATCCGGCCCGAGGAACGCGAGAAGATCTTCGTAAAATTCGCGCGCGGCTGGACCCAGACCGGCACCCCGGGCGCCGGCCTTGGACTGGCGATCAGCTGGCAGATCATGCGGCGCCTGGGCGGTGCGCTGGACCTGCTGCCCGCTAGCGGCCGCGGCGCCTGTTTCCGGGTGACGCTGAAGGTCTGCGACGGCAAGGCGGCGACGCCGAAAAATCCGGCGCCGTCTGCGCCGCGCCTCCGGGGCGGAAGCTGAGGGGCACTGACCGACCCATATACTCCCAACACAAGATGCCAATACCGGGCATGGAATGGTGATTTATACAACATACTCCCACCATTCCATTTTTGTACGGCGGCCTTGTCAAGTGCCTGCGTTAGCTCCCAGCTTTCCTGCCGCCTCCTTGGCCAGCGGAGACACCGTGCCATTGCTGGCCGCTGCCCCGGCTAGGCCAGGTGAGCGCGGGTTGCGCACGCCACAGGCTTCTGCCCTACCCGCCGCAAGCACCAAGCAAGTCAAACAATTGGCCGCGCCGCAGTGCACAGCCACGACATCGCGCGCGCCGCCGTCCAGCACCCCGAGGCCAGCTTAGGCAAACCGGCTGAAATCCGGCTTGCGCTTCTCGAAGAACGCGGTAAATGCCTCCTGCGCTTCCGGCGCTTTCAGCATCGCGCCGAAATGCTTGCCCTCGGCCGCCATCTGCGCTTCCACCGCGGCGCTCTGGCCGCTCTTCATCAGGTTCTTGGTGACGCGGATCGAGGCCGCCGGCAGCGCCACCAGCTTGGCCGCCTGCGCCTGCGCGAACGGCAGCAACTGATCGGCCGGCAGCACCTTGTTCACCAGGCCCATCTGCCGCGCTTCCTCGGCCGTGAAGGCTTCGCCCAGCAACAGCTTTTCGGCCGCGCGCTGGTAGCCGGCGATCTGCGGCAGCAGCAGGCTGGAGGCCGAACTTCCGGGCACAGGCCGAGCTGCGTGAACGGCAGCGAAAACATGGCATTGTCGGCCGCGTACACCAGGTCGCAATGCATCAGCAGCGTGGTGCCGATGCCGACCGCGGCGCCGGCCACCGCCGCCACGATCGGCTTGCTGGCATGGCTGATCTGCCACAGGAACTGGAACACCGGGCTGTCGCCGGCGGCCGGCGGATTGCGCAGGAAATCTTCGAGGTCGTTGCCGGCGGTGAAAATCTCGCGGCTTGCCGGTGATCAGGATGGCGCGGACTGCGCTGTCGCCTTCGGCGTCCTTCAGGGCGTCGGCCATGCGCTGGTACATCGCCGCGGTGATCGCGTTCTTCTTGTCGGGACGGTTGAATTCGATGCGTCAGGATGCCGTCGTTCTTGGCGATTAGCATGTCCATGCTGTCTCCTCGCTAGGATTAACAATTTTTTTGCGCGCGCCGCGAAAATGGCTGGCCGTTCGCGCCGCTTGGGATGGAAACGAGCACCCGATGAGGAGTGCCGGCCCGATAAATAGAAAAGCCGTACAGCTTGTGACCGTACGGCTTCCCGTCCTGCTTGCCTGGTGCTGCTTACACCGCTCGAAAATGCCGGCGGCGCCCATGCCGGTGCCGACGCACATCGTCACCATGCCGTACTTCAGGTTGTTGCGGCGCAGCGCGTGCACCACGGTGGCGGCGCGGATCGCGCCGGTGGCGCCCAGCGGGTGGCCGAGCGCGATCGCGCCGCCCATCGGATTGACCTTGGCCGGGTCGAGGCCGCAGGTCGCTGGATCACCGCCAGCGACTGCGCGGCGAATGCTTCGTTCAGCTCGATCCAGTCGATCTGGTCCTGGGTGAGGCCGGCCGGCTGCCAGCGCCGCCGGAATCGCTTCCTTCGGTCCGATGCCCATGATTTCCGGCGGCACGCCGCGCACCGCGAACGAGACGAAGCGCGCCAGCGGCGTCAGGTTGAACTGCTTCAGGATCTTTTCGCTGACCAGGATCAGCGCGCCGGCGCCGTCCGACAGTCTGCGAGCTGTTGCCGGCGGTGACGCTGCCCTTGGCGGCGAACACCGGCTTCAGCTTGGCCAGCGCTTCCAGGCTGGAATCGGCGCGCGCGCCTTCGTCGCGGTCGACGGTGCGCTGGCTTGATCTCGATCTGGCCGGTAGCCAGGTTCGGCGTGCGCTCGATGATCTCGAACGGCGTGATCTCGTCCTTGAATTCGCCGGCCTGCTGCGCGGCGATCGCCTTGCGGTGCGATTCCAGCGCAGAACTGCGTCCTGCGCCTCGCGCGAGACCTTCCACTGCTTGGCGACCTTCTCGGCGGTCAGGCCCATGCCGTAGGCCATGCCGATGTTCTCGTCCTTGAAGATGCCCATGTTCATCGACGGATGGTGGCCCATCATCGGCACCATCGACATCGATTCGACGCCGGCCGCGATCATCACGTCGGCCTCGCCGACGCGGATGCGGTCGGCCGCCATCGCCACCGCGGTGATGCCGGAGGCGCAGTAGCGGTTGACGGTGACGCCGCCGACGGTCTTCGGCAGGCCGGCCAGCAGCACGCGCCATGCGCGCCAGGTTCAAGCCCTGCTCGCGCTTCCGGGAACGAGCAGCCGACGATGGCGTCGTCGATCAGTGTTCGGGTCGAGGTTCGGCACCTGCGCCAGCGCCGACTGGATGCGCGCGCACCAGCAGGTCGTCCGGGCGCGTATTGTTGAACATGCCGCGCGGCGCCTTGCCGATCGGGGTGCGGGTCGCGGCGACGATGTATGCGTCTTGAAGTTGTTTGCTCATTTTGAAGATTCTCCTGGTTCATTCGACCGACGGCGCGGCGGGAAGCCGGGCTATCGTGCCTTGCGCGATCGCGCATAACGCTTCTTTACCGTCATTCACAACGAACACGTCGCAGCGGCACACCGCCTGCGATTTGCCGGCATGGACTGCGCTGGCGCGGGCAATGATTTCCTGGCCGATGGCGGGACGCACGTAGTTGATCTTGTATTCCGAAGTGACCACGGCCGTGCCCAGCACGGCGCCGCCGGCATAGGTCAGCGCGTTGTCGGCGGCGTAGCTGAGCACGCCGCCGTGCACGAAACCATGCTGCTGTTTCAGTGCCTCGGTGATCGGGATCCGCAATTCGGCGCCCTCTGCATCGAAGCGCGTCAGTACCGTGCCGACCAGCTGGCTGAACGGCTGCATCGCCAGTACCTGCCGTCCCGCGCCGAGCATATCCATGGCGTCCGCGCCCACCCTTAGTTGCGCACCGGTTTGCCGGTCTGCATCATGCCCATGATGCGTTCCTGCGTCTTCGGATTGTTCAGCAGCTCCATGAAGGCCTTGCGCTCGAGGTCGAGCAGCCACTGCTCGTCGACCAGGCTGCCCTGGCTCGATGTCGCCGCCGGACACGATCTCGGCGATCATCGTCGCCCAGCTTGTAGTCGTGCGCCGAGATGAAGCCGCCGTCGCGCATGTTGACCAGCTGCGCCATGATGGTCGCCATGCCGTAGCGGCCGATCACCGGCACCGGCGCCTGCAGCGGCGGCCGGTAGCCGGCGTCGAACATCGCGCGCGCCTCGACCTTGGCCACGTGCAGCAGTTCGTACGGGTTGAACACGATGACGTCGTCGGCCGTCAGGTAGCCCATCTGCCTTCGCTTCCAGCGCCGACTTCGACACGTTGGCGGTGGCCGCGTTGGTGAAGTCGGTCTTCAGGAATTGCAGGATGTCGTTGCCCTTGGCGTCGTGCGCCGCGCGCAGCGCCGCTTCCTTCAGGCCGCCGCCGGCCGGGATCAGGCCGACGCCGACTTCGACCAGGCCGATGTAGGACTCGATCGAGGCCACGCGCTTGGACGCGTGCAGCGCCAGTTCGCAGCCGCCGCCCAGCGCCAGGCCGGCCACCGCCGCCACCACCGGCACGTTCGCGTACTTCATTGCCTGATGCGCCTGCTGCAGCTTGCGCCACTTCCGGCTCGATCGCCTTGACGCCGCCCGACATGAACACCGGCAGCATCGACTGCAGGTCGGCGCCGGCCGAGAAGGCGCCGCCTTCGGCCGCGTCGGCGTTCCAGATCACCAGGCCCTTGTAGTTCTTTTCGGCTTCGGCGATCGCCTTGGCCAGGCCATTGATCACGCCCTGGCCGATCACGTGCATCTTGGTCTTCAGCGACAGGATCAGCACTTCGTCGTCCTGGTGCCAGATGCGCACCGATTCGTCTTCGAACACGGTGGTGCCGGCAGTCTTGCGCGATCGGCGCCGCCTTCGCCGAGGATCGGCGCGCGGAACGCCTGGCGCTGGTACACCGGCAGGTCGAGCGCGGCACGTAGGCCTTCTGCGTCGGCGACCAGGAACCTTCGGCGTGTGCACGCCCTTCTCGGCGACCGGGCCGTCGAACACCCAGGCCGGCAGCGGCGCGTTGCGACAGCGCCTTGCCGGCGTCGATGTCTTCCTTGATCCACTCGGCGACCTGCTTCCAGCCGGCGGCCTGCCAGCTTTCGAACGGGCCGAGCTTCCAGCCGAAGCCCCAGCGCAGCGCGAAGTCGATGTCGCGCGCATTGTCGGCGATCGTTTCCAGGTGCACCGCGATGTAGTGGAAGGTGTCGCGGAAGATCGCCCACAGGAACTGCGCCTGCGGATTGGTCGAATCGCGCAGCGCCTTCATGCGCTTGGCCGGATCCTTTTCCTTCAGGATGCGGCCGACGAGGTCGTCGGCCTTGCCGCCGCCGGCGACGTAGTCGCCCTTGTCGGCGTCGAAGCGCAGGATGTCCTTGCCGACCTTCTTGTAGAAGCCGGCGCCGGTCTTCTGGCCCAGCGCGCCGGCGGCGATCAGCTTGGCCAGCACTTCCGGCGTCTGGTAGATCGGGTAGAACGGGTCGTCCTGCAGGTTGTCCTGCATCGTCTTGATCACGTGGCCCATGGTGTCGAGGCCGACCACGTCGGCGGTGCGGAAGGTGCCCGACTTGGCGCGGCCCAGCTTGGCGCCGGTCAGGTCGTCGACCACGTCGACGGACAGGCCGAACTTCTCGCGCTTCGTGCATGGTCGCCAGCATGCCGAAGATGCCGACGCGGTTGGCGATGAAGTTCGGCGTGTCCTTGGCGCGCACCACGCCCTTGCCGAGCGTGGTGGTCAGGAAGCCTTCCAGCTGGTCGAGGATTTCCGGCCGGGTGGCGGCGGTCGGGATCAGCTCGACCAGGTGCATGTAGCGCGGCGGGTTGAAGAAGTGCACGCCGCAGAAGCGCGCCTTCAGTTCGGCGTCGAAGCCTTCGGACAGCTTCGGTGATCGACAGGCCCGAGGTGTTGGAGGCGAAGATCGCGTTCGGCGCGATGTGCGGCGCGACCTTCTTGTACAGGTCGTGCTTCCAGTCCATGCGCTCGGCGATCGCTTCGATGATCAGGTCGCAGCCGGCCAGCAGCGTCGAGATTGTCTTCGTAGTTGGCGACTTCGATCAGCGCTGCGTCGTCCTTGTTGCCGAGCGGCGCCGGATTGAGCTTTTTCAGGTTCTCGATCGCGCGCAGCACGATGCCGTTCTTCGGACCTTCCTTGGCCGGCAGGTCGAACAGCACCACCGGCACCTTGGCGTTGACGCAATGCGCGGCGATCTGCGCGCCCATCACGCCGGCGCCGAGCACGGCGACTTTTTTGACGATGAAATTGGACATGGGATGCATCCTTTATACGTGAGGCACGCGCAGCGCGCCGGGGAGTATTTTCAATTTTCACCCCATTGACGCCCGACACAGGCGGGCATCAAAAGGAGTATATTGACAAGACCTTAAAACAGATCGGCGTCCAGCGCCATCAGGCTGGCGGCGCCCGAGCGCGCCTGGCGGATCAGCATCGCGGTTTCCGGCTGCAGGCGCGCGAAGTAGAAGCGCGCGGTGGCCAGCTTGGCCTTGTAGAAATTGTCGCCGGAATCCTGCTTTTCCAGCGCGATCTTCGCCATCTGCGCGAAGAAGTACGCAGAACACCAGGTGGCCGACCACGCGCAGGTAAGGCACGGCGGCGGCGCCGACTTCGTCCTGGTTCTGGAAGGCCTTCATGCCGATTTCCATGGTCAGCTTGGTGACCTTGTCGCCGAGATCGGCCAGCGGCGTGACGAATTCGGACAGCGCTTCGTCGGTGCCGTTGTCTTCGACGAAGGCCTTGCACCTTGTCGCCGAACTTGCGCAGCTTGGCGCCGTTGTCCATCAGGATCTTGCGGCCCAGCAGGTCGAGCGACTGGATCGTGTTGGTGCCTTCGTAGATCATGTTGATGCGGGCGTCGCGCACGTACTGCTCCATGCCCCATTCGGCGATGTAGCCGTGGCCGCCGTAGACCTGCATCGCTTCCGAGGTCGCGATCCAGCCGTTGTCGGTCAGGAAGGCCTTGATGATCGGCGTCAGCAGCGCGACTTCGTCGGCGGCTTCCTTGCGCACTTCCTCGTCCGGATGATTCAGTTCGCGGTCGATCTGCAGCGCGATGTACGAGGTGAACGCGCGGCCGCCTTCGGCGTAGGCCTTGGCGGTCAGCAGCATGCGGCGCACGTCGGGATGCACGATGATCGGGTCGGCCGGCTTGTCCGGCGCCTTCGGCGCCCGACAGGCTGCGCATCTGCAGGCGGTCCTTGGCGTACACCAGCGCGTTCTGGTAGGCGACTTCGGTCAGGCCGAGCGACTGCATGCCGACGCCCAGGCGCGCGGCATTCATCATCACGAACATCGCGTTCAGGCCCTTGTTCGGCTGGCCGATCAGCCAGCCGGTGGCGCCGTCCAGGTTCATCTGGCAGGTCGAGTTGCCGTGGATGCCCATCTTTTCCTCGATCGCGCCGCAGAAGATCGGATTGCGCTCGCCCGGCGTGCCGTCGGCATTCGGCAGGAACTTCGGCACCAGGAACAGCGAGATGCCCTTGGTGCCTGCCGGCGCGTCCGGCAGGCGCGCCAGCACCAGGTGGATGATGTTGTCCGCCATGTCGTGTTCGCCGGCCGAGATGAAGATCTTGCCGCCGGTGATCTTGTAGGAGCCGTCGGCCTGCGGCTCGGCCTTCGAGCGCAGCATGCCGAGGTCGGTGCCGCAATGCGGCTTCGGTCAGGCACATGGTGCCGGTCCATTCGCCCGACACCAGCTTCGGCAGGTACAGCGCCTTCTGTTCCGGCGTGCCGTGTTCGTGCAGGCACTCGTAGGCGCCGTGCGACAGGCCGGGATACATGGTCCAGGCCTGGTTCGACGAATTCAGCATTTCGTAGAACGAATTGTTGAGCACCAGCGGCAAGCCCTGGCCGCCGTATTCCGGATCGCAGGACAGCGACGGCCAGCCGGCTTCGACGTACTGCTTGTAGGCTTCCTTGAAGCCCTTGGGCGTGCGTCACTTCATGCGTTTCCGTGTCGTAGATGGCAGCCTTCGCGGTCGCCCGAATGGTTCAGCGGGAACAGCACGTCGTGAGGTGAACTTGCCGCCCTCTTCCAGCACCTGGTTGATGATGTCGGCATCGATGTCGGCGTGCTTCGGCAGCTGCTTCAATTCCTCGCTCGACCTTGCAGCAATTCGTGCAGCACGAACTGCATGTCCGCGAAGTGGCGCGACGTATTGACCCATGGTTTTCTCCTGACAACGAAATGAAATAAATTGAATTACTTGCCGCCTGCGGTCCTGGAGCGCCGTTCGGCTTCCGGTGCGGGCGCAGACGAATGAGGATTGCGATAGCTTTCGATCAGCCGTTCGAAGCCGGCCTGGGCGCGATCGGTACTGCCCGGCATCTTCAGGAAGCGCGCATCGTGGTGCAACGCCAGCATCAGGCCGTACATTTCGTAGACCATCTGCTCGGCGTCGGTATCGGCGTGCAGATGGCCCATTTCGATCGCCTGCTCCACGCAGCGGCAGCAAGGCGCCCTGCCAGGCACGCACCATCGCCGCCAGTTCCTCGCGGATCGGCGCCCGGCCGGTCGTCGTATTCGACGGCGCCGCTGATGTAGATGCAGCCGGAGGCGATCTCGACGGTGACGCGCTTGACCCAGCGCGCGAACATGGCGTGCAGGCGCGGCAGGCCGCGCGGTTCCTTCATGCTCGGGATAGAACACTTCCTGCTCGAAATGATGGTGGTACAGCTTGAGCACTTCGATCTGCAAATCCTCGCGCGAGCCGAAATGCGCGAACACGCCGGATTTGCTCATGTTCATCTTGTCCGCCAGCAAGCCGATGGTCAGCCCTTCCAGCCCGTCGCGGCTGGCCAGATTGAGCGCCACATCGAGAATCGCGGCGCGTGTCAATTCGCCTTTGCGCATATATTTGTGGGTCGGTGCGGTGGGGTTATAAGCCACGTCAAATCCTGTAGAAAATTGCAACGCCGGTTGCAGTCCGCCTCTGAAAACCGAATGCGAACGCCCGTACTATTATGTACCAAGTTATAAATGTCAAACGCGAACTTAGAGGCGCCGTTCTATTTGTTGCGAGAGTGAAAACAGGCCCGACGCAGTGTTCTGAGCGCCAGAAAAAAGCTGCCATCATATCAACCCCGGGTCTGGTCGAGTTGGCGCCGGTCGCGCTTGGTCGGTCGCCCCTTCTGGGCGGCACCCGGTTCGGGAAACAATCGTCTGCGCTCCGCTTCCGCCTGCCGCCGCGCCAGGCTGGCCGCGGTTTCGGCATACAGCGTCTGGGCCACGGCGGCCGGCCCGCGCTGCTCGGCCAGTTCGGCCACCACGACTTCCCAGACGGTGGCGCCATTGTCGATCGTCAGCGTGTCGCCCGGCGCCAGATGGCGCGCCGGCTTGATGCGGCTGCCGCCCAGGCGCACCTTGCCCTCTTCCACCGCCGCGCTGGCCAGCGAACGGGTTTTGAAAAAGCGCGCGGCCCACAGCCATTTATCGAGGCGGACGGCGGCAATCATGGCAGGGGACGGCATGGCGGCATTCTTTCGGGGACACGGCAAAGCAGACGAACGAATCTCATGGATGTACTTTATACATGGGAGTATAGACAAAAATAGGGCATTTCCCGCAGGAAAACAAAGCGTGTTTGAAAATACTGGCTTCTTCTATTATGAAGAAGCCGGAAATCCCCTGCTGGCCGCCGTGTCAGGCGAAATCCCGGCTCGATGTGGGCAGTTGCCCCAGCCACGGCGTCAGGTCGACCAACCTCTTGGCCACCAGATGGCGCACGCTGCCTGCGCATTGCCAGATGCCATACACGCCCAGCAGCCGCGCGCCGAGCAATTCCTTGCGCTGGCGCGCCACCAGCGCCGGCCAGACGATCACATTGAGCGGGCCGGTTTCGTCCTCGATCGTGACGAAGATCACGCCCTTGGCGGTCTGCGGACACTGGCGGCCGATGACGATGCCGGCGCCGCGCGCGACTTGGCCGCTGGTGAATGTATTGAGGGTTGCCGCCGGCAGGAAGCGCTTGGCCAATAACAGTGGGCGCAGCAAGCTCACCGGATGCCGGCCCAGGGTCAGGCCGAGCGCGCGGTAGTCGCCGACGAGGTCTTCCGCCTCCGGCGGCGGCGGCAGGCTCAGCGCCTCCTCGCGCAGCGCCGCCTGTTTCAGCAGATCGCGCTGCGGCGCGCCCACCAGGGCCTGCCACAGCGCTTGGCGGCGGTGGCCGGCCAAGGCCCGCAAGGCGCCGGCGGCGCCCAGCGCCTGCAAATCATGGCGGTTCAAGCGGGCGCGCAGGCCGAGATCGGCAACATCGGCGAACGGCTGCTGCGCACGCGCCGCCTCGATCCGCGCCGCCGTCTCGGCCGCCAGCCCGCGCACCAGGTTGAAACCGAGCCGCACCGCCGGCTGTTCCGCTGTCCGCCCGCCTGCCGCTGACGAATCGACGGCCTCCAGCGTCGCGTCCCAGCAGCTGCAGATAATATCCACCGGCCGCACTTCGACGCCATGGCGCTGTGCATCCTGCACCAGCTGCGAGGGCGCATAAAACCCCAGCGGCTGGCTGTTCAAGAGCGCCGCCAGGAAAATCGCCGGCTCATGGCGCTTGATCCAGGAGCTGGCATAGGCCAGCAGCGCGAAGCTGGCGGCGTGGCTTTCGGGGAAACCGTATTCGGCGAAGCCTTCGATCTGGCACTTGAGGGCGTCGATGAATTCCTTCGGATAGCCATTTCTGGTCATGCCCGCCACCAGCTTTTCCTGGTATTTCCCGATATCGCCCTTGCGCCGCCATGCCGCCATCGAGCGGCGCAAGCCATCCGCTTCGCTGGCCGAGAATTCCGCCGCCAGCATCGCGATCTGCATCACCTGTTCCTGGAAGATCGGCACGCCGCAAGTGCGCTCCAGCGCCGGCCGGATTTCCTCTTTCGGATACACCACTTTTTCCAGTCCCTGCCGACGCCGCAGATACGGATGCACCATGTCGCCCTGGATCGGCCCCGGCCGCACGATCGCCACCTGGATCACCAGGTCGTAGAACTTCCTGGGCCGCAGGCGCGGCAGCATGCTCATCTGTGCCCGGCTCTCGATCTGGAACACGCCGACCGTATCGGCGGCGCACATCATTTCGTAAGTGGCCGGATCTTCCGGCGGGATGTCCTGCATCGAAAACGGTGCGCCGCGCCGGACGCCGATCAGGGCTAGCGCGCGCCGCAGCATGGAGAGCATGCCGAGCGCGAGCACGTCGACCTTGAGCAAGCCGAGCGCATCGAGGTCGTCCTTGTCCCATTGCACCACGCTGCGTTTTTCCATCGCCGCATTCTCGATCGGCACCAGGCGCGACAGCTTGTCGCGCGCGATCACGAAGCCGCCCGGATGCTGCGACAGATGGCGCGGAAATCCCATCAAGGCCTGGGCAAGAGCGACCCATTGCTGGGCGAGCGGCGCGGCCGGGTCGATCCCGCATTCGAGGAAGCGCTCGGACAGGTTGCCCTTGCCGTCCCACCAGCGATGCGATTTCGCCAGCTGGTCGACGATGGACTGGTCCACGCCGAGCGCGCGGCCGACATCGCGCAGCACGCTGCGCGGCCGGTAGCTGATGACCACGGCCGTCAATGCCGCGCGCAGCCGGCCGTATTTTTCATAGATGTACTGGATCACTTGCTCGCGCCGCTGGTGTTCGAAGTCGACGTCGATATCGGGCGGCTCGTCGCGCTCGCGCGAGATGAAGCGCTCGAACAGCAGCGTGCCGCGCGAAGGGTCGACTTCGGTGATGCCGAGGCAATAGCACACGGTGGAATTGGCCGCCGAACCGCGGCCCTGGCACAGGATGCCGATGCTGCGCGCGTAGCGCACGATGTCGTACACCGTCAGGAAATACGGTTCATAGGACTTTTCGGCAATCAGCTCCAGCTCGTGCTCGAGCTGCGCCTGTATCGCGGCAGGTATTCCCCAGGGAAAGCGCTCCCGCGCGCCGGCATAGGCTTCCTTGCGCAGATAACTCGCCGGCGTCTCGCCTGCGGGCACCAGTTCTTCCGGATACTCATAGCGCAATTCGTCGAGCGAGAAGCGGCATCGCTGTGCGATGCGCAGCGTTTCCTCCAGCGCCGCCGGCGCATAGAGATTGGCTAGCCGCAGGCGCGGACGCAGATGCTGTTCGGCATTCGGCGCCAAGTCGAATCCGCATTCGGCCACCGGCTTGCCGAGCCGGATCGCGGTCAATGTGTCCTGCAGGCGCTTGCGCGAGCGCAGGTGCATGCAGACATCGCCGGTGGCGACGACCGGCAGGACGGTTGCGCGCGCGACTTGCTCGACCGTCGCGCGATGTTGCTCATCGCCGGCGCGGTGCAAGAGCGTGATGGCGATCCATGCCCGCTCCGGGAACACGCGGCGCATCCATTCCGCCTGCATGCGCAAACACTCGTGGGCGACGCCATGTTCGGGCGTCAGGATCGCCAGGCAATCCGGCATACCGGAAAGATGCGCGTAGAACGGTTCTGGCGCCTTAAGGTCATCAGGCGTCAGGCGGTAACTGCCTTTTTCCGCACGCATGCGCGCCAGCGTGATCAGCTCCGACAGGTTGCCGTAGCCGGCACGGTTTTGCGCCAGCAGGATCAGGGAAAATGCCGGGCTGCCGTCTGCGTTCACCAAGCGGAATTGGCTGCCGATCAGCAAGGGCAGCTTGCACTCTTTGGCCGCCACATGGGCGCGCACCACGCCCGCGAGCGAGCATTCGTCGGTAATCGCCAGCGCGCTATAACCGAGTTGCGCCGCGCGTACCGCCAATTCCTCCGCATGCGAGGCACCGCGCAGAAAGCTGAAGTTGCTGGCGCACTGCAGTTCGGCGTAGGCAGGAAGGGAGAGCGGCAAGTTCATCGTCGAAATCCTGCATTCCTCGCGATACCCATTGCCGGCTCTTTCATGCTCGCGCTGCGATCCACGTCCCGCGCTTCCCACCTCGATCGGCCGCGGCCTTGGCGCGTGCAAAGCGGCTTCGATGCGCGCTTGCCCATTTTTTTCCATTATACTGTGTTTATATACAGTATTTTAAGGCAATTCATGTCTGAGCAGAAATGGAAGGCGGAGGCGGAATCCTCGCTGCCTTTGCAGCCGCCCCAAGCCCGCAAAGGGCGCGGGGCGGTATCGAATCTGCAAGGCAGGTATGAAGGGCTGGTGCGCGAAGAGTTCGACGACGGCTGGGCGAGCGATGAGGATGAAACCGCGACGACCGCGCCGGCCTGGAAAACCCTGGTCACCGGAGAAAACGCCCGCAGCATCCTCTCGCGCAACGCTTCCCCCGACATCCCGTTCAACGTCTCGCTGAATCCCTATCGCGGTTGTGAGCACGGCTGCATTTACTGCTTCGCGCGGCCCTCGCATAGCTACCTTGGCCTGTCGCCGGGACTCGACTTCGAAAGCCGGATTTTCGCCAAGCTCAACGCGTCGGAATTGCTGCGGCGGGAATTTGCGAAACCGTCTTACGTGCCGGAATCGATCGCCCTCGGCGTCAACACCGACGCCTACCAGCCCTGCGAACGCGACTTGCGGCTGACGCGGCGTATCCTGGAAGTGCTGCATGAGTACCAGCATCCGGTGGCGCTGATCACCAAGTCGGCGCTGGTCGAGCGCGACATCGACCTGCTGGCGACTATGGCGGCCAAGCGATTAGCGGCGGTGGCGATCACCATCACCACGCTGGATGCGCACATCGCGCGCACGCTGGAGCCGCGCGCCGCCGCACCGGCGCGGCGCCTGCGCACGATCCGCACCCTCACCGAAGCCGGCATCCCGGTCGGCGTCAGCATTGCGCCGGTGATTCCGTTCGTCACCGAACCCGATCTCGAACGCGTGCTGGCGGCTGCCGCCGACGCCGGCGCCATCAATGCCAGCTACATCGTGCTGCGCCTGCCGTGGGAGGTGAACCCCTTGTTCCAGCAATGGCTGCAAGCGCATTTTCCCGAGCGCGCGCAACGCGTGATGAACCGCATCCGCGACATGCGCGGCGGCAAGGACTACGACGCCGGTTTCGGCACCCGCATGCGCGGCGAAGGCGTGTGGGCCGAGCTGATCCGCCAGCGCTTCGAAAAGGCCGCAGCCCGCCTCGGTCTGGGAGCGCGCGCGGAAAGCTTCCGGGGGTTGGATGCATCGCACTTTCGCCGCCCTGAGCCGGCGGCGGCGGCGAGCGGCAAGAAGGACAAAGGCGAGAGCGGGCAGTTCGAATTGTTTTAACACCTTTGCGCATGGCGCCTCATGCAAACAGCCCGTGCAGAAACCAGCCAACCTCTTCGCCGTCGCGCTGCCGGTAGATCCAATAGAAGACCGCCGTTGCGCTTTGGGCGACGAAATAATCGCGCATGACCGGCATGCCGTCCCACCAGCCGCACTCGATCCGTTCCGGACCGCGCACCAGCGTCAGCGGCGAGCCGTAAAACGGCCGGTCCGCGCGCAAGGGCAAGGGCAGCGGCGACTGCAGCAGCCAGAACGGCCGCTCGCCGCCGCCGGCAAATTCGATGCGCGAGGGGATGGCGGACCCGGCCACATCGGCCGGTGCCCAGCCGTTGCCTACCTCGGGCCGATGATCGGCGCGCGGCGCCGGCGCCAGCACGCACTCGGCGCCGAGCCGCGCAGTCAGCAGCTCCAGCAGCCGGCGGTAATCGGCCGGCGTACCGCCCGGCTCCGGGAACAGCGAGCCACTGGCCGGCGCCATCGGCCGCGTTTCTTGCGCCTGCAGCCGCAGCGCCATCACCGCCGCCGGCAGTTCGGTGCGCGCCAACCGCTCCTGCAGCAGGCGCACCAGGTGCGCCTCGTGCCAGGCCGGTTCGGCCAGCGCGATCTCGATCGCGGTCGGCGCGATCGCCATGCGTCCGCGCTCGTGCTCGAGCAGCAGCACGAAACGCGCCACCGCCAGTTGCCGCGCCACCAGCCAGCCGACCATCTGCAGCAGCAGGCGGCGCGCCGCGAACAGGACCGCCTCGGCATGCTCGATGCGATCAGGCAATTCCAGCCGCGCGGAAAACGCCGCCGGCGCCCGCACCCATTCATAGAGTTCGACCGCTTCGCCATAGGCGCGCGCCAACGCCTCCGGCAGCGCGCCGCCGCAGCGCCGTTGCAGGCCGGCACGCGGCAGCCGGCGCAGGTCGGCCAGCGTGCGGCAGCCGATGCCCTGCAGCCAGTCGGCATGCACGCGCGCGGCGGGCAGCGCGGTGAACGGCAAGGCGTCCAGCCGGCGCGCCATGCTGGCCGGCTGGACGGTGCGGCGCCGCTTGCCGACGTCCTGGTACGCCAGCAGCCACGCGCCTTGCGCAGTCGGCGCCATGCCGATCCGCACGCTGAAGCCGAGCGCCTCGATGCTGGCGGCGACGCGCCGGCACAGCGCGCGCCGGCCGCCGAATGCGGAAAGGCTGGCACCGACGTCGAGCAGCAGGGAATTCTCTTCGGCCTGCGCGACTTCCGGCGTGTATTGCAGCATCGCCAGCGCCGCCTGGCCCAGCGCGGCCTGCTCGCGCTCGGCATCGCGCTCGTGCAGGATGGCTTGCGGACAGAGGCTCAGCACGCCGCCGCGCCGCATGCCGGGGCGCGCGCCGGCCGCCGCCGCTTGCGCGCTCAGTGCCACCACCCGCGCACGCTCGACGACCACGTGCAGGCCGGGCTCACACCAGCGCGGACGCAGGCTTTCCAGCGGCAAGAGCGGCAGGTGCAGGCCGATCCACAGGCGCATGAGGGGAGATCCTTGAAATGGCCCGCAGCGCCGGCCATCCGGCCAAGGGCAGGAACAGCGCATCGTCGCGCGGCGGCCCGCGACGCTTGACGAAGGAAAGCCGGATCCCCGCCGACGCCGGCCGCAGGGCCAGCCGCAGTGCCGCCGGCGACGCGTCCTGCAGTTGCGCCAGCGGTCGCATCATCCACAGCGTGGTGTCGCCCCCCTGCGCCGCCAGGTGCAGCCGGCGCAGCGCTTCCGGCCGGATTTGCGCCTGCCACAGGATCAGCGCGCCGCAACTGCCGTTGCGCAGGATCTGCTCGGCGCTCCACAGCGCGTCGGCGCTGCGCGCGGCCTTGATCCACAACAGCCGTTCATGCGGCAAGCCCCAGGCCGACCAGACGGCCGTCTGCGGCGCATGCGGCGGCTGCAGCAGCGCGATGCGCCCTTGCTTGGCGATCGCCGCCAGCGCCGGACGCAGCAGCTGCATTTCGCCGATGCCGGGCTGCGCCAGCAGCAGCTCGATCAGGGCCGAACGCGGCCAGCCGCCGCCGGGCAGTTCGCGATCGAGCGCGTCCGCGCCGGACGGCGTGGTCGCCGCGCGCGGCGCAGCCATCTGGCTGGCGCGCCACAGCGCGTGCGGCATCTGCGAAACCACCGCGTCGGCCGCGCCGGCTATACTGCTGCGGTGGCAGGATGGAGAAAGCGACATAGGAAGGCCTGGAAAATTGGCAAGCAGGAAATGCCTGATCCACACTGCAAAATTACTGTACGTATATACAGTATATTATCGAGTCCCACTTAGTCAAATTCCCTTGCGACCGCGCCACCGGCCGCGCCTCGCGCCGCCCCTCTTCATTCCAGATTTCCGCTTTACATGCCAGTACGCATCACCTCAGCAGGTTTGCTGATCGGACCGGAACCGGCCGACCTTTTCGAATACCCGGCCCATATCGACCGTGACAGCCTCGCTGCCTTGCCGTCCCGCCCGGGGATTTATATTTTTCGCGACGAAGCCGGCGCCCCGCTGTACATCGGCAAAAGCGTCAACATCCGCAGCCGCGTGCTGTCCCACCTGCGCACGCCGCAGGAAGCGCGCCTGCTGAAGCAGAGCCGCTACGTCGAATTCCGCCGCACCGCCGGCGAGATCGGCGCGCTGCTGCTGGAATCCCGGCTGATCAAGGAATTGCAGCCGTTGCACAACAAGAAACTGCGGCGCACGCGCGACATGTGCACCTTGCGCCTCGGCAGCGACGGCGCTCCCGAAATCGCCTATGCGCGCGAGCTGGACTTTTCCACCACGGAAGGCCTGTATGGATTGTTCGCGACGCGACGCGCCGCGCTGGAAAGGCTGCGCACGCTGGTCGAGGCGCACCAGCTATGCGCCGTCGTGACCGGGCTGGAAGCCGGCAGCCGCGGCCGCGCCTGCTTTGCGCGCCAGCTGGCGCGTTGCCGCGGCGCCTGTGTCGGCGCCGAATCGCTGGAGGCGCACGCGCTGCGCCTGCGGCAGGCGCTGGAAGACTTGCGCATCGTGGTCTGGCCGTACCCGGGCGCGATCGGGATCGTCGAGGAGTGCGACGGCTGGCGCCAGACGCACGTGGTCGACCACTGGTTTTATCTCGGCTCGATCGATCACGGCGACGGCCAGGCGGCGCTCAAGCGGCCGGCGCGGCGCATCTTCGATGTCGACAGCTACAAGATCCTGGTCAAGCCGCTGGTCCAGCTGGCGCTGGAAGTTGTGCCGGTGGCACTCTGACATTGCAGAACAGCGCGCGGATTCTGCGACAATTCCCTCATCATGAACACCACCACCGTTTCCAGCCAGCCGGATGCCGGCCCGCTGTTTCACATCGCCTTCTACAAGTTCGTCGCACTGCCCGATCCGGACGCGGTGGCGGCGCGCCTGCGCGAGCTCACCCGCGACCTGCTCGGCAGCATCCTGGTGGCGCAGGAAGGCATCAACGGCGTGCTGGCCGGCAGCGCCGCAGCGCTCGATGCGTTCCAACAGGCGCTGCTGCAGGACGCGGCGTTTGGCGGCCGCTTTGCCGGCATCGCCTTCAAGCGCAGCGGCTGCAAGACCGTCCCGTTTCACCGCATCAAGGTCCACGTAAAAAAAGAAATCGTCGCGCTCGGCGTTACAGGCGAAACGGCAGCCGGCAAAGGCGCCGGCATCGATGTCAGCCCGGCCGACTGGCGCCGCCTGATCGCCGCGGAAGACGTGGTGCTGATCGACAACCGCAACAGCTTTGAATACCGCCTCGGCCGCTTCAAGGCGGCGATCGATCCGCAGGTGGCCAACTTCCGCGACTTCCCGGCCTACCTCGCCGCCCATGCGCCGGCCTGGCGCGCCGCCGGCAAGCGCGTCGCCATGTATTGCACCGGCGGCATCCGCTGCGAAAAGACCAGCGCCGTTTTGCAAGACCTCGGCCTCGACCTCTATCAGCTCGAAGGCGGCATCCTCAATTACTTCCAGTCCATGCCGGACGCGGAACAGGATTGGGAGGGCGAGTGCTTCGTCTTCGACAACCGCATCGCGCTCGACACCAAGCTGCAGGAAACCGCGACCACCGCCGAGGACGTGTACGCCGGCGAAGCGGATGGCGAGTGGCGCCTTGCGCGCGCCAAGCGGCTGGATGCGGCCACCTAAAGCCACGCCGCCGAGCAAGGACGGCGTCGGCCCCAGCTGCGTCGCGCTGCCGCCCGGCAGCTGGCCGACCATCCTCGATTTCCTGGAGCAGCGCTTCCCCAACGTGGCGCACGCCGAATGGCTGGCGCGCATGCAGCGCGGCGAAGTGCTCGATGCCGACGGCGCACCGCTCGCGCCGGAAGCCCCTTACCGGCCGCACGCCAAAATCTATTACTACCGCAGCCTGCCGGCCGAACCCAGGATTCCCTTCGAAGCCACGGTGCTGTACCAGGACGACTACCTGGTGGTGGCCGACAAGCCGCATTTTCTGCCGGTGACGCCGGCCGGCCGCTACGTGCAGGAAACCTTATTGGTGCGCCTCAAGCGCCAGCTCGGCATCGATACCCTGGCGCCGATGCACCGCCTCGACCGCGAAACCGCCGGCCTGGTGCTGTTCACGTCCAGCCTAAAACACGCGACCGTTATCAGGCATTGTTTCGCGAGCGCGCCGTAATGAAGCGCTATGAAGCGATTGCGCCATGGCGTCGCTGATCTTGAGTTTGCCGCTGGTGTACCGCAGCCGACTGGCGCAAAGCGCCGTCATTCATGCAGATGGAAGAAGTTGCGGGCGAGCCGAATGCAGAAACCGTGATCGAGCTACTGGAAATGACAAGGCGAGGTGGCGCGCTACGCACTACAGCCGACCACAGGCCAGAAGCATCAGCTGCGCGTGCACATGAATGCGCTTGGTATTTCCATCCTTAACGATCGTATCTATCCGCGCCATTTGGCGGAAGCGCCGATGACGCCGAGGATTTCAGCCGGCCGCTGCAGCTGCTGGCGCAGACGTTGGCGTTCACTGATCCGATTTCCGGTCAGTTACGCTATCGTTTCGAGAGCCGACTGCGGCTGGATTTCTGACAGCATCGCGGTGAGTTGTCACATCCGCGCGGGCCGAATTTTTTGTGGCCCTGCATTGTCACCGCAATCCAGCGACTCCGTGATAACCATATACTCATAACATAGGTAGTTGATTTCTGCCTTGAAATGGCGATTTTTTAAGCATACTCCTATCATTCATTCTCCCGGATCAATCTGTTATCTTATGGAAAGACAAACCAGGTTTACGGATATCCAGTATGCCGAGCGCAACGATCAAAATCTTTCTTGTTCATGGCGATCCGAAGCGTCTGCGAACTGCAGAAATTTCCAACTGGACAGGAAAAGCTGTCGCAGGTCCGCGCACTGAATTTGATAGCGTTCTTGCTCGCGAGGAGTGTGGGAGTTCAGGCATCTATTTTTTGACTGGCAGCGACCCGGACACAGGGTCGTTGGCTGTATATGTCGGAGAAGCTGAATGCATTCGGGACCGTGTCAAGAATCATGTTGACAAGGATTTTTGGAATCACATTTCCTTCTTCGTTAGCAAGGATGAGAATCTCACCAAGTCCCATATCCGATATCTAGAAGGTCGATTGATCGAGCAGGCCAAGCAAGCCGGTCGAGCCACGGTAAAAAATAGTCAAGGCAGCGGCTCCAAACTCCCTGAATCGGATCGCGAGGACATGGAGATATTCTTGGAAAAAATCCATCAGCTCCTGCCCGCACTTGGTGTTGAAGTGCTGGTCCAGACTTCGTCCAAGCTGGAGGTTAAGGCAGAGCAGGAACTTTTATCCTGCGAAATCCATGGCCTGCGAGCGACTGGGCATTTGACACCGAATGGGATTGTTGTATTTGCGGGTTCCCAAGCCGTCCTCGGGCAGCGCGCCTCTGCACAGCAATATCCTTGGGTCATCAATGCGCGTCAACGTCTCATGGATGAGGGGGTTCTTTCGACTGATTCCAATTTTCTTCGTTTCACCAAGGACACAGAGTTTTCTAGCCCAAGTGCGGCTGCCGCCGTGATTTATGGCGGCACCGCCAATGGACGGACAGCCTGGAAGAACCAAGCTGGTAGGACACTAAAGGACTTAGAACGCGTATAACAAGTCATTCAAGCCAAATCCGTTTTGCCGCTCGGTTTAATTTAAGTATTTGCCTTCAAAGATGCCAACAGCAAAGGTAGTCGCAGAGCGTACCTTTTTTCCGTATGTCCCCTACTTGGATTCCGCCTGCCACTTTTGTGGCGAGATGAGGCGAAAAGAGTGGGTCAGTTGGCACGACTTGCTTGCTGCTATGACTTTGCTAGCGTTGACTGTTGAGGCCTTGGTAAACACCGTTGGAGAACTGGTTGTTCCTGAATTCAAGGACTTTGAGTCGAGTTCGCCTAAGGCAAAGATACGACTGATTTGCCAAGCTGGCGGAATTTCATTCGACAAGTCAAAAAGTCCATTTGTCGATGTAATCCATTTATTGAAAATTCGAAACCAGCTTGCGCATCCGAAGTTTCAGCGCCTAATGTATGAATCTAAGGTAATGCCTT
Organism: uncultured beta proteobacterium; assembly: GCA_963706525.1. GTDB lineage: Bacteria > Pseudomonadota > Gammaproteobacteria > Burkholderiales > Burkholderiaceae_D > DATJCV01. The sequence goes on along the minus strand of CAVPMM010000004.1, from coordinate 10,543 downwards.
TGGCTGAGGCTCAGAAACATTACAAAGAATTGGGCACGCTGCTGCATGACATTGAGAAAGTGCTTACGCCAGAGCTGGCGCATAAATCACTCAATGCGGTGAGAGTATTGGAGGGTCTGTTGTTGGAAACGCTCGATCCACAGAAGCGGTTTCAAGGCAGCAGTTCAAGACTCGTCATCAATGATGACGAATAGCACAGCAAACCTCCGTCCGCGACTAAGTTTCAACGTTATTCTTCGTTGAGACCCCTATGTCACTTCTCGGCACGAAACAGCAAACTGTTTGGCGCCGAGTTACATCAAATGCACCCTACCGCTCCACCGCCAACGCCACCCCCATCCCGCCGCCAATACACAAGCTGGCCAACCCGCGCTTCGCATCGCGCCGGATCATTTCATGCAGCAGCGTCACCAGGATGCGGCAGCCCGAAGCGCCGATCGGATGGCCGATCGCGATCGCGCCGCCGCTGACGTTGATCTTGCTGGTGTCCCAGCCCATTTCACGGTTGACAGCGATCGCCTGCGCGGCGAAGGCTTCGTTGATTTCCATCAGGTCGAGGTCCTGGTGGGTCCAGCCGGCTTTCTTCAGGCAGAGCTGGGTCGCCGGTACCGGGCCCATGCCCATGATCGACGGGTCGACGCCGGCCGATGAATAGGCCTTGATGCGCGCCAGCGGCGTCAGGCCGAGCTGGTCGGCGCGGCGGGCCGACATCATGATCACGGCGGCGGCGCCGTCGTTGATGCCGGAGGCGTTGCCGGCGGTGACGGTGCCGTCCTTGGAGAAGGCCGGGCGCAGGCCGGCGAGCGACTCGACGGTGACGCCGGGCTTGATGAATTCATCGCTGTCGAACACCACCGATCCCTTCTTCGATGGAATCTCGATCGGCACGATTTCATCCTTGAACTTGCCGGCCTTTTGCGCGGCTTCGGCCTTGTTCTGCGAGGCGGCGGCGAACTGGTCCTGCTCTTCGCGCGAGATGCCGTATTTCTTGGCGACGTTCTCGGCGGTGACGCCCATGTGGTACTGGTTGTAGACGTCCCACAGACCGTCGACGATCATGGTGTCGACCATCTTCCAGTCGCCCATGCGCTGGCCTTCGCGCGAGCCGTTCAGCACGTGCGGCGAGGCGCTCATGTTTTCCTGGCCGCCGGCGATCACGATGTCGGCGTCGCCGCACTTGATTGCCTGCGTCGCCAGGTGGGTTGCCTTGAGGCCGCTGCCGCAAACCTTGTTGATGGTCATGCCGGGAATCATGTCGGGCAGGCCGGCGCGGATCAGCGCCTGGCGCGCCGGGTTCTGGCCGACGCCGGCGGTCAATACCTGTCCCAGGATCACTTCGCTGATCATGCCGGGCTCGATGCCGGTTTTTGCCAGCAGCGCCTTGATGACCTGCGCGCCCTGGTCGGCGGCCGGCACCTTGGTCAGCGATCCGCCGAATTTACCTACTGCGGTACGTAATGCCGCAACGATGACGACGTCGTCCATTTTGATTTCCTTTCGGGAGCATGGAAAAGTTATAGATCACTACACTAAGTTAGCCCCAACAGAAGCCTGCCGCAAGTCGTAAAAATACGCTTCCGGCATTGACGACACAGCGGGGATTGCGCCGGCCGAAGATTGTTGCTGTAATGAACGGCAGCGTCGGACACCGCCCTATTTTTCGCCTCGCGATAGCCCTTTCGCCCCTCTTATTTCCCCGCATAAATATTAGAAACAGGAGCACGCCATGTCGATCGACCCTCAAATGTTATGGACACCTTCGCCGCTACGCATTGAGCGTAGTCGCATGTACGACTACATGCGCTGGCTGGAGCGCGAAAAATCATTGGCGTTCGATGATTACCATGCGCTGTGGCAATGGTCGGTCGATCATCTCGAAGACTTCTGGGAATCGGTCTGGCAATACTTCGAAGTACGCAGTTCGGCGCCGTACCGGCAGGTGCTGGATGCGCATAAGATGCCGGGCGCCAAATGGTTCGACGGCGCGCGCCTGAATTTCGCCGAGCAGGTATTCCGCTTCCACACCGACGATGGCGAAGCCGGGCAGCCGGCGATCATCGCGCAGTCGGAACTGCGGCCGCTGACGCAACTGTCGTGGCGCGAACTGCGGCAACAGGTCACAGCGGTGGCGCACAGCCTGCGCGCGCTCGGGGTCAAGCCGGGCGACCGCGTCGCCGCCTATCTGCCGAATATCCCGGAAGCGGCGGTGGCGTTTTTCGCCTGCGCCTCTATCGGCGCCATCTGGTCCAGCTGCTCGCCCGACATGGGCAGCGCCGGCGTGCTCGATCGCTTCCGCCAGATTGATCCGAAATTGCTGATCGCGGTCGACGGCTACCGCTACGGCGGCAAGGACTTCGACCGGTTGCCGGTGCTGGAGACGATGCGCGCCGAGCTGCCGACGCTGGAGCATACGGTGCTGCTGCCCTACCTGAATCCGCAAGCCACGCTGCCGGATGCGGTGCTGTGGGACAGCTTGCTGCGGCCGGCTGGGGCGCCACAAGCTATCCGCTTCGAACAGCTGCCGTTCGACCATCCATTGTGGATCCTGTATTCGTCCGGCACCACCGGCATGCCCAAGCCGATCGTGCACGGCCACGGCGGCGCCCTGCTGGAAACCCTGAAAGGCCATGCGCTGCAGCTCGATCTCGGGCCGCAGGACCGCTTCCACTGGTATTCGACCACCGGCTGGATCATGTGGAATTCTCAGGTGACGGGGCTGCTGGTCGGTGCCACGATTTGCATCTATGACGGCAATCCGGGCACGCCCGATCTCGGTACATTATGGAAATTCGCCGAGCGCGCCGGTGTCACCTTTTTCGGCGCCGGCGCCGCCTACTACGCCAACTGCATGAAGGCCGGCATCGTGCCGAACCAGGTGGCCGACCTGCAGCGCCTGCGCTCGGTCGGCTCGACCGGTTCACCCTTGCCGCAGGAAGCCTACGAGTGGATTTACGCCAACATCGGCCGCGACCTCCTTCTGGCCTCGATCTCGGGCGGCACCGACATCGCCGCCGCCTTCGTCGGCGCCTGTCCGATTCTGCCGCTGTATTCGGGCGAGATGCAGGCGCGCGGCCTCGGCATCGCCGCCTATGCGCTCGACGAGCAGGGCCAGCCGCTCGACGACGCGGTGGGCGAACTGGTGGTGACCGAGCCGATGCCGTCGATGCCGCTGTACTTCTGGAACGATCCGGACGGCTTGCGCTACCACGACAGCTACTTCGACGTCTACCCGGGGCTGTGGCGGCATGGCGACTGGATCCGCATCACGCCGCGCGGCGGCGCCGTGATCTACGGCCGCTCCGACACCACCATCAACCGCCACGGCATCCGCATGGGCACCAGCGAAATCTACCGCGCGGTGGAAGAGATGCCGGAGGTGCTGGACAGCCTGGTGGTCGATCTCGAATACCTCGGGCGCGAATCCTACATGCCGCTGTTCGTCGTGCTGCGTCCCGGCGTCGCGCTGGACGAAGCGCTCGCCAAGCGCATCAAGGACAACATCCGCAATGCGCTGTCGGCGCGCCATGTGCCGAACGAGATTTTCGCGGTAGCGGAAATCCCGCGCACCCTGTCGGGCAAGAAGATGGAGTTACCGATCAAGAAATTGCTGCTGGGGACGCCGATCGAAAAGATCGCCAACCGCGATGCCATGAGCAATCCCGCTTCGCTCGATTATTTCGCGGCGTTCGCGCAGCGACGGCAATCGGCGGCCGACGGTACCGTCACGGTTTGAGCCGCCTGTTTTTATGCAAGCACTGCCCTTTTCCCGAGCCGCATTCCCGAAAAACCCATCATAGGCGCCGCCCGCATGATCACCGTCCACCATCTTGAAACCTCCCGTTCGCAGCGCGTGCTCTGGCTGCTGGAAGAGCTCGGCATTCCCTACGAAATCCGCTTCTACGAGCGCGACAAAAAAACCCGGCTGGCGCCGCCCGAGCTCAAGGCGGTCCACCCGCTGGGCAAGTCGCCGGTGATCACCGATGGCGGCCTCACCATCGCCGAATCGGGAGCGATCCTGGAATACCTGATCGACACCTATGGCGGCGCCAGTGGCCCGGTGGCGCAGCCACAACCGGGCACGCCGGAACAGCGCCAGTGCCGCTTCTGGATGCACTATGCCGAAGGTTCGCTGATGAACTGGCTGCTGATGAAGCTGGTGTTCACCACGATCCCGACCCAGCCGATGCCGTTTTTCGTGCGTCCGATCGCCCGTCAGTTATGCGGCCAGGTGCAGGCCAAGCTGATCGATCCCAACCTGAGCACCGCGCTCGCCTTCATCGAAAGCCATCTGACGCGTCACGCCTGGTTCGCCGGCGATCGCTTGACGATTGCCGACTTCCAGATGAGCTTTCCGGTAGAGGCCGCCTTGACGCGCGTGGGGCAAGCCAGGAGTTCGCCGGCCCTGCTCGCCTATAAAGAAAAAATGGAAGCGCGGCCGGCATACCGGCGCGCGCTGGAAAAAGGCGGGCCGGTCGTCATGGCGTCCTGATTCCTCGTACGCTCCAGCGTATTTCGCAACAGGCCAGATAGGACGTTCCGGAGGTGGCAGTGTGCGCCGGCTATCCGGCGCACGGACGCATGGCTGGTCCGCGAGCGGCGTCCCCCTCGTTGCGACAGAAGCAATCACGCCTATATCGATATATATGTATATAGACATATAAGATTGACATATCCTCACTCACTCTTTAGATTGCGAGTAAATTGCCGGGCTGCCTGGGCGAAACAGCCTTATGCGCTGGATCGAAGCCTGCCTGGAAATTTCTTAATCAACCAAATCCGAGGAGATCATATTGTTCAAGCGTAGCGTTGCCCTGTTTTTATTGAGTGCCTGTGTCGTGACGCATAGTTTTGCCGGGCCCGATGATCCATCCAAGTTCGACCCGACTCCCTACAAGGCGCAAAAGGCGCTGTACGACTTCAACATGGCAAAGCCGACGGACGCCTTGGCCGCTTTCGGTTACATCAAGAATCACATCAAGGCGATGAAGGAGTACGGCGACTACAAGAATTCGCACATCGTGCTGGTCGCGCACGGCAATGAGTTGCACGCTTTTTCCCGCCTCAACCGTGCCGCCTATCCGGATATGTACAACCAGCTCAAGGAACTCGCGGACCTGGGCGTGTCGATCCGCATCTGCGCGAATGCGGCGCGATCGCGCGGTTACAAGCCCGATGAGTTTTACGAAATGGCCACCGTGGTGCCCGCCGCCGTCATCGAGATCGCCAAGTGGCAGAACGAGGGCTATAGCTACATGTATGCCGAGGCCTTCCCGCGCCTCACGCGCGACGCGCTGCTGGCCCAGCATCCGGAACTGAAGATGTAAAGAAGCGAGCGCGAACCATGCCGATATGGTTCGGTTCGCGGCCTGCCAGCGGTGGAAGTGATGCACCGTCGTTCCCCGGACCACAAACCCTGCGGCTCTGTTGCTTTAACGGTTGAAACTCAGGCCGATGCTCAGCGAGGCGGGGTGAGACTAGGGTCAGAGTTTTTTTACGCCGGTCTCATGGCGACGCTGACCCTGCTTTCACGGATCAAGTGCAGCGATGCTCAAACCCGCTTGGTTTGGGGTCTTCTGGCACTAGGCCGTTACTGGGGTCAGAGTAATTTTCGCGATGAAGCGCCGGAAAAAAAACTCTGACCCCACTAACTCCGATTCCGATGTCCGAGGTGCTCAACAGTCAATTGTGACAGAGTCAATTCCAAGGGAGTATGTTGCAAAATCTTCCATCTCATATCCGAGATTGATGGTTGATAGCGGGAGTATATGGTTTTACATAGGTCCTGCGACCATACACCGGCGCTTGGGCACCGGCCTACTCCTTGGCTTTGGCCGCTCAACCCGGCTTGGCAACCGCCATCCAGCGCTCCAGAAAATTGGTCTTTAGCGGCTTTGGCAATGCGCGCTCGACCACGGTTTCCCATTGCTCGGACAACTGCTGGCAGGTCGCCCGCAATACCGGCGCCAGCTCCGGCAAGCCGGCCAACGCTTTGAGATGGCGCTCGATCACCGAGGCCAGCTTGACGCAGGCGCCGTCCTCTTGGCTGCGCGCGGTGTAGTGCGACATCAGATGCAAGACCGCCGACACCAGCAATTCCGGCTGGACATCGCCCTCTTGCGCCTCCAGAAACATCGGGTCAATCGGATCGTTAGCCATCGAACACTCCTTTGCTTGTGGGTGGTTTGGCTGGCGGTGGCATGTGGCGTGCCGGCTGGCTTGGGTAGACACGGAAGAATTCATTGCCTTGGCGGCGACATTAGCGCGGATTGCGGTGCCACAGGGAGTACCACAGGGAATTTCGCGGCTGCTGCACCCAACCAAATGATAATGATTCTCATTTATATGATAGTTCAAGCCCCAGCCACCGGCAAGCTTTTATGTGCTGACAAATTCGGTTGATATCCGCCGCTAGACCATGAGAAAATGAGAATCATTATCATTTAATCCCCTTCTCTCATGCTGCGCCAGCGCTTTTCATCCAGCAGCCTTTCCGCTTTCCCGCTCCGCTTTCTGCTGCTGTTGATGCTGGCTGCAGCCGGGTTTTCCAGCGCCTTCGCCGCCGCCTTGGACGAAAAGGCGCAAACCGTGGTCCACATGCTCGACTACATCAGCGTCGACTACCCCGGCTTCGTGCGCGACGGCAAGGTACTGAACCAGTCGGAATACGAGGAGCAGGTCGAATTCGCAACGCAATCGATCGCCTTGCTGGAGCAATTGCCGGCCCAGCCGGGGCAGGCGACGCTGCTCGACAAGGCGCATGGCTTGCGCTCCAGCATCGAGGCCAAGGCCGCCGGCAGCACGGTCGCTGCCAACGCCAACGCCTTGCGCGAAGACGTGATCCGCGTCTACCGCTTGACGGTGGCGCCGCGCCAGGCACCCGACCTAAGCGTCGGCGCCCGCCTGTTCGACGCCCACTGCGCCTCCTGCCATAGTGCCGGCGGCCGCGGCGATGGCCCGCTGGCCAAGGGCATGGAGCCCTCCCCCAGCAATTTCCATGACAGCGGCCGCATGCAGGCGCGCAGCATCTACGGCCTCTACAACACCATTACGCTCGGCGTCGGCGGCACGCCGATGCGGCCGTTCACCGAGCTGAGCGAATCCGATCGCTGGGCGCTGGCCTTTTTCGCCGGCGGCCTGCGCGCCACGCCGGAACAGATCGAGCACGGCAGGCAGTTATGGCAGCAGGGCAAGGGAAAAGTCGATTTCAGCGACTTGAAAAAACTGGTGACGGCAGCACCGGCCGATGTCGCCAAACAGCGCGGCGCCGACGCCGCCAGCGTGCAAACCTACCTGACCGCGCATCCGGAAGCGATCCAGGCGCTGGCACCGGCGCCCCTGGAATTGACACGCGCCAAACTGGACCAGGCCTTGCAAGCCTATCGCCAGGGCGACCGCGATGGCGCGCGGCAACTGGCGATCAGTGCCTACCTGGAAGGCTTTGAACTGGTGGAAGCCGGGCTCGACAACGTCGATCCCGCCTTGCGCGCCGAAGCCGAACGCAAAATGATGAGCTTGCGCTCGGCCATCTCGAGCGGCCAGCCGGCCGCTGCCGTCGCCGACCAGATCGGTGACATCCACACCCTGCTCGACCGCGTCGATGAAAAACTGTTGGCCGGCAGTCTGTCGCCGCTGGCGGCCTTCATCAGCGCCCTGCTGATCCTGCTGCGTGAAGGGCTGGAAGCGATTCTGGTGCTGGCGGCGATTGTCGCCTTCGTGGTCAAGACCGGGCGCCGCGATGCGCTGCCGTATATCCACGCCGGCTGGATCTCCGCCCTCGCCCTCGGCGCCCTGACCTGGGTCGCGGCCAATTCCCTGCTGACCATCACCGGTGCCAACCGCGAAGTGACCGAAGGCGTGACGGCGCTGATCGCCGCCGTCATGCTGCTGTATGTCGGCTATTGGCTGCATAGCAAATCCTATGCGCAAGCCTGGCAGAAATTCATCCGCGACCAGGTCACCGCCGCGCTCGGCAAGCGCACCCTGTGGGCGATGGCCAGCATTTCGTTCCTGGCGATTTACCGCGAACTGTTCGAGATCATCCTGTTCTACGAAACCCTGTGGGCGCAGGCCGGGCCGGAGGGGCATAGCGCCGTGCTCGCCGGCATCGCCGCCGCCGCCGTGCTGCTGGCGCTGATCGGCGCCGCCCTCCTGAAGTACAGTGTGCGGCTGCCGATCGGCCCATTCTTCTCCGTCACATCCGGACTGCTGGCCTTGATGGCGGTGGTGTTTACCGGCAACGGCGTGGCGGCGCTGCAGGAGGCGGGCGTCATCGATTCCAGCCTGGTGCATTTCATTTCCCTGCCCCTGCTCGGCATCCACCCAACCGCGCAGGGACTGCTGCTGCAACTGGCGGTGCTGGTCCTGGTCATCAGCGGCGTCCTGGTCTCGCGACGCAAGGCCAGGGCCGGATAGCTACAATGGACGTTTCCCGCCCACGCAGCAATGACCATGACTGAATCCGTCCGCCTCGCCAAACGCCTCGCTGAATCCATGCCCTGTTCGCGCGGCGAGGCCGAGCGCTATATCGCCGGTGGCTGGGTCACCGTGGACGGCGCGGTGGTGGAAGAACCGGGCACGCGGGTGCTGCCGCAGCAGCGGGTGGAACTGCTGCCGCAGGCGACGCCGGCGGCATTGGAACCGGTCACGCTGCTGCTGCACAAGCCGGCCGGCACGGCCGCCGAGATCGGCGCGCTGCTGCCGCTGTTGAGCGCCGAGGCGCGCGCCGCCGACGACCACACGCATATCCGCTTCCTGAAACGGCATCTGAGCGGCCTGAGCCTGGTCGCCCCGCTCGAAACGGAAGCCGGCGGCTTGCTGGTACTGACCCAGGATTGGCGCGTGGCGCGCAAGCTGGTCGACGACATCGCCCAAGTCGAGCAGGAGTACGTCGTCGAGGTGACGGGCACGCCGGCGCCGGATGGCCTGGCGCTGCTCAATCATGGCCTCACCTGGAACGGCAAGTCGCTGGCGCCGGCCAAGGTCAGCTGGCAAAACGAAACCCGGCTGCGCTTTGCGCTCAAGGCGCCGCAGGCCGGACAGCTGGCCGCCATGTGCCGCCAGGTCGGCCTGACCGCCGGATCGATCAAGCGCATCCGCATCGGGCGCGTGCCGATGGCCGGCTTGCCGGCCGGGCAATGGCGTTACCTGGCGGGATATCAACGGTTCTGACGGTCAACCAGAGGAGCGATCCGATGCGCTACGAACTGTATTACTGGCCGGGCATCCAGGGCCGCGGCGAATTCGTGCGGCTGGCGCTGGAGCAGGCCGACGCCGACTACGTCGACATCGGACGCCGCTCGGCGAAGAGCGGCATGGGACTGCCGGCGCTGGCGCATTTCCTCGAAGACGAAAGCGTCGCGCGGCCGCCGTTCGCGCCGCCCTATCTGAAAGCCGGCGAGCTGGTGATCGGCCAGACCGCCAACATCCTGCTGTTCCTCGGACCGCGCCTGAAGCTGGTGCCGGACGACGAGGCGAGCCGGCTCTGGGCGCACCAATTGCAGCTGACCATCGCCGACCTGGTGACCGAGGTGCACGACAGCCACCATCCGATTGCCGCCGGCCTGTACTACGAAGAACAAAAGGAGGAAGCGGCGCGCCGTGCCGCCGATCTGACCGCGGAGCGGCTGCCCAAATTCCTCGGCTATTTCGAAGCCGTGCTGGAGCGCAATCCGGACAGCGACGCCTACGCGGTCGGCGCCGCACTGTCGTATGTCGATCTGTCGCTGTTCCAGCTCGTCGCCGGCTTGCGCTACGCCTTTCCCAAGGCCATGCGGCGCCTGGCGCCCGGTCATCCGCGCCTGCTGGCGCTGCACGACTTGGTAGCGGCCGAACCGCGCATCGCCGCCTACCTGGCGTCGCGCCGACGACTGGCCTTCAACCAGAGCGGCATCTTCCGCCACTACGCGGCGCTCGACCAATAAGTCCAACGGCGTGATGGCGGCGGCCTCAGTCGGAAAGGCTCCAGGACATCAGCCGGATCGCGCCGCGGTACAAGATGAAGGCGGTGCCGTACCAGAACCGCTTGTACCAGACGATATTGCTGAAGTCGGCCAGGCGGATCGGCACCCCGTCGGCCACCGCGGCCTCGATCTGCAGCCGCAGCTGCCTGGCAAATTCCTGATCCAGCACCACCACGTTCGCCTCGTGGTTGACGAACAGGCTGAGGCCGTCGTAGTTGCTGGAGCCGACCGTCGCCCAGAGGTCGTCGACCACCGCGACTTTGGCGTGCAGTTCGGTCCTGCGGTATTCGACGATGCGCACCCCGCTCTGCAGCAGCTTCGGATAATACGAATGCGCGATCGCATCCTGCAGCCGGAGCTGGCCGACCCCCAGTAACAAGGTGACTTCGACCCCGCGCTGGGCCGCCGCCTCGAGCGCGCGGCGCAGCTTGCGACTGGGCGCGAAATACGGATTGGCCAGCAAGGCGGTCTTGCGCGCGCGCCCCAGGGCCTTCAGATAGGCGCGCTCGATGGTGCGGCGGTCGCGCAGGTTGTCGCGCAACACCAGGCCGGCGCGCGCCGGTTCGATGCTGCGGGGCGGTTTT